>NZ_LT629781.1:0-1254481 GCF_900105685.1 Verrucomicrobium sp. GAS474
GTCCGCCGCCGGATCGGCCACCTTGGCGTAAAGCCTCTCGCTGTATGATCCCCGGCACGCGTCGAGTTCGACCACCCAGTCCGGGACCGGCTTGGCGGGCTTCTCGACCGGTCGGGGCGCGACGGGCATCCCCTGGGCGTCCTTGATCTCGAAGAGACCCTGCCAGCCCTGCCGGATACTCTGCTCGATGCGGCGGATGGCTTCGACCTCGCCGAGGGCCGTCATCTCCTCGAGCTGCTTCTGCTCCTGAAGCGGACGGAGCGGCTTGCGGATCTGGGTCCGGTGCTTCCGCCAGTCCCCCCACGCCGCCGCGAAGCGAGCCGACGAAAAAGGAAGCTCCACCTTCTCCCCGCTTGCGGGGGTTGGGGGGTATTAGTACTCTTCTCTTTACTTCTCTTCTCTGGTAACGCTTTTACCGTTACAGATGTAACGCTCTCACCGTTACGAGACCGGTCCACCCGATTCTTCCCAAGTGCCCGTGTCTTAGCGGTTTGCCCATTATGGCGGCCGAAGTTCGAGAGCCGGAGGATGCCTTTTTCCGAGATCATCCACCCAACCGATAGGAGTGCGTCGGCGAAGCCCGTTACGTGAACGATGCGGTCGACCGTTACATGCTGTAACGCTCCGAGCGTTACAAGAGCGTCACCGTCGTCGCCGACCTCGGCGTTGTTGTCGCACCATTCCCAAAACTCCATGAGATGCCCGGCGACCTGGGCAGGCTCCATGTTCAAGGCGGCGGCGATGCGGAGCACCTCGCTCTTCCGGGTGAGCCCCTTGGTCCACTTGATCCAGTCACCGGCCATTGATGTGCTCCTGCTCGACGTTGCGGACCCGCGTCCAGGTATCCGTCGCGCCGTCCTTTGGGCGGCGATCCATCGGCGCATGTAGGATTTGAGGGCGCGATGCCACCGCCAGGGATTCCCCGAACCCAGGCCTTCGCGCTCGGCGTCGCTCAGGTTGTCGCTCGGGCCGGTTCTCGTCGCCGACCGCCGGCGGGCGACGTCAATGAACTCCTGAAGCTCCCCGGAGAGCCAACACCTCGGGATGTAGAGCCACGAGGGTTCGAGGATAATCACCATCTTGTCGCGTGCAGAGGGCCGAGACGGGCCGCCCGACGCGCTTGGCGTAGTAGCGGGAGTGGAGGAGGCAGAAGTCGCCCCACTCGTCGCCGAAGAGCCTCCGCATGATGGCGGCACCGAACTCGGGATGGATCTCCCCCTCCGGACCGTCCATGTTCGGCTTCCCGAAATAGCCTAGGTCGTGAACGAAGAACGCCACCCAAAGCCGGAGGTCGAGCGGGAATCCGTACAGCCGCCACCACCCGATAGCGATCAAGATGGGGTGCAACCAGAAGGCGTGAACCCCGAACAGGATGCTTTTCGTGCCGATCTTCACAACGCCCCCTTCCCCTTCCACTCAGCCAGGCCATAACGTCCACGATCGGCCCGTCGCAACAATGTCCTTATCGATTCCGTGGTGGCCGAGCTTGTAGAGCAACGACGAAATCCGACTCTTGAACCCTCGCAGATCGAGTCCGCCGCGCTGATCGTGCGTTAGTACGACGTGCAGGTGCTCTGCAATATCGACGCTGCGCATGGGTGTTCCCGTTTCCAGAAGCACCTCAAGGATCTTGTCGCGGATAAGGGACGAATCGAGGGCAGCATTCTCCTGACGAGCGGTCTTCGCCTTCGCAGGAGCGGCGGCGGGTGTTTTTAGGCACGCCCCCCTCCTCATCGAGATCGGAGAGCGCGGCCTTCGCCCTGTTGAGTCGGCCGATGTAGTTGGTCTTTCGCTCGAGATCAGCCTTCAGGCCGTGGATCTCGTTTGCCGTTTTAGTGATTTCCAAATCAATGGAATGGATGGGATCATAGATTTTTAGGTGAATGGCTAGACGATCTCCCCTCGGACGAACCGGTAGGCAGAGATGAACTCCGACGCTTGGATAAGGTTGATCGCGTTTCCGTGGGTGCGCAGGCGTCCCACTCGGGCGGGAGCCCCATGAGCCAACGGGAATGTGCCGGGTCAACTGGCCGCCACCGCTCATCCCGGCATCGGAAGCCAATCAGAAGCTCCCCAGAAGCCATTAACCGGGCCGGGCCGCTCCACTTCGGCCCATGTCTCCGGCAAGCCGGACTGCCTCACATCCTCCGCGATGATCCCAGCCGCCAGTTCCGCTTCCTGCTCCAGCCCCGGAGGCGAGCTCTGTCCTCCCCCACTCCGACGCCCGTTGTTTGTGCTCGCGTCATCGCCCGTGAGGACTTGCGATTGTGCTCGCCACTGGCGTCGCCCATCCCGCCAGAGCCGCCGCGTCCGCAGGATTTAATCCGGGGTTCAATCCTCTGCGTTCCTTCGCCCCCGGATCTTCCCCCTTTCCCGTTGGTTCGTCGTGTTCGGTGTGGGCCACCCCGCGAGGTCCGCACTCCGAACCAGACAGGAACATCCGTGCTTCGTTCCGTGCTTCTCCTTCTGCGTCTTGGATCGCCCGTTGGTGTCGTGGGCTTGAGGTGTCGGCCAAGCCGAGGGCAAGGCCGCAATCGTCAGCGGCATCCCGAAGCCGTTCCCGTTCCCCACCCGCTCCTTGGTCGCCAAGCGTCGGGCTTCCCACGTCTCGAAGCTCTCCCCGTCCTGAGCTATCGAGGCGTCCGGCGTCGGCCACCCAGTAGAGGCGCTGTCGGATGTGCGGAGCGCCGACGCTCGCAGAGCAAAAATCAGTCGTCCCGACGGCGTAGTCCGTAGCTTCCAGGTCAGATTGTACAACGTCGAGCCAAGCGAGAGCGTCCTTACTCGCAACCTGCTCGCCAAAGCAAACGACAGGGCGGCGCTCGGCGATAAGGGCGAAGAAGGCGGGCCAAAGATGTCTTTCGTCGTCGAACCCTTTCCCTTGCCAGCGTCCGAGAACGGCTGGCAGGGGCAAGAGCCGGTCCAGACGGGGCGGTCGTCAGGCCATCCGGCGCGACGCAGGGCTCCACTCCAGACGCCTTCTCCGGCGAAGAAATGGCATTGAGTGTAGTTTCGGAGATCGTCTGGCCGAACGTCGACGATGCTTCGTTCGTCGACATCTCCAGGGCAATAAGCCCTGCTCCGATGAGGTTGCGGAGGTACTGCGCGACGTAGGGGTCGACCTCGTTGTAGTAGGCGCGTGCATTCACCGCACCCCCAGGATGATCAAGAGGAGGAAGATCACAACGCCACCTCTCTTTTCCCCTCGCACGTCACCACGAAGGCCAGGGCGTGCTTGTCCCAGCGGCGTTTTCCAGTGAATCCCGACTCTCGGAGCCGGTCGCAGATCTGGTTCGCCATCGTCTCACTATCGGTCCAGAAACGCGGGATTCCGCCCGACGATAGATCCCGCGCCACATCCCGGGCCTTGTGCGGGCCGCGTTCCGCAATGAACTCGCTCACGCCCTCCCCCTTCCCTTGACGTACGCGACGATGTCCCGGACCGTATCGAGATTGAGTTGAGGCTCAACGAGGCGGATCACCTGCCAGCCAAGCAAGGCGGCGGCCAAATATTTGTGACAGTCCTCCACCATGCCGGAGCCCCGCACATGACGGCCCTTAACCCAGATCCCCCCCTCGATCTCAAAGGCGATCTTCATCTCCGGCAAGGCGAAGTCGAAGCGCCACAACCGCGCACCATGGAACTGATGCTCTGGCGTCAGCTTCGGCCCTCCGGCCAGCTTCCAGCGGAATAGGAACTGTTTTTCGAGTGCGCTGCTCACAGGATGGCGTGGTTGAGGTGGGACTTGAGTTCGGCAATGCGCCCGGCGCGTTTCACCTGTTCGGAGAAGTAGACCGCCCCGCCTCCGCGGCGATCCACCTCGTTATAGATGGCCTGCAATTTTGCGATTTCAGCCTCGAGGGCCTTCTTGGTTTTGGGTTTGAAAAACATGTTTGGATGGAGTGATGGTTAGTTGGAAATGAGGTCGAGCTGGTCCGACGGCGCGAGGCGGGCAATCGTCCGGGCCAGGCGGAAATCAACGGTTCGGTACTTGCGGATGAGGTGGCCTCGACTCGGCCCGCTCTTCGATCGGCGAACGACGTGGGGCTCCGCCAGGGCGATAACGCCCAACGTGTCTTTCATGAGCTTGTACGCGTTGCCGATGCAGTTGCGGTCCGCCTTCGGGAGTGAGAGGTCAACCTCATCCGGCCAGAACTCCCCCGCCTTGGCGGCGACTGCAATCGCCACGCATGAGGCACGGAGGGACTGCGTCTTGAAGATGGTCTGAAGCCCGGTCGCCTCCTCTTGGGTCATGGGGGAGTTCATGCGACTCCTTCCTCGTCGGCGGTGGACTCCGCGGGATCGAACACAACCTCGGCGTCCTCGGGGCGCATGAGCGCGTACCGGGGGATTTCCAAGGTGCGGAGCGTCTGCTTGTAGGCGGGCCAGATCCCGGACGCCTCGCACTCCTTGTATTGGGCGAGGAGCGCAGCGCATTCCTCATCGCCCCGGCTGAGGGATTTCACGCCCAACGCGAAGCAGTTCACGGCATAGGGAGGAAGCGGCTCGATGGCGATGAGGACGAAGTATTCCGGGGCGAGCTGGGCCAACGCACCCACGCGGAGGTAGAGGGCCCCCTGGAGGTGATACCCCATGTCGGCGACGGTCTTCGAGAACTCCCAATCCGCGGCGTTGACGGTCTTCTTGATGTCCACGAAAACCCGGCCTTTAATCCGGTCCACGCGGCACCGGAGAGGCAGTCCGGTCACGGGATCGACGGCGAAGATGGATACCTCGTTCTGTCCCTCTCCGGTCAATAGCTCGCGGGCGATGGGATGGGCGAAGACGTTCCGGGCGATGCGCTCGATCGTGAAGGCTTCCTCCTGGTCGATAACCGTCTTCCCGACCGTCTCGGCGTCGAACTTCGCCCACCACGCGATTTGCTCGACCGTCTTCGGCGCGGGCTTGGCGGCGGCGAGCTGTGCCTTGGTGGGGCGATCCGGCGCGTCGGGGGGAATGATAACGCATTCGGCCTTGTACCGTTCCGGCTCCAGGAGGCGGAGGTGGAGGAGCGTTCCGAAACGCATCGCCTCCGTTTCCTTCCGGTTCGCCATCTCGGCCCGCATGTGGGCGGGAGAGCGACGCATAGCCTTGAGCATCGAGGCCGAGACGCCGGGAGCGGCGTGGTACTCGTCGGCGGGGAGCCCGTAGTAAATTCCGGGATTCATTACTTCCCCCCCTCGGTCATGAGGATCTCGAAGCCCCGCTTAAGGTCCGTCTGGAGGTCGACCGGGAGATCGGCGTACCGCTTATAGCCCTTGAATCCCGACCAGCGCGTCGAGGCGGCGGCGAGGACTTCGGCTTGTTCCACCATCTCGGCCTTTCCCCACTTCGCAGCCTCTTCCAGAAGCGATTGGAGATGAGTGGCGGAAGCAGGCGCGTCCCCCATCGGTACATCGTCAGCAGGATCAGCCGGGACGGGACGGGGCGCCGACCGTCCGCGCCGGGGTTCCTCTTCCGGGACAGGCTCGGTCATCATGACCTTGGCTGTCTTGCTCACGCCGTCCTCGCAAACTCTGATCTCGCGAGGCTGAATCTCACTACCGACCGAGATCGCCTCAGCGAAGGAGCGCGAAGGAACGGCGCGTTCCTCCTGGATGCGATCCACGTCGTCCTCGGAATAGACACCAAGGATGATCTCCGGCGCGTGGCGGCGAGCCCATTTCAAAGCCCCGGAGTAGACGAGCTTCTGCTCGGGATCGTTCTTCCACATCTTGTTTTCCGTCTTCGCGTCGCCGACGGACAGGGTGATGGTTCGAGGCTCGGACTCGCCCAGCAGCGTGCCGGAGACGGTGATCGTCATGGCATCCCCCTTGCCGGTGAAGGCGTAGCAAAGGCGCTTCGCCAATCCCGCCCGGGCGTTGATGACTGCGGCGACGAGCTTCCCTTGGAAGGCAAGCTTGCCTCCAACCTCGTACGTTTCCGGCGCTACTGCGAAAGGGTCCATGCCCCACCGGAGGGCCTGGTTGACGACGAGGAAGCAGTTCGCCCGGGCCTGCTCCGCCGTGTTTCCTTTGAGGTGCTTGGGGATGAGCGACGCGGCCGCCATCGACGTGGCGATTCGCCAGATGTGCTCGTATCGGGCGGTGTCGAGAAGGAAGGCATTCGGGCCGTCGTCATGGACGACGCGGATTTCGCGGGAGACAGCGGGCTTGGTAATGAGCGCTTGATTGGATTCAGTGGGAGTGGTTTCGGACATAAAGGTATGGAGTGGGGTTAGTTCGATTTCATCGTCCGCCAGAATTTCCGGCGGGTGGTGAAGAGCTTTCTGCGACGGCGAAGGACGTAGAGGTGGGGTTTAGGAGGTTCAGCAGGCTTCACGCTTCGATCTCCTCCAGGTCGGGAAGGAACTCAACGAGCGTCGCGTCCGGGCAGTGGTTCTTCAGGATCAAAAACATCCGGTCCCAATCCCCGCCGCCCAAGCCGCAACCGATTTTGTGGGGGAAGAAGATCGGAAGGCCCGTAACGGCGGACATTGATTTAATGGCCGGGAGAGCCACCTCGTAGGCGTCGTAATCGGTGGCTGCGCGACCGACGCCCAACTGGCCCGCCAAGTTGGCGATGATGAGTTCCGGGGCAGCCCGGAAGAACGTAACCATACCCGGGCGCAGCTTGTCCGCCGCGCAGAGGCCTCGGTACTCACGACCCAGCAAGGGCCACTTCTCACGGACCTGACCCGCGAGGCCGCCCATGGCTCCGATGCAGTTCACTTGATGAACAAGAATGCCGCGCTCAATGGCGAGGAGATCCCCTTGGATGTGCTTCATTACTTGACCTCCGAGAGCTTGCCGTCCCGGACGACGTACCACGTGTCAGCCTTCACGCCGTCCTCGCCGACATAACCGACCACCACCCGAGGGCGATCCGCGGTGTCGTCCTGGTAGCGGAGAACGACGAGGCCGTCCTTCCCGGCTTTAGCCCGCCCATTTTTTCCGAGCGCAACAGCAATCCCGTAGTTGCCGGTCGCCGCCGCGTGGCCGTAGTAGCCGGTCGCCGCCGCGTGGCCGTAGTCGCCGGTCGCCGCCGCGTGGCCGTAGTTGCCGGTCGCCGCCGCGTGGCCGTAGTAGCCGGTCGCCGCCGCGTGGCCGTAGTCGCCGGTCGCCGCCGCGTGGCCGGAGTTGCCGGTCGCCGCCGCGTGGCCGGAGTAGCCGGTCGCCGCCGCGTGGCCGGAGTTGCCGGTCGCCGCCGCGTGGCCGGAGTAGCCGGTCGCCGCCGCGTGGCCGGAGTAGCCGGTCGCCGCCGCGTGGCCGGAGTAGCCGGTCGCCGCCGCGTGGCCGGAGTTGCCGGTCGCCGCCGCGTGGCCGGAGTTGCCGGTCGCCGCCGCGTGGCCGGAGTTGCCGGTCGCCGCCGCGTGGCCGGAGTCGCCGGTCGCCGCCGCGTGGCCGGAGTAGCCGGTCGCCGCCGCGTGGCCGGAGTAGCCGGTCGCCGCCGCGTGGCCGGAGTTGCCGGTCGCCGCCGCGTGGCCGGAGTTGCCGGTCGCGATTTTCTCAAATTTTTCCGCCGCGGGGCGGCGGGAACGGATGATCTCGAAAGCCTGCCACCAGTTCCCGGAATAGATGACGTTGCCGCGAGGGAACTTCACCTTTCCGTCGAGGTCGACGATGTCCTTTTCGGCGACTTCGACGACGAGCCAGACCGCCTTGGGGTCGTTGACCTTCATGCCGAGATTGCCCTGGCCCCAGAGCCAGCCGTGAAGGCCGTTGCCGCAGTGGGCGGCGGCATTCCAGTCGGGGCATTCAACGGGGCCCTCCTTGGGCCACGTGAAGGAGCTTCCGTGGGGTCCGCGCATCTCCGCCGTGCAGGAACGGAGGACGAGGACGGTTTTGTCGGAGACGGCGGGCGCGGAGGGCTTCTTGGCCTTCGCGGTGATTTTCTTTTTAACGATATTTTTGAGCATGGTTGGTGCGTGGTTGGTGTTTTTTGGGACTGAATTACGGGGTGGAAAAAAGTCGGATAACGGAGTCGACCGCGAGGATGAGGGCGGTGATGAAGACGATTCCCGCGATGACTAGAACCGCGATCATCCCCCACAGGGGCGGCCACATGTCCGGGATGTCCTTCGTGAAGCGGCTCATTCGATGATCCTCCGGGCGGCCTGTACCGACTTGCCTTGACGCTGAAACGTCGGCACGTCGAGGTTCACGCTGGGCGCGGGACGAACCCGGCGCGGAGTGGCAATCCGAAGGCCGCGAACGTCGATCATCGAGGGTGCGGACGCCTTCCTGCGGAAGAAGCGGAGGAGGCTCATCGCATCCCCCTCGCCACCTCAGCGCCCGCAATGCGGGCCGCCTCGGTTCCCTGTCGGAACCCGGCGTGGAAATCTTCCCGGTTCTCGGGAGACATCGCCTCGATGATGGCTGCGTTGGGAATAGCTCCCGAGTCGCCATACGCGAAGCCCGCCTCATACCCGGAATAGAAGAACTCAGTGCGGAGGCTCATCGGCGATTCTCCGGCTCAGTTCCCTGGGGGTGGCGATCGACCTTGTCGAAGTCCGACCGGTCCTCTTCGACCTCCACGCCGCGCACTCGGGCGTCCAGGACGAGGGGGTGGGTGTCCCGGACATGGTCGAGACCGATCTCGACGAAGCGCAGGACGGCAGCCTCGGCGGCTTTCACGTCGGCGATGTCATCGGGCTTGCAGGTGACGCGGACGTGGACGGCGGCGTAGATATCAGCCACGGCGCACTCCTTTCCGCTTCGGGGCCTGGGCGTCGTAGCTGTCGACGAAACCCATGACCAACCGACGAATCGCGAGCGAGGCCGAAACGCCATGCGCCTTGCAGATGGCATCCATCCGCTTTTTCGTGGTGCGGGGCATGCGGAAATTCGCCTGCGTCATCTCGCCCCCATGGGCGTCCTTGAGAATGGAGGAGAGGTTCACGCGCCCCCCTTCGGCAGCGCAGCGCCGTTATAGGCGGCGGCCCACCACACCTTGATCTCCGAGGTCTTGAAGCGCCAATCGCGCATTCCCTCTCGACGATGGGCAGGGATAAGCGCCTTGGGCTTGTGGGAGGCCATGCGCCTAATCCGGCGCGGATGAAGTCCGGTATATTCGGACACCCATGCGATGCCCTCCCAAACAGGGTCAATAGAGGAGGGGGAGGTCATTTGGAGGCCTCCAGATCTCTTGCGAGAAGGTCGGACACATAACGGGAGAAGCTAATCCCGCGTTTAAACGCCAACCGGGATGACGATTTTTTCAGGACCGGGTCTAGCGCTAAGTTCGTCCGAACTTTGGGATGATTCGTCTTTCGATTTGCCATTCACCCATCATTACACAACCTTTGCGCAATGAAAAAGTAAAACTTGAGTCTACAGCAATTATTGCGCAATCTTTATGCTATGGGACAAATACCTATTGACGGAGAAGGAGAAAAACGCGTACGACAAAACATAGCTATCAGCCCATCACTTAAGAATGCGGGGCAGAAGAAGGCGCGAAGCCTGGGGCTATCGTTTTCTCAGTACATCGCTAATCTTTTGAAGCGCGAGGTAGACAGGGAAACGATTGAGCAGGAGGCGAGCAAAAAGGCGAAGATCGCATCCCAGAAGCCGCGCCCGCCACAGCCCCCACGCAAGGAAAAAGGCGAGTAGCTGGCCGAAGTAGATACTCCACCGGCACGCGTTCTGCATTAAGGAAACGATCTTCATTCCATCCATATTATGAGCACCACAAACGGGAGTCGACCGAGTCGGCGTCTAACTTCGTTAGACGCGAAGAAGGCCGTAAATATTAGCTTCCGCTGTTCAACGGAATTTAAAGCCGTACTTATTCACAACGCCCAGAGGCAGGGTTTCGACCTCTCCGGGTGGCTCCTGGACGTATCGCTCCGCGCTCTTCGCGAGGAGGGCATTCAGATATCCGAGGATCTTCCCGAGTACGATGAACCAGAGGCCCCCGGGGGCTCGCGCAATCACCGCATGGCCGAGATGCTGGCAGAACTAGCGAAGGAGGCCCGAGAGAGGGCTGAGCCCTGGGCTAGCGCCAGCGCCGAGGCCGAGCTAGGGGAGATCATACGACAGATCCGCAAGATCAATGACCCGAAGCTCTGGAACGAAGTTCACGAAGTTGTAGCGTGGAAGGGCCGAACGGCCCGGCAGAAGGCCCACGCTCTGAAGTTTCGGCTACAGAAGTACCAGGAATAAGCCGATGATATGACAGGCATGCGCGTTACACTGTGTAAGTAAAGCGTGTTGCATTAAGCCGATTATGAGTTACTCTGAATCAAGGGGTTGAAGACAAATATTTGTTGACATCACGATAGGTTCGGATATATAGGACCGCTCAATAAAACCAATGAACGCTACCACGACCACCTCCGCCCCCGTTGGTCCCGCCACTCGTCAATTCCTAGAATGGTGCGAGAAGGAAAAGGCTAACGGATTGGTTGATATCAAGTTCTTCGCTACCGGCGTCGAGAACACGACGGTCGAAGGCTTCCTGGAGGAGGCAAACAAGGCACTCTCCCCCAAGGCGGCCCATGTCGGAGCCGTCTAGTCCGCACCCCGCCATCACCTTCCTCGAAGTCTGCCAGTCAGTCCTTGAGGTGTTGGCCAGCATTCCGAACCTTCAGCCCCCCATTAACATCATGGGGGATGTCCGAGAGGCCATCGAAAAACGCCTATCGGTGGGTGTTGCTTTCAAGATCCATTTCGAGGAGAACACCTGGACTCCGGAGGCCCTCATCGGGATGCTCCTGCGATATAAAGACCGCGCCCGGGTTATCTATCCCGGAATCAATAATGGGTGCTGGCGTCGCTTCATCATGGCGAAGGAATTGGCCCATCTGATCATCGACACCGATCCCAGTCGCTTCACAACTGATCCGATTCGCCTTGTTCAAGAGCTCATCAACAAAGCGCCACTGCAGGTCGACGGCAGTCAGCCGTTCGAGTCAGAAAGATACGCCATTTACGTGGCTTACGAACTGATGATCCCGTGGCAGTTCAATGCCGAATGCCTCGCTCGCCTGGCTGCTGGACAAACTACTCTTGATCTCGCGAAATGGCTTCGCGTCCCGCAGAAGGCCGTTGAATTCGTTCTGTCGTCCGATTATCAGGCCTCGCGGAAAAAGGCATACGGGCAACTCTCTCCAATGCCGCTTTAGCTCGGCGGTAGAGCACCAGTTTTGCAAACCGATGGTTGTCAGTTCAACCTCGACAAGCATCTCTCTACTTCTTCACCTTCAGATCAAGGCCGCAACGCGAACCACGCCCCCCCGGTCTGGCGTTTGATCGACTTCACGTAGCTCCCCAAGGCGACCGTCTCCGAGTTCCCCATGATCCGCGCCAGCTCCGCCGCTCCGCGTTCGGGATAGGCGGCCAGGAAGTAGGAAGCGAACGAGTGGCGGGGGCCGTTGTCGGGCCACTCCCGCAGCTTCTTTTCGAGCTTTTCATTCGCCTTGATGAGGAGGGCCCGGAAATCGTCGAAGATGTACTTTTGGGTCCGCGAGGCAACCGGCCCGGCCTTCTTTCGATCTGCCGCCGGTATCCAGGCCCGCAGCGCATCGTTGATCGGAACCCAGCGCTCATTGTCCTTCTTCCGGGTTCCCTTTGCCACCTCTCGGCGAATGTGGATGACTCCCTCTTTCCAATCGAAATCCTCCCACTGGAGGCGGGGCCTCCCCCAGGATTCGGAAAATAGCTCGATGGACCGTATTCCCGCAAAACACTTCAAGGCGAGCAGTGCCCGGGTTTCGCCGGAGGAGGCATCCAGAAGCGCCTTCTCTTCCTCAAGGGTCAAGATGATCGGAGCCTTGTACGGAACCTCGATGGGCTCGATGTGGCGGCCCGGGACGCGCATGGGATTCACCGAAACGAAGCCCCGCCGGGTCAGCCATCCGAAAAAGACCGTTGCTCCAAGGTAGTGGCTCCGGCGGGTTTCCATGTCGGGAATCGCCTCCAGAACGGCGAGAAGGTCTTCCGGCCGAACCAGTGCCGCGGGGAGTCCGCCGGAGGCGCGGGCGAAGGGCCCCAGCTTCCATCGGAGGTTCTTGATGGTCCGGTCGGCCCGCTTCATGACATCGCGCTGATGGTCTATGAACTCGTCGATCCGCTGGCGGAGGGTGGAGGTGCTGGCGACAGGGGCGGGGGAATAGGATCGGATCGCATCGGCCATTTGCTGTGGAGTGAGTCCGCGCTCCTTAGCAAGAAGGAGAACGGCCTCGTCCACGTCGGTGGTGGGATTAGCTCGCTTGCCGGAAAAGAAAGCGTCCCTGCGGGCTTTGGCCTCCTCCTTGGCCTTGGTTTGCGAAGAGAAGAAAAGGCGCTTTCGCTTGCCGGTTTCGGAAAATAGAGGAGGGATCACAACAATGAAGCGATCCCCGGCTTTCTGGATGGTGATGGCGGAAATTCGCGGCATAGTGGCTTTTATTGGCTCTTTAAATCGTCCAACTTGGTCTGTTATGGTATCTAACGTCCGTGGGTTATCTGGCTTATACTGCCATTCTATCAGCTTAAAATCAAGCCGAAGACCATATTATAAACTGGTGGTCCCGAGCGGAGTCGAACCGCTGACCTACCCTTTAGGAAAGGGCCGCTCTATCCATCTGAGCTACGGGACCAAAAGACCAAAGAGGACGAAAAGAGGAAGAAAGCCGGGGAAACGCCGCCCCGAAGGCGGGCCGTTCCCCGCGCCCGGGGTTACTTGGCTGCGTCGCGGCGGAGGAGTTCCTTGCGGGCTTCCTCGAGGACGGCCCGCTCGTCGCGGGTCAGGCTTTGCATGCCGGTCTTGGAGATCTTTTCGAGGATCTGGTCGATCGACTGGTGGCGGACTTCCTCGGCGGCTTTCTTCTCGGCCTGGAGGGCGGCGGCCTTGGCGCGCTGCCGGGCCAGCCTGGCCTCTTCCTGCCGCTCCTTCAATGCCTGGAGCCACTCGCCGAGGAAGGGGAAGCGGAGGACGGCGAAGGCGACGCCGATCGAGACCCACATGACCATGAGGTAGGTCCATTCGTGGGCCGCGATGTAGATGAGGGTGAGGACGGCGGTCCACGCGATCGCCATCCACTTCGCCGGGATGCCGAAGAAGAACATCGGGGCCTCGGGGAAGATCAGGGCGAAGGCCATGAAGAAGGCGAGGTTGATGTTCGTCGCCCCGGCGTAGAAGTTCGGCGTATGGGTCAGGAAGGCGACGCCGCAGAGGAGGAGGGCGGGGACGATGGTGAGACCGGCGTAGAGGACGAGGAAGGAGCGGCGGCCGACGGCGCGCTCCAGCGTGCGGCCGAAGAAGAAGAGGATGAGGGCGACGAAGACGAACCAGGGGTCGAGGGCGTTGACGAAGGGATAGGTGACGAGCTGCCAGACCCAGCCGTGCTGGAGAACCTGGGCGGTGGAGAGGGCGAAGAGGTGGACCCAGATGTCGCCGACCCCGGCGGCCTTCGCGAGGGCGAGGGCGACCCAGGCGCCGACGTAGATGGCGACGAGGGTTTCGGCAACGCGGAAGGGCTTCCCTCCCACGTGAAAGAGGGGGTCGTCGTCGGAAGTACGGATCCAGGCTGCCATGGCCCCCCGAATCTGCGCCGAAACGTTATTTGCGGCAAATCCATTTTTTTCCGCCGTCGCCAAAAGAGGGAGGCGTCCCCATGACAGGCCCCGGCGCGAAAAATAAATTTACAAATGTAATCGCATATGCGATTACGTTTGTAGTCATCAAACCGGAGAAAAAACAAATGAAAGCGACCCCGAAGATTTCCGAGGCCGAATGGGAAGTGATGAAGATCGTCTGGCGGACGGGCGGGGCGACGGCCCAGCAGGTCCACGAGGCGCTCTTCCCCGGCAAGGGATGGCAGGAGGCGACGGTAAAGACCCTCCTGAACCGCCTCTTTCGCAAGCGCCTCCTGAAGGCGGAGCGGAACGCCGCCCTCGGCCGCGCCTACCTTTACCGCCCCCTGCTGACCGAGGCCGAATGCCGCGCCGCCGAGGCCGATTCGTTCCTCGCCCGGATCTTCGACGGCTCCCTCAGCCCGCTCCTCGCCCACTTCGTCGCCTCGAAGAAATTGAGCGAGCGGGAAATCGCCGAATTGGAGACGATCCTCGGCACCCACCGGAAAACGAAGTGATCTCCCTTCCGATGAATCCCTCCCTCCTCCTTCCCGTCGAGGTCGCGCTCCGCGGCGGGGCGGCCACCCTCCTGATCCTCCTCGCCGAGGCCGTTCCGTTCTTCCGCGCCCGGCCCGGCTGGCGGCGGCTTTGGTGGATCGCCTCCGCCGGGGCCTTCCTCCTGCCGCTCTTCCCGATTTTCGCGACCGCCGCTCTTCCCTTCCCCGTCCTTGCGCTCTGCGTCGCGTGGGCGGCCGGGACAGCCTTCCTCCTCCTCCGCCTCGCGGGACAGACGTGGCTCACCGCCCGCCGCTGGAACCGCCGCCGCCTCGTCGCCGAGGGGCCGCTCCCCGCGCTCCTCGAGGATTGCAAGGCGAAGGCGGGGGTCACCGCCCCCATCGGCCTCGTCGTCGCCCCGGAAGGGGAGCTTTCCGGTCCCGCCCTCCTCGGCTGGCTCCGTCCCCGCATCCTCCTCCCCGCCGACCTCGCCGCGACGTGGAGCCGGGAGGAGCTGGAGGCCGTCCTCCTCCACGAACTCGCCCACTTCCGCGCCCTCGACATCCCCGGCGACTGGATTTTCTCCCTCGCCCGCGCCGTCCAGTGGTTCAACCCCTTCGCCCACCTCGCCTACCGGCGCTGGCGGATCGCCCGGGAAGAGGCCGCCGACGCGGCGACGCTCTCCCTCCTCGCCGAGACGGAGAACGACGCCCCCCGCTTCTACGGCGACCTCCTCCTCCGCCTCGTCAAGCGCCAGAACGAAACCCCCTTCCACCCCCACGGCGCCCTCGCCATCGCCGAATCGCACGCAACCCTCAAGCAGAGACTCCGGATGATCGTCACCCCGCCTTCCCCCAAGAACACGTTCCCCTGCGTCCTCCTGACCGTCCTCCTGGCCGGACTCGTCACCTTGACCGTCACCCTCCATCCCGCCTACGCCGCCCCCGCGCCCGCGCCGATCACGGTCCCCGCAGCCGAGATCGAGGCGGCGAAGAAAGCGGCGGTCGCGGCCATGGAACCGTGGCTGAAGCAGGAAGACGCGGGCGACCACGTCGGCTCGTGGAAAGCCGCCTCCGCCTACTTCCGGGAGAACGTCACGCAGGATCAGTGGATCGCCGCCAGCAAGTTCGTCCACGACTCCGTCGGCCATACCCTGCGCCGCACGCTCGCCTCGACGATGCTGGAGCAGGGAGTCGTCGAGACGAACTCCCCTCCCCTCGCCAATCCCCTGGTCATCGCCCAGTTCCACACCGCCTTCGACGGCGCCGCCGATGCCGTCGAGACGGTCACCTTCCAAAAGGACGCCGACGGGGTCTGGCGGGCGGCGGGGTACTACGTCAAGCCGGCCAATACCGCCGACGGCGCGACCCCCGACGATCCCGACAAGAAAAAGGCCCTCGCCGCGATGGCCCCATGGCTGAAGAAAGGCGACACCGGGGACTACGCCGCCCAATGGAAAGAGGCCTCCGCCTCCTTCAGGAAAAGCTGCACGCTCGACAAATGGCTCGAGGCGACCCGCAACGTCAACCTCGGACCCTGCCTTTCCCGGACACTGATGTCGGCGGCGATCGGGACGGATGCCGACGGCCCCCAGGTCACCGCCAAATACCGGTCCTCGTTCAAGAACGCCGCGTCGACGATCGAGACCGTCGTCTTCGTGAGGGAGTCCGACGGGGTCTGGCGGGCCGCGGCCTATTACTTCAAGCCGACCGATTAGCCCCTCTTTTGGGCTTTACCCCGCCTGGAAAGCCGCGAAATTGTCCCGATGCCCGTTTATCCGATTTGGGGAGCCCTGGCTCCCGAGCAAGCGCACGAGATTTTCCTGACCGCGCAGGAGTCGCAGAAGAAGCTCTACAAGACCGCCGTCGAGACGCTTTCCAAGTACATGGGGAAGCGCCCGAACCACGTCCTGGAGATGCCGAAGACGGAGCGCCACGCCGCCTGGGCCGAGCTGCTGGCCCACCCGCAGCTGGAACCCCTCGGCTTCAACTTCCTCTGCCACTGGCTGATCGAAAAGCAGAGCCCCCTCCTCATCAGCTGGCTCGACGCCCTCGGCATCGCCCACGACGGCAAGGGCGTCGTCGAGACCTTCCCCCCCGCCCCGTCGAAGGAAAAGCTGAACGCCGCCCTCGACGTCGTCCTGGCGAAATACGACGCGAAGACGGTTTCGATCTACCTCCGCACTTTCAACGAGATCGAAGGAGTCGATTGGGCCGATCTCGACGCGATCCTGAACAGCGACCCGCGGCTGAAGCTGGGGTAGGAGGGGGAAAGGGTTCGCGAAGGGGGCGGTGAATGCCCTTCGGGACTGGATACAAACCCTGTACAGCTGGAGGCGATCCGCACGTGTTGTAAGACGCAAGAGGGGCTTCGTCCCTCCTGGACCTCCCCGTCTGATAGGCCTGAACTGTTCTGGCCCTACCGCATTAGGCCGTCCACTTCGGCTAGAGAATGTCCGCTAGTTCCCTTGTCCGCTTGGGAGGAACCACGCGTCCTTAGGCTGGGGGGGGGATCGAAGCCGCTAAACCCCGTACACCTCGTCCGGCGGCGGGATCACCCGGTCGAGGACCTTTGCCGACGACAGCACCCCCGGGACGCCCGCCCCGGGGTGGGTTCCCGCTCCCACGAGGTAGAGGCCGTCGACGTCCTCGGAGACATTGTGCGGGCGGAACCAGGCGCTCTGCGTCAGCGTCGGCTCGAACTGGAATGCCGCGCCGAGGTGGACCTGCTGCTCCCGCTCGAGGTCGGCGGGCGTCGAGATCCGGCGCGTGACGACATGGGCGCGGAGGCCGGGGCAGCAACGCTCCTCGACCACCTTCAGGATCGCCTCGGCATAGGCCTCCTTCTTGTTTTCCCAATCGATCTGCCCGAGCCGGTTCGGCACCGGGGAGAGGACATAGAACGCCTCATGCCCCGGGGGCGCGAGCGAGGGATCGGTCCGCGTCGGCGCGTGGAGGTAGAGGGAAAAATCGTCGGCGAGGATCTTCCGCTCGAAGATGTCGGCGAGGAGTTCCCGATACCGCTCCGTGAGGAGGATCGTGTGGTGGGCCAGGTCGGGGTAGGTCCGGTTCGTCCCGAAGTAGAGGACGAAGAGGCCCATCGAGTAGCGCATCCCGTCGAGCCGCGCGCCGGTCCACCGCTTCCGCGCCCAGGCGGGGAGGAGCTTCCGGTAGGTCGTCGCCGTGTCGGCGTTGGAGACGACGACGCGCGCGCCGAGCCGCTCCCCGTGGAGGTTCCCGCCCCCCCGCAACCGGACTCCCTCGACGACGGGCCGCTTCCTTCCGATCCCCTGGCGAACGAGGATCTCCTCGACCGGCGCGTTGAGACGGACCTCGCCGCCCATTCCCTCGAAGAGGTCGATCAGCGCGGTGACCAGGGCTCCCGTCCCGCCGATCGCGAAGTGGACGCCCCACCGTTTCTCGAGCGCGTGGATCATCGAATAGATCGACGAGACGGCGTAGGGATTCCCCCCGACGAGGAGGGGATGGAAGCTGAAGACCTGCCGCAGCTGCGGATCGCCGATATGCCGCGCCACCAGCGCATGGACCGACTCGAAGGAGCGGAGCCGGATCAGGTCGGGGGCGACGCGGACCATGTCGGCGAAGGTCGAGAACGGCTGGTCGGCGAGGTCGAGGAAAGCCCGCTTCAGGATCGCCTCGCTCCGTTCGGCGAAGCGGCGGTAGCCCGCCACGTCGGCGGGGCTGAAGCGGCCGACCTCGGCGGCGATCTCCTCGCCGTCCCCGGTGTAATCGAACCGTTTCCCGTCGGGGAAGAGGATGCGGTAGAAGGGATGGCAGGGGACGATGCGGAGGTGATCGGCGGTCTTCTTCCCGGCGAGGGCGAAGAGCTCGTCGATCAGGAAGGGGGCGGTGAGGATCGTCGGCCCGGCGTCGAAGGTGAAGCCGTCCTGCCGCCAGACGTAGGCCCGGCCTCCGGGCTGGTCCCGCGCCTCGAGGAGCGTCGTCCGATAGCCCCGGGCCTGGAGCCGGATGGCGGCGGCGATCCCCCCGAAGCCGGAGCCGACGACGAGGGCGGGCTTCATGGGAGACGCGGGAATCGCAAGGGGCCGGCTGGAGCCTGTCTAGGCGCCGCCGGAGGGCGCGGCCTTCCGCGCCTGCCGGACGGCGGCATTCATCAGCGCCTGGGGGAAGTCCCCGAGGGGGAGCATCTGCTCGGCGGCGCCGAGCTCCATCGCCGCGCGGGGCATCCCGAAGACGACGCACGTCTCCTCGTTCTGCGCGTAGGTGATCGAACCTTTCTGCCTCAACTTCAGGAGGCCTTCGGCCCCGTCCTTGCCCATGCCGGTGAAGAGGCCGCCGACGGCGTAGGGGGCCGCGCCCGCCTCGACGGCGGAGGAGAAGAGGACGTCGACCGCCGGGCGCTGGTGCCAGACCGGCTCGGTCTTCGTGAGGGAGACCCGGTAGCGCTGCCCGATCCAGTGGAGGACCATGTGGTAATCGCCGGGGGCGACGAGGGCGAGGCCGGGCTCGACGACGTCGCCGTCGATCGCCTCGCGGACGTCGAGGTCGCAGAGGGAATTCAGGCGGTCGGCGAAGGCCTTGCTGAAATAGGGGGGGATGTGCTGGACGATGCAGATCCCGGGAACCTCCCGGGGCATGCGGACGAGGACCTCCCGCAGCGCCTCGGTCCCGCCCGTCGAGGCGCCGAGGAGGAGGAGCTGCCGGGGATGCCACTGGGGCGTCCCGGCGGGCCGCCCGGGGATGAGGGAGGGGGCGGGCGCCGTCGTCCGGGCCGCGGCGGCGCGGGTGGCGATGGGGGCGGGGGCCTGGGGGAGGTTCCGGACCTTCGCGCGGGCGGCCGCCTTCACCTTCTCGATGAGCTGCGTCCCCATGTGGCCGACGGAGGAGGAGCCGTCAGGCTTCCCCAGGACGTCGACGGCCCCCGACTGGAGCGCCTGCATCGCCGCGGCGGAGCCCTTCTGCGAGAGGGAGCTGAAGATGATGATCGGCATCGGATGATGCTTCATCAGGATCTTGAGGAAGGTGAGGCCGTCCATCCGCGGCATTTCGATGTCAAGGGTCAGGACATCGGGATTGAGCTCCAGGATCTTGTCCCGGGCGACGTAGGGATCGACGGCGGTGCCGACGACCTCGATGCCGGAGTCCTTCCCCAGCTGGTCGGTGAGGAGGCGGCGGACGATGACCGAATCGTCGACGACGAGGACTTTGATTTTGCGGTCGGCGAACATGCGAGGAGGGGGAAGTAAAAACCGTATCGGACTTTCAGCCCCGTTTCCAGAACCTTTCGTCCACTTAAAAACCCGTTTCGGCCGACCCGTTGCGGGAGGCGGCCCTAAAGCGGCTTCTGGTAGATGGCGGGACGGATCGCCTTCAGGCCGTGCTTGATCCCGGTGAGGCTCTCGGAATGGCCGATGAAGAGGTAGCCGCCGGGGACGAGGACCTCGGAGAGCTTCGCCACGAGCTGCTCCTGCGTCGGGCGGTCGAAGTAGATCATGACGTTGCGGCACCAGATGAGCTGGAAGGGCTCGGTGAAGGGGTACTTCGGCTGGAGGAGGTTGATGTGGGTGAAGTTGACCTGCTTCCGGGCCTCCTCGCGGACGCGGTAGTAGCCGGTCCACTCGTCGATCCCGCGCTGGAAGTAGGTCTTCATCCAGTCGGGCCGGACGTCGCGGAGCCGCTCCTCGGCGTAGACCGCCTCGCGGGCCTGCGCCAGGATCTTCGTCGAGATGTCGGTCGCCTCGACCTTCCACGTCCATCCGGGATTGCGGCGGAAGTAATCGGTGAGATGGATCGCGACCGAGTAGGGCTCCTCCCCCGACGACGAGGCGGCGCTCCAGACGCGGAAGCTCTTCTTCCCGTGCTTCGCCCCTTCGGCCAAGGCCCACGGCAGGACGGTCTGCTCCATGAACTCGAAGTGCTTGATCTCCCGGAAGAAGAAGGTGTGGTTCGTCGAGATCGCGTCGATGAGGTGGGTCAGCTCCTCTTGCCCGTTGCGGCTGTCGAGGAAGGCGATGTAGGCGGAAAAGCTCTCGATCTTCGTCGCCCGGAGCCGCTTGCCGAGGCGGGCCGTGACCAGTTCGCGCTTGTTCGGCCCGAGGTCGATCCGGCTGTATTCGTAGACGAGCTTGCGGATCCGCTCGTATTCCTGATCGCTGAGTTGCATGTGATTAAAGGGGGAATCCCACGGTAAGAGACCCCGCGGGGACGGTCAAAGCCTTTGGTGCTTTCACGCAAATCGGATATTACTCATTTCCGCCTGGGGGGGGATGCGGTCGGTCCCGAGATCGGCCCCGGTTTATTCGTCCCCCAGCCACTTCGTCAGGATCACGCTGAATGTCGAGCCGACGCCGAGCTCGCTCCGGCAGGCGACGTCGCCCCCCATTTCCCGCGCGATCCGGCGGACGATCGATAGGCCGAGGCCGTTCGAGCTTTCCCCGCCGGTCGGCTGCGGGGTGAGGCGCTCGAACTTTCCGAAGAGCCTCATCTGGTCCGCCGGGCTCAAGCCGGGACCCCGGTCGATCACGTCGAGGGCCCAGCCCTCGCGGATGCTGGGGGTCGATGCCTTCACGTTCGCCGCGACGACCTCCGCCGAGCGGATGCGGAGGGTGACGGGGCGGCCGGGGGGGGAATACTTGATCGCGTTGGAGAGGAGATTGTCGACGAGCTGGACGAGGAACCGCTCGTCGGCCAGCACCCGGACGAGGGGGAGCCCCGCGGCGTACGGCTCCCACACCAGGTCGATCCGCTTCGCCGCGGCGGAGGAGCGGTAGGTGTCGACGACGCCGGAGACGATGTGGGCCAGACCGCACGGGCCGAGCTCGTAGCGGATCTTCCCCTCCTCGATCGCGTTCACGTCGAGGAGATCGCCGACGAGGCGGCGCATCCGTTCCGAGGCCTCGACGATCTTCTGCGCCAGCGCGGCGGTGCGGGGACTCTCCTTCACCAGCTCCCCCTCGATCAGCTCCGCGTAGCCGATGACGATGCTCAGGGGGTTCTTCAGGTCGTGGGCCGCGATGCCGAGGAACTCGGTCTTCTCGCGGTTCAGGCGGAGGAGCTCCTCGTTCGATTCCCGCATCGCCCGCATCGCCCGCTCCCGGCCCCGCTCGAAGATCAGGCCGAGGCCCGCCATGAAGAGGATCAGCGCGAGGTACCCCGCCCCGGTGACGATCCCCTCCCACTTCGGGTCGTAAAAGCGGGGAACCGCGACGCCCGCGATATCGATCGCCGCGAAGATCCCCGCCGCCACGAGGCAGAGGAACGACCAGACGAGGGCCGCCCGTTCGGTCCCGAGGAGGAGGGCGCAGAGCGGGATGCTGACGAGCCAGGCGACGGCATGGCCCTGGATCCCCCCCTCGATCGCCGAGAGGGCCGAAAAACCGAGGATCAGGATGGCGCAGAACGCGTTCGCCGAATAGGAAAGCCGCAGCGTCCGCCGCAGCCCGAAGGGAACCAGCGCGAAGGCGAGGCTGCAGAGCGCGACGATCAGCGCCCCCCAGAGATGGCCGATCCCGAGGTAGAACGCCACATAGGTCACCCCGAACCCGGCTCCCCAGAAGCCGAAACGGACGATCATCCGCGCCTTGCGGGCCGATTCCGGATCGGCCAGGAGGCAGGGGGGGATGAGTCGCTCGATGAAAATCACGTATTACAGGAATAGCCCGATCCCCTTTGCCGGTAAAGTTTTGCGGCGCAAAATATCGACTACCCCGCGGGGGGTGTTTCTACCTGTTTGCCTCCCCTTCCCCCGATCCCGGAGGATCACGGCGGAGACGGTGAGGCCGCGCTTTTTAGACTCGCTCCCCCCTCCTCCTGCGGCAGGACATCTATGCCACCGCCGCCCTCGCCGGGATCGCGGTCTACCTCCTCCTCCAGCGGCTCGGCATGAGGCGGTCGGCCGCCTTCGGCATCGGCTTCCTCGTCGTCGCCGCGCTCCGGCTCGGGGCCGTCGCCTGGAACTGGCAGCTTCCCGTTTTCAGGCTCTCCCGACCTCTGCTCCGGATTTCACCCGATCCCCAGCCCGGCCTCCTTCCGGCAACGGCAGGTTCGCCGGGTTTTTGCTTGAGAATTGATTATCAACTTTGTTTATAAAAAGATTTACAAGAAAGGGCGAACGTTGAATACTAGAATCGGTTTTATAGCAACCGCATCGAACCCCCGGAGAATCCAACCCCAAAGGAACCCATGATCCCCCTCTCCCGCCATCGCCTGCTCGCCTCGGCCCTCCTCCTGCTGGGAGGCACCCTCCTCGTCGGCGCATCCTCGGCCGAAGCCCAGGTCACCAATGGCACCCTCGAAACCTGGGCGACCACCCCGACCGGCTGGACCACCGCCACTGTCCCCAACGGGACGGTCGGCGTCGGCACAACGGCCACGCCGATCCAGATCGCGGGCCTGACCTCGGGTTCGACCTCGGCTGCCTACCTCCCGGTCGGGAGCGCGATGTCGCAGGACTCGTCCTCCAGCCTCACCAATTTCTCGCTCAGCTTCGTCGTCGCCGCCACCGATCCGGGTAACGGCAACCGCAGCTTCAACCTCGCGCTCGGCCCCCAGGATACCAACATCAGCCAAAGCGGCAGCCTCAGTGCCACGTTCATCAACCTGAAGGTGATCGGGACCAGCACGCCGGGAACGCTCCAGTTGCAGACCTACAACGGTTCATGGCAAACCATCGGGACACTCCAGTCCTCGACCTTCAATACCGGCACCAACACCTTCACGACCCTCAACGCCTACGACTTCACGATCACCGGGTCGTTCTCGAACACCTACGGGGCCTCCCGCTACACCATTTCCTACCTCCTCGAGGGATCGAGCACGCCGACGGTCATCAGCAACATCAGCTATTTCCAGGGCGATCCCAACGGCTCCGCCCTCGGCCTGGTCGAGTTCAACGGCAGCTCCTCCCAGAGCGGCTACGCCATCGACAACATCGTCCTCGCCGCCGTCCCGGAGCCGGGGACGAACCTCCTCCTCGGCCTCGGCGGCCTCCTCTTCCTCACCGTCCTGGGACGGCGCTCCCTCGAGCGAGCCCGCTCGATCGCGGCCTGAGACGGAGACGACGAATCTCGATTAGCCGTGCGGCCAAGCCCGGGCCAGATCGGCGCCGAAGGCGCGGCAGGCATCGGGAGGGACCTCCGCCCCGTCGGCGTTGGCGTAGGGAATCTCGATGCTGTTGGAGAGCCGGACTTCGGGAAGCTTCGCACCCACCGGGCGAAGGATTCCCCCTGGCGGAACGACGCCGCGACATTCCAATCGTGGCCCCAAGGAAAGAGGGCGTCCGCGCCGAAAGAAAGGGACCCCCTCCGGCTCCGATGGAGGGCCGCATCGATTCCCGCCGCGCCCCAGTCGCGGCTTACTGATCTCAGAGTAGAACTGCGGTTCCAGGTTTTTTGGACGCGGCGCGCACTTTGGAAGCGAGAAGGGCCTCGCCATTACCGACGAGGATTTGACGCCGTTCGTGGGAGCTAAGGTCGGCCTCCTCGACGGCGCGCAGGTTCGGCGCGATATCGACGAGCGGGTAGTCGCTGCCGAAGAGGAGCCGATCGGCACCGAAGGTCTCGGCGGCCAGGGCGAGCGCCCGGGGGCCGCGCCCGACGACGCCCGTATCGAGGTAGACGCGCCGAAGCGCCGAGCGGGGGTCGGCAGGACCTTGGCCGCTGCGATGGGCGTAGTCCTCGATTCCCTCGACCAGGAAGGAAATAGATCCGCCGAGCATGGCGATCTGGATGGTCACGTCGGGGTAGGGCTTCAGAAACCCAGTGAGCGTCAGGGTAAAGATCGCTCCCGCGAATTGCGTGTAAGAGTCGAGAAGCCAGCGCTGCCGCCCCGGCTCCTCGAGCCCCGCATCGGGGAATCGAAGCTGTCCCGGGATCGCAGGGCTCGCAGGGCCGGTGTGGAGGTAGAGATGGCTGCGGCACCGCTGCGCCACTTCAAAGATGGGGGCGAGCTTTCGCGCGCCTTCCAGCGTAAAGAAGGCGCCGACGGGAAGCGTGGCTCCGAGGAGGCCGAGCTCCCGATGGGCCCGCTCCAGTTCGACGGCGGCCCATTCGATATCGGAAGTCGGAAGGATGGCGAGGCCGAGGAGGCGGTCGGGATGCGCCTCGACGAGGGCGGAAAGATCCTCGTTGTAGGCTTTCCACAGGGGTTTCGCTTCCTCGGCGGAAAGGAGGGCGTCGGTCCCCAGCGTCGTCGGCCACGAGATCACCTGCCGCTCGACGCCCGAGGCGTCGAGGCGCCGCAGCCTTTCTTCGACGGAGAGGAAGCCGAGGGCGATGGGAAGCTGCGCCAGCCCGATGCCGCCCTCGCGCGAGAGGAAGAACTTCTCCCCCTTCTCGTTCTCCACGATACGCGGCACGCGCGTACGGCGGGAGAAGAGCTCCACGACGCGCGGGGAGAACCAGTGATTGTGCCAATCGACGATGCCGGCCATGCGACGCTCCTTCCCCGATCAGGCCGAAGCGGCCTCGAGTTCCCGATAGGAGATGTCGCTTCGCTTCTTGAGGATCGAATGGACGCGGGGGACGACTTCGTGGATGAACCGCTCCTGCTCCTCGAAGAGAGGGGAGAAGGAATGGAGGAACGTGGTGAGGCCGACGTCGTAGAAATCGACGATGCGCTGCGCCACGTAGTCGTAGCTGCCGATGAAACCGGCGGCGGTGCCGCCCCCGGCTCCGAGGCGTCGGGCGTCGCCCTCCTTGGGACGCTTGGCAACGTGCTGGGCTTTCGGGTCGATGAGTTCCCGGCGACGGGTCTCCTCGACGAGATCGACGGTCCCGAGGCGCGCCTCGAGCGAGGCGACGAATTCCTTCGCCTCCTTGTCCGTGGGCCGCGCGCCGACGAAACCGGCGATGCCGAAGTCGAGCGGCCTTCCGCTGCTGCGGGGACGCCGGGCGATATCCCGCACCAGCTCGGCGGCCTCCTCGAGCGGACGGCCGCGGGTGAGATGGGTGTCGACGAGCTCGGCGGCGAGATCGCGCGAGGGCTCCGATTCGCCGCCCATGTAGATGTAGGGCCGCTTCCGGTGAATCCCGGCGGGACGCAGCGTGTAGTCGGTGACGTTGAAGCTCTCGCTCTGGTAATTGACGGTCTTTCCCTCCATGAGGTCTCGGACGATGCGGAGCCACTCGCCGCCGTAGGAGTGCCGGACACCGTGCTCGAGGAAGCCGATGCCGGAGTTGACGAGCTCGGGCTTCGACCAGCCGTTGATGAAATTGAGGGCGAAGCGTCCGTTGCTGATGTCCTCGATGCCGAGGGCCATCTTCGCCAGGACGCAGGGATGGTAGAGGAGGGGTTTGATGGCCGCGATGATCTCGATCTTCGAGGTGACCGCCGCCGCGGCCGCGCAGGCCGTCCAGGCTTCGAGGACCTCGCTCTCGTGGTTGCCCGAGGCGCCGATGGTGTGCTGCGCGAAGAGAACCGACTCGAAGCCCAGTTTCTCGGCATGGAGGACGACCTGTTTGGAAAGCTCGAAACGGGCCTCGCGGCGCTCGCCGGGACCGTAGACCCAATCGCCGGAGTGGGGTGCCCAGATGCCGAAACGGGGAAGTCTTCTGCTGCTCATAATGGATGGATGAAGGGGTGGAGTGGGGGATGAATGGAAGTCAAACAGGCAGGGGCGCGGCGGCCTCGGCCTCGACTGCCGGATGACGCCAGATCGCGTGCTCGTACTTCGAGCGGTCGAATTCGGTCGGGCCCTTCGACGAGGGTTTCGCGTCGAGGACCTGGAACTGGTTCCGGTAATCGCTGAAGAAGAGATCGCGGACGAGGGCCGAGACGAGGCGCGGAATCTCGTGGCGAAGGCCGGGGACATCGCCCACGGGCCGGCCGAAGCTGAGCCGCGCCGCGCCGCTCGGGGTATGGATGTTCCGGAGGTAGGGAGCCTTGCCCGGCTCCTTTTCCGTCAGCTCATAGGCGGGGCCGAGGTAGGGGAACGAGCCCATGTTCTCGGAAGCCTCGTGAACCGGGGGCCGATAGACATCGCGCCAGAGGGCGATGTCCTTGGCGATGGGCTCGAACTCCGGCCGGGTGGCCGGATCGTATTGGTAGCCGGTGCCCGCGATGGCGAAATCGAAGAGGAAGGAGCCGTCCCCGGCTTCGATGGCGACTTTTCCGCCCTCCTCGCGGACCGAGTTCCAAGGGGCGTTGAAGTGGAGGCGGAAGTTCGGAAATTTCGCCGCCCGGAGGACCGAATCGAACGGCGTGACGGCACCGCCGCTCGTCTGCTCGAAATGGAGATGCCACCGGTCCCGGTCAGGGAGATATTGGTAGTTGTCGACCACGCCCGGGGCCGTCCGCAGGCCGCGCGCCGCGCCGCCCTTCAGCGTGCCGGCCAGGTCGGCCCGTCGATAGAAGAGATGGACCTCGGCGGCACCGGCCTCCAGGGCCGTGGCGGCGACATCGAGGGCCGAGGTGGCCGCGCCGAGAACGGCGACGTACTTCCCCCGCAACGCCTCGAAATCGATCTCATCGGCCGTGTGGGCGTAGAGGCTGCGCGGCAGGTTTCGGGAAATGATCGGCGGGACATAAGGTCCGCCGGTCCCGCTCATTCCCGTGGCGAAGACGATCTTCCGGGCGGTCTCGACCTTCTCGACGCCGTTGTCGAGGAGACGGACGCGTAGGAAGGGCTCGCCCGATTCGATCTTCAGGAGCCGGACGCGGTGCCGGACGGGAACGGCGACGATCTTCTGGTACCATTTGAGGTACTCCGCCCAATCGGTCCGGGCGATCCGGCCGATGGCGGCGAAGGCCGCCTCGCCGTGAAGCGCCTCGTACCAATATTGAAAACTCAGCTCGGGAATGCCGAGTTCGGGTCCCGGCGCGGTCTTCGGCGTGCGGAGCGTCACCATCCGCGCCCGGGTCAGCCAGACCCCGGCACCGCCTTCCTCGGCCTCGTCGATCACGCTGACGTTCGGCACGCCCGAGCGACGGAGGGCGAAGGCCGTGGCGATGCCGACCTGCCCTCCCCCGATGATGAGGACATCATGATCGAGCCCGGCGGCGGGAAGGACCCAGTTCTGAGGATCGGCCCCCAGGACTTTCAGGGCCCGACGAGCTCCGATATCAGGGTTGCGGGGATGAAATTCAATATCGATGCCAGGCAGGGCGGTCATAAAGTTAGTATTTAAACTATCTTTTAAGTAGATTACTTAATTTTGTAAACATATATTTATTAAAATACGAATGTAAAGAGAGCGAGAGATGCCAAAAGCAAGCTCTGTCGTTAGAAATGACAATCAAAAGAATGTCGTCTACTCGCTTTTTGAGTGGATTTCCTGGCAGATGGAGGTCATTGTTCACCCAAATGTCGGAAAATAGCGAACTGCCTGAAGTCAAGCCCAAGAAAACTGACCCGCGCATCGTCCGGACCAAGCAACTTCTCTCGCAGGCCCTCACCGGCCTCTTGGGAGAAGGGTGCTTCGAGGACATCACGATCCAGGACATTCTCGAACGCTCGACCGTGAACCGGGCGACGTTCTACGCCCACTTCGAGGACAAGGACACCCTCCTTCACTTCACCCTCAGCACCCTCTTCGAGCGGATCCTCCACGAGCGCCTGGCGCCCAACGCGGTGGCGGGCGAGCGGAACCTCGAACTCCTTCTCCTCGCTCTCTGCGACTTCTTCGGCCATCTCGCCCGCTGCACGAAGCTCCGCACCGTCCAGGCGAACCCGCGCGTCGAAGCGGCGATCAAGCCGATCGTCCACAACGTCATCGCCGGCTGGTTCCGCCATCATCCCCAAGGCGGCTTCGACGCCGCGATCGAGGCCTCGACGTTAAGCTGGATGATCTGCGGCTCCGCGATCCAGTGGCACCGCTGGAACCGGGAGCACGAACCCATCCCGGCCAATACGTTCGTCAGGAAGATGCTTCCCGCCCTCCTGCTCCGCATGGAGCCCCTCCTCGGACGCGTCTCGCCGCGGCCCCCCGCGCAGAGTGACCGCATCCTTCCCGCCCTGGGCCTTCAGTACGCCTACACCGACGAATCGGGCATGATCTAAACGGGCTCTCCGCCCGTCGCTCCGTCGTCCCCCCTCCTTGGATGCATCGCATCCATCCATATATTCTATAATTTCTATATATTTTAAAGATTATGCGTTGACATCCTGAGCGAAACCGATAAGCCATTCAAACTGAATTTTTGTTTATAAAGATCTATTTGTATTGAACCACCACCTTATTGAACAAACCTCGGCCTCACCACGTCCCGGCCTCCAGCAATCCTAGAAGAAACATGAAGCCCAGATTGAAGACCCTCGCAGCGGTCGGCCTGTCGGCCCTCCTCTGCATGCACGGCCAGGCATACGGCCAAACCGCGCCTGCCGCCCCCGCCCAGCCCCCCTCGACGAGCGCCGATAGCGCCGGCGAAAAGAAGAAAGACTCCACGAAGCTCGATACCGTCGTCATCGTCGACAGCGACCTCACCCCCGTCGATGTCGCCGCCCACGATCTCCTGGCCACGCCCGGGGCCACCAGCCTCATCCGGCAGGAGGATACACTCAAGGGCCGCACCTCGAACCTTGCCGACACGCTCCGGCTCCAACCCGGCGTCCTCGCCCAGTCGAACAACGGCGGCGAGCAGACGCGCCTCTCGATCCGCGGCTCCGGCATTTCCCGCGGCCCCTCGATGGTCCCCCAGGGCATCCAGTACCTCATCAGCGGCCAGACCGTGAAGAGCGCCACCGGCTACCCGATCACGGCCCCCCTCGAGGCTTGGGCGATGAACTACGTCGAGGTCTACCGGGGCCAGAGCGCCTTCGCCGAGTACGGCCCCCTGACGGTCGGCGGCGCGATCAACTTCGTGACGAAGACCGGCTATGATGCCTCGCCCTTCGCCGTCCGCTCCGAAGTCGGCAGCGACGGCTACTTCAAGGAACAGGCCAGCTCCGGCCTGGTGAGCGGCCCGTTCGACTACTACGTCAGCACCTCTCACCTCGACTACGACGGCTATCGCGACCACTCGCGCAACTCGACGACGCGGGCCATCGCCAACGTCGGCTGGCAGGTCACGCCCGACTTCTCCACCCGCCTCAACGTCGAGTGGAGCCAGGAGGTCCAGCAGAATCCGGGCAACCTGACGCTGAACCAGCTGACGCGGAATCCCCAGCAGAGCGCGACGCCCACCTACGTCCCCCTGCGGAAGGACCCCGAGGGAGTCCAGGTCATCAGCAATTCGACGCTGCGGATCGACAACGATTCGACGCTCTCCTGGGGCGGCCTCCTGCAGAAGACGCCGAACAACAATCCCGGCACGCCGACGAATTCGAGCGAGTTCGACCAGTATGCCGCCAACGGCAACGCCCACTACAAGCGGACCGACCTCCTCTTCGGCGACCTGGAGAGCCACTCGACGCTCACCGTCATCAACAACAACGTCCTCCCCTCCGACGTCCGCTACATGAACTCGGCCGGGGTGACGACCTCGAAGACCTACTACTCCGGCAACGATGCCGCCGTGGTCCTCAACGAGGACTTGCAGGTGCTGCCGAGCTTCTGGATCACCCCCGGGATCGCCGGCCTCTACTCCCATCGCGGCGCCCACGCCGACGTGATGTCGACCAGCGGCCGCATCAACGTGAACCGGGATTACTTCGACTTCGCCCCGAACCTCGGCCTCCGCTACGAGTTCACCCCCCAGAGCCAGGTCTACCTCAACGCGGGGCGGACCGTCGAGGCCCCCTACCAGGGCGCCTTCATCCAGACGACGGGCGTCACCTCGACACCGAACAACGCTCTCTACCCGAAGGAACAGGTCTCCGACACGCTCGAACTCGGGACGAAGGGGAGCGAGGGGATCTTCCAATGGGACGTCGCCCTCTACCGGTCGTGGATCGAGCACGAACTGCTCACCTTCCTCGTCGCCCCCGGCACGACGAACACGGCCACGGCGACGCTCAACGGGAACCAGACGATCCACGAGGGCGTCGAATTCGGCCTCGGCACGATCCTCTGGCACGAGGACGCGCCCGCCAAGGGCAAGGGTGCCCGGGACCGCGATCCGAAGAGCGGCCCGCAGCCGCAGGAAGACAAGCCCTCCTCCCTCTGGGCGGAGCAGCCTGACGACCACCGCGCCCCGCACCGGCTGATCCTCCAGCAGGCCTATACCTACAACCACTTCTACTTCGACAACGATCCGGTCTACCAGAGCAAGTCGATCGCGGGCATTCCGGTCCACGTCTATCAGGCCGAATTGCGGTATGAGCATTGGAGCGGGTTCCATGTCGGCCCGACCGTCGAGTCGACCTTCGTCCACTACGCGGGGGACTTCGCCAACACGGTCTTCGCTCCGGCCTATACCATCTACGGCCTTCGGGCGGGTTACACTCCCCCCGGCCAGAAATGGGAGATCTTCTTCCAGGCCGACAACCTGACCGACAAGACCTACGTTTCCGTCACCTCGCCGATCCCGAACGCCAAGGGCATTGACAGCGCCCTCTACGCCCCCGGCGCGGGCCGCAACGTCACCGGCGGTTTCTCGTTCTCCTTCTAAAGACGGACGGACTACCCTCGCACCCCGCACCGGGAAACCGGTGCGGGGTTTTTCGTTCAGGGAGAGAGGGGGCCATCGCCTTGTTACGCGGCTGAACTCCTTCTCTCCCAGCCTCCACCCGAAGAGCGCCCCCCACCCTTCCGACAAAAAAGCCCGGACCCCCTCTCGGGAGTCCGGGCTTTCGCTGCGCTACTTCAGCTTAGAAGGAACGGTGCGCCTTCTCGAGGTAGCTCGAGTCGGCCCACTTGGCGATGTCGACATTGCCCTTCTGGTAGCCGTGCTCGCGGAGGAAGTCCTGCTGGAGGCCGATCGCGGCCAGGTTCAGCGGCGAGAGCGACGGGACGAAGTCGATATCGGCGATGAGCTGCTCGATCAGCGCCGGGTTCTCGCTCGCGGTGACGCGGGTGAAGATCTCGGCCGCGGCGGAGCGATGGGAGTTGGCCCAGCGTCCGGCGCGGATCGAGGCGCGGAGGAACGCGACGACGACCTCGGGATGTTCCTTGGCGAAGGGCGTGCTGACGGTGATCGGATACGGCCCGTTGGCCACCTGGAGTGTCCAGTCGGGACGGCGGGAGAGGTCCTCGATCACGGTGTATTCACCCGTGTTGACGAGGACTTCGGCGCGCGCCGCGTTGACGTAGAGGGCGTCGATCTTGCCGTCGCGCAGGGCGAGGACTTCCTTGTCTTCCAGAACGGGGTTCTGGCGGCGGCGAACCGGCCAGACCTCGGACGGCTTGTTCGCGACCGGCAGATTGAAGGCGTCCGCCTCGTCGAGGTCGACGAGTTCGGCGTCCTTCGCCGAGAGGTCCGCCAGCTCGAGGGCCAGGAGAATGCCCCGGTGGGAAGTGGCGCGATGGAAGTCGACCTTGCCGCTGTTCAGGCTGCGGAAGAGGCCGATGCGGCGGCCCTTGAGATCGGCGATGCGGCGGATGCGGGAAGCGCTCTTCACGACGATGACGCCGCCGCGCTGACCCCAGGTGAGGCCGACGAGGGTGGTGTCGGAGAGGTCGGCCTTCGCCTGGAGCGGCGGGATCGCGCCGCCATCGCGAAAGAGGTTCGGGAGGCTGTGGGTGAAGTGGGGCAGGAAGCCGTGGTTGTTCTTGAGGGAACGGAGGTAGATCGCCTGGGCTCCGGCACGGGCGAATTCTTCATCGAACCAGCCGAGCTCGACGGCGATATTCGACGCCGTGAAGACAGGGCAGATCGTGTAATAGGCCTCGGTCAGGGACTGGGGCTGGGAATTGGACTTCGCGGGCACGGAAGTCGATTTGGGGGCTTCGGCAAGAGCAATGCTCATGGGATGATCCTTTTGTTACTTGTTGGTTTTCTGTTGATTACATCTTATTCATTGTAATCTATAGATTTCATATATTAAAATTCGTCCAGAGACTTGTCAATACTTTGTATTAAAAGTGTACAAATATTTAGTTTTTACCGAGAGAGGCCGATTGACCCTCTCCGACCAGCGTCCAATAGCCGTCGAGACCGAGGTCCTTGATCGCCTGCCTTTGATAGTCGGGCTTGATGAACCAAGTCCGCAAGACCGCCTCGTCAACCTTGGCTTTGACCAATTTGTGCTCGGCGGCGAAGGCAATGCCGTCGCGGAACGTCTGGAGGGAGAGGTCATCGAGGAGCGGGTTGAAGCGTTCCTTGAGCGGCCCCTCGAACTCCCGGGGCACGAACGCCGCACCGGCGCTGCGGGCCTGGAGGAAAGCGAGGAGGGGGGCGCGGTTCTCCTCGCGGGAAGCCCACGCGGCGGTCTTGACGAGGACCTTGATGACACGCCCGGTCGTCTCGGGATGGGCCTTCTCGAAGCGGTCAGTGACGAGGGTGCCCCAGGTGCTCGCCTCCTGCTTGTGATCGTCGGGACTCTCGAGGAGGCGGGCCTTGCCCTGGGCCTCGAGGGCGAGGATGTTCACCCCGCCGAAGACGGCATCGACGGCCCCGGCGTTGAAGGCGGCGAGAGCTTCGGGGGTCGAAAGATTCGCGATGGTGACGTCCTTCTCCTCGATGCCGTGCCGCTTCAGGACAAGGATGAGGATCTGGTAGTAATTCGTCCCCTTGTGGATGGCGATCCGCTTGCCGCGCAGGTCGTCGACGGTCTTGATCGGGGAATCGGGACGGACGGCGATGTCGGTGACGTTCCCCGCGCCGACGGAGCGCTTCACGAGGACGATCTTGGCCGGAACCTTGCCGGTGAGGCCGATGACGATCGGGATACCGCCGCAGTTGGCGAAATCGAGGTCGCCCTGGGCCAGGGCCTCGTTTTCGGCGATGCCCGTTCCGGCATAGAAGGTCTGGACGATCTTCGGTCCCTGCGGGCCGAACTCCTCGTCCCAGTAGCCGAGCTGCCCCGCCAAGGCGACGAGGCTGGTCCCGCTCAGCTTCCCCTCGGGCTCCTTGACGAAGGGAATCGCCATTTCGCCGAAGCGGATGGTTTGGGGAAGATCCTCGGCAAAGACCGGAAGAGCCGCGGCGGCAAGAAGGAGAAGGGTTGAGGAAAAAAGGGCTTTCATAGGGTGGGTTGGGGTTGGTGAAAAGAGGTGGATGAAGATCAGGCCGAGACCCGTCCGGCGAAAAGTCTTCGGGAAAGAAGCCGAAGGAGGCCGTTCACCCCGAGGCCCGTGAGGGCAATGGCGATGATGCCGAGGAGGACCACGTCGGTCCGCATCTCCTCCCGCCCCTTCATGACAAGGGTGCCGATGCCCGTGGTGAGGCCGCCGATGAGGTACTCGGCGCCCACGGTGGCGAACCACGAAAAAATGAGGGCGAGCTGGAGGCCGGTGAAGATCGCCGGAGCGGCGGCGGGCAGAACGATCCGCCATAGGAGGCGTCCCCGGGAGAAGCAGAGAACCCGGCCAACCTCGACATAGGACGAGGGGACGTTCTTCACCCCCTCGAAGGCCCCCATCGCCACGGGGCCGAAGGCGGCCAAGGCGACGAAAACGATCTTCGAGAGATCGCCGTTGCCGAACCAAGCGGTGAGGAGAGGGATCCACGCAAAGATGGCGACCTGCCGGAAGGCGTGAAAGCCGGGGCCGAAGACTCGGTCGGTGAGACGGGAGACACCGAGGCCGACGCCGAAGAAAAGCCCTCCGGCGATCCCGATGGAGGCCCCTTCGGCGAGGCGCAGTCCGCTGGCGGCAAGGCCGTCGAGAAGTGCCCCGCCGATGGCGGGGTCGGCGGCCGCCCGGAAGAGAGCGGGGAAGGAAACGAGGACGAGCGGGCCGACCCATCCGAGAGCAACGGAGACCTGCCAGAGGCCGAGCAGGAGCGCCACGGGAACAAGACCGCGAACGAACGGATGGCGCAGGGCGGCGGCGGGGCTCATGCTGCCTCCCCCTTCCAGCGAAGGAGCCGGGCCTCGGCCCGACGGAGGCCGAAATCGAACAGGAATCCGACGAGGCCGATGACGACGATGCAGACGAATACCTGGTCAAGCTGGAAGATCTGCCTCCCCCACGACATGAGGTAACCGATTCCCTCCGTCGAGGCGAGGATCTCGACGGCGACCAGGGAGACCCAGACATGGGAAAGCCCCTGCCGGATGCCGGTAAAGAGGGAGGGAAGAGCCCCGGGGAGGATCACCCGGCGCAGGATCGTCCGGCGGCGGAGGCGGAGGACCTTCCCCACCTCGATGTATTGGACGGGGATGTTCCGGATGCCGTCCGACGAGGTGAAGGTGATCGGGATGGCGCAGGACTTCGCCATGATGAAGAGCTTGAGGGCCTCGTCGATGCCGAGGAACTGGATGAGGAGCGGGATGAGCGCGATCGAGGGGATCTGCGCGATGGCCCGGAAAAGGGGGCCGATCCAGCTTTCGACCACCGGAGAAAATCCCATGGCGCAGCCGAGGACGAGGCCGATGCTCCCGCCGAGCAGGAAGCCCTTGAGGACGCGGAGGAGGCTCGTGCCGAGATTCGAGAGGAGATCGCCGCCGGAGATGAGGTCGGCGAAGCTGTGGGCGACGGCGACGGGGGACGGGAGGATGTTCGGGGGAAGCCATTCCCGGGCCGACGCCAAGGACCAGATCCCGAGGACGAGGAGCGGGACGAGAAAACCGAGGCCCGGCGCGGAGGCGATGCGCTCCCACCGATCCGCCTTCCGCCTCCTCCGGGGACGGGAAGCCGTCGTCGGGGCGGGACCGAGACGAACGGGCTCGGGCTGCCGCGGCTTTGTCAGGGTCTGTTCCAAGGCGGGAGCGTGCATGGCCCTCGGTCTCCTCAAATTTGGTAAATGCCCTTCGCGGGCGGGGGTTGCGGCGTCCGCGTGAGGTGGAGCAACTCCGCGAGGACGCGATGGCGGATCTCGGCAAAGGCCGAATCGATCCGGTTCCGGGGATGGGGGAGATCGACGGGGATCACCCGCTCGATGCGTCCGGGCCGGGGGGCGAGGATGACGATCTTGTCGCTCAGGAAAACGGCCTCCTCGACGTCGTGGGTCACCATGACCATCGTCACCCGCTCCTGCCGCCAGATGCGGAGAAGCTCGTTCTGGAGGTAGGTTCGGGTGAGGGAATCGAGCGCGCCGAGGGGCTCGTCGAGGAGGAGGAGTTCGGGCTGCGCGACGAGCCCCCGGGCGATGGCGGCCCGCTGGGACATGCCGCCGGAGAGCTGGCGCGGGTAGGCCCGCTCGAACCCGGCGAGGCCGACGAGGGCGATGTGCTCCTGGACGGTCCGCGCCTTCTCCTTCTCCGGAATGGGGAAGGCATCGAGGGCCAGCGCGACGTTCTCCTCGACGGTGAGCCACGGCAGGAGCCGGTGTTCCTGGAAGACGAGACTCCGTTCGAGGCCGGGCCCCGCGATGGGACGGTCGTCGAGGAGGATCTCCCCGTCGTAGTCGTCGTCGAGGCCGACGATGAGCCGGAGGATGGTCGACTTGCCGCAGCCCGACGCCCCGACGAAAGTGACGAACTCGCCGCGGCCCACGGTGAGATCGATGCCGCGGAGGACTTCGAGGTCGGCCCCATCGACCCGGTAGCTCTTGCCGACGCCGCGCAACTCGAGGGATCCTCCCTTCTCGCGCGCGGGCGCGGAGGAAGGGTCGGTCAGGACTTGCGAAATATTCCCCATCGCGGCTCTCCTTAGAGAAACGACCCCGTCCCACCGACGACGCCGTTGAGGGCATAGTCGCCGACCCCCTTCACGAGGTAGATCACGGGGTTGTGGAGGCTCAGGGTCCGGATGTCCCGCCAGTAGCGGTCGAAACCGTGGCGGTTGGCCGTGGCTCGCGCCCCAGTGACGTCGTAGATCCGGGAGGTGACGTCGAGGCCGGCCTGGGTCGCGAAGGCCCGCAGCGCCGAGGCGCGGACGCCGACCTCGCCGACTTCCCGCACGCTGACGGAGCCGCGACGATCGAAGGCGTCCTGGATTCCGGCGGCGGTTTTCTCGAGGAGGGCCTGGGCCGCTTCGAGCTGAATCCAAAAATCGCCGTAGTCGGCGAGGATGTAGGGGTCCTTTGCCGCGCTGTCGGAACCCGAACCCCGCCGGGCGCGCGTGGTGGAGAGCGTGTACTCGCGCGCCTGCTCGAGCGCCCCGAGGGCCGCCCCGATATGGTTCGCCCCCCAGAAGAGGGAGGTCAGCGCGACGTAGAGAGGCGGGAAGCCGAGGACGGGTTCGCCGAGCGTCGACGGGATGACCTCGTGGGGCTTCACCTCGACGTGATCGAAGTCGATCGTCTGCGTCTCGGCGAGGCGGAGGCCGAGATGGTCCCAATCGTCGTGAAAGAGGAGCCCCTCGCGGGTCGGCGGGACGAGGGCCCAGAGGAGCTCGTTCCGGTCGGTCCGCCGGGCGAGGACGGTGCTCACGTCGGCGAGGGAGAAGCCGGTCGACCATTCCTTGCGCCCGTTGAGGACGAAGCTTCCGTTCGGCAGCGGGGCGGCGGTGAAGTCCTTGACCCGGGAGGGCTGGTGCGCGTTGCCCCAGAGCCAGCGGTTCTCGGCCGAGGCCCGCTCGATCCGCTCCGCGCCGCCCTCGGGATCGTAGAGCCGGGGGACGGAGGAGGCATAGAGGTGGAAGGCGAGCAGCGCCCCGAGGCCGGGATCGCCCTTGCTGAGTTCGACCACGACGCGGGCCGCCTCGCCGAAGGTCGCGCCGAGGCCGCCGAATCGCTTGGGAATGAGCAGATTGACCAGCCCCGTCTCGCGAAGCTGCCGCAGCTCGGCAACGGGCAGCCGTCCCTTCCGCTCACGCTGGACGGCAGTTTGCCTCCACTCGGCGGAAAGCTCCCGGGCGAGATCGATCCAATCCTTGGTCGGGCGAGAAGGGAGAACCGGAAGAGGGACGCCGGGGTTCTTGGCCGGAGTCGGGATAGAGGCGGAAAGCGACATAAAATACTAAAACTGTAGACTTACTTGACTATCAAAATATGATTTAGTCAACTTTTGTTTGTAATTATTTCCTCTTAGACCGCTAAACCGCTTCCAGAGAGACGGCCTTCTCGTCCTCTTCGGGAAGGAACCCGTTGATCTGGCTGTTCCAAAGCCGGGCGTAAGCACCGTCCCTGGCCAAAAGCTCCCGATGGCCGCCGTCCTCGACGATTCGGCCCGAATCGAAGACGAGGATTCGGTCGAGATGGGCGATGGTCGAGAGGCGGTGGGCGACGACGAGGACGGTGCGATCCTTCATCATGGCGTCGAGGCTCTCCTGGATCGCCCGTTCGGTGAGGGAATCGAGGCTCGAGGTCGCCTCGTCCATGATGAGGATGGGAGCGTCCTTCGCCACGACCCGGGCAATGGCGATCCGCTGCCGCTGCCCTCCGGAGAGCTTCACGCCCCGCTCGCCGACCAGGGAATCGTACTCGTCCCGCATCCCTTCGATGAAGCCGTCGGCATGGGCCAGCACGGCGGCACGCCGGATGGCCTCCTCGCCGATCCCGGGGCTGCCGTAGCCGATGTTTTCCCGAAGGGTCCGATGGAAGAGACCGGGATCCTGGGGGATGAAGCCGATCTGGGAGTGGAGCGACGACTGGGAAACCTCGCGGATGTCCTTCCCGTCGATCAGGACGGCCCCCTCCTGGGGATCGTAGAGGCGGAGGACGAGGTTGAGGAGAGACGACTTGCCCGAGCCGGAGAAGCCGACGAGGCCGACCCGCTGACGAGGCTCGATGACCAGGTTGAGGCCGTCGAAAACGCGCCGCCCGCCCTTTTCCCCGCCATAGGAGAAGCCGACGTCGCGGAAGACGATCCCGCCCCGCGTGACGCGGAGGGCCGGGGCCCCCTCGCGGTCGACGACCTCGTGGGAGCGGACGATCGACTGGACGCCGTTGGCGATGTTCCCGAGGAACTCGAAGAATTCCATGAGGCGGCGGGCGAGGTTCCGCAACTCCCCGATGATCAGGAGGGCCATGCTGACGGCGCCGACGAAGCAGGCCACGTCGATCCGCCCCGTGCGCCACAGGAAGGCGGCGAGGAAGAGGAGCCCCGCCTTGAGGACGAAGGAGGCGGCGTACTGGAACCAGAGGACGCGCTCCATGTAACCGAAGGCCTTCCGGCCCGCCGCCACCTCGGCGTCGAGGTAGCCGTCGAGATAGGTCCGCTCGAAACCGAGCCGGGCGAAGAGGCGGACGCTGGAGAGGTTCGTCACCGAGTCGACGAGCTTCCCCGTCATCTCGCTCCGGGCCGCGGCATGGCGGCGGGCCAGGAGACGGCACTTCCGGGCGAAGATCCACGAAAGGCCGAGGAACAGGACCGCCCAGACGCCGAGAAAGGTCGCCAGAAGGCCCGAGGCAAAGGAGAGGAGGACGACGGAGACGGCGATCTTCACCACGATGGGGAGAAAGTCGAAGAGGATCATCCCCATCGCCATGCCGGTGCCCTGGGAGGTCTCGGCGATCCGGTGGGCGAGGGCCCCGGCGAAGTTGTCATTAAGGAAACGGTGGGAGTGGCACTGGAGGTAGGCGTAGAGCTCCCGGGTGACGCTGGTCCGCAGGTAAGGCATCGACCTCATCCGACAGGCACCGGCCACACGGGTCAGGACGACCTCGGCGGCATTGTATCCGGCGAAGGCAAGGCACGGCCCAAGGAGCACGCCGAACCCCTCCCCGCCCGCAGCGTGTCCCAATGCCTTGACGACCTGCCCGATCGTCGCCGCGGCGAAGATCGCCCCGACGGCCGCCCCGGTCTCGAGCGCGCAGATGGCCACATACCAGCCCCGGTAGCGCTTGACGAAACGGAGGAGGAAGCGGAAGGGATCGACGGGCAGCTCGGGGGCCTCGGGACTGCGGAGGAGGGCATCGGTGGAATGGGGCATGAGAAGGAAGGAAAGAGCGTCAGAGGTGGGGGATCGCCTTCACCTCGTGCAGGGGGCCGAGGCGGCGGAGCCCCGGGGAGAGCCGCATCACGGCGGCGACGGCAAGGAAGGTTCCCACGCCCCCCAGGACGATCGAGGGAACCGTTCCGAAGAGGCGTGCCGCGAGGCCCGACTCGAATGCGCCGAGTTCATTCGAGGTGCCGACGCAGAAGAAGTTGATCGCCATGATCCGCCCCCGCATCACCTCGGGAGTGATGTATTGGATCAACGTCTGCCGGATGACGACATTGATGTTGTCGAAGACGCCGGTGAGGACGAGCATGGCAAAGGAAAGCCAGAACGAGGTCGAGAAGCCAAAGACGATCACGGCGAGCCCGAACCCGACGACGGCAAAGAAGAGGACCCGGCCCGAGCGCCGCCACGGAGGGAGGTGGGTCGTCACGACCGCCATCGCCACGGCACCGAAGGAGGGCGCCGCCCGGAGCCAGCCGAAGCCCTCGGGACCCGCATGGAGGAGGTCCTTCGCCACGACGGGAAGAAGGGCCATGACGCCACCGAAAAGAGTCGCGAAAAGATCGAGGCAGGCCGCCGCGAGAAGGAGGCGGTTCTTGAGGATAAAGCGGAAGCCGCTGAGAAGATCGTCCCACTCCCAGGAGACTCCGGCCACCCCTCCCGCGGTCAACCCGGGCTGCTCCCGCAACGGGAGCGAGGCGAAGAGCGGGATGCAAAGGAGGGCGCATCCGGTGGTGAGGAAGAAAACCGGCGTCGCCGAGCCGCTGAAGGCGATGATCGCGCCGCCGAGCGCCGGTCCGATGAGGCCGCTCAGCTCGATCAGGGTGCTCGTCCACGTCGTCGCGTTGGCCAGGCTCTCGCGCGGGATGAGGAGCGGGACGAGCGAGGAAACCGCCGGGAGGGCGAAGACCCTTCCCAGGGCCATGACGAAGAGAATCGGGTACATCCAGACGGGAGGCCCGCCGAGGAGCGAGAGGAGCCCGAGCGCGAGGGAACAGCAGAAGAAGATCGACTGCGAAACGAGGAGGATTTTCCTCCGGTCGAGCCGGTCGGCGAGGTGGCCCGCCGGGAGGACCCCGAAGAAGACGGGAATCACCTGGACGAGGCCGACGTAGGCCAAGGCCATCGTCGTTCCGAACCGCTCGTAGACGAGCCAGCCGATGGCGGCCACCTGCATCTGATTCCCCACCTGAAAAAGGAGCCGGCCACCGAAGAAAAGGCGATAGGAGCGGTGCCGGAACGCGAGATAGGGGTCGCGGTCCGGAGGGGAGGAAGGCAGAGCCGGCATGGCAACCGGGACGGCGTCGGGAGCTTCAATGTTCACCGCACCCACTCCGCACCGCACCATCCCCGATCGTTCGACGCCTTCATTTTTTCTTGTTTGTCGTGTTGAGACGAATAAACTATATATTTAGTATACTTTGAACAAGTGTTTTTTAAATAACAAACGTATAGAATCGAAATTATCCCCATGAGCAAGACCTCCATTCCCGCCCCCGACCTCAGCCAACGCCCTCCCCGCAGCCCCCGTGTCCGCCTCGGAGGCTTCCCGATCCTCCCCCGCGCTCTCGACAAGGGCCGCGCCAAGGCGGCGGGCAAGGCGGGCGAGTACCATTACAATTGCCCGCTCGACCAGTCCTTCTTCGACTTCGTCCAGGTCGACGGCGGGGCCGTCCTCAAGGAGATCAAGAAGGGCAAGGGGGATTGGGAGATCCTCGAATGGATCCTCGCCAACGCGAAGCGGAAGCCGACGCCGTGGGAGATCGACCAATGGGCCTCCTTCGTCGAGACCCGGACCTTCGATACCGTCCAGTCGAAGGAACGGATCCTCAACGAGACGAAGCGGCTCAACGCGAACCGGTCCGATCTCCTCACCCGTTTCGACCTCCTCGATCTCGACGACCACGTCACCTTCGGCGGCAAGGCCTAACATCCCCTCAGGCCATGCACCTCCCCCTCGCCTCCCGCCGGAGAAAGGCACCGGCCAAGGCTAAAAAGCCGGGCTCCGGTCCCGCCCCGGATTCGATTCCCGACATCCTAGACGCGCTGCGCCGGGGGAAGATCGTGGTCGTCAGCGACGACGAGAACCGCGAAAACGAAGGCGATCTCGTCGCCGCCGCCCAGGGCGTCACGGCCGAGACGATCAACTTCATGGCCCGCCACGGCCGAGGCCTGATCTGCGCGCCGATCACCCGGGAGCGGGCCGCCCTCCTCGGCATCCCCCGGATGGTCGCCGAGAACCGGGAGAGCATGAAGACCGACTTCACCGTCTCCATCGACGCCGCCCGGGGAATCACCACCGGCATCAGCGCGGCCGATCGCGCCCGGACCATCGGCCTCCTCGCCGATCCCCGCGCGACGAAGGCCGACCTCGTCCAGCCCGGCCACATCTTCCCCCTCCAGGCGAAGCCGGGGGGCGTCCTCCAGCGGGCCGGACACACCGAGGCGGCCGTCGATCTCATGCGCCTCGCCGGGCTCGACCCCTCCGCCGTCATCTGCGAGATCCTCGGCGAGGACGGCGCGATGGCCCGCCTCCCCGCCCTGCGCCGCTTCGCCGCCCGCCACGGGCTGAAGCGCTGCACCATCGGCGCCCTCATCGAGTACCGGCGGCGAACGGAGCGCCTCGTCCGACGGATCGAGAGCATCTCCCTGCCGACCGACCACGGCCCCTTCACCCTCCACCTCTACGCCTCGGACCTCGACGGGGCCGAGCACATCGCCCTCGTCCGGGGCGATCTCCCGGACCCCGCCCATCAAGGGGAACCGGTCCTCGTCCGCGTCCACAGCGAATGCCTCACCGGGGATGTCTTCGGCTCGAACCGGTGCGATTGCGGCTCGCAGCTCGACACCGCGCTGGCCGCGATCGCGCGGGCCGGGCGCGGCGTCCTCCTCTACATGCGCCAGGAGGGGCGGGGCATCGGGCTGCGGGGCAAGATCCGCGCCTACAAACTCCAGGAAGAGGGCCTCGATACCGTCGAGGCCAACCTCCGGCTCGGCTATGGGAGCGACCTCCGCGAGTACGGCCTCGGAGCCCAGATCCTGGCCGACCTCGGGCTCTCCCGCATCCGGCTGCTGACGAACAACCCGAAGAAGATTGTCGGCCTGGCCGGGTACGGCCTCGAAATCGCCGGGCGGGTCCCGATCCGCATCTCCGCCAACAAACACAACCGCACCTACCTCGAAACCAAACGCCGCAAACTGGGCCACCTCCTATGAGCCGCACCGCCAACGCCAGCGAAAAGGAAGCCGTCAGGCACGGTCGCCAACTCCACTGGTCCCATATTTCGACCGACTACCTCGAGTACCGTCCCACCTACCCGCGCCCCTTTTTCGACCTTCTCCGCCTCCTCGGCGTCGGCGTGCCGAAGCAGGCCCTCCTCGACCTCGGCTGCGGAACCGGAGCCCTCGCCGTTCCCCTGGCCCTGCGCGGGGCCCACGTCACGGGCATCGATCTTTCCGAGGAGCAGATCGCGGCCGCGCAGGAGGCCGCCCGCCGCGCCGACATCCGGATCAACTTCCAAGTCGCCTCGGCGGAAAGGACCGGCCTTCCCGACCACGGCTTCGATGCCATCACCGCCAGCATGTGCTGGGGCTATTTCGACAAAAAGAAGGTCATCCCCGAAATCCTGCGCCTTCTCCGCCCGGGAGGCCTCCTCGTCATCGCTTCCCTCATCTGGACGGACGAGGGCGACCTCATCGCCGCCCGGACGAACGAACTCATCCGACGCCACAATCCCGCCTTCCGGACCCAGCCCCGGGCGGGCGGCGATGTCGATCTGGTTCCCGAGTGGTCGAAAAAGCATTTCCGCCTCCGCACCTTCCAATCCCACCGGACCACCCTTCCCTTTACCTCGGCCTCGTGGCGGGGCCGGATCCGGGCGTCGCGGTGGATCGGGGCGGCACTCTCCCTCGAGGAGACGGCGAAGTTCGATCGCGAGCATCGCATCCTCCTTGAGGAAACCGCCGCCCCCTGCTTCGACATCGCCCACGACATCCGCCTTCAGATCTTTGAGGTACTGCCTCCCGCCTAAGCCGGGTGAACGCAGACGCGCTCGATGCGGATCGGGGTCGTCAACCGTCCGAAAGCTGGAACGTGACGGCCTGGGAGAGCGTCCTCGAGATGCCGGGAGCGAACCGCCAACGCTGCCGGATCCAGGCGGCGGCCGAGCTGTCGAGAATCGCGTGGCCGGAGGAGCGGGCGACCTCGACCTCGACGATGCGCCCGTCAGCGACGCTCAGGTTGAGCGTGACCGTCCCCTCGTATCGGTTCCGCTTCGCTGCATACGGATAGGGAGGCTTCGGAAAGTCCTTGTTCCCGATCACGACCTCCTGCTGCGCGAAGATCGGGGCGGGAATGGCAACCGGAGAAGACACCATCTCGGATGCCGCCGCCGTCGCCATTGCCGATGAGGGTTCCGGCGCGGGAGGCTCTTGCTTGGCGACGACGGCCACCGCCTCCTCCCTCAACTCCTCGCTGGACTCCTCCTCCACCGCCGCCTCGGGCTTCGGGAGCGGCGGCTCGACCGCTTCCCTCGGCACGACGAAGGCGGGGGTGTCGAGAGGCGCAGGAGGCTCCTCGGCGAAGGCCAGAAGCTCGACAGTCGTCACCGGCACTTCGGCTTGGGAGCCCCCGATCACGGCCTCCCTTTGCCCCCGGTCAATCAGGTCGAGGAGGGTGTCCTGGCGGCTGGCGAATCCGAGCCCGATCAGAAGCAGGTGGAGGACCACCGCCGCGCCGACGGCGCGGGGCAAGACGGAAGGATCCTCCGCCTCGCGACCCGGCAACCGAAGACCGGTTTGAATGGCCTCCACGGCCCCGCCGCCCGACATCGCCCCCCCCTTCCTATCCGTTGGCCAGCTGGAAGGAAATCGGCTGAGTGAAGTTCCGGGTCATCGTCGCGGGGAAACGCCACTTCTGGCGGATCCACGCCACAGCCGAGGAATCGAGGACGACATAGCCCGACGACTCGCTCACCTGGACATCGACGACCTGCCCTTCCGCAACGCTCAGGGCAAGCGTCACCGTCCCCTGCTGGTGCTTCGCCTTCGCGGCGTAGGGATAGGGAGGCTTGGGAAAATTCGGATCGCCGACGACGGGCTTCTGGAAAGCGTAGGCCGGAGCCGCCGCGACGGGAGTCGGCTTCGGCTGGGGCTTCTCCTCGGGCTTCGGCAGCTCGATCCGAACCTCCTTCGGGACGACGAACTCGGGATTGTCGACGGACGGGGGCGGGGGAACGAGATCGACGATCTCGATGGGCGGCTGCGAAACGGGATCGCTCGCCGCCACGGACTCGACCTCCCCCTTGTTGATGAGGTCGAGAAGCGTGTCGTGGCGGCTCAGGAAGCCGAGGCCGATGAGGACGACATGAAGGCTGACCGCGATGAGGAGCGGCTTCTTCAGCCCGCTCTGGGGCAGCACGCCCACAAGGAGGGCGGGCCGGGGGACGGGAGGAACAGGGGCCGCAGGCGCGCGGAACGCGGACCCGGCGGCGGGCGCATCAAGGATCAAGGTACTCATGAGGATCTCGGAGTTTGGAATTAGTTTCTAGTTTGAGGCCGGAGCGGAGGCTCCGTCGGCCTTCGTCTGGAAGGCGACCTTCTCGATTCCGGCCGCGCGGACGCGATCGAGGACGGCGATGACGTCGCCGTGCGCCGAGGCGGCATCGCCCGAGATGAGGACACGGACCTCGGGCTTGCTCTCCTTGAGCTTCTTCAGCGCGGAGACGAGGTCGCCCTTGGCGATCTCCTGCCGGTCGAGCCAGATCGTGCCGTCCTGCTTCACGGCGAGGGTGGAGAAGTCGCTCTTGTTCTCCTGCGTCGCCTTCTGGGCCGTGGGCAGGTTGAGGCGGAGCGTCTTGAGCTGCACCATGTTCAGGCTGACGAGCATCATCGTCGCCAGCAGGAAGAACATGATGTCGATCAGCGGGATGATCTCCAGCCGGGCCTTCTTATGAGGAATGGGAGAGAGCAGCTTCATGAGCGGGGATGGAGTTCGTGTTGCGGTTCGCCTCGCGATTCTTTTTCCCGGCCTCGAGCAGGACCTCGACGTTCGTCGCCGCAGTCTGGATCTCGAAGGTGAGCTTCGCCACGCGGGAGGAGAAGTAATTATAGGGAATGAGCGTGAAGATCGCGATGGCCAGACCGGCCGACGTCGCGATGAGGGCCTCGGCGACGCCGCCGCTCACCTTGATCGCCTGAAGGTCCTCGCTCCCCACGAAGCGGAACGCCTCCATGATTCCCGTCACCGTCCCGAGGAGGCCGAGGAGCGGGGCGAGGGTGATGATCGTGTCGAGGACGCCGAGGAAGCGGCCCGCGCTCTCGATCTGGACGCCGGCCGAGACCTGCAACGCGTTCTGGAGCGACGTGTGGTGGTGATTCAGCCCGTGCCAGACAACCTGAAGGACCGGATCCTTCGTATCCCGGGCCTGCCGCGAGGCTTTCTCCAGGTCCCCTTGCTCGAGCGCCGCATAGACCTGCTCGAGGCGCTTCGATTCCCGTTTTGCGCCGGTCCCGATCCACCAGATCGCCCGCTCCGCGACGACCGAAGCCGCTGTGAGCGAAGTCACCAGGATCGGCCACATGACAGGGCCCCCCTTCACGAATGTATCGACCACAATGTTTGCCATAAAAGATGAGTTGCTTGCTTGGAGTGTTGCTTAAAAATTAATTAGTATATTAGACCAATAGATTATATACTATAGTTTGGCAAGTTTTTTTTATCATTCATGGTTCGTAACTTACAAATTAATGAATTTATGTTGATAAAGACATTTTCATATAGTAGATCAAATTAATAGATTTATTAACGCTTCTCCGAAAGCGCTCTCAACCCTCCAACGTCCTCCCATGAGCAAATTGAACGAACCCGGACTCCAACTTCACTCCGACGTCCTCGTCATCGGCGGCGGTCCCGCGGCTGCCTGGGCCGCCATTGCCGCCGCCGAGCGGGGCGCGCGCGTCATCATCGCGGACAAGGGTTACCTCGGCACCAGCGGGGCCTTCGCCGCCAGCACCTCGGGTGCCAAGGTCATCCCGCCGTTGAAAGAACTCCGTGACCGCGTCAAGTTCGAGCGCTACGCCCTCGGCGGCCATCTTTCCGTCCATGCCTGGTGGGACCGCATCCTCGACGTCACCTTCGAGAAAGCCCCGAAGATCTATGAATGGGGCGGTTATGAGGCACCGGTCCTGGACGGCACCCCCTTCCGAGGACTTCAAGGCCCCGAGACCATGCGGATCATGCGGCGCCAGTTGAAGAAGGTCGGCGTCCAGATCCTCGACCAGAGCCCCGCGCTCGAACTCCTCGTCGACGAGGAGGGGGCCGTCGCCGGAGCGCGCGGCTTCCAGCGCCACGCACGGCGCTCCTGGACGGTCACGGCGGGGGCCGTCGTCATCGCCTCGGGCGGGTGCGCCTGGCTGAGCAAGGCGCTCGGCTGCAACACGAACACGGGCGAAGGCCTCCTGATGGCCGTCGAAGCCGGGGCCGAGCTCTCCGGCATGGAGTTCTCCGCCCACTACGCCCCCGCGCCGAAGCACGCCTCGGTGACGAAAAACGCCTACTACCGCTACGCCTCCTTCGCCGACAAGGACGGCAACATCCTCGAGGGCCTCACGAAGAACGGCCACCGCTCGACCTCCGCCATCGCGAAGGAATTGATGAAGGGTCCCGTCTTCGTCCGTTTCGACCGGGGCACCTCCGATCCCGAGTACCAGAAGATGCTCCGCATGGTGCAGCCGAACTTCATGGCCGCCTTCGACCGCGCCAACATCAACCCCTTCACCGACTGGTTCGAGATCACCCTCGTCCTCGAAGGAACCGTCCGCGGCGTCGGCGGCATCCGGATCGCCGACGACGATTGCGGCACCACCGTTCGCGGCCTCTATGCGGCGGGCGACGCGGCCACGCGGGAGCTCAACTGCGGCGGATTCACCGGCGGCGCGGGACCGAACATGACCTGGGCCATCGGGAGCGGCAACATCGCCGGGGCCGGAGCCGCCGTCCATGCGCTTGCCCTCGGAAGCAAAGCCCTGAATCGGGTCTACCACGCCACCGGCAAGGCGGGCCTCGTCCCCGCCGAAGGGAACACGACCCCTATCGACGCGGCGGCCATCGTGAAGGGGACCCAGGACGAATTCCTCCCCTTCGAGCGAAATATCTTCCGGACCGAGGAAACCCTCCTCGAATCCCTCGCCAAGCTCAATCAGCTTTGGAAGGAAGCCCAGGGCATCCCCGCGCAGGAAAACCCGCACCAGCTCATCCGGTCCCGCGAGGCCGTCGCCATCCTCGCCGCGGCACGCTGGGCCTACTTCGCCGGACTGGAACGCAAGGAAACCCGAGGCATGCACAAGCGGCTCGATTACCCCAAACTCGATCCGGCCCAACGCCATTACCTCGCCGTCGGCGGGCTCGACACGCTCTGGACCCGCCCCGTCCCCGTCGCCGAGGAAGTCGTCCCCGAACCGGCCAGGCCCGAAGCCGGGGTCCACGTATGATCGAGCTCGTCAGCCAGGACCGCTGCATCTCCTGCGACATCTGCGTCTCCGTCTGTCCCACCGATGTCTTTGAAGCCGTCCCCGACGGCCCGCCCGTCGTCGCGCGGAAGGAGGACTGCCAAACCTGCTTCCTCTGCGAGGCCCACTGCCCCGCCGACGCCCTCTACGTCGCTCCCGAAGCCCATATCGACGTCGCCGTGAACGAGGCCGAGCTGATCGCCACGAACCGCCTCGGCAGCTACCGCCGCAGCCTCGGTTGGGGAAAGGGAAACAAGAACACCGCCACGCTGATGGCCGAGCTCAACGACCTGCGAACCAAGCTCGAGTCGCCCTTTTGATCGGCCCCCCTCCCCCCAGCTCCTTCATTTGGAGATCGGTCCGGCCGGACTTCGTCGTTAGACTCACGGCGATCGGCGCCTTGGCCGAATCGACGTTTTTAGGTGCAGCCCGCTGTTTTTCTACAGCGTCAACCTCATCCTCCAGTCGGAGCTTCGCCGCGGTGAAAACGGCGGCACCCAGAGAGACCCATTTTTGCTTGCCGGAAACAGGGAATCTCGCGTAGTACTTCCCGCTCGCGCGGTTCCGCAGAAGGCATTGAACGGCAGTCTTTTCCCAGACTCCGGAAGGTGCTTTGGCAGTAGACGTCACAACTCCGCTGCAGAAGATGACTGTAGAAAGCGCAAGAGAGGAATCTGATTCGTCAGAGGGAATGCCAGGGTAGCTCAGTGGTAGAGCAGGGGACTCATAAGCCCTTGGTCGCCGGTTCAAATCCGGCCCTTGGTACCCCTTTTTTTCGGACGGCGAGAGCGGAAAGACCCCCCCGCTTTCCTCTTCCCTTTCCCCCGTTCCTCGTTAGCGTTTGGGGCGTGTCCCATTCCGCCCCCGCCGCCCCCGCGCTCGGCACCGACCTGACGCAGAGCCCCCACGGTTCCAATGGGAACGGGAAAGCCAAGGCCCATTGGCCGATCGTCCTCGCCGCCGTCGGGGTCGTCTACGGCGACATCGGCACCAGCCCCCTCTACGCGCTCAACGAGTGCCTGATCAACACCCCCGGCAGCCGCGCCGTCGCCGCCCTCGGCTGCGCCTCCCTCATCTTCTGGTCCCTCATCTTCGTCGTCACGATCAAGTACGTCCTCTTCGTCAGCCGGGCCGACAACCAAGGGGAAGGCGGCATCTTCGCCCTCCTCGCCCTCCGTCCGAAGTCGGAGACCCTCCTCTGCGCCCCCATCCTCTTCATCCTCGCCGGGGCCTCCCTCCTCTACGGGGACGGCCTGATCACCCCTGCCATCTCGGTCCTCTCCGCCGCCGAGGGGCTGAAGAGCGTCAATCCGATCTTCACGCCGTGGGTCCTCCCCCTTGCCTGCACCATCCTCTTCGCCCTCTTCTGGTTCCAGAAAAAGGGAACGGCGAAGATCGGCGGCATCTTCGGTCCCGTCATGGTCCTCTGGTTCGCCACCCTCGCCGTCCTCGGCGCCATCCAGATCGTCCAGACCCCGGCCATCCTCCACGCCCTGAACCCCCTCTCCGGCCTCGCCCTGCTGAAGTCCCATCCCGTCGCCTTCGTCGGCATCCTCGGCTCCGTCGTCCTCGCCGTCACGGGGGCCGAGGCCCTCTATGCCGACATGGGCCACTTCGGCCGTCCCGCCATCGCCCGGGGCTGGTATGGGATCGCCCTCCCCGGCCTCGCGCTGAACTACCTCGGCCAGGCCGCCTACGTCGTCCGCCATCCCGACGACCTCACGAACCCCTTCACCGCAATCGGGCCGCAGGGACACTACGGCATCCTCCTCGTCCTCCTCTCCCTCGCCGCCACCATCATCGCCTGCCAGGCCCTCATCACCGGAACCTTCTCCCTCACGCGGCAGGCCATCTCCCTCGGCTACTTCCCCCGCCTCGGCGTCATCCACACCAGCGCAGAACACGAGGGCCACATCTACCTCCCCTTCCTGAACTGGATGCTCGGCCTCGGCTCCATCTGCCTCGTCCTCGGCTTCAAGTCGAGCGGCGCCCTCGCCGCCGCCTACGGCATCGCCGTCACCGGGACCATGGCCGCCACCTCCCTCGCCTTCTACCGCACCACCCGCTACCGCTGGGAATGGCCCCGCGTCGCCGCCGTCCCCCTCTGCGTCACCTTCCTCCTCGTCGACCTCACCTTCTTCGGCGCCAACCTGCCGAAGTTCCAGGAAGGCGGCTGGCTCCCCCTCCTCATCGGCGGCTTCATCCTCACCATCATGGTCACCTGGAAGCGGGGCCGGGCCGAGATCCTCCGCCACATCCTGAAGCAGGACATCGACGTCTCCCTCATCGTCAGCGAAATCGAGCAGGAAAACATCCACCGCGTCGCCGGCTGCGCCGTCTTCATGTCGGCCGTCCCGAAGGGGACCCCCATCGCCCTCCTCCACCACCTGAAGGCCAACCGCTGCCTCCACAAGACCGTCCTCCTCCTCACCCTCTCCGTCGAAGGCGTCCCCCGCATCCCGAAGGAGGAATCGGTCCACGTCGAAGACCTCGGCGGGGGCCTCTGGCGCGTCATCGCCCGCTACGGCTACATGGACACGCCGAACGGCCCCACCCTCCTCGCCCAGCTCGCCGCGCACGGCATCGAGATCAACCCCCGGGCCACCACCTACTTCTTCAACCGGGAGACCATCATCCCCGGCGGCAAGGCCCGCATGTGGCCGTGGCAGAAGGAACTCTACCGCGTCCTCAGCCAGAACGCCCGCCCCGCCCGGGACTACTTCGGCATCCCGCCGAACCAGATCATCGAGATGGGGCTCCCCGTCCAGCTCTAGCTCTATTTCGCAAAAGAGAACTTGCGCCCCTCCGGGAGATCAGGCACGCTCGTCCCTCCTTAGTTTACGGGTTGTAGCGCAGTCTGGTAGCGCGCTTGTTTCGGGTACAAGAGGTCCAGGGTTCGAATCCCTGCAGCCCGATTTTCTTCATCATCAACATGATAAAGAAGATCGCCATCTAAGGGATCCCACTTTGGTAGCACACTGCTATCGTTATTCCATCGCGGTCGTCGAAGACTACGTTGACCCTCGCCAGGAAGAACCCCATTGGAGGATAGTCGAAGGAATGGTTGAATTCCGTCAAGAACAGCCAGCCCCCCTCTTTAACGGTGTTTTAGGAAATAATTAATATGATCGCAAAAAGATTAGGGATCATTTTGTCCATCATCCATGGATTCTTATTTTTAATCATACTTTCATACGTAATTAGATCTTCGGATGGCGAAGCTCAAATGGCGTGGACTCCTCTTATCATATTGGACTTCCCGTTACTTATTTTTTCACTTCTATTTGGATCATGGTACACGGATTTTTTGAGCTCATTTAATAATTACACGTTATTTCAACTACTTTTCCCAACGTACTGGATCTACGGTCCAATCGCTTCCGTGTATTGGTATTTTCTTCCTCGCCTTTTTCTCCCTAAAAAATGGGGTGGGATATGGGGAAGAGTGAATATGCGAGCTTAAGTCCGCACGCATTCCGGACCTTCACTAAGAGCTAAAAGTCCATCCATTCTTCCCTTGGGCACTCTGTGGGAAGATCCCGCCCGGCCCTACTTCGGCAGGGAGAAGTAGAAGACGCTTCCCTCGCCGACTTTTCCCTCGGCCCAGGTCCGACCGCCGTGTTTCTCGACGATACTGCGGACGGTGGAGAGGCCGACGCCGGTTCCCTCGAACTCGGCGCTGGAATGGAGGCGCTGGAAGACGCCGAAGAGTTTCCCGGCGTTCTTCATGTCGAATCCGGCGCCGTTGTCCCGGACGAAGAAGATCCGTTCCTTCTCGCTCCCGCTCCAGCCGATCTCGATCTTGGCGCGGCTCCGCTGGGAGCTGTATTTCACGGCGTTCGAGAGGAAATTGCTGAAGACCTGGCGGAGGAGGGAGCGGTCTCCCCGCACCTCGGGGAGCTTCGCGACCTGCCATTCGATGTCGCGGCCCTCGGTGTGGAGGTCCTGCTCCCGGATCTCGGCGATGAGGGAGTCGAGGTCGACGGGCTGGAGGTTCAGCTCGGCATGCCCCGCGCGGGCGAATTCGAGCATGTCGCTGATCAGCTCGGCCATGCGGGTCGCCGATTTGGAGACCTTCTCGAGGCACTCGGCCATCTCGCCGCTGAGGTTGGGCTGGAGGACCTCGACGAGGCCGAGGTAACCGAAGATGTGCGAGAGGGGGGCGCGGAGGTCGTGGGCGACGGAGTAGCTGAAGGCCTCGAGGCTGGCGTTCGCCGTCTTCAGCTCCCGGTTCTTCTTTTCGAGCTCGAAGTTGAGCTTGCTGACCTTCGCGGCGATGCGGATCTTGCCCTCGATCTCGGCCTCCAGCTGCTTGCGGATGCGGGCGAGCTCGATGAAGGCCTCGACCTTGGCGCGGAGGATGCCGGGGACGACCGGCTTGATGATGTAATCGACGGCGCCGTGGGCGTAGCCCTTGAACATCATCTCGTCGGAGATGAAGGAGCCGGTGACGAAGATGATGGGGATGTGGCGGGAGCGGGGCCGCTCGCGGATCATCTCCGCCGTCTCGAAGCCGTCGAGACCGGGCATGTGTCCGTCGAGGAGGATGACGGCGAATTCGTCCCGCAGCAGGTAGCCGAGGGCTTCCTCGCCCGACTGCGCGGTGACGATCTCCTGGCCGAGGCAATCGAGGACCGCCGTGAGGGCGAAGAGGTTGGCCGCGTCGTCGTCGACGACGAGGATCTTCACCCGGTTCGCGTCGTCGCCGGCGGGCGCGGGAGCGATCTTGGGCAGCGGCGCTCCCTGCGGCCCTGCTTCCGGCGTCGGCCGATTGCGAAGGTTTCGTACCAGTAAATTATCCATAACAACGGCTCCTTTTGCTGTTTGCTAAACGTGAGGATGGGGGAAAGGCGGTTAACCCGGTATCAGCCGATCCCCGATTTTCATGTAGGAGTACGCCGACACGGTAAAACGGTAAAAAAAGGCCCCCGCACCCCGATCTCTCGATCGGGGCCGGGGGCCGGGGAAACGTCGGGGCTCGGCGGCTTAGCCCTGGGTCTCGATTTTCCGGGCAAGCGCGCCGTCGACGGAAGCCTTGCCCGCGCCCTTCAGGATCACGATCAACGCGAGACCGAGGGCGAGGAGATGGTATTCAAAGCCCTCGCCCTTCTGGTCGCCATTCCAGTTCATGAAGAAGCCGTTGGCACCGTGGACGGTCAGGATGGCGACGACCATGTTCGAGGCGATGCCGAAGGCCGCGACGCGGCTGACCGCGCCGAAGATCAGGCCGAGGGATCCGGCGAATTCGGCCGCGATGGCGAGGAAGGCGAAGAGCGCGGGGACGTGCATCGTTCCGGTGAAGAAGCCCATCGTGGCGTCGAAGCCGTAGCCGCCGAACCAGCCGAGGGCCTTCTGCGCCCCGTGGGGGAACATGACGAGGCCGAGGGTGAGGCGGGCGATGAGGAGGGAGGAGGAGGAGCTGGTGTTGAGGAGGGCGCGGAGTGCTTTCATGGGGATGGTTTTCTGGGGGGTCTGGGGTTGAGGGGTGCGGTTGGGTGGTTATCAGTTGAGGTCGAATAAAAGAACCTGGGTCGCGGCGGAGGCGGTGAGGGAGAGTGCGGTCTCCCCGGTGATCGCGAGGGCGTCGCCGGTGGCCAGGGCGAGGCCGTTCACGGTCACCTCGCCCTCGGCGACCTGGAGCCAGCCGTGGCGGCCCGCCGGGATCGTCCGGGAAACGGCCTGCCCGGCGTCGAGCTTCGCCAGCCAGAGGTCGGCGTCCTGCCGGATCGCGAGGGAATCGTCGCGGCCCGCCTTGCTGGCCAGCAGATGGAAGCGGCCGGTCTTCGCGGAGCGGAGCGATTTCTCGGCGTAGCGGGGCTTCGCGCCCTTCTCGTCGGGGACGATCCAGATCTGGAGGAAACGGCCCGCCTCGGTCGAGGAGGGATTGAACTCGCTGTGCTGGACGCCGGAACCGGCCGACATGTATTGCATCTCGCCCGCCGTGAGGGTGCGGCCGTTGCCCATCGAGTCCTTGTGGGCGACGGAGCCGTGGAGGACGTAGGTCAGGATCTCCATGTCCCGGTGGGGATGGGTGCCGAAGCCCGCGCCGGGAAGGACGAGGTCGTCGTTGATCACACGGAGGGAGCGGAAGCCCATCCAGGCGGGATCGTAGTAGTCGGCGAAGCTGAAGGAGTGATAGCTGTCGAGCCAGCCGTGGTTGGCATGGCCCCGTTCGCTCGCCTTGCGAAGGACGAGGCCGGAGGCGGCGGGGCTCTGGCTCGGACTCTTGGTCGTGGTCGTTGTCATGGGAATAGTGATACGACGTTTTCGCCGGAATCCCAAAGACCGTGTTTCTTGCGTTAGCATAATCAAAATGCATAGTGAACGGACATGGAACTCCGTCACCTCCGCTACTTCGTCGCCGTCGCCGAAGAGGAAAACGTCAGCCGGGCCGCGCTGAAGCTCCACGTTTCCCAGCCCGCCCTCAGCCGCCAGATCCGCGACCTGGAGGACGAGATCGGCTTCGCCCTCTTCGAGCGGGACGCCAAGTCCCTCCGCCTCACCGAGGCCGGGCGGGTCTTCCTCCCCGAATCGTGGGAAGTGATCCGCCGCGCCGGGGAGGCCGTCACGAAGGCGCGCGCCGTCGCCCTCGGCTCGGGCAGCGAGATCGCCGTCGGCTACGCCCCTTCCCTCACCTTCCAGATCCTCCCGAAGGCGCTCCGGGCCTTCCAGGAAAAGATGCCGAACGTCCGCGTCGCCCTCCACGACCTCTCGACCGAGGAGATGCTCTTCGGCCTCCTCGAGGGGAAGCTCCAGGCCGCCCTCCTGCCGAAGCCGACCGGCGGGGCGCTGCGCCGCCTGAATTACACCGAGATCGCCCGCTACGCCCTCTGCGCCGCCGTCGCCCCCGGCCACCCCCTCGTCGCCGAGATGGGCAAAAAGAAATCGCTCCCCATCGCCCGCGCCGCGCAGGAGCCCCTCGTCGCCTATACGCGGAAGGACTACCCCGACTACCACGACCTGATCGACCGGACCTTCGCCCCCCTCGCGCGGAAGCCCCGCATCGCCGAGGAGCACGACGGCGTCACCAGCCTCCTCGCCTCGGTCGAGTCGGGCCGGGGCCTCGCCCTGCTGCCGGAGAGCATCGTCGACATGGTCGGCCCGCGCCTCGTCCTCTTCCCCCTCGTCCCCGCCCCCGCGCCCGCCTCGGTCGGCCTGGCATGGCGGAAGGAAGAGGCGGGGAAGGCCCTCGGCGAGTTCATCGCGGCCTGCTCGACCTGTTCGGGCAAGATCGGGCGCTGAATCGAAGGCCGGGCCGATGCGGTCCGACCCGCATTCCGTCGTGTACATCGGCCCTCTCTTCTGCTAGCTTTTCAGGAGAACTCCCCCTTTTCCCCGCATGAAAGCCCTCCTCCTCGCCGCCGGACGCGGCACCCGCATGGGTGCCCTGACCGAAGCCCTTCCGAAGCCGATGGTCGCCGCCCGTCCGCCCGGGGCCGCTCCCGACGCCCCCCTCCGACCGATCCTCGAGACGATCCTCTCCGGCCTGCGCGACGAGGCGGGAATCACCGAGGTCTGCATCATCGTCGGCTGGCAGGCCCACATCATCCGGGACCACTTCGGCGACGGCTCCGCCCACGGCCTGAAGATCACCTACCTCGTGCAGGAGGTCCAGGACGGCACCGGCAAGGCCCCCGAGCTGGCGCGGGAGTGGATCGGCGACGCCCCCTTCTTCCTCTCCTACGGGGACATCCTCGTCCCCGCGCGCGATTACCGCACCCTCGTCGACGGCTTCAATGAAGAACCCGTCGGCGGCGTCATCGGCCTCATCGACGGCCAGGACCTCACGAAGGGCGGGGCCATCGTCCTCGACGCCGGACGGCGCGTCATCGAGATCGTCGAGAAGGCGGCCCCCGACGCGATTCCCGCGAACGCCTACTACAACAGCGGCCTCTACATCCTCACCCCCGGGATCTTCACCCACACCGCCACGCTCCGGAAATCGCCCCGGGGCGAGTACGAGCTGACCGACGCCCTCCGCGGCCTCGCCGCCGGAGGGAAACTGAAGGGAGTCTTCCTCAGCGAGAAATGGGTCGATGTCCGCGACCCCGGCGTCCTCGCCCAGCTCAACGGGACTTCTTAGGATCGCTCCACCCCCATGGGAACCCCCGTCGCCCCCGCCCTTCCTCCCCTCTGGGAACTCGAGATCGAGGATTGCCTCGCCTTCCTCGCGACCGAGAGGAACCACGCGACGAACTCCCAGCTCATCAATCACACGGCCCTCCTCGCCTTCGGCGCGTGGATGCGGCGGAACCTCGGCGAGGTCGGCCCCGAGGCGGTCGATGTCGAGACCGTCGTCCGCTTCCTCCGCGAGGAGCGCCTCGCCCGGGAGCTCTCCCCCGCCTCGATCAAGGTCCACGTCGTCGCCCTCCGCCACTTCTTCCGCCGCCTCCACGCCTCGGGCCGCATCCCGCGCGACCCGACCGAGACCCTCGACATCCCGAAGATCGGCCGCTTCCTCCCCGAATGCCTCAGCGAGGACGACGTGGGGAAGCTCCTCTCCGTCCCCTTCCCGGAGGGCCACCTCGGCCTGCGGGACCGCGCCATCCTCGAGATCTTCTACGGCTCCGGCCTCCGCCTCGCCGAGCTGACCACCCTCCGCATCGAATCGGTGATCCGCGAGCCGGAGGACAACGGCGGAGGCAAGGGAATGGCCCTCCTCCGCATCATCGGCAAGGGAAACAAGGAGCGGGTCGTCCCCCTCGGCAGCAAGGCCCTCGCCGCCCTCGACGCCTACCTCGACAACGCCCGCCTCTACCTCGCCACCGGGAAGAGCGGCGGAGAGATCTTCCTCGGCCGAAACGGCACGGCCCTGACGCGCGCCCGGGTCTGGCAGATCGTGAAGGCGTGCGCCCTCCGGGCCGGTTTCGCGAAGAACGTCTTCCCCCACCTCCTGCGTCACTCCTTCGCCACCCACCTCCTCGAGAACGGGGCCGACCTCCGGGTCATCCAGGAACTCCTCGGCCATGCCAGCATCGCCACCACGCAGATCTACACCCACGTCGACGCCGCCCGCCTCCGCGACGTCCACCGCAGCCACCACCCGCGCTCGCGCCTCCCCTCCGCCTGACATGGAACCGTCCTCCCCCCTTCCCCCCCCGCTCCGCACCCTCGAAGAGCGCCTCGCCCACCGCTTCGCCGATCCGCAGATCCTCCTCGAAGCCCTCACCCACCCCTCCACCGCGCAGGGGAAGGAGAGGAAAGCCGCCGCGCCCGACAACGAGCGGCTCGAATTCCTCGGCGACGCCGTCCTCCAGCTCGCCGTCACGGAGCGCCTCTACGCCCTCTTCCCCGAGGCTCCGGAGGGACAGCTCACCCCGTGGCGGGCCAGCCTCGTCAGCCGCGCCCGGATGGCCGACCTCGCCACCCGCCTCGGCCTCGGCGATCTCCTTTCCATGAGCCGGGGCGAGGAACGGAACGGGGGCCGCACCCGGCAATCGATCCTCGCGAACGCGATGGAGGCCGTCTTCGGGGCCGTCTTCCGCGACGCCGGTTGGGAAGCCGCCCGCAAGGTCATCCTCCACCTCCTCGACACCGAGATCGCCCACCTCCACGCCGCCCCCCAGGAAGCCGCCGCCATCAACGCCAAGGGCGAGCTGCAGGAACTCCTCCAACGCGAGGGCAAGGAAGCCCCCCGCTACCTCTGCCTCAAGGAGGAAGGCGCCTCGCACGACCGCTTCTACGAAGTCCTCGTCACATGGAAAGGCCTCGAACTCGCGCGGGGAACAGGAAAGAGCAAACACGAGGCCGAGTTCGCCGCCGCCGCCGAGGCATTGAAAAGTTTGGCAAAGAAATAAGCTGAAGCGAGGAAACGAGTTTCCGCTCCCAATAGGAATCAGGGCGTATTGGTCCCGTCTCCCGCTATCGCTCGCACCCTCGGACGCTCCAGGAACCATCCGATTTTAATCCAGTTCGGAGACGAGGCGCCGCCCAAGCGCGTCCGCCTAGCTAAGGCCCTCAGAACAGGAGGTTCCAGGAGGGGCGAATCCCCTCTTGGGCTATAAAGCGGATCGCCTCCAGCTGTACAGCGTCGACCCCGCCAGCCCCAAAGGGCCGCCCCGCCCCTACCCCCGCCACGCCGCCCAAAGCAGCGTCACGCCCGAAAGCACCAGCATCGCATCGACCGTCCCCCGGAACGTCTCCGCCTTCATCCGGTGAACAAACCGTTTCGCAAGGAACTGACCCAGCATGAGGAAAAGGCCGACGAAGCAACCCTTCAACACCGCCTCGACCGGCAGGGCGTTGAAGCTGCGAAAGGCAATCGCCTTGCTGAGGTAGACGCCGAGGGAACAGGCCGCCTCGGTCGAGAGGAAGGCCCCCTTCACCAAGCCGCACGCCAGGAAGAGGGGGACGTTAATCGGCCCCGTGGTGACGACGATCCCGGTGAGGAACCCGATGAAGGCCCCGCTGGCGACGAGGTGCCAGGTCTTCAACCGCAGCTTCCGCGCCGTGAGCCACCGCGTCGCCGGGATCATGAGGAGGAAGAAGATCCCGAGCCCGCCCTCGACGAGCCGGGGCGGCAGCGCGAGGAGCGTCCGGGCCCCCAGCGCGGCGGCGGGGATCGCCGTGATCGAGTAGGCCGTCCACGCCCGCCAATCGACCTCTCGCCACCATGCCGCGATGCGGGCCGCGTTCCCGAGGATCGCCGCGACCGCCATGACCGGCACCGCCCGTTGCGGGCCGAAGAGGAGGACGAGCACCGGCATCAGGACCAGGGACGAGCCGGTGCCGACGATCCCGCTGAACGTCCCCGCCAGGAGGCCGAGGACCGAGAGAAGCAGAAAGGCCGGAACGTGCCCGTATTCCATGGCGGTACGCCCCAGCCGACTCTAGCTCCGCCGAGCGAAGTCCTCCGCCCACTCCCGGGCGAAGTAGGTGAGGATCAGGTCGGCCCCGGCGCGGCGGATCCCGAGGAGCGATTCGTCCCGCGTCTTCCTGAGGTCGATCCACCCGGCCTGTCCCGCCGCCACGATCTGCGCGTACTCGCCCGAGACCTGATAGGCGGCAACGGGGACGTGGACCGCCTCGCGCACCTCGCGGACGATGTCGAGGTAAGGTCCGGCGGGCTTCACCATCACCACGTCGGCCCCCTCCTCCTCGTCGAGGAGGGCCTCCAGCACCGCCTCGCGGCGGTTCGCCGGGTTCAACTGGTAGGTCCGCTTGTCGAGGTAGGTCCCCCCGGTCGAGGCCCCGCTCCCCACCGCCTCGCGGAAGGGACCGTAGTAGGCCGAGGCGAATTTCGCCGAGTAGGCGACGATGCCGGAATGGATCAGCCCCGCCTCGTCGAGGGCGGAGCGGATCGCCCCGACCCGCCCGTCCATCATGTCGGAAGGGGCGACGAAATCGGCCCCCGCCTGGGCGTGGATCACCCCCATCTGCGCCAGCACCGCCACGGTGGCGTCGTTGTCGAGGTCGCCGCGCTTCGGGTCCCAGATGCCGTCGTGGCCATGGGTCGTGAAAGGATCGAGGGCGAGGTCGGTCATGATCGCCATGTCGGGGAACTCCTTCTTCAGCCGCGCGACAGTCCAGGGGATCAGCCCCGTCGGATCGAGGGCCGCCGAACCGGCGTCGTCCTTCTCCACCCCCCCGAGGGAGGGGAAGAGCGCCACCATCCCGATGCCGAGCTTGTGGAGCGCCTCGACCTCGAACAGGAGCGAATCCTCCAGGTGCCGCTTCACGCCGGGCATCGAGGAGATCGTCTCCGGGATCGCCCCCACGTCGCGGATGAAGAGCGGCGCGACGAGCCGTCCCGGCGTCAGTTCCGTCTCCGCCGCGAAGGCGCGGATCGCCGCATTCTGGCGGAGACGCCGGGGTCGACGGGCAAGGGGGAGAGGGAAAGGATCGGGCATAGGCCGATCAGGGTAAGCGCCCCATTCCTTCACGACAAGCCAGGACAAGATCGCGCTTCGCTCCCTGCAATCATCCCGCCTCGGTCAACCTGGGTCGCGCCGAGGAATTGGCTGTCTTTTCCCCCTTTCCTTTCCGATACTGGGAGACGCCGCATGAAAAAATTCTCCCTTCTTTTCGTGATCGCGTTGGGATTGGCCGGGGCCTTTTTCCTCTACCAATTCGGCCCCCTCCATTTCGGCCCGGTCACCGTGAAGGGGAACCTCGGCCTCTACGCCCCCTTCGATCCGGCCCAATCGAGCGTCTTCCTCGGTACCGCGACCGAGCGCGATCTCTTCCAGGCCCGCCTCTCCCCCGACGGAACGTTCATCTTCCGGCACGTCCCGCCCGGCACCTACCGGCTCGACGCCGCCATGCGGGACAAGGACGGCGATCCCGCCGCCCACGGCGCGATCCGTTCCTTCACGATCCCCTCCCACGGACGGAGCCCCTTCGTCACCGGCCCCCTTTCCTGGCACGTCTTCACGCCGATCAAGGTCGGCACGATCGCGCCCGAATACAACTTCCGCACCCCCGACGGGGTCGACCATCGCCTCTCCGAATACCGGGGCAAGTGGGTCCTCGTCCATTTCTACAACTTCATGCTCGATGAGAAGGGGCCGCCGCAGGTGCCCGCGCTCCGCGCCGCCGACGCGGCCTTCGGCAAGCGGCCCGACTTCGTCCTCCTCAGCCTCCACGTCGCCAGCGAGAGCCGCGACCAGCCCTCCCTCCCGGAGATCCGGGGCGACGGGATGAAAAACCGGATTCCCTGGACCCTCGGCGACGGGGAACCGCCCAAGCTCTCCGGCTACTACCCCCCCTTCGGCCGCCCCAATCTCCTCCTGATCGCGCCCGACGGCACCCTCGCCGCGCGCGACCTCGCCGCCGAGGCCGTCTCCACCACCCTCACGGCCAAGCTTCCCCCGCTCCCGCCTCCGTCCACGCCGACCAAGGTGAAATCCAAAGCCAAGAAATAAGGACCCCGTCATGGCCTCCCTCCACACCCTTGCCGACCATCCCCTCGTCGCCGACCGCCTCCGCATCCTCCGCGACAGGGAGACGCCGCAGGCCGATTTCGTCCGGGCCTTGGAGCATCTTTCCTACCTCCTCGCCGCGAAGGCGACCGACCACCTCCGCCTCGCGACGGTCACCGTCACCACGCCGCTGGAAAAAACCGCCGCCGCCCAGTTGAGCGATCCGATCCTCCTCGTCCCGATCCTGCGGGCCGGGATGGGACTCCTGCGCGGTTTCGAGCATCTCCTCCCCGAGGCGCGGATCGCCTTCTTCGGCGCGGCGCGGGACGAGAAGACCCTTCATCCGGTGATCTACCTCGACAAGATTCCCGCCGACATCCCCCCGTCGACCGCCGTCTTCCTCCTCGACCCGATGCTCGCGACCGGCCACAGCGCCCTGGCGGCGATCGACCGCCTGATGTCGAAGGGGGCGCGATGGATCACCCTCGTCTCGGTCCTCGCCGCTCCGGAGGGGATCGCCGCCGTCCACGCCGTCCGGCCCGACGTGACGATCGTCACGGCCGCCATCGACCGTCACCTGAACGGCCACGGGTATATCCTCCCCGGCCTCGGCGACGCGGGGGACCGGCAGTTCGGATGCTAGGGCCAATCGCTCCCGCTAATCGAGGAGGAACGGGGTCAGCGTGTGGAGCCCGATCAGGATCTGGTTGAAATAGGTGTACTGGAGAATCTTCGGGCAATCGAGCCGGACCCGGCCGTCGTCGAGGATCGAGACGAAGCCCATGTTCGCCAGCACCATCGCGCTCTCGATGCCGGGGACCTCGGTCCAGAGCTTTTCCAGGAAGGGGGCGAGGCGGTCGATCGGGATGACGTCGCCGTAGCCGGGGAGGTCCATCAGCTGGACGAGGAGCCGCAGGGCGGGCAGCGCCTCGGTCTCCTGCGCGTTCGGCGTCAGGATCTCGAGCCGCTCGGTCTTCTCGCTGAACTCGAGGAAGGCCTGGAGCTTCGAGATCGACGGATTGACGAGGCAGAGGCCGTAGGCCTCGGTCTCCGCCGCCGTCAGCACGCCGGAGCGGGTGAGGAGGCCGAAGAGATTGTCGGCGTAATCGCTGCGGAACCGGAGGACGTCCTGGAGCAGCGTCCCGAGGTTGGAGGTCTGGAAGTAGGTCTTCCCCTCGAACTCGAACGTCAGGCTCCGGAGCAGCACGATCAGGAGGTTGATTAGCTGGCGGATGTGGCGGAGGGTGATGTGCCAGGGGGGCGTGTCGTTCGCCTGCTGGAGGCGCGCCTCGGTCAGCTGCTGGTTCACGAACTTCAGCCGCCCGATCACGTCCTTCATCAGGAGGGCGACGGCGGGATTGGAGAAGCCGAAGTTCTGGTGGATGAACTCCGAGTCGAAGAACTGGACCGAGAGATCGCTCAGCGCCCGCGCGCCCGCCGTCCGGGGTTCCCGGGTGAAGATCGTCGCGGTGCCGAGGAACTCGTTCGGCCCCTGGAGGCCGAGCTGGATCGTCTTCCCCCCGCGTTCGCGGAAGATTTCGACGTTCCCCGACTTGATCAGATAAAGCCCGTCCCACGGATCGCCTTCACGAAAAAGCACATCCCCGCCCTTGAACTCCCAGATTGCCGCTTCAGCCATAACGCGGGAAACGTTACCGGGTGGCCGCCGATCGCGCTAGGCTTAAGTTCGCCTACCCGTTCACGGCTTGCCCGCCGGCGCAAACCGCTCCGAGCCGCCCCCCTCGCGGAAAAACGACGAAAAGGCCTCTTCCCGCTTTTCCGACGTTGACTTGTGCAAAAGCCTTGTACACCATCGCCCCGGAAAGCGTGCGCGGTGCGACCGTTTTCCCTATCTTTAGAACCCAACCGGCAAACCCGCAGACGAGAGAAATCCTATGGCAGAAACCACGCAGACCGTTATCGGCAAAACGATCACCATCAAAGGCGACATCCAGGGCGATGAGCCGCTGACGATCGAAGGCAAAGTCGAAGGCAAGATCCAGCTCGACAGCACGATCCACGTCAAGGAGAGCGGCGTCGTCAATGCCGACATTAGCTCCCGCAGCATCACCATCGAAGGCGCCGTCTCCGGCAACATCACCGCGACGGAGAAGGTCGAGATCCTTCCCGCCGGCATCATGGTGGGCGACATCAAGGCCCCCCGCGTGGTCATCAACGACGGCGCGCTCCTCAAGGGCCAGGTCGAGATGGAAGTCACCGACGAGAAGATCCGCGCCAAGCGCGAAACCCTCCCGAAGGCTCCCGTTCCCCCCGCGGCTCCCCGGACCTTCTCGAGCATCGAGGAGTAGTCCCAGCAGCAATCGCATATTGCACTGAAACGCCATTGGCGTCGTGCAATATGCCGGGGAGTTTTCCCTCCCCGGCCCTCACCGGGTTTGTCTCCGCCCGCCCTATCCGGCGGGCGGAACCGAAGGCCGTCCTCTCTCTCGGAGGACGGCCTTTCTCGTTTTTTCTCTTTTGCCCGCTCGTGTTCGGCAAAATTTCGATGGAAGAGATCAGGTAAAAAGAGGAGCGGCTTTCATCCTGTTTTATTCTTTTTTTCCGTTGCAAAAATCTGGCATCACAATAGCTTGTCTCCCATCAACGTTATGAAGCTCTCTCCTCTCACCCACATTGCCTTGGCCCTTACCGCCGTCGCCCTCACCTCGTTCGCTTCGTCCGCCCACGCCGGCACCGAAAGCCCGAAGGAAATCGCCATCGTCAAGACGGAGAAGCCGACCGACCGCGACTGGTCGATCGAAGTCGGCAGCGGCGCCCAGTTCTCGAACATCCGCTCCTCGACCCTCGACAACTACACCATGGTCCCCGCCTTCGTGACCGCCTCCCTGAAGATCGACGACGTCTCCCTCGACGAGCCCCTGGGCGGCATCCTCCGCGGCAACACCGAATTCGTCTTCCAGGGTTCCGGCTACGCGATCACCTCGGGCCGCGAGTCCCGCCTGATCGGCGCGAACTTCGGCCCCCGCTACAACTTCGTCCAGCCCGGCTGGAAGCTCGTTCCCTTCGTCGAAGGCCTCGTCGGCTTCTACTTCGCCGACTCGAACCAGCAGCACATCCCGACCGCCACCTCGCAGATCGAGCACGGCCTCGGCCAGGACTTCAACTTCACCTTCGGCGTCGCCAGCGGTGTCCGCTACGACATCAACGACGACTGGTTCACCCGGCTGACGCTCGCCTACACCCACGTCTCCAACGCGGGCCTCTCCGAGCCCCAGAACAGCAACCGCGCCATCGACGCCTTCGGGCCCGAAGTCTCGGTCGGCCGCCGCTTCTGACGCCACCGATTCTCTCAAGGGGGGAATCTCAAAAACGCGACCTGAAAAGGTCGCGTTTTTTGTTGCCGCGGAAGAGCTTCCATCGCTCCCCGATCGCCTCACCGGGCTATTTACAAACCGGGACCGATCTTCCATGATTCTCTCCCCTTTCTCTATGGCCATCCCCCTTTCCCCTGCCGTCCGCGTTTTCCCCGATGCCGATGCGTGCGCCGCCGCCGCGGCCCAGACCTTCCTCGAGCTCGCCCTCGCCGCCGTCGAGGCCCAGAAGCCGTTCCGCGTCGCCCTCTCGGGCGGCTCGACCCCGAAGCGCCTCTACACGATCCTCGCCTCCCGCCCCGAGTTCCGGGACGCCATGCCGTGGGGAAAGATCCACTTCTTCTTCAGCGACGAGCGCCACGTCCCGCCCGACCACGCCGACAGCAATTACAACACGGCGAAACAGGGCCTTTTCTCCCAGCTCCCGATCCCGGCGGCGAACATCCACCGGGTCCACGGGGAGTTGACCGACACCGCCGACGCGGCCAGCCGCTACCAGAACACGATCGCCGCCTCCTTCGGCGGGAGCGACGAGGCCGTCCCGGCCTTCGACCTCATCTTCCTCGGCATGGGCCCCGACGGCCACACCGCCTCCCTTTTCCCGGGGACGACGGGGCTGGAGGAAAAGAAGAAGTGGGTGATCGCGAATCACGTCCCCCAGTTGGCGACCGACCGGGTCACCTTCACCTATCCCCTGCTCAACGCCGCCGAAAAGGTCCTCCTCCTGGTGACGGGAGCCGACAAGGCCGAGCGGCTCGAGACGATCCTCGTCCCCGGCGCGCCGGAGGCCTTCCCCGTCCAGGCGGTGAAGCCGAAGGCGGGCGCGCTCGAATGGTACCTCGATGCGGCGGCGGCGGCGAAGCTCGCCCCGCCCGCGGAAAAGAGCGCCTAAAAAGGCGCCCCCAGCTTATCCCTTCCGGCCCTTGGCCACGGCCAGGCGCTTCCACGCCACGCGGGAGGCCTGGAAAAGGACGGCGATCGGCCAGGTCACGATCCCGCCGATGCGGTCGCCGATCTTGAGCGCCACGCTCCCCGCCTTCACCACGGGGCCGAGGAGGCGACGCGCCCGCGCCGAACTCCCCCAGAGGAGGGAGAGCGCCAGGATGCCGCCGATCCCGCCGAATTTGACCGCCTCGCCGACATGGAGGTGGAAGACAACCTCGGCCAGCAGGAGAATGCCGACATAGCCGACGAGGAGGAAGGCGGCCGGAGTGAGGACGGGGAATTTCCTGATCAGGTCGATGCAGACGCCGGAGAGGAAGCGGAGCGCGAGGATCCCGATGAAGACGCCGGTGCAGACGACCCAGAGCTTCGGGCTCAGGGCGACGGCGGCGACGACGTTGTCGAGGCTCAGGCTCAGGTCGATCAGCTGGATGGTGAAGAAGACGTTCCAGAAGCCGTGCTTCACCTTGGTCTCCTTCTCCTCCCCGCCGTGGTCGCCGCTGAGGTGGGAGCACATCAGCCAGACGAGGTAGAGCGCCCCGAAGGCCTTCACCCACGGGTTCGAGATGATCCACGAGGCGAGGGCGAGGGCGAGGCCCCGGAAGAGATAGGCGCCGATGATGCCGTACCGGAGCGCCCGCTGCCGCTGGGCCACGGGAAGGCGCGAGGCGAGGGAGGCGATGACGAGGGCGTTGTCGACCGAGAGGAGCCCCTCGATCAGCACCAGGGTCAGGATGACGGGGAAGGCATCGACAATCTCGATCCAGAGGGGGAACCAGGCAGGCATGAACTCTTATTTGGCGTCGTCGGTTTGGAAAAATTCTTCGGTCGCTTCCCGGAGGAGCGTCACCATGCGGACGATCTCTCTCGGGGAACTGCAGTAGGGCGGAAGCAGGAAGAGGGTGCCGCCGAGCCCCCGGGTGAGCAAGCCCTTCCGGCGCGCGATCTCCCCGATCCGGTGGGCGATCCGTTCCCCGGGCGCAAAGGGCTCCCGCGTCGCCCGGTTGCGGACCAGCTCGACGGCGAGGATCATCCCCTCCCGGCGGACGTCGCCCGTCTGGGGCAGGTCCCAGAACGCGGCGGAGGCCGATTCGAGGACCGCCCCGTCGGCGGCGATCTTTTCGAGCGTCTTTTCCTCGTCGAAGATCGCCAGGTTCGCCAAAGCCGCCGCGCAGCCGAGGGGATTGCCGGTGTAGCTGTGGCCGTGGAAGAACGTCCGCTCGAACCCCGTCCGGCCGAAGGCCTCCCCCCGGAAGCCGTCGACGATCTCCTCCCGCACCAGCGTCGCCCCCATCGGGAGCATCCCGCCCGTCAGGCCCTTCGCCAGCGCGACGAGGTCGGGCCGGACCCACTCGGACTCGCAGGCGAGCATCGTCCCCGTGCGCCCGAAGCCGGTCAGCACCTCGTCGGCGATCAGCTTCGCCCCCGCCGCGCGGACGAGGGGGGCGACCTGCTCCAGGTAGCCGTGCGGGTGCATCGTCATCCCCGCCGCGCCCTGGACGAGGGGCTCGATCACGAAGGCCGCCGTCTCCGCTCCGACCTCGTCGAGCTTCCGTCCGACCGCCGCGATGCATTCGCGGCGGCACTTCGCGTAAAGCCGGGCGTCCTGCTTCTCCGGCTCGGCCCGGTTGAAGGGGCAGCGATAGCAGGCGGGGGAAGGGACCGTCTCCCGCGCGAAGAGGAGGGGCCCGAAGGTCTCGTGGAACGAGGCCGACTGGCCGAGGCTCATCGCCCCGACCGTGTCGCCATGGTAGCCGCCGCCGAGGCCGATGAACCGGGTCCGCTCCGGCGCGCCGTTCTGGCGGAAATACTGGAACGCGATCTTCAGCGCCGCCTCGATCGCCGTCGAGCCGTCGTCGCTATAGAAGACCCGTCCGTCCTCGAAATCGAAATGGCGGCAGAGCGCCGCGCCCAGCGCCGCCCCCGGGGCGTGGGCGAGGCCGAGGTAGGAGGCGTGGGCCAGCTTCGCCGCCTGGGCCTGGACGGCGGCGACGAGCTTCGGATGGCTGTGCCCGTGAAGGTTCGTCCAGATGGAGGAATTGCCGTCGAGGTATTCGGTCCCCGCCTCGTCGATCAGGACCGCCCCCCTCCCCTCGGCGATGACGACAGGATGGAATCCTTCCGCCTCCCATTCGTCCAACGGGGTAAAGGGATGCCAGACATGACGGCGATCTTGGGAGGCGGCATCCAGATCCATTTCAGAGTTTTATCCCGATGTATAACTTTTTCAAGCTGCACCCGCCCCGGCTTGGGTTAAAATAACGGAATGCCCCGGGTCATCTTCCACCTCGACATGGATGCGTTCTACGCCTCCGTGGAGCAGCGGGACCACCCAGAACTGCGCGGCAAGCCGGTGATCGTCGGCGCGCCGCCCGACCGCCGGGGCGTCGTCTGCGCCGCCAGCTACGAGGCCCGCCCCTTCGGCGTCCGTTCGGCGATGCCCTCCCGGACGGCGGCCCGGCTCTGTCCCGAGGGGATCTTCGTCCGCCCCCGGATGGAGGCCTACCGGGACGAATCGCACCGGATCATGGAGATCCTCGCCTCGGTCGACGAGGTCGCCATCGTCGAGCAGGTCTCGGTCGACGAGGCCTACCTCGATCTCTCCCCCCGCTTCGAGGGGAGCGGGATGGGCCACGACGAGGCCCTCGCCGCCGCCCTCCCCATCGCCCGGAAGATGAAGGAACGGATCCGGGAGGAACGGGGCCTCGCCGCCACCATCGGCGTCGGCGGGAACAAGCTGATCGCGAAGATCGCGAGCGATTCGGGCAAGCCCGACGGCCTCCTCCTCGTCCCGGAAAGGGAAAAGGCGGCCTTCCTCCGCCCCCTGAAAGCCGGCGTCCTCCACGGCGTCGGGCGGGCGACCGCCGAGGTCCTCGAGTCGAGCGGCCTCCGCACCGTCGGCGACATCCAGGATTACGTCACCGAGGCCCCGGGCGACCTCCGCGCTCTCGTCGGCTCCTATGCGGCGACCCTTGCCGCCTACGCCTTCGGCGAGGACGACCGGCCCCTCGACCGCGAGACGCTCATGCGGAGCATCGGGAGCGAGACCACCTTCGAGCGCGACAGCGACGACCGTCCCCTCCTCCGCCGCACCCTCCGGGAACAGGCCGAGGAAATCGCCGGATCGCTGGCGAACGAGGCGATGGCGGCAAAGACCGTCCAAGTGAAGATCCGCTATGGCGACTTCACCACCCTGACCCGCCAGCTGAGCCTCCCCGATCCGATTGCCGAGGCGGGGGAACTCTACCGCATCGCCTGCCTCATCCTCGCGAAACACCGGCTGGTGAACCGGCCCCTGCGGCTGCTGGGACTCGCCGTCTCGGGGCTGGTGCCGCCGTCGACGCAGGCCGTCTTCCCCTTCATGCAGCGGGAGAAACCGGCGTCGTGATCCGCGCCGCGATGAACGCGCGGAGATCGGCGGGGAGCGGGGCCTTCACCTCGTAATCCCGCGCCCCCCAGCGGAACCGGAGGCGGCAGGCATGGAGCGCGTGGCGCGGGAGGAGGAGCGCCCGTTCCAGCTCGGGCGTCCAGCCGGTATCGATGAAGGTGAGGAAATGCTGCGCGTCGGGCCCGTAGATCTTGTCCCCGACGACCGGCAGGGAGACCAGGGAGAGATGGACCCGGATCTGGTGGAGACGTCCCGTCTTCGGCTGGATGCGGAGATGAGAGAAACCGCCTCCGGAGGCGACCCGCCAGACCTTCGTGTGGGCCGCCGCACCCTCGGGCTCAAGGACGACGCCCTGCTTGATCTTCACCGGGTTCGCCTCGGAGATGCCGACGAAGCCGAGGCGGGCATCGATCTCGACGTAGTCCATCCCCATCGCGCCCCAGCAGACCGCCTCGTATTCCTTCTCGATCTGGCGGCCTTCCATGAGGCGGCTGATCGCGTTGACCGTCGCCGGATGCTTCGCCACCAGGATGACCCCGCTCGTCTCCCGGTCGAGGCGATGGAGGAGGGTCAGGTAGGCGTCGGGCCGGATCGCCCGGAGCCAGGTGATGAGGGAGGGCTGGCCGTCGAGGCGGGTCGGATGGGAGAGGAGGTTCGCCGGCTTGTCGACGACGAGGAAGTCGTCGTTCTCGTCGAGGATCGCCGGGGTGGGGCAATCCTCGGGAAGCAGAAGGCCGGGCGTGATCGGAATACTCACCCGCCAACGGTAGGGCGAATCCCCGCCTAGGGCAAGGACCGCCCCGAGCCGAGGACGAAGGCCCTCAGCGCAGCCAGAGTTTCCTCGAGAAAAGGCTCGGGGGCTCGGCTTCCCACGCCATGTCGGCCCGGAGCGGCTCGTCGTTCAGCTCGATCCACTCCTCCATCCCCGACATCCACCAGGGCTGCGCGATTTCGGCGCTCGCGGCGGGCTGGCCTTGCGGCGGGCAGGGCGTTTCTTTCGCGTTCAGTTCGAATCCGTCGTTGAAGTTCATCGTGTTTCTCCGGGTTGGCGTCGGCGTGGGTTTCGGTGCTTTCGAGGCTTGGGGTGGCTTGTGCTTTCTTCGTGATCAAAATCGTCATGGGGCGCTCTTCCATCGATCCCTCGATCCTACCGCCCCGCCGCCCGCCGCCTATCGGCGGTCGGGACATTCGGGTGTGGGATAAAGGATGACATTCGGTTTTACGTTATTTTCCGGGAGGCGTGGGACGCGTCCTAGTGAGCCGCCACCTTCATCGGGCTCACGCGCCGGGCGCCGATCAGGGCGGCCGTCCCGCGCTGGCTCGCAGCGAGGGAGCGGTTCGACGGACGGAGGGCGGCGAAGCGCCGCTTGTCGGTGCCGGGGGCGATGGCGACCTCGACTTTCCGCCGGTTGCGGTCGTTCCAGCCGATGAGGAGGAGGAGGCCTCCGATCGCCTTGCGGAGCTCGCCGGTCTGGTTGCTCAGCTCGGCGGCGACGGCGGCGGCCTCTTCGGCCCCGGCGGCGGTGGTCTGGGTGATGCCGTCGATGTGGCTCATCGCCGTCGTCACCTGCTGGAGACCCTGCTTCTGCTCGGAGGAGGCGACGGTGATCGAGGAGACGAGGCCGTCGACATCGCGCACCAGCTCGACGATCCGGCCCAGGCTCTCGCCGACCGACTCCGAGGTCCGGGAGGCGGAGGCGATGCCGTCCTGCACCCGCTGGTTCACCTCGATGGTCCGGTTCCCCTGGCCGAGGGAGATCTCGATGATCCGGGCCGTCTCCTTGGCGGCGTCGGCGCTCCGCTGGGCGAGGGAGCGGACTTCCTCGGCGACGACGGCGAATCCGGCCCCGGCTTCCCCGGCGCGGGCGGCCTCGACGGCGGCGTTCAGGGCGAGGATGTTCGTCTGGAACGCGATCTCGTCGATGGTTTTGATGATCTTCGAGACCTCGTCGCCCGACTTGCGGATGCCGTCGAGGGCCTCGAGCATCTCATGGCTCGAACTCTCGACCGTGGCCATCGCCTCCCGCATTTCGCGGGTCCGGACGAGGCCGACCTCGGCGGCGTCGCGGGTCTTCGTCGAGGTTTCCTTGGCCTGGCCCGCTCCGTCGACATTGCGCGAAGTCATGCTGGAGATCTCCTCCAGGCTGGCCGAGGTTTCCTCGAGGCTGGCCGCCTGGCGGCTCGCGCCGTCGGCGAGGTTCTGGCTGTTCCCGGCAACCTCGCTGGCCACATTGGAGAGGCAATCGGAGCTGATCTCCAGCACGTCGCCGATCTGCCGCAGGGAGCGGGTGACGCCCTGGACGATGATGACGGCCGTCCCGATCGCCGCCCCCATCGCGAGCCCGAGGCAGACGAGCGTCACGACGAGCGTCCGCTCCGAGATGGCGATGCAGGCGCTGGTGTCCTGCTTCGTGACGGTCTTATTGAAGGCGATTTCCTCCTGCAGGCTCGAATAAAGACGATTGAAGGCCTGGGTCAGCGTCCCGCCGCGGAGCATCAGCTGGATTTCCTTGAATTCGCCCTTTTGGGCGAGGTCCAGGGCGACATCGAGCTGCCCCTCATAGGTTTGCCAGGCGAGGTCGCTCGTCTTGGCAAGCGGCTCCTCCGCCTCGCCGGAAACGACGAAATCCTTCCGGTAGCGGGCCCAAGCCGTCTCGGCGGTGGCCCGCGCGTCGGCCAGCTTCGCGGCCAGCTCGGGGACCTCGGCCGTGTTGTCGGCGATCGCCATGCGGAAGAGCGCGCGGTGGGCCGAAACGGTGTCGGAGCGGAACTCCATGAGGAGATCGACCCTCGGAATCGCCTCCTGCACGACCACCTTCAGGTTCTTGCGGATGTCGAGGACGCCCTGGCCGATGAGGGTGCCCATGACCGCGATGATCGCGATGAGAATGCCGAAGCCGACGATGATGCGACGGCCGATAGTCCAGTTTTTCATAGTTCGTTTTCTTTCGTGATGCGTTGTTGAGCCTTGTGAGCGTTGGAAACTTGAAAGCGGGAATTCAGCCCCGCGACGGATACCAACCTATCAGGAGGACGAGACGCCGCTATCGGAGGACGGCGCATTCGCGCGTGGGAAAAAAGATAACCCCGGCGTAGGAGAAACGATGACATTTCCCCCTTCTTCCCGGCTCCGCCCAGGGAAGGACCTAACGATTCAGGCGGAAGCAGACCGGAATCTCGACGAGCGACTCGACGGCGAGGCCGCCGAGCGAGGCCGGGCGGAAGCGCCACAGACGGACGGCCTCCACGGCCGCCGCGTCGAGGAGCGCCGACCCGCTGCTGGAGGCCAGGGTCACCTCCCGCGCCGCGCCGTCGCGCCCGACGCGGACGAGGACCATCGCCGTCCCCTCGATACCGCGCGCCCGTGCCGCCTCGGGATAGGGCGGCGGGGCGTTGTGGAGGGCATCGGGCCGGGAGGGGGTGATCGCTCCGTTCTGCGGCGAGGAGGGCGGCGTCGGCCTCTTTTCCTCGGGCACGGCCTGGCGGGAGGCGGGCCGGGGGCTCGGCGCGTCGGGTGGCGGCGGGAGGGTCGCCGCGGGCTGCGCCCGCACGGTGACGACCCGGAGCGAGCTGACTCCGGGAACGACGCCGACCGACTCGCGCCGGTGGAGGCGGCTCCACGTGCATCCGACGACGAGCAGGACGACCGCGTGGATCGCCGCGGAGAGAAGGAAGAACAGGGTCTCGCGCCTCAAACCCGTGCCTCCTTCCTTATCCGGCGAAACGGAGGTCGGTGGTGTAGAGGGACTCGAAGGGCTTCTCCCGCTTCGGGAGGTAGCGGAGCTCGCCGACGGTGCCGTCGGTCCGGCGGAAACGCTCGGCGACGCGGACGCGGGCCTCCTCCTCGGTCTGGGGGAGCCCGGCGTAGTTCTGGTTGTCGGGCTTCCAGTTCAGGAGCCGGGCGGCGGCGACGACGCGGAAGTCGGCAAGGTCGACGACCTCGAAATCGAGCGGCGAGTGGGAGGAGATATGGGGCTGGAGGCCGGGGACGCGGTAGAACATCCGGTAGCGGACCGCCCCGAGGAGCATCTTCCGCCCGTCGATCACCGTCGGGCAGAAAGAGAGTGGGACGCCGGCGGCGAGGAAGCAATACCTCGAGGCCCAATCGCCGTCGGGATCGGGGATGGTGACCTGGAGGCGGTCGGTCGACGAATCGACGCTCCGCGAGGTGCCGCCGCCCGAGGGGGCTTCCCCGAGGACCGGCCACGGCTCGATGGCCTGCCGGAGCTCGATCCGGTGCTCGATTTTGGCTTTGGCCTTGGCCTGCGGATCGCGAGCGTCCCGGAACGCCACCTCGCCGACGACGGGGAAGCGGAAGGCGAACCAGCCGTCGAAGTGGGCCATCTCCAGCGGGATGCCGTGGCCGTTGAGGAAGGCGAGGACCCCGGCGAAGTCTTCCCGGAGGAAGTGGGGCATGGCGTAGCGGTCGTGGAGCTCGACGCCCCACCGTTTCAGAGGCTCGGTGTAGGGATGCTCCAGGAAGACGGCGGCGAGGCCCCGCAGGAGGGCGACCGAGGCGGCGAGCATCGCCGGGGCGGGCGGCATCTCGAAGGCGCGGAACTCGACGAGGCCGAGGCAGCCGTTCGGCGCGTAGGGGTTCCAGAGCTTGTCGATGCTGATCTCGGCCCGGTGGGTGTTCCCCACGGTGTCCATGAGGAGATTGCGGAGCATCAGGTCGAGCAGGTGGCGATTGGCCGGGCTCCCCATCCGCTCGACGCCGCGCAGGGCGATCTCCATCTCGTAGGGGACCTCGTAGGCCGACTCGTCGATCCGGGGGGCCTGCGAGGAGGGGCCGGTGAAGAGGCCGGTGAAGAGGTAGGAGAGGGAGGGATGGTGCTGGAAGTAGCGGACGAAGCTGGAGAGGAGCGTCGGCTTCAGGAAGAAGGGGCTCCGGTCGTACGTCGGCCCGCCGAGGAGGATGTGGGCGCCGCCGCCGGTGCCGACCTTCCGGCCCGTGTATTGGTAGCGGGAGGCGCGGAGGCCGCTCTCCTCCGCCGCCGCATAGAGGGTCTCGACCAGCCGCGCGTAGCCGGGGAAGTCGGCACGCGGAGGGAGGTTGATCTCGAGGACGCCGGGGTCGGCGATGACGTTGAGGCGGGTGAGGGTCTCGTCGTTCGGCGGGGTGTAGCCCTCGATCACGACGGGGCCGAGCTTCAGCCGCTTCACGCAGCCCTCGACGGCGGCGAGGAGGTCGAGGTAGTCGGCGAAAGTCTCGACGGGCGGGAGGAAGATGCTGAGTTCCCCCTCGCGGACCTCGACGGTGAGCGCGCGGCGGGGCGCGTCCGGGGGAAGGAGGTTCAGCGGGAGGCGGAGGCCGAGCGGGCTCTGGCCGGGCCAGAGGACGATATCGCCGGGTTCCGGCAACGCCCACCGGGGCGAGGTCCACTTTCCCTTCCCGCCGTCGAGCGGGAGGACCCAGCCCGAAGGGCGGGTGAGGCGCTCGAGGATCTCGGGCGAGAGGCCGCCCTTCGCGGGGAGGAAGCGTTTCGCGCCGGGGCTGAAGAGGGGGGCGCAGCGGCGGCCCTTTTCTTCGCCGGCCTGGCGGAGGATCTCGACGGGGTCCTCGAAGGCGGGCCGCATCGCGACCCCCCGGAGGCCGAGGACGGCGGGGAGGGCGCGGGCGAGCTTCTCCGCCGCGGCGGGCTTCTGGACCGGCTCCGAATCGAAGCGGAAGAAATCGTCGCCCGAGGCGACGCCGAAGGGCTCCGCAGGGCGGCCCGGCGCGCCCTCGCGCCAGTGGAGGCCGATGAGCCAGCGGGGGAGGACCTCGCCGGGATATTGCTTCCCCATCGTGTGGGTGACGAGGCAGCCGGAACCGGCGGTATCGAGGCGGCGGCGGAGATTGGCGGCGAGGCGGCGGCCGAAGGCCCGCTTGGTCGGCCCGAGGGCGGCGAAGTTCCACTCCGGATGCTCGTGATCGACGGCGACGAAGGTCGGCTCCCCGCCGACGGTGAGGGCGACGCCGAGGGCGGCGAGCTTCCGGTCGACGGCGATTCCCGCCTGGGCCAGGGAACCGCGCTTGGAGGAAGTCGGATTCGGCTGCTGCGTCTTCCGCGTCATTCCGCGCCCTCTCCGCCCGGCGTCCGGGCGACGGTGACCTTGACCGAGAGGACCTGCTTCTGGGCCCCCTTGAAGACGCCCCGCAGGGGCGGCACGTCGGCGTAGTCCCGGCCGATGCCGATCTGGACGTGGCGCTCCCCCTCGATCTGGTTGTTCGTCGGATCGAGGCCGACCCAGATGCCGTTCGGCGCGCAGACCTCGACCCACGCGTGGCTCGCCGTCGCGCCGATCAGGGGATCGTGGTCGCCCGGCGTCTCCTTCGGATGGGCAAGGCCGGAGAGCCGGGACGAGGCACCGAGCAGGTCCCCTCCCCGATGGGCATGGCCATTGCCGTGGCCGTTGGCATGGCCGCCCCCGAGGGAGGCGGCGGCCTGGGAATCGGTCTCGATATAGCCGCTGACGTAGCGGGCCGGTATCCCCGAGGCGCGGAGAATGCCGATGAGGAGGTGGGCGAAGTCCTGGCAGACCCCCTTCTTCGTCGCGATGACCTCGTTGAGCGGGGTGCTGATCGTCGTCGCGCCGGGCTGGTATTTGAAGGTCCTGAAGATCGTCTCGTTGAGACGGAGGAGGGCCGGGGTGAACGACTCGCGCGGATCGACGTGGGCGCGGGCGAAGTCCCGGATCTCCTTCGTGATCGGGACGTGGTGGGAGGGCATCAGGAAGTCGTAGAGTTCCCGACGCCGGGGATGATAGAGGTGGACGGCCTCGCTGACGGAGAGGTCGAGGCCCGCGATCGGGTTCCCGACGGGGCGGGTCTGGACGGTGCAGCGGGAGGTGACGATGAGGCGCTTGTGCCGGAAGGGGACGGAGAGCGATTCGGCCGCGTTGCCCCAGTAGTCGGTGAAGACCTCGAGCGGCACGCGGGGGGAGACCTCGGTGACCTGGTCGGTGATGACCTGCCGCATCGTGTTCCGAGGGCGGACGCGGAGCTCGCTGTAACACTCGATGGCGGGGGCCGAGTACTCGTATTCGGTGCTGTGGACGATGCGGAACTTCATTGCGGGAAAAAACTAGGGCGCCAGCAGGTGGGAGCGGATCGGGGTCGCCGCCTGGTGGTTCAGGTAGTGGTCGGAGACGAGGGTGCCGAGGTTGAAGAGCCGCTTGATGATGTTCTGGATCCACTCGTCGAAGGCCTTCGCGCGGTTCCGGGCGGTGGCCCGGGCCTGGGAATCGGAGATGACCCGCTCGACGCCGTCCTCGCCGACGACGGGGGCCGGGAAGTAGGCGGCGACATCGGCGAACATCAGCTCGCTGACGAGGTGGTGGCAGTAATGGAGGGGCGTGTCGGCGCGGGCCTGGCCCTTCTTGTCCCCGAAGACGGCCTGGAGGGAGGTCTGGAGGGAATCGAGGCAGAAGACAATGGAGCGGGGGAATTCCCCGTCCTGGATGAGGAGCCGGGCCACGTGGGAGGCGACGGGGCGGCGGCGGTAGAAGCTCCGGTAGGCGTACTGCCCGGCCAGCATGCGGAGGAGGGCGTCGAGGTAATCCTCGCCGCCCGCCGACGAGGCGTTCGAAGCGGAGGCGAGGCGCGATTCGTCGGCCCCCTTCATGAAGAGCTGGCGCAGGGCGAGGGCGGTGAGGAGGCCCCGCTCCAGGTAGCGGCCGATCTGCCAGAAATGCCACGCCTCGTTGTGGAGCATGTGCTTCTCGACGCAGCCGCTGAGCTCGTCGAGCTGGGTCAGCAGGCCGTCCTGGAGCTGGAGGGACTGGAGCCGCTCGACGATGGCCGGGGTGTTCTTCTGCTCCGCCGACTGGAAGAGGTCGAGGCAGAGGCCGTTGAGCGTCGCCCAGACCTCGGGCGGCAGCGCCTCGCGGATCTGGTAGGCGTTCTGGCGGCAGAACCGGAGACAGGAAAAGGTCGAGGCCGGATTCTCCTCGTCGAGGAGGACGTATTGGGCGAGGGCGGCGTTCTTCTGGATCGTCGCCTTCTTGAAGAAGCTCGTCGGATGGCCCGTGGCGGTGGCGAGGGCCTCCCACAAGGGTTGCCAGGAACGGGGGTCCTGGAAGGCCTCCCCCTCGAGGCGGAGCTGCTGGATGACCCGGAGGAGCCGGGTGGTCCCTTCCGCCCTCTCCGTGTAGCGGCCGATCCAGTAGAGGCTGTCGGCGGAGCGGCTGCCGAGGGGCATCCGCTCGGCATCGTCCCGGTCCCGGAGGGAGGCGACGACGGCGGCCGATTCCCCCTCGCGGTTCGCGCCGCGGAGGATCCAGGTGTCCTTGCTCCCGCCGCCCGCGCCGGAGGAGATGACGAGGGAGTCGGCCGAGTTCGCGTAGCGGGTGAGGACGCAGGGGGTGACGAGCGGCGTCCCGTTGTTCAGGACGAAGGCGCGGATGCCGACGTGCCGGGGCTCCAGCGAGGAGCCGGTCCACGTCGGCGCGGTCGAGAACTGGATGAGGGGCTGGGCGATGTAGCCGCCGGGATCGGCCTCGATCTTCGCCTTCAGCTCCTCGCGGCCCTTCTCGTCGAGGTCCTTGCCGACCCAGACGCTCTTCGGGGAGCGGTTGACGACCTCCTTGATGACGTGGCGGTCCCAGTTCCCGTAGACCTGCTCCCGGACGTCGACGTCGCGGCAGACCCACGTGGCGACGGAGGGGAGGAGCATCCGCTCGTTGAGGTAGAACTCGATGATGCCGGGGATGTAGGCGTGGAGGGCGCGGTTGTCGGCGATGTCGGCGCCCAGCGCGTTGGCGATCGTCACCGTCCCCTTGCGGACGCACGAGACGAGGCCGGGGACGCCGAGGATGCTGTTCGAGCGGAAGGTGATCGGGTCGATGAAATCGCTGTCGAGGCGGCGATAGATGACCTCGACCCGCTCGAGCCCGGCGATCGTCTTCAGGTAGAGGTGGTTGTCGAGGACGATGAGGTCGCCGCCCTGGACGAGGGGGATGCCCATCTGCCGCGCGAGGGTCGAGTGGTCGTAATAGGCCTCGTTGAACGTGCCGGGGGAGAGGAGGACGGCGCGGGAGTTCGACCGCCCCGTCGGGGTGACCGAGAGAAGCGTCTCGAGGAGCTGGGTCCCGTAGTTGTGGAGCGGCGTGACGTTCTGCCCCTCCAGCAGCTCCGGGCAGAGCTGGCTGAGCGCGCGGCGGTTCTGCAGCGCGTAGCTCGCCCCGGTGGCGTTGGAGAGATGGTCCTCGAAGACGAGCCACTGGCCGAGGGAATTGCGGAAGAGGTCGACGGCGGCGACGTGGATGTAGATGTCCTTGATCACCTTCACGCCGACGCATTCCCGGAGGTAGCGGGGATCGCTGTAGATGATCTCGTAGGGGAGGACGCCCGCGCGGAGGATCTCCTGCGGGCCGTAGAGGTCGCGGAGGAAGAGGTTCCACGCCCGGATCCGCTGGGAGATGCCGGCCTGGAGCTGCCCCCACTCGTTGGCGGGGATCGTGAGGGGGAAGAGGTCGAAGGGGAGGATCCGCTCAGTGCTCGTCTTGTCGTTGTAGACGTTGAAGGTGATGCCGTGCTCCCGCATGAACTCGTGGGCGCGACGGGTCAGCCGCTCGATCTCGGCGGGGGAGCGGTTCGACAGGACGTTCTCGATGTGGCCGTAGGCCTGCTCGACGCCGGGGACGCCGCCCTTCCACTCGTCGCGCGCCTCCTCGGTCGCGCGGTAGGATTCAAAGAGGAGGGAGGACATGGCGTCGGAAGGGTTGCGACCGGTTCCCCTCCCCTCTGGGTGGCTTGCCGTTTTCACGGCGGAAGCGGAACAAGTCGATAAAAGTGTAAGGCGAGCCCTCCCCCGGGGCAAGTGCGATGAATCCCCTCTCCTGCTCAGTTCTCTCTGAGTAAGAGCCCGCAGGTAGGAGCCCGGGAAAGGCGCGAGTAGATGACTCCATTCACAAAAAAGCCGTTTGGGCGCATGATGGAAAACGTCGCTGAAAGCCCGAAAAAACCAAAAAAGGCTCGAAGCGTTAGGAAACCTCCACCTGCCCCGCTTATGAAACTCTTTGGAAATCGTCAGAACGAAAATTCCTTCGGCTCGGCACCCTCCTCCTCCCTCGCCGGAAAATATCTGGTCTTCGAGCTCGCCGGGGAGTTCTACGGCATCCTCCTCCAGAAGATCCAGGAGATCGCCCTCGTCGAGAACATCATCACCGTCGGGCCGATGCCCTCCTACGCCCTCGGCATCCTCGAGGTCCGCGGGAATTTCCTCCCCGTCATCGACCTCCGCCGCCGCCTCAACGTCCGGGAAAAGAAGAACGACCACCGCAGCTCGGTCCTCATCGCCCACATCACCCCCCCCGACGGGCGGACCCTCGCGGCGGGCTTCCTGATCGACGGGATCGACGATGTCCTCATCCTCCCCCACGAGACGATCCTCGAGACCCCCTACACCCTGCGGAACGGCCTGCCGGGGGAATTCGCCGGCATCTCCCGCATCGGCGAAGGCCGGGAGAAGAAGACGATCACGTTGATCAACGTGAATGCGCTTCTCACGCGGAAGGACATCAATACGTTGCTGAGCTGAGCCTGTCCCCGCCTAGGCTAACCGACGAAGAGAATCGTCAGCCTCTTCGGGCCATGCGCGCCGAGGACGAGGATCCGCTCGATATCGCCGGTCCGGCTCGGGCCGGTGATGAAGGAGATCATGCTCGGGAGGGCTTTCCCGTGGACTTCGCGCAGCCGCTCGAACGCGGCGGGGAGGTCGGGAACCAACTGGGCCGCCGTCGCCACGACGACGTGATGGGGAGGAAGGACGGTCAGGGCCCGGCCCCCCGATTCTTTCGACGTCACCAGGACCGATCCCGTCTGCGCGACGAGGGCCTCGCACGCCGTGACGCCCGCCACGCATCCCTCCAGCGCCGCCTTGTCGTAGCCGGAAACGACGAGGAAGGGGATGAAGCCCGCCTTCTCGACGACGGCCTGGGAATGGAGGCCGGGATGGGCCGCAATCGCCCCGGGCTTCGACGTCTCCCATCCCTCGTCCTTCGCCAGCTGGGCGAGGCAGAGGGGAACGTCGTCGGGCGTGGCGACCCGGATCACCTCGGCCTTCAACGCCGCGGCCTGCGCCGCGAAGAGGGCGAACCGCTCCTCGAAGGTCGGTCCCACGGCGGGGAGCCAGCGGGTCACTTCCCTCTTCGAGGGGAGGAGCGGAATGGTGTCGGAGACCGATCCCTCGACGTGGGGGATGCGGGCCGGGAGGCGGAGGGCCTCGCGGACGCGGGCGAGGACGGCGTCCTTATCGGAGGGAGGGAGGCTCATTTCCTCTCCTTCTGTTTTTGTGCCTCACGCTCGGCCCAGAGCTGCTGGAACGTCTTCGACGGCGGAGGCGGGAGGGTCCGGCTCTTCGTCCAGAGGGCGGCGGGGTCGAACCATTTCCCCGAGAAGAGCGCCTGCACCTTCAGCGCCGGGACGGCGAGGGCCGAGCCGAGGCGGAAGAGCCCCGCATGGGAGGCGGCGAAGCCGAAGCCCCGGAAGAGGAGCCGCTCCCACCACGTGCCTTGTTCCTTCACGGCGTTGCGGCGGTTGCGGAGGAGGTGGTGGTGGAGGTCGATCTTCACCGGGCAGGTCTCAGTGCAGGCCCCGCAGAGGGAGGAGGCCGAGGAGAGGTGCTTCCAGTCCTGGAGGCCGCGCAGGTGGGGCGTGATGACGGAGCCGATCGGCCCCTGGTAGGTCGTCCCGTAGGCGTGGCCGCCGATGTTCTTGAAGATCGGGCAGACGTTGAGGCAGGCCCCGCAACGGATGCAGTGGAGCGCGTCGCGCTGCTCGGGGTCGGCGAGGAGGCGGGTCCGGTGGTTGTCGAGGAGGATGACGTGGAATTCCTCCGGCCCGTCGGTCTCCCCGGGCTGGCGGGGGCCGGAGTAGAGGGTGTTGTACCCGGTGAGGTTCTGCCCCGCCCCGGCGGTGCCGAGCATCGGGAGGAAGAGGGCCAGATCCTCGAACCGGGGCACCACCTTCTCGATCCCGACGAGGGCGACGTGGATGCGCGGGAGGGCGCAGGTGAGGCGGGCGTTCCCCTCGTTCTCGGTGATCGAGACCTGGCCCGTCTCGGCGACGAGGAAGTTCCCGCCGCTGATGCCGAGGTCGGCCTTGACGAATTCCTGACGCAGGACGCGCCGGGCGACCATCGTGAGGGCCTCGGGCTCGTCGCTGGTGATCCCGCCGATCGATTTCTCGAAGGTCTCGCGGATCTCCTCCCGCTTCAGGTGCATGCAGGGGAAGACGAAGTGGTAGGGAGCCTCCTTGCGGAGTTGGACGATGAACTCGCCGAGGTCGGACTCGACGACGCGGTAGCCCTCGTGTTCCAGCGCCTCGTTGAGGTGGATCTCCTCGCCGGTCATCGTCTTCGCCTTCACGATCGAGCGGACCCCCTTCTCGCGGCAGAGGGCCGAGACGTAGTCCCGGGCCTGCTTCCCGTTGGAGGCGAAGAAGACCTTCGTCCCCCGCGCCTCGGCCTGCTTCGTGAACGTCTCGAGGTGTTCGGCGAGGTGGTTGACGGCGTTGAACTTCACCGCCGAGGCGACGCTCCGGGCCGCCTGCCAGTCGGCGTAGGCGTCCTGGATCAGGTAGCGTTTCGCGAAGTAGCCGGAGAGCGCCCGGCGGACGAAGGTCCGGCGCGGGACGTCGGCGGTCGTCTCGCGGATGTCGTGCCGGAAGATTTTCTCGAAGCCGGTCATGGGATTACCGGGAAGCCAGGACCTCGGCGAGGTGCATCCCGCGGACCGGCTTCCCCTGTTTCTCGAGCCAGCCGGTAATCTGCATGAGGCAGCTGAGGTCGTTCGAGACAACGCCCCGGATGCCCTCGGCCTTCAACTCGAGGATCGACTCGCACTTCACCTCGGCCATCGCGGTCGAGATCGCGGCGAATTTCACGGCGAAGGCGCCGCCGAAGCCGCAGCAGGTCTCGGCCTCCTTCATCTCGACGAGCTCGAGGCCGCGCACCTTGCCGAGGAGGACCCGGGGCGGGGCCTTCAGGTCGAGCTCGCGGAGGCCGTGGCAGCCGTCGTGGAAGGTCACCTTCCCCTCGAAGCGGGCGCCGACGTCGTCGACGCCGAGCTTCCGGACGAGGAACTCGGAGAACTCCCACGTCTTCTCCGAGAGGGCGACCGCCTCGGCCTCGTGCGGGGTGCCGTGGAAGAGCTCCGGCATGAATTTCTTCGCCATCGCCGAGCACGAGCCCCCGATGCCGACGACGACGTCGGCGTCGCGGAACGCCTTCAGCATCTGGAGCCCGACGGGGCGAGCCTCGTCCCAGTAGCCGGAGTTGAACGCGGGCTGCCCGCAGCAGGTCTGCCCCTCCGGCACGGCGACGGCGTGGCCGAGCCCCTCGATCACCTGCGCCGCCGCCATCGCCGCATGGGGATAGAGCTGGTTGACGAAGCAGGGAACGAAGAGGGAGACCTTCATGCGCGAGGGGGCGACTCTATCAGCGAATCTCTAGCGAAGGAAAGCCTCGTGCAATCCGCCGTCGACGGTGATGACCTGGCCCGTCGTCTTGCTCAACCGCTGGGAGAGGAGGAGGAAGAACGCCTCCGCCTGGTCGGCGGGAGTGATCGGGGCCTTGGTCAGCGTCCGGTCGGCGTAGAACTGAGCCAGCTTCGTCGTGAGCGAGGCGTCGGCCTCGTCCTCGGCGAAGGGGATGTTGTACTTCGCCAGCGAGGCGACGACGCGGTCCCGGGGGAACATGCCGCTCCCCTGGATGACCGTCGCCGGGGCGACGCCGTTGACCCGGACGAGGGGGGAGAGCTCGATCGCCAGCTCGCGGACGAGGTGGTTCGCCGCCGCCTTGCTGGTGTCGTAGGCGACGCTCCCCTTCTTCGCCACCGCCGCGTTGGCGCTGGTGGTGAGGACGAGGTTGCCGCGCAGGCCCTGGATGTCCCAAGTCTTCTTCGCCTCGTCGGCGACGATGTAGCTGCCGGTGACGTTGAGGGCGAAGGTGAGCGCCCACTTGTCGTCGGGGATGTGGCCGGTCTGGTCGGGCGGGACGAAGATCCCCGCCGTCACCGCGATGCTGTCGAAGCCGCCGTAGGCGAGGGCGACCTGGTCGATCAGCTTCGCCACGCTCTCGCGCTTCGTGATGTCGGCGGCGAGGCCGATGGCCGGGCCGCAGTTCGAAAGACCGGTCCCGGCGACGCCGATGCCGAGGCCGCACTTGTCGGTGATCTCCTTCGCCGTCGCGGCGGCGGCCTCCTCGCGGAGGTCGACGGCGACGATGTGGGCCCCTTCCTTCGCGATGCGGTGGGCCACTTCCTTGCCGATGCCGCTCCCGGCCCCGATGACGACGATGACCTGGCGGGCCAGTTCCTTTTCGGCGGGCATCCGCTGGAGCTTCGCCTCCTCAAGGAGCCAATACTCGATGTCGAAGGCCTCCTGCTGCGGGAGGGCGATATACTTGTCGACCGCCTCGGCCCCCTTCATGACCTGGATGGCGCAGCCGTAGAACTCGGCGGTGACGCGGGACTCGCTCTTGTCCTTGCCCCACGCGATGAGGCCGAGGCCGGGGATGAGGATGACGCTTGGGTTGGCGTTGCGGATGGCCGGGGAGTTCGCGTGCTTGCACCGCTCGTAGTAGGCGGCGTAGTCCTTGCGGTAGGCCTCGATCCCGGCGACGAGCTTCGCCTGGAGGGCGGCGAGGTCCTCGCTCTGGCCGTTCCACTCGATGTAGAGGGGCTTGATCTTGGTCCGCAGGAAATGGTCGGGGCACGAGGTGCCGAGCTCGGCGAGGCGGGGCGCGTCGGCGCTGTTCACGAAGCGGAGCGTCTCGGCGTCGTCCTGCACCGTCCCGATGAGGCGGAGCGGGGTCGAGACCTTGCCGCGGAGCCACGGGAGGAGCTTGGAGAGAAGCTCGCGGCGCGGGGCCTCGTCGAGCGCCTTGTACTTCTCGCCGCCGAAGGTCTTCGCCCCCTTGTCGCGCTGGGCGATGTATTCGGCGGCCTTCTCGATGAGGTCGAGGGAGAGCTCGTAGCAGGCCTTGTCGTCGTCAGCCCAGTTGATGAGGCCGTGCTGGCCCATGACGATGCCCTTCGCCTTCGGGTGCTTCTTGGCGACCTCCTGGAGGATGAGGCCGAGATCGAAGCCGGGACGCTGCCAATCGGTCCAGATCACCTCGTCGCCGTAGATCTCCTGCGTCAGCTTCGCGCCGTTCGCCGAGGCGGCGATGGCGATGACGGCGTTGGGATGGGTGTGGTCGACGTGCTTGCCCGGGAGGAAGGAGTGGAGCGGCGTGTCGATCGACGAGGGGCGCGGGTTGAGGTTGAAAGTGGTGTGGTTGTAGAGGGCGACCATCTCGTCCTCGACGGCGGTCTTGGCCCCCTTCGGGTTCGCCTTGTTGTAATAGGCCTGGAGGGCGATCAGCTTCTCCTGGTAGAGGGAGGAGAAGTTCTCCCGCTTCGCCGTGCGGAGGTCGCCGCCGGAGCCCTTCACCCAGAGGACCTCGACGTCCTCGCCCGTGAGCGGGTCCTTCTCGATCAGCTTCGCCGAGGTGTTGCCGCCGCCGGTGTTCGTGATCCGCTGGTCGGTGCCGAGGAGGTTCGAGCGGTAGACGAGGCGGGCGACGGGATCGAGTTTCGAGGCCTGGGCGTCGTCCCAGAGATAGCTGACGTGGCGGTAGGTTTTCATGGTCGGTTGGGGTGTTTTTAAAGCGGGGGGTTAGTCGAGGACGGGGAGCGCGGCGAAACGGACGCGCGCTTCCTTCCAGGCGGCGGACGTCTCGGGGTTGGGTTGATACGACTCGATCTGGAACGAGGCGCGGACGATCTGCCGCAGGGCGACGAGGGAGGAGACATGGCCGAGGGCGATCCCCTGGAGGAGGATGTTCCCCGCCGCCGTCGCCTCGGCGGGGCCGGCCAGGACGATGCGACCCGAGGCGTCGGCCGCCGCCTGCATGAGGAGGGTGTTCTGGATGCCGCCGCCGACGGCGTTCAGCCGGGTGATCTTCTGGCCGGTGACCCGCTCGAGGTCGTCCATCGTCCGTCCGTAGAGAAGGGCGAGGCTCTCGATGACGCAGCGGACGATCTGGCCCGGGGTCTCCGGGACCGGCTGGCCGGTCTCGCGGCAATAGTCGGCGACCTTCTTCGGCATCGACCCCGGCTCGGCGAAGCGGGCCGAGGCGGGATGGATGAGGCTGCGGAGCGGGACGACCTCCGGGGCGGCCGCCTCGTCGCAGAGTTCGGCGTAGGAAGAGGCCTTGCCGCCCGCGACCCACTCCCGGCGGCATTCCTGGAGGACCCAGAGGCCGACGATGTTCCGCAGGAAGCGGATCGTCCCGCCGTGGCCGACCTCGTTGGTGAAGTTCTCGGCGAGGGCTTCCTTCGTGAGGTAAGGCCCCGACGCCTCGATCCCGAGGAGGGACCAGGTGCCGCAGCTGAGGTAGGCCCACTCGGCCCCGCTCCCCGGCGTCCCGGCGACGGCGGCGGCGGTGTCGTGGGAACAGGTGGCGATGATCTGCGTCGCATCGAATCCGGTCGATCCTTCGGGAACGATGCCGGAAAGGAGCGGCCCGAGGACCGTCGCCGAGGGGACGACCTCGGGGAAGAGCCGGGCCGGAATGCCGAGCTTCCCGATCAGCGCCTCGTCCCAGGCCTGCTTTTCCGGGTTGTAGAGCTGGGTGGTCGAGGCGAGGGAGGCCTCGGCGACGGCGCGGCCGGAGAGGAGGTAGTTGAAGTAATCGCCGATGAGGATGAAGCGGTCGGCCTGGGCGAGGATCTCGGGGCGGTCGATCACGTCGGCGTGGAACTGGTAGAGCGTGTTCAACGTCATGAACTGGATCCCGGTCCGCGCGTAGATCTCCTCCTTGGAGACGACCGCGAAGGCCCGCTCGAAGCCCTCCTTCGTCCGGACGTCGCGGTAATGGTAGGGGACGGTGAGCAGCGGCTCGTCCCCCTTCACCAGGACGTAGTCGACGCCCCACGAATCGGTGCTGATCCCCTCGATGGCCAGGCCCCGCTTGGCGACCTTCAGCAGGCCGGTGCGGACCTCGTCGTAGAACCGGAGGACGTCCCAGCGGAGCGTCCCCGAGATCGCGAGCGATCCCGTGGGGAAGCGGTGGACCTCCTCCAGGCGGAGAAGGCCGCCGTCGAGGGTGCCGAGCATGACGCGGCCGCTTTCGGCTCCGAAGTCGAGTGCCAGATAATGGTGCATGGTCTGTGGATTCAAGAGGAGGAGGGCGACGCCACGGCCTTCGGCGCGATGCCGTGCTTGCGGAGGGCGGCGGGGGCGGCGTCGGTCAGGAGGCGGTCGACGCCGCTCCACGGGAGGAGGAAGGCGGCGGCCTGGCGTCCGAGTTTCGCCCCGTCGAGGCAAAGGACGACGCGCTTCGCCCGGGCGGCGACGGCCTTCTGGAATTCGACGACATCCTTCTGGGAATTGAAGACCCCCTCTCCCGTCATCCCCTCGGCCCCGAGGAAGACGACATCGAAGCGCCACGCCGCCACGTTCTTCCGCGCCTGCTCCCCGAGGAGAACCGACTGGCGGCGCAGCAGCAGCCCGCCGAGGAGGTGGACCTCCAGCTCCGGGACTCCGGCGAGGGTCTCGGCGACGAGGAGGTTGTTCGTCACGATCTTCAGCGGATGGACCGGGCGCTCCCGGAGGGCCTCGGCGAAAAAGAGCATCGTGGTCCCGGCGTCGAGGTAGCAGGTCATCCCCGGCTTGAGGAGGGCGACGGCGGAGGCGGCGATCTGCTTCTTCGCCGCGCGGGAGAGGTTCCGCCGCTCGGAGAACGAGGTGAAGGTCTCGTTGTAATCGGAGAGGGCGCCGCCGTAGGTGCGGGTCACCTTCTTCGCGTCGGCGAGGGCCGCCAGATCGCGCCGGGCCGTCGCCTCGGAGATCGAGAGCTGGTCGCACAGCTCCTGGAGCGGCAGGTAGCGGTGCTGCCGCAACAACTGCGCCACGCGATCCCGCCGCGCTTCGACCAAGTGTTTTGCCACTCTCACAGGAAGGGAATCATGGCTGAATTATATGATTAGAGTCAATCATATAATAAAAGAGAGGCCGACGCAAAAAGCCGTCCCCCTTGCGGAGGACGGCTTTTTTCAGTCGCGGATCGCGAACGCCTGCGGTCAGGCGGCGACGACAGGCGGAGCCTCGGGCTCCAGGGCCTTCTTGATGTCGTCCTTGGGGAGGCGCTTCGCGAAGTCGGCGAAGAGCTCGCCCTCGGTCTTGTTCGCCTCGAAGAAGCGGAGGAGGCGGCCGATGGTGATGTTCACGTCGCTCGCGGGGATCTTCCCCTTGATCAGCTCGTTGAAGCGGGCCTGGTCGCCCAGCTTGCCGCCGATGAACATGTCGAAGGCCTCGATCTGGACGCCGTTGACCTTCGTCATCGCGCCCCGGAAGCCGATGTCGGCGATCTGGTGCTGGCCGCAGGAGCTGGTGCAGCCGCTGAAGTGGATGCGGATCTTGTCCTTGTAGAAGGAGCACTCCTTCTCCAGCTCGCTGACGAGCTCGATCATCCGGTTCTTCGTCTCGGCGATGGCGAGGTTGCAGAACTCGATCCCGGTGCAGGAGACGCAGCCCTGGCGGAAGTTCGTCGGGTTCCAGACGAGCTGGAGCTCGTCGAGTTCCTTCTTCAGCGCCTCGAGGTTCTTCTCGGGGATGTTGAGGAGGATGAGGTTCTGCTTGTTCGTGCAGCCGATCCGGTCCTGGCCAGGGGCGGCGTACTTCCGCGAGAGGGCGGCGAGGTTCCGCAGGTCGTGGGCGCGGACGCGGCCGCCGGCGAAGCTGATGCCGACGAAGTAGAGGCCGGGCTGCTTCTGCTCGACGATGCCGAGGTGGTCGGTCTCGGGATCGACGGGGAAGTGGAACTCGCTGTGGCGGTCGAACTTCAGGTTCCCGAGCTCCTCGATCTTCGCGATCGTCTGGTCGGCGCCGAGGTCGGCGATGAGGAACTTCAGCCGCGCGCGGCTCCGCTTTTCCCGGTAGCCGTGGTCACGGTAGAGGACCGAGGCGTAGTGGGCGAGCGGGAGGACCTGGTCGGGCCGGAGGAAGACGGGGAGGGTCTGCGCGAGGTGGGGCGAGGAGGAGAGGCCGCCGCCGATCTTCACGCCGTAGCCCGCCTCCAGCTTCCCGTTCACCTTCCGCTCCAGGCCGAAGAAGCCGAGGCAGTTGATGTCGGGCTGGGCGCAATGGATGCGGCAGCCGGAGACGCTGATCTTGTACTTCCGGGGGAGGTTGGAGAACTCGCGGTTGTTGAAGAGGTGGTTGTTCACCTCCCAGAGCTGGGGCGTGGCGTCGAGGATCTCGTCCTTCACGATCCCGGCGACGGGGCAGCCGACGACGTTGCGGGCGATGTCGCCGCAGGCGCCGACGGTGCTGATCTTCACCGCGTCGAGGCGGGCGATGATGTCGGGGATCTGCTCGATCTTGAGCCAGTGGTACTGGAAGGTCTGCCTGGTGGTGACGTCGGCGAAGCCGTGGCCGTAGTCCTCCGCGAGGGCGGCGATGGCGTCGAGCTGCTCGGCGTTGACGCGGCCCGCGGGGAGCCGGAGGCGGAGCATGAAATAGCCGCTGTCCTTCGGCTTCTGGCGGTAGAAGCCGTACCACTTGAAGCGGTTGAAGTCGTCCTCGTTGATCGTGTTGAAGCCGGTGTGGGCGTAGCGGTAGATGTCGTGGATGACGTCGAGCGCGTCCTTCTCCATCTTGAACTGCTCTTCGCGGGTCGAGCCGGGGGTGAAGTTGCGCGGGGTGCTGAATGCGGGGCTGCTGCTCATGGATTCGTTGGGGCGGGGTGGGGTAGTAAAAACGGGGGGAGCGGAGATTATTGATCCCCGGCCTTCAGGACAAGGTATTTGGGAATGCCGCGGGACCAGACGCGGAGGAGGACGCCGTCCTTCGAGCCCTTGGCCGACTTCGCGGCCTCGATCGCCTCCCTGGCGGAGCGGACGTCCTTCTTCTCGACCTGGAGGATGACGTCGCCGGGGACGAGGCCCTGCTTGCCGTCGCTGGGGGCGGCGGGGGAGTCGTCGGCGACGGAGACGACGATGGCGCCGTTCTTGATGGTGTCGGGGTAATGGATCGCAGAAAAGTTCCGGCGGGCGTCGTCGTCGAAGTCGTCGATCTCGACCCCGGCGAAGAACTTCTGCGTGGCGGCGGGCGCGGCGTCGCTTCCGCCGCCGTTGTCGGGCCTGTCGTTCGAGGCGGTCGGCTTCTGCTCCTTGAGGACGACGGTGAGCGATTTCTCCTTCCCGTCCCGGAGGACCTTCATCGAGACCTTCTTGCCCGGGGGCGTCCCGGTGACGGCGAGGCGGAGGGAGCGGAAGTCGGAGACCTTCCGCCCGTCGAACTCGACGATCACGTCGCCGGGGACGATCTTCGCCTCCTCGGCGGCCGAGTTCGGGCTGATGCTGGCGACGATGACGCCGCTCCGGTCCTCGATGCTGAGCTTCTTCGCGACCTCGGGGGTCAGCTCGTTCGTCTCGACGCCGAGGAAGCCGCGGGTGACGTGGCCCTGCTTCAGCAGGCTGTCCCGGACGGTGGCGACGATGTTGCTGGGGATGGCGAAGCCGATGCCGACGTTCCCGCCGCCGCCGCTGACGATGGCGGTGTTCAGGCCGATCATCCGGCCCTGGAGGTCGACGAGGGGGCCGCCCGAGTTGCCGGGATTGATCGAGGCGTCGGTCTGGATGAAGTCCTCAAGATGGTTCCCGCCGTCAATGCGGCTGAGGTCGCGCCCGATGGCGCTGACGATCCCCATGGTGACGGTCTTGCCGACGCCGAAGGGATTGCCGATGGCGAGGGCGATATCGCCGACCTCGACCTTGTCGCTGTCGGCCAGGTCGGCGACGGGAAGGTTCTTCGCGTCGATCTTGATGAGGGCGATGTCGGTCGCCTCGTCCTTGCCGATCACCTTCGCGTCGTACTCTTTCTTCGTGTCCTCGCCGAGGGCGACCTTGATCTCGTCGGCGACGCCGACGACGTGGAAATTCGTGACGATGTAGCCGTCGGTCGAGACGATGACGCCGGAACCGAGGCCCTTCTGTTTCCGCACCTTCGCCTGCGGCCCGCCCGGCTGGCCCTCGCCGCCCGGATTCTGGTTGCCGAAGAACTGACGGAAGAAGGGATCGTTCGCGAAGGGATTCATCTGCGCGGGGGCCTCCTTCACGTTCTTCGTCGTGAAGATCGTGACGACGGCGGGGGCGACCTTCTTGACGATCGGGGAAAAGCTGGTCGTCCCGAGGAGGGCGACGGTCTTCCCCGCCGTCGGATCGACGACGGCGACCGGGGTCGAGGCGGCGTCGGAGGTCTTCGCCGGATCATCCTTGGAAAAAAGCCCCGCGTGAACAGGGAGAACCAAACCACTCAACACGATACCGCAAAGACCGGTCTGCCAAAGTGAGATGCGCTTCTTTTTCATGATGTGAAGGAGTGAGTAACCTGCCTTAAAACGGTCAAAATTCAAGCCCCATTCTCGCTACTAGTATACAGATTAAGAGGATTATAACTTAATCAGATGGGGCCGGAAGAAGTCGCCGGGGGCCTTCTCCAGGATGGCGAGGCTGAGGGGGGCTCCCTTATTGGCCAGTCCGGCGCTGCCCGGGTTGTAGACCCGGCGTCCCCCCGGATTCCGCTCGTCCCGGGGGACATGGGTGTGGCCGTGAAGGACCCACCCCGCGCCCTGGGGCATCGTCCGCTGGCCGGGAGGGATGTGGACGAGGTGGAAAGCCTCCCCTCCCCGCTCGAGGTCGAGGGTCAGGGGGTAGGCGTCGAGGTCCCAGTCGTTGTTCCCCCGGACGACGAGGAGGTTCGGATTGATCTGGCGGAGCTCGTCGAGGATCGCCTCCTCGCAGACGTCGCCGAGGTGCCAGATCTCGTCGACCGGGGCGAAGAGGGCCGGAATCTTCGGATGGAAACGACCGTGCGTATCGGCGATGAGGCCGATGCGATAGGTGTCCGGTGTCGCTTCCATGGGCGCGATCAGCATTCCTGAGAACGCATTTTCGGAAAAGCCCTAAAAAAGCAGGGCAGCCTTTGGGAAGACCTAGAGCCTGTCCTTCACTTTCAACGAACCTCGTTGCCTACGCCCCTTCTCGTCGTTCCGCGCTTCCTTACAGGCCATTCAGGTCTGCGGCGGCGCAACTCCCCGTAAAACTGGCAGGGCCGGGGGAGACAAGCGCAGCCCTTCCGGCGCGGGCCGCCCTAAGTGCATAACAAGCTCTAGCGCGCAAAGAGGTCGAGCAGGCTTTGAGGGGAGCGTTCGTTGAAAAAGAGCTTCAGGTTCCGGTCGGCCTCCACGGCGGCGGAGGCGCTACGGGGAAAGAGATCCCTTTCATAAGAGGCAAGCGCCGCCTCGACGTCGTCGGGATGGGCCGCAAGGGCCTTTCCGAGTTCGGCGCCGTCGTAGAGGGCAAGGTTGGCGCCCTCGCCGGAGAAGGGCGACATCAGGTGCGCGGCGTCGCCGAGCAGCGTTACTCCGGGAACGCGATCCCATCGGTGCCCGACCGGAAGCGCGTGAATGGGGCGGAGCATGGGCGCGGTGTCACTCTTGGTAATAAGAGCGGTCAACTCCGGCGCCCAGCCGTCGAACTCCCCGGCGATCCGGGACAGGGCCGCCGCCGCATCGGAGAAATCGACCCGGGCAAACCACTCCTCCGGTCTGTTCAGCGACACATACGTGTGGAGCGTGCCATCGGACTCCCGATGCGCGAGAATGCCTTTGCCCGGCGCGACGGCCATCAGCGTCCCCGGGCCCACCGCTTCCGCGCTTGCCGGGTGGCGGTTATCGCCGTCGAAGAGGTACGTTTCGATAAAGGAAGTTCCGGCGTAGGCCGGTTTCGCCTCCGAAAGAAGAGGACGCACTTTCGACCAAGCGCCGTCGGCCCCCACGAGAAGGCCGGTCGTCGCCGTGGAGCCATTCGCAAAGGTCACCTCATGCCGCCCGCCTCCGAGCGGAACCGCCGCCGCGAGCTTGTGGCCCCAGCGGATCGTCCCGGCAGGAAGGGAGTCCATCAAGATCCGGCGCAGTTCTCCCCGCGGGACCTCGGGACGACCGCCGCTGCCGTCGTCGGGGCGTTCGAAAAGAACGCTCCCTTCCTTGTCGAGGATCCGCTTGGCCTGTTCGCCGGGGAGGATGATCTTGAGGAACGCGTCGAAAAGACCGGCATCCTTGAGCGCAAGCTGGCCGCTGTAATCGTGGATATCGAGCACCCCCCCCTGCCCGCGCGCGGTCGCCGAGACTTCCGCCTCGTGGATCGTCGCCGGGATACCGTGAAGATGGAGGACGCGGGCAAGCATTAGGCCGCCCAGGCCCGCGCCGATGATCGTAACGGGAGTGTTCATTTTGTTTTTCATTTCGTGAGGAAAGCCCATTAATGGAACAGCGTTCCATGAATAACATTGGAACAACATTCCATTCATGTCAAGATGAGGTGTGGCCAAAAACACCATCGGCAAGCAACGGCGGGAAGAATCGCTCTCGCGAGAACAGATCATCGAGACGGCGATCGCGATCCTCGATCAAAGCGGCGAGAGCGGACTCACCTTCCGGGCCCTCTCGGAGCGGCTCGCCACCGGATCGGGGGCGATTTACTGGCACGTCGCCGACAAGAACGACCTGCTGATCGCCGCATGCGACACCGTCGTCGCCCGCACGCTGGAAGCGTGCGCCGTCGGCACGACGCCCAAGGCAGCGATTCGAACCCTAGCCCTCGGGATGTTCGACGCGATCAACGCCCATCCGTGGGTCGGCTCGGCACTCACACTGGCGATGGGACAGTCGCCGATCGTCCGCATTCTCGAACGGATCGGCCAGCAGATTCGCGCCCTTCGCGTACCGAAAGAGAAAGAGTGGGCGGCGGTCTCCGCTTTGTTGAGCTATATCCTGGGCGTCGGCGGGCAGAATGCAGCCAACGGCCAGCTCGCCCTGACGCAGCGCGGCCGGTCGGACTTCCTGGAGGACTTGGCGAGAGTGTGGTCCCAGCTCGATCCGCACGCGTACCCCTTCACGCGCAGCATCGCCGAAAAGTTGCCCTCCCACGACGATCGAATCGATTTCCTCGACGGGATCGACTTCATCCTCCGCGGGATTGAGTCCAAGGGTCGCTGATACTTTCTTACAAGCCCTTCGCCGCCTTCACCGCCGCGACGTACGCGGCGGCGGTCTCGCGGAGTTTCGCCCAATCGCGGCTGGCCAGGATCTCCTTCGAGACGAGGTTGCTGCCGACGGCGAGGGCGGCGCATCCGGCATCGAGGAATTCCTTCACGGTCTTCAGGTTCACCCCGCCGGTCGGGATGATCTCGAGCTGGGGGAGCGGCCCCTTGATCGCCTTGATGTATCCGGCTCCGAGGCCGTCGGCGGGGAAGATCTTCACGAAGTCGGCGCCCGCCTCGTGGGCGGTGAGGGCCTCGGTCGGCGTGTAGGCGCCGGAGGCGATCGGGATGCCGTAACGCTGGCAGGCGGTGATGACGGCGGGGCGGAAGACGGGCGTCACGATGAACTTCGCCCCGGCGAGGATGCCGAGGCGGGCGGTGGTCTCGTCGAGGACCGAGCCGAGGCCGAGGAGGACCTGGTCGCCGAACTTCGCCGCGGCCTTCTCGATGACGCCGATGGCGTTGGGGGTCGTCATCGTCAGTTCGATCGCCCGGATGCCGCCGTCGAGCAGCGCCTGGGTGGCGTCGATCAGCTGGCTCGAGTCGTCGGCCCGGATGATGGCGACGATGCCGGGGTTGCGGAGGTTCTGGAGGATCTGCTCTTTTTTCATGGGATCAAAATAAGGGAGAGGAAGGAAAGCGACTAACGTTGGACGCGGGGGGAGCCGTCGCCGCTCATCAGCGTCTCGATCTCGGCGCGGGTGCCGACGTGGTAATCGCCGGGGACGGAGTGCTTCAGGCAGCCCGCCGCGGTGGCGAATTCGACGACGTATTGGGGATCGCGCTTTTCCATGAGGCCGTGGACGAAGCCCGCCGCGAAGGCGTCGCCGCCGCCGATGCGGTCGACGATCTCGAGGTTGTAGCTGCGGCTGCGGAAGACCTGCCCGCCGGTGCAGTAGACGCCGCCGAAGGTGTTCCGGAGGGCCGAGTGCGTCTCCCGGAGGGTCAGCACGACGCCCTTGAAGCCGAACTTCGCCACCAGCTTCTCGGCGATGTCGAGGTAGCGGTCGAGGTCGGTCGTCTTCTCCGGGCCGGGCGGGACGATGCCGAGGATCGAGTCGGTGTGGCCCTCGTTGGCGATGCAGTAGTCGACGTGGGCCATGAGGGCCGTCATCACCCGCTTCGCCTCGACCATCCCCCAGAGCTTCGCCCGGTAGTTGACGTCGCAGCTGACGGGGATCCCCTTCCTGCGGGCCAGCGCCGCGCCGGTCGCGACGGCCTGGGCCGCGCTCTCGGAGACGGCGGGGGTGATCCCGCTGAAGTGGAACCACTCGGCTCCGTCGAGGATCCTCTCCCAGTCGAACTCGGCGGGATCGAGCTTCGCGAAGGCGCTCCCGGCCCGGTCGTAGATGACCTGGGCGGGACGCTGGCTCGCGCCGTTCTCGAGGAAGTAGAGGCCGAGGCGTTCGCCGCCCCGGACGATCTCCGAGGTGTCGACGCCGACGCCCCGGAGGTCGCGGACGCACGCCTCGCCGAGGTCGTTCCCCGGCAGGCGGGTGACGAACGCGGCGGCGTGGCCGAACTGCGCGAGGGCGACGGCGACGTTCGCCTCGCCCCCGCCGAAGTTCATCTCCAGCGAGGAGGCCTGCGTGAAGCGCTGCTGCCCGGGGGCGGACAGCCGCAGCATGATTTCACCGAAGGAGACGAAGCGGCCCATACGTTCTCAGGTTAGCAGCCGGGGGACGCTTAGGCGAGCGGCTTCACGTCGACCCAGGCGCGCTTCTCCCAAGACTCGAGGCCGAGCTCGGCCATCTGGACGCCCTTCGCGCCCTCGAGGAGGGACCAGCGGAAGGGCTCGTCCTTCACGACGTGGCGGAGGAACATCTCCCACTGGACCTTGAAGGCGTTGTCGTAGATCGCGTTCGCGGGGACGTTCTCCCACTGGTCGTTGAAGGCGAAGGGATTCTCGATGTCGGGATTCCAGACCGGCTTCGGGGTGTTGACGCGGTGCTGGGTCCAGCAGTCGCGGAGCCCGGCGACGGCGGAGCCGTGGGTCCCGTCGACCTGGAGGGTGAGGAGGTCTTCGCGCTTCACGCGGACGGTCCACGACGAGTTGAAGTGGGCGATGACGCCGTTATCGAGCTCGAAGGTGGCGTAGGCCGAGTCGTCGGCGGTGCACTTGTAGGGCTTGCCCTGCTCGTCGAACCGCTCCGGGATGTGGATCGCGCCGAGGCAGGAGAGAGACTTCACGCTGCCGAAGAGATTATCGATGACGTAGCGCCAGTGGCAGAGCATGTCGACGATGATGCCGCCGCCGTCTTCCTTCCGGTAGTTCCACGAGGGGCGCTGGGCGGGCTGCCAGTCGTTGCCCCCCTCGAAGACCCAGTAGCCGAACTCGCCGCGGACGGAGAGGATCTTCCCGAAGAAGCCCGAGTCGATGAGGCGCTTCAGCTTGAGGAGGCCGGGGAGCCAGAGCTTGTCCTGGACGACACCGTTCTTCACCCCGGCGGCGGTCGCCTCGTGGTAGAGGGCGAGGGCCTCGGCGGTCGAGACGGCGGTCGGCTTCTCGCAGTAGATCGCCTTCTTCGCGGCGATCGCCTTGCGGACGCCCTCGGCGCGGCGGTCGGTGGTCTGGGAGTCGAAGTAGATCTGGTTGAAGGGATCGGCCATCGCCTTGTCGAGGTCGGTCGAGTAGCGTTCGACGCCGTGGGCCTGGGCCAGCTCGCGGAGCTTGTCCTCGTTGCGGCCGATGAGGATCGGATCGGGCATGATCGCCTCCGAGGCGGAGATCTTCACGCCGCCCTGCTTGCGGATCGCGAGGATCGAGCGGATGAGGTGCTGGTTCGTGCCCATGCGTCCCGTGACGCCGTTCATGATGATGCCGATCGTGTGTACTTTGCTCATGTGTTTTGGTTTTTTAAGGATTCGGAAGGTGGGTTTAGGAGTACTTCAGATAGGAGGAGACGATGTCCGCGAGGAAATCCTTCGGGTCGCGGGCCCAGTGGCGGTGGCTGAAGACCTCGACTTCGTTGAAGCCGTTGAAGCCCGCCGCCTCGACCCAGCCGCGGATCTTCTTGATCGGGATGCAGCCCTCGCCCATCAGGCCGCGGTCGTTCAGCATGTCGGCCATCGGGGAGAGCCAGTCGCAGATGTGGAAGGCGTCGAGCGCGCCGAGCTTCGCGCAGCGGGCGATCTCGGCCTCGAGCGCCGGGTCCCACCAGAGGTGGAAGACATCGGCGGCGACGCCGACCCACGGGGAGCCGAGCTGCTCGACGAGGTCGTTGGCCTGGCCGAGGGTGTTCACGGCGGAGCGATCCCCGGCGTACATCGGATGGAGCGGCTCGATGGAGAGCTTCACCTTCGCGGCCGAGGCCTCGGGGAGGACGGCGGCGATGCCGTCGGCGATCTGCTTCCGGGCATCCTCGAGCGGGATGCCGGGGACGGCACCGCAGACGAGGACGATGAGGGGGGCGCCGAGGGCGGCGGCCTCGGCGATGGCGCGGCGGTTGTCGTCGAGGGCCTTGTTCCGGTCGGCCTCGGTCTTCCCGGGGAAGAAGCCGCCCCGGCAGAGCGCGACGGTGGAGAGCCCCGAGTCCCTGATCCGCTTCCCGGCCTCGGCGATGGCGGCGTCGCTCCGGCCTTCGAGGGCCTGACGCCAGACGGTGATCCCCTTCACGCCGGCGGCGGAGAAGTTCTCGACACACTGTTCGAGGGTCCACCCCTTCGTCGTGATCGTGTGGATCGCGAGGCGGGAGAGGTCCTTGATCTCGGAGGCGCTCATGATTACTTGGAGAAGAAGGTGAGGTAGGGCTGCCCCTTCGCCTGGCGCCGGAGGAGGAGGGCCAGCTCGCGGGCGTGGTAATCGCCCCACATGGACGATTCACCACAGGGCACCGACTGTCCGGCGGGGACGTGATCCCAGCCGTTCGGACGGTGGTAGACGGAGTGGAGGAGGAGGCCTTCGTGCTTCGGGTCCTCGGAGAGGTAAGGCGCGGCGAAGAGGGTCTTCGCGACCGTGAGGGCGGCCTTCTCGTAACGGAGGCCCTTCTCCTTCTCGCCGATCCGCTGGAGGTAGAGGCCGAGGCGGTAGAGACCCTGCGCGGCGATGGCGGCGGCGGAGCTGTCGACCGGCTCGTGGGCGTTGAAGGGCTCGGCGGGGCGGTTCAGGTAATCGCCGAGGTGGACGAGGCCGGGAGCGCCGGTGTCCCAATAGGGAACGCCGCACGTCGGGGTCTGGGAGAGGTAGAAATCGGCGACCGCCTCGGCCACTTCGCGGAACCCCGCGAGGATCTTCGCCTTGCCGCCATAGGGCGCGAGCTCGTCGTCGGAGAGAGTCTCGAAGAATTCGATCTCCTCGGGGTAGCCCGCGAGGATCCAGGCGAGGCCGCGCGTCCACGTCGTGAAGGGACAGTAGCCCTGCTGGCTGTTCGGGCAGCGGTATTGGCCGTCGTTCGTGTTGAAGATCGATTCGTGGGCGGTGCGGCCCCGGAGCTCGGGCGTGTCGTAGGAGTCGCGGCCCTTGCCGTAGTAGACGGCGTATTTGGCCGTCGTCTCGGCGTGCTGGAGGAGGCGGCCGATCAGGTCGACCTGCTTGTCCCCTTCGGCCATGAACTTGTGGCCGAGGAGGTGGCTGACAGCGAGCGAGCGGAGGGAGCGGATCGTGTCGGCGAAGAGGGAGTGGGGCCCGTTGAAGGAATAGATATAGCCCGCGCCGTGGCCGATCTTCGTCCAGCGGGAAGCCTGGACCGCGCCGGAGATCTTCAGCGCGAGGACGTAGAAGTCCTTCTCGGCCTGGTTCGCCGGGATGCGGCCCTCGTTCTGGAGGCGGAGGAGGTTACCGTAGGTGCTGACGTTGTTGAAGCCGTGGTCATGGACGCCCGTGTGGCTGACGTGGGGGGCCATGAAGTCGACCGTCGCCTTGCGGCCCAGCTCGAGGAACGAGGCGTCGCCCGTCGCGTCGAACTGGAGGATGGCGGAGCCGAACTGGAAGCCCTGGGTCCACTCGGTCCAGCCGCGCGAGCCGTATTTCCCCGCGACGGTGAAGACCGGCGTGCCGTCGGCGGCGTTCCAGCGGCCTTGCAGCGCGTTGATCTTCTGCCCGGAGAGGGCGAAGAGGTGGTCGATCTGCGGCAGGAGGGCCGCAGGGGTCAGGGAGGAGTCAATCTGGATGGCCATGATAATAGAATCGTGAACGTTGGATAATTAGAGGCGGCGGATCTGGAGGCCGCCGTCGATGTCGATGACGGCGCCGGAGGAGAACGAGAGGTCGCCGTCGAGGAAGGCGCGGACCGCCCGGCCGACGTCGCCGGGATTGCCCCAGCGGCGCTGCGGGACGAGGCCGTCGGCGATGAGGGCGTCGTACTTGTCCTTAACGACCGTCGTCATGTCGGTCATCATGATGCCGGGACGGAACTCGATGACCTGGATGCCCTCGGGAGCGAGGCGGGTCGCCCACAGGGAGCTCGCCATCGCGAGGCCCGCCTTGGAGATGCAATACTCGCCGCGTCCGATCGAGGCCGTGTTCGCCGAGACCGAGCTGACGAAGGCGACCTTCCGGCCCGAAGGGATGGCCGAGGGCGTCGGATTCTTCAGCCAATGATTCGCGACGAGCTGGGTGAGGAAGTAGGGGCCCTTGAGGTTGACGCCGATCAGCTCGTCGAAGCTCTCCTCGGTCGTCGCCGTGACGTCGGCGCGGACGCGCGGGGCCATCCCGGCGTTGTTCACGAGGGCGTCGAGCTGGCCGTCGTAAGCCTGGAGGACCTGGTCGAGGAGCGCCGTCCGGTCGGAGGAGGAGCCGAGGTCGCCGCTGACGGGGATGAACTTCTGCGCTGGGTTCACGGCCTTCGCGGCGCAGGCGGAGGCGGCCTCCGCGGCGGCCTCCTTGTTGCGGGCGTAGTGGATGGCGACGCTGTAACCCGCCTCGGCGAGGACTTCGGCGACGCCCCGGCCCAGGCCGCGGCTCGATCCGGTGACGAGGGCCACGGGAGGAACGGAAAAAGTGACATTACCCATGAACGCCATGGTGGCCGATTTCGTTCTCGCCGGATAGAGGACAAGGCCTTACATTCTAGCATTAAAACGACCTTATTTTAATGCTAATGTCGATTTCCCCATGCTGACCCGGGTTACGAAAAAGGGATACCAACCCCTCCTCCTCGAATCGCTCCACCTCCAGGCGGGGCCGATCCGGGTCCACCGGCTCCGGCTGAACCGCCACATCGAGGAAACCTCGGTCGTCGCCCTGCACGAGCATCCCTACTCCCAGCTCCTCATCTACGTCACCGGCCAGGGGGAACAACGCTGCGTCGACCGCCCCCCCACCGCCGTCCACAGCGGCACCGCCGCCCTCTTCCCGCCCCACGCCGCCCACTCCTTCGCCCCCGGCGGGGCGCGGCGGCCCCTCTGCCTCGTCGTCGATTTCGATTTCCGGGGCGCGGGGAAGTTCGCCCCCTGGATCGGCCTCCTCCCCCAATCGGAACGGGCCGAGATCGGCCGCTCCCTCTCCGCCCTCGTCCGGCTGAAGGACGCCGACCGCGCCGCCATCCGCCTCCGCGAGGCCGCCCTCGTCCTCTCGATCCTCGAGAAGGTCCTCCCCGCCGGGGGCTGGATGCCCCGGTTCCAGCCCGAGGGGGGCGAGGGCGCCCTCGTCCGGCGCACCCGCCAGCTCCTCGCCAGCCGGACCGGTCCCCGCATCTCGAACCCGGAGCTGGCCCGCCGCCTCGGCTACCAGCAGGACTACCTCAACCGCCTCCTCCAGCGGGCCGCCGGGACGACCCTCGGCCAGCTCCGCGACGCCCGACGCCTCGAGGAGGCGAAGAAGGCGTTGGCGAAGGGAAGCCCCGTCCGCAAGGCGGCCGCCGAGACCGGCTGGGCCGACGCCAATTACTTCACCCGCTGGTTCCGAAAACAGACCGGCCTCCCCCCTTCGCAATGGAGAAAGTCGAAACTGGATTCCCCGCAATCATTTAACCTCGAACCCTATTCCTAGGTTAGACAAGCCCGCGCCGGAGGGGCTGCGCCCCCTTCCCGTAGGCGCGCGTAACGCCGCAGGCCTGAATGGCCTGCTAGGCCGCGCGGAACACCCGGGAAGGGGCGCAGTGGCGCATCGGCCACACCGCGTCGCTCGCGCCTTGATGGAGAGCCTTTTTGAAGCAACGCGGGCTTGTCTAACCTAGGAATAGGGTTCTAAGTTGATCATCTTGAGTTCCTCTCTTAAAAAGAAAGTCATCGTGACCGGCGGCGCCGGGTTCGTCGGAACCACCCTCGCCCTGGCCTTCCGTCGTCTTCGTCCGGAGTGGGAACTCCTCTGCGTCGACAACCTCATCCGCCCGGGCAGCGAGGGGAACCGCTCCCGCCTGAAGGAAGCGGGGATCCCCTTCCGCCACGCCGATCTCCGCGTCCGCAGCGACATCGATTCCCTACCGAAAGCCGACTGGCTGATCGACGCCGCCGCCAACGCCAGCGTCCTCGCCGGGCTCGACGGGGACAACGGGAGCCGCCAGCTCATCGAGCACAACCTCGGCGGGACGATCGACCTCCTCGAATACTGCAAGCGCCACAAGGCCGGGTTCCTCCTCCTCTCGACCAGCCGCGTCTACTCGATCCCCGAGCTCGCCGCGATCCCCGTCCAGGTCGACAACGGCGCCTTCGCTCCCGATCCCTTCCAGCTCGACGCCTGGCCCTCCGGGCTGACCAAGGAAGGCGTCTCGACCCACTTCTCGACAAAGCCCCCCGTCTCCCTCTACGGGACGACGAAGCTCGCCTCGGAACTCCTCGCCCTCGAATACGCCCACGCCTTCGGCTTCCCCGCCGTCATCAACCGCTGCGGGAACCTCGCCGGGGCGGGCCAGTTCGGCCGGATCGACCAGGGAATCTTCGCCTACTGGATCAACGCGTGGCTCCAGAAGAAGACGCTGAAATACATCGGCTTCGACGGCCAGGGCCACCAGGTCCGCGACTGCCTCCATCCCGACGATTTGGCCGACCTCCTGGTGAAGCAGATCGAGAACCCCGGCACCGCCCCCTCCCTCCAGAACGTCTCCGGCGGCAACGAGCGATCCGTCTCCCTCAAAAACCTCAGCGCGTGGTGCGAGGAACACCTCGGCCCCCACGCCGTCGAGAGCGTCCCCCAGACCCGCCCCTTCGACATCCCCTGGATGGTTCTCGACGCCGGCGAGGCCCGCGCCCGCTGGGACTGGACGCCGAAACGCTCCCTCGACTCCATCTTCGCCGAGATCGCCCACCACGGGCAGAACCATCCCCGCTGGATCGAGACCTGCCTCGCCGAAGCCTAATCCCAGTCGACCGCAAATAGACCCGAGACCGCCACCCTCCATGATCTCCCCGCCCCCCACCGAAGGCCTCCCGCCCCTCCAGCTCCTCTCCATCGTCATCCCCGCGCGGGACGAGGAGGGATGCATCGCCTCGACGGTGGAGCACCTCCACCTGGAGCTCCGCCTCCACGGCGTCCCGCACGAGATCGTCGTCGTCGACGACGGCAGCCGGGACCGCACCTGGGCGATCCTCGAAGACCTCCGCACCCGCCTCCCCGAGCTGAAGCCGGTCCAGAACGCCGGCCGCCACGGCTTCGGCTGCGCCATCATCTACGGCCTCGACCACAGCACCGGCGATGCCGTCACCATCATGATGGCCGACGAGTCCGACGACTCCCGCGACGTCGTCCGCTACTGGAAGGAACTGAACAAGGGCTACGAGTGCGTCTTCGGCAGCCGCTTCATGCGCGGCGGCGGCGTCATCGACTACCCCCGGATCAAGTACATCCTGAACCGGATGGCGAATTTCTTCGTGAAGTGCCTCTTCGGCATCCCGATCAACGACACGACGAACGCCTTCAAGGCCTACCGCCGCACCGTCATCGACGGCTGCCGCCCCCTCATCTCACCCCACTTCAACCTCACCGTCGAGCTCCCGCTGAAGGCGATCGTCCGGGGCTACTCCTGGACGACGATGCCGATCACCTGGCGCAACCGCCGCACCGGCGAGGCCAAGCTGAAGATCAAGGAAATGGGCTCCCGCTACCTCTTCATCTGCGCCTACATCTGGCTCGAGCGCGCCCTCAGCCGGGGCGACTACCGCCGTCCCAAGACCTCCTAATCCTTTCCCCCTTCAAACAAATACAATGAGCATCGCCCTGGTCACCGGCTCCGCCGGCCTCATCGGATCGGAAACCTGCAAGCGTTTCCACGCCGAAGGATTCGACGTCGTCGGCATCGACAACAACATGCGCGCCCGCTTCTTCGGCGAGAACGCCTCGAACGAGGGGAACCGGAAGAGCCTGGAAAGCGCCCTCAAGAACTACCGCCACCACGCCCTCGACATCCGGGACTTCGACGCGGTGAACGCCCTCTTCCAGAGCCTCGGCAAGGAAATCGCCGTCGTCGTCCACACCGCCGCCCAGCCCTCCCACGACTGGGCGGCCCGCGAGCCCCTCACCGACTTCGGCGTCAACGCCACCGGCACCCTCCACCTCCTCGAGGCGACCCGGCTCCACGCCCCCGACGCCGTCTTCATCTTCACCAGCACGAACAAGGTCTACGGCGACGCGCCGAACCTCCTCCCCCTCCGGGAACTCGAGACCCGCTGGGAAATCGATCCCTCCCACCCCTACACCATCGGCATCGACGAACACCTCTCCATCGACCAGTCGAAGCACTCCCTCTTCGGGGCGAGCAAGGTGGCCGCCGACGTCCTCGTCCAGGAATACGGCCGCTACTTCGGGATGCGGACGGCTATCTTCCGCGGCGGCTGCCTCACCGGCCCCGCCCACTCCGGCACCGAGCTCCACGGCTTCCTCGCCTACCTGATGAAGTGCACCGTCATCGGCAAGGAATACCGGGTCTTCGGCTACAAGGGGAAGCAGGTCCGGGACAACATCCACTCCGTCGACCTCATCGAGGCCTTCTGGCAGTTCTTCAAGAAGCCCCGCGTCGCCGAGGTCTACAACATCGGCGGCAGCCGCCACTCGAACTGCTCGATGAAGGAGGCGATCGCCCTCTGCGAGGAGATCAGCGGGAACAAGCTCCCCCACACGTACGTCGAGGACAACCGCATCGGCGACCACATCTGGTACGTCAGCGACGTCCGGAAGTTCCAGTCACACTATCCGGAGTGGAAGTACCGGTACGACATCCGCGGGATCCTGCAGGAGATCCACGACCATACGAAGGCAGAGATCGCGAAGGGGTAGGGCGGCTCGAAAGGGGGGACCTTCCCGAAGCGTCTCTCTCCCATACGCCCCTCTCCCAATAGGAGTCTGGGCGTATTGGCCCTGTCTATCCCTATCGCTCGTACCCTCGGGCGCTCAGGGAAGCAGCGGATTTTAAAACAGTTCGGAGACACGGCGCCGCCAAAGCGCGTCCGCCAAGTTCAGGCCCTCCGAAGGGGAGGTCACGGAGGGGCGAAGCCCCTCTGTGGCTATAAAGCGGATCGCCTCCATCTGTACAGGGTTGACCGCGCAGGTCCCGAAGGGCTGCCCCGCTTTCCTGGCATCCAGGGAAGAGGATCGCTTGGGAGAAACCACGCGTCCGCAGGTCAGAGACCGGGACGTACCCTATCTACCGCCGCACGTCGCCTTCCAGCATCAACTCGGACTGGGGCTGCGGCGAGACCGTCAGGCCGAGCTGCCGGGCCGAGGCCTGGAGGAGTTGCTCGACGGTGAAGGGCTTCGGGAGGAAATCGAGCCCTGCCCGCTTGATCTCGATCAGGTAATGGTCGTCGAGTTCGGTGCCGCTGATGAAGATGAAGGGCTTGTTCGGCTCCTCGCCCCGGATCGCCAGCAGGACCTCGAAGCCGTCCATGTAGGGCATGTCGACGTCGGAGACGACGAGGTCGAATTTCTCCCCCTCCTTCTGGCTGCCGACCAGGGAGACGGCCTCGACGCCGTTGGCCGCCGTGGTGACGTGGTAGCCGTAGTGCTCCAGCATCGCCTTCGAGACGCGGCGGACGACGTTGTCGTCGTCGATGAAGAGGACCCGCTTGCCCTGGCCCAGCGGGATGTCGCTCCGCACCGGCAGGGTGTCGCTGGAGCCTCCCTCCGATTGCCCGACGGAGAGGGCCGGGAAGTGGAGGAGGAACTGGGTCCCCTTCCCCACCTCGCTCTCGACGCTCACGAAGCCGCCGAGGCGCTTCACGATGCCGATCACGGTGGAGAGCCCGAGGCCGGTCCCCTTGCCCGGCTCCTTCGTCGTGAAGAGGGGCTCGAAGATCCGCGCGATCACGTCGTTCGGGATGCCGCAGCCGGAATCGCCGACGGAGAGGACGACGAACGGCCCCGGGGCGATCCCCTGGCGCTTCGCCACCATCCGCTCGTCGAGGATCACGTTGACGGCCTTCACCGTCAGGTGGCCGCCGACCGGCATCATCGCGTCCCGCGCGTTCACGCAGAGGTTGAGGAGGATCTGGTGCATCTCCGTCGCGTTGCCGAAGACGTTCCACAGCCCTTTCTCGACGTTGGTCTCGATCGAGATGCAATGGGGGAACGTGTCCCGGACGATCTTCGCCATGTCGTCGATCAGGGTCCGCAGGCGAAGGGGGCCGTCCTCGCCGCGCTTGCCCCGGACGAAGGTCAGGATCTGCTTCACCATCGCCGCGCCGCGCTGCGCCGAGGAATCGACCGTCTCGAGGAGCGCCTTCCGCTCCTTCTCGTCATTCGTATCCTCCAGCAGCTGGAGGCCGATGAGGACCGGCGTGAGGGCGTTGTTGAGATCGTGGGCGACCCCCGCCGCGAGGGCACCGATGTTCTCCATCCATTGTCCGCGCCGGAGCTGCTCCTCGTAGCTGCGGGCCTGGATCTCCATTCCCTCGACGAGGGAGGCGAGGCGCAGGGCCTCGGCCCGGAGCCTCGTCACTTCCTCAGCCTGCCGCGCATTCGCCTCGGCGAGCGCCTCCGCCTTCCGCGCGTCCCGGGCCAGGCGGCGGAGTTTCCAGAGTAAAAAAGCGAGGATCGCCAGCGCGATTACCAGGGATAATCCGGCCCCCGTCAGCCCATGAGATGCAGCGAAAAACGGGTTCATTGGATGACGTTGAAAACCACGGGGCCATTAAAATCACCCCCCTTCCAGACTTCAAATCTTTAAATCGCCATTGGTGGAATTACCTACCCAAAAACGCTCCAAGGACGTTAAACGACATGACCGGATTGAGGGCGTCTTTGTTCCCAATCTCCCCATTCCCCGCATTCCCCGCGACACGGACAGCGTGCCCGCCATCGGATAAAGAAATGGCCACCACCGCGGTAACCCTCGTTCCCCTCCCCGTCCCAGGCCCCCTCCCCCCCATCATGAATCTTTACATCGATCTCGACCGTTCCGTCCTCGTCTCCGGCCCGTCGAACAGTGCTGTCGTCACCCAGCTCGCCTTCAAGCGGGGGGACACCGCCGCCCTCGCCGTCACCTTCCTCCAGGGGCAGGCCGACGGCGGCTATCTCCCCGTCGTCCTCCCGACGGGGACGGCGTTCAAATTCGGCCTGAAGGCGCAGGGCCAATACAGCGGGGCCTTCCTCGTCTACACCGATGCCTGGACCGCGCCCGCCGGGGAGGCCACCGCCTACGGCCTCTGCCCCGACTTCCGCTCCGCCTCGCTCGACACCCTCCTCGACCCCGAGGGGGCGGGCGACCTCCCCCAGGTTTCCCTCATGGGGGAGATCGCGTGGACCCTCCCCTCGGGGCGGAAGGGAAGCACGCGTACCTTCACCGCCCTCGTCGCCAACGACCTCATCAAGGACACCGAAGGGGCCCCCGCTCCCGCGACCCCCGGCTACTACACCGCGGGAGAGAGCGACGCCCGGTACCTCCCGAGCAGCCTCGGAGGGATCGTCGACCTCACCGTCGGCCTCCGCACTTACACCGTCGACCTCACCGCCCTGGCTCTCCCCGCCTCGCCGCGGGGCGCCCTCTTCGGCTTCGTCGCCGCGACGGGGAGCGAGAACACCTTTGGCGCGGTCATGGTCTCCTCCCAGACCACCGCCACCACCCTCTCCCTCCTCACCACCGCCCTGCCCGACGCCCCCAATTGCCGCCTCGCCTACCTTTTGATCCTCTGAGTATCGATTTTTCCATAAAAACCGGTCAAAACAGAATTAAGTAGTTCCACCTGAATCATTCCCCGAGCGATTCCCTTGCCTAAAAACGCGACTTCCGATAAAACTTGGCCAGTCCCGCTCAAGCAATGGCCGACGAACCCGTCAAAACCCCACCCCCGGCACCGATCTCTCCGATCTCCCCGATCGCCGGTGCGCCGACGGCGTCGATTCCCATTTCCCCCCTCTCTCCCGTCAGCCCCCTGCGGCCCGTCAGCCCGGTCAGCCCCATTAGTCCTGTAAGTCCCTTAAGTCCGCTCAGCCCGGTCAGTCCCATCAATCCCCTTTCCGGCGCGGCCCCGGCGTCCCCCATCTCCCCGATCAGCCCGCCCGCCTCGCCGATCTCCCCCCTGGCCCGGGCCGCCGGGTCGGGCACCGGCGCTCCCGTCTCGCCGATCGCCCCGGTCTCTCCGATCGCCCCCTCCGCCCCCGTCACCCCCATCGCGGCCTCGACGCCGATCGCCGCGCCGATCTCCTCCGTCGCCGCCTACCAGGCCCCGATCCCCCTCTTCCGCGCCCCCAGCGCCGCCCAGCAGGAATCGGAGACCGGCCGCGCCTTCCCCGGCTACCGGGAATTCGTCCAAGTCCGCCAACGGGCCAACGAGCTCCAGAAGCGCCTCGACGGCCTCACCGCCGAGCTCTCCGACGCCCGGAAATCGCCCCCCTCCACGGCGCAGAAAGTCCACCTCCACCAGCTGAACAACTCCCTCCACCGCGCCGGCTACGAGCTCGACACGGTGCAGGAGGAATACCGCCGCCGCCTCACCGACCTCGTCGACGACGCCTCCGTCGACTGGATGCGGATGAAGAGCGTCTGGATCCAGAACGAGGACCAGATCTTCAACCTCCAGATGCTGCAGTCGAAGCTCGCCTTCCTGCGGCAGGGCTCCGACCAATTCGAGGCCCAGGACATCTTCGAGAACGTCGACAACCTCGACCAGGAACTCGACGCCTTCGCGAATTCCCACCTCGCCGCCGGGACCGTCCCCGACGATCCCCTCCAGCACTTCAGCCAGCAGATCACCCAGCTAAGCCGCATCCTCGTCAGCGCCCACGAGATCGCCACGGAGATCCCCGAATGGCGGCCCGTCCTCCAGGCCCCCCCGGCCAACGGCCTCTCGATCGAATGGCTGAAGGAGACCCTCGAGCGGATCGCCGAGGCGCTGAAGCAGATCCCGAACGACATCTCCGTCACCCGCCGCCTCCTCCCCTCCGGCAGCTGGCGGAAGGAATCGGACCTCCGGCCCGAGGTCTACGCCGTCGCCACCCTCCTCCATCCGACCGATCCGATCCACAACATCCAGGTCCGCGACGTCCTGATGTACCTCGACGACGACCTCGATTGCCGCCTCCGCAAGGCCCAGGTCAGCGAGCTGAAGAAGGACGAGGCCCGGTGCAAGGAATGGCTCGACGCCCACGCCCAGCACGTCCGCCTCATCGACAAGTCGAAGAGCCTCGCCAAGGAAGGCAACTACAAGAAGGCCGAGAAATTCGTCAAGCAGACCGACGCCATCTTCTCCGACCTCAACTACAACGCCTTCGAGGCCGAGGCGAAGCCGTGGAAGAGCGAGCTCGAATCGCTCGAGAAACGGCTCAACGCCCCCATCGAGGAAGCCCGCCGCCTCCTCGACGGCATCCTCAAGCGCATCTGGACCACCTTCGGGAACTTCAGCACCGTCCGCGACCTCCTCGCCTCCGCCAAGAAGACCGCCGACGAGGAAGCCAACACGCTGAAAAGCTTCGCCGGGACCGATTTCCACGAGGACGCCCAGGGCCCCCTCAAGCGCCTCCGGGAGCGGATCGCCGAACTCTCCGAACTCTACGACAATGCGCTCCGCACCGCGCGCATCCTCGTCATCGTCATCTTCGTCGGCCTCGCCGCCGTCATCGGCGGCCTCTTCGCCATCGTCTCCTACACGGTGAAGCTCAGCCTCGCCACCGTCCACATCCCGGTGAAGCAGGTCGATCCCGACGATCCGACGCCGACCGTCTCCTTCGGCAAGGACTCCGTCACCGCCTTCGACGCCAAGTTCATCGGCCTCCACGCCGGGGCCTACGCCCTCGACATCACCGCGCCGAACTACGAGCCCTACCACGAGGACCTCCTCGTGAAGCGCTCCCAGCACCTCGAGCACGCCCCCATCTTCCTCAATCCGATCAGCGGCTACCTCCGGCTGGAACCCGCCCCCGGCGGCTACACCTACGAGATCCGCCGCTCCAGCCAGGAACGGCTCCTCTCCTCCGCCACCCTCGCCGCCGACGACGCCGCCAACCTCAACCTCCGCCCCGGCCGCTACGACGTCACCTTCGTCCAGAAGGACGTCCGCTACAACCTCCCCCTCGACGTCACCGCGAAGACCGTCACCACCTACAGCCCCGACTTCCACTTCACCAAGCTCCACATCGCCAGCCAGCCCACCGGCGCCGTCGTCTCCGTCGACGGCAACCGCGTCGGCTTCACCCCCTACGACGGCAGCTACTCCCCCATCGAGCACAGCATCACCGTCGAGATGGAAGGCTTCGAGAAATACTACATCCCCCTCGTCCCGAAGAACGGCGAGCCCCAGACCTTCGACCTCGTCCTGCGCCGCATCAAGAAGGCCAAGGAAGAAGCCAAGCCCGCCAACGACGGCCCCATCCCGCAACAGATGCCGCAGCCGCAGGACCTGCCCGAGCAAAAGTAGGAGGCCTTCGGGACGGGGATGCCTCCCCTGCATCAGGGGAAGACGGAGAGGCGCTTCAAGCTTCCGAGGGGTTTGCCCCGGTCGATCTTACCCGTCGGAAAGCAGATCGTTCATCTCCTTTTCAAGCAGATCGAGGATGTGGTCGGCAGCGTTGTTTCCCTTCGCCGGCGTCGCCGTGTTGTAGCGAGTCTGGGGGTAATTCATCAACAGCAGCCGCTCGAGCTTGCTGATCCAGGAACGATGCCGCGGGATGATGATCCGCAGATGGGTCGCCTCCTCCAGCCAGACCTTGTGCCGATGCTCGTTCAGACGCCGTCCCAGATTCGACTCTCCCCCGCCCGCCTTGCCGATGTAGAGGTACTTCTTGTTCGCCTTGAAACAATAGCAGCCCGCCTCGTCGATGAGCTTCGCTTCGGTGAGCCATTGCTTGGCATCGGCATACTTCTCGTCGCAGTTGCTTCCCCTGAGCTTCCGCTGAATGTCGCAATCCTTCCACACCAGGGCCCGTATCCACTGGTCGTAGGTTCGATCCTTCTGCCAATAAGCCAAAATCGATTCATTCACCCGCGCCTTGATCAGCTTGGCCTGCTTGCGGGTCGTCTCATAGGCGGGATCGAGATCGATCGCCCTGATTTGGCTGATCAACGACTCCCGCTGGGCTTTCCAGAGCAAGTCGAGGTCGGCGCGGATGACCTTGAGCAGCTGATATTTGCTGAGATCCTTTTCGCCCTCTTCCTCCGCCTCGCCGTCGTCGTCGCTCCCCGCTTCGGCGATGGCCTGATGATCGACCGGACGTTCTTCATCGACAGGAGGCAGTTCGGGGATCGCCGCCGTCGTCATCTCCACCGTCTCCTCCGAAAACCGGACACTCCCCAACGGGATCCAATCCTTTTCCCCCGCGGGACAAACCTGCGTTTCGGGAGCCAGCTTTTGCGAAAGCAGGAGTTCTTTCATCTCCCTTTCGGAATGAGGCCCGTCGACCGTTTGTCCGTCTAGACAGTAAAAATATTCTTTCATAAGGAGGTTGGAGTTTCACGCTGGCAGCACAAACAGAGATAATGTATGGAGTACAATTATGATCCATCAAGCGAATAAGTCCGAGTTGACCAGGGAAGGCATCGGCTTCTTCGATCTTTTTGTTTTCCTCCTCTCGCTCTATGTCATTGCCGAGTTGGTCGCCGAAAGTCTTCTCGACCTCGACCGGGAACTTTTGAAGCTGCTCCAGAAAATCGATTTCGCCGTCTGCCTGATCTTTCTCTACGACTTTGCCCTCCGCTTCATCAAGGCCCCCAACAAGCTGAAGTTCATGCGCTGGGGATGGATCGATCTGGTGTCGAGCATCCCGGCCTGGAACGGCTTCTTCGTCGGCCGGGCGCTCCGCATTTTCCGCCTCCTGAGGTTGATCCGCGCCTATCGCTCGTTCCAATCCCTCATCAGCCATCTTTTCAAGAACGTCCCGCAAGGCACGCTGACCTCGCTGATCATCGTCACGTTTTTCCTCATCCTCTTCTCCTCGATCGCCGTTCTTTCCTTCGAGCGGGATTCCCCGGGATCGAATATTCGGAGCGCGGGCGATGCCTTGTGGTGGACGATGACGACGATCACCACGGTCGGCTACGGGGATCACTATCCCGTTTCGCTGGAAGGACGGATCGTCGCCGTGCTCCTCATGGTCGCGGGCGCGGGCATCTTCGGGACCTTCACCGCCGTCGTCTCCTCGATGTTCATCCGCACCCCGAAAAAAGTTCCCGCCGAAATCGAGGAACAATTAGTGGAGATCCGCCAGCTCCTGGAAGAACTGAAGGCGCAGAAGCAACAGAAGGGATGAGAAACTAAACCGCCTGCTCCGTGAACACCCGGCGGATGACTTCCTCGACGGGGACTTCCTCGATCGTGATGTCGTCGGGGCGGAGGTCGGTGAGGATGCGGGGGGTGATGGTGGTCAGTTCGGCGCGGGGGACGCGGAGGCGGAGCTGGGTCGGCTCCTGCTCCAGGACTTCGCCGTAGGCGGAGAGGTCGGCGGGGAGCGCGGGGGTGCCGTTCCAGCGGAGGCCGACGATCTTGTGGGAGGCGAAGCGGTCGGTGATGCCGCTGAGGTCGCCGTCGTAGAAGAGCTTGCCGTGGTCGATAATGAGGACGCGGCGGCAGAGCTCCTCGATATCCCGCATGTAGTGGGAGGTGAGGACGGTGGTGACTTTCTTTTCCTTCGCGTAGGCCCCGAGGAAGTCGCGGACTTTCTGGTGGGAGACGACGTCGAGGCCGATGGTCGGCTCGTCGAGGAAGAGGACGCGGGGCTCGTGGAGGAGGGCGGCGACGATCTCGAATTTCATCCGTTCCCCGAGGGAGAGCTCCCGGACCATGACGTGGAGCTTTTCCTTCACGCCGAGCCAGTCGACCAGCTCGTCGAGGACCCGCTTCGAGCGGACGGGATCGAGGCCGTAGAGGGACCGGTTCAGGTTGAGCGATTCGAGGGCGGGGAGGTCCCACCAGAGCTGGTTCTTCTGCCCCATGACGAGGGCGAACTGGCGGCGGAAGGCGTCCTTCCGTTCCCACGGGCGGTAGCCGAGGATGCGGGCCTCGCCCGAGGTGGGATGGAGGAGGCCGGAGAGCATCTTCAGCACGGTGGTCTTCCCCGCGCCGTTGGGGCCGAGGAAGCCGACGAGTTCCCCTTCCTCGATGTTGAAGGTGACGGTGTCGGCGGCGCGGGTTTCCTCGAAGCGGCGCCGGTAGAGGCCGCGCAAGGCCCCGAGGAAGCCGGGCTCCTTGTGGTAGGTGCGGTAGACCTTCGTGAGGCCGCTGACCTCGATGATGGGGGGCATGGGCGGGACTCTGATCGTCAGATCAGGCCAAGCTGCATTTTGCCGACTTCGCTGATCATCCCCTGGTTCCACGGCGGGCTCCAGACGAGGTCGACCTGGGCGTTGGCGATGCCGGGAAGATCGAGGATCTTCTGCCGGGCGTCGCCCGCGATGACGGGGCCCATGCCGCAGCCAGGGGCGGTGAGGGTCATCTGGATGACGACCTTGTGCTTCCCTTCGTCGGCCCCTTCGGAGAGCTTCTCGATCTTGCAATCGTAGACGAGGCCGAGGTCGACGATGTTGACGGGGATCTCGGGATCGAAGACGAGGCGGAGCTGCTTGAAGACGGTCTCCTCGTCGATGACGCAGGGCTCGCCACTCTCGGCGGCGGCGGCGGGGACTTCCTTCCCGAGGGCGTCGCCGTCCTTCGCGTCGATGCGGACGAGGTAGGCGTCGGCGAAGAGGACGGTGTAGGAGCCGCCGAGCGACTGGGTGATGACGACAGAGCCGCCCGCGGGCAGTTCCATCGGGTCGCCACTGGGGATCTTCACCGCGCGGACGGCGCGGGACAGGATGATCTTTTCTTCGCTCATGAGGGGAGAAGGATAACGCGGGATAGAGCGGGTGGCAAACACCGAAGAGGCGATACGCTCTCCCAATAGGAGTCTGGGCGTATTGGCCCCGTCTCTCCCTATCGCTCGTATCCTCGGGCGTACCGGAACCATCCGATTTTAATCCAGTGAGAAGACGAGGCGCCGCCAAAGCGCGTCCGCCTAGTTCAGGCCCTCAGAGGGGGAGGTTCCAGGAGGGGCAAAGCCCCTCTTGGGCTATAAAGCGGGTCGCCTCCAGCTGTACAGGGTTGACCGCGCCAGCCCCGAAGGGCCGCCCCGCTCCCCCCCCGCATTCAGGGAAGCGCCCCGCCTGCCAGATCAAGCCGCCCGATCGTACTTCTTCTCGATCAACTCGTGCAGTTCCTCCGAGAGCGCCGCATCGCCAAGGCGGTGCAATACCTCATCGAAGAACCCAAGAACGAACAAACGACGCGCGATGGAAAGCGGAATCCCACGCTGGGCCATGTAGAAGACTTCCTCCCCCCGGATCGGCCCGCCCGTCGAGCCGTGGGTGCAGCGGACGTCGTTCGCCTCGATCTGCAAGCCGGGAAGCGAATTCGCCTCGGCCCCCTCGCTCAGGAGGAGGTTCGGATTGCTCTGGTAGGCATCGGTCTGCTGCGCGCCGGGGTCGACGGCGATCATCCCGGCGAAGACGGTCTTCGCGGTGTCGGCCAAGGCGTTCTTGTAGAGGAGGTCGCTGGTGGTGTGGTCGGCGACGTGTTCCTGGTAGGTCCGCTGGTCGAAGATCTGCGTCCCGGTGGCGGCGGTGAGGGAGAGCATGTCGCTCCGGCTTCCGGCGCCGAGCATCCGGCTCTTGTTCTCGACGCGGGAGTAGGCCCCGCCGAGGTTGAGGGCGAAGCTGAGGGCCGAGCCGTCCCGCTCGACGGCGGTCGAGCCGGTCTGGAAGGAGCGGACGGCCTCGTCGAAGTTCTGGATGGCGATGGAGCGGATCTTCGCGCCGGTCGCGGCATGGAGGTCGACGGAGCCGACGCTGAAGCCGCCCTTGGCCGCGGTTAGGGAGCCGTAGTGGACGACGATCTCGGCCTTGCTGTTCGCCTCGGCGACGACGAGGGTGTGGGGGAAGATGGCGGCGCCCGACTCGCCGATCCAGTGGTGGACCTCGACGGGGGCGGCGATCTCGACCCCCTTGGGGATGTAGAGGAAGGCCCCGGCGCGGCAGTAGGCGCGGTGGAGGGCCTCGAACTTCGCCCCGCCCAGCGTCGTGGCGTGGGTCATGAAGTACTTCTCGACGAGGGCCGAGTGGGTCTTCAGGGCCTCGGAGAAGGGGAGGAAGATCACGCCCTGGGAGAGGAGCTCGCCCGGGAGGGCGCGGAAGAAGAGCTGCTCGTCATTGGCGAAGGCGAGGGCGGCGACGGCCTTCGACTTGGCGGCGCGGGCGAGGAGGCGGTCTTTCGCCTCCTGGCGGGCGGCGGCGGAGAGGGGGACCCCGGCGGTGTAGCCGTCGAGGGTCAGCTTCGTCGTGTCGGTGAAGCGCCACGCCTCGTCCTTCCGCTTCGGCATGGGGAGGGCGGCGAAGCGGTTCCACGCCTCCTGCTGGCCGACGCGCCACCACTGGGGAAGGCCCGCCACGGTGGCGGCTTCGAAGTCGGGGGCGGTCGTGATCGGCTGGGGGGCGGAGGGGAAGGCTTGCACTGCGCTATCGCACGGTTCTGAGACAGTCTGGGACATGGGGAAGGGAAGAGGAAGGACAGGCGGAACTTAGCCGACGGAACCTTCCATTTCGAGTTCGATGAGGCGCTTCAGCTCGACGCTGTATTCGAGCGGGAACTGCTGGACGAGGTCGTTGACGAAGCCGTTCACGGCAAGGCTCATCGCGGCCGCCTCGGAGAGGCCTCGCTGCTGCATGTAGAAGATCTGCTCGGCGTTGACCTTGCTGACGCTCGCCTCGTGCTGGACGGAGTTGCCGTCGCCCTTGATGGTGATCGCGGGGTAGGTGTCGGTCCGGGAGTTGGTGTTGATCAGGAGGGCGTCGCACTCGGTGTTGTTCTTGCAACCCTTGAGGTGCGAGGGCATGTGGACCTGGCCCCGGTAGCTGGAGCGGCCCTTGCCGACGCTGATGCTCTTCGCGACGATGGAGCTGGTGGTGTCGTCGGCCTGGTGGATCATCTTCGCGCCGGTGTCCTGGTGCTGGCCGTCGTTGGCCAGGGCGATGCTGATGACCTCGCCGCGGGCGCGCTTCCCCTTCATGACGACGCCGGGGTACTTCATCGTGAGGCGGGAACCGATGTTGCAGTCGATCCACTTCACCTCGGCGTCCTCCATCGCGATGCCGCGCTTGGTGACGAGGTTGAAGACGTTGGCGCTCCAGTTCTGGACGGTGATGTACTGGATCTTCGCGCCCTTCAGCGCGACGAGCTCGACGACGGCGCTGTGGAGCGTCGCGGTCTCGAACTTCGGGGCGGTGCAGCCCTCCATGTAGACGACCTCGGCCCCCTCGTCGGCGATGATGAGGGTCCGCTCGAACTGGCCGAAGTTCTCCGCGTTGATGCGGAAGTAGGCCTGGAGCGGGTGGCTGACCTTCACGCCCGGGGGGACGTAGATGAAGGAGCCGCCGCTGAAGACGGCGCTGTTCAGCGCGGCGAACTTGTTGTCGCCGGTCGGGATGACCTTGCCGAACCACTTCTTGAAGATCTCGGGGTGCTTCTGGAGGCCCTCGGTGCTGCCGACGAAGATGACGCCCTGCTCGCCGACGGCGGCCTTGATGTTGGAATAGGCGGCCTCGCTGTCGAACTGGGCCTCGACGCCGGCGAGGAACTTCCGCTCCTGCTCGGGGATGCCGAGGCGCTCGAAGGTGTTCTTGATGTCGTCGGGGACGTCTTCCCACGACCGCTTCGGCTGCTGGCCCTGGGAGAGGTAGTAGCGGATCTTGTCGAAGTCGATCGCCTCGAGGTCCTTCGTCGCCCAATGGGTCGGCATCGGCATCTCCTGGAAGGTCTTCAGCGCCTTCTTGCGGAATTCGCGGATCCAGTCGGGATCGCCCTTCACGTCGGAGATGTAGTCGACGGTCTTCTCGGAAAGGCCGACCCCCGCGTCGAAGGCGTAATCCATCTTGTAATGGAAATCGCCGACGCCCCGCCCGAGATCGAAATCGACTTCGGGTTTGAGTTCTTCAGTTTCGGTGGCCATGGGGGTGGTTCGGTGGAGGGAATTAGACCGCGGCGAGTTCGCCGTAGCCTTCTTTTTCGAGCTTCTTCGCGAGTTCCTTGTCGCCCGTCTGGACGATGCGGCCGCCCGCGAGGATGTGGACCTTGTCCGGCACGATGTAATCGAGCAGGCGCTGGTAGTGGGTGATGACGAGGATGCCGAGGCTGGGGCCGCGGAGTGCGTTGACGCCGTTGGAGACGATGCGGAGGGCGTCGATGTCGAGGCCGGAGTCGGTCTCGTCGAGGATCGCGTAGGCCGGTTCGAGCATCGCCATCTGGAGGATCTCGTTCTTCTTCTTCTCGCCGCCGGAGAACCCTTCGTTCACGTTGCGGGCGGTGAGATCCTTCGGCATCTCGAGGAGGGCCATCTTCTCGCGGATCTTCTTGTAAAACGCGACGGCGTCGATGTCCTCGCCCTCGGGGAGGCGGGCCTGGAGGGCGGCGCGGATGAAGGTCGCGATGGAGACCCCGGCGATCTCGCTCGGATACTGGAAGGCCATGAAGAGGCCCTTCCGGGCGCGGACGTCGGGCTCGAGTTCGAGGATGTTCTCGCCGTCGAGGAGGACCTCGCCGCCGGTGACGGTGTAATCGGGATGGCCGGCGATGATTTTCGCCAGGGTGCTCTTGCCCGCGCCGTTCGGCCCCATGATGGCGTGGACCTCGCCCTTGGGGACTTCGAGGTTCAGGCCGCGAAGGATTTCCCGATCCCCGATCGAGGCGTGCAAGTCTTTAATGATCAAACTCATATTGAAAGTGGTCTATCCTACCCCACCGGGGGAGGGAGCGCAATCGCTCTATCCACATGAGGATCAAGAACTCCGGTTCTTTTGGCAACTTCTTTTGGTGGCTTTTGTCTCTTTCTTGCGGTTTACGGTCTTTCTTTGGCCGTATCCCAGCCTTGCTTCAAAGGGGGGACCGATAAAACATTGCCTCCCTGTCCGCCCCCCCCCATCATCCCATTCCCCGATGGGGCGTAACGGAGCGTAGCTCAGTCTGGTAGAGTGCTAGCTTTGGGAGCTAGATGTCGCAGGTTCGAATCCTGTCGCTCCGACGCCCGACCGACGGGGCTAGAAGCGAAAAGCTCATCCCGCCGGAGGCCCAATTCGGATGGCGGAGGGGTCCACGGGGCCGCAATCCTGTCGCTCCGGGCGGTACCAAGGACTCGCGAAGTTATGGGTAATGCCCTTCGGGACTGGACACAGACCCTGTACAGCTGGATGTAACCCGCACGTATTAGACGACGCAAGAGGGGCTTCGCCCCTCCTGGACTCGCCTCCCGGCCCTGCAGTTTCCCCTGACGAACAAGTGTCGCTACCGCGACGCAGTCCCCGTCTGATCGGCCCGAACTGTTGGAAGTGATACCGCATTAGGCCGTCCGCTTCGGGGAGAGAGTGTCCGCTAGATCCCCTATCCGCTTGGGAGAAATTACGCGTCCGCATGCCGACGGAACCGAAGCGGCCATCCCCCCAAACAAAAAGCCGCGCCCCTCTCGGGGCGCGGCTTTTTTTGCGAAACCTCCAACCGATCAAACCTCGATCGTTTCCCCGGCGGGGGGGATGACGACCTGGATCTCGGGGCGGAGGGTGTTGATCTGGCCCTTGAACCAGGCGAGGGCTTCGGGGTCTCCGTGGACGAGCATGCAGACGCGGGGGTTGACCCGGAGGATGTAGTCGAGGATGTCTTCGCGGAGGGCGTGGGAGGTGAGGTCGAAGTGCTTCACCTTGCAGTTCACCTGCTGCTCGCCCGCGAGGGATTCGAGGACGACGTAGTCGCCCTTCGGCGTGGCGAGGAGGCGTCCGGCGGGGGACTCCGTGTCGCAGTAGCCGACGAAGAAGATCGAGTTCTTCTCGTTCTCGAGGAACTTCTGGCCGAGGGTGTTGGAGAGGGTCTTCTCGGTCATCATCCCGGAGGAGATGAGGTAGAGGTCGCCCTTGCGGGGCTTGAAGTTGCGGACGCGCTTGCCGTCCATGACCTCGGGCATGCCGTGGTTCAGGAGCTTCAGGTCGGGGTGGAAGCGGGTGGAGCGTTTCGCGAGCTTGTCGTAGATCGCGGAGAAGTTCTTCCCGAGGCCGCCGATGAAGATGGGGCGCTTGCCGATGCGGCCCTTCTGGAGCTGGAGGTAGACTTCGGCGAGGAATTCCTGGGTCTTGCCCATCGCGAAGATCGGGATGAGGACGGAGCCGCCGTTCTCGAAGGTTTCCTCGATCTCCTTCACGAGCTTCTCGATGACGACGGAGCGGTCTTCCTTCTTCGGGGAGGCGCCCTTCGTGGTCTCGGTGATGAGGACGTCGATCTTCTCCGTGGGGAAGGAGGCGGCCTTCATCAGGGTCTGGTCGGTGAAGTTGATGTCGCCGGTGTAGAAGATGCGGCGGCCGCGGTGGTTCAGGAGGACGCCGACGGAGCCGAGGATGTGGCCCGCGTCGTAGAAGGCGAAGGTGAGCGGATCGTTCTTCGGCTTGGCCTGGCCGTGGAAGGAGTAGGGCTTCTCCAGGCCACAGGAACGCCACCGCTGGACGAGTTGGGCGAGTTCCCCGTGGGTGAAGAGGGGGTATTCGGGAATGTTATACTCGTCCCGCTGCTTGATCATGACCTCGACCGAGTTATGGAGGAGGGGATCGGCAAGGAAGTAGCTCCCCTCGCTCATGAAGACGGGGACGTCGGAGTGCTCCCGCATGGCCAGGGGGAGGGCCCCGACGTGATCATGGTGGGAGTGGGTGAGGAAGATGCCCTTGATGTTCTTACCCCGGGAAGGGGCGAAATTCGGGGTTCCGCGATTGCCGTCGAGGCGGGGATGCATACCCGCATCGAGGATCACGCAGCCGTCGTCTCCGAAGTCAGCGAGGTAAGAATTGGCTCCAATCTCATTGGAGCGGGTCATGTTAGTAAAACGCACAGGGGGAGGAGCAAAGCATAGACTTTGCGGAAGTGTCGAGACATTCAATCCGGGGAGGTCTCCCACCTCGGGAACATAAGGTAGAAACTACATAATCAACTAGAATTAACAAATTGACTCGTGAATCAAAACCGTTAGCGTGGGACCCCAAATCGCAAAAGCCTCGCCTGCCATGAAGACGCCCACCCTCTCCGCGCTCGCCTTATTCACCCTCGTCGCCGCCGCGCCGCTCCTCCGCGCCCAGTCGAACCTCGAAGACATCTCGACGACGCCGGTTCCCGCCGCCGCCGAGGCCGCCGCGCTCGACCCGGAGAAAGAGCCGTCGAAGAAAAGCCAGGACAGCAAGGGGATCGCCTTCCTCCCCCCGAAGAGCGGGATCCGCCAGGAACTCTCCCTCGATTACGGCTACGCGGCCGGATCGGACCTGAAGAAATCGGGGGCGAGCGGCTCCCTCCAGGAACAGTCGAGCCACTTCGCCTATAACCTGACCGTCCCGCTCGATGCGAAATGGACGACCCGCTTCGGCATCGCCGAGAGCCGCATCGACTTCGGCCGCCCGGGCGGTTCCCCCCTCCCCCAGAATCTGCAGACGACGACACTGAGCCTCGGCGCGCAATACAAGATCGACGACCATTGGGCCGCCTTCGGCGCGATCGCCCCGCGCCTCAGCCTGATCGACGGCTGGGACCGGATCAACTCCCAGGAGGTCCAGTTCGGCGGGGCCGTCGGCGCGGTCTATATCGTGAACCGCGACCTCGTCTTCACGATGGGCCTCGGCATCAATCCGGGGAACGAGGATCTGCCGGTGATGCCCCTCGTCGGCGTCCATTGGGTCTTCGCGAAGGATTGGACCCTCGACCTCGGCATCCCCCGGACGGCCCTCAGCTACCAGATCCTCCCGAAGCTGAAGTTGATTCCCGTCATGGTCGGCTTCGACGGCGGGACGTTCCACACGAGCAAGACCTACGGCAATGCCTTCGGCCAGCCCGGACTGAACGACAAGAAGCTCCAATACACCGAGGTCCGCGTCGGCAGCGGGGCGAGCTATGCGTTCCTGCCGAACCTGAGCCTCGATCTGACCGGGGGCGTGATCGCCTACCGGAAGTTTGATTTCAAGGACGGCGGGTATAGCCCCCAGGCCGATCCGGCGCCTTACGCGCAGATCGGGTTGAAGCTCGGGTTCTAAGGGGTCGCGAAGGGAGGCGGTGGGTGCTCCTTCGGGACCGGGCAGAAGCCCTGTACAGCTGGATGTAACCCGCACGGGTTTTGAGACGCAAGAGGGGCTTCGCCCCTCCTGGACCTCCCCGTCTGATAGGCCTGAACTGTTTGGAGCGGCACCGCATTAGGCTGTCCGCTTCGGGTAGAGAGCGTCCGCTAGATCCCTTGTCCGCTTGGAAGGAACCACGCGTCCGCGTGCTGGCGGAACCGAAACGGTTAAAATAGATGGGGGAGGAAGACAAGGCCTCCAATGCTCGCTGCCGCTAGGGCGGCGGCCAGGACGCCGAAGGCGGCGACGTCTTTCGCCTTCTTGATCAGCGGGTCTTCGTCCCGCGTGACGCGGTCGGCGAGGAACTCGACGGCGGTGTTCAAGGCTTCGGCCGTCCAGACGAGGCCGACGGCGAGCGCCAAGGCGGCCCATTCCCACCGTTCCAGCCCCGGCCACATCGAGGCGGCGAGCGCGATCACGACGACGGTCGCCACCGCATGGATGCGGGCGTGGCGCTGGGTCCGCAGGAGGGTGAAGCCTCCGCGCAGCGCGTGGACGAAGCCTTGGAGGAATTTCAGCATCACGACAGCCGTCGCGGCGGAGCCATGGCGAGCAGTTGGCGGTTGTGGAGGCCGGAGAGGAAGACGAGGGAGACGTTCGCCCCGACGAGGGCGCAGAACATGTCTTCCTGCGTGTCCCACGGATCGCCCTGGGTGCCGAGGAAGTCGTCGGCCTTCGTCCCCTCGGCGAGCGCCGTCGCCCACTCGATCAGCTCGTAGGCCGCGCTGATCGAGAAGCAGATGCAGACGACGAGGAAGTAGAGCCAGCCGACCGACCTCACGACGCCCCGGCGGATGAGGATCTCCCGCGCGATCAGCGCCGGGACGAAGCCCTGGACGAAGTGGCCGAGGCGGTCGTAATGGTTCCGCTGCCAGCCGAAGGTCTCCTTCAGCGACTCGAAGAAGGGCTCACGCGCATAGGTGTAGTGGCCGCCGACGAGGAGGACCGCCATGTGGAGGGCGATGAGGCAATAGACGAGCTTCGTCAGCGGGAAGGTCGGGAACGTCCAGACGAGGACGAGGAGGCCGACGATCGCGGGGAACACCTCGAGCCACCAGGTCAGCCGGTCGTACGGGGCGGTCCACGACCAGACGCCGAGCGGGATCAGGAGGAGGAGTAGGAGGAACGGCGTGAGGGCGTGGGTTTTCAAGGAGGGAGGGGGGTGACGCGGCGTTACTCCCGGCGGAACCGTTCTTCGAGTTCCCCGATGATCCTCGGGAAGACGGCGCCCCGCTCGTAGCGGGAGACGAAGGCCCGGCCCGCGTGGCCCATGGAGCGGAGGCGGTTCGGGTTCGCGTCGATCTGCCTCAGCGCCGCGGCGATCTCGGCCGGATCGCGGGAGGGGACGGCGAGGCCGAAGCCGCCGCCCTCGTTCAGCCGCACCATCTCGCTCTCGGCCCCGGCGAGGAGGAGGGCGGGGCGGGCGAGGGCGAGGATGGAGAGGAGCTTCGAGGGGAGGAAGCAGGCGAGGACGCCGCTCTGCTCGCTGACGATGCAGAGGTCGGCGTCGAGGAGCATCTTCCGGTACATCCCCTCGGGCTGGAGGGGGAGGACGTAGACGGGGGCGGTCTCCGGCGGGAGGGCGGCGACCTCGGCGCGGAGCCGCTCGGCCTCGGCCCCGTCGCCGCAGAGGACGAAGGCGCAATCGAGGTCGGGGAGGAGGGCGGCGACCTCGAGGAGGACGGCGAGGCCCTGCTTCTTCCCCATGTTGCCGGAGTAGACGAGGAGGAGGGTTCCCTCCGGGATGTCGTGGGCGCGGCGGAAGGAGCCGTCGCCGCCCGCCGCGATCTCGCCCTCGGGCGGGAGGGCGACGGTGTTCGGGAAGAAGAGAGTCCGCGCGGCGGGGACGCCCTTCGCGCGGAAGACGTCGAGCATCCCGTGGCTGATCCCGCCGACGAGGGCCGCCTTCCGGTAGGCGATCTTCTCCAGCCCGTAGAGGAGCCGCATGAGGGGGCCGGGGGGGAGCATGCCGAGGCTCCGCGCCGCGTCGGGCTGGAGATCCTGGACGTGGAAGACGAAGGGACGCCGCCGGATGAGGCCGAGGAGCCATGCCGCCGCGCCGAGGAGGAGCGGCGGGGAGATGACGAAGTAGACGTCGGGAGCGGGGGCGAAGAGCTGCCGGACGAAGGAGGCGAGGACAAAGGTCGCCTCGTGGACGATCCGCTTCAGCGCCGAAGGGCGGGCGGGGACGTAGTGCCAGCAGCGGAGGACGCGGACGCCCCGGATCGTCTCGGTCCGGTAGAGGCGGCCCGCGTCTTCGGGACGCTTCCGCCACGAGGGGTAATAGGAAAAGGTGGTGACGGCCCAGGCCTCGTGGCCCGCCCCGGTCAGGGCCTCGCAGAGGGCGGTGGTGTGCGGCCCGATGCCGACCTCCTCGGGCGCGTAGTTGACGCTCCAGACGGCGACCTTCAGCGGTTTTGCTTTCTTCATCGGCGTTCCTTTCTCAGGGCGTGCATCTCGCGGACGATCCATCCCTCGTACCGCGCCAGCGCGAGACAGTAGGTGAAGCCCGCCTTCCCGTCGAGGAAGCCGCCGGAGAAGAGATAGGCGTGGAGGAAGCGGAGGAGGGGCCACCCCGGAATCCGGCTGACGAGGGGCTTCAGCGCCTTGTTCCGCAGGGAGCGGCCCCGGAAGAGATCGCGCCACGAGACGACGCCGCGGGAGAACCCGGCGAGCCGTTCCGCGGCCTCCTCGGCGGCGTAGCGCCGATGGCGGGCGCGCCACGTTTCCCACCCCTTGCTGAAGCCGTAGTGAAGGTAGGGCTCCCGGATGAAGCCGATTTTCCCGGTCACCTCGGTCTCCTTCTGTCCGTGGCCGTAGTTCACGAAGCGGGCGCGGCCCCGGCGGAGGAGGCGGAACTGCCACTTCGGAAACGAGTCACTGAACCGGAGCCACTGGCCGTCGAGGAGGAGCTTCGGGCAGCAGTAGAATCCCGCCGTTTCCCCGCCCGCCCCGGCGACCGCCTGCTTCATCGTCGCGACGAACTCCGGGGTCGTCCGCTCGTCGGCGTCGAGGAAGAGGACCCACGGATGGGCGAACGGCAGGGCGTCGAGGGCGTGGTTCCGCTGCCGTCCGAATCCCTCAAAGGGATGGAGGGCGACCTGCGCGCCCGCCGCGTCGGCGATGGCCCGGGTGAGGTCGTCGCTGCCCGAGTCGAGGACGTGGCAGTCGTCGCACCAGCAGAGGCTCTCCAGGCAGGCCGGCAGGTCCTGCGCCTCGTTCTTCGTCAGGATGACGGTCGAGATCATGTCTTGAGAAGGCGGGCCGGATTGCCCGCCGCCGTCGCCCCGGCGGGGACGTCCTTCGTGACGACCGCGCAGGCCCCGATCACCGCCCCGGCCCCGATCGTCACCCCCGGGAGGACGAAGGCCCGCGCCCCGACGAAGGCCCCCGCGCCGATCCTGATCGGCGCGGTGACGAGGGGAAGCGTTTCCTTGGCGAAATCATGGGTCCCCGTGCAGAGGAAGGCCTCCTGGGCGACGGTGGCCCGCGCCTCGACGGTCACCTCGCCGAGGGTGTAGGCCTGCGCGCCGTCGCCGAGGCAGGCGCGATCCCCCATCGTCAGCCGCCACGGCACGGCGATCCGGGCGCGGGAATGGATGAAGGGAACGCCGGTCAGCCGCGCGCCGAAGGCACGGGCGACGAGGAGCCGCCACGGGTTGAGCGGCTTCGGCGTCCAGCCGCAGAGGAGGGTCCAGGCGAGGTGCCAGAGCAGCATCGCGACCCGCTCCCGCCCGGTCCAGGGCGAGGCGTAGGCACTGCCGGTTTCATAGGTGCGGCGGGCGGGGTTTGCGCTCATTTCGATTTCTCTCCGAGTTCGGGATTCCACCACGCCAGCCACGCCACCCCGGCGAGGGAGAGGAGCGGGACGACGGGGAAGGTCAGCGTGGCGAACGACTGCCAGCCGTTGTCGAGGAAGAACCGGATGTCGGGAATCCGGTCCCGGAACCGCTCCAGGACGAGGGTCGCGTGGGGGCCGCCGTGGGCCAGGAGGGCCAGGAGCCCGCCGTTCGCCGCCACGTAGGGCAGCGTCCCGCAGAGCACCGTCAGCCCGAGCCAGAGCGAAAGCATGCGTCGATCCACGCCGCCCACCATAGCGATCCGCAGGAAAAGGAGCAGACAAAAAGGAAGGAGCCCGTTCTGCGCCATCCCGTGCGCGGAGGGATAGGGGGAAAGGGCCGTGTGGAGGACGATGAGGAGGAAGACGGCGGCGAGAACCAAGCCTCCCTCTTTCTGCGGCAGAATCGCCCGCCAGCGCCAGCCGCTCTCCCGGCATCGCGCGCAGGCCGCCGCGCCGAAGAGGAGGAAGATCCCGACGAGGCTCGACGCCAAGGTCGCGACCCACTCGGCGACCGCCGCGTAGCCGACGGCGAGGAGGGCGGTGCTTCCTCCCCCCTCGATCGGCGCCTGCGAACGCACTTCATGGACGACGGCGAGAGGGGCCCAGCCGGTCACCGTCGAGACGAGGACGGCGAGGGCGTTGCCGAGGAACGAGGCGTCGGGACGGTATTGCCGGTAATAGACCGCCGGGTTGTTCGCCATCTTCGACGCCCATCCCTCCCGGACGATGACCCACGCCTCGTAGGGGACGACGAGAAGGAGGAAAAAGAGCGCGGCCCAGAGCGCGTGGGTCGCGATGGCGAGGCGGCCCCGCTCCCCGCGCCGCCAGAGGAGCGCCGCCAGGAGGGGGAGGTAGATGAGGCTCGACGAATGGACCGCCACCGCCGCCGCCCACCAGAACCAGACGAGGGGACGCCAATTCCCTCGATCACCACCCCCGCGCCAGGCCTCGGCGACCGAGGCGACGAGGCACCCCGCCGCCAGGAGCTTCGCCCACATCGCCGCCGTGTGGAGAAGAACGAGCGGGGAGAGGGCGAGGACGAGGAAGAACCGCATCGGCAGCCGCCGCCCGGCGAGCCCGGCCCCGTAGACGAGCGGCATGAGGGCCGCCGCCGCGACCGCCGCCGAGACGATCTGGAAGGGGACGATCCCCACGCCGGGAAAGGCGAGGAGGACCGGGACCGCCGCCGCGCCATGGAGGGGGGTGCGGGAGAGGAACTCAAACGACCACGCGCCCTGCGCCACCGCGTTCCCCATCCGCCACGTCCCGGTCCAGTCCCCGGTCCAATGCCACATCGAGGGAAAGAGCATCCACGCCACGGCGGGGAAGACAGCGAGGTAGAGCAGGAGGTAATCGCGGAGCGGGGCGATCACCTGCGCCCCGCCGCCGCGCCGGACGAGCCCGATGACGATGGCGAGGGTCGCCCCCGCGAGGCAGGCCATCACCCGGTCGGCCCCGATGCCGAGGACGAGGCCCATCTCCGCCGCCCAGCCGGTGACGAAGCAGCCGAGGAGCGGCCCGAGCCAGCGGCGGGGCGTCGCCGCCCGGAACCACGGCAGCCCGACGAGGAAGAACCAGAGCGGCACCGCGACGGCGAGGAGAAGGGCGAGGCTGGCGTTCACGGGAGGATTGATGGAAGGGACAAGGGAAACGGGGTTTACGACCTGACCTCGGGCGGGGTCAGGGCGCGTTCAAAATCGGCGAGGTAGAGACGGGCGATCCTTTCGATCCGGAAGTCGTCGGCCCGCGCCCGCGCCCGGAGGGCGACGGCCTGCCGTTCGGCCTCGTCGGAGGCGATCCGCTGGAGCGCCGCCGCGAGCATCCCGGCAGGGTCGCCGACGCGATGGTCGAAGCGCCAGCCGGTGACCCCCTCCTCGATGAAATCGCCGAAGCAATCGAGGTGGGAGACCAGGGCGGGACAGCCCTGGGCCATCGCCTCGAGCGGGGCGAGGCCGAAGGTCTCCCCCTGCTCGGCGAGGGAGGGATAGACAAAGAGGGAGGCGTGGCGAAAGGCGGCGGCGAGCGCGGCCCGCTCGAAGACCGGCCCGACCCACTCGACGCCCTCGACGCCCTTTTCCCGAAGCACATGGGCGTAGTCCTCCCCTCCCCCGCCCTGCCCGGTCTTCCACGGGCCGACGATGCGGAGCCGCCAGCCCTGGCGGTCGAGGGCCGCGCGGCGCCAGCCGTCGAGGAGGAGGCCGATTCCCTTCTCGGGATGGATCCGCCCGACGTAGAGGACGACTTTCTCCCGGGCGGGCACCGGGGACGCGGCGTCCCCGGCGAAGCTCTCCTCGTCGAGCGGGTAGGGAATGACCGAGACGAGCCGCTCCCGTCCCGGTTCCTGGTCGCGGATCGCCTGCCCGATCGGCGCGGAGACGGTCTGCCACCGGGCGGCGTGGCGGTAGAGCCGGAGCTGTCCCTTCGGATAGCGGCCGACATGGACGTAGAGCGCCCCCCGCTTCCGCCAGCGGACGAGGAAGGGGAGCCAAAAGGTGTTCGTCACCAGGATATCGGCCTCGGGAAGGTGGCGGAGGAGGCGGAGGGAATAGAGCAGGTCGAGGGCCTTCAGCAGGAAGAGGGAGCGCGGGGTGGCGAAGCCGGGAACGCGGCGGTGGCGGACGCCGCCGATCGATTCCTCCACGGGGAACCGGGCGTCGGCCTTGGAGAGATGGACGACCTCGTGGCCCGCCGCGGCAAAGGCCTTCCCGAGGCCGAACCACGCCCGCTCCACCGCCCCGCCCTCGACCGGGGGAACGGGGAAGAAGGCCCCCTGGGCGATGGTGATCCTCATCTTCGCTTTCATTGCTCCGCGACCGTTCCCACGCCGAGGCGACGGAGGGCTTCGAGGAAGAGCGGGGCGTTCCGCTCCAGGTTGAAGCGGGCCTCGAAGCAGGCGCGCGCCCGCTCGCGGAACGCGGCGTCGGTCCCGCCCGCCGTCCGCCAGCGGGAGAGGAGGCGGAAGGCCCCCTTCGCCGTGTCGGGCTCGGCGAAGCCGGCGTGGTCGGCGACGATCTCGCGGTCGATGTTCACCCGGTTCGAGATCAGGGCGGGGACGCCCGCCGCCAGCGCCTCGACGACGGCGATGCCGAAGTTCTCCTGGTGCGAGGGCAGGAAAAAGGCGTCGGCGAGGGCGAGGGCTCCCTGCTTCTCCGCGCCGTAGAGGGGCCCGGACAGGGTGACGCGGCGGCGGACCGCCTCGGGCAGGTCGGCGAGGTGGGCGGCGATCCGCGTCCGTTCCCCGCCCTCGTCGGGACCGGCGAGGAGGAGGTGGATCGGCCGCCCGCCGACGTCGCCCATCCCCTCCCCGATCATCCGCTCCAGCGCGGAGAGGGCGAGATCCCACCCCTTCTTCCGATGGAGCCGGGCGAGGAAGAGGAGGAGGGCCTTTCCCTCCAGCTCGGGGAACCGGGCGGCCAGGCGGCGGGCTCCCGCCTCCGGGTCGGCCTCGGTATCGATATCGGTATGGGCGGCGGCGGACGCGGGAGGCCGGATGCCGTAGGGGACGATCCGGGCGCGGCTCTGGAGGTCCCACGGATGGAAGGTCTCCCGGGCGAGGGCGAGCTCGGTCGCCGCCGTGAAGAGGACGGCGCGGGCGCGGAGGAGGGCGCGATGCTCGAAGGCGGTCCAGTAGAGCTGCTTCTTCCAATGCTTCAGCGGATAGGCCTTGCGGAACCACGGGTCGAGCATCCCGTGGGGAAAGACGAAGAAGGGGACGCCCGCCCGGTCGGCGGCGGCGGCGACGGTCGAGGCCGATTGCCAGAGGCCGTGGACGATGACGCAGTCGAAGCGGCCGATCTCGCTCCGGAGCCAGCGGGCCAGGGCGGGGCGGAAGGGGCCGAGGCGGAACCCGCCGCCGAGGCGGACCGTCTCCTCCCCGATGAGAGGGAAGGCGGCGTCCGGGGCGTCGAAGCAAAGCACCGTCGTCCGGCACCCGGCGCGCGTGAGATAGGGGGTGATCTGCCGCACGCCCTCCGCGGGGCCGCCCGTGGCGGGGTCGACCGATTCGATGACGCGGAGGATCTTCATCGCCAAGGGTCGGAAAAATCAGGCGTGGCCGCGGGCCAGGAAGGGGTCCCGCGCCGAGGGGACCCGGTTCCGTTTCAGGTAATGGCCGAGGACGACGAGCGACCAGAGCCGCGTCCAGTGGAGCCGCCCCGCCGCGAAGTCGGCCTCGAGGCGGTGGATGAACCGCTCGGGGAGCGCCCCCACGTCGCTCGCCACCACCTCGTCGAGGCCCCGGCGGACGTAGGGCCGGAGCGACCCCTCCATCCACTCCCGCATGGGGAGGGAGAAGCCCTGCTTGCGGGCCGTGAGGAAACGCTCCGGCAGGAGGTCGCGGCAGGCCTCGACGAGGAGGCCCTTCGTGCGGTCGTAGCGGGTCTTCTCGTGGGCCGGGAGGGAGAGGACGTAATCGAAGAGGTCGAGGTCGAGGAAGGGGACCCGCAGCTCGATCGAGACCGCCATGCTCATCTGGTCGGCGTCGCGCAGGAGCATGTTCCGCATGTAGCCGGAGGACTCGGCCCAGCTCACCTGCGCGAAGGCGTCCCGCAGCGGCACCTGGGTCTCGGCCTCCTCCTTCGGCAGGAAGTCGCGGGTCGGCAGGCCGGAGAGGCGGAGCATGTGGTCGGTCCAGAAGCGGCGGCGGAAGAGGCTGACCGTCCGCATCGACGCATCGGGCAGGTCGGCGAGGCGGCGGCCCGGCTCGGAAAAGAGCCCGGCGAGGTGGCGCAGGGGCCGGGGGACCCGCGCCAGGAGGGAGAGGAGCGGGGCGTCCCGGAAACTCGGATAGCCGCCGAAGATCTCGTCGGCGCCGAGGCCGGAGAGGGCGACCTTCAGGTCGAACCCCCGGACGGCCCGGCAGACGATGTACATGTTAATCGCGTCGACCGAGGGAAGGTCCATTTTCTCGACCGCCTCCTCGACGCACTGAAGGGTCTCGGCCTTCGTGAGCCGGACCACGTGGTGCCGGGCGCCGCAATGGGCGGAGAACTCCGCCGCCATCGCGGTCTCGTCGCTCCCCGCCGCAGCGTCGAAGCCGACGGTGAAGGTCTCCAGCCCCTTCGGGGAGTTCCGCGCGGCGAGGGCGGTGATGAGGCTCGAGTCGAGGCCGCTGCTCAGGAAGCTGGCGACGGGGACGTCGGAGAGGAGGTGCTCGCGGACCGCCTTTTCGAGGAGGGCGCGGACCCGCCGCACGGGGTTCTCCGATTCCTCCGCCACGCGCGGCAGGCGGCCCGGCTTCCAGTAGCGGCGGATCTCCACCCCGGCCCCGGGACCGGCTTTCAGCACGTGGGCGGGCGGCAGCGCCGTCACCGAGGGGAAGAGGATCATCGTCTCGGGGCAGGCCCCCCATTGGAGGTAGGCGGAGAACTCCCCCCGGGAGGGCGGGGTGCCGTAGCGGTCCTTGAGCGGGCGGACCTCGGAGGCGAAGGCGAGGCCCTCCGGGCGGCGGGAATAATAGAGCGGCTTGATCCCGAGGGCGTCCCGCGCCGCGAGGAGGTAGCGCTCCTCCGGCACGTGCCAGACGAAGGCGAACATCCCGCGCAGCCGGGGGACGAAGGCCTCCCCCTCGAGCGAGAGGCCGACGAGGAGGGTCTCCGTGTCGGAGGTGCCGCGCCACGTGATCCCGGCGTCGGGATAGCCCGCCGCCAGTTCCGCGCGCAGGGCCTGATGGTTGTAGATCTCGCCGTTGAAGACGAGCGCCCCCTTCCCCCAGAAACCGTCGCTCCCGCCGACCATCGGCTGCGCCCCGGCGGGGGAGAGATCGAGGATCGAGAGGCGGACGTGGCCCATCCAGACCGTCCCGTCGGGGGAGGTCCACACGCCCCGCGCGTCGGGGCCGCGATGGGCGATCTCGGCGCAGTCGAGCGCCTCGGCCTTCCCCATGCTCCGGAAATCAACGAGGAAGCCGCACATCAGGCCCTCTCCTCCGCCAAGGCCGATGCCGAGCCGGCCTCCGATGCGGCCGGGGGGCGGGGATGGGCCTGCCATCCGTGGAGCAGCCGCCGGCACAGCTCGAAATAAAGTTCGACCGATCCGGTCCCGTCGAGGGAGTGCCGGAAATAATCGAGCCCGGCGGCGATCCGCTGCCGCCGCGCCTCGGGCGGCTCGTCGAGGAGGACCTCGAGCAGGCCCGCCATCTCGACGAAATCGTCGGGATTGCCGAGCAGGGCGTTCCCGCCGGTCACGGTGCTCATCGGCGGGCGATTCGAGGTGACGATGGGACAGCCGCAGGCGAGGGCCTCGGTCAGCGGAACGCCGAAGCCCTCTTCCAGCGAGGGGAAGAGAAGGGCCTCGGCCCCGGTGTAGAGGGCGGAGAGGATCTCGTCGGGGAAATCGGTCACGTAGATGATCCGCTCGGGACGATCCTTGCCGCCTGGACCGAAGACGTCCCGGTTCCGCTGCAAAGCCTCGTTCATCCCCGCGTCGGGAACCTTCCCCGCGAGGACCAGCGGGGGCGCGTCGGGGCGGCGACGGAGGAGGGCGGCGTAGATGTCGATGACGCCGGGGCGGTTCTTGTACCAGGCGTTGCCGCCGATGTGGAGGAGGTAGCGTTCGGGCAGCCCGTACCGCTCCCGGACCGACCGGCAGTCCTCCGCCGAGGCGGGCGCGCATTCGTGGATCCACCCCCCGTAGATGACCGAGATCTGGTCCCAGCCGAGGAGGGAAAGGGTCCGGAGGGAGGAGGCCGTCCGCTGGGAAACGCAGACGACGTGATCGGCCCGGTTCAACCCGGCGAGGATCGCCCGTTGGAGGATCCGCCCGCTCCACTGCGTCGGACGGAGGGGGTAGTCGCCCATCGCCGCCGTGATGGCGAGGACGTCGTGGCAGGTCACCAGGGAGGGGACCTGGTGGGTGAAGAGGAGGTAGATCGCGTTGGAATGGTCGCAGATGTGGAGGACCACCTCCTTCCCCTCCCGCTTCAGCGCGTCGAGGCGGGCGCGGAGGCGCCAGGGGAAGATCATGTACTTGTCGACATACCCGAGCCACTTTCCGAAGCGGCTCTCGGCCCACGATCCCCGGCGGAAGAGGGGGCCGGGCGTCATCTCGACGACCTCGATCCGGTGCCGCGCATATCCCGCCTTCAACGCCAGCCCGAACCGCCGCATGCTCTCCTGCTGGTCCGGCGCATAGTTCCCGACGAGGACGATCGTCATCGCGGTGCTCCGCCTTCTTTCCCGTTTCGGGAAGCCCAGATCACCCCGCATCCCCCGGCGGTGGCGATCTGCCTCTCGATGCGGAGCCCCCCGGCGGCCAGCAGGGCGGGGAGCGCCGCCGGATCGCACTCGACCCCCGCGATCGAGCGCGGATGGTATTCGAGCAGGAGCCGCCCGATCCGGGAGAGAGAGGCCCGGTCTTCGAGCATCGCCCATTCGGCCCCCTCGCAATCCATCTTCACCAGGTCGACGGTCCCGCCCGGCCCCGCCAGCCGGTCGAGGGCGCTCGCAAGGGAGGTCTGGGGAACGGTGACGCCGGTCCCGTTTTCGGACGTCGGCTCGACCGTCCCGGTCATCGAGTCGGAGGTGGGGAAAAAGGTGATTTCGCCGTCGCGCGCCCCGGCCGCCTCGGGGAAGACCGCCGCGCCGATCCCCGCCGCCTGTACCCGGAGGTGGAGGAGGAGCGCCGCGTTCGGCTCGTAGACGTGGATGAGGGCGGAGGGAAAGCGGCGGCGGGCCGCGACCGAAAAGAGGCCGACGTTGCCGCCGATGTCGAGGATCGTTCGCACCGGGGTCCCGGTCCCCTCGGGGATCGCAGTCAGGCCGTACTCGTCGTCGAGCAGGAGGGCGACGAAGGCGGTGACGACCTCGGGGCCGGGAGGGAAGGAGAGCGGCATCGCCTTGCCGCCGGCGTCGATCACCAGACGATCCGGCAGGGAGAAATCGCGGACGCGGGCGAAGGGGACGCCCCAGCGCCGGGCCTCGCGGCGGCGGCGGAGCAGGCGGACGAGGTGGCGCAACTTCCCGATCATGGCCGCGACTATGCCCCGGAAGCGGGGCCAGTACCAGAAATTTGAGAGTTCCCGTGCAACTGCTCCGCGTAGAGGGAACGGCCCCGGGGCCTCGGCCTCCCCGGGAGCCCCGTCGGCCGCGGCAGCCCGCCCTCGTCTCCCTCGGAGGAGTTCTCCACGGCCAGGCAGAGCCCGCCCGCGATCATGATGAAGCCCTGCCCCGTCGTGAGGCCGAGGGGGGTCATGAAGATGTTGATGAAGCAGGAGGAGAGGATCAGCCCGGCCAGCGCGCTTCCCCGGCTCAAGTCGAGGTGGGCCCGCCACAGCAGCCAGCAGGAGATGGAGACGCGGAGGACGAGGAAGGCGGAGCCGATGATCCAGCCCATTTCCCAGAGCGTCCGCAGCCATTCGTTCTCGATGATCATCGTCGAGTCGCCGGTGTAGAGCTGCGCGGCGTTCGTCGCGCGGCCGAGGCCGATGCCGAGCATGTCGACGTCGAGGAAGTTCTGCCACGGCATGAGGATGTCCCCCATGAAGCGGCCGCCGATGGAGGTGGTGATCGCGCCGCCGTCCTGGAAGCGCGACTGGAGGCTGTCGAGGCCCGAGGCGAAGACCGGCAGGAGGCTCATCAGCGCCCCCGCGCAGATCATGAGCAGCCCGAGGCCCAGGAACTTCCGGAAATACTTCGGATAAAAGAGCCCCATCAGGACGAAGGCGAGGACCACGAGGATGACCGAGACGACGGCGTTGCGGCTGACGCTGATCACCGTCCCCATGAAGACCGAGAAGAGGCCGCTCCAGAGGAGCCACTTCGGGTAGAGGGTGCCGCGGATGTATCCGTAGATGATGAAGGCCGTCACGAGCGAAAGATAGGGGGGGACCCCGTTCGAGAAGGAGAACGTCCCCGAAGGCCGCGCATGGCCGAGCGCCCCGATCATCTGGCCGCCCATCTGGCCGCCCGATCCGTTGTTCCAGCTCGAGATCGGGGGCGCGAGGAATTGCATGACCATCAGGGCCGACATCGGGATCACGGTGTAGAGGAAGAAGTGGCCGATCGCCTCGACGTCCCGGCGGTTCATCACCCCGCCGATCAGGAAGATGAGGGGAAAGTGGAGGAAGTAGGAACGCGCCCCGTAAAGGATGACAATCAGGTTGACCCCCGACTGCATCAGGCTGAACAGGAACCCGAGCAGCGAGAGGGCGCCGAGGCCGACGATGAAGCCGTTCAGGGGAAAGACGCCCCGCCCCACCGCCAGGGCATAGATGCCGATCAGCACCGGCTCCCGGACGAAGAGGAGGTAGGTCGAGATGCCGCTGGGGACGACCCACTTCCGCAGCGCCCCCTCGATGATCCACAGGACGATATAGACCCAGATCAGGAACCGCACCCCCTTGGTCTTTTCCCGGAAGTCGTCACCGAGAATAGCTCCGCCCGAAGCCGGGGAAACACCGCTGCCAATCATGAAATAAAGGCTAGCGAACCGGAGGGGGCGCGTCTAATCATTCCACACTGCCTTTGGAGCCCGTTCTGAAGCGATCCAAGCCAAGCGACCTTCGTTCCCATCGCCCGACCATGAGCGCCTCCCCTGCCCTGCCGACCGAGAGGAAAAGGCCGTGGCTTCTCCCCGCCTTCCTGCTGGCGGGATGGATCGCCCTCGCCCTGTCGGGGTTCCCCGCGCCGACGATCGACGATCTCTTCTACGCCGGACCGGCCGTCCACCTCGCCGCCGGGGAGGGCCTCGTCAATCCCTGGCTCGGGGTCCTCGATCCGGTCGGCCACCGCTTCCTCGTCTACCCTCCCCTCTACTTCCCCCTCCTGGCCGGATGGCTGAAGGGCTTCGGCGTCGGCACCCTCTCCCTCCTCGCCTTCCAGGCCTGCGCCGCCTTCCTCGCCGCGATCGTCGGCCTGGCGTTCCTGCGGCGGATCGAAGGCCGGCCTCCCCTCCTCTGGCCCTGCCTCGCCGGGAACCTCCTCCTCGCGACCCTCGTCGCCCTCTCCGGCCTCCGGCCCGATGTCTGCGCCCTCGCCCTCTTCGCCCTCGGGGCGTGGATCGAGACCGAGGCGGCGCTTCCCTTCCCGCGCTTCCGGATCCCGCTCCGTTTCCTCGGGCCGCTCCTCCTCGTCGCCTCGGTCCAGACCCTGCCATTCCTCGTCGTCTGGGCCTCCCTCTTCTTCCTCTGGCGCTTCCTGACGACCCCGGACGGCGGGCGAGGCGACCTGATCGCCCGCTTCGGCCTCGCCTTCACGCTCAACGTCTTTCTCTTCCTGTGGGCCATCGGCTTCCGCCTCCCCGCCTTCCTCCACGACCTCGCCGTCTGCCAGGCGAACCACTCCTTCGCCAACCGCGCCTTCTACGCCGACACGTGGCACTCCCCCGCCTACCTCCTCCGCACCCTCCTCCTTCCCCTCTGCTTCCTCGGCTCGGGTGCCGTGGTGCTGGGGGGGAAATGGCGTCGCGCGGTGGCGAAGAAAGAACGCCGCGCCCTCGCGCGGACGGCCTCCCTGCTGGTCCTGCTCGTCGTCCTTTCCCTCGTCTTCCTGACGCGGTCAGTCTCGTCGGTCCGCTTCCTCGGCCTGCAATGCGCGGCGGGAACGGTCCTCTTCGCGTGGATCGCGGCGCTCGGCCTGCGGGAGGGGAAAGCGATCCCGGCACGGTGGATTCCCCCGGCCCTGGCGGTCGTCGCCGTCCTTTTCTTCGTGGTCTCCTATGGCCGGGGCCTCGTCGAATGGGCCTCCGTCGCGCGGCCCGATGCCGGGGAGATCGCCCGCCTCAGGACGGAGGCCGACGCCCGGCTCGCCCAAGCCCCGGGCGCCCCCTTCCTCGTCGACCCGGTGAGCGCCCGCGTGATCTTCGACTTCCGGCTTCCCTCCGGCGCGCGGGATGCCACGTGGGAAATCGTCTGGACCCATCCGCCGCTCGCGCCGGGGCCGGAATCGGAGAGAATCGCTCCCGCCTTCGCCCTCTTCTCGCCGCAAAAGACTCTCTATGCCGGGTTCCCGGACGGCGATCGGCGCTATGCCCCCCACTTGGCCGTCCCGATCCAGCTCTTCGGCCGCGAGATTCCGAGGACGGCGGCGAATCGGAACGCGATCTTTTTTGTCCCGACGAAGCCGGACGGATCGGTCTGGTAGCTTAAGTTCGGCGGCCTAAAACTCGATGTCGTACACCGGCCATTCGGGACGGGGAACCGGACGGAACGCCGGATCGAAGCCGAAGGCGTCCCGCAACCCCTCGTCCCCGGGAGCCAGGGCGACGATGTTCGGGACGACGAAGACCCCGTTGCCGATCGGATAGAGGCGCCGGTCGAGGGCGTAGAAATGGCGGTAGCCGAATCCTTCCAGCACCTCGCGGAAGAGCTTCGGCGGATGGTTCCGCGCCTCGCATTCGACCATGTTGAGCTCGAAGACGAGGGGCGGGCGGTGGAGGGAGAAGAGGGCGCTCGCCCCCCGGAAGACATCGATCTCGAAGCCCTCGACGTCGACCTTCATCGCAACGACCTCGCGCCACCGCTCGGGGGAGATCTCCCCGTCGAGGCGGCGGAGCGGGACCGGGACGCCCTTCGTCCCGTCGCCGACGCGGGCGATGCACGAGTTCTCCTCCATCGCCTCGAGGAAGACCTCGCCCTCCGCCGCGCCGAGGGCGACGGGATGGACGGTGAGCCGCTCGGCCAGGCCGTTCCGGGCCGCGTTCCGCGAGAGCAGCCCGACCATCCGGGCCTGGGGCTCGAACGCCTCGCACCGGACGCCGCGCCGAGCGAGCCGGAGCGAATAGAGGCCGAGGTTGGCCCCCGCGTCGACGAAGCGGGGCGACACCGCCTTCGCCCGCGCGGCGCGGTCATAGAGGAAGGAAAGGAACCGCCAGAGATCGGCGTCGTTCTCGCCGAAGAGCGCCGTCGTCCGGCTCGGCACGTCGTTCCAGAACACCTCGAGGCGGAGTCCGTTCTCCAAGCCGATCTCGACCGCCTCGGGCCGGGGCGGGTCGAGGCGGTCGAGCGTGCGGAGGAGGAACGATTTCCCCCGTTCGGAGGGCCAGAACCGGGTCGCCGCGCAAAAACCGGCGGCCAGCGGGGAAAGTCGGGGCAGAGGGTGGGACATAGGGAAAGAAGGGTCGTCCGACGCGATATTACGCCAAACGGGCAAAAGACTCAATCCGGCGGCTTCGCTCCGCGTCGCCCCAGGTCAGGCAGGCCGGATGGCCCTCGGCGCAGAGCGGGAAGAGGCCCCGCTCCCGATGCGGGCAGGGGCAGCAGGGGGCCGAGGAAGGGAAGACCGTTCCGGGAAAGGCGGGCGTGACGACCGACTCCGGCCGGGTCAGCGTCAGGAGGAGCGCCAGGACGCCGTCGTCGCACCCGTATTGGAGGAGATGGGAGGGGAAGCTGTCGGTCGTCACCACCCGGCGGCGGCCCCGGGCGAGGAAGAGGATCTCCTCGGGCCGCGCGAAGCGGACGACGCGGAGCCCCCGGGCCCCGAAGTCGGCCCCGCCCCGGTCGGCGGCATGGAAGGCGAAGTCGGCCTCCGGCAGATGGGCCGCCGCCCACGCGACCGGCATGTATTGGTGCCCCTTCCCCGAAGGAAAGACGAGGGTCCGTCCCGGCTCCCCCGGCGGAAGCGTCGCGGGAAGCTGCCGCAGCCTCTCCCGCACCCCGGAAAAATCGGCGACGATCTGGCGCAGGAGTTCCCCGGGCGGGATCGCGCGGAGCGCCGGGACCGCCGAGGTCTCGAGCCGCCCGAAGTAGCGCCCCGTGTCGTCCGCCGGGGCGATGGAAACCCGTCCCGCCGCGTCGAGGAGGGAGAAGGCCAGCCGGTTGATCGCCTCCTTCACCGGCCCCCGCCGGGAAAGGGAGGAGACGACGCGATGGAGCGGGGCCACGTAACGCCGTCCCCGGAGGACGCCGGGCAGGAGCTCGCGGAAGCCCCGGTTCACGTAGACCCAGGCGGCGGGGGGAGCCTCGCCCTCCATCTCGACGTAGTCGATCCGGCCTGCGAAGGCGACCCGCGCGAGGGGGGTGATCTCCGGCGCGAAGGCCGCCTCGATCCGCAACTCGGGGAGGAGCGCCGCCGCCGCGTGGAGCCCGGCCAGCCGCATCCAGACATCGCCGAAGCCGCCGTTCCGGGCGTCGAGCAGGAGGGTCTTTTTTTTCATCGTTTTCCCATCGCCTCCGCCGTCATAGCATCTCCCTTACTCCGGCGACGAGGCGGGAGCAATAGGCTTCCCACCGGAGCGCCGCCGCCCGCGCCTGGGCCGCCGCGCCGACGGCCCGCAGGCGGTCCCGGTCGGAACGGAGGAGGTCGAGGCGCGCCGCGATCGCCTCCGCCGAGCGGATCGGGACGAGGAACCCGTCGCGTCCGTCCTCGATCAGGTCGGGGGCCGCCGTGTGGGGCGTCGCGATCACCGCCATGCCCCGGCTCATCGCCTCGGGAATGACGAGGCCGAAGCCCTCGAAGAGCGAGGGGAAGACCAGGACGTCGTGCCGCTCCATCTCGGCCAGCACCCCCGCATGGGGAAGGCTCGGGATCCAGCGGCAGCCGGGGCGGGACAGGGCGGCGTCGAGGGCGGGACAGGGCCGGTCCGTCACCTTCCTCCCGATGACCGTCAGGGCGCATCCGGCCCCCGCCTGCTCCAGCGCGGAGAAAAGATAGGAAAGGCCCTTCCGCTGGCTGAGGGAGCCGACGTAGAGGACCCGGAGCGGTTCCGGAGCGGCGCTCCACGCCGTGCGGCGCGGCACCGGGGCATCGTCGCTCCCGCTCCCGTAGGGGATCACCGAGACCTTCTCCGGCGCGATTTCTCCCCGCAAGGTCTCCGCCGTGTAGGAACTGGCGACGAAGACCCGGTCGGCGAGGCTCAGTTCCTCCGCCTTCCGCGCGAGCTTCTCCGGCCCGTCGCCGAGGGCCGTCAACGTCGCGGCCCAGGCGGGCTCCCGCTCCCGCTCCTCGGCGGAGAGGTGGTGGAGCGGCTTCCAGTAGGCGATGGGGAGGTCGTAGAGAGTCCGCAGGCCCCGGCGGCGGGCGACACGGAACGAGGCGAGCGCCCCGTCCTCGTAGGCGTAGACCGCGCGGATGCCGGGCCGGGCGAGAGCCGCCGCCATCTTTCGATCGAGCGCGCCGTAGACGGCGTCGACATCGCACCAGGCGGGCGCGCGCCGCCCCATCCTGCCGTGGAGGAGCCGCGCCATTTCCCGCCAGGGCGAGGTCCGCACCAGCGCGGGGGGGAGTTCCGGCCACGCCCGCCGCTCCAGCTCCCGCCGCAGCGGGGCGGGGACGAGGGGGGCGGGGAACCGGTCCCCGCGCCACGCGATCGCGGTATGGAACTCGGAAAGGAGCCCGGCCTCGCAGAGCGCCCGGGCGGCGTGGCGGCTGTTCGCGTTCCCCGTCGGATGGCCCATGACGATCATCGCCGTTCCTCCAGCCGTTGGCGGAAGCAGGCCAGGTAGGCGTCGCCGATCCGCTCCCGCGTGAAGCGGGCGGCATGATCCCGCCACCGCTGCGGATCGGGGGCCGTCGCCGCGTCGAGGCCGCGAACCAAGGCCGCGGCCAAGCCGTCGACATCGCCGTTCTCGAAAAGGAATCCGCACGGCCCCACCGCCTCGGGCAATCCGCCGCCCCGCGAGGCGACGGCGACGCACCCGCAGGCGATCCCCTCGAGCGCGACGATCCCGAACGGCTCCGCCCAGCGCGAGGGGACGGCCAGCACCCGGTGGCGACGGAGGAGCGCCGCCACCGCCTCGGGCGGCTGGGACCCGGCGAACGCGACCTGCCCGGCGATCCCTTCCGCCGCGGCGAGGTCCCTCAACGCCCCCTCCTCCGGCCCCGATCCGACGACCGTCAAACCGATCGCGCGCCCCTCCCGCCGCAGCTTGCCCAAGGCGCGGAACAGGAGGTCGAACCCCTTGTCCGAAACCAGCCGCCCCACCGCGATCACCTCGCCGTCCCGGGTCGTTCCCGGAACGGAATGGAAGATCCGATCGTCATAGGGATTCGGGATCCGCTCCGAAGGGACGGGGAGGGCGGCGGCGATCGGCTCGCTGATCGCGATGGAGAAGGCCTTCCCGAGGGCGATCCGCTTCAGCCTCGACGAGAGGGAGAGCCCTCCTTGGGACAGCCACGTCTGATGGGTGATCACCCACGGTTTGGGGGAGGCGAACGGAAGGAGCTGCGGCCAGCCCGTCCGCAGGCTGAGATGATTGTGCCAGACGAGGTCGGCCCGGCCGATCTCCCGGAACAAGGTCGAGGCCGAGGGACGGCGGATCACCTCGTAGGGGAACGCTTCGCCGCCCGCTTCCGCCCCGGTCTGCGTGAGGACGGTCACCGCGTGGCCGCGCCGGGTGAACTCCTCCGCCAGCAGCCGCGTCGCCGTTTCGAGGCCGCCCCGGGACGGAGCGAAGGCGTGCGAGGAGACCAGCAACCTCATCGTGGCCGTCTCGGTCATAACCCGCCCCTCCGCAGCAAGGCCGCGACCTTCGACGCGATCCGCTCGGGCGCGCCCTCGCCCTCCCACCACCGGCGGCCCGCCGCTCCCACTTCGGCAAGACGGCGGCGGGTCGGCGGGGCCGCGTCGAATTCGTCCGGGGAGAAAAAGTGGAATCCGGCGAGGAGCGGCGCGGCGTCCTCCGCATCGGCGGCCAGGACGGGGCAGCCCGCAGCCATCGCGCTCAGGACGGTCGTCGACTTGCCGATCAGGCAGGCGCGGTAGCCGGTCAGGTAAAGGTCGGCCCCCGCCAGAACCGGGGCGATCTCGGCCTCGGGGAGATCGTGCCGCCGCTCGACCCGCGCGGCGTCGATCCCGCATTGGCGCAAGGCCGCCGCCTCCGCCTCGCCATCGGCAGCGACGGCAGCCCGTCCCATCACGATCACCTTCCCGATCTTCCCCGCCGCGTTCCAGCGCCGCAGCAGCCCCCGATGGGCGCGGAGGGCGAGGAGCCGGGTGAACGGGAGGCCGTAGAGCAGGAGCCGAAGAGGCTCGTCCTCCTCCCGCGCCGGGCGCGTCATCCCGGCGGCGGGACGGAGGCCGAAGCCCGATATGGGGCCGGAAACCTTCGCGACCCCTCTCGTCTGGAGGCCCCGCAGGAGCCGGTCGTAGCAGCCGACCGTCGTGTAGGCCGCCGTCGCCGTGCGGAGCAGGTCCCGGGCGATCCGTTTCTGGAACGGCGCGGTATAGAAGGCCTTTTTCCAGAACGGCCCCGTCGCCCACATCTCGTGATAGACGATGACGAACGGAATCTCCGCCTCGCGCAAGGCCCCGACCGCCCGGGCCAGCCAGAACGGCAACCCTTCCCGGTCATAGCCGTAGCCGACGTAATGGAGCAGGACCCGGTCGACAGGACCGCACCGGTCGATCGCCTCGCGCAGGCCCTCGGCGGTACGGGCCCCGTCTTCACTGCCGAGGGCGACCGTCCCCGGCGGCGTCCCCTCCCCGGCGCGCCAGCCCGGCGCGGCGACGAGGAAGACGCTCTCGATCCGCTCGTTGCGCCGCAGTTCCTCGGCGAGGTTCATCGCGTAGAGGCCGACCCCTTCCCGCACCGGCGGCAGCTGGGGGACGATATGGCAGACCCGGAGGCTCATGCTATTGCGCCTCCTCCCCGGCGGGGAACAATTCCCGGTAGCGGGCGTAGACGGCTTCCGGCCCCGGGAGCGGCTTCCCCTCCCCTTCCTCGCGGCCCATCACGTGGCTCCAGCCCGGATAGCCCCATTGCCGCAGGTGGTCCCGCGCCGAGGGGTAGGTCTCCCCGAGGAGGACGAGGGCCGGACGGCGGAAGGCGGCGGCGGCGTGCATCGCCATGCTCGAATTGCAGAAGACAAAATCGCTCCCCGCGATCAGCGCGAGGGTTTCCCGGAGGGAGAGTTTTCCCGCGAGGTTGGATCGGGATCCCTGGGCCCCGGCCGCGGCGGCGATCTCCTCCCCCGCCGCCTCGTCCCCCTTCCCGCCGATCACGGCGAGGGTCGCCCCGTCGGCGACGAGGCGGCGGGCCAAATCCCGGTAATGGGCGGCGGGCCACGCCTTCGCCGGGAAGCCCGCGCCGGGGGCGACGACGAGGCGGAGGCCGCGCCTTGGGACCTCCGCGAGGGCGAGAAACTGCCACCGCGCCTCCGCCGCCGCACACTCCTCCCGCGTCAGGAAAAGCTGGGGCCGGTTCTCGGGGAAATCGGCCCGGGGGAGGCCGAGGAGTCCCGCCAGTTCGAGCGCCGCCGCGCCGACATGCTTCGCCCCGTCGTACCGGAGGGCGAGGCCCGGGCCGTAGCCGCCGTCGCCGCCCGCGTAGCCCTCGACGCCGACGCGCCGGGGGATCGCCGCCCGGCTGAGGAAGAGCGCGCCGTAGAACGTCCCCGTCACGTCGATCCCGACGTCGTACCGCTCCGCCCGGACCCGGCGCAGGTCGGGCGAATCCCACAGATAGCGGAGTTTCCCGGCGACGCCCGGATCGGGCTCGACCTTGTTGTGCCAGGGGGTCCGCATCGTCTCGACGCGGCTGAGATGGGGGTTCCCCTCGAGGAGCGGGACGGCCCACGCGCCGACCCCGGCGACGATCTCGGCGTGCGGCCACAGGCGGCGCAGGGCCTCGAAGAGCGGCGTCACGACGAGGAGGTCGCCGAGGTCGTTGCACCGGTGGACGAAGACCCGGCGCGGGCCGGTCGCGTCGGCCGGGGAACGGTCTCCCTTCCGGCCTGCCGCGACCGCCAGGATCGCCCGCTTCGCCGCGGCGGAGCCGATCATCGGCCCAACCCCTTTTTGCGAAGGGAGGAGACCACCCGGCCCAGCGCCAGGTCGGCCTCGCGCAGGGAGGCCCAGAAGGGGACCCCCTCGCCGAACGGACCGCGGCCCGGCGCCATCTTCCAATAGGCCATCTCGGCCGCGCCGACTTCCCGGCCGAGCAGCGAGGGCCAGAGGAAAGGCCGCCGCCACGGCTTGCGAGGGCCGAGGGTGTGGGGAAGGATCATCCGTCCCGGCGCGAAGCCCATCGCCGAGGCGGGGGCGAACTCGACGGGCTCCTCCGTCAGCATCAGGGCGACGTTGAGCGAATCCTGGTCGGCGGCGTGGAACGGCCCCGGCTCGGCGGCGCACCAGCGTTGCAGCCCACCGACCGAGGGGGCGATCGCCTCGACCAGGTCGCGCCACAGGGTGAGGAAGCCGAGCCGCTCCCGACGGAGGCCGATGAAGCCGCCGTTCGCGTAGAGCCCCTCCCGCGCCGCGCCCGTCGGCCCGGGGAAGGCGTAGCCGCTCCCCCGCTCCGCCTCGTTCTGGAAGAACCGCCGCCAGCCCTCGCGCTTCGGCGCGTCGAAGGGGAGCCTCCCGTTCACGTCCTCGCAGACCGCGATCGCCCGGTCGATCCAGGCGTCGAATTCGGACCAGGGCGCGTCGACCATCGCGTCGACGTCGATCAGCGCGATCCGGTCGAACGGCTCCATCTCCTCCCCGGCCACGCGGAGGAGGAACTCGGGCTTGTAATGGGTGAGGTGGTAATCGGTCTCGACCTCGAAGAGCGAGAAGGCGAAGCCGCCCTCGGAGCGCCCGTCGGCCCGCTGCGCCCACATCGGGGCCTGCCCCCGGTAGCCGATGCGGAAGACCCCGCGGAAACCCGAGGCGGCGAGGGAATTCGCCAGCGCCGACGCGCCGCACCAGTAATCGCCCTCGCAGAGGGTCGCGACAATCGTCCGGCCCAAGGAGGAGGGGGAGGAATGGGAAGGGAGGTCCATCACGCTTTCCTGGAAATCATCTTATGCCGGATCGTGTTCCAGCCCATCTTCAATCCCTCGCCCACGCCCGCGAAGGGGCCGCCGTCGGCGATCAGCGCGTTGCGGATCGTCCAGAAGACGACGCGCAGCTGGACCGACCGCGCCCGGTGCCCGATCGCCCCGAGGGTCCCGCCCGTGCGCTCGACTTCCTCCCAGAACCGGAGCCGTCCCGAGGTCAGGTAGACCAACCCGGATCGCGCCCCGCCCGAGGCGACCGCGACGAGGGCCCGCTCCCCCCGGGCCGTCCGGAAGCCGAGCCCCGGACGGAGCGCCTTCCAGACGACGTGGGCGTCCTCGGCCCCCTCGAAGCGGCCGTCGTAGCCGCCGATCCGCCCGAAGGCCTCCCGCCGCCACACCAGCGCCGCCGGACGCCAATCGACGTCCCCGGCGACGCCGAGGGCGCGGAAGAGTTCCCCGAAGACCGCCGTGTCGATCCGGTTCTCGCTCCACGACTCCCCGTCTCCCTTGCCCTCGCAGGCGAAGGGAAGGAAAAGGAGGTCGGCCTCGGGCGGCGCGAACGTCGGCGGAAGGGGAAGCGGGAGATCGTCCCCGTCGACGTGGGCCAGGAAGGGGGCCGAGGCGAGGGCCGCCCCGTGGTTCCGGGCGCCGGAGCGGCCCCGGTTGATCCCCTCCTCGACGAAGCGGGCCTGCCGCCCCACCGCCGTTTGGCGCAGCGCGGCGGGTGCCGGATCGCCCTCCGCGTCGTTGACGAAGATCCACTCCACGCGGGGATCGGCGAGCGCCGGATCGTCGATCCAGCGGGCGATGCAATCCCATTGCCGATAGACCGTCACGATCCGGGTCAGCAGGGGCGCGGAAGCGGTCGGAACGGTCGGGTTCATTCCGCGCCATCATGAAGAAGCGGCTTTCGCCGCGCAACCCTCCAATCCTCCCCATTTTTCCCTTCTTTCGCCGCCGGAGGGAGGCCTTCCCCCTTCCTTGTCTTGCCCTCGACGCTCCGCTTTCGGTAGCCTCCGGGTAGATGGCATCGAAGCGTTCTCCCTTCCTCCGCGATGCCCGGATCTTTTGCCTCGCGGCGCTCCTCGCCCACCTCGGCCTCGCGCTGATCGGATGGAACCGCCCCCTCCTCGACCACTACGCATGGCGGCAAACCCAGACGGCGATCACCGCCGCCTACCTCCCGATCGACGGCTACCGGCCCGCCTACAGCACGCCGATCTTCGGCGCGCCCGCCGCCGCCCCGCTCGAGTTCCCCCTCTATGCCGCCCTCGCCTCCTCGATCTCCCGCCTCGGCGGCTGGCCGCTCGACGCCGCCGGACGGGGCCTCTCGCTCTTCGGCTTCCTCGCGGCGGCGGCGGCGGCGGCGGTCCTGATGCGGCGCTTCGTCCCGGTCCTCGGCCCCGAGGCGCCCTGGATCGCCCTCGGCCTCCTCTTCCTCTCGCCCCTCTACATTTTCTACTCCCGCGCCTTCCTGATCGAGACGACGGCCCTCGCCCTCTCGCTCTTCTTCCTCGAGGCGCTCCTCCGCAGCGCCGAGTCCCATCCCTCGGTCCCCGGGCGGCGCCTCCTCTGGGCCGGGGCCGCGTTCCTCCTCGGCACCCTCGCCGGGCTCACGAAGGTCACCGTCCTCCTCATCGCCTGCGCCCCCGCCGCCGCCCTCCTCGTCGAGACCGCCTTCCGGCGCGGCAGCCTCACGCCGGTCGCCCACCCCTTCCTCGCCCTCGCGGGAGCCGTCGCCGCCTCCTACGCGTGGGTCCATTACACCGACGTCGTGAAAGCGGCGAATCCCCTCGCCTCGGCCATCCTCTCGTCGAAGAGCCTCGTCTCCTGGAACTTCGGCACCTCCGCCCAATACCTCTCCCCGGCCACGTACCGCCATTCGTTCGACCGCGCCCTCCCGGCGATCTTCGGGATGAAATACACCCTCGTCCTCTTCGTGCCGCTCTTCGTCGCCCTCCCCCGGATGCCCCTCCGGCTGGGGCTCCTCGGCCTCGGCTTCCTCGCCGGGCCCCTCGTCTTCCTGAACCTCTTCTTCGTCCACGAATATTACTGGACCGAGAACGCCCTCTACCTCTTCCTCCCCCTCGGCGCCCTCCTCGCCTTCGTCCTCCGCCGGTTGAGTTCCCCGTGGCTGATGCGCGCCGTCCTCCTCGCCGTCGCCCTCCTCATGCTGAACGGCTACCGGACCCAGTTCCTTCCGCTCCAGAACCGGACCGATACCGACGCCCTCGCCCTCGCCGCCGCGATCGAGGAGCATGTCCCCGCCGAGAACTTCGTCCTCTACCTCGGATACGATTACGATCCCTCTCTCCCCTATTACTCCCACCGCCGCGCCCTGATGGACGGGGGGATGGCGGGGAGCCGGGCCTTCGAGGCGACCTACCAGGCGACGGGGCCCGAACGGATCGCCGCCGCCGTCGTCACGGCCGAGGAAGGGAAGCGGGAGGAGACGGTGGCGCGCCTCGCCGCCCTCGGCTTCGCGCCCGAGCCCGCCTATAGCTCGGCGAGCGGTGCACTCTTCATAAAGGTCCCGACCGCGACCCCCGCTCAGGTGCCGACGACTCCGGCAGTCCCGACTCCGCCCCCGGCCAGCGCGCCGTAAAGAGACTCATAGCGGTCGACCATCGTCTCCTCGGAGAAATGGGTGACGGCCCACTCCCGCCCCGCCCGGGAGATCGACTCCCGCAGATCGTCCCCGCCATCGAGAGCCTTCTGCAACGCGAGACCGAGGGCCTTCCCCGTGATTTCCCCGGCCAGCCAGCCGTTGACGCCGGGGACGATCTGCTCCGTCACCCCCTGCGTCGGCGTGGCGACGATGGCGCAGCCCGCCGCCATCGCCTCGAGGATCACGCAGGGGAAGTTCTCCCCCGCCGAGGCGAAGAGGAAATAATCGGCGGCCCGGTAGAAATCCTGGAGCCGCTCTCCGACGGCGTAACCGACCTCGACGCAATCGAGACCGGGAGGAAGCTCCCCCCGCGCCCACGCCGCCGCGCCGCCGACGAGGACGACCTGGATCCCGCGCGGGTCGATGGAGCGGAGGGCCTCGGCCATCTCGGGGAAGCCCTTGTCGCGGTTCCGGTAGTCGCGATTCACCATGAGGATCGTCCGTACGGCGGGATCGACGCTCAGACCCAGGGAAGCGCGGAACGCGGCATCGCGGCGTCGATCGCCCCCCTGCGCCCAGTCCATCCCGATGCCGTTGTGGATGCGGGTCACCGCCCACCGCGCCGAGACGGGGCTCCGCCCGATGAGCTTCAGCGAATGGTCCGAGACGGCGACGGCGTGGATCGGGGCGTCGGAGAGCCAGCGCCGCTTCGCCGCGAGCTGCTCCGCCGTGATGTCGACGCCGTTCATCGGCCATTGGTCGAGGTGGGGGCACTCCCCGCAGGCGTCCTGGTAGCGTTCGCAGCCGAGGGGGTGGGCGCAGCCGCCCGTCACCGGCCAGTGGCTGTGGATCGTCCAGCAGACCGGCTTCCGGCGGGCGAGCCAGGCGAGGCTCTCCAGCGTCGCATACTCGCCGTGGAAGCTGTGGAGGTGGACGACGTCGAAATCGGACGAGGCGAGGCGGCGGAAGGCCCGGTCGCTCCACGGGAGGACGGGGGCGAGGGCCTCGACCCGGGCGCCGAGGCGGCTGTTCCGCAGGTAGCTGAGCGCGCGCGGATAGAGCGGGCGGACGCCGTCACCGAGGGGATAAGTCTTCTGCAGGCCGACGAAGAGGCGGGTCCGGTGGCCCCGCTCCTCCATGCCGCGCCGCAGCTGGGCCGTCACCGTCTCGGCCCCGCCGAGGCGGTAGCAGGTGTTGACGAAGGCGATGTTCAGGCGGGTGCGGGGCATCGCCGTTCCCTTTCGGTTTTCCCGGTCCTCACGCCCGCCGCACGACGCGGCCGCAGACCTCGACGGCGAAGCGATTGTCGTCGACGAGGAGTTCCCGTTCCGTCATGTCTTCCGCGGCGAGGCCCCGGATCTCGGCCGCCGAGGTGAGGGAATTGCCGTATCCCCGGATCGCCGCCGCGCCGGGGCCGAAGTCCTTCTCCAGCGCCAGGCCGAGGCCGACCGGCGTGAAGCGCCAGAACTCGATCCACGGCATGTCCTTCGCCGCCGCCATCGACATCTGCGGGACGGCGACGAGGAGGACGCCGCCCGGCTTCAGCATCCGGTGGAACTCGGCGAGCATCGCCGGATAATCGCCGACGAGGTGGAGGACATGGGTGCAGAGGATGCAGTCGAACGCGGCCGAGGGGACGGCGTTCGGCTTCGTGAGGTCGGCGACGATCGTCGCGGCCCGGTTCGTCGCCTCGAGGTCGACGATGTCGAGCTTCGTCACCCGCGCCCCGCCGTGGCGGGTGGCATAGCGGTCCTCGGAGAACTCGAGCACGTGGCCGCCGATGTCGGCGGCATGCTCCTCGATGAAGCGGTCGAGGTACCAGCGGTGGATCGGCGTCCCCCGGCCCCAGCCCCAGAAGCCATCGAGCGGGCGGGTGCCGAAGCCGAAGAGGAGCCTCACCCAGGGCCGGAAGCGGAAGCGCGCCAGCCGGTTCCGGAGCCGGATGCCGGGACTGTCGACGGCGGGACGGCCCTCATCCTCGGTGATGCGCATGGGTTCCCTTTTAAAGAAGGCGGTTCAGTTCGTACAGAAATTCTTTCTGGCTCCACTCGTAGGCGAAGAAGCGGGGAACGGAGAACGGATCGGTCCCGCGCCGGACGTAGCCGCCCGAGGCGGTGAAGCCGCACGTGACCCCGGCTTCCCGGGCGGCCCGGGGGGCGGCCTCGCCGACCGAGGCCGGATCGCCGTAGGGATAGGCGATCATCCCGACCGAGCGGCCCAGAAGCGCCTCGAGGTCCCGCTTGCTCCCCTCGATCTCCTCCCGCTGGGCGGCGGGGGGAAGCGCGGCGAGCCGGGGATGGGTCATCGTGTGGGCCCCGATGGTGAAGAGCGGATTCCGGGAAAGGTTCAGGAGCTCGGTCGCGGTCATGGTGCGCCGGTTGGAGCGGACCTCGCGGACGAGGCCGAAGTCGGACCATTCCGCGACGGCGTCGAGCCGCGCGATCTGCTCCTCGCGGGGGAGCTGCTTCAGCATCCGGGAGAGCCGGAGGAAGAGCTCGCGCCGTCCCTTGGAGATCCCGCGCGGGAAGACCGCCCCCTCGGCGGGAAGATCCTCGCGCCCCGCGTCATTGGCCTCCCAGACGAACGGCTCCGCCCAGGCGGGCGCGAACCGGTCGGGCAGCCTCACCGGGGCGAGGACGAGCCGCTCGAGATCGTCCCACCAGAATTCGTCCCGGTTCTCGATCATCCCCGAGGTCACGAAGAAGGCGGCGGGGACCCCGTGCCGGATGAGGATCGGGGCGGCCTCCAGGGCGTTGTCGGCATAGCCGTCGTCGAAGGTCACCGCCACGGCGCGGCGGGGAAGCGGCGCGCCGCCGAGGAGGGAGTCGGCGATCTGGTAAAGGGAAACGGGACGGAATTTCCTCCGGAGGATCTCCATCTGCGCGTCGAACGTCGCCGGGGTGACGGCGAGGCGGTAGGGATCGCTGCCCGGGGGAAGCGTCGTCACCCGATGGTAGGCCAGGATCACCGCATCGCCCTGGAGACGGTGCCACAAGGCCTTCCCGAAACGGGGAAGGAGGGGACGTAGGAGATCGCGCCAACTCATGCTTTTACTTTGATCCCGCCGACGGGAAGGGTGCCCACCAGTAGAGGGCAATCGGGGGGCGTTAGCAATCCGGGATCGAAGAGGCTTTAGAGCCTGTTAGCGATGCATGACCGAGTTCCCCTTCGAGGGGGGAACCGGTTTCCGGCCCCTCCCGAGGAACCCCGTCACGCGGTAGAGAAAGGGAAGATGGAGGAAGAGGGCGACCCGGAGGAAGTCCTTCCACCGCGCAGGCTCGCCCACGCGGCAGAGGGCCTCGCGGAACGTCGCCGCGAGGGCGCTCCAGCGGAGGCCGGAGCGGCGGCGTTCCTGCGCCAGCGCGCCCCAGAGGCGGGCCATCCCCCGGCGGTAGACCGGTCCTTGGACGACTTCGCCGAAGTTCCGCCTCAGCTGCGTCAGGCACTCCACCTGGGACTCCCACATCTCCAGCTCGCCCGATCCCTGGTAGAAGCCCTCGGGACGGGAACGGTAGGCCGACATCACCTCGTCGAGGAAACCGCACGCGCCGCTCCGGCAGAGAAGGAGCCACGAGGCGAGGTCCTCGTGGGGAAGCTTCGGAAACCAGGCGGGGAGCGGGGCCAGCCCCGCCCGGCGGAACATCACCGCCGAGGTCGGCAGGAAGGGTCCGTCCTCGAGGAAATCGTCGAGGCCGTAGACGGGCCGGTAGTGGGCCGGGCCGTAGCGTTCCGTGAGGATGCCGCCGTCGTCGGAAAAGAGCGCCGTCCAATGGGCGCAGAAGGCGAGTTCGGGATGGGCGTCGAGGAGGTCGACCTGCTTCTGGAGCTTCGCCGGATCGGTGTAGTAGTCGTCCCCGTCGAGGCGGGCGACGTATTCCCCCCGGCAATGGGGGAACGTCGCCGCGAAGTTCCGCACGCAGTTGCCGCACCGCTCCACGTGGAAGACGGGCCGGACCCGGCCCGGGTACCGCTCGGCGTATTCGGAGATCATCTCCCGCGTCCCGTCCTTGGAATTGTCGTCGCCGACGACGACCTCGAACTCGAAGGAGGTGCGCTGCATCAGGACGCTCTCGATGGCCTGCCGGAAATAGGGAGCGAACCCCGGCGAGGTCATCATCATCACGGTCACCTTGGGCGCGGCACCGCTCACGGGAGTCACGGCTGTCACAACTTACAGCTTCGAGGAAAGATTCATGAACCGGTAGCCCATGTGGAGGGCCTCCTTGCGGAGGCGGAGCTTGAGCCGGACCGCCAGGGAAACCGCGCAGCGGGAAAGGGCGTTCCCCCACCAGCCGGGCGCGGCGTAGCCGAGCTCGCACAGGAGGCCGCCCGCCGCCGCGTCGATCTGGCCCCGCCGGAAGATGTTGAAATCGTCGCGCCACCCCTCGGCCTTCCCCCGGCGGTAGTGCTGGGCCGGGTAGGCCGCCTTGGAGTCGGTCGCCTTCTTCCGCAGGGAGTCGATCCGGTTCGCCTCGAGGAAGGCGGCGATCTCGGCGTCGGTCGTCGGCAGGCCGAGGAAGTCGAAGACGCGGCGCAGTTCCCCGGCCCCGTCGCGGAGGAGCGCCTCGTAGCGGACCTCGGCGTAGCGGGGGGCGATCTCGGGACGGGCCCCGGCCTCGCGGCAGGCCCGGACGTAGCGGACCCACTCGGCGGCCGCCTGCGGCACCGTCCCCGCGCCGAAGTGCATGGAGCGGTTCGCCGCCACCATGGAGGAGACGACGTCGCGCCCGTCGCGGATGATGTGGATGAACTTCGCCTTCGGGAGGAAGTGGGCGATCATCGGCATGTGGAGGGCGTTGTCGGGGCTCTTGTCGAGGATCGCCGAGGCGGCGGGCTTCCCCTCGAGGACCGAGGCGTAGCACCGCTCCAGGAACTCCCGCAGGAAGGCGTCGAACTGCTCCTCCCGCCACAGGTGGGCGAGGCCCCGGCTGATCGAGGAGACGACGCCCTGCTCCTGCTCTTCCTTCCAGTGATAGCGCCAGGAGTTGAGGTAGCTCTCGAACATCGTGAGCTCGAAGGTCGACGCCACCTGCGGATGGGAACCGATGAGGTATTGGAACCATGTCGTCCCGCTCCGGGGGGAGCCGACGACGAAGATGAACTGCTTTTCTTCCAGGAGGCTCATGAGAGTCGGATTTCGAGGTCGGTTGAAGGTTCCGGCCGCTCCAATCGCTCGACCCGCCACGGCATCTGCGGGCGGACGACGCCGACGCGCGGGCCGTGCCAGCCCCCGGCGCGGGGCTCGGTCTCCTCGACGCGGAAAGAGAAGATCCCCTCCTGGAGATGGATGATCTCGGTCGAGTTCTCGACGATCAGGAGGTTCGCCGCGTAGAGGTCGATGTTGAGGAAGCGGGCGGGGATGACGAGGGTCGAGCGATATAGCCCGGCCTCGATCCGGTCGAAGCCCGCGACGTGGTCGTCGGCCGTCCCCGTGCCGAAGGCGAGGATCCCCTCCTCGTTGAAGAAGTGGAGCGTGGTGTCGAGCCGCTCGAAGGAGCGCGACGTCTCGACCTCGATCGTCACCCGAACGGGCCGCTCGACGGCGATCCCGTCGAACCCCTCGGCGGGATCGCTGTTCTCCACCCGGATCGAGCGGATCTTCGCCCCGCCCGCGCCCGGGGCCTCGGCCGCCGTCCAGCGGCGGGAGACGGCGCGGGCGTCGGGCCGCACGAGGTAGCGGTTGATCACCTCGCCCGGCGCGCCGTCCCCGGCCACCCGGCCCTGCTCCATCCAGAGGGCGCGGGAGCAGAAGCTGCGGACGGCCACCATGTTGTGGCTGACAAAGAGGATCGTCCGGCCGCTGCGGCTCGCCTCCTCGAGCTTGCCGAGGCACTTCTTCTGGAAGGAGCTGTCTCCGACGGCGAGGACCTCGTCGATGATCAGGATGTCGGGCTCCAGGTGGGCCGCCACCGCGAAGGCGAGGCGGACGTACATGCCGGAGGAATAACGCTTCACCGGCGTATCGACGAATTTCTCGATGCTGGAGAAGGCGACGATCTCGTCGAACCGGGCGACGATCTCGCTCCGCTTCAGGCCGAGGATCGCGCCGTTGAGGAAGATGTTCTCGCGGCCCGTCAGGTCGGGATGGAAGCCGGTGCCGACCTCGAGGAGCGAGGCGACCCGGCCCCGCATCACCGCGACGCCCGACTCGGGCTCGGTGATCCGGGAGAGGATCTTCAGGAGGGTCGATTTCCCCGCCCCGTTCGCCCCGATGACGCCGAGGATCTCCCCCTGCTTCACCTGGAAGGAAACGTCGCGGAGGGCCCACAGCTCGCGCTTCTCGCGGGCCTCCCGGCCCTTGCCGCCGCGGCCCCACCAGAGCTCGAGCGTCTCGCGGATCGACTGCGCCCGCATCTCGCCGAGGAAATAACGCTTCGAGAGGTTCTCAACTTCGATGACGGGCTGGGACATGGCGATAGGGAAGGCTAGACCGTATCAATATAGGAACGCTGGACCCGTTCAAAGCACAGAATCCCCGCCGCCAGCAGGACGACCGCCTCGGCGAAGACGAGCAGCACCGTCCCCGCCGCAAGGTGGCCGGTGCCGAGGAGGCTGTAGCGGCCCAGCTCGACGACGCCGCTCATCGGGTTGAGGGCGAAGAGCCACCGCCATTTCTCGGGCGCCTGCGTGAGGGGATAGACGATCGGAGTGACGTAGAAGAGGAGCTGGGAGAAGAGCGGGATGAGGTGGTGGAGGTCGCGGAAGCGGACCGTCATCCCGCAGACCAGCAGCCCCATGCCGAGCCCGATCATCATGACCGCCGCGATCGAGGCGAGGAGGAGGGGGAGGCCGAGGAGCGGCATCCCGATCGACATCCCCGCCCCGAGGCGGACCTTGTAGTAGAGGAAGAGCGCCCCGAAGAGGAGGAGCTGGAGGAAGTAGTTCAGCAGGTTGCCGAAGACGGCGGCCAGCGGGACGATGAGGCGGGGGAAGTAGACCTTGCCGAAGAGCTGGGCGTTCGACGTCAGCGTCACGCTCGTCGTCTGGAAGATGCTGAGGAAGAAATTCCATCCGAGGAGCCCGGCCATGTAGAAGAGCGGGGGCGGCACGCCGTCGGTCGGGATCTTCACCACGCTGCCGAAGACGACGCCGAAGACGAGGATCGTGACGAGCGGCTGGAAGAGGAACCAGACGGGGCCGAGGATCGTCTGCTTGTAGCGGGCGACGAAATCGCGCCGGACGAGGGTCCAGAGCAGGTCCCGGTATTCGACGAACTCCCGCCAGTCGAGCCAGCGGATGCCGTCCTTCCGCTCGATCCGGATCTCATGCGGGACGGAGCTCGGATCAGAGCTCGAGTCAGAGCTCTTCTGGGCCGTCATAGCTTGGAGCCGTCCTTGCCGCGACGCGGCGTGCCGGGGGCACCCTCGATCACCTCGTCCTTCGGGCGGTAATACTCGTAGTAACGGTAATAATAGTAGTAATCGGGGAGGAGCGCGTTGACCGAGTTCAGAACGAGGCCGAGGACGTTGACCTGGCGATGGTAGAGCTGGTCGAGGGCGTTGCGGGCGGCGCGGGCCGAGGTCATGCTGGCGCGGAGCACGAAGATGGTGCCGTCGATCTTCGGCGCGAGGCTGGTCGCGTCGTCGGCGGCCATGACGGGCGAGGTGTCGAAGATGATGTAATCGAACTCGTTGTACATCTCCCGGAGGATCCCGTCGGTGATCGGGGAGAGGAAGAGCTCGGCCCCCTGCGAGGTGTACTTGCCGCAGACCATGACGGAGAGGTTCTTGTGCTTCGAGGGGACGACGGCCTTCCGCCAATCGGCGCCGTGGAGGAGGACGTCGGTGAAGCCGAGGGGGGCGTCGATGTCGAGGAGGCGGTTGAGGCCGCCTCGGCGCAAGTCGGCGTCGACGAGGAGGACCCGCCCCTCGAGCATGGCGAGGGTGATGGCGAAGTTGGTCGCCACCGTGGTCTTGCCTTCGTCCGGGCTCGCGCTGGTGAAGAGGATCGTCCGCGGCCTCGCCCCGTCGACCTCCATGAACATGAGGGCCGACCGCAGGTTTCGGAACGATTCGCTGTAGGTGTGCCGATCATCCCCCGGCTGGATGAGGCGGCGGTTCGAGCGGTCGCCGAGGGAGACCTCGAAGGGCATCTGGCCGAGGATCCGCTCGGAGAAGTAATCGCGCAGCTCGGTCGTCGAGTTGATCCGGTCGTCGAAGCGGTCGATGATGAAGAGGATCGCCATGCCGACGATGAGGCCGCCGAGGCCCGCCGAGAGGAGGCGGACCTGGTATTGGTCCTTGATCGAGGTGGCGTCGGAGGGCGGCTCCATGAGGGTGAACCGCTGCTCGTCGAGGCGGCGGTTGAGGTCGATCTTCTGGACGCTCTGGAGGAGGCTCTCGTAGAGGCTCTGGTCCATGCTCCGCTTGCTCTTGAGGCGCTCGAACTCGGCGAGCTTCGCCCCGAGGGAGATCGCCTTCGGCTCGTACTCCTTCACCATCGCCTCGAGGTGCTGGATCTCGAGGGCGAGGGTCTCGCGGCGGACGTTCGCCTCCTCGATGTTCTGTTCCTTGGAGAGGGTGATGGATCGCTTCAGGTCGGCGATCTGGGCGGCCAGGGCGACCCGCTTCGGATGGGCCGGGCGGAGGTATTCCTCTTCCTCCTTCATCTGGGTCTCGAGTTCGGTGATCCGCTCCTGCGCCTTCTGCTGGGCCTTGAAGAACTCGGTCGTCGCCGCCGCAAGGCGCATCCGGCTCTCCTGCTGGCTGTTGCTCGCCCCGGCGACGACGGGGAGGCCCTGGAGGTCGCCCTGCTTCGCCGTCAGCTTCACGAGGAGATCGTACTCGTTCCTCCGATCGACGAGCTGGTTGTTCAGCTGGGCCAGATGGCTCCCGAGGCTGCTCCCCTGTTCCTGGAGGAAGACGATGTTGTTCGCCTTCTGGAAGCCGAGGACGTCGTCCTCGTCGGTCTGGAGGGTCGCCTCGGCCTTGGTCAACTCGTCGGTGATGTCCTTGATCGCCCGGTCCTTGTCGTCGACCTTGATGTCGTGCTGGAGGGCGATGTAGGCGTCGATGTCGGCCTGGAGGAAGTCCTTGGCGAACTGGGCGTCGGAGCTCATCGCCCGGATGATGAGGATCGGCGTGCTGCCGAGGGGGTGGACGTCGATGCGGACGTCGGACTCGACGAAGCCGGGGTTCTTCGCCTTCAGCGCGTTGATCGCCGCCGTGTAGACCTTCTGGCTGGTCATGAGGGCGATCTGCGTTTCCATGTAGTTGCCGACCTCGGTGGTGCTGACGGAGCTCTCGGTGACGTTGATCTTAGTGTTGATCATCAGCCGCGCGGTCGAGGCGTAGTTCGGGACCTCGTGGGCGATCTTGTAGGCCTGGATGGCGATGCCGACGGCGGTGCAGAAAAGAAGGATCCACCAGAACTTTTTGACCAGCAGCTTGTACCGGTGGAGGCGGGACATGAAGGTCCCGGGGACGCGTCCCCCGGCCTGCGACATCGCCGCCGTCATCGGGGACGACGGGGCCTGGGGCGGGGGGAAACCGCCGGGCGTGCCGGGAGCGGAGGGAGGGATCGGTTCCATGGCCGCTTTAGAAATTGAAGACCTTCTGGGTTACGATCACCCGATCGTTGGCCTGCAGGGGGATGTCGAGATCGTCCCGCCCTTTCTCGAGAATTTCAAGGACATCGACGAAAATCTCCTCGCGGTCGACGCTTCCCTCCTTCTGGCGGAGGATGCGGACCTTGTGCCGGTCGGCGAAGGGGGCGAAGCCGCCCGCCTGGAGGATGGCCCGGCTCACGTTGAGCGGATCGGCGTTGGCGGGGGGGAGGATCTGCTCGCCGGGGGAGTTGACCCGGCCGAGGACGAGGATGCGGGCCCGCTTCGCGTCGGCGAGGACGGGGATCGTCACGACGTCCTGGGGGCGGAGGAGGATGTCGGAGGGGCCGTTGGGCTGGTCGAGGATGTCGGTGATGTCGAGGGTGATCGTCTTTTCCTGGTCGTCGATTTCCTTGCGGAGGATGGTGACCCGGGTCTTGTCGGCGGTGTCGGTCAGGCCGCCCGCGTTGAGGATCGCGCGGCTGATCCGGGTGCCGGTCTTCGGCGCGATGCTCTGCTGGCCGGGATTGCGGATCTGACCGTAGATGTAGAAGGCCCCCCGGCTCTGCGCGATGTCGTCGATCAGGATGAGGGGGGTGGCGCGGAAATAGAGCTCCTTTTCGAGCGAGGCCTTGAGGCTCAGCGCGAGCTGGCGGGGCGTCTTGCCGTAGATGTTGACGCGGCCGAGGTAGGGGACGTCGACCTCGCCGAGCTCGTTCACGGTCAGCCGCTTCGGCGGATCGCGGTCCTCGATCACCTGGTAGGTGAACTGGTCGCCCGCGCCGAGGCTCGTCTTGTCGTCGAGCGCGTCGAGCTGGGCCTTGGCTTCGGCGTCCTTCGGCAGCGGGATGCGGGTGAGGGTGCCGTCGCCGCCGACGGTCGGGATCGGGATCAGGGAAAGGGGCGAGGAAGGATCGCGGAGCGCGCCGAAGTTCAACCGGCCCGAGGGGAGCGAGGGCCGGTTCGACGGCATCGTCGGCAGAAGGGGGGAGATCGCCGGGGGCGGGGTCGAGGAAGCCGCCGGGGAGGGAGAGGAGGACGGGGCGGCCGGAGAAGAGGGGGCCGGGGCCGGGGCGGGAGCGGGGGAAGCCGGATCGGCGGCCCGGAGGGAGAGGCCGCCCGCTTCCAGCCAGAGGAAACCGAGGAGAACGATCGCGGGCAGGACTCCCGCGCCCTCCCCTCCCCCGGATTTCCGGCTCCGCTTAAAACGCATAATCGACGCTGAACGTGAGCAGATTCTGCTGATACTCGTTCGACTGAATGGTCGAGTCCTTCCACGTGTAGCGGTAGGTGGCCGAGCCGGAGAGGCGGTCGCCGAAGGCGTGGGTGACGCCGACGCCGAGGCCGTAACGGTCGATGTCTTCCCCGCTGTTGGAGCCGCCGACCGCGTGGGCGTTCTGGTAGAAGAAGTCGCTCCCGATGGTCCAGTTCGGGAGGAACTGGTAGCTGGGACGGAAGGCGACCGTCGTGGTGTCGAGGAGGTCGCTCGACGTGCCGAGCTGGGTGCTCCGGCCCGCCTGGACGGTGTAGGAGACGACCGAGTTGAGCTTGTGCTGGAAGATCACCGAGTAGTAGAGGCTGGTGCCGGGGTCGGGCTGCGTGTCGAAGATGTATTGGCTGAAACCGGCCGTGGCCGAGATCGACATGAAATCGGAGATCCGGTGAGTGATGAACGGCCCGAGCGACATGTTCCAGAAATTGTCCTTGCCCATCCCGATGGTCGAATTCGGGTCGGAGGTGTCGGTGAACTCGGTCCGGTTGAGGGTCGCGGAGACGCCCGCCGTCGTCGACTCCGAGAGGACGAAGGTCCCGGCGAGGGAGAAGTTGTGGCTCTGGTTGTCGAGGCCGCCGAATTCCTGCTGGGGATGGATGGAGAGGCCGTAGCCGTACCCGGCGTTGAGGGTCATGTAGCCGAGGTCCCACGCCGCGTTGAGGCCCATCGTGTTCTCGAAGACCTCGAAGGCGTTCACCCCCTGGACGTCGACGACGTTGATCGGGGCCGACTGGAAGCCGAAGTTGTCGAAGAGGGTGATGACCACGTCGTCTCCCGCGAGGATGCTGAAGGAGAGGCTCGATCCGGGGCTCATGTTCAGCGTCGAGAGCGGGGAGAACGAGCCACCGTTCTTCAGCCAGTAGGTGTAGGCGATGCCGAGGTCGAGGTTGATCTGGTTCGTCGTCACGCCGTTCACGACGGTGAGCGGGATCTTGAGGTTGAGAGTCGTCCCGGGCGTGATGCCGAAGTCGGCCTTCTTGTCGGTGTTGGAGAGGGCGATGTTGTCGTTGAACTCGGCCCGGATGCCCGCGTTGAGGCGGACGAGGGCGGGCCCCGCCTTGATGTTGTAATACTCCTGGTCGGGCGGGCGGGGGGCGCGCAGCGGGGGCATCGTGGAGCGGAAATTGGGCTGCGCCCCCGCGACCTGGGGAACCGCCGCCCGCATCCGGGGGGCGTCGTCGTTCGTTGCCGGGGCCTTGCCGCCGAGCGTCGCGGTCTTCGGGCTGGCGGAGGGGGGGCTATCGGTATCGGTGATGACGAGCGGGCCGGGGCCTTCGAGGTGGAGGTCGGTCCCCATCGAATCCATCAACGCCGCGTCGGAGGCGCCCGGGAGCGCATTGTCGGCAGGCGAGGCACCCGAGGGGGCGGAGGCGACGTTGGAATTGGTCTTCGGCGTCGTTCCGGCGGCTTTTTTGACCCCGTTGGTGCCGGTGGCTCCATTGGCGGCGGTCGAGGTCGTGCCGGGCCGGGCCGTGGCGGGATCGGTACCCGCCGCGTTCCCGGGCGTCGAGCCGGTGCTGCCGACCGAGGGGGAGGCCGCCACGGGCGGAGCGTCGTAGACGGAGGACATCGAATCGCGTTTCGGCTTTTTCGCGGTCGCCGTCGCCGACGAGCCGCCGGAGGGGGAGACCGAGGGAGCGGCGACATTCCCGTCGCCGCGCAGCGGGACGTTGGGATTCATCATCCGGGGCGTCACCGCCGTGTAATTGGCGTCGGCGGGAACGAGATTGGTCCGCGGAATCAGGACCTGGGGGGCGGGGAGATGATCAGTCAGTTCCTGCGCCCGGGCCTTGCCATTCGGGAAGGCACCCAAAAAGAAAATCCCGACGACCCCGCACCACACCCGATGAGAGGGGCGAACGCGTGAAAGCGGCATGGAAATCCGAAACGGGTACACGGCGAAAAGCGGGATTTTACGGTGAATAGTGTAAGAAATAAATCCCCTGTCAATGACTTAAACGCATTAACTATTTCTCAATTACTGACCGCCGACGGCACGGTGGGAAGGTTGACAGGCAGAATAAGGGACGCCTGGGTGGGGTCTTCCCACGCGCTATAGAGGGAATAAGGATCGTGATAGACCGACGATTGCGGGATCATTTCGCCCTTCAGGACCGGCTCTCCGGCCGTCCCATCGACCCCGCCCTGCTCGGCCACCTGCGCGACGGTCCGCCCGTCGTCGCTGCCTCCGGCAGTCGAGTCGGCACCCGCGCCCGTGGGGCCGGGAACCGCGGCAAAGCCGGGCGTCCCCGCTCCCGCCGAGGCGACCACCGCCGCGGAAGCGGAAGTCCCTGCCGCCGAGTTGGCCGTATTCCCGGGCGTCGAGGGCGCTCCGTTCGCGCCCGGCGCTGCGGGCGTTCCCGTGGCTCCGGGAGCGTTCGCCGCGAGAGCCGGGTTCCCCGCGGGATTCGCATTCGGGTTGTTGAGACCGGCTGCGGTCTCCGCGGCGGCGAGCGTCGCGACGCTGCGGCCCTGGTAGGCGTAGTCGAGATCCTGCACCTGGTATTGGCCGGAAACGCCGACGCTGACGACGGTGATGGGGGTGTCAGCGGGACCGCCGGGAAGCGGGGTGATGCGGACGCGGACGCCGTCGAGCGATTGCCCGGCGAAGTCGAGCTTGGCCTCGGAGAAGCCTCCCTTCGTCGTCGTCGTCGCGAGGACCTCGCCCTCATCGGGCGGGGTGGGGACGATGCCGCCGGGGACGAAGACCTGGTCGACGCCGTTGCGGAGCGGACCGGCCCCGGCCCCGACGGGGCTCTGATCCCACGCCTTCTGGATGACGAAGGGCTGGACGGCGAGGTTCGAGCCGCCCGCACCCGCCGCGCCGCCCGAGCCGATCGAGGTCGATTCGCCGGGGTGGAGGGTGTAGGTCTCGCCCGTCGTCGTCGAGTTCACCTGGACGCCGTCGGCGCGGCTCGTCTCGAGGAGGCTGATCGTGCTGGCGCCGTTGAGCTTCACCTCGGCGATGATCGTCGTGCCGGTGATCGTGGCGACCGACGACGGCGTGATGAGGCGGCCGCCGCCGCCCGGCGTGAAGACCTGCCAGAGGACGGTGCCGCGGAGGACGCTGACCTCGGCCCCGGCGGCGGTGCCGATGCGGAGGGTGACGCTGCTGTTCGGCCCGACGCGGAGGAGGGACTTCCCGTCAATGTCGAGCTCGGCGGAGGAGTTGAAGCTGGTCCGCAGGACGCGGCCCGGGAGGAGGACGTCGCCCGGCTTCGCGGGGGACTGGCCGGTGCCGTCGATCGAGAGGGTCTCGACAACGCCGCTGACGCGCGTCACGGTCGCGATGCCGGAGGAGGGGGTGACCGGCGGCGGCGGGGAGGCCCGGATCAGCTCGACGCGGGCAGGCGGCCCCGCCATGACGATGGAGGCGCTGGAGACTTTCCGCTTCCCCTTGAAGTCGAGGTCGACCGTCGGCGCGGGGTCGGCGGCGTTGAAGGTGTAGCTGGAGCCGAGGGCGTCGGCGATCATCTGGTTCGGCTCGGAGCCCTTCGCGCCGGAGCTGACGCGGGAGACCCGGGTGCCGGAGGAGATGTTCGCCATGTCGACGGAGACTTCCTTCGTCGGCGGCAGCGCGGGGGTGCCGCCGGGGGCGCCGCTCTTCGGCGTCGCGGCGAGGCCGCCGGGGGCGGGCGGAACGGCGGGGCCGTCCTTCTTCTCGTCGCCGACGCGGACCGCGAAGTCGAGCGCCGAGGCGAGGCCGTAGACGCCGAGGCGGGCGATGCGGCCGGGGCGGACGACGCGGAACTCGATCTGGATGAACTTCGCCATCTGGGGCTGGAAGACGGCGTAGTTCACCATGCTCGGTCCCGCCAGGGCGTTCTCCTGCTTCGTGGGGGGCGTCGGCTGGAGCTGGGGGTCGGAGGCGCCGATGAGGACGTTGAAGGTGCCGGTCGCCTCCATGTTGACGAAGGCGACGCGGTTCACCGGCATCGGCTTCGCGAGGGTGATCGTGATGCTGTGGAAGCCGGGGGCCAGCTCGAGGCCGTCGAAGCTCGAGGTGAGGAGGGAGGAGACGTCGAGGGTCCCTGCCGCCGTCGCCGGAGGGGGGAAGCCGTTGATCATCCGGAGGCCCGCCGACTGGTTCACCCGGATGCGGGTGCCGAGGAGCTGCTGGGCGAGGTTCTTCGGATAGAGATGGCCCTGGGACATCTGGCCGCGGGGCGGCACCTGGGCGGCCTGTTGGGGGGTCTGGGGAAGCTGGGTCGGGGGCGGAACGGTCGATTGCGCCTGGAGCGGGAGCGGGCCGGCGAAGGAGGCGGCGAGGCCGACCATTAAAAGACGAAGGGCCACTTCCCGCAAGGAAAGCGTCCAACCCCGATTCATCCGATGTTGCCCTTGTTTTTGCATTTTTACGTAATTCTACGTATTTTTTAACCGATCCCCTTGTCTCCGACTCAGAGAGAGTGCGCAAGTCCTCTCGACTTGGCAAGTCCCAACCCACCGGAAACACGACGGAGCCCTCCCCTCCCCACACTCTTTTCGGCAGAATGAAGGGAAAGTGAAGGGGGAAATCAGGGAAAAGAAAGCTCCGCCAGCACTCCAAGGCATAGTTCCTCCCAAGCGGACAGGGGAACTAGCGGACCCTTTCTATCCGAAGCGGGCGGCCTAATGCGGTGCCGCTCCGAACAGTTCAGGCCTATCAGACAGGGAGGTCCAGGAGGGGCAAAGCCCCTCTTGCGTCGTCTAATACGTGCGGGTTACATCCACCTGTACAGGGTCTCTGCCCGGTCCCGAAGGAGCATTCACCGCCAACCCGGGTCCCCTCCCTGAACGTCGATTCAGAGCAGACGCGCTACTTTTCCGAACGGACGATGGCGTTCTTCTCGTCGAGGACGAGGACCTTCGGCTTATGCGTCGGGGCATCGGCTTCGTCGACCTGGGCGAAGGCCATGATCGTGAGGCGGTCGCCGATCTTGCCGAGGTGGGCGGTCGCACCGTTGAGCTCGATCCGCCCCTCGCCGACCGCGCCGAGGATGACGTAGGTCTCGAAGCGTTCCCCGTTGGCCATGTTCCCGACGAGGATCCGCTCGTATTCGCGGAATCCGGCTTTCTCCGCCAGATCGGCCGAGATCGTCAGGCTCCCCTCATAATGAAGGCTCGCCCCCGTGACGGCGGCGCGATGAAGCTTCGATTTGAGGAGGGTAACCAACATGGGAAAGCTAAATAGTGTAAAACAACTATCGTTTCGCGCAAGCCGCCAGGTTGAGCGTCCGAACTAGACGCGGGCGTAGTCGAAGATTTCGCCGTCCTTGAAGAAGCGGGCGAGCTCGAGCTTCGCGTTCTCGGGCGAATCGGAAGCGTGGACGACGTTCACCATGACGTCGACGCCGAAGTCGCCGCGGATCGTGCCGGGGGCGGCCTTCTTCGAGTCGGTCGGCCCGAGGAGGTCGCGGACCTGGCCGATGGCGTTCTCGCCTTCGAGGGCGAGGGCGATCACCGGGCTCCCCTGCATGAACGACTGGACTTCAGGGAAGAAAGGCTTCGACGCGATGTGGGCGTAGTGCTCCTTCAGGACGACCTCGCTCAGGGCGATCATCTTCACGCCGCGGATCTTGAGACCGGCCGCCTCGAAGCGTTTGATCACTTCACCGGCGCGCCCTTTGGTAATGCAATCGGGCTTCAACAAAATCAACGTGGTTTCCATAGGAGAAAAGGACGATAGCGGGATTCCCGCGCCACAAAAGCCTTTTTCTTAAAAACGCGTCAAAACTCGACAAGCCCCGCCTCCTCTCGCATTCTCCCCCGATGCGTGTTTTTTCGGGAGTCCAACCCTCGGGGGCGCTCCATCTGGGCAACTACTTCGGGATGATCGAGCGGGCCATCGCCTGGCAGGCGAAGGCGTCGGAACCGATCTATTTCGTCGCCGATTACCACGCCCTCACCAGCGTCTCCGACCCCGCCGCCCTCCGGCAGAGCGTCCGCGAGGTGACCCTCGCCTTCCTCGCCTGCGGCCTCGACCCGAAGAAATCGATCTTCTTCCGCCAGAGCGCCGTCCCCGAGGTCCACGAGCTCGCGTGGCTCCTCTCCTGCGTCACCCCGATGGGGCTGCTGGAGCGGTGCCACAGCTACAAGGATAAGACGGCCCGTGGCCTCGCCGCCTCGCACGGCCTCTTCGCCTACCCCGTCCTCATGGCCGCCGATATCCTCCTCTACCAGGCGAACACCGTCCCCGTCGGCAAGGACCAGAAGCAGCATATCGAGGTGGCGCGGGACATCGCGATGAAGTTCAACGAGCAGTACGGCTCGAAGAGCGATCCCGTCTTCACGATCCCCGAGCCCGACATCGCCGAGACCGTCGCCGTCGTCCCCGGGACCGACGGGCAGAAGATGTCGAAGTCCTACAAGAACACCCTCGACCTCTTCGGCGACGCGAAGGCGTTCTCCAAGGCCGTCATGGGGATCAAGACCGACTCGACCGCCGTCGCCGACCCGAAGCCGACCGAGGGTTCGACCCTCGTCGCCCTCCACGCCCTCGTCTCGACGAAGGAGGAGACCGGGAACTACATCGCCGACATGCAGAAGGGCGGACGGGGCTACGGCGACTACAAGAAGGAGCTGCTGGCGAAGCTCGACGCCCGCTTCGCCCCGATCCGGGAGAAGCACGCCGAGCTGGCCCGCGATCCGCAGATCATCGACGACGTCCTCGCCGACGGCGCGCGCCGCGCCCGCGCCCTGGCCGAGGGAACCCTGGCCAAGGCCCGCCGGGCCGTCGGCATCCTCTGATCCCATCGCCATGTCCGAGACGCCCGACATCGCCGCCGCCCCCGTCCAGGCCGAGCTCGACCTCAAGGTCCGCCTTCCCGTCTTCGAGGGGCCCCTCGACCTCCTCCTCTATCTCATCCGCAAGGAGGAGATCGACATCTACCAGATCCCGATCGAGAAGATCACCCAGCAGTACCTCGACACGCTCCGCCTGATGCAGCTCCTCGACCTCGAGGTCGCCGGGGAATTCCTCGTCATGGCGGCGACGCTCCTCCACATCAAGAGCCGGATGCTCCTCCCGCAGGACCAGCAGCCGCCGCTGGAGGAGGACGAGGAGGAGGATCCCCGCTGGGAACTCATCCGGCAGCTCGTCGAATACAAGAAGTTCAAGGACGCCGCCCACCAGCTCGAGATCCAGAACGCGACGCAGGAGAAGATCTTCCAGCCCGCCTTCAACCCGAAGAGCCTCAACGAGCAGCTCCAGGCCGCCGGGGCGAAGGGCGTCGAGGCCGGGATCTTCGACCTGATCACCGCCTTCCAGAAAGTCCTCGCCCGCCTCCAGCCGAAGCAGGAGAGCTACACGGTGATGGAGGAGCGATTCACCGTCAGCGACAAGATCATCCACGTCCAGCAGCTCCTCTCCCAGCGGGAGCGCATCCTCTTCCGCGACCTCTTCCCCGAGGACGCCGGGCGGACGGAGATCGTCGTCACCTTCCTCGCCCTGCTGGAGCTCATCCGCCTCCATCAGATCACCGCCGTCCAGGACGAGGTCTTCGGCGAGATTCAACTCGTCAAAGCCGCCCCGGTGTACGAGACTCCCACTCCGTCCGAGGAAGAGCCGGGGGTGGACGCCGTCGAGGTTGAGCCGACTCCCGCTTCCGCCGAGGACGAGATTCCCGACCCTGTTCCCGATTCCTCCGTCCCCGATTCCGTTCCACCCGAAGCCGAAGCGCCATGACCGACGACGTCCTCCCTCCCGAATCCGACATCCCTGCCAATACCGATACCGTCCTCGATATCGACGCCGCGGCTCCCGAGAGCGACGGGGCCGATGCCGCGTCGACGCCCGATCCCGGCTCCCTGCCCCTCTCGTCCGAGACGTTCACCCCCTCCGGCCCCGTTCCCGCCGACCTCCGCCAGGTCGTCGAGGCGCTGATCTTCGCCTCGTCGAAGGCCCTCACCGCCCGGCAGCTCCTGAACATCCTCACCCGGAGCAACGAGACCCACGGCGCCGACTTCCATCTCTTCAAGGAAGTCACCGAGGACCAGATCCTCGACGTCATCGTCCAGCTGAAGGAGGAGTACGCCACCGCCGTCCCTTCCCGGGGCCTCCACCTCCAGCAGATCGCTGGGGGCTTCCGCTTCGGCACCCGGCCCGAGACCGCCACCTGGGTCCGCCAGCTTTTCGATGAAACCCGGCCCGCGAAGCTGAGTCAGCCTGCATTGGAGACTCTTTCCATCATCGCCTACCGCCAACCCATCTCCCGCGCCGATGTCGAGGCCGTCCGCGGCGTCGCCATCGACGGCGTCGTCTCGACCCTCCTCGAGCGCCGCCTCATCAAGCTCGCCGGGCGCTCCGAGGCTCCGGGCCGCCCCCTGCTCTACGAGACGACCCCCGAGTTCCTCGAAACCTTCGGCCTGAAGGCCCTCGACGAGCTGCCGAACGCCGACGAGCTCCGCCGAATCCCCCTCCCCGTCCAGACTCCCGCCAAGAGTGAAAGTGAAAGCGAGAGCGAGGCGAAGCCCGAGGCGGAAACCGCCGCCGCCACCGAAGTCCAACCCGACCTGACACCCGAGACGGCGACCGAAACCATCACCGAGACCGTCATCGATCCCGAGACCGAAAGCGCCGAGATCAGCGAGACCGTCGTTGAAATCGCGCCCGAAGTCCCGACCGGAACCGACGAGACCCATCCTTCCGCCTAGGCCCCATGCCCGCCCCGTCCGCCAACCCCGCCGTCCTCACCCCCCTGCGCAAGGAGATCGAAACGCTCGACCGCCGCATCGTCGCCCTCCTCAACAAGCGCCTCGAGGTCTCGACCCGGATCGGCGCGATGAAACGGGAGCAGAAGACCCACAACCACTCCTTCGACGCGAACCGCGAGGAGAGCCTCCTCCGGCTCCTCATCGGAGAGAACCCCGGCCCCCTCTCCGCCGCCAGCCTCCGCGCCATCTACCGGGAAATCTTCTCCAGCTCCCGCGCCCGCCAATCGCCCCTCACCATCGGCTACCTCGACGGCGACGGCACCCATGACGAGTGCGACCACCACACCCCCCTCCTCGCCGCCTGCTCCCGCTTCGGCGTCGAGGAGCACTACCGCGCCGTCCCCCGCCCGCAGGCCCTGATCCGCGAGACCGCCTCCGGCCGCCTCACCCTCTCCCTGTTCTGCCCCGAGAGCCTCCTCGCCTCGGGCGAGGCCATCGCCAAGGACCTCTACGTCTGCGGCGAGATCGTCCTGAGCCCCGCCATCCCGCTGGGCAAAGGGAAGGGCAAAGGCAAGGCCGACGCCAAGACGCAGAAGGCCGAACTTCCCTTCTTCCTCCTCACCCGCCGCGAATCGGAACCCGCCTCGACCGCCCTCCTTCCCGGCACCCGCCTCCTCTTCCTCGCCACCCGGCTGGGGCAGGCCAAGACCTCGACGGCGAAACTCGCGGCCTGGTGCCGCGCCCGCCGCGCGCGCCTCCTGATCCAAAAGAACGGAGCGGCCCTCGTCTCCCTCGAGATCGGAACCAAGGGCGCCGCTCCCGCGCCCCTCCCGCAGCTCGAGGAAAGCCTCCGCGCCGCCCTGGTTGGCTCCCCTCTTTCCTCCAAGAAAAGCAACGCCCCGCGCCTCCTCCTCCTGGGCGCCTACCTCGCCGAAGAGACGGTCACCCCCGCCTAGGCCCCCACGATGTCCACGCCCGACCAGCCCACCCCCCAGCCGATCAAACCGGCTCCCGTCACCCCTCCCCCGACCTCCGCGCCGAAGCCGACGTTGCCCTCCCCCCTCGCGCCGCCCCCTTCCCTCCCTCCCCGCGCCGCCGTCCCGTCGACCCCCGCGCCGATCTCGCTGACGCCGCCTCCCACGAAGGCCGTCCCTCCGCCCCTCCCCACGCCCCCTCCGGCGGCGCTCGCGAAGCCCGAGCCTGTGAAGCCCGAGCCCGTGAAGCCCGAGCCCGTGAAGCCTGCCCCGGCTCCTCCCGCCGCGGTCTCGCCCGCGCCGCCCAAGTCCCGGCTTCCCCTCCCCCTTCTCTCCCGGAGCCGCACGACGCGGGAAACCGCCGCATCGATCCCCGCCGGCCCGTCGACCCCGGTTCCGACCCCGGGCCTTTCGACCGCCGAAGTCCCGGTCTCCCCGGCTCCCGTCACGCCCGCCTCCGCGCCGAAGAAAAAGAAGCGGATCCCCCCGATCGTCTCCCGCATCCTCGGCTGGATCCTCGCCATCGCGCTGATCGGGGGCCTCGCCTACGGGGCGGTCTATTACCTGCGGCAGACCCAGATGCAGGGCATCATCGTCGCCCCCGATTATCTCCTGCCGGAAAAAGTCGCCATCATCCGCGACTTCTCCGGGGACATCTCGGCCCTGCGGGTCGAGTTCCGCTCCGCCCGCGCCCCCTTCGAGCGCGACCTCGCCGAGAAGGAGCTGAACCTCAAGCGGATCGCGAGCGACCTCGCCGTCGTCGAGCAGCGGAAGAAGCTCTACCAGCAGGAAGCCGACGCGGCCAATGCCGAGGTCGCCGCCATCCTCGACCGGGCGCGGAACGAGGCCGACGCCGTCTGGAAGAACACCGGCGGGGCCCTCGACGCCGAATACCAGGCGAAGACCGACGCCTTCATCCAATCCCTCGTCGACCGGGCCGCCGCGATCAAGCTCCCCTTCACGCTCAATCCCGACGCCAACCCCCTCCGCTCCCCCGACGTCTGGGCGAACGCCTTCCGCCTCGCCCTCTACAATCCCCCCGCGCCGATCAAGCCGGTGGCAGAGCGCGAGTGGCTGGAGAAGCAGCTCGCCGAATGGCACGTCTACGAGAAGGGCTATGACGAGCGCCGCACGGCGATCAAGGCGCAGGCCGCCGCGATCCGCAAGGCCGTCTCCCCGAAGATGGACGAGATCCGCGTCCGGGTCGACAAGGCGGCCGCCGACGTCGCCGCCGCCGAGGCCGACGCCGCCCCCCTGCGGGACGAGCTCGCCAACGCGAAGGTCGAGACGGAGGGAGCCCGCACCCGAATCGTCGACCAGCGCGCCTCCTACGTCGCCCAGCTCCAGGACATCCCGAAGCGGAACCTCATCCAATCCCTCCCCGTCGACCACCGGGGCCGCTTCCGCTGGGAACACCTCGAGGCCAATGCCCAGTTCCCTCCCGGCAACTATCTCCTGTGGGTCGAATTGAAGAAGGACGACCAGCCCTACTGGGCCGTCGTCCCCTTCACGATCAAGGAATACCAGCGCCTCAGCCTCGTGCTGAAGCCCGGGGCCTTCGTTCCGGCCCTCGACCTGATCAAATAGGCTTCCAAATAAAGCCGCTATGGCCGAGGCCAAAGTCCACTGGGTGCGCAGCAACGGCTTCGTCCTGGGACTCGGCCTCGCCGTCGTCGTCGCCTTCCTCGTGCCTGGCCCCGGCTCCCGCGACGGCCTCCTCCATCCCGAGATCCTGAACAACGTCGGCGTCGCCCTGATCCTCTTCCTCCAGGGCCTCTCCCTTCCGTTCGAGAAAATCAGGAACAGCCTCGGCCAATGGCGGCTCCACCTCGTCATCCAGGGCTTCACCTTCGTCCTCTTCCCCCTCGTCGGCCTGCTGCTCGACGCCCTCCTTCCCCGCCTCTGGACCTCGGAGCCGATGGCGATCCGCAGCGGCTTCCTCTACCTCTGCGTCCTTCCCTCCGTCGTCTCCACCTCGGTCGTCTTCACCACCACGGCGGGAGGGAACACCGCCGGGGCGCTCTTCAACGCCGCCTTCTCGAACCTCCTCGGCGTCTTCGCCACCCCCGTCCTCGTCCACTGGCTGATGCAGAGCGCGGGGCACGGGGCGATGCCGCCCTTCGGCCCGCTGCTGCTGAAGATCACCCTCCTCACGCTGATCCCCTTCAGCCTGGGCGCCGCCCTCCGGCCCCGGCTGCGCGAATGGTTCGACCCGCGCAAGGCGTGGGCCGCCCGGATCAGCAACGCCGTCATCCTCTGCATCGTCTACACGGCCTTCTGCGACTCGGTGGCGGAACGGATCTGGAGCAAGTACAGCTCCCTCCTCACCGTGCAGATCATCGCCGTCGTGATCGCGCTCTTCGCCGGGATCTCGTTCCTTGCATGGGGACTCTGCAAGGCGTTGCGATTCGACCGCGCCGACACGATCGCGGCCTACTTCTGCTCGGTGAAGAAGACCCTGGCGATGGGCGTCCCGCTGGCCGCGCTGATCTTCGGCGCGCGGCCCGATCTCTCCCTGATCCTCCTGCCGATCATGCTCTATCACCCGCTCCAGCTGATCGTGAACGGGATTCTGGCCAATCAGTTGTCGAAGGGGGCGCGAAGTTGAGGGGCATCCCCTTCGGGGCAGGGTAGAATCGCTTCGCTTCCCTGTACAGCTGGAGGCAACCCGCTTTAACGCCAAGGAGCGGGCTTCGCCCCTCCTTGAACCTCTCCCGTCAGAGGCGGTAGGAGGAACTGTGACTTCGATCTAAAAGGCGATGCCCCTTCGGAAGGCGGTACTCAGCTGTTTCTAACGCGCCTGGGAGGAATCACGCGTCCCTGTGCCAGGGAACCGCAGCGGTTAGTGCGCGTCCTTCTTCACTTCGGCAGGGGTCGCCGGAGGCTGGATCGTCTGCTGCGTCGGGAGGGCCGGAGGCACCGCCGAGGTGGCCGGGGTGACGGGGGTCGCCGGGGTCTCATGGATCGAGGTCTTCACTTCGCGATCGAACTCGTCCTTCGCTTTCTTGAATTCGCCGAGGCTCTTGCCGAGGCCGCGGGCCAGTTCGGGAAGCTTCTTCGCGCCGAAGAGGAGAACGAACAGGATGAAGATCCAGAAGAACTCCATGCCGTGGGGAAGCAGGGCGAAAAAGGGCAGCGTCGTGTGCATGAAGGAAAGCTAGCTTACTCGAGGGGGAAGAACAAGACGGCGTTTTCTAATGGTCCGACGGTTTTTGCCCCCGATAGGCCCTCTCTTCCAGGAAGGTGATGAGCTGCATCCGGAGGGTGTAGTAATCGGGGTGTTCCATCACGGCCTTCCGGTCGCGGGGCCGGGGAAACGGGACTTCCATCACCTCGCCGACCTCGGCGGCGGGGCCGTTCGTCATCATCACGATCCGGTCGGCGAGGAATAGGGCCTCGTCGACATCGTGGGTCACCATGAGGGCGGTCTTCCTGTCCTTCCGCCACAACTCGATGAGGACCTGCTGGAGCTCGAACTTCGTCAGGCCGTCGAGCATCCCGAAGGGCTCGTCGAGCAGGAGCATCTTCGGCGAGAGGGCGAAGGCCCGCGCGATGCCGACCCGCTGCCGCATCCCCTGGGAGAGGGCGGCGGGGCGCTGGTCCATCGCCTCGCCGAGGCCGACGAGGGTGAGGTAATACTCGGCGATCTGATGCCGCTCCTCCCGGCTGGCGGTGTAGAAGACCTGGTCGACGCCGAGGAGGACGTTCTCCCGCGCCGTGAGCCACGGGAGGAGGCAGGGGGACTGGAAGACGATCCCCCGGTCGGGGCCGGGGCCGACGAGCTCGCGGCCCGCCAGGATCATCCCGCCCGCCGTCGGCTCGTTGAGCCCGGCGACCATCGAGAGGATCGTCGACTTGCCGCAGCCGGAATGGCCGATGAGGCAGACGAATTCCCCCTTCCGGATCGTCATGTTGAAGTCTTTCACGATCACGGCCTCGCCCTTCGGCGTGGGGTAGATTTTCGTGATCTGGGAAAGGTCGAGATAGGCGTCGTCGATCATCATGGGGAAATCAGGCGGAGGTTTCGATTTTCTCGACCTTCTTCTCGTCGGGCCGCTTCGGCTGGCGGCCGAAGGTGAACGGCTTCCGGGGCAGGGAGAGGTCTTCGGGCTCGATGTTCGGAAGGATGAGTTTCTTCTCCAGGGTCACCTTCGGGCGGCCTCCGGGACCGAGGAGGTATTCGATCACTTCCTGGCGGATCGCCTTGAAGCGGGGATCGTTGTTGAGGGCCTTGCGATCGCGCGGGCGCTCGATATCGACCTTCACGGCGGGGCCGAGGGTCGCGCCCGGCCCGGCGGTGAGCGGGATGATCCGGTCGGCGAGGAGGATCCCCTCGTCGACCGAGTTCGTGATGAGGACGACGGTCTTCTTGTCGTGCTCCCAGATCTTCTCGATCTCGTCCTGGAGGGTCGCCCGGGTCAGGGCGTCGAGGGCGGAGAGGGGCTCGTCGAGGAGGAGGATCTGCGGGTTCATCGCCAGCGCGCGGGCGACGGAGACCCGCTGGCGCATCCCGCCGGAGAGTTCGGCCGGACGCCGTTCCCGCGCGGGGGAGAGGCCGACCATCCTCACGTACTTCTCCACGTGGGCGGCCCGCTCTTCCGCCGTCTTCTGCGGGAAGACCTGGTCGACGGCGAGGGCGATGTTCTCCGAGACGGTGAGCCACGGGAGGAGGGAATAGTTCTGGAAGACGATGCCCCGCTCGGGGCCGGGCTCGGTGATCGCCCGGCCGTTCATCTCGGCCGTCCCGGTGTCGGGGAGGAGGAGCCCGGCGAGGAGGGAGATGAGGGTCGTCTTCCCCGCGCCGGAGTAGCCGACGATGGCGAGGAATTCCCCGTCCTCGACGGCGAGGTCGATGTCCCGCAGGACGGGGCGGCCGCCGAAGCCCTTGGAGACGTTGCGGAGTTCGAGGAGGGGGGGCATGGCTAGATGGTCTTGAAGCGCCGCTCGATGACGCTCATGATCCGGTCGAGGATGAAGCCGACGAGGCCGATGGTGAGGATCGAGAGGATGATGTGGGCGTAGTTCGGCGCGTTGTATTCCTGCCAGAGGAAGTTCCCGATGCCGGGCCGCCCGGTCAGCATCTCGGCGGCGACGATGACGAGCCACGCGATGCCGAGGCTGAGGCGGAAGCCGGTGAACATGTAGGGAAGGGTCGCCGGGATCAGGACCTTGAAGAGGGTCTTCGAGGGGGAGAGCTTCAGCACCTTCGCCACGTTGAGGTAATCGACCGGGACGGCCCGGACGCCGACGGCGGTGTTCAGCACCGTCGGCCACATGGCGCAGATGGCGATGGTGAAAAGCGCCCCCCATTCGAGGGCCATCCGCCCCGTCGAGAGGAAGAGGACCATCCCGAGCGGGAGCCACGCCAGCGGCGAGACGGGCCGGAGGATCTGGATGATCGGGTCGAAGGCCTGGGCGAACCGCCGGGAGAGGCCGAGGCAGAACCCGATCGGCGTCCCGACGACGAGGGCGAGCGCGTAGCCCTTCGCCACCATGACGAGAGAGTACCACGTCAGGAGGAGGATCCCCTGGTCGACCTCGCCCCGCTTCGTGAGCGGCTCCAGGACGTAGAGCTTCGACTCCTGCCACGTCGCCGCCGGGTTCGGCAGCGCGGGGGAGACGGTGACGCTCAGCAGATACCAGAACAACAGCGCGGCGAGGAGGCCGAGCACGGGGAGGATGACCGCCTCCGCCTTCAGATTCTTCAGCTTGGGACTCATGGAATGGCTAGCCCTTCAGCGAGTTCACGGCGAAGCCCTTCGCGTAGGCCTCGGGCTTCGCGGGATCGAAGGTGACGCCGTCGAAGAGGGTCTCCGGCTTGTTGTCGAGGCCGCCGTGGGCGTAGCCAATCTCCTTCATCGCCTCCTCGTAGATATCGGGCCGCATGACCTGCTTCGCCACGCCCTCGTAATCGGGCGTCCCGCCGACGAGGCCCCAACGCTGATACTGGGAGAGGAACCACTTCGCGTACTTCGGCTGCGGGTAGTTGCAGTTGTTCCTGCTGAAATACATGCAGTGCTCGGTGTCGGTCACCTTGCGCCCGTCGCCGTAGTCGAGCTCGCCCTTCATCCGCTTCAGGATGACGTCGGCGGGGCAGTTGACGTAGCTCGGCGCGCTGACGATCTGGCAGGCCTCGGCGCGGTTCGCCATGGTGTCGAGCCAGACGCTCGCCTCGTGGACCGCCTTCAGGACGGCCTTCACGGTCTTCGGGTTCTTCGCGGCGAAGTCGGCGGTGAAGGCGCAGACCTTCTCGGGGTGGTCCTTCCAGAGGTCCTGGGTGGTGACCGAGGTGTAGCCGATCCCGTCGGCGATGACCTTCTGGTTCCACGGCTCGCCGACGCAGAAGCCGTCCATCTTGCCGATCTTCATGTTCGCGACCATCTGCGCGGGGGGGACGGCGATGAGGCTGACGTCCTTGTCGGGATTGATCCCGCCCGCGCCGAGGTAGTAGCGCATCCACATGGCGTGGGTCCCGGTCGGGTAGGTCATGGCGAAGGTGAGCGGGGTGCCGGAGGCCTTCGCGGCGTCGGCCAGGGCCTTCAGCGCCTTCGGGTCCCCGGCGACCTTCCCCTTGAAGGTATTGGAGAGGCTGATCGACTGGCCGTTCCGGTTGAGAAGCCACGGGATGACCATCGGAACCTTCGGCGCGCCGCCGATCTCCATCGAGGAGGAGAGCGGCATGCCGATCAGCATGTGGGTCGCCTGGAGGTCGCCGGTCGAGAGGGAATCGCGGATGGCGGGCCAGCTGGCCCCCTTCGCGATGGTGGCGTTGATGCCGTACTTCTTGAAGAAGCCCTTCTCCAGGGCGATGACGAGGGGGGAGCAATCGGTGAGGGCGATGATGCCGAAGCGGAGGTCGGCGACCTCCGGCGCGTCGGAGGCATAGGCGGAGCCGACCCAGCCGAACGGCAGGCCCGAAAGGAGGGCCGAGGCGGTGAGGCCGCCTCCCGCGAGGCGGAAGAACTGGCGGCGGCTGACGGAACCGGCGGCGACGGAAGGAAGGGAGGCGGGGGTTTCTTTTTTCATCGGGGGGGGATTCGTTCGTGCTGGGGTTGGGTGAGGATTCGGAGGTCGGCGGTAAAGGATGTCGTTGATCTGGGGAAAGCAGTCGCGGTGCCACGGCATTTTTTCCGGGCCAAATAAGGGACTCATTATTTCGGGCTCTATCATGAATTTTGCTCATGAGGCTCGGGAGCAAGAAAAACCCGCCTTTCCGATGAGGGAAAGGCGGGCGGTTCGATTTCGGAGAGATCGAAGGACTAGCGGCCGAAGATCGCGGCGCTCAGGTCGGCCTTCACCTGCGGGCTCACCGAGAGGCCGAGCGCGGGCGGCGGGGGAGCGCCGCCGCCGCCGGGCAGGCCGCCGATCGCGGCGACCGTGCCGGGACCCATGACGGTTTCCTTGCCGTTCGCCGTCGTGGTGGTGGTCGTCGTCGAGGTGTTGCCCATGGTGCTGCTCTTCTTGCCGTTGTCGGTCTTGCCGTCGGCGGTCGTCTTCTTGCTCGAATCGTCGTTACCCGAGACGGCGTCGGGCGTCGTGTCGCTCGTCTTGACGACGGGGGTCGAGGTCACCGTCGTCGTCGTGCTCGTGGCGGTGGTCGTCGCGTCGGCCGCCTTCGTGACGACCTGGACGATCACGGCGGCCGAGGCGGCGCTGGTGCTCGCGGCGGCGCTCGTTGCCGCCGGGACGCTGGGAGCGCCGAGGCCCGCAGCGATGGTGAGGGAGGCCGAGCCTTCGGTGATCGTCGAGGTCACTGTCGTCGCCGTCCCGGAGCCCGAGACGGTGATCGTCGCGTTCCCGGCGGCGAAGGTGTTCATCCCGCTCGTCGCGCCCGTGGAGAGGCTGGTGGAGAGCGTCCCGTTCGGCCCCGAGATCGAGTAGGCGCTCCCGCCGGTCTGCGTCGCGGCGCTCCGGTAGGCGAGCTGGACCGAGGGAGAGGTGATCGTGCTCACGCTGTGGATGGTGATGCTTCCGGCGAAGAGGTTCCCCGTGTTGGTCAGGGCGATCGAGTAGCCGGAACCCGCGGTCACGTTGAGGTCCCCCCCCACGACGAGGGCGCTGCTCTGGCTGACCAAGCCCCCGGAGGTCACGGTCAGGTTCCCCGTCACCGTCCCGCCGAGGTAGACGGACGCGTTGGCATTGAGAGTGAAGTTGCCGTTGAACAGGAGCGCCCCGCCCATGGTGGAGAACTGGGTCTCCTGGTTGTAGTAACCGAGGGTGATGCCACCGCCCGTTGCCGTGTAGGTCTGGTTCCCCGACGCCGTCATGGCGATCAGGCCACCGCCGTTGATGGTGGCGGCCGTCGCGGCGATGGAGCCGGTGCCGGTGGCATTCCAGGTCGTGTGCAGGACGCTGAACGTCCCTCCGTTCAGCGCCGTCACGGCGATGTTCCCGTCGACGACGGTGAGGCTCGTCGCGTCGGAGGAGACCCCACCGATCCCCGAGATGGTGATCGAGCCTGTGCCGCCCGTGCTAATCTGCGTCATCCCGGCATCGCCGTTGAAGGTACCGACGCCGAGCGTCGAAACCAGCGTCCCGGTCGGCCCGCCCGTTCCCGAGAGGATAATGTTGCCGGTGGTGGCCGTGACCTGGGTGCCGGTGAAGTAGATACCGTAATTAGCGTAGTTTTGGCCGGGCAGCGAGGTTCCGCCCGTGCCGCTCACGAAGATCGAGCCGCTTCCCGCCGCCGTGAGGTGCGTGTAGGAATCGGCGAAGACGCCCGTGGCGTTGGTTCCCGAACCTGCACGCCCGTTCAGGGTCAGCGCCCCGGGCCCGCCGACCTGGACCGTGCTGGAGACGAGTTCGATGCCGTAGGAATTGCCGCTCATCGCCGTGTCGCCCGTTCCCGAAATCGTGATTCCCGCCCCGTTCGACGCGACCTGCATGCTGGAAAGAACGACGCCGACCGTGTCGCCGACCGAGGCCGCCCCGCCGGTGCCGGTGAGGGTGATCGATCCGCTGTCGCACTGGAGGGTCGTCCCCGAATCGATCCAGATGCCGGTCGAGTCGTCTCCGCTTCCGCCCACGCCGATGACCTGCAGGTTGCCGATGCCGCCCGCCGTGAACGTCGACGAGTCCGCATAGACATAGACGCCGATCGAGGAGCCGCCCGAGGTGATCCCGCCCGTGCCGTTGATCGTCAGGTTGTTCGAGGCTGCCGTGATGATCATCGAGTCGATGTAGACGCCGTAGGAATACTGGGCGGCGTGGCTGACGCCGGTGATCGTGATCGTTCCGGTCCCCGTGGTTCCCAACGTCCCGTCGGAGAGCGAGACGCCGTTGGAATAGCCGTTGGTCGCCGTCCCGCCCGTGCCGCTGATCGAGATGCTGCCGCCCACCGTCGCCGACGCGTTGGAGAGGACGACGCCGTTCGACTCGTTGTTCGTGGCCGTCGCGCCCGTTCCCTCGATGTGGAGCGTCCCGGCATTCAGCAGGACCGTCGCGCTGCTCTCGTACATGCCCATGCCGAGGTAGACGCCGGTGGAACTGCCTCCGGTGCCGCCCGTGCCGATGAACGAGAAGCCGCCCGCCCCGTCGCCCTGCGCCGTGCTGTCGCTGAAGGAGATGCCGTAGGAATCGCCGTTCACCGCGTCGGAACCGGTGCCGCTGACGATGACCTGGCCGTCGACCGTGTAGAGGGTCGAGTCGCTGTCGACCGAGACGCCGTAGGAGTTGTCGCCCGTCCCCGCGTGGCCGGTGAGATGGAGGGTGGCCGTCCCGGAGGCGTTGAGCGAGCTTCCCGAGATACGGACGCCGTAGGAGTCGTGGCCTGTGGCCAGCGCGCCGTTGCCGACGATCTCGATGTCCCCGGTGTCGGTCGAGACCGCCGAGTTGTTGATCAGAACGCCGGCCGTGTCGCCCAGGGTCGAGGTCAGGGCGGTGCCGTGGATCGTCACCCCGCCCTGCGCCAGGACGCTCGCGTTGTCGATCAGGACGCCGCCCGCGTTCGCGATCATCGAGATGGTTCCATTGCTGTTCAGGATCGAGTTCTTGATCGAGACGATCCCGCTGGCGGCGGTGAAGGCGAGGTTGATCGCGGTGTTCCCTCCTCCGTTGTGGTTCACCATGAAGGTGTCGGCGTAGATGTTGCCCCCGGCGTTGAAGGTCAGCGAGGCCGCCGTCCCGGTCGTGTTGTCGACGTTGAGGCCGACCGTCGTCCCGCCGCTGTTGATGCCGAGGCTGATGTTATTCGTCGCGCTGAACGTCACGCTGTGGCTGCCGCCCGAGGCGAAGACGAAGGAGCCGGTCCAGTAGATGTTGTCGGCCGAGATCGTGACGCCGCCGGTGCTCGTGGAGAAGGAGTCGGAAAGCGCGCCGTTGCCGAGGTTGCCGTGGCCGTCGTCGCTGGCGTCGCCGCTCGTCCCGGAGAAGGAGAGGTTGTTCCCCGTCACGGTGATGATGGCCCCGAGGTCGTGCAGGCTCCCCGCGGCATTGAGATCGACCGTCCGGCCGGTCAGGCGGGTTCCCGAGGCGAGGTTGATGTCGGTGGCGCCGTGGACCGCCAACGCCCCGCCCGCCGCCAGCGCCGACGTTCCGTCGATGGACAGGATCCCGCTCGTCACGGCCGTCACGGAGAGGTCGCCCGTCGTCGCCGTGAGCGTCGAGCCGGAGATCGAGACGCCGTAGGAGGTGCCGCTCGAGATCGAGCCGCCCGTCCCGTTCACGACGACGGCGCCGCTCCCCGAGGCGGTGAGGGTGGCGGAGAGGAGGGCGACGCCCACGGACCCGTTGACCGCCGTGCCGCCGGCGCCGGAGATCGAGAGGAGGCCGTCGACGACCGAGAAGGAGGTGGAGTCGACATTGACGCCGGTGGTCAGGTTCGTCGCCTCCTGGGTCGTGCCGTCGATGTGGATCGAGCCGGTCCCGGTGGTCGAGATCGTGCTGCCGGTTCCGGCCGAGAACATGTCGATGCCCGTCGTCGCATAGACGGGGGCCCCCGTCGACACACCGCCGGTTCCCGAGATCGTGATGTCGCCACCGCCGCTCTGAATCTTCACGCTGGGGAGGCGGACGCCGACGGAGTAGGTCGACGCGCCGCCGGTGCCGTAGAGCGCGATCGAACCGGCGGCGGTCTGGAGGCTGACGGCGCCCGAGTTGTATTCGATGTTGATGCCGAAGGAATAGATGCCGGAGCTGTCGGTCGCGGTCGTGCCGGTGATCGTGATGCCGCCCGTGCCTGCCGCGCTTCCCGTCGAAGTCGAGTCGAAATTGACCCCGTAGGTGGCGTTGCTGGCCTGACCGCCGGTGCCGTTGAGGATGATGTTGCCGCTGGCGGTGGTGAGCGTCGAGCCGCTGTTGAGGCTGATGCCGGCCGAGATGCCGCTCGGATTGGCCGCATTGCCCGCCCCGGTACCATTGAGCGTGACGTCGCCCGTGCCGGTGTTCTCGATGATCGCGGCGATGCCGTAGATGCCGTAATTGCCGTAGGCGGTGCCCCCGTTCGAGATGGCCGTCCCGGTGCCGGTGATCACGATGTCGCCCCCCGTCGTCGTCACGGTGCTGTTGCTGAGGCTCACCGCGAAGGTATCGACATAGCCGACGGAGGGAATCGTCCCGTTCAGCGTCACCCCGGTGCCCGCTGCGAGGGTCGAGTTGGAGATGGCGAGGCCGCCCGCCGTCGCGGTCACCGAGATTGAGCCGTTGCCCGCGAAGAAGGAGTTCTGGATCGAGACCGCCGCCGCGTTGAAGGTCAGGTCGATCGTCTGGGTCCCGCCGTTCCGATTCACCAGGAAGGTGTCGGCGTAGATGTTGCCGCCCGCGAGGAAGGTGAGCGAGGCCGCCGCGGCGGTCGTGTTGTCGACGCTGAGGCCGACCGTCGTCCCGCCGCTGTCGATGCCGAGCTTGATGTCGTGCACCGCGCTGAACGTCACGTTGCGGCTGCCGCCCGAGGCGAAGGTGAAGGAGCCGGTCCAGTAGATATTGTCGCCGGAGATCGTCACGCCGCCCGCATCGGTGCCGAGGGCGCCGGAAAGGAGGCCGTTCCCCACGGTTCCGGCGCCGTCGTAGTTCAGGTCGCCGCTTCCCCCCGAAATCGAGACATCGGAGCCCGGATAGGCATACTGGACGACGACAGGGGATCCGGTCACGGTGATCGTCGCCCCGTTGACCTGGGTTCCCGAGGCGGAGATGTTGACGCCGTAGCCGGTCGCGGAACTGCCGGTGGCGAAATTGAGGTCGCCCGAGCTGTCGACCGTCAGCGTTCCGCCCGCCGTGAGGGAGCTCGTCCCGTCGGCGTTGATCGATCCGGCGGCGTTGCCGATCAGGGACAGGTTCCCCATCGTGGCCGCCAGGGAGGTGGAGGAGAGGAGGATATCGTAACGGCTCGTCGCGCTGGCATCGGCCGTTCCGTCGACGTGGATGTTCCCGCTCGACGAGGTCGCGGTGACGCCGCTCATCGAAACCCCGTAGGAGATCCCCGAGGAGGTCGCCCCGCCCGTGCCGGACACCGTGATGTCCCCGGACGCCGAGATCGAGACGGTGTCGAGCCTGACCCCGAAGGATTCGGAAGACCCGAGGGAAGCCGTCCCCGAGGCCGAGAAGGCCGTCGTCGTCGTGACCATCGAGAACGTCGCGTTGGAGATCGAGACGCCGTAGCTGCGGACGCTCTGGCCGCCCGTGCCGTCGAACTCGACGCCGCCCGCGAAGGCCAGGCCGGTGAAGGTCGCCCCGTCGACCTCGATGCCGTAGGAGGCGGTGCCCGCCGCCGATCCGCCCGAACCCGAGAAGTAGATCCCGCCGGAATGGGTGATCGCGGTGCCGTTGAAATGGATGCCGATGGAGGAGTCGGAGGCCTGGTTGCCGTAGCCCTGAAGCTCGATGGCATTGGTGTTGCCCAAAAGAGTGGTCGTATCCATCTCAATGCCGTAGGACAGGTCGCCGCTCCCGGCGTTGCCGGTGATCTGGCCGTGGCCCCCGCCGGAAAGCGTGATCTGCGCGCCGTTGCCCACGATGCCGGCGGAAGTGACCGTCGCGTACCCGCCGGTGCCGGTCAGCGTCAGGTAGCCGTCGACCAGATTCACCATCGCCCCGGGTTCCAGGTCGACGCCGATCGATCCGGAGAGGGTGCCGGAAGTATCGCCGCCCGTGCCCGAGAGATGGATCGCGGCCGATCCCGTCGTCGCGACGGTGCTGCCAGAGATCGAGACGCCGATGGAGTTTTTGGAATTGCCGCTCGTCGCGCCGCCCGAGCCGTTGATCGTGATCGTCGAGGTGGTGTTCGAGATCGTCGTCGCCGATTCGATGGAGACGCCGACCGAGGAACCCGTCGTCGTGCCGCCGAAGCCGCCGTAACCGGTGATGACCGTGGGGCCCGAGCCGATGTTAGAGACGATCGAGTCGTAAAGCTTCACGCCGTAGGAGCTGCCGCCGGCGGCTGAGAGGCCGCCCGTGCCGCTGATCGTGAGCCAGCCCGAGGTCGTCTCCGCCGTCGAGGAACTGACGGAGACACCGATGGAGGCGTTGATTCCCGATTGGCCGCCGATGCCGATGATCCCCAAGTCGCCGCTGTTGGTCCGCACCGTCGACCCGTTGAGGAAGACGCCGTAGGAGAAGGAGGCGCTATTGCCCGTCCCGGTCAGAAGCACCGTGCCGGTCCCGGTCGCCGTGACCGTGCTTCCGCTCAGGTAAAGGCCCATCGCGTAGGCCCCGTCGTGGCTCGTGCCGTCGAGGCTCACCGTTCCCGCCGAGGTCGAAATGAACGAGTAGCTGATCTCCGTGCCGTAGATCGAGTAGTTGGAGCTGCCGCCCGAGCCCGAGATCCCCAGGCTCCCCGTGCTGGTGCTGACCTGCGTGCCGTCCATGAGCTGGACGCCGTAGCTGATGGTATTGCTGCCGGTCGCCTGCCCGCCGGTGCCGTGGATCGAGATGGCACCGCTCCCCGTCGCGGTGATCGAGCCCGTCGTCGTGTAGACGCCCGCGCTCGTCAGATCGGAAGCCGTGCCGGCCGTGCCGGTGATCGAAAGGGTCCCGTCGACCAGCGTCACCGTCGAGGAGGAGAGCGAGACGCCGTAGGAATTGTTCCCCGACTGGCCGGAGCCCGAAAGGGTGATCGAGCCCGTCCCGCTCGCCTGGAGCACGCTGCCCCCGGCGATGCCGATGCCGTAGGAGGCGTGGCCGGTCGCCGCCGCGCCCGTGCCGGAGATCGAAATGGTCCCGGCCGCCGTCGTGACCGTCGAGCCGCTGAGGGAGACGCCGTACGTGTCGGTCGAGGCGGAGGCCGAGGCCGTCCCGTTGATCGTCACCCCGCTCCCGGCGCTCACCGAGAAGCCGGAGAGGGCGACGCCGCCCGCGGTGGAGATGATCGAGACCGAGCCCGAGGTGGCGCTGAACGAGCCGCCGCCGAGCCGGATCGAGACGGCATCGGTGTAGCTGATGTTCCCCGAGGTCGAGACGACGTTCAGGCCGGTGAAGCCGGCGTTGTAGACCGAGGCGAGGCTGCCGCTGCTGACGTAGACCGTCGAGGTCGTCGCCGCGCCGGAGGAACCGAGGTTGATGTTGCCGCCGCCGAATTGCTTCAGCGTCAGGACGCCGGTGCCGAGGAAGGTGGTGTTCCCGGTGAGGGTGACCTGGCCGTTGGCCGTCAGCGTCACGGCCCCGCTGCCGAGGTTGACCGAGGAGTTCGTGATGTTCAGACCGTTCGGGGTGCCGCTCGCCGCGCTGTAGCCGCTGAGGGTCGTCGAGCCGCCCGAGTTGCTGATCGTCGCGGTGTTCGCGTAGAGGCCGAGACCGCTGGTGCCGCTGCCGGAGATGACGAGGTTGCCGACGCCGGCCTGCTTGATCAGGGAGCCGCCCGCGAGGTAGAGGCCGTAATCGGCGCCCGCCCCGGCGAGCTGCAATTGCCCGCCCGTCGCCTGGACGACGGCGTTGACGAGCTGGATGCCGATCGAGCCGTTCGTCCCCGCCGTGCCGCCCGTACCGTTGAGGGTCACCGTCCCGGCGCTGGTCGCCTTCACCGTCCCGTTGTTCAGGTAGATGCCGTAAGCCTCCCCGGCCGAGGTGGAACCGCCCGTACCGTTGATCAGGATGTTCCCCGTCGTCGCCGTCACCGTGGAGCCGCTGATGGAGACGCCGTCGGCGACCAGGCCGACGCCCGAGGCTCCCGCCCCCCTGATCGTGATGGCACCCGCCCCCGCATCGAGGGTCGAGCCGGAGGTGAGGGAGACGCCGTTGACGCTCGTGAACTGCGTGTAGTTGTAATTGTTGACCGAGGCGACGCCGAGCGCCGAGCCGGTGCCGCCGCTCCCGCTGCCGATGACGATCGAGCCGCCGTCGGTGACGATCGTCGCGCCGTAGAGGTAGACCGAGCCGCCGGTCGCCGTGCCGCCGTTGCCGTTGGTGCCGTTGGCGAAGGAGGTCAGGACGAGGCTCAGCGTCCCGTAGCTGCCCGAGTGGGAGATTTCCCAGTCGACCGAGGTGAAGGTGATGTCGAGGTCGGCGGCGAGGGTCAGCTTGTGGCTGTAAGGCATGAGCGCCGTCTGGTTGGAGCCGTTGACGATGATGTTCCCGCTCGCGGAGACGATGACGTCGTTCGTGCTCAGGGCGGTGAAAAGAGTCGCGTCGTTGATGCCGCCCGTCCCCCCGCCCGAGCTGAAGACCCAGAACCCCGACCCGCTCGAACTCGAGCCGGTGGTCGAGTAGCTGCCGATGTAAACGTCCTGCGGATCGAGGAGCCAGGTGCCGCCGTTCGTGTCGACGTGGCCATCGGCATAGAGCGTGTGGCCGCTGGTCTCGACCCAGCCGCCGCTGCCGCCGCCCGCACCCTTCGCGGTGATGTTCCCGTAGAAGCGGGTGGTGTCGTTGGCCCAGACGGTGACCTGGCCGCCGTCGCCAAGGACGAGGGCGTCGGCGCTGATCGTGGTGTCGCTCCCGACGTAGGTGCTGATGGCGTTGTAGACGGTGCTGTCGCCGGTCCCGTGGGGGCTGCCGCCGATGTGGATGACGCCGCCGCCCGCAGGGCCGCTCGCGGTGACGCTCCCGGTGCCGTAGAGGGCGACGTAGTCGCCGCTCAGTTCGACGAGGCCGCCTTTGCCGCTGGTGGCGCTGGCGTCGACGGTGCCGTTGACGAGGGTGGTGCCGCCCGATCCGCTCTGGACTTTGATGGTGCCGCCGCTGCCGTCGGCGTTCTTGGCGGCGAGGGTGCCGCTGCTGCTGAGGGTGCCTCCCGCGGCGCTGAGGTGGATGACGCCGTTCTTGGCCGTGGCTCCGGTGGCGCGGACGACGCCGGTGTTGTTGATGGCGAGGCTGTAGAGGTTGCCGGTGGCTTTGAGGTCGGCCTGGACGGCGTTGATGAGGCCGCTGTTGTTGATGCCGGTGCCGGCTCCGCTGCTGAGGCTGCCGCTCCCGACGCGGACGAGGCCGCCTTCGGGGACGCCGGTGGTCAGATAAAGTTCGTCGGTTGCGTAGACGCCGACGAGGCCGCCTTTGCCCGCGACTTCGCTGGCGTTGACGGTGCCCTGGTTGTCGATGTGTTTGGCGATGAGGTAAACATCTCCACCGACGGCGTTGATGGTGCCGAGGTTGGTGATGGCGGCGGTGCTATTGCCGACGAAGTGCATCGCGCCGCTCCCGTTGTTGGCGATGAAGTCGGCGTTGTTGATGTCGAGGGTGCTCGCCATGAACCCGGCGGTGTTGACGATGCCGGTGGCGCCGATCATGACGCCGTTGGGGTTGATGAGGAAGACTTTGCCGTTGGAACTCAACGTGCCGTAGATCTGGGAGAGGTTGGTCCCGACGACGCGGTTGAGGACGGTGCTGTTGGCGTCGCTCTGGATGAATTTGGTCAATTCCCCAGCCCCGATGCTGAAGTCTTGCCAGTTGATGACGGCTCCGTTGCTGTTGACGACGGTCAATGTGTTGCCGCTGCTGCTGATGTTGGCCGTGCCACTGACGACGTCGCCCCCGGTGGGGTTCGCTCGCAGTTCCCACGGGGTCACGCTGAGGCCCACCATGATCCCCAACAAAAAGATACCGGCCAGCCGTCCCCGCTGGTTTTGCCCGACACGGGCCCCTTTATTCCCCATCATATATGTCGGTATCTCTTTTTAAATCAGGCAGTTAGTCTCGTTTGAAGTGAATCGCGTTTCACACGTACCCAAGCAGATCATCGCACTCTGGAGAATGAGTAGTAATACCCATCTTTCCAGAGTGCGAAAAGCTGAAATAGGGAAACCGAGGGAGAGGCCTACGCCTTGGCGTAGACCTCGGCCCCGGTCTGATGGAATTCGGCGGCCTTTTCGGCCATCCCTTCCTTCAGCGCCTCGTCGGCGGAGTAGCCCTTTTCCTCCGCGTAGCGGCGGACGTCCTCGGTGATCTTCATCGAGCAGAACTGGGGTCCGCACATGGAGCAGAAGTGGGACTGCTTCGCTCCTTCCTGGGGGAGGGTCTCGTCGTGGAACTCCCGCGCGGTCGGCGGGTCCATGGCGAGGTTGAACTGGTCGTCCCAGCGGAATTCGAACCGGGCCTTGGAGAGGGCGTTGTCCCACTCGGCGGCGCCGGGGAAGCCCTTCGCCAGGTCGGCGGCGTGGGCCGCGATCTTGTAGGCGATGACGCCGTCCTTCACGTCCTTCTTGTTCGGAAGGCCGAGGTGTTCCTTCGGCGTGACGTAGCAGAGCATCGCGCAGCCGAACCAGCCGATCATCGCCGCGCCGATGGCGCTGGTGATGTGGTCGTAGCCGGGGGCGACGTCGGTGGTCAGCGGCCCGAGGGTGTAGAAGGGGGCCTCGCCGCAATGCTTCAGCTGGAGGTCCATGTTCTCCTTGATGAGCTGCATGGGGACGTGGCCGGGGCCTTCGATCATGGTCTGGACGTCGTGCTTCCAGGCGATCTGGGTGAGCTCGCCGAGGGTCTCCAGCTCGCCGAGCTGGGCATCGTCGTTCGCGTCGGCACCGGCGCCGGGGCGGAGGCCGTCGCCGAGGGAGAAGGAGACGTCGTAGGCCTTCATGATCTCGCAGATCTCCTCGAAGTGGGTGTAGAGGAAGTTCTCCTTGTGGTGGGAGAGGCACCACTTCGCGAGGATCGAGCCGCCGCGGCTGACGATGCCGCACTGGCGGCGGGCCGTCATCGGGATGTAGCGGAGGAGGACGCCTGCGTGGATGGTGAAGTAGTCGACGCCCTGCTCGGCCTGCTCGATGAGGGTGTCGCGGTAGATCTCCCAGGTCAGGTCCTCGGCCTTGCCGCCGACCTTCTCCAGCGCCTGGTAGATCGGGACGGTGCCGATGGGGACGGGGCTGTTGCGGAGGATCCACTCGCGCGTCTCGTGGATGTTCTTCCCGGTGGAGAGATCCATCGTGGTGTCGGCGCCCCAGAGGATGCCCCAGGTCAGCTTCTCGACCTCTTCCTCGATGGAGCTGCCGAGGGCGGAGTTGCCGATGTTCGCGTTGATCTTCACGCGGAAGTTGCGGCCGATGATCATCGGCTCGCTCTCCGGGTGGTTGATGTTCGCCGGGATGATGGCGCGGCCGCAGGCGACCTCGTCGCGAACGAACTCGGGGGTGATGAGCTTCGGGATCCTCGCGCCCCAGCCTTCGCCCGCGTGCTGGAGGTTCAGGGAGCGGCGGTCGCCGCTGCGGGTCGCCTCCTGGGCCTCGAACTGGCGGCCGAGGTTCTCCCGGATCGCGATGTATTCCATCTCCGGCGTGATGATCCCCTTGCGGGCGTAGTGCATCTGGGAGACGTTGGCCCCGGCCTTGGCGCGGAGCGGCTCGCGCTTCCCCTGGAAGATCTCGAGGCGGTTCTTTTCCTTCAGTTTCGCCCCCTCGGCGTGGACCTCGGAGAGGTAGCCGTTGTCGCGCGGCTGGACGGGACGGCCGGAGTAGAGCTCGGTATCGTTGCGGGCGGCGATCCATTCCGCGCGGAGGGCGGCGAGGCCCTTGCGGACGTCGATCTTCACCGTGGGGTCGGTGTAGGGGCCGGAGGTGTCGTAGAGGCGGACGGCGGCGTTCGGCTCCAGCTCGTTCTTGAAATTGCGGGTCGGCGAGAGGGAGACCTCGCGGAGCGGGACGCGGACGCCGGCCTGGTTCCCCGCGACATGGACCTTCTTCGAGTTCGGGAAGAGGGAGGCGTAGTGGGAGGAATCGGGCATGTCGGGAGCCTTTTTGAGGGCGGGGCCCGTTCCGTTCGTACCGTTCGTCGAAGTCGTTTCGCTCATAAATGTGTTTTTCCGCAAGGCACAGGCGGAGGAGGGGTGCGAACGGCGGGCGTCTCACGCGCACGCGCCGCTTCGGCTTCCTCCCTACGCCAGCATGATCTGGATCAGGTTCATCGGGTCGTCGCCTCTCGATGGCGACCTCTCAGTCCCTCCTTGGGACTCCCCGTCCCCGGAAGCATACGCCGCCCCCCGATTATTGCAACCGCAGAACCCCCACCGCCACGAGCATCCCGGCCGCCGAGAAAGCCAGCGACGCCCAGAGGGCGACCCGCCATCCCCTCCCCGCCTGGCGGAAGGCGACCCCCGCCGCGATGACGAGGCCGGGCCATTGGACCGCCTCGAAGACCCGGTGCCAGTCGGTCGCCAGGAACTGGAGCCCGAGGGCGATCCCCTGCCCCGCGAGGAGCGCCCAGAAGACCGGGCGGTTCACCCGCCACAGCGCCGCGCCGAGGAGGAGGACGAAGGGCCAGAGCCAGGCGTGGAGGCCGCCGAAGAAGAGGGCCTTGTGCTCGGCGATATGCTGGACCATCCCCCACAGGCCCCAGCCTTGGGCGAAGGCGAGCCGCTGCCCCTCGGCCCCCGCGAAGCCGACGGCGTGGTACCAGCCCCAGAAGAAGAGCTGCCCCGCCGCGAGGGCCGGCAGGAGGGAGAGGAGACGCCACGTCGCGCGCCCGCGATCGTCGCTCGATGCCACGCGGGCGAGGCCGCCCGTCAGCAGCATCCCCACCGTCAGCGGCCCGTGGCCGAGCATGGCGAGGAATGCCGCCGGGAAGCGGACCCCGGAACGCCCGTGCCAGAGCGCCAGCGAGGCGAAGAAGATCGCCGTCCCGTCGGCGAAGCCCGGCTTCTTCAGCAGGCCGGAGCAGCCCGGCAGGCCGAAGAAGAGCGGGCTCCCCAGGATGCCGACGAGCGCCACCACCTCGGCCCAGCCGGGGCGGAGCCGCGTCTCCCGCAGGATCGTCCAGCCGACGGTGAAAAAGACGAGGAGGGAAAGGACCGTCGCCGCGATCGTGAAATCGGAGTCCCACCGGATCTCCGAAAGCCGGATCAGCCACGGGAAGAGCGGCGATTCCGATTCCGTCGCCGCCCGCGGCACGCCGTCGAGGTCCCACGACATGACCGAATAGGAGCCGAGGACGAGCGGCTCCAGCGTTCCCCGGTGGAACATCAGCCGCCAGCCGATCAGCGCGGCGGGGACGAGGAGCGCGAGGCGTCCGAACTCCCCGTTGCGGAACGAAAGCGAGGCGACCGCCGCCGCCGCGAGCCAGCAGCCTCCGAAGAAGAGCGTCCCCTCGGCGGCGATCCGGCGGAACGCCCGGACCCACTGCGGCGTCCCGCCGTCCCGGGTCCAGGCCGCGCGGCCCAGCCAGATCCGGCCCGTCTCCGGGCTTTCGGGCGCGACGTTCGAGATCACGATGCCGAGTTCCCGGCAGTCGCGCTCCATCGTCAACAAGTCGAACCAGCCGATCCGCACCGGCCGATCGCCGATCCGGCTCCGGCGGCTATTCCAGAAATTGCCGTCGACCTTGTATTCCTTCGCTCCGGGGACGCCATCGTAGGTCAGCCGGAAGCGGAAGAGGGTGCTCGAGATCCCGGGGTTCCCGTCGACCCAGCCGAAGAGGGCGAGCGAGTGGATTTCTCCCTTCCGGGTCCCTTCGCCCAATGACGAACTCAAGCCCGGTATCGGGATCACCCGGCCCGGGGCGATCTCGCGCTCGCCGCGTTGGAATTCGAGTTCGACCCCCGGCTCCGAAACCCGGAGCCGCCCTTCGGTGATGTCGAGGGCGAGCCAGAGCGTCAGGAAAAATCCGGCCAGCAACGCGAGCGTGAAGAGGCCGGGGTTCTTCGTCCAAAAACTGCCGCCGCCGTAGGCCGTGCCGATCATGCCCGGACTCTACAATGCCGCCCCGGGAGGCACAAAGAGGAAAGAGAGGAAATGGCCCGGCGAAGCGGGAGCGGGAATCACCGCAGGCTCTTTGCCTTCTCCGGCCCCTTCCACAGGCCGACCGCGCCGAGGATTCCCTTCGCCTGCGGAGCGATCCCCTCGATCCGGTCGTAGACCTCGTAGGGCGCGTGGATCGAATGAAGGGAATGGGCGATGAGCTGGCCGCACCGTTCGCGGGCTCCGTCGAAACAGCGGACGGTCCCGATATCGGCCATCGACTCCCACGACCGGGAGACGACATCGAGCGCCGTCACCTCCCCGCCCCAGAGCGCATGCCACGTCTCGCCTTTCCGGAAGAAGATCCGGCGGGAGGTCACCGCATAGCCGGTCTGCGAGTAAAGGCGGAGGCGATGGGCGAGGACGCCCAGGGCGACCACACTCGGCCCCGTCAGGTGGAGCGCGGTGAAGAAGGGACGGAACCAAGTCACTCCCTGGAAGCGGGCATAGAACAGCGAGAAGAGCTTCGAGCCATGATGAAAATCGAGGATGGCCCAGCCGAAGGAGAGGAGGAAGAAGAAGAAAGCGGAAGCGAAATGGGCAAGCACCGCGGGACGGCCTTCCCACAGTACGATCTCGTCGGCTTCGAGGTCTTCGGAGAAATTGAGGCCGGGCCGCATGGGGCTACAAATTAGATTCCGGGGGCGGGGAGTGTCACTTAGAAAAAATGAAAATATTGTTTAAAAATTAAACGGAAAAGGAGGGTGGGGGGAGGTGCCCTTCGGGGCTTGCGCGGTCGACCCTGTACAGCTGGAGGCGATCCGCTTTATAGCCCAAGAGGGGCTTCGCCCCTCCTGGAACTTGTCTCCCGACCCTGCCAGTTAGTTTCCCCTTTACGAGGTGTTGCGCTATCGCGCAGGCAGTCCTGTTCTTAGGGCCTTAGCTAGGCGGACGCTCCCCTGCGCTTCGTCTCCTCACTGGATTAAAATCGGATGGTTCCGGTACGCCCGAGGGTACGTACTGAAGGGGGAGCTGTACCCATACGCCCTGACTCCTATTGGGAGAGATCCTCTCCCCTCCAAACAAAAAACGCGTCCCCTTTCGGGGACGCGTTTTCTGGAGGTCGCTCGACTTAGCCCAGGGCCTGGGCCAGTTCGATCTTCGACCGCTCGGCGTCTTCGCCGTCGCGGCCTTCGCGCTTTTCCCGGTTGATGACGGGCTCGCCGACCGGCTCGCCCAGCTCGATGAGCCGGAGGGAGCGGTGGGTGATGAAGCCCGTACCCGCAGGGATCAGGTGACCCATGATGATGTTTTCCTTGAAGCCGCGGAGGTTGTCGATCTTGCCCAGGGTCGCCGCCTCGGTGAGGACGCGGGTGGTATCCTGGAAGCTGGCGGCGGAGATGAAGCTCTCCGTTTCCAGCGACGCCTTCGTGATGCCGAGGAGGACGGGCGAGGCCTCGGCGGGCTTGCCGCCCTTCTCCTCGATGTCGCGGTTCTCGGCCTCGAAGGCGAGACGGTCGATCTGTTCGCCCCAGAGGAACTGGGTGTCGCCCGGATCGGTGATCTTCACCTTGCGGAGCATCTGGCGGACGATGATCTCGATGTGCTTGTCGTTGATCTCGACGCCCTGCAGACGGTAGACCTCCTGGACCTCGTTGAGGAGGTATTCCTGGAGCTCCTGCGGTCCGCAGACCTCGAGGATCTCGTGCGGAACCACGGGACCTTCGGTGAGCTGCTGGCCCTTCTTGACCGAGTCGCCCTTGTAGACGATGAGGTGCTTCGAGAGCGGGATGAGGTGCTCTTCCTCGATGTTAGTCTGGGGATCGCGGATGATGAGGCGCTTCTTGCCGCGGGCGATGCCGGCGTCCTCGATGACGCCGTCGATCTTCGCGATTTCGGCCGCGTCCTTCGGGCGACGGGCCTCGAAGAGCTCGGCGACGCGGGGGAGACCGCCGGTGATGTCCTTCGTCTTGGCGAGTTTCCGGGGGGTCTTCGCGAGACGCTGGCCGGCCTCGGCCTTCTGGCCCGACTTGACCTCGACGTGGGCGCCGGAGGGAATCGAGTAGGAGGCGAGGACTTCCTTCGTCTTCTCGTCGAGGAGGACGATCTGGGGATGGAGGTCTTCCTTGTGATCGATGATGACGGTGCCGATCTGCTTCGTGGCTTCGTCGAGCTCGCGCTTCATGGTGACGCCCTCGATGATGTCGCGGAAGTCGATGATACCGGCCTTCTCCGTGAGGATCGGGACGTTATACGGATCCCACTGCACGAAGAGCTGGTTCTTCTTCACCTTCGTCCCCTCGGCGACCGAGATGACGGAGCCGATGACGATGGTGTAGCTTTCGAGCTCGCGGCCGTCGTCGTCGTGGAGGCTGACGGTGCCGTTCTTCGTGAGGGCGATATACTGGCCTTCGGTCGACTTCACGACGCGGATGTCGTTGAAGCGGACGGTGCCGTCGTTCTTCGCCTTGATCTGGGGCTGCTTGAAGATCTGCGAGGCCGTGCCGCCGATGTGGAACGTGCGCATGGTGAGCTGCGTTCCGGGCTCGCCGATCGACTGGGCGGCGATGACGCCGACCGCTTCGCCGAGCTTCGAGTGCTTGCTGGTGGCCAGGTTGAGGCCGTAGCAGTTCGAGCAGATGCCGGCCTTCGTCTCACAGGTGAGGACGGAGCGGATCTTGACCCGCTCGGTGCCGATCTTCTCGATCTGGTTGGCCTTGGCTTCGTCGATCAGCTCGTTGGCGCGGACGATCGGCTTGCGGGCGACGGGATCATTGATGTCGTCGCACGAGACGCGGCCGTAGATACGGTCGGCCAGCTTGACGATTTCCTCGTCGCCTTCGTAGATCGCCTTGACCCAGATGCCGTTGACGGTGCCGCAATCCGGCTCGGTGACGATGACGTCCTGCGCCACGTCGTGGAGCTTGCGGGTCATGTAACCGGCGTCGGCGGTCTTCAGCGCGGTGTCGGCGAGGCCCTTGCGGGCGCCGTGCGTCGAGATGAAGTACTCGAGCACCGTGAGGCCTTCGCGGAAGTTCGAGACGATCGGCCGCTCGATGATGTCGCCGGACGGCTTCGCCATGAGGCCGCGGATACCGGCGAGCTGGCGGACCTGCTGGCGGTTACCGCGGGCGCCCGAGTCGACCATGAGGTAGAGCGGGTTGTACTCGCGGCGGCCGAGGTTGTTGTCGAGGGTGCGGAACATGACCGACGCGATTTCGTCGGTGGCCTGGGTCCAGATGTCGACGATCTTGTTGTAGCGTTCGCCGTCGGTGATGGCACCGGAGCGATACTGCTTCTCGACGACGGCGATGCTCTCGTAGGCGCGGCTGATGACCTTGTTCTTCTCCTCGGGGATGATCATGTCATCGATACCGATGGAGATGCCGGCCTTGGTCGCTTCCTGGAAGCCGAGGGCCTTGAGCTTGTCGAGGCTCTCGACGGTGGCGTCGCGGCCGCCGACCTGGTAGGCGCGGAGGATGAGCTCGGAGAGCTGCTTCTTGCCGCAGGTCTTGTTGACGAAGCCGACCCCCTGGGGCCAGATCTGGTTGAAGAGGACGCGACCGGCGGTGGTCTCGATCATCTTCTTTTCCTTGTCGCCGAAGACGGTGCCGGAGACGCCGAAGTCGGGGTTCCTGTAGAGGATCAGCTCATGCGTCCCGATCGCCTTGTCGGCATGGGCGTAGAGCACCTCGTCGAGGTCGCCGAAGATCGGCAGGCGCTTCTTTTCGACCGCCTCGCCCGGGATGCGGCGGGGCCCCTGGGTGAGGTAGTAGCAACCGAGGGTGATGTCCTGGGAGGGCGTGGTGATCGCCCGGCCGCTGGAGGGCGAGAAGATGTTGTTCGTCGCCAGCATGAGGAGGCGGGCCTCCAGCTGGGACTCGACCGAGAGCGGGACGTGGACGGCCATCTGGTCCCCGTCGAAGTCGGCGTTGTAGGCCGTGCAGACGAGGGGGTGGACGCGGATCGCCTCGCCTTCGATGAGCTTCGGCTCGAAGCCCTGGATCGAGAGACGGTGGAGCGTGGGGGCGCGGTTCAGGAGGACCGAGTGGCCCTTGGTGACGTCTTCCAGGATGTCCCAGACGACGGCTTCCTGGCGCTCGATCATCTTCTTCGCGCTACGGACGGTGTGGACGTAGCCGAGCTCACGGAGGCGGCGGATGATGAAGGGCTCGAAGAGGACGAGGGCCATCTTCTTCGGGAGACCGCACTGGGAGAGCTTGAGGTCGGGCCCGATGACGATGACGGAACGGCCGGAGTAGTCGACGCGCTTGCCGAGCAAGTTCATGCGGAAGCGGCCGGTCTTGCCCTTCAGCATGTCGGAGAGCGACTTCAGCGGGCGGTTGCCCGCGCCGGTGACGGCGCGGCCGTGGCGGCCGTTGTCGAAGAGAGCGTCGACGGCTTCCTGGAGCATCCGCTTCTCGTTCCGGATGATGACGTCGGGCGTCTTCAGCTGGAGGAGGTTGCGGAGACGGTTGTTCCGGTTGATGACGCGACGGTAGAGGTCGTTCAGATCGGAGGTGGCGAAGCGGCCGCCTTCGAGGGGGACGAGCGGGCGGAGGTCCGGGGGGATGACGGGGAGGACTTCGAGGACCATCCACTCGGGACGGGCGCCGGAGCTGATGAAGCCCTGGAGGAGCTTCAGGCGCTTGGCCAGCTTCTTCCGGGTCTGCTTGCTCTTCGTGGTGGTCAGGGACTCGGCGAGTTCCTCGACGACCTTCGGGAGGTCGATGCTCTTGAGGACGTCGCGGATCGCCTCGGCGCCCATGCGGGCGGCGAAGGAGCCTTCACCGTACTGCTGGACCGCCTCGCGGAACTGCTGTTCGGAGAGGAGCTGCTTCAGCTCGAGGGGGGTGCTGCCGGGATCGACGACGAGGTAGTCCTCGTAGTAGATGACGCGCTCGAGCTCGCGGGCCGTCATGTCCATGACGAGGCCGAGGCGGCTCGGCATGCACTTGAAGAACCAGATGTGGGAGACGGGGACGGCGAGCTCGATGTGGCCCATCCGCTCGCGGCGGACGCGGACGAGGGTGACCTCGACGCCGCAACGGTCGCAGATGACGCCCTTGTACTTGATCCGCTTGTACTTGCCGCAAGCACACTCGTAGTCCTTCGTGGGACCGAAGATGCGCTCGCAGAAGAGGCCGCCCTTTTCCGGCTTGAAGGTGCGGTAGTTGATCGTTTCGGGGTTCTTCACCTCGCCCCGGCTCCAGGCCGAGATCGTCTCCGGGGAGGCGATGGAGATGCCGACCTGATCGAACCCGATGGCGCGTTCGAGGCCGAGGACTTCGCGTGCTGCGACGGTTTCCTTGCTCATGTGTCTATATGTTGGTGCGGACGTTACGTGTCTGTGCGGTCAGTAAGCGTTGGCCTTCGTGCCTTAGGCGGCAGCCGGGGTCGTCATGTCGAGGATCGGCAGGGTGGCCGGGCGCGGATCGTGCTGCTCGGTGCCGGGGCGGACCGAACGGTCGCCGACCTTCACGTCGAGGCAGAGGCTCTGCATTTCCTTGATGAGGACGTTGAACGACTCGGGAGTGCCGGCTTCGAGGGTGTTGTCCCCCTTGACGATGCTCTCGTAGATCCGGGTGCGGCCCGTGACGTCGTCCGACTTGACGGTGAGGAGTTCCTGCAGCGTGTAGGCCGCGCCGTAGGCTTCCATCGCCCAGACTTCCATTTCGCCGAAACGCTGGCCGCCGTATTGGGCCTTGCCGCCCAGCGGCTGCTGGGTGACGAGGGAATACGGCCCGACGGCGCGGGCGTGGATCTTGTCGGCGACCATGTGGCCGAGCTTCAGCATGTAGATGATGCCGACGACGACGCGCTGATCGAAGCGTTCCCCGGTCCGGCCGTCATAGAGGTAGGACTTGCCGTCCTCGTCCATGTTGGCTTCCTTGAGGTAGGCTCGGATCTGCTTTTCCTTGATGCCGTCGAAGACGGGCGTCGCGACCTTGAAGCCGAGGGCCCGGGCGGCGATGCCGAGGTGGGTTTCGAGAACCTGCCCGACGTTCATTCGGGAAGGAACGCCGAGGGGGTTCAGGACGATCTCGACCGGGGTGCCGTCCGGGAGGAACGGCATGTCCTCTTCCGGCACGATCCGGGCGACGACGCCCTTGTTGCCGTGGCGGCCCGCCATCTTGTCGCCGACGGAGATCTTACGCTTGCTGGCGACGTAGACCTTGACCTGCTTGATGATGCCGGGATCGACGTCGTCGCCGCTCTCGACCTGGTCGAGCTCGAGGTCCTTGTCGTTCTTGAGCTGCTCGAACTTGCTCTCGAAGGACTGGATGATCTCCATGATCTTGATCCGGATCGGGCTCGGGTCGATCTCGATGTGATCGTAGACCGAGGCGAGCTTGCGGAGCAGGGTCTTGGTGATTTTCCGGTTGGCGGGGATGATGATCTCGCCCGTCTCGGCGTTGACGACGTCGAGGGGGATCTTCTCGTTGAGGAGGATGTTCGAGAGGGCCTGCGTCAGCTCTTCGAGAAGCTCGGCTTCCTTCGTGGTGTAGCGGGTCTCGATTTCCTTCGACTTCTGCTTCGCCTCCGTCGGCGTCATCTTCTGGCGCTGGACGGTGACGTTGCCGCTCGTGACCTTGATATCCATGATGATACCGTAGGTGCCCGAGGGAACGCGGAGGGAGGAGTCCTTCACGTCGGCGGCCTTGTCGCCGAAGATGGCTCGGAGGAGCCGCTCTTCGGGGGCGAGTTCGGTCTCGCTCTTCGGCGTGATCTTGCCGACGAGGATGTCGCCGGGCTTGACCTCGGCGCCGATGCGGATGACGCCGTCGGGCCCGAGGTTCTTCAACGCCTCGTCGCCGACGTTCGGGATGTCCCGGGTGATTTCTTCCGGCCCGAGCTTCGTGTCGCGGGCGCTGATCTCGAACTCGTCGATGTGGATGCTGGTGTAGCCGTCTTCCTTGACCACCTTCTCGGAGATCAGGATGGCGTCCTCGAAGTTGTAGCCGTTCCACGGCATGAACGCCACGAGGACGTTGCGGCCGAGGGCGAGCTCGCCCTTGTCGGTGCAGGGACCGTCGGCGAGGACCTGGCCCTTCGCCACCTTGTCGCCGCGGTGGACGATGGGGCGCTGGTTGACGCAGGTGCCCGCGTTGGAGCGCATGAACTTGCGGAGGTCGTAGACGCAGACGCCGCCTTCGGGGTCGTGCTTCAGCTTCTTCTTCTCGTTCACTTCGCCGTCGGGGGTGACGATGATGCGGTTGGCCGAGACGGAGGCGACCTTGCCGGCGATGTCGGAGACGATGACGGCCTGCGTGTCGCGGGCGACCTTGCCTTCCATGCCGGTGCCGACGATCGGGGCGTCGGTGACGATCAGGGGGACGCCCTGGCGCTGCATGTTCGAGCCCATGAGCGCGCGGTTCGCGTCGTCATGTTCGAGGAAGGGAATGAGGCCGGCGGCGACGGAGACGAGCTGCTTCGGCGAGACGTCCATGTAGTTGACGCGCTCGGGCTCGACTTCGAGGAACTCGCCCTTGAAGCGGACGGAGACCTTCTTTTCGAGGAAGTTGCCCTTGTCGTCGATGGGCGAATTCGCCATCGAGACGATGTAGGCCTCTTCCTGGTCGGCGGCGAGGTAGTCGACGAACGCGGTGACCTTGCCGTCGGTGACCCGGCGGTAGGGGGTCTCGATGAAGCCGAACTCGTTGACGCGGGCGAAGCACGACATCGACGCGATCAGGCCGATGTTCGGGCCTTCCGGCGTCTCGATCGGGCAGATGCGGCCGTAGTGGGAGGTGTGGACGTCGCGAACCTCGAACCCAGCGCGGTCGCGGGAGAGACCCCCCGGCCCGAGGGCGGAGAGGCGCCGCTTGTGCGTCAGCTCCGAGAGCGGATTCGTCTGGTCCATGAGCTGCGAGAGCTGGCTCCGGGAGAAGAAGTCGCGGATGGTGGCCGAGAGGGCCTTCGGGTTGATGAGCTTCTGGGGCGTCATGCCCTCGGTGTTCACGTCGAAGAGCGTCATGCGCTCCTTGACGAGGCGCTCCGTGCGGGCCAGGCCGGTGCGGCACTGGTTCGCGAGGAGTTCGCCCACCGTGCGGACGCGGCGGCTGCCGAGGTGGTCGATGTCGTCGGTGGAGCCTTCACCGCGGCGCAGGCCGATGATGTACTGCGTGGCGGCGATGACGTCCTGGTTGTCGAGGACGCGGGTGTCGAGCTCGACGTTGATGCCGAGCTTCTGGTTGATCTTGTAGCGGCCGACGCGGGAGAGATCGTAGCGCTTGTTGTCGAAGAAGAGGCGCTTGAGGAGGATCTTCGCGTTCGGGACGGTCGGCGGATCGCCGGGGCGGAGGCGGCGGTAGATTTCCTTCAACGCCTCGTCGGTGTCCTTGGCGCTGTCCTTCTTGAGGCACTTGATGATCGTGTCGTCGTCCTTGATGTCGACGACGCGGACGGTCTTGATGCCGAGGTCGAGGATCTGGCGGATGACGCTCTTGGTGAGCGGCTCGAAGGCGCGGGCGACGACCTGGTCCTGGTTGGCCGTGTCGCGGAGCTCGGCGATCAGCACCTTCGTGCCGATGCGGGAGTCGTCGAGGTCGGCGGAGAGCTTCAGGTCTTCGATCGGGTAGAAGAGCTGGATGATTTCCTCGTCGGTACCGTAGCCGAGGGCGCGGAGCAGGGTGGTGATGAGGAACTTCCGGCGGCGCTTCCGACGGTCGAGATGGACGTAGAGGAGGTCGGTGGTGTCGAAGGTGACTTCCATCCAGGTGCCGCGATCGGGGATGATGCGGTAGGAGTGGAGGAGCTTCCCGTTGGTGTGGACGCTGGCCTCGAAGCAGATGCCGGGGGAGCGGTGGAGCTGGGAGACGATGACGCGCTCGGCGCCGTTGATGACGAAGTTGCCCTGGGGGGTCATCATGGGCAGTTCGCCCATGTAGACGCGCTCTTCCTTGGTCGAGCTTTCCTCGCGGAGGCGGAAGGTGAGGTAGAGGGGAGCGGCGTAGGTCTGGCCTTCCTTGATGCACTCAACGAAGTGGGTCTTGGCTTCGCCGATCTCGTAGGAGCCGAACTCGAGCTTGATCTTACCGTCGTAGCTCTCGATGGGGAAGACTTCGGAGAAGACGGCGTGGAGACCTTCGGCGCGGCGCTTCGAGGGGGGGACTTCGGTCTGGAGGAAATCCGAGTAGGACTTGAGCTGATGCTCGATGAGATTCGGAACCTCGATGGTCTCGTTGATCTTGCCGAAGTTGATCCGTTCCACAGCTTTTTTTGTCATATGTGCCTTAGCCTTATTCTGAGATGCTTTTTAAGCCTTTTGCCTTTTGAGCCTTGTTCTCTTACTCCAACTGCTGCGAGGTCTGCTATACGCCACCCGATACCGAATCTCGCCCATTTCGGAACCGAACCGCGTCTCCCGGGAATCCCCTTCCCGCAAGCCCTTCTTAACTTATCAAAAATCGTCCGCCCGTGCGGCTATCCAACCCGAACCCCTTTTTCCAGGAAACCCCTTCCCTCGGGAAGGCGTACCCTTTACCGGAGAAAACCTCCGCCCCGGCATCCTCCCCTTTCGAGGGGGAACGCGGAGCGGAGGGTTTCCGGAAACGAAGCAGTCCGAGGACTACTTGACTTCGACCTTGGCGCCGGCGGCCTCGAGCTTCTTCTTGATCTCGGCGGCTTCTTCCTTGGTGACGCCTTCCTTGACGGTCTTCGGGGCGCTCTCGACGAGGGCCTTGGCTTCGGCGAGGCCGAGGCCGGCGGCAACCGCGCGGACTTCCTTGATGACGCCAATCTTGTTGGCGCCGGCGTCGACGAGGACGACGTCGAAGGCGGTCTGCGCTTCGGCGGCGGGGGCGGCGGCACCACCGGCGGCGGCGGGAGCGGCGGCGGCGACGGGGGCCGCGGCGCTGACGCCCCACTTGGTTTCGAGCTGCTTCACGAGGTCGGCGGCTTCAAGAACGGTGAGGCCACTGAGCTGTTCAACGATTGCGGAGAGATCTGCCATAATATTCTACTTTCTTTTTTCTGCTTTTGCCCTGCCTAGCACCACGCACCCGCGTGACGATTAACTCCGAAGGGCTTCGGAGCTAGGAGCAGGATCTTTTTATTGCCCTTATGGACGGACGGGGAAGGGCCGAAGCCCGTCCCGCGTCCCTCCAAAATCTTTTCTTTCCTGGTCCCCTGCGGATTAGGCCGAGGCCTTTTCCGAGTTCGCCTTGATGACCTGAGCGATCTGGCCGGCGGGCGTGTTGAGGAGACGGACGAGCTGGGAGGCGGGAGCCTGCAGCACCCCGAGGAGCTTCGCGAGAAGCACTTCGCGGGAGGGCAGGTCGGCGACGGCCAGGACTTCCTTCTGGCTGAGGACGGCGTTGTCGAGGATGCCGATCTTGATGGTCGGCAGCTTGAACTCGGCGGTGAAGGTCTTCAGCAGCTTGGCGGCGGCGGCGACGTCCTTGTCCCCGAAGACGATCGCCGTCTGCCCCTTGAGGGCGGCGTCGATCTCGGGAAGGCCGGCGTCCTTCAGCACGCGGGCCAGGAAGGTGTTCTTCACGACGCGGGTCTCGGACCCGCCGTCGCGGAGGCGCTTCCGCAGCTCGCTGAACTGGGCGACCTTCAGGCCGGTGTAGTCGATAACGATGAGGTAGGGGGCGCCTTCGACGCGGCCCTTGATCTCATCAACGATGAATTTTTTCTCGGCTCTCATGGGATTATTTCCTTCGGTTATCGGTTGGCCGCGGACACATCGAGCTTGATCCCGGGGGAGTAGGTCGAGGAGAGGGTGGCGGACTGGACGAAGCGGCCCTTCGCGGTGGCGGGACGCGCCTTGACGATGGCGTCGATGACGGCCTTGGCGTTCGCCTCGAGGAACTCGGGGGAGAAGGAGGCCTTGCCGGCGACGACGGCGATGTTGCCCGACTTGTCGAGCTTGAACTCGACGCGGCCGGCCTTGCACTCGCGGACGGCCTTGGCGGTGTCTTCGGTGACGGTTCCGGTGCGGGGGTTCGGCATGAGGCCACGGGGCCCGAGGACCTTGCCGAGCTTGCGGACTTCGGCCATGGCGTCGGGAGTGGCGACGGCGACGTCGAAGTCCTGGAAGCCTTCGGAGACCTTCTTCACGAGATCCTCATAGCCGACGATGTCGGCGCCGGCCGCGGTGGCGGCTTCGGCGGCGGCACCCTTGGCGAAGACGAGAACGCGGACGTTCTTGCCGGAGCCGTGGGGCAGGGCGACGGTGCCGCGCACCATCTGGTCGCTCTGCTTCGGGTCGACGCCGAGGCGGAAGGAGAGGTCGACCGTCTCGTCGCTCTTCCCCTTCGGGAGTTCCTTGAGGAGCTTCACCGCGTCGTTGAGCGGATAGAGCTTCACCGCATCGACCAATTTGGCCGCATTGCGATACCGTTTGCTGGGCTTACGCGCCATATGTTTTCTCCTGGTGGTGTTGGCGGACCCTGGCGTTTCCTTGGGAAACGGGCCCTCCCACGTGTTGTTTTGCTAAAATTGGGACTAGTCGACGATTTCGATGCCCATGTTGCGGGCCGTTCCCGCGATGAGGCGGAAGGCGGCTTCGTCGCTGCCGGCATTGAGATCCTTGCGCTTGATCTTGATGATCTCCTCGACCTGCTTCTTGGTGACCTTGCCGACCTTGATGCGGTTCGGTTCCTTGGAGCCCGAGGCGATGCCGGCAAACTTCTTCAGGAGGATCGCGGCGGGCGGCGACTTCGTGATGAAGGTGAAGGACTTGTCCTTGTAGATCGAGATGACGACGGGAAGGATGTTGCCGGCTTCCTTCTGGGTCGCGGCGTTGAACTCCTTGCAGAAGCCCATGATGTTGACGCCGTGCTGACCGAGGGCGGGACCGACGGGGGGCGCGGGATTCGCCTGACCGGCGGGGATTTGGAGACGGACGATTGCCTGAACTTCTTTAGCCATAAACTTGCTGTATTTCTTTGCTTTCTTAAAAAACGATAAGCTCTCGGATTAGACCGACTTCTCCACCTGCCAGTACTCGAGCTCGACGGGGGTCGAGCGGCCGAACATGCTGACGGAAACGCGGAGCTTGCCGCGCTCGGGATCGATTTCTTCGATGACGCCTTCCGAATTGAGGAAGGGGCCGTCTCCGACCTTGACCTTGTCTCCCACGGCGAAGGCGACCTTGGGGGAAACCTTCTCCTCGCGCTCGCGCATCTGGCGGAGCATGGCCTCGATCTGTTCGCCGGGCATGGGAAGGGGGTTGTCACCGTCGGCAAAGCCGATGATGCCGGGGGTCTCCCGGACGAAGTACCAGGAGCGGTCGATCAGCTTCCCGTCTTCGCCGCGGAGGAGCATGGCGAGGAAGACGTAACCGGGATAGAGCTTCCGCTCGGTCTCGACCTTCTTGCCGCGGCGCACTTCGGAGACGCGCTCGATGGGGATGACGACCTCGAAGAGCAGATCGCCGATCTCCTCGGTCTTGATCCGCTGCTCGATGTTCTTCTTAACCTTGTTTTCCTGCCCCGAGAGGGTGTGCAGGGCGTACCACTGCACGTTCGGGTGGGCTGCCGAGGCAGAACCGACGGCTTCGGAATTCGGGGTCTCCGTATCGCTCATGGAAAGGTTAATTTAAAATTGGGAACCGCTGGGGGTTAGCGGGTGAAAAATCCGATGACCTGGACAAGCAGGAAGTCGGAGGAGGTGATGAAGGCAGCCAGAAGAATGGAAAAGACGGCGACGACGAGCGTCGAGTCGATGAGTTCCTTGTATTTCTTGCGGAAATCGGATTCCGCGGGATTCCAAGGCCACGTGCATTTCTTCAGTTCGGCGACCGTTTCCCCGAAGAATCCCGACACCTTCGCACCGTTGCGATAGAGGAGCCAGAGGACGAACGCCGCGAAGGCGATCCATCCGGCCCAATAAAGCGACTGCTGAACGATGTGTGCGGTGGCGGGACTCATGGGAAAAAAAGAATGTGACTTAAGGAAGGAGAGCAAAGTACAGGGCAAGAGGGACTCGAACCCACAACCCTCGGTTTTGGAGACCGGTACTCTACCAATTGAGCTATTGCCCTAAACTTTGTTTCCTTCCTAAAAGTGACTTGAACGAACTAGGCGATGATGTCGGCAACGCGGCCGGCACCGACCGTGCGCCCGCCTTCGCGGATGGCGAAGCGGAGGGACTTTTCCATCGCGATCGGAGCCTGGAGCTCGACTTCGACCTCGACGTTGTCGCCCGGCATGACCATTTCCACGCCTTCGTTCAGCTTCACACTTCCGGTGACGTCGGTCGTGCGGAAGTAGAACTGGGGACGATAGTTCGTGAAGAAGGGCGTGTGACGGCCGCCTTCTTCCTTGCTCAGGACGTAGACCTGGGCCTTGAACTTGGTGTGGGGCTTGATCGAGCCGACCTTCGCGATGACCTGGCCGCGCTCGACGTCTTCCTTCTTCACGCCGCGGAGGAGGAGACCGACGTTGTCGCCGGCTTCGGCGGTGTCGAGGAGCTTGCGGAACATTTCGATGTCGGTGCAGGTCGTCTTGACGGTGGCCTTGATGCCGACGATCTCGACTTCTTCCATCTTCTTGAGGACGCCACGTTCGACACGGCCGGTGGCGACGGTGCCGCGACCTTCGATGTTGAACACGTCTTCGACGGACATCAGGAAGGGCTGATCCTTCGGACGCTCGGGAAGCGGGATGTAGCTGTCAACGGCGTCCATGAGGGCGACGATGTTGGCTTCATGCTCGGCGTCGCCTTCGAGGGCCTTGAGGGCCGAGCCGCGGACGATCGGGATCTTGTCGCCGGGGAATTCGTACTGGGAGAGGAGTTCGCGAACTTCGAGCTCGACGAGGTCGAGGAGTTCCTTGTCGTCAACCATGTCGACCTTGTTCATGAAGACCACGAGGGAGGGAACGCCGACCTGACGGGCGAGCAGGATGTGCTCACGGGTCTGGGGCATCGGACCGTCGGCGGCGGAAACAACGAGGATCGCACCGTCCATCTGGGCGGCGCCGGTGATCATGTTCTTGACGTAGTCGGCGTGGCCGGGGCAGTCAACGTGCGCGTAGTGGCGCTTGTCCGTCTGGTATTCGACGTGGGCGGTGTTGATCGTGATACCGCGCTCCTTTTCTTCGGGGGCGGCGTCGATCTGGTCGTAGGCTTTCTTTTCGGCAAAACCCTTCTTGGCCAGGACGCTGGTGATAGCGGCGGTCAGGGTGGTCTTACCGTGGTCAACGTGGCCGATCGTGCCGACGTTGACGTGCGGCTTGTTACGTGCAAAGGCTTCTTTAGCCATGATACTCCTCGTATGTGGTTGTTTCGCCTGTTGACCAGGCACTACTCTTGTTTCTTCTTCTTTTTTTCCTCCCGCTACCGCGGGAAAAAGCATTCAACTAACTATCAAAATCGTTACTGACACTGCTGCGGAACCCCTTCCACCTTGCGGTGGAGCCCACAACCGGGCTTGAACCGGTGACCTCGTCCTTACCAAGGACGTGCTCTACCAACTGAGCTATGTGGGCGTTTGTCATTCCGCCCCGGATGGTCGTCCCTGGTTTCCCCGACCTTCCGCCACCCCTTTTCGAGGCATCGCCCTCTTTTCACCGTCCCGACCCCTAGATGAGGAAAAGACGTCAAAAGACGACGAGCCCGCCTCCATGATATCTCGGCCCCGTCTTTCGACGCTACCGCACTCATGGATTCAGGGGAGCTTAGGAGTTCAGCAAATTCAGCGGGGGAGTCAACCTGAATTTAGTGTTTTTCCGCAAAAAAGCCAAAATATGGCATGAAAAAACTCTCCAGCAGAGAGTGTACCAGTTTTAGGGGGGAATGCAACGCGTCCGAGGGGCCTCCCCCGATAGGAGTCTGGGCGTATTGGAGGAGTCTGGGCGTATTGGCCCTGTCTCTCCCTATCGCCCGTACCCTCGGGCGTTCAGGGAAGCAGCGGATTTTAAAACAGTTAGGAGACGGGGCGCCGCCAAAGCGCGTCCGCCTAGTTCAGGCTCTCCGAAGGGGAGGTCACGGAGGGGCGAAGCCCCTCTGTGGCGTTAAAGCGGGTTACATCCAGCTGTACAGGGTTGACCGCGCAGGTCCCGAAGGGCTGCCCCGCTTCGTGGCACTTCCCAGCGTGGGTCTCCCATACGCCTCATTTCCCATACGCCTCATTTCAAGCGCTCCGTCTCCCAAGCGCATGGGAGAGGAACGCTTGGGAGACAAGGCGCACGGGGAAAGGGATCGCGGAACGGGGACCGCCCTTCGGGACTTGCGCGGTCAACCCTGTACAGCTGGAGGCGATCCGCTTTATAGCCCAAGAGGGGCTTCGCCCCTCCTCGAACCTCCCCCTCGGAGGGCCTGAACTAGGCGGACGCGCTTGGGCGGCGCCTCGTCTTCTCACTGGATTAAAATCGGCTGCTTCCTGGAGCGCCCGAGGGTACGAGCTATAAGGAGAGACGGGGCCAATACGCCCAAACTCCCATCGGGAGAATCACGCGCCCTAGCGCGGGCAGAACCGAAGCGCCCTCTCTCCTCAAACCGCTTTCGCGCCGACGTCCCCGTCTCCGAATCGGATTTTCAGCCCTTGCCCGGGCTTCACTTCTCCGGCTTTCCGCACCAGCTTCCCCTCTCCGTCGAGCACCAGCGCGTACCCCCGCGCCAAGGTTCCCTCGGGGCCGAGGGTCCGCAGGCGGGCTTCCCAATGGCCGACGGCTTCGCGCAACCGGGCGATCCGGGTGCGGGGATCGGCGGAGGGGGCAGCCAGCCGCCCGCGCAATCCCTCCCACGTCCCGCGCCGGACGGCGACGGCGTGGCGGAGGCCCCGGCCGAGGCCGGAGGCGAGATCGTCGACGCGCTGGCTCATCCGTTCGACGTAGCGGCGGGGTTCGCGGAAGACGGGGCTGTTGCGCAACCGGGTGAGGCGCTCCCGTTCCCACTCGACCTTCGCCCGCACTTCGCGGCGGAGGCGTTCCTTCAGGGCGGCGACTTCGCCGCGCCACTCTTCCCAGTCCCGGGAAATCAGCTCGGCGGCGGCGCTCGGCGTCGGGGCGCGGAGGTCGGCGACGAAGTCGGCGATGGTGAAATCGGTTTCGTGCCCGACGGCGGAAACGGTCGGAATGAGGGAGGCGGCCAAGGCCCGGGCGACGACTTCCTCGTTGAAGGCCCAGAGATCCTCGAGGCTTCCGCCGCCCCGCGCGACGACGATCAGATCGACCCCTCCCTCGCGGGAGAAGGCGGCGACGGCCTCGGCGATCTCTTCCGCCGCGCCGACGCCCTGGACGCGGACGCCCCGGACCTGGATCCCGATCCCGGGGGCGCGCCGCCCGAGGACGCGGCAGAAGTCCTGGATGACCGCGCCCTGGAGGGAGGTGACGATGCCGACGCGCTCGGGGAAGACGGGGAGGTCGCGCTTCCGCTCGATCTCGAAGAGGCCCTCGGCCATCAGCTTCCGCTTCAGCGCCTCGAACCGTTCCTGCAAGGTGCCGAGGCCTTCCGCACGGACTTCCTCGACGAGGATCTGGTATTGGCCCCGCGCCTCGTAGACGGTGATCCGGCCCCGGAGGAGGACGGCCTGACCGTCCCGCAGGGGGGCGGAGAGGCGCATCGCCGCGTTGCGAAACATGACGGCGTTGAGGACGCCGTCGGCATCCTTCAGGGTGAAGTAGACGTGGCCCGAGGGGGGGAGCTTCAGGTTGGAGATTTCCCCCCGGACCCAGACTTCGCCGAGTTCCTGCTCGAGGAGGCTGCGGATGCGCTTCGTGATCTGGCCAACGGTGAGGGCGACGACGGGAGCCGCCTCGGGGCGGGCGGCAAGAGAGGATTCGGGCTCCTCCTCCCCTCCCCCGGTCCACAAGTCGAGGGTTCCGGATTTCGCCATAACGAAAGGAACCCTAAGCCTTTCCGAGCTCGACGGCCAGCCGCGCGATGACGGCAGGGTAGAGGCGGTGTTCGGCCTCGTGGATGCGGGCGTGGAGGGTCTCGGCGGTGTCGCCGGGAAGGATGGGGACCCGTTCCTGACCGAGGACGTCGCCACCGTCGATCTCGGCGTTGACCCAGTGGACAGTGCAGCCGGTCTCGGCGACGCCGGCGGCGAGGGCCTGCTTCCAGGCTTCGAGGCCCTTGAAGGCGGGGAGGATCGAGGGATGGATGTTGATGATCCGCTCGGGGAAGGCGTCGAGCAGGGGGGCCTTCACGACCCGCATGTATCCGGCGAGGACGACGAGGTCGGCCCCGGAGCGGCGGATGAGGGAGGCGAGGGTCTGCTCGATCTCGGGCTCGAGCTTCGTCTTGAAGGCCCCCTTCGGCAGGGCCTCGGCGGGGAGGCCGAAGGCGCGGGCGTGGTCGAGGATCCCCGCCCCGGCGTTGTCCGAGGCGACGAGGACGACGCGGGCCTTGTCGGCGAGGATGCCGCCGGACGAGACGATCGCGTTCTGGATGGCGACGAAGTTGCTCCCCTTACCGGAGCCGAGGACGGCGAGTTTCAGCATGGAAAATGGAAGAAAGGAGGGAGGACTAGCTCTGGATCCGCTTCAGCGTCGCCGTGGTCGACTTGCCCGGGACGAGGGGGAGGATCTCGATGGTCCCGCCCCCGGCGGCGACGGCGGCCCGCTCGTCGGCGTCGAGGGTCTCCGGCTTGTAATCGCCGCCCTTCACGTAGAGGTCGGGGGCGACGGCCCGGAGGAAGCGGGTCGCCCGCATTTCGGGGAAGATGGTGACGGCGTCGACGACGCGGAGGGCGGCGAGGATCTCGGCCCGGTCGGCCTCGTTGTTCACGGGGCGGGTCGGCCCCTTCAATTCGCGGACCGAGGCGTCGGCATTGAGGCCGAGCCAGAGGAAATCGCCCCGCTCGCGGGCCTGGGTCAGGTAACGGAGGTGGCCGACGTGGAGGAGGTCGAAGCAGCCGTTGGTCGCCACGACGCGGCGGCCCTCCTTTTTCAGGGCGGCCCGGAACGCCGCCGCTTCATCCAGGGGGACGATTTTTCCCGATTCGAGGCTCTCAGGCATGTTCCCAGGATTAACAGCCGCGCCCTCCCCGGTACAACCTATTTTACTACCTATTTTTTACTCGCCACACCCTCCTACTCGTTTAGCTTATTAAGAATGCAATTGCGCTCTTTCGCACGCGGCCGGCGGGGGTTCACCCTGGTCGAACTCCTTTTCGTCATCACCATCATCGGCATCCTGGCCGGGATCGCCTTCCCCGCCTTCAATCAGGCGATGACGGCGGCGAAGAAAGCCCAGGCCTCCTCGATGGCCAACCAGTTGAAGACCTCGGTCTACAACTTCTACACCGATTACGGTTATTACCCGACCCAGCCCCAGCAGCAGGAGATCGACAACCGGACGCTCTACAAAATCCTCATCGGCAAGGATAACGAGAACAACCCCCGGGGGATCGCCTACATGGAATTCAAGGCGAACGACCTCGACATCCCCGACAGCCCCTCGATGTACGTCGATCCGTGGTATCGCGGCGTGAAGAGCTCCGCCCAGAACTACCACGTCCTCGTCGACTTCAATTACGACAACGAGATCGACCTCGCGGGCGCCACCCCGGGCCAGATCACCGCGAGCGTCGCCGTCTGGGATCCGGGTCCGCCGAAGCGGACGAAGCTGGCCGACAACGTCCGCATGGACGCCCCCCCGTCGCCCTCCGCCGCCTCGGGCTCCGATGCCGCCGCCGACCCCGCCGCCAGCAGCGCGGAGAGCTCCGCCTCGGGCTCCGATGCCGCCGACGCCCCCGCGCCGACCGAGCCCGTCCGCCAGGGCGGCTGGTCGATCAACCCGATCTCCGATTCCAAGAATATCATCCGGACATGGTAACCCCGCGCTTCCTCCGTGCTCTCCGCCTTCGTCGGCAGAGCTTTACCCTCGTCGAGCTTCTGATCGTGATGACGATCATCGGGATCCTGGCCGCCCTCACCCTCGGCGGGGCGACCTACGCCCAGAAAAAGGCGAAGATCTCCCGCGCCCAGGGGGAAATCCAGGCCCTCGCCACCGCGCTGGAGCGGTACAAGATCGACAACGGCATCTATCCCGAGACCGAGCTGATCAACACCGGCGGCGACGGCTACACCGGCACCGCCGATCCCGACACCGTCTACAAGGACAACGCCGAGGTCCTCTTCAGCTCCCTCTCCGGCGGGAAGGAGAACTTCAACGACGTCGGCGTCCCGACGAGCCCCGTCTACTTCGAGTTCCGGGCGAACATGGTCTCCAAGAACACGAGCGGGAAGAGCTTCGTCGCCGATCCCTTCGGCCATCCCTACGGCTTCACGACCGACTCCAACGCCTTCTTCAACACCGGCTTCGTCGACCTCTGGAGCACCTCCGGCCAGGACGGCCAGGGCTCGAAGACGAATGTGTTGCAGTGGGCGACGAATTGGAAGCAGTAGGGGGGGGGCGGGGCGGCTATTTTTCCAAGCGCTCCTCTCCCATAGAGCCGTCTCCCAATAGGAGTCTGGGCGTATGGGTACCATCTACCCCTGCGGTACGTACCCTCGGGCGCTCCAGGAAGCAGCCGATTTTAATCCAGTTCGGAGACAAGGCGCCGCCCAAGCGCGTCCGCCTAGTTCAGGCCCTCAGAAGGGGAGGTCACGGAGGGGCAAAGCCCCTCTGTGGCTATAAAGCGGATCGCCTCCAGCTCTACAGGGTTGACCGCGCCAGCCCCGAAGGGCCGCCCCTCCTCCGAAATCCCTTCCCCTCTGCGTCTCTCTCCCCCATGGACGAGCGCCCTACTCTAGAGTAAATTACCCCTATGGTCCCCCCGCGCTTCATTTTTCCCCTCCTCTTTCTCGCGACCACGGTCGTCCTTCCTCTCCGTGCAGAAAGCCCCAGTTCCACCGAGGCGGCGGCCTCGACCGAAGGGATGGGAGCCACTTCGCCCCTGGTCTCCGATCCCACGGGGACGGGGGCCAATCAAGGCTCTTCGGCCGATCTCCGCTGGCCGGTCCCGGTCGATTCTCCCGGGGTCAATGACGAGGGCAAGGGCGTCGTCACCCATGACGAAGGGGTCGCGAATCTGGCCCATGCCCAGGTCTCCCTCAACGCGGTCTGGACGATCCTCTGCGGCCTTCTCGCGCTCCTCGCCCCGATCGGGCTGGTCGCCTTCCAGATCGGCCTCGCGGGCGGCGAGCGGGGGACCGAAAAGGCCCTCCTCGGCTTCCTCGGGCCGCTGTGGGCGGTCCTCGCCTTCTGGGCGTTCGGCTTCGCGCTCCTCTTCGGCGGCTACGGGGCGCTTCCCGCGGCGATCGGCTGGCAGCCCGCCGTCGGGCAGGGCGTCGATCTCCTGAACCGGGAGTTCACCCCCCGGACCTTGGCGACGTGGATCGGCCATCCCTTCGGGCTCTGGGGCTATCGCGGCTTCGGCCTTGCGGCGACCTACGACACGGCGGTCTTCACCCTCTTCTTCTTCCAGGCGGCGGCGCTCGCCCTCGCGGCGGCGATCCCCGTCGGGACGCTGACGGCGACGGGCCGCTGGGGCCTCCGGCGGGGCGTCGTCTTCGCCTTCGGCTTCGTCCTGCCCTACGCCCTCTTCGGGAACTGGGTCTGGGGCGGCGGCTGGCTGGCCCAGCTCGGCGTCAATTACGGCGTCGGCCACGGCTTCGTCGACTTCGGCGGCGGGGCGGTGATCCATCTCCTGGGCGGCATCGTCGCGGGGGTCGGCGCGCTCGTCCTCGGCACGCGGGGGAAGGAGGGAGAGGGGATTTCCTCCTATTCGATCTATTCCTCGATGCCGCTGATCCTCGGCGGGGCGGCGGTGACCGTCGTCGGCTGGATCGCCCTCACGGCGGGGGCGACGTTCTCCGGGAACGACCTCCGCCTCTCGGTCGTCGCCGTGAACACCCTCCTGAGCGGCGCCGCGGGCGCGGCCGGGGCGGCGCTCTATTTCATCAGCCTCCACAAGGGGGAACCCTCGCCCGTGCGGATTGCCTCGGGGGTCCTCGCCGGTTTCGCGGCGGCGGCAGCCTCGGCGGCCTTCGTCAATGCGCCCGGCGCGGTCCTGATCGGCCTCGTCTCGGGGTTCCTCGCCTCGGCGGCGTGGAAGAAGCTCCGGCAGGTCCTCGGCGGCGACGTCGCCGCGGGAACGGTCGCCGTCCACGGCCTCGGCGGCGCGTGGGGCGTGCTGGCGGTCGGCCTCTTCGCCGACGGCAGCTACGGCCAGGGCTGGGGCGGCCTCCATTCGCTGGTGAAGGACGGCGCCCTGCGGAACCTCGTCAACGACGGCGCCGAGGGGACTCTCAACCAGTATGCGACCCTCGTCAGCCCGACGGCGGAAGAAGGCGGCTGGAGCGACCAGGGCGTGACCGGGGTCCTCGGCCCGCTCTTCGGCGGCAACCAATGGGACGGCGGCCAGCTCATCGCCCAGCTCATCGGCCTCCTGGCGGCGGGGGTCCTGATCGGCGGCCTCGTCTGGAGCCTGTTCCGTCTGTTCCGCCGCTATTGCCCCAACAAATCGATTGGGGATTTTGCTGGCGAAATCGAGGGGACCAAGTAGAACTACTTATATGATGCGTTTCCTTTCGGAGCGGGTGAAGTCGGCGATTTTCGCCGCGGGTCTCGGTTGCTGTTTCATCTTCACCGGCATCGGGGCGGCCCTCGTCTCCTCGGCCCACGCCGAGACGAAGCCCCTCGATCTGGAGAACACCCTTTACCTCGACCTGAAGGACGGACGGGTCGTCATCGCGATGTATCCCGACCTCGCCCCGAAGCACGTCGCCCGGATCAAGGAACTGGTGCGGAAAGGCTTCTACGACGGCATCGTCTTCCACCGCGTGATCGAGAGCTTCATGGCCCAGACCGGCGACCCGACCGGCACCGGCAGCGGCGGGAGCGGCACCCGGATCCCGGCCGAGTTCTCCAGCAAGCCCTTCATTCGCGGCGCCGTCGGCATGGCCCGCTCGGCGAGCCCCGACAGCGCCGACAGCCAGTGGTTCATCTGCTTCAAGCCCTCCTTCTTCCTCGACAGCCAGTACACCCTCTGGGGCCAGGTCGTCCAGGGGATGGAATTCGTCGACAACATCACCCGTGGCGAGCCCCCTGCCAACCCGGACAAGATCGTCCGCCTCCGCGTCGCCGCCGACGTGAAGAACGAGACGGCTCCGGTGAGCGCCGCCCCCGCTCCGACGATGGCCCCGGTGCCCGCGCCCGCGCCGTCGCCGATTAAATAAGGGGGGATCGCAGGAGTGGGGCGGCCCTTCGGGACGGGGTACATCTCCCTGTACAGCTGGATGCCGGACGCGCGTTTAGAGATGCAAGAGGGGGCTGCGCCCCTCCTGCACCTCCCCCTCTGATAGGCCGTGGTGTAGATAAAGCGCGACCCAAGAGGCCTATCTTCCATAAGCCCGCTCTACTCCGCTGGATCTAACCTCCTTGAGAGCCGAGCCATGGGAAGGAGCATCCAAGGAGCAGCCCTATCTCCTCGGTGCTGAACCCCTGAAGATATCTCTCCCATACGATAGGAGTCAGGGCGTATGGGTACCGCTCCCCCTTCAGTACGTATCCTCGGGCGTACTGGAACCATCCGATTTTAATCCAGTGAGAAGACGAGGCGCAGGGGGAAACGCGTCCGCCTAGGTAAGGCCCTCAGAACAGGAGGTCACGGAGGGGCAAAGCCCCTCTGTGGCGTTAAAGCGGGTCGCCTCCAGCTGTACAGGGTTGACCCCGCAAGCCCCGGAGGGCGCCCCCCGTTCCGCGACCCCTTTCCCCGTGCGCTTTCCGCCGCCCGAAGCCGCGAAACCGAAGCCTCTTTTCTAGAAGGTTGTCACCACCCCAAAACCCCATTAGAGTAACCCCCTATGGCTCTCGATGACGTGCTTTTGGAAGGTGAAGAGAAGATGATCAAGGCGCTCGAATTCCTGAAGACGGAATTCGGCGGCGTCCGCACCGGCAAGGCTTCGCCCGACCTGGTGAACAACCTCACCGTCGTCGCCTACGATTCCCACATGAAGCTGAAGGAAGTCGCCGCCGTGACGACCCCCGATCCCCGCATGGTCATGATCCAGCCGTGGGACGCCGGGACCGTCGACGCCATCCGCAAGGCGATCGAGGAATCGAAGCTCGGCATCTCCCCCATCATCGACGGCAAGATCATCCGCCTCCCGATCCCCGCCCTCTCCGAGGAGCGCCGCAACGACCTCGTGAAGACCATCCGCAAGATGGCCGAGGAAGGCCGCGTCGCCCTCCGCGCCGTCCGCCGCATCGCCATCGACGAGGCGAAGAAGCTTCAGAAAGACGGCGACATCACCGAGGACGACCTGAAGGACGCCGAAAAGGAAGTCCAGAAGCTGACCGACCAGTATAACGGCGAAATCGACAAGGCTCTTGAAAGCAAGGAAGCCGAGTTGATGAAGGTGTAGGGTGGGGGGAGGCCTGTGCGCTTGGGAGAGGGAGCGCTTGGGGAAAGGGGTCGCGGAATGGGGAGCGCCCTTCGGGGCTTGCGCGGTCAACCCTGTACAGCTGGAGGCGATCCGCTTTATAGCCCAAGAGGGGCTTCGCCCCTCCTGGAACCTCCCCTTCGGAAGGCCTGAACTAGGCGGACGCGCTTGGGCGGCGCCTCGTCTCCGAACTAGATTAAAATCTGCTGCTTCCCGGAGCGTCCGAGGGTACGAACTATAGGGAGAGACGGGGCCAATACGCCCTGACTCCTATTGGGAGAGAAACGCTTGGGAGGAATCACGCGTCCTAGGGCTTGTGGAAGCGAAGAGGAGACGCTTCTTAAAGCACCTCTTTGTATCTATCCATCAACACCTTACATCGCACCCAGAACGTCACAGATTCAGCCTTGCAGGCCCGGAATGCGGCCCCTAGTACCATAGGACTCGCGATTTTTTCAGAATACCACCACTTTCAGCTGTTTTTCCCATGCCCAAACGCACCGATATCAAGTCGATCCTCCTGATCGGCTCCGGCCCCATCATCATCGGCCAAGCCTGTGAATTCGACTATTCCGGCGTCCAGGCCTGCAAGGCCCTGCGTGAGGAAGGCTATCGCGTCATCCTGGTGAACAGCAACCCGGCGACGATCATGACCGATCCCGAGTTCGCCGACCGGACCTACATCGAGCCGATCACCCCCGAGATCGTCGAGAAGATCATCGAGCGCGAGCGCCCCGACTGCCTCCTCCCCACGCTCGGCGGCCAGACGGCGCTGAACACGGCGATGTCCCTCTTCCACTCCGGCGTCCTCGAAAAATACAACGTCGAGATGATCGGCGCGAACGCCGACGCGATCCGCAAGGGCGAGGACCGGCAGCTCTTCAAGGACGCGATGCTGAAGATCGGCCTCGACGTCCCCCTCTCCGGCACGGCGCACAACATGGAGGAGGCCCGCAAGATCGCGACGGAGAAGATCGGCCGCTATCCCCTCATCATCCGCCCCGCCTTCACCATGGGCGGCACGGGCGGCGGCATCGCCTACAACAAGGAGGAGTTCGAGGCCATCGCCGCGAACGGCATCGCCCTCTCCCCCGTCTCCGAGATCCTGATCGAGGAATCGCTCCTCGGCTGGAAGGAATACGAGATGGAAGTCATGCGCGACCGCGCCGACAACTGCGTCATCATCTGTTCCATCGAGAACTTCGACCCGATGGGGGTCCACACCGGGGACAGCATCACCGTCGCCCCCGCGCAGACCCTCACCGACAAGGAATACCAGATCATGCGGGACGCCTCGTTCGCCGTGATCCGGGAGATCGGCGTCGAGACCGGCGGCTCGAACATCCAGTTCAGCGTCGATCCCGTCACGGGCCGGATGATCGTCATCGAGATGAATCCCCGCGTCTCCCGCTCCTCGGCCCTCGCGTCGAAGGCGACCGGCTTCCCCATCGCCAAGATCGCGGCGAAGCTCGCCGTCGGCTACACCCTCGACGAGATCCGCAACGACATCACCCGCGAGACCCCCGCCTGCTTCGAGCCGACGATCGATTACGTCGTCACGAAGATCCCCCGCTTCGCCTTCGAGAAATTCGTCGGCACCGACGTCACCCTCACCACGGCGATGAAGAGCGTCGGCGAGGCGATGGCCATCGGCCGCACCTTCCGCGAATCGTTCCAGAAGGCCCTCCGCTCCCTCGAAATCGGCGCATGGGGCTTCGGCGGCGGCAAGCTCGGCTGCACCACGATTCCCCCCGTCGACGAGATCCAGGCGAAGCTCGCCACGCCGAACGCCGAGCGCGTCCTCTATCTCCGCTACGCCTTCCTGGCGGGCTGGAGCGTCGAGAAGATCCACGCCGTCACGAAGATCGATCCCTGGTTCCTCGAACACCTCCAGGCCATCGTCGACGAGGAGAAGGCCCTCGCCGCCGACCAGAGCGACGCCGCGCTGACCAGCGCGAAGGAGAACGGCTTCTCCGACCGCCAGATCGCCGCGATCTGGGGCAAGACCGAGGCCGAGATCCGCGCCCGCCGGAAGAGCATCGGCCTCGTCGCCGCCTACCGCCTCGTCGACACCTGCGCCGCCGAGTTCGAGGCCTACACCCCCTACTTCTACTCCAGCTACGACCGCCTCGACGACGAGGCCCGCGTCGGCAAGGACGACAAGAAAAAGATCATGATCCTCGGCGGCGGGCCGAACCGCATCGGCCAGGGCATCGAGTTCGACTACTGCTGCGTCCACGCCGCCTTCTCGCTGAAGGACCTCGGCTTCGAGACCCTCATGGTCAACTCGAACCCCGAGACCGTCTCGACCGACTACGACACCTCCGACAAGCTCTTCTTCGAGCCCCTCACGCTCGAGGACGTCCTCAGCATCTACGAGCGCGAGAAGGTCTGGGGCGTCATCGTCCAGTTCGGCGGCCAGACGCCGCTGAACCTCGCCGCCGGGCTCCAGGCCAACGGCGTCAACATCATCGGCACCTCGGTCGAGTCGATCGACCGCGCCGAGGACCGGAAGCTCTTCTCCGAGATGCTCACCAAGCTCGGCCTCCTCCAGACGCCGAGCGCCATCGCCTCGAACGAGGAGGAGGCGATCGCGGGCGCCACGAAGGTCGGCTACCCCGTCCTCGTCCGTCCCTCCTTCGTCCTCGGCGGCCGCGCCATGCAGATCGTCTACAGCGACGAGGAGCTGCGCTACTACATGCGCAACGCCGTCGCCGCCTCTCCCGAGAAGCCGGTCCTCATCGACCGCTTCCTCAACGACGCCACCGAGGTCGACGTCGATTGCATCGCCGACGGCACCGACGCCGTCATCGGCGCGATCATGGAGCACATCGAGCAGGCGGGCGTCCACTCCGGCGACAGCGCCTGCATGATCCCCTCGCGGAACCTCTCCGAGGGAGTCCTCGCCGAGATCCGCCGGGCCACCATCTCGATGGCGAAGGAGCTCAATGTCCGCGGCCTGATGAACGTCCAGTTCGCCGTGAAGGACGAGAAGGTCTACGTCCTCGAGGTCAATCCCCGCGCCAGCCGCACCGTCCCCTTCGTCAGCAAGGCGATCGGCGTCCCGCTGGCGAAGCTCGCCGCGCAGATCATGGCCGGGAAGACGCTGAAGGAACTCGGCTTCCTCAAGGAAGTCATCCCCTCGCACTACTCGGTGAAGGAAGCCGTCCTTCCCTTCAACCGCTTCCCCGGCGTCGACATCCTCCTCGGGCCCGAGATGAAATCGACCGGCGAAGTCATGGGCATCGACGCCGACTACGCCCTCGCCTATGCCAAGACCCAGATGGCCGCCTCCTCGACCCTGCCGAAGAAGGGCAACGTCTTCGTCAGCGTCCGCGACGCCGACAAGCCCGCCGCCGTCGAGGTCGCCCGGAGCCTCGTGAAATCGGGCTTCACCGTCTACACCACCGGCGGCACCGGCGACGCCCTGGCGAACGCGGGCGTCACCTGCACCCGCCTCCATAAAGTCTCCGAAGGCCGCCCCAACGTCCTCGACATGCTGAAGAACGGCGAGATCGCCCTCGTCATCAACACCCCGGCGGGGAAGGTGGCGCGGGTCGACGAAGTCCGCATCCGCACGACGTCACTTAACGCCCGGGTCCCCGTCATCACGACGCTTGCCGCCGCGCAGGCTGCGGCGTTGGCGATTGAGACGCTGCAGGTGAAGCCGCTGACGGTGAAGTCCATCCAAGAGTATCACGGGATTCCTGATAGAAAGTAGTCCGATAAACAAGCGAGCTTGAGATAGCGCCGTCTTTCAAAGCGCCCTTTGGGGCGGGCGGGGTCGACCCTGTACAGGTGGATGTAACCCGCTTTATAGCCCAAGAGGGGCTTCGCCCCTCCTCGAACCTCCCCCTCGAAGGGCCTGAACTAGGCGGACGCGCTTTGGCGGCGCCTTGTCTCTTAACTGGATTAAAATCCGCTGCTTCCCGAGCGTCCGAGGGTACGTACTGAAGGGGTAGCGGTACCAATACGCCTAGACTCCTATTGGGAGAGAGAGCACGGGGAGAAGAACCAAAGAAATAGGTCTCTCCATTATCGCCTTAGCCCTCCGCCCGAGTCGTCAGGATCTTATACGCCCCGCCCAGTTTCACGAGGGTCAGGCCCGGGACCACTTTCTCGTAGGCCAGATGTTGATTGGCGACCAGGAAGAGGCGGCCGCGCGGGCGCAGGCTTTCCCAGGCTTTCTGGATGAAGAGTTGGCCGAGGCCGAGGTCGGTTCCCTTCCCGGAATGGAATGGCGGGTTCATCACGACCGTATTATAGATCGCCTCCACCTTCCGGCTCCGCAGGTCGTCCCACACGGCGTTGACCTTCTCCCCGTTGTTTCGGGCGCAGCAGGTGACGGCGCGCTGATCGATGTCAAAGGCGTCGATCTGGCGGATTCCCTGATGATCCCGCGCCAGCCGCGCCGAAAGGTAACCGAAGCCGCAACCGAAGTCGGCGACTCGCCCCGAGATGTCGTCGGGAAGATGATCCATCAACAAGCGGCTTCCGGGATCGAGCTGGTCCCAGCCGAAAATCCCCGGCACGGTCCACCATTCCCGCCCGCCGAGAACGAGGGGGCGCAACGCGAGATGGAGCTGCGCGGCCTCCACCTTCTGCCGGTCGGCCTCGGGCGCGGCGCCGGTCCAGGCGACCCGGCAATGGCTCTTGCCGACGCTCTCCACCGGGACGCCGAACGCCTCCAGCATGCCGCGCAGCCGGGTGCCGCCCGCATCGTTCGGGGCGACCGCCATGACGAAGCCCCGGGACCGGTCGAGCGCCAGGGCCAGCAGTCCCTCGACCTCCTCGTGCTGCTGGGGGCAGGTGACGAAGACCGCGTCGTAATCGCGCCCGATCTCGGCGACGTCGGAAACGACGCGATGGCCCTTCTTCTGCAGGGCCTCGGCGAAGTTCTTCCGGGGATGGTAGACATCGGCGGGGGCGTAGTCGGGCAGAGGCTCGCCGTAGAGCCACAGCGTCCGTCCGCGGGGGGCGGCGGTTTGCTCCAGGGCGTAGGCGAGGGCGATGGCGATCATCCGCCGATTGAAGACCACCCGCCCCGGACGAAAAGCTTAAAAGTCGGGAGCGAGGCCCGCGCCTCTCATTGCCGCTCGAGAATCCGGACCCGTTCCCGGCCCTCGCGCCCCGGGAAGGCCGTCGTCGGCACCCATTCCTCAAGCAGGCGGAAAACGGGTGAGAAGAGCCCGTCGAGTTCCTCCGGGGCGCTTCCGAAGGGCGGCCCGTCGTCGTGGCCGGGGGTCATGTAGAAAATCGCGAACAGCTTGCCGCCCGGCCTCAGCAGCGCCGCCGTCGCCCGCGCATACGCGGGGCGCTCCGAGGGAAGGATGGCGCAAAAGCACGTATGCTCGACGATCCAATCGAACGGCCCGCCCCATTCTGCCGGCATCGGATGAAGGAAATCGCCCTCCAGGAAACAGGGGCGCTCCGTCATTCCCGCTGAGGCCCCCCGCGCCTGCTCGACCGCCGTCGGCGCGAGGTCGAGCCCGGTGACCCGGGCCCCGGGCGCGGCGGCCAAGGCGCGGACCTCGTGCCCCCGCCCGCAGCCGGGCACCAGGATCGAGCCCGACATCGGATGCCGCGCCAGATAATCGACGAGCGGGGGCGCGGCGACGCCCTTGTCCCACGGCGTGTCGGCGGCCTCGTAGCGCGCCTGCCAGTCGGTCGGACTCGGGCTTGAACTCATCGCCTCCGTTCCGTGCGGCTCGCCAGCGCCGCCTCGTAACCGTCGGGCGCGGCGAGGGCCCGCATCCGGTAGAAGTTCCCGCCGCATTCGACCTCGTCGAGCCACCGCCCCTCGCCGACGACGGAGAAGGTGTCGAGCCCCCCGGCCAGGCCGGTGCCGAGTGCCTTCAGCACCGCCTCCTTCCGGGTCCAGAGGGAGAGGAAGGTCGCCTCGTCGGGGAGCTGCTCGAAGAACCGGCGTTCCTCGTTGGAAAAAAACCGGGTGGCGATCGCCTTGCAATCGCCCCGCCGCCGTCCGGCGCGCTCCACGTCGATGCCGATGGGGAGCCCCTCGGCGACGGCGATGAGGGCGAGGCCGTCGGTGTGGCCGTAGTTGAATTCGATGCGGCGTTCGGTCTCGGAGAGGAGGATCGGCTTGCCGCCGGGGGCCGTCCCGAGGGCGATCCGGGCGGGGCCGATGGCGAGGAGGCCGCCGAGGAGGCGGCGGAGGGCGAGGCGGGTGACGACGTAGCGGGCGCGCCCCGCCGGATCGGCGAAGGCGGACGCCCGCTCCCGCTCGGCGCCGGAAAGGGTCCCCTCCTCCACCTCGACGCTCTCGACGTCGGCCGTCGGCAGCGGAACGGCCCAGACGAGGGGCTCCCCGTTGGCGATCGTCAGGAGGTCAGGACGAGGGGCGGGATCTCGGTCGGAAAATTGTCTTGGAAGGAGAGAACCCACTCGTTCAGGTTGACCTTTTGGTTCCGCAAGGCGAGGAGAAAGGTCATCGGATAGAGGATATCGCCGGTCCGGGCATTGATCTGGAATTTATGGGGCAGGATCATGCCCGGCTTCCAGAACGATTCCGTGGTGTCGGCCATCGCCCCGCCCCGGGTGACGCGGCGGTAGGTGAGGTCGGCCCGCTGGCAGAAGCGTTCCAGCGTCGCGAGGTCGCCGCCGCCGGTCACCTTGCGGCTGTGGAGGACGAGGCTCGCCTTTTTTTTCTGGCTGAGGAGCTCGATGATGTCGATCTCGTCGGGGATGGCGCCGTCGGGGAGGAGGGAGGCCGCGGCCCGGTCGCAGGCCCGCAGCAGGGCGGCGAGGGCCTCGGGATCGAGGGTGCCGCCGATGGCGATGGAGGCCAGCGGGCGTTCGTCGGGAATCGGGTCGGAACGGCGGGAGGCGGTCATGGGGGAGGGCCATCCTACGATTGCCGGGCCGATCCGGCAAGCGGTTGCGGGTGACATTTTAGCTCCAAAAAGAATCAAAAAAGAATCGCCTTCCCCCATGGCCGATGAGGTACGCTGAATGCCGATGCCCGCCGAGGACCCCACCCAGACGCCGCCCGCGCCTTCGCTCCCATCCGAGGCCGCGTCGGTCACCGTCGCCTACCAGCTTCCCGGCCGGGCCGCCTCGCCCCAGCAGCAGCTCTTCCGCGACTGCTTCCTCGACCTCATGGAGAGCGAGGAGGCGATCCTCCCCTCGGCGGCGAGCCCCCTCGGGCGCCTCTGGCAGCTGATCCGTTCCCCCGACAGCACCCTCGACGAATGCGCCGAGGTGATCGCCCTCGATCCCGCGCTGACGGCCCGCGTCTTCCGCATCGCGAATTCCCCCCTGTACGGCGGCACCTCCTCGACGACGAAGGAGGCCGTCCTCCAGTTCGGCTATGCGCGGCTCCGCCAGTTCGTCTTCAGCGCCCAGATCATCGAACGCTTTTCCAAGATGGAGATGCCGCCCGGTTGGGAACATTTCTGGATCCGCAACGTCTTCTCCGCCCAGTTCGTCGAGCGGATCGCCGGGAAGTATTTCAAGACGACGGGATCGGAATACCTCGCCGGGATGCTCCACGACACGGGCTGGCTGATGCTCGCCTCGTTCTTCCCCGACGAGTTCCGCGCCGTGCTGGAAAGCCCGAACGAGGTGCCGCTGGAGCAGGCGGAGAAGGAGGTCTTCTCCTTCAGCCACGCCGACGCCTCCTCGCTGATCTGCGCGAAGTCCCACCTCCCCGCGCGGGTCGTCAACGCCGTCGCCGCCCACCACCATCCCCTTTCCCTTCCCGACGCCGCCACGCTGAAGAAGCCCGAGGAAAGCGAGACCCTGCTCGCCGTCCTCCTTTTCCTCTGCGACCGCCTGGCCGACGACATCTCCCTCCCCATCGGCGGCCGCAGCACCGGCCTCGCCCCGGAAGAAGTCCTGAGCGGCCCCGAATGGGACTGGCTCGACCGCTACGGAAAGAAGCCCGAGTTCCGCGCCATCGCCGAGGAAGAGTTGGATCGGGCGTATCAGGTCGGCGCGGTGTTCCTGGCGTAAGCCGCTTCGGCTTCGCCCGCGATGGGACGCGTGCGCTTGGCCGAACCGCACTCCCCTACCCCTCCTCCCCCCTCGACAACGGCAGCCGCAGCACGATCGTCGTCCCCTCCCCATACTTGCTCTCCGCCCAGACCTCTCCCGCGTGCATCTGCACGATATGCTTCACGATGGAAAGACCCAACCCCGTCCCGCCCATGTCGCGGCTGCGGGCCTTGTCGACGCGGTAGAAACGCTCGAAGATGTGGGGCAGGTCGGCGGGCGGGATGCCCGGCCCCCGGTCGGCGACCTCGATGCGGAGGCATTCCCGCTCCGGCTCGACGACGACGCGGAGGGTGATGGCGCTCCCCTCGCCCGAATACTTGATCGCATTGTCGAGGAGGTTGAAGAAGACCTGCTCCAGCCGGGAGGGATCGAACTCGATGGCGGGCACCTCGCCGGGACCGGCGTTCGCCGGGAGGACGATCGCGGCGGTCATCTTCTTGTCGGCGAGTTTCTCCTGGAAGTCGTCGACGACGTTCTGGAGGAACGGCCCGATGCGGAGGGAGACGGGATCGAGGGCGAGGCGGCGCGACTCGAGCCGGGCGAGGGTCAGGAGGTCGTCGACGAGGGCGTTGAGCCGCGTCGAGTGGCGCATCAGCGTGGCGAGGACCCGGTCGACCTCGCTGCGCGGGAGGTCGGGATGATCCATCAGGGTCTCCAGGTACCCGCGGAAGATCGAGAGCGGGGTGCGGAGCTCATGGGAGACGTTCGCTACGAATTCCCGGCGGACCTCCTCCAGCTGCTTCAGCCGGGAGATGTCGTGGAAGATGGCGACGACCTCGCGCCCCTCGCCCCGGTCGACGGGGACGGCGCTGATGTCGAAGAACCGGGGCGGCTCCTCCGGCCCGGCGGAGTGGAAGACGATTTCCCGTTCCCGGGGCTCGCCGGTCTGGAGGGTCTCCCCGACCAGCGTGTGGACCTCGGCGACGCGGATCACCTCGAGGACGCTCCGCCCGGCGGGATTCCCCCGGACGCCGAACTGGCGGCAGAAGGCGGCGTTCGCCTCGCGGATCCGGTGGTGGGCGTCGATGACAAGGACCCCCTCGACCATGCCGAGGAGGATCGCCCGGAGGTTCTTCTCCTCCTGCGCCCCCTGCTCCGCGATGTGGCGGTAGCGGTCGGTCAGCTGCTCCAGCGCGTTGGCGATCCGGAGGAACGACTGGGGCACCGAAGACGAATGGCCGTGGCGGAGCGACCCCGGCTTCCGCCCCTCGGCGAGGGCGACGAGGGTCGCCTCCAGGCGGCGGGCCGGGACGATCCAGCGCCGGTGGACGCCGAACCAGACGACCCCGCCGACGCAGAGGGTGAAAAGGAGATAACCGAGGAAGGAGGCGGCGTCCATGGGGGGATCCCTTGCTGCGGCCTTGGCCTTGGAATGGACCGGCGGTCAGCCAGCCCTAGGAGGCGCTCTCGCCGAGGATGCGGTAGCCGACGCCCCGGATCGTCTCGATGTAGGAGGCGGCGCGGCCGAGCTTCTCCCGGAGGCGGCGGACATGGGTGTCGACGGTGCGGGTGTCGATCACGCTCTCGTAACCCCAGACGTCGTTCAGGAGCCGTTCCCGGCCCTGGACGCGGCCCCGCCGTTCCATGAGGACGGCGAGGAGCTTGAATTCGGTCGCCGTCAGCTCGATGGCCTTCCCCTTCACCGTCACCTCGTGACGGGAGCGGTCGAGGAAGAGGTCGCCGAGGGTGAGGGGCTCCTCCTCGGGGGGCTTCTCCTGGCCGCGGCGGAGGACCGACTTCACCCGGAGGACGAGCTCGCGGGGGCTGAAAGGCTTCGCGACGTAGTCGTCGGCGCCGAGCTCGAGGCCGACGATGCGGTCGACCTCCTCGGTCTTCGCCGTGACCATGATGATCGGGATGGCGGCGGTGGTGTCTTCCTTCTTCAGCGCCTTGCAGACCTCGAGGCCGCTCATCTCGGGCAGCATGAGGTCGAGGACGATGAGGTCGGGCTTCTCCGCCTTGGCCTTCTGGAGGGCGATCGCGCCGTTCTCGGCGGCGGAAACGGCGTATCCGGCGGCCCGCAGGTTCATGCAAACCAGATCGAGAACATCGGCTTCGTCATCGACTACCAAGATTTTTTTAGCACTCGGGCTACTCATGTAGGGAGGAAAGGGCGAACCGGTTGGAGAACCAACTTATGCCCGTTACCTCTGGAGACTGGCAAGTCCTAAAGAGGGAAGCCGCATCGCGAGAGGACCGGCACAGAGAAGGAACGGGAAATAAAAAAGCGGATGTCCGGAAGGAGAAAACAGAGACAGAGGCCAGAAAGCCGCTGACTCTTCGGGTAGGCAGAGAAAACCGGACACCCGCTCTAGCAAACAATGCTGAAGGAATAGATGCCGCAAATCCCGTTTCGTTCAAAAAAAGAGACCAAGACCCCGGTTTTCCTCCTTTTTCCCCCTCTATTTCCCCCTTTTTACAGGGAAACCCAAAAGAGAGGAGGCCGGGGCGGCCCGGCCCGGTTTTCAGGCCGGTTTTTCAGTGTTTTTTCAGGGGTTTGGGGTGGTTTTCGGTTGTCGCCGGGAAGGCCTTTCGGCAAGCTTGCCCCTTCCCTATGGCCGAACCTGTTCTCACCACTCCCAGCGACGTCTACGATGCGTCGAAAATCACCAAACTCGAAGGTCTGGAGGCCGTCCGGAAGCGGCCCGGGATGTACATCGGCCACACCGACGAACGGGGCCTCCACCACTGCGTCTTCGAGGTCATCGACAACTCGATCGACGAGCACCTCGCCGGGTTCTGCAAGAAGATCGAGGTGACCGTCCACGTCGACGGCTCGATCACGATCCGCGACGACGGGCGCGGCATCCCGGTCGACATCAAGCCCGAGTTCAAGATGCCCGCCGTCGAGCTCGTGCTGACGAACCTCCACGCGGGCGGCAAGTTCGGCCAGGGCGCGTACAAGTATTCGGGCGGCCTCCACGGCGTCGGCGCGAAGTGCGTCAACGCCCTCTCCGAGTGGTTCGAGTGCGAGATCTCGCGCGACGGGAAGGTCTACCTCATCACCTTCGCCCAGGGCAAGACGGTGAAGAAGCTCGAGGTCATCGGCAAGTCGAAGACCACCGGCACCCAGATCACCTTCAAGCCCGACGCCGAGATCTTCACGATCACCCTCGAATTCAAGTTCGAGCTGCTGGCGAACCGCCTCCGCGAGCTCGCCTTCCTCAACCCCGGCCTCGAGATCATCCTCGGCGACGAGCGGGCCGCCGCCATCCCCGGCTCCCACGGCGAGGGCGAAATCGCCCCCGAGGGCGCGGGCCGCTTCGAGCGGTTCCTCTTCAAGAACGGCATCGAGGAATTCGTCAAGGAGTTCGCCAAGAACCGCCAGCCGATCCACCCGAAGCCGATCGTCGTCGCCAAGGAGCGGGACGAGATCATCCTCGACTGCGTCCTTCAATACAACGACGGCTTCACCGACCAGATCCTCTGCTACACGAACGGGATCCCGAACCCCGACGGCGGCACCCACCTCTCCGGCTTCCGCACCGCGCTGACCCGTTCGATCAACCAGTACGCAAAGTCGAACGGCCTCATCAAGGACAAGGATCCCGCCATCACCGGCGACGACGTCCGCGAGGGCCTCGTCTGCGTCCTCTCGCTGAAGCATCCCCACCCGAGCTTCGAGTCCCAGACGAAGGTGAAGCTCGTCAACACCGAGGTCGAGGGCGTCGTCGCCTCGTGCATCTACGAGGCCCTCATGTCGTTCTTCGACGCCAACCCGGCCGTCGCGAAGAAAGTCGTCGAGAAGGGCCTCACCGCCTCCCGCGCCCGCGAGGCCGCGCGCAAGGCCCGCGAGGTCGTCCGCAAGTCGGCCCTCACCGGCGGCGGCCTCCCCGGCAAGCTGGCCGACTGCTCCAGCCGCAACCCGGAAGACTCCGAAGTCTTCATCGTCGAGGGCGATTCCGCAGGCGGCTCCGCGAAGCAGGGCCGCAACCGGCAATACCAGGCGATCCTCCCGATCAAGGGCAAGATCATCAACGTCGAGAAGGCCCGCCTCGACAAGGTCCTCCAGAACGACGAAATCCGGACGCTGATCACCGCGATCGGCACCGGCATCGGCAACGGCGACGGCGAGGGCGCGTTCCAGATCGAGCGGCTGAAATACCACAAGATCATCATCATGACCGACGCGGACGTCGACGGCTCGCACATCCGCACGCTGCTGCTGACGTTCTTCTTCCGCCAGATGCCGGAGCTCGTCCGCAAGGGCTTCATCTACATCGCCCAGCCGCCCCTCTACCAGGTCACCCGCAAGAAGAAGGAACAGTACGTCGACAACGACCAGGAACTGAACCGGATGCTCATCGGCCTCGGCGCCGGCGAGGTGAAGATCGTCGACCTCAAGGCGAATAAGGAATTCAGCGAGAAGCACCTCACCGAGGTACTCGACCTCCTCGAGTCGCTCGACAAGTTCAAGAAGGCGATCGAGCGCCACGGCGGCGACTTCAACGCCTACATCGAGGCCGGCACCCACACCGGGAGCCACGTCGATCTCCCGAAGCACCTGGTAAAGATCCGGGCGGGGAACGAGGAATCGGTCCTCTACTTCCACGGCGAGGGCGACCTCGCCCGCTTCGCCGAGGAGAACGCCGACCTCCAGATCTTCGGCGCGCCCGCCCCCGTCGTCCCCGCCGAGGGCGAGGAGGCCGCCGCCGCCAAGCCGGAAAAGGCCGAGAAATCGGACAAGCCCCGCCGCCGCTTCATCCACGTCGAGCTGCACGAGAGCAAGGCCGTCGCCGAGATCCTCCACCGCCTCTCGCTGAAGGGCCTCGACATCGAGCACTACTCCGCGCAGGACCAGCCCCTCTACGAGCTCCTCGAAGGCAGCGGCGAGAACCAGCGCCGCAAGGCCCTCTTCTCGATCGCCGACATCCTCGACTCGATCAAGGAAGTCGGCCGGAACGGCCTTGAGATCAAGCGATTCAAGGGTCTCGGGGAAATGAACCCGAAGCAGCTCTTCGAGACGACGATGGACCCGCTCAAGCGCCGTCTCCTCAAGGTCGACATCACCGACGCCATCGAGGCCGAGGACATCTTCACCAAGCTGATGGGGGACGAGGTCGAACCGCGTCGCCGGTTCATCGAAGATAACGCCCTCAACGTGCGGAACCTCGACGTCTAACCGCTCAACCATCCAGGGCAATGCCTGACGGAGGGAACCAGGTCCTTTATATGGTCAGCGATGCGGGTCGCCGCATCACCATCAAGACCATTCCCATCCTCCATCAGACGGAGAAGATCGTCCACATGGCCGAGGGGGTCTTCCTCCCCGGCAACCTCGTGGCCAAGAAGATCCTCGTGAAGGGGATCGACCCGATCCCCCGCTCCGAAGAGGAAGCCGTCCGGGTCTACATCGCCGCGATGAAGCGGGTCCATGCCGACCTGGAGCGGGAACAGGAGAACATCCTGGAACAGATCGCGCAGGCGGAAGAGATCCTGAAGGGGATTCCGCCGGCGGCCGAGGGGGCGTAGAAGCCTTACGCTGCTTGAGAGCCCGATCTTCCTTATAGGGTCCGGTCCCGGAGGGATCGCAGCCGGTAGCCGGTGGTACCACCGGAAGGAAGCCGTTATTTCATTGCGCCCCGGAGCGGAGATCGCTTCCCGTTGGATATCGTCCGCTAGATCCCTTGTCCGCTTGGGAGGAACAATGCGTCCGAGTGCGGACGAAGCCGGAGCGCCTTTTAGAGCGGCAAGGACGAGCTCGACCGCTCCCCTCGACGCACTGGGTGCGGAGAGGCGCGGGAGGAGTGTTCCCGGCCCCCTCAAGGAGAGGCGGCTGGGAGGAAAATGAGAGCTTCTTCTTCCCCTCGAAAATCGAGGAAAAGAAGAAAGCTGAAGACGCCGTTCAACTCAATGAGCGGAAGCCGGGAAACCCGGAGAGTCAAAAAAGGGAATTTGAAGCGAGCGACACTCGTTTAAGTCCATTTTCGCGTTTCAGGAGAAACCCGAAAACGAACCGTAGCGTCACCCGAACGCCCATCGATCAAAAATCGATGAGCCGCCGACACCCGAAAGGAACCCGAATGGGATTCAAAAGAATCCCGGACAAACTCTTTTCGAGACACCAATCATATCCGACCGGTAGAACCAGCGGACACCCACCCTACCCCAAATGAGGTAATTTGGTTTGATTGGACAAGAACAGCAATCGGCGTTTTGCAACGCTGACCGCTTCCCCGGCAATCCCAGAATTTATTAAAAAGAAACGAATCTTATTCCACCCACTTTTCAGACTCGCCCCGGCAAGCCGGGGACGAGTCCTGAAGTGAAGAGAAAGAAGATTTACTTCTTCTTAACAACCTTCTTCGCGGGGGCCTTCTTCGCAGGGGCCTTCTTCGCGGGGGCGACTTTCTTGACGACCTTCTTGACGGCCTTAACGACCTTCTTGACGGCGGGTTTCTTAGCAACGGTCTTCTTCACAGCAGGTTTGGTAGCCATGGGCAGGTATATAAGAAAAAGAGAATAAAATAGGCAAGAATTATTTTATTAAATTCACTTCTTCGGTCGGCGATTAATCGCAGCGGATGAGAAATTACGGTCCGCCGCCTGTTCGTCCGCGGCACTACTTGTTCACAATCCTACTGAACCGGTACGCCAAAGGCAATATGCCGCGCACCCGCGGATTCACAGGCTTGGAGGACATCGATGACACGATTTTGCTTGGCTTTTGCGTTCGGGATCAGGACGACCGGCGCGTCCGAATTCTTGCCGAAAATTTCGCCCAATCTTTTTCTCAACGCGGGGAGCGCGGGATCGGTCGCCGCGTCGATCGGCATGCGGTTGAGGAAGACCTGTCCCGTCGCGTCGATCTCGATGCGGACCGCCGCGGCGTTCTCGGCGAGCTTCGCCTTCGCGCTCGCGGAGGCCGGCCCGGCGAGGCGGAGGGAGAGCTCCGATTCGGCGCCGCGGCCCGCCGCGATCACCATGAAGAAGAGGAGGAGAACAAAGAGGAGGTCGATGAGGGGGGCGATCTGCAGGCCGAACTCGCGGTCCTCGTCGTAGCGGCGGCGCAGCGATTGGGCGCGGTAGGTGCGGGGGAGCGCGGGGAAGAGGTCGAAGGCGGCGCCCTCCGCCGTCATCAGCACCCGGTCGGCCCGCGCGCGGAAGACGTAGTAGGCGACGAAGGCGGGAATCGCGGCGAGGAGGCCGCAGGCCGTCGAGGTGAGGACGGGGCCGATCGATCCGGCGAGCGGGACGAGGGACGATTCCTCGCCCGCCCCGGCGAAGCCCGCGAAGGCGCGCATGATCCCGACGACGGAGCCGGTGAGGCCGATGAGGGGGGCGAGGACGCCGATGAGGGAGAAGAGGAGGAGGGGGCGGCAGGCCAGGGACGACTGGCGGCGGCACGCCTCCTCGAGCCGCTCCGCCTTCGCGGCGGGATCGGAGGGACGGGGGGAGACCTCCATCTCGATCACCGTCTCGGCGACGGCGCAGAGGAAGGAGCTGCGGGGGCGGCAATAGGCGAGGGCCTCCTCGTGGCAGCCGGCCGCCAGGAGGGCGCGCAGATGGTTCCATTCCTCCTCCGGGACGATGCTGCGGGAACGGAAGCGGAGGAGGCACTCGACGGCCAGCGCCGTCGTCCCGGCGAGGAGGAGAAGGGAGATCCACGCCGTCGGCCCCGCGTGAAGCCAGAGGTCCCCGAAGGTTTCCCGCGCGGGGAGGAGGGCGCTGAGAGTCGGGGTGTCGGCAGGATCGCTCACGGGTAGTTTTGTTTAGGTCGAATCCGTATTCAGGACAAGAGTTGAAACCGCTTCGATGCGCCAGCACGAGGACGGATAGTTCCCCTCCGGTCTGATAGGCCTTGGTGCATGTAAGGCGCAACCCAAAAGGCCTGTCTCCCATAAGCCCGCTCTACTCCGCTGAATCTAACCTCGATGGGATGCCATGGCCTGGGGAGAGATGAGGGAACCGAAGTGGCCCTCTTCTTTTCAAAAGTTCCTCTTCACCCTACCGTCCCCGCATGCCCTCACCCGTTTTCTCCTCCCCCCGCCTCGTCCGCCAGATCGCCTTCCTCGCCGAGATCGACAAGCTGAAGGAGATCCTCCGGCAGAGCGTCGTCACGACGCGGGACGGCACGATCGGGCGGCGGGAGAACTCGGCCGAGCACTCGTGGCATCTCGCGATGCTCGCCGTGGTGCTGGCGGAGCATTCCCCCGTCCCGCTCGATCTCGGGAAGATCGTCAAAATGGTCCTCGTCCACGACATCATCGAGATCGACGCCGGGGACACCTTCATCTACGACACGGCGGGGAACGCCTCGAAGGCCGAGCGGGAACTCGCCGCCGCCGCCCGCCTCTTCCCCCTCCTCCCCGCCGACCAGGCCGCCGAGCTGCGGGCGTGGTGGGACGAGTTCGAGGCCGGAGAGAGCGCCGAGTCGAAAGCCGCCCAGGCCCTCGACCGGATGGCGGCCCTCCTCCAGAACCTCCACACCGAGGGAATCACCTGGCGGGAGCACGGCGTGACGAAGGCGCAGGTGCTGGAACGCAACGCCAAGATCGGCAAGGCATTCCCGGGGCTGTGGGAGGAAATCGTGCGCCAGATCGATTGGGCGGAGGCGCAGGGATGGCTGGCGTGACGGCCCCTACTTCCCGATACAAAACTTCAAGAACAACGCGTCGAGCACATCCTCGTTCGTCGTCTCCCCGACGACGGCGGCCAAGGCCGCTGCCGCTTCGCGCAGGGCGAGGCTGGTGAGCTCGGGCGGGTGCGAGGCCCCGAGCCCCTCCAAAGCCTTCCCAAAGGCCGCCTGGGCCGCGCGCAGGGCACCCTCCTGGCGCGTGTTGACGGTGAGCGGGTCGTCGTTCTCCGAAAGATTCGCGCCGAGGAGGAGGACTTCGATCCGTCGGGCGAGCTGGTCGAGGCCCGCGCCGGTGACGACGGAGACGGCGAGGTAGTCCTCGTTCTCCGGCGCGATGCCGAGGTCGGCCTTCGTGGCGACGGGGAGGATGACCTGCCCGGGATGAAGGCCCTCGGCGGGCATCGGGAAGTCGCGGGCCTCGCGCGGCACCGAGGCCTCGAAGAGGTGGAGGATGAGGTCGGCCCCCTCGGCGGCGCGGTGGGCGCGGCGGACGCCCTCGGCCTCGACGGCGTCGCCGGTCTCCCGGTGGCCCGCCGTGTCGAGGAGGCGGAGGCGGAGGGAGCCGACGCGGGCCTCGGTCTCGATCACGTCGCGCGTCGTCCCCGGGATGGGGGAGACGATGGCGCGGTCCTCGCGGAGGAGGGCGTTGAAGAGGCTCGATTTCCCCGCGTTCGGCGCGCCGACGAGGGCGGTGGGGATGCCCTGCCGCAGGATGCGGCCCAGCGGGGCGGTGGCGATCAGGCGGGCGACCTCGGCCTCGGCCTCCCGGACGCGGGCGGCGAAGGCGGCCCCGGTCTCGGGGGAGATATCCTCGTCGGGGAAATCGATCCAGGCCTCGAGGTTCGCGAGGAGGTCGATGATCCGTTCCCGGACGCCGCCGATCCGCTCCCCGAGGCGGCCCGCCCGCATTGCCTGGGCCCCGGCGATCTCACGGTCGGTCCCGGCGGCGAGGAGGTCGCCGATCGCCTCGGCCTGGGTGAGGTCGATCTTCCCGTTGAGGAAGGCGCGGCGGGCGAATTCCCCGGCGCGGGCGGAACGGACCTCCGGCCCGAAGGCGAGGCAGGCCGCGAGGAGGCGCGAGACGAGGAGGGGATTGCCGTGGCACGAGACCTCGACGAGGTCTTCCCCCGTGAACGAATGGGGGGCCTGCCAGAACGTCAGGACGACTTCGTCGAGGAGGCTGCCGTCGGCGGGAGAGAAGAGCTCCCGGTAATAAACCCGCTGGGGCTGCCACGGCACCGGCTTCCGCAGCAGCGTCCCGACGACGGCGCGGGCCTCCGGCCCCGAGACGCGGATCAGGGCGAGGGCCGAGGTGCCGGGCGGCGTGGCGGGGGCGATGATCGTGTCGGGGGACATTCCCTCCCAGTCTCCTCCGGTTTCCCGACGGCTTCAAACCGGAAACGAAAAAACCGCGCCCCTTGCGGGACGCGGTTTTTGGAATTCAGCGTGGAGACGCCGAAAGGCTTACTCGATCGGGGGGAGCTCCTGGGTGACAGGGGCGGCCTCGATGCGGCGCTCGGACTTGGCACCGCTGACGATGAGCTGGCGGCCCATGAAGTCGGAACGGTGGAGGGTAACGACGGCCTTCTTGGCGACCTCGAGGTCGGCCATCTCGACGAAGCCGAAGCCCTTCGAGCGGTTCGAGCGGCGGTCCATGACGAGCTCGACGTTGCGGACGCTGCCGACCTTGGAGAAGAGGTCGAAGATGTCGCTCTCGGCGGTCTCGTAGGCCAGGTTGCCGATGTAGAGGCGGGGAATCGTCACCGCATCGGGGTTGGCTTCTTCCAGCTCGGTCTTCTGCGGCTCGGCGTTGCGGGGGGCGCGGGGCTCACGCGGCTCGCGCTCTTCGCGCGGCTGGCGGGGGGCACGCTCCTCGCGGGGCTGGCGGGGGCCGCGTTCGGAACGTTCGCCACGCTCACCGCGGGGCTCGCGCTGCTTCTGCTCTTCGGCGCGGCGGAGGGTGGGATGCTCGGAACGGGGAGCGCGGGGCTCGCTGGAACGGGCGTCCTTCTTCTTGCCAAGGCCGAAGAGGCTCTTGATCTTGCACCAGAGGCCGCCGCCGGTCTTGGCACCGTCGCGCTTGCCGCCTTCGCGGGGGGCGCTGTCCTTGTTGAAGCTGTGGGAACGGCCGCCGCCCTGGGCGCCCTGACCGGCCTGATTGCCGCGACCGCCGCGACGACGCCGGCGACCACCGGAACGGGGGGAATAATCGGAACTCATTGTCTTATGTTTTCTTGTGTTGGATGAAGGCCTTTTTCAAAGCCCTCTCTCAAGCCGCAGGTCAGGATGGGGAGGAGGGGAACGGGAAACCGAGGCGGGAAGGGCCGTCCGCCCGGAAGGGGCGACGGCACGGGAGGAATCCCCGCGCTCTCTCTCGCGTCGTCGGTAGTCGCGACGCGTCGTTTCGTTCTCGTTCGTTTAGCTGCTCCGTCTCGTGTCCTCCGGCTGAATCAGGTAGCGTCCGTAGAGATAACCTCCCGCAGCGCCTCCAGCCAGTGGTCCGAGCCAATAAACGAAGTGTTCGACGATCGCCGCCCAGGAGCGCAGGGAACCCGACGCGATGGCCGGACCGAAGACGCGCGCGGGGTTCATCGCCGCGCCCGTCAGGGGGAAGGCGGCAAGAACGCCGAGCGTCACGGTCAGGCCGATCGCCAAGCCACCCAGACGGGGGGCGCGGGAATCGACTGCGGTACCGAAGACGACGAAGACCAGGAAAAACGTCGTTATGGCTTCCAGGAAAAAACCCTGGAACCACGTGACCTGAAGCGTGGGGGTGCCCTTCAATACCGCGACGTCGCCAAAAAGATATTTGGCGGCGAAGCCGGCAAGGACGGCTCCCGTAAGCTGGGCAATCCAGTATCGGAGCGCTTCGGGGCCGCGGATCTTACCCGCAAGCCAGACGCCCAATGTGATGGCTGGATTCAGTTGCCCGCCTGAGATGGCTGCTGTCGCGGAGACAAATACGGCGACCGTCAGCCCGTATGCGAGGGAGACCAATAGCAGGTCGCCCCCAAACGGCTGATTGGATATCGCCCCGATGCTGACGAATGTCAGAGCAAAGGTGCCAATCGCTTCAGCAATGTAAGCCTTCATCAAGTTTAGGAACCTTAAGTTTTAGGGAGAATCCCAGGGTGTGGCAATGACCATTTTCCCTCATTCCCCAGGGGAAAGGGCGGGCGGCGGAGGGGAAAACGGCCCGCAGGGAGGCCGGAAGGGGGCGCCTAGGCGCGGACCTGGACGGCACCGGGGACTTCCATCATGAACCGGGGAATCCGGATAAGGAAGCCCTCGCCCCGCTCGCCGGAGGCGAGGTAGGCGCCCTCGGCGCTGCTGCTGCCGGAGACGAGGTGGTAGCTGCTGTAGTGGAAGCTCTCTCCGGGGGCGAGGCGGGGGAATTCCCCGGCGACGCCGTCGCCTTCGTGGATGGAGACCTCGTCGCGCGTGTCGCGGACGACCCACTTCCGGCCCTTCAATGTCACAATTTCTTCCGATTCGTTGTGAATCGTAATATGGTAGATGAAGGCGTAGGGACGTTCCGGGGTCCCGTCGAATACGGTGCTGAGTTCAAGGCGGTCGAGGGCGACGCGCACTTCGGGGAGTTCTCGGAGGGCAACCGGCACGTCGGATTTTAAAACGGGATTTTCGTAAAAGGCAAAACAAACCATGTCCGCATCAATGCAGATTTCAGCAAAGCATATTTACCTACAGACAGCGCTGGAAGATCGTCCCGCCTTGCCCGCCCCCGTCGCCCTCACCATCGCCGGATCGGACAACAGCGGAGGCGCGGGCCTCCAGGCCGATCTCAAGACGTTCGCCGCCTTCGGCCTCTTCGGGACGACGGCGGTGACCTGCGTCGTCGCCGAGCATCCGGGCCGCGTCTCGCGGATCGACGCGCTGCCGCCCGCCTCGGTCGCGGAGCAGATCGCGCTGACGGCAGAGGCCTATCCCGTCGCGGCGGTGAAGACGGGGATGCTCTACTCGACGGAGATCATCGAGACGGTCGCCGCGACGCTCGCCGCCAAGCTCGCCCGCGTCCCCCTCGTGATCGATCCGGTGATGGTCGCCAGCAGCGGGGCCGTGCTGCTGAAGCCCGAGGCGATCAAGACCTTGAGGACGCGCCTCCTCCCCCACGCCGCGCTGGTGACGCCGAACCGGGACGAGGCGGAACTCCTCCTCGGAGGGGGAAAAAAGATCACCGATCCCGAATCGCTTCGCGAAGCGGCGCGGGAACTGGCGCTCCGCTTCGGCGTCCCCTTCCTCGTGAAGGGGGGTCACCTGCGCGGCGAGGAGGCGATCGATATCCTCCATGACGGCACGGAGGAACGCCATTATCTCGCGCCGATGCTTGCGGGGGTGAACCCGCACGGCACCGGCTGCACGTTCTCCGCCGCCGTGGCCGCAGGACTGGCGCGGGGCGTCGCGCTACCGGAGGCGGTGGCGGCGGGGAAACGCTTTATTTCCCGGGCGATCGGGGGGCGGTTTTTGTACGGGCAGGACGGGGCGGGGAAGCCTTATCAGCTTTTGAACCACTTCGTTTCTTCGGCGGAGTAGCTTCCTTCGGGGCACGCGGAATCCGATAGGGCTTTCCCTTCGCTGGAGCGGCCTTGTCGACGACCTCGGGCTCGCCCATTCGCTTCTCGCGGAGGCGGTCGGAGACCATGTCGATGAAGAGGTCGTAGATCGTGGAACGGCGTTCGGCGAAAACGCAGCCGATGATGCGGCGTCCGTTTTCCACCTCGTATTGATAGATGACCCTGTAGCTCCCGACACGGAGGCGATGGTAGCCTTCGAGTTCGCCTTGCAGGGCCTTGGTCTCACCCTTCTCCTCCCTCAGGTTGCGAATCGCCTCGCGCATCCGGTGACGCGGATCGGGCGGGAGCCGCCGGAGGAAGTCGACGACCTGTTCCCGCAGCCTGACTTCAATCGAGCTCATCGAGGACCGAGAGGGGATACCACTTGCCCTTGCCCGCCTCATGATCCCGGATCGCCTTCATCGCGGCGGGATTGCCGAGGATCTCGATGGTCTCGTAGAGCGCCTCGAGCTGGTCCTTGGAGACAAGATAGGCCACGGCGCGATCATGCCGGGTGAGGGCGACGGGGGCGTCGTGCGCGGCGAGGTCGCGGAGAAGCTGCGGGAGCTTCGCCTGGGCCTCGGTGACGGAATACATAGTTTCCATGATGAAACTATGTAGAATTCTATTTCTGCTGTCAAGACGCTCTGTGGTGGGAGGTGTGGCTTTTTTTGAGGAAAAGGGGGCGCGGGATGGGGGATGCCCTTCGGGACTTGCGCGGTCAACCCTGTACAGCTGGAGGCGATCCGCTTTATAGCCCAAGAGGGGCTTCGCCCCTCCTGGAACCTCCTGTTCTGAGGGCCTTAGCTAGGCGGACGCGCGTTGGCGGCGCCTCGTCTCGGAACTGGATTAAAATCGAATGGTTCCTGGAGCGCCCGAGGGTACGAGCAATAGGGATAGATGGGGCCAATACACCCAGACTCCTATTGGGAGAGAACGCTAGTTCAGCAGCCGATACCAATTATCTCGCTGCCGGGCTTCATACCCGGCCTCGCGGATGAGGCGGGTCATCTCGGCGACGGTGAGGCGGAAGCTGGTGCCAGCGGAGGAGACGACGTTCTCCTCCATCATGATGCTGCCGAAGTCGTTCGCGCCGAACTGGAGGGCGACCTGGCCGATCTGCGGTCCCTGCGTCACCCAGCTCGACTGGATGTTGGGGATGTTGTCGAGGAAGATGCGGGAGAGGGCCTGCATGCGGAGGTACTCGTGGCTGCCGACGGGCTCGGCCTTCAACACGGTGTTGTCGGGCTGGAAGGTCCAGCAGATGAAGGCGGTGAACCCGCCGGTCTCGTCCTGCTGGTCGCGGAGGAGGCGGAGGTGCTCGATCCGGTCGTCGACCGACTCGACGTGTCCGAACATCATCGTGGCGCTCGAATTGAGACCGTGGCGGTGGGCGATCCGCATGACGTCGAGCCACTGGGAGCCGGTGCACTTCCGGGGGGAGATGCGGTTGCGGATCGCGTCGACGAGGATCTCGCCGCCGCCGCCGGGGATCGAGCCGAGGCCCGCCTCCTTGAAGCGGACGATGACCTCCTCAAGCGGCATGTTGAAGACCGAGGCGAAGTGATTGAACTCGGGCGGCGAGAAGCCGTGGATGTTGATCGTCGGATGGTTCGTCCGGATGTGGTTGAGGAGCTCGAGGTAGTAATCGATCTTCAACCCCGGATGGTGGCCGCCCTGCATCAGGATCTGGGTGCCGCCGATCGCCTCCAGCTCGCGGATCTTCTGGGAGATCACCTCGGGCGGGAGGACGTAGTGGTCGGCATCCTTCTCGGTCCGGTAGAAGGCGCAGAACTTGCAGTAGACGTCGCAGACGTTCGTGTAATTGATGTTCCGGTCGACGATGTAGGTGACGATCTCGTTGCCCCGGCCGTCGTAGGCGGGCTGCTGGATCTGGCGGCGTCGGGCGTCGGCCAGGAGGGCCAGCTCGGCCAGGGGGGCGTGGTAGAGCTCGCGCGCCTCGGCGGGGCTGATCCGCTCGCCGTTGAGCACTTTTTCTTTCGCTTCGGAATCGATGAGGGATTGAATCATATCCAGACCGGTGTGGGTTCTTCCGCCGGGAGGGGCGTTCCCGGCAGACTTCGAGCATAGCGGGCGAAGAGCAAAAGACCCGCTTTTTCCTCGTCGCCCAAATGGGGGTGAATATTTTCGGTGAGGTAACGAAGCTCGGCCTCGTCGCGGGCGATCCGGGGCAGTGCGGCGAGGCCCCGCTCCTTCACGCCGCGGAGGAACGGCCCCAATTCGGGCTGCCGTTCGGCGACCTCCCGCCGCACGACCCAAGCGGCGTAGACGAAGGGGAGGCCGGTCCACCGTTTCCAGAGGAGGCCGAGGTCGATCACGGCCCGGTCGGGATTCTCCTGGCGGAAACGGATCGCCGGATCGCCGATCAAGAGGCGGGCGTCGGCATCCTCATAGGGGCCGACGTACTTCGGACGGGTGCCGCATCCGATCTCGGCCAACACCCGCGTGAGGAGGACCGAGGTGCGGGAGTCGGGATCGAGGGAGATCGTCCACAGGGGGCGGAGGACTTCGAGCCCGTTCCCCTCCCCCTCGTTCTGCGGCGGCCAATCGGGGATCAGGATGACGCTGTAGACCTCCCCGCGCGAGGCGACGGCGACGTCGTCGACCAGGGCATAGGCCGCCGGATCGCGGAGGTATTCGGCAATGGGGACCAGGGCGGCGTCGAGGCGGCCCGCGGCGAGCTCCTCGGCGAGGCGGGCCGGGACCAACGTCGTCGGCGCGGGATCGAGCCCCTCAATCAACGCCGCAACGTTGCGGTAAGGGACGGAGCCGAGGCGGGGAGCGGCCATCACGTCACCCCTCCCCGCGCCAATCGACGACGCGGATCTGCACCCGGCCCTTGTAATCGTCCCACTCGAGCGATCCGGCGAGGGAGAGCGGCGCGGCGGGCATCGTCCGCGTGCCGAAGCCGAAGGCGATGGCGTCGAGCGCCTCCCCTCCCCGGCTGCCGTTGGAGGCCAGGAAGAGCTTGAGGTGCTTTTCCTTGATCCGCTGCGGCGGGCGGCTCTGGAGGACGCGGCGGAAGGCGAAGAGCGGCTGGACATTGCCCCGGCCGAAGGGGGCGAGGCGGCCGATTTCGCGAAAGAGCGATTCGCCGACGCTGGAGACGGGCAGCTCCCCGTCGAGGCGGAGGCGGGGACGGAGCGCCTCGGGGGAGACAGCGGCGCGCATCCACTCGTTGAAGGCGGTGCGGAAGGCTTCGAGGCGCTCGACGCGGAGGGAGAGCCCCGCCGCCATCTCGTGCCCGCCGTAACGGTCGAGGAGGCCTCCAGGCAGGCTTTCATGGGCGCCGCGCAGCCCCTCGACAAGGGAGCAGCCCTCGACGCTCCGTCCGCTCCCCTTCCCGTCCCCGGCCTCGTCGAAGCCGATGACGATCGCAGGGCGGCCCGTCATTTTCTGGATGCGGGAGGCGACGATCCCGATCACGCCGGGATGCCAGCCCCGCTTGCCGAGGATCACGCCGGGCTCCCCGCCGAGGCCCTCGGCGAGCATGGCGGTCGCCTCGTCGAGGGTCTTCTGCTCGAGGTCCTGCCGTTCCCGGTTCATCCCGTCGAGGGAGCGGGCGATCCGTTCGGCCTCGGAGGGATCGTCGGTCAGGAGGAGGCGGAGCGATTCCGAGGCGTCGTCGATCCGGCCGCTCGCGTTGATGCGGGGCCCGAGGCGGAAGCCGATGTCCTCCGCCGTGACACCCGCGCCGGTGCGGATCCCGGAGACCTTCACCAGGGCGCGGATCCCCTCGAAGTTCCCCTCGTCGATCTTCTCCAGCCGGAGGAGGCCGTGCCGGACGAAGACCCGGTTCTCCTCCTGCAGCGGGGCGAGGTCGGAGACGGTGCCCATCGCCACGAAGGGGAGGAACGCCTTGAGATCGACCCGCTCCCGCCAGCGCGGCTCGAGCTTCAGGAGGGCATGGGCCAACTTGAAGGCGAGGCCGACGCTGGCGAGGTATTCGGAGTGGCCGTCCCGGTGGGGATTCACCAGGGCCTCGCATCGGGGGAGGCGGGAGGGCAGCTCGTGATGGTCGAGGATGACCGTCTCGACGCCCTGCTCCCGCAGCCACGCGACCTCGTCGGGCGACGAGGTGCCGCAATCGACGGCGATGAGGAGCCGCGGCGAGGCCTCGGCGAGGCACCGTTCGGCGGCCTGCCGCGTCAGGCCGTACCCTTCGGAAAGGCGGCGGGGAAGGAAGGCGGCCACCTTGCCGCCGACGGAGCCGAGGAAGCGCGTGAGGAGGGCCGTCGAGGTGATGCCGTCGACGTCGTAATCGCCGAAGACGGCGATCTTCTCCCCCTGCGCCACGGCGCGGACGACCCGCTCGGCGGCGGCGCGGAGGTCGGTGAGGCGGAAGGGATCGGAGAGCGACTGGAGCCGGGGATCGAGGAACCGCTCCCCCTCCTCCGCCGTCCGCACCCCGCGCCCGGCCAGGAGCCCGGCGAGGAGGGGGGAGAGGGCGAGATCCCGGGCGAGGGCCTCCGCCCCCGCCCGTTCCTCGGGCGAGGGGGCGGCGTCGATCCATCGCTTCTCCTGCGCCGACGGGGCCGGTTGGGAGGGCGCGGCCTTGGCCATAGCGGGAGGCGCTTAGTTGCGGATCTGGATCGCGGCGGCGGCGGCGGCCAGCTTCGCGGCCTCGGCGCGGCGCTGCTTCTCGGCGACGCCTTGGAAGCGGACGAGGAGCCACGGCGTGAGGAAGTGGGAGGAGAAGACGCCCGCGAGGATGCCCGCGAGCATCGCCAGCGCGAAGTCGCCGATCACCCGCCCGCCGAAAACGAGGAGGGCGAGGACGGCGAGGATCACCGTGCCGCCCGTCATCAGGGTGCGGGCGAGGGTAAGGTTGAGGCCGCGGTTGACGACGTCGTAGAAGCTCTTCGCCTCGCCGCCGCGCCAGCCCTCGCGGATACGGTCGGAGATGACGATCTTGTCGTTGATCGAGTAGCCGAGGATCGTGAGGAAGGCGCCGATCAGCGTCATGTTGAACTCGCGCCCGAGGAGCGCCATGACGGCGACGGCGACGAGGACGTCGTGGATCTGCCCGATCGTCGCCGCGAGGGAGAACGACCACTCGTAGCGGAAGGCGACGTAGAGCATGATGCCGAGGAGGCCGGCCGCCAGCGTCCAGAGGGCGCGGGTCGCCAGCTCGCCGCCGACGACGGGGCCGACGCTGTCGAGGCCCGAGGCGGCGAACCCGGCGTCGGGGAACGCCTGGACGAGGGAGGCGACGGCCTTCTCGCCCTCGCCGAAGCGGGTCTGGAGGAGGAGCTTCCCCTCGGAGGTCGTCTGGATCGAGCCGACGTGGACGCCCGCCTTCTCGACGACGCCGCGCACTTCCTCGACGGAGACCTTCTGCTTGTAGGTGATCGTCGCGAGGTCGCCCCCGGCGAAGTCGACGCCGAGGAGGTTCTCCCGGTGGGTGGCGAAGTGGAGGAGGCCGACGACGAGGACGATGACCGTGACCCACGAGAGGGTCCGGGCCGCCTTGATGAAGTCGATCTTCGGGTTCTTCAGGAAGTGGAACATCGAGAGGCGGTCGAACTTGTCGAAGGCGGTGAGCCACTCGAAGGAGTTCTTCGTCACGACGAGGGCGGCGAAGAGATTCGCCACGATGCCGAGGATCAGGGTGATCGCGAAGCCCTGAAGCGGGCCGCTGCCGAGGACGACGAGGATGACCGCCGGGACGAGGTTCGTGACGTGGGCGTCGAAGATCGCGCTGAAGGCGCGGGCGAAACCGGCCTCGGCGGCAACGCGGAGGGGCTTCCCGAGATTCTGCTCGTCGCGGATGCGCTCGTAGATCAGGACGTTGGCGTCGACCGCCATGCCGATGGTGAGGACGATGCCCGCGATGCCGGGTAGGGTGAGGGTGAAGTGGAACTGCGCCAGCATGCCGAAGAGCATGAGGAGGTTCAGCACCAGCCCGACGGTGGCGATGACCCCGGCGAAGTGGTAGTAGGCGATCATGAAGAGCGCGACCGCCGCGATGGCGACCTCGACGGCCTTCTGACCGGAGACGATCGAGTCGCGCCCGAGGGAGGCGTCGACGCCGCGCTCCTCGAGGAGCTTCACGGGCGTCTCGAGCGGGTTCTCGAGAACGCTGGCCAGCTCCTCGGCCTCCTGCTTCTTCATCCCGCCGCCGTCGTTGGAGATGACGCAGGTGTCGTAGATCGCGCTGTTGATGTTCGGCGCGGTCTGGACCTCGTTGTCGAGGACGATGGCGAGGCGCTTGCCGATGTTGGCCTCGGTGAGGGGGCCGAAGATCTCCTTGCCCGGATCGGTGAAGTGGATGATGACGGTGGGGCGGCCGACCTCGTCGATGCTGGCGAAGGCGCGGGCGACGTACTTGCCCGACATCTCGGCGCGGCGCTTCACGACGATCTCGGTGTGGACCTTCTCGCCCTTGATGTCGTAGGAGACGGAGGGCAGGACCTCGTATTCGAGCGGGATCGTCCCGGTCCCGGCGCGGCGGGCGGCGAGGAGGGCCTCGTTGTCGGGATGGACGAGGCGGAATTCGAGCTTCGCGACCTTGGAGAGCTGGGCGCGGGCCTCGCCCTTGTGCTCGTCGGTGAGGCCGGGGATCTGGACGCTGATCCGGTTCTCGCCGACGGGCTGGATGAGGGGCTCGGCCATGCCGTACTTGTCGACGCGCTTGCGGATGACCTCGATCGCCTTGTCGCGGGCGCCCGCCGAGGGGGTCCCGTCGAGCTGGATGAGGAAGGCGGTGCCGCCCTTGAGGTCGAGGCCGAGCTTGACCGTTTCCTGGATCGGGTAGAGGGAGAAGAGGCTCGACGCGACGACCGCGAGGATCGAGGCGAGGCCGACGCGGCGCCGGACGGCGGCATCGTCGGTCATGATGTACCAGATAAGGAAGACAAAGAAGGCCAGCGACGTGGCGAAGATCGTGTAGATCATCGGATAACTCTCGGGAGGGGGGTGGGGGAGGATACGGAAAAGGGCGGGGAGATTTTCCCCGCCCTTTCCCGTCGGCTTAGATCGTCTTGGGGCCGGCCTGGCCGACCGTCGCGATGGCGGCCTTGAGGACTTCGAGCTTCACGCCTTCGTCGACGCGGACGACGACAGTCGTCTCCTTGACGTTGGTCACCGTGCCGAGGATGCCGCTGGTCAGCGTCACCTCGTCGCCGTTCTTGATGTTGTCGATCAGCTTCTGCTGTTCCTTGCGGGCCTTCTGCTGGGGCCGGATCAGGAGGAAGTAGAAGAGGACGATGATGAGGAGGGGGAACATCATCCCGACCCAGGCGGGCTGGGAGGGGGCGCCGGTGGCGGGGTCGACGGCGGCAGGGGCCATGGCCAGGATCGAAGCGTAGGTCGTCATATTCAGTCTCTCTATTCGTTATCGTTTTTTCGTTTTAAATCGCTGCGGTGCTCTCCCAAATTCTTGCCCGGAATCCGATACCGCTCGCGGAACGCGCGGCGGTAATCGGCGAAGGTGCCGGCGATGATCGCCGCCCGGACTTCCCGCATAAAGTCCAGGTAGAAGTGGGAATTATGCAGGGAGACCAGCATCAGGCCAACTATTTCTTCCGTCTTCAGGAGGTGCCGGATGTAGGCCCGGGTGTAGTTCTTGCAGGCGTAGCAGCCGCATTCGGGGTCGAGGGGGCGCTCGTCGAGGCGGTAGGGGGAGGTCTTCAGGTGGAAGTGGCCGTCGCGGGAATAGACGGTGCCGTGGCGGGCCATCCGGGTCGGGAGGACGCAGTCGAACATGTCGACGCCGCGCGCCACCAGCTCGACGAGCTGCCACGGCTGGCCGAGGCCCATCGCGTAGCGGGGCTTGTCGGCGGGGAGGTAGGGCTCGGCCATCTCGATCGAGGCCATCATCTCGGGCTCCGGTTCCCCGACGCTGACGCCGCCGATGGCGTAGCCGTCGAAGCCGATCTCGACGAGGCGCTGGGCGCATTCCTTCCGCAGGTCGGCATGGGAGCCGCCCTGGACGATGCCGAAGAGGAGCTGGTTCTTCGTCGGGCGGTTCACCTCGCTCGCGGCGAGCTCGGCGGCGATCCGCTTGCAGTCGGCGGCCCAGCGGACCGTCCGCTCGACGGCGGCGCGGGCGGGCTCCGGCTCGCACGGCCACGGCGGGCATTCGTCGAGGACCATCATGATGTCGGAGCCGATGGCGACCTGCATCCCGATCGATTCCTTCGTCCCGAGGAAGAGGGGCTCCCCGCTGATGTGGGAGCGGAAGTGGACGCCGTCCTCGACGAGCTTCCGCAGCGGCGCGAGGCTGAAGACCTGGAAGCCGCCGCTGTCGGTCAGGATCGGGCCGTCCCAGTTCATGAACTTGTGGAGGCCGCCGTAGGTCCGCATGTCGTCGATGCCGGGGCGGATGAAGAGATGGTAGGTGTTCCCCAGCAGGATCTGGGTCTTCATCTCCCGCAGGTCGCGGCCGAAGACCGCCTTCACGCTCCCCTGGGTGCCGACGGGCATGAAGACCGGCGTTTCGATCGTGCCGTGTTCCGTCGTCAGGACTCCGGCACGGGCGCGGCTGGAGGGATCGGTGTGGGTGAGCTGGAAGGACATGGGAAGGGAAAGAAGGAAGACGCTAGGGCTGGCCCAGGATTTGGGAAGGAGGAACGGGCATCCGCTCGCACAGGAAGAAGTGCCAGCCCTTCGCCTCCGGGATCGGGATCGGCGGGAGGGGGCGGACGAGGGCGAAGTCCTTCCGCACCGCCTCCGGCACCTCGGCGGTGCGGAGCATCAGGAGGGCGTTCGACGCCTCGCCCTCCCACGAGCCGTAGCCCGCCCAGAAATCGAACTGGGTGAGGGAATGGCCGGGGACGACGTGGACGAAGGGATGGAGCGGCAGGTAGAACTGGAGGAGCGCCGACTCCCGGACCCAGTCGGTGATGATGATCCCCGCGCCGACCTCCCGCTGGAGGCGCTCCACCTCCTCGGCGAGGTGGCGGGCGTGGACGGGACGGACGGCGGAGTAATTCGGCCAGATCCGCTCCGCCACCCTGGGCATCAGCCCGGAGACGCTCTGCGCCCCGGCCAGCACCAGCAGCACCAGCGCCAGGCGACGCCAGAAGAGGTGGTGGGCCCCCCAGATCCGCCGCGCGGCGACGCTTCCCGTCATGAGGAGGAGCGGCAGGTAGAGCGCGGAGAGCGATTCCTGGTTCTCGAGGTTCCAGAGGGTGAGGAGAACCTGGAGGACGATCCCCGGGACGGCGAGGCAGAGGAGGAAGAGATGGGAACGCCGGAGGAAGACCTCCTCCCGCGAGCGCCAGACGGCGTAGGCGATCGCCGCGACCCCCGTCGGGGCGAGCCACACGCCCTGCGCGCAGAGGAAGTCCCGGAGCCCGGCGAGGCCGATCGAGAGGTCGAGCGAGTTCAATTGCTGCTTCGAGCCGAGCCACTTCAGGGCGCTTTCCGAGAGCCCGTAGGAAAAGCCGATCTTCGCGTGCCAGAGGAAGAACGGGAGGAAGCCGAGGAGCGTCAGGCCGAGGAAGAGGCCGATCGAGGGCCGCCACCAACGCTCGTGCCGGTGCTCGTCGACCGCCCGGAAGAGGAGGAGGCCGCCCGCCCACATCAGGTTCCAGCCGGAGAGGCAGACCGCCACGGCGGAGACCGCCCCGGCCACGGCCCAGTCCCGCAGCCGGTTCCGCTCCGTCGCCTGCCGGAAGGTCAGCAGCGCCAGCGCCATGAGGCCGATGTTCAGCGTCGCGTCGGAGAGGAGGAGCGCCTGCCAGGCGTAGAGCGGGAGGACGACGTAGAGGAGGAGGGAGCAGAACCCCGCCCGCGCCCCGAAGATCTGGCGGCCCGTGTAGAAGAGGAGGAAGCCCGAGGCGGTGTAGACCGCCGCCGCCACCCAGCGGATGCCGAGTTCGGTGACGCCGAAGAAGTGGACGCCGAGGGCGGAGAACAGGGGGAGGAGCGGCCCCTGGGACCAGTAGCCGAGGGCGAGGTGCTTCCCCCGGAGCCAGACCATCGCCTCGGGGCCGGTGAGCTCGAAGGTCTGCCCGTACCAGAAGCGGACAAGGAGGAGCGCAAAGAGGAGGAGCGTCACCCGCTTGCGGTAGCCGGTCTGGTTCATGGTGTGTCGTTCGGCGATTCGGTACTTGGCTCTTCTCTGAAGAGTGGGGTAGAAAGCTAGCCATCAGGACCCCCATGAAACAAGCCAAATACCCCCTCTCCCTCCTCGCCGCGTTCCTGATCCCCCTCCTTCCCGCGCTCCACGCCGATCCCGACACCTCCCGCCCGACCCCCCCCGTGAACCTCATCCAGGCCCGGGTCTTCCGGAACCTGAACCTCCAGGACTTCAAGCTCAACGGCGTCCTCCACACGAAGAAGAACATCTATCCGATGGTCATGAAGACCCGGCTCCGCGAGATGGTCTATGCCTTCACCGAGCAGCCCCTCCAGATCCGCGTCGTCCTCGATCCCGACCACGCCACCATCGAGCGGCGGAAGAAGGAATCGGACGCCTGGCAGACCGTCTCCGGCAAGGCCCTCGGCGAGACGATCCTCGACACCGACATCACCTACGAGGACCTCGGCCTCGGCTTCATCTTCTGGGACAAGGTGACCGGCATCGGCTGCGACTCGATCAAGACCCTCCCCGCCTGGTGCCTGGAAGCGACCCCGCCCGAGGGCGTCAGCAGCTCCTACTCGAAGGTCCGCTACTGGATCAGCTCCCAATATTGCGCCTTCCTCCGCGTCGACGGCTACAACACGAAGGGCGAAGTCATCAAGCGGGTCGAGGTCAACGGCGTCATGCAGATCGGCGACGCCTACGTGATCCGCGAGATGGCCGTCTCGACAATGCTCCCCGGTCGGGAAATCTCGGCCTCGCGGACCTTCATCGAGATCCGGAACGGAGCCCCGGGGTCCGGGCTGTAGAGCGCCGGATTCCAATGCGGAGGACGCCCCCCTCTCCCAATAGGAGTCAGGGCGTATTGGCCCCGTCTCCCCCCGCAATCCGTACCCTCGGGCGTACCGGAACCATCCGATTTTAATTCAGTTCGGAGACGAGGCGCCGCCAAAGCGCGTCCGCCAAGTTCAGGCCCTCAGAACAGGAGGTCACGGAGGGGCGGAGCCCCTCTGTGGCTATAAAGCGGATCGCCTCCAGCTGTACAGGGTCGACCCCGCCCGCCCCAACGGGCCGCCCCACAACTTCGCGCCCCCCCATCCTTGCCTCCCCCCCAATTCCGCCTAACATCCACCGATGGGCTCCGTCCTCCGCGTCTTCATCTACCTCCGCCGCTATCCCGGCCTCGCCGCCGCCACCCTCGGGTGCGCGCTCCTCACCACCCTCGCCGGGTTCGTCTTCCCGAAGGTCACCGGCTACATCATCGACAACGTGATCGTCGCAAAGCGGGGGGACCTCCTCCTGCCGTGCGCCCTCCTCATGGCCGGGGCCTTCTTCGCCCGCGATCTCTTCAATTGCCTCCGCATCCGGTTCAACAACCAATTTGAAGGAAACGTCATCCGCGACCTCCGCAACGACCTCTACGACCACCTCCAGCGCCTCCCCCTCGGCTGGTTCGAGAAACGGGCGACGGGCGACCTCATGACCCGCGTCAGCGAGGACGTCACGAACGTCGAGCGGGTCCTCATCGACGGCGTCGAGCAGGGCATCGTCGCCCTCCTCCAGATCGTCGGCGTCGGCATCCTCCTCTTCCAGAAGAACGCCGTCCTCGCCGCCTGGATGCTCCTCCCCCTGCCGCTCCTCTTCGGCGGGGCGCTCTGGTACACCCTCACCGCCGGGGGCCGCTACCGGGAGCAGCGCCGCGCCGCCTCGGCCCTGAACTCGATCCTCCTCGACAACCTCGGCGGCATCCGCCAGATCAAGTCGTTCGCCCGCGAGGGCGAGGAATCGACCCGCTTCGGCGGCGTCTCGGAACGGGCGCGGCAGGCCCAGATCCTCGTCTCCCACACCTGGGCCCTCTATTCCCCGGCGATGAACTTCATCGGCGCCCTCGGCACCGTCATCGTCCTCTTCGTCGGCGGACGGGACGTCCTCGCCGACCGCTTCACCTACGGGGAACTCGTCGAGTTCCTCCTCTTCGTCGGCATGTTCTACGAGCCGGTCGGGAAGCTCCACCAGCTCAACCAGCTCTGGCAATCGGCCCGCGCCGCCGCCGACCGCGTCTTCAAGATCATCGACACGCCGACCGAACGCTACGAGCCGCCCGCCTCCTCCCCCTTCCGTCCCGGCGGGGCCTGCGCCCTGCCGCGCCTCGACGGCGCCGTCTCCCTCCGCCACGTCGGCTTCTCCTACCGGGACGAGCCGCCCCTCCCCGTCCTCCACGACATCAACATCGAGGTGAAGCCGGGCCAGACCGTCGCCCTCGTCGGCCCAACCGGCGCGGGGAAATCGACCCTGGCGGGCCTCCTCCTCCGCTTCCACGAGGCGACCGAAGGGGCCGTCCTCCTCGACGGCCATGACGTCCGCCACTATCCCCTCGCCGTCCTCCGCAGCCAGATCGGCCTCGTCTCCCAGGAGAACTTCCTCTTCAACACCACCATCCGGGAGAACCTCCTCTTCGGCCGCCCCGGCGCGAGCGAGGCCGACGTGACCGCCGCCGCCGTCGCCGCCCACGCCGACGAATTCATCCGCGCCCTCCCGCAGGGCTACGATACCGAGATCGGCGAGCGGGGCGTGAAGCTGAGCGGCGGCGAGAAACAGCGCCTCGCCATCGCCCGCGCCCTGCTCAAAGACCCGCCGATCCTCGTCCTCGACGAGGCGACCGCGAGCGTCGACACATTGACCGAAAAGCTGATCGCCGAGGCCTTGGAAAAGCTCCTGAAGAACCGGACCTCCTTCCTCGTCGCCCACCGCCTCTCCACCGTCCGCCGCGCCGACCTCATCCTCGTAATGAAAGGGGGACGGATCATCGAGCGAGGATCGCATGCCGAACTCCTGGTCCAAGGCGGCCTCTACGCCAAGCTGGCGACAGCGCAACGCAGCGACCTACTCGAAGACGAAGCCTTCGTCTAACCGAGCGGATCATCTCCCAATAGGGGTCTAGGCGTATTGGCCCCGTCTCTCCCTATCGTTCGCACCCTCGGGCGCTCCGGGAAGCAGCGGATTTTAATCCAGTGAGAAGACGAGGCGCCGCCAAAGCGCGTTCGCCTAGTTAAGGCCCTCAGAACAGGAGGTCACGGAGGGGCGAAGCCCCTCTGTGGCGTTAAAGCGGATCGCCTCCAGCTGTACAGGGTCGACCCCGCAAGCCCCGAAGGGCCGCCCCGCTCCCACAACACCCAAGGAAGCCCCCATTTGCCCCTTCCCCCCACCCTGCTATCTTCCTCCATGCCCCCCTTCCCCGACGTCCACCCGCCCGTCTGCCCTCCCCTCCCCCTGTTGACCGGCCAGAAGGCCCTGGTCACCGGAGCCAGTTCCGGCATCGGCAAAGCCGTCGCCCTCGAACTCGGCCGGGCCGGAGCCGATGTCTGCGTCAATTACTCCTCAAAGGAAGAACCCGCCCTCGAGGTCGTCCGGGAACTCGAAGCAATGGGCCGCACGGCCTTCGCCTTCAAGGCCGACGTGGCGCAGGAGAGCGAAGTCCTCGCGATGTTCGCCGCGGTCCGCGACCGCTTCGGCGACCTCGACATCCTCGTGAACAACGCGGGCCTCCAACAGGACGCCCCGCTCGACGAGATGACCACGGCGCAATGGCAAAAGGTGATCGACGTGAACCTGACAGGGCAGTTCCTCTGCGCCCGCGAAGCGGTGAAGGAATTCAAGCGCCACGGTGTCCGTCCGAAACTCTCCTGCGCCGCCGGGAAAATCATCTGCATGAGTTCGGTCCACGAAGTGATCCCGTGGGCGGGCCATGTGAATTATGCGGCGTCAAAAGGGGGCGTCATGCTCCTCATGAAAAGCATCGCGCAGGAAGTCGCCCCCCACCGCATCCGCGTGAACAGCATCGCCCCCGGCGCGATCCAGACGCCGATCAACAAGGCGGCGTGGGACACGCCCGAGCATTACAACGCGCTGCTGAAGCTCATTCCCTACAAGCGGATCGGAGAGCCCGAAGAGGTCGGGCGTTTGGCCGCGTTCCTCGCCTCGGACTACGCCGATTACGTCCACGGGACGACGGTCTTCATCGACGGGGGGATGACGCTCTATCCCGGCTTCGAGACCGGGGGCTGAGGAAGGGGAAACCGAAAGGCGACGACGGGCTACTGCCCTTCGGGCGTCTCGCCCTCGTCCTTCTTGCCGCCGACCTGCTGCTCGGCGGTCTGCCACGCGTCGCGGAGGTTCTCGATCATCGGGAGGATGTTCGTGATGATCTCGGGCTGGTGCTGGTGCATCGCGCGGGAAAGCTCGACGGTATAGAACTCGTACAGCTTGGAAAGGCGGTCGCAGAATTCGGGAGCGACCTCGAAGCGGAGGCAGACGTTGAGCTCGGTCAGGATGCGGATGCAGCGGTTGATCGAGTCGGCGGCCGGCTTCCCCTCGCGGAGGAGATCGCGGGAATCGGTGGCGAAGCGGATCAGCCCGTCGTAGAGCATGATGATCAGCTGCCCGGGGGTGGCCGAGCGGACGGCGTTCGTCACATAGGTGCGTCCGATATCCTGGCTCATGCGGTTTCCTCCCGGCCAAAGGCCTCGACGACGGTGAGTTGGGCCTGGAAGAATTCCCGCAGGCCGACGATCCAGGGAAGGAGCTTCATTTCGAGCGTGTCGGAGAAGCCGACGACGTCGCCCTTGGAAAGGAAGGCGGCGATCTCGCTCATCACCCCGTTGAGCTCGCTCAGGCGGCCCTCGACGAGGGAATCGACCTGGGCGTCGGTCAGGAGGACGCCGAGGCGGGGGATGAAGGTGAGGATCGACTTGATCTCCTCGCACAGTTCCTGCCAGGAAACGGCGACCTGCTTCGGGTCGGCCAGGAGGCTGTCGGTGACGAGGGTCTCGCAGGACTCCTCGATGCGGCGCATCGTGTTGCACTGGAGGGCAATGTTCGCCTGGAGGGCGACGCGGATCGAGACGGAGGTGACGCTGATCTCGGTGGCGGCGGGGAAGAGGAGGGCGCCCGCCTCGATGGTGGCGACTTCCTGGCCGTTGATGGAGCAGACGCCGATGCAGCGATTCTTCTGAAGAAGATGGTCGGCGATCCGTTCGTAATACTCGGAGAACGCCTCGTCCGGCTTGGACGGGAGATCGACGGATTCGGAATCGATCGTCAGAGTCATTGGAAACCTAGCTTGAAAGAAGAGAGTACCCCCCGTCAAGCGCGATGCGCGGGAGAATGAATATTTTCGCCATCTAAACCTAAAACCGAAAAAGCGCCCTAAAAGCGATTCTACGAGGCCTTCCCCGGCATCGCCGACTAGCTCAGGATGCCGCCCGCCGAGGAACTCGACGAGCTGGAGCTCGAGCTGCTGCTGAAGTATTGGGTCATCGACGAGGCCTGCTGCTGCGCGGCGCTGTAGGCGGCGTAGGACGACTGGAGCTGGAGGAGCTGGACGTCGGCGTAGGAATTGATCTGGGAGATCTGGTTGTCGAGGTTCTTGATCGCCGTCTTGTTGCTGGCGAGCTTCCCCTCGATGACGCTCGTCGAGCCGAGGACGTAGCCGTTGATGAGGCTCGTCAGCTGGCTGCCGAGGCCCGAGGTCGAGCCGAGGAACATCGCCTTGAGGTCGTCGAGGTTGTTCGTCAGCGCGTTGTCGAGGTTCGTCGCGTCGCTGATGGTCGCCGTGTTGTCGGTCGAGTTGCCGGTGATGCCGAGGTCGGCCAGCGTGCGGTAGGTGCCGCTCGAGTCGAGGACGCTGCCGAAGACGAGGCGGAGGCGGTTGCCGAGCTGGGTGAGGCTGCCGTCGTTGGCGAGGACGCCGTTGTTGGCCGAGTTGCTCGTGTCGACCGTCGTGTAGTAGGTCGTCAAGGCCTGGACGTTGTTGTAGGAGTCGACGAAGGCGTCGAGCATCGTCTTGATGCTCGCCGAGTCGGCGCCGATGGTCACTGTCGTCTCCCCGGCCTTCTTCACCGTGAGGCTGAGGCCGGCGATGCCGAGGTCATCGCTGGAGAGGGTGTTGGTCGCCGCGACGCGCTGGCTGCCGCCGTTGACCGTGAAGATCGTCGACTTGCCCGTCTGCTGGGTGCCGTTGGCGAGGCCGAACTTCGAGAGGAAGCTCCCCGTGTCGCCGTTGACGATGACGGCGTTCGGGCCGGCGGTGTTCTCGGTGATGAGGATCCGGTCGTTGTAGCTGTCGTAGGTCGCGGTGACCCCGGCGGTGCTGGCGTTGATCGCGGAGAGGACCGCCGCGACGGTGTCGGTCGAGCTGTAGGAGATCGCGACGCCGTTGACGTTGAAGGAGCCGCTCGACCCCGCCGTCGTCGTCGTCGTGTCGACGGAGCCGATGGAGGTCGTCGAGGTCGACGACGTGGCCGAGCTGGTCGCCAGGCCCGCCTGGTTGAAGAAGCTGCCCGTCCCGTTGGCGATCGTGACCGGGGAAGTCGAGTTGACCGTCAGCCGCCCGTTGACGATCGAGGCGGTGACGCCGGGGACCTGGGCGTTGATCCGGTTGATGACCGCGCCGACGGTGTCGGTCGAGTCGGCCTCGATCGAGACGCCGTTGACCTGGAACGTCCCGTTCACGAAGGAGGAGCCGTAGGCGGCGGAGAGGGTCTCGCCGCTCGTCAGCGTCGTGCCGGAGGCGGAGCGGGCGGAGTAGTTGTTGAAGAGGTGGGCGTTCTGGAGGAAGGAGCTGGTCCCGGCGCTGAGGACGAGGGAATCGCTCGCCGTCAGGGTGAAGGTCCCCGCCGTGGCGTCGTAGGAGGCGGAACCGCCGATGGCCGTCCCGATCTGGCTGGCGAGGCTGGCGAGGGTCGTCGTCGAGTCGATGGTCAGCGTCGTCGTCCCGCCCGTGGCGGTGCCGACGAGGATCGTCCCGAGGGCGTTCGAGCCGAAGACGCTCGAGACGGTGGCGCTCGCCGCGGGGATCGACGAGGCCTTCGCGCTGGTGAAGACCGTCGGCGTCGCCGACTGGAGGATATTGATGTCGTAGGAACCGTCCGAGGCGTCGGTCGAGGCGACCGTCGCCGTGGCGACGTTCGAGTCCCCGGTCGAGGCGACCTTGCTCTCCCAGAAGGAGACCTTCGTGATCGCGTTGAGGTTCGATTCGAGGCTGTTCAGCTGGGTTTCGAGCGTCGTCAGCGCCGTATTCTTCCCGGTGATGATCGTTTCCTGGCTCGACAGGGTGACGGCATGGGAACGGTTCGCGGCGTCCTGCGCCGAGATCAGGGAGGAGATCTGGACTCCGCCGAGTGTGCCTGTGATGGTTGTGCCCATATGTCGATCCTTCGATATGCTAGAATAGCTGCTAAGTTTCTCCCGCTCAAGGCTATCCTTCGTCTGGAGAGAAGAAAAACTGAAGCCTGGAGAGCCTTCTAATCTCCTCTTCGGCACAAGGAGGCCCGAACTTGAGGAAAAAGTACAGGCTCGGCCTTCTTTTTTTTCGTCCGCCCTCGCCTGCGGCAATTCTCCCCCCACCGGCCCCTTGACCCCCGCCGCCGCCGGTTCCATAGTACCTTCCTCCCCATGGACACGGCCCCCCTTCCCTACAAAATCGGTAACGAGAACCTCTGCCGCGTCAGCGAGAACGCGGCCAGGCAGCTCGCCACGCTCCTCGCCCAAAGCGGGAAGACGGGCGGGGCGCTCCGCATCGCCGTCGTCGGCGGGGGCTGCTCCGGGCTCCAATACCAGATGGACCTCGTCGAGGCCCCCCGGGCGAAGGACATCCTCGTCGAGAGCATCGCGGGCGCGAACGGCGTCGGCACCGTGAAGGTCGTCATCGACCCGAAGAGCGCGCTCTACGTCAGCGGCTCGACCCTCGACTACAGCGACGACCTCCAGAGCACCGGCTTCGTCGTCACGAACCCGAACGCCGCCTCCCACTGTTCCTGCGGCAAGAGCTTCACCGTTTAATTCCCTCTCCATGAAATACCGTCCCCTCCCCCGCACCGACCTGCAGCTCTCCGAAGTCGGCTTCGGCCTCTGGACCGTCTCCACCGGCTGGTGGGGCACCTTCACCGAGGCGGAGGCCCTCCACCTCATGCGCCGCGCCCTCGACCTCGGCATCACCCTCTTCGACGCCGCCGACACCTACGGCAACGGCAAGAGCGAGGAACTCCTCGCCAAGGCCTTCCCCGGCGCGGACCGCGACAAGATCGTCGTCTCGACCAAGGTCGGCTACGACTTCTACCAGCACGGCGACGACCGGGGCCGCGGCCAGCGGGAGATCCCCCACAACTTCGGCCTCGCCTTCATCCGCGAGGCGGTGGAGAAGGCCCTCCAGCGCATCGGCACCGACCGGATCGACATCCTCCACCTCCACAACATCCGCATGGAGCAGGTCGACGACCAGCTCCTCTGGGACCTCATGGAGACCCTCCGCCAGGAAGGGAAGATCCGCGCCTGGGGCGCCGCCCTCGGGCCCGCCATCGGCTGGCTCTACGAGGGGGTCGACACGGTGAAGCGGCACCAGCCCCACGTCCTCCAGCACATCTACAACCTCCTGGAGCAGCACCCCGGCAAGGCGATCATGGACGAAGGGGCCAGCCCCGACACCCGCTACCTCGTCCGCGTCCCCCACTCCAGCGGCATGCTCGAGGGGAAGTACACCACCGAGACCGTCTTCCCCCCGAACGACCACCGCGTCCACCGCCCCCGCAGCTGGCTGCTGAACGGCGTGCAGAAGGTGGAGACCCTCCGCTTCCTCGAAAACGCGAACCGGACCCTCGGCCAGGCGACCCTCCAGTGGCTCCTCGCCGATCCCCGGATCGGGAGCACCCTCCCGAACATCTACAACGAGGAACAGCTCGTCGAATTCGCCACCGCCCCCGACACGGCCCGCCTCACCCCCGAGGAAATGGACCGGATCGCCGCCCTCCATGCCGACAACTTCGGCGTCCGCGACGAGGAACCCGGAAAGTACAAGGGAACGATGTCGCGCGAGACGGCGACCGCCTGAACCGCCCCCCGTCGGCGGCCTAAGCGGTCCCGTACATCTCGCAGATCAGACGCCTGAGCTCGGTGGCGTCCCGCTGGGTGAGCTGCCCCAGCTTCCGCACCAACCGGTCCGCCCGGAGGCTCCGGATCTGGTCGACGGCGATGCCGCTCTCCTTTCCGGCATGCCGGATCAGGATGCGGGAACGCCACGCGGGATGGTTGTTCGTCGAGAGCGGGCAGACGACGACGGTGTCGAGCGCCGCGTTCATCTCCTCCCGGCTGACGAGGACGACGGGGAGGAGGCCCCGCAGGTCGCGTCCCGGGACGGCGCCGAGGTCGGCCAGGTAGAGGCCGTACGTTTCGATCTCAGAGGGTATCAAGGCCATCGCTCAGGGTGTTGTCCCAGCCGTTCCATTTCTCCCCCCGCTTCGCCATCGAGGCGGCGGTGCTCCGCCAGGAAAGTTTTCCCGCCCGGGTGGGGCGGAGGATCAAGCCGTCCGGGGCCAGCTCGACGGCGACGGAATCGACGATCCCGTACCGCCTCAAGAGCCTTTCGGGCAGGCGGATGCCCCGGGCCGGGGCTTCCCCCTCCCCCACCGGGACCAGCTTCAATTTCACCATAGGCCCCTTACCGTACCGGGGGCCGTCCCGTTGTCGATCCTTGTCCGGCCCGATTGCGGCAATCCGGCCGACAGCAATTCGGAGCATATCGACCGCAACCCCCCGTTGGCACCTCCCCGGGGAAGGAGGATAGTGGAAATCCTCCCCCTTTTACTCTTATGAGCTCCACCGCCGACCTCTCCTCCCCCTCGATCGTCATCCCCGCCGACGCGCCCGCCCCGAAGCGGTGGACCCTCTCGGCCCTCCTCCTCACCCTCATCGGCGCGGCGGCCATCGTCTCGACCCTCGTCTGGATGTTCCGCACCTCGGGCGGGACCCCCGATCCGACCACCGAGGGGCTGACCCCCGGGGCCGCCCTCTTCAACATCGCCCTCCTCGTCTTCCGCGAGGGGATGGAGTGCGTCCTCGTCCTCTCGGCGATCATGGCGAGCATGGTCGGGAAGGACGCCGTCCACCGGCGTCCCGTCTGGCTCGGCGTCGTCGTCGGCATCGCGGCGACGGTCGCCACCTGGTTCATCGCCGTCGGCATCGTCAACGACCTCCTCGACAGCGTCCCCGCCCTCGACATGCAGGTCTGGACCGGCCTCGTCGCCATCGTCGTCCTCCTCGTCATCATGAACTGGTTCTTCCACAAGATCTACTGGGGCGGCTGGATCACGGCCCACAACCGGAAGAAGCGGGAACTCCTCGCGGCGAAGAAGGAGAACGGCGACGACGGGGCGATCCACAGGAAGCTCGTCCTCGGCCTCGGCATCCTCGGCTTCTCCTCCCTCTACCGCGAGGGCTTCGAGGTCGTCCTCTTCCTCCAGAGCTACCACCTGAAGATGGGCGCGGGCATCGTCTTCGGCGGCTGCCTCATCGGCCTCGTCCTCACCGGCATCCTGGCGGCCCTCACCTTCGTCGCCCACCGCCACCTCCCCTACCGCCAGATGCTGATCCTCACCGGCGTCCTGCTGGCGGGCGTCCTCATGATCATGGTCGGGGAGCAGGTCTTCGAGATGCAGCAGGCCCATTGGATCGCCACCTCGGAGATCCCCTTCCTGAAGGAGATCGTCCCCGATTGGGCCGGCGTCTGGGTCTCCTTCTTCCCGAACTGGCAATCGTGCCTCTCGCAGCTCGCCGCGGCCGCGCTCGTCGGCGGCTCCTACATCGCCGCGCGCCTCCAGGCGCGCAGCGAGCAGCAGAAGGCCTGAGACGTACGAGGGCGGGGCCGATCAAGAACGCCCCAACCCCCGAGGCGGAACGAGAACGCTACCCCCTCGGGGCCACAGCGCCCGTGTGGCGCGCCACCTCCCGGATCAAGCCCTCCACGGTATAAGGCTTGATCAGAAACCCGAGACTTTCCCGATCGATTCCGGCCAGTTGCTCCTTCGTCAACTCCGAGCCGCTGATCAGAACGATCGGCACGCTCGCTTTCTTCAAATGCAGGGCCGCCGCTACGTCGATTCCATCCATGTAGGGCATATCAACATCGGAGATCACGAGATCGATCGTCTCCATCTGATGGCTGAATAGAGAGACCGCCTCCAGGCCATTCGTCGCCGTCACGACGCGGTAGCCGTAATTCTCCAGCATCACCTTGGAAAGACGGCGGACCGTATTGTCGTCGTCGACGAGGAGAATCTTCTCTCCTCCGCCCACCGGCAATTCTCCCCTCTCCAGCTTCTCCTCCATCTCCTTCTTCTCGGAAGAAATCAGGGCCGGCAGATGAATCAAAAACTTCGTCCCGATGCCGATTGTGCTTTCAACACTGATGAAGCCGCCCATCCGCCGGACAATCCCGGCGACGGTTGAAAGGCCGAGGCCCGTCCCCTTGTCCGGATCCTTCGTCGTGAAAAGGGGCTCGAAGATTTTCGGCAAAACGTGGGCCGGGATGCCGCTTCCCGAGTCGGCAACGGCAAGGACCAAGAACTTCCCCGGCACCACCCCCTCCCGCCCCTCCACTTCCTTCGCGTCGAGCGTCACATTCTCCGCCGAAAGCATCAACCGCCCGCCTCCGGGCATCATCGCATCCCGAGCATTCACGCACAAATTAAGGAGCACCTGATGCAATTCCGTGACATTGCCGCAAATCGGCCACAGATCCTTCCCCATGCGGGACTCGATCGTGATCGTCTTCGGAAACGTGTCGCGGACAATTTTAACCATCTCCTCGATCAGGTGCCGAATCTGGACCTCCCCATCCACCCCCTGCGTCCCGCGAACAAAGCCGAGTATCTGCTTCACCATCGCCGTCCCGCGCAGGGCCGAGGAAAGAATCGTCTGCTGCAGCCCCCGCCGTCCCTCCTCGTCCCGTGTCTCCTCCAACAACTGCATCCCCACAATCACCGGCGTCAACGCATTGTTCAAATCATGGGCCACGCCACTCGCCAACGCCCCGACATTCTCCATCCGCTGCGCCCGCCGGAGCTGGGCCTCGAAACTCTTCTTTTCCGTCATGTTCGAATCGACGACGAAGATCGCCTTCGGCTTCCCCTGCTCATCATGGAGCACCAGCCAATGGCTCTCCACCGTCAGGGCCTTCCCCTCCGCCACCTTGTAAATCAACTCTCCGACCCACTTCCCCGCCGCCAGAATGTCCTCCATCGTCGGCACTACCCCTGCCGCCCTGGAAAACAGAACTTCCCGGGCATCCCGTCCCCGGGCATCCGCCGCCGCAAACCCATAAAAACGTTCCGCCGCCCGATTCCAAAGCTGCACGCGAAAATCGAGACCGAACATGAAGATGGCGTCCTGCGCCTCGTCGAGCAGCGCATTCTGTTCCCCGATCCGTTGGTGCGCCTCCTTGAGCTCCCGCACCCGGAGCCGGAGCGCCCCATTCGTCCGCAGAATGCGACGCCCCAGAAGCGTCAGCACGATAAGGGCCCCCACAAGCAGCACCACCGTTTCCGAGCGCCGGTAAAACGCGGCAGTCTGCCCCCCGATATCCCACTGCAAGTCGGCCTCATCCCAACGATAATAAAGATCCCACCCAGGAAATCCCCGTTCCTCCAAGGCGAGCCGAATCAACGCAGGACTCTGGAGCGGCGTCCGCTCCATCTCCGCCTTCATCGCCGGTTCAGAGGCGTCCGAAATGCGCATGCCAGTATCGCTTCGCACCAGCAGAAACCGTCCGCTCAAGCCATTCGTCGACGATCCCGCCAATATTTTTTCCCACGCGCTTTTCTGGAAAATCATCGCGATCACCCCGGAAAACCTCCCCGAGGCATGGTGATAAAACGGCACCGCCAAGATGAACCCGCGGCGGGAGTCTGCCGACGTATGATCGGCCCCGTCGTGATCTCCACAGGTCACCAATTCCGGAGACAGAGTCGGGGAAAGCCGAGAGCCCTGCGCCACGGCCTCCATTCGGCGGACTTCCTTTGCCAGCCAAGCGTACTCTTCCGACTCATAGGCATTGTCCTCATCCTCCGCCGCCGCGCCCGGCCGGGGTTCCTCCCCCACCACCTCGAAGAACGGCCTCTCCCCCTTGGTCCCATTTCCAGTGAGATCGGGATGGAACCCCTTGAGAACACAATAAATCTCGGAAACCCGCGTGCCGGCAGAAAACACATCGTAGAGTTCCCTGACGGTCTTCTCCGCCTGAGAGGATTGGCGCTCCCGTGCGCCCCCCATCCGGGCGCCCGGGGTTTTGTTTTTCCCCTCGATATTTCGCACATCGGGCAACATCGCAATCGCCCGGCCGCCTTCATAGATCTCCCGGAGCAATCCCTGCACGTGCTCGGCCTTCGACTCCAAAATCGCACGATCCTCCGACTCGTGCCGGAGACGGATAGCCGCGATCTCCCGATGGAGCCCCGCCCGCTGCCATAAAAAATAAAAAGAGGCCCCGGCCAGACTCAGTAAAATTACCCCGATCGAAATCCGATCAATCCAGACAAGAGAATCCCGCGATGAAGATCGCGCGATGAAACGAGACGAAGAGAATTTCATGAAAAAACGACATCGACTTCAGCTTCTATGCCCCTCCCACATGCAAACCAAAATGAAAACGAACGTGGATCATCCTAGGCGGCCTTTTTTCTTCCGGACAATCGTCTAAACTACTTATCTTTCTGCGCCCTCCGGGAAGAGAACCGATCCTGCACGGAAGGGGCCGAGGCCGCGTGACAAGGTCGGTCTAGATCTCCGCCGCCGAGGCGAGCGCGTGGGGCTCCGTCACCGCCCCCACGTGCCTCCCCACTTCCCGGATGAGCCCTTCGACCGTGTAGGGCTTAATCAGGAAGCCGAGGCTCTCCCGCCCGACCCCGGCGAGCTGCTCCTCCGTCAGATCGGAGCCGCTGATCAAAATCACCGGCAGTTCGGGATCCTTCGCATGGAGGCTCGCCGCCAGCTCGGGGCCCCCCATGTAGGGCATGTCGACATCGGAGATCACGAGATGGATCGGCTCCTCCTGCTGGGCGTAGAGGGAGAGCGCCTCGAGCCCGTTCGTCGCCGCCACCACGCGGTAGCCGTAGTTCTCGAGCATCACCTTGGAAAGGCGGCGGATCGTGTTGTCGTCGTCGACCAGGAGGACCCGCTGCCCGGAACCGAGGGGCAGCTCGTGCGTCTCCTCTGACTTCTTCTCCTCGACCTCGGAATCGAGGAGCGCCGGAAGATGGATCGAGAAGCGGGTGCCGCGCCCCGCCTCGCTCTCGACGCCGATGAAGCCGCCCATCCGCTTCACGATGGCCGAGACGGTGGAGAGGCCGAGGCCGGTCCCCTTGCCCGGCTCCTTCGTCGTGAAGAGGGGCTCGAAAATCTTCGGCAGGATGTGGGCCGGGATCCCGCCGCCGGAGTCGGCGACCGTGATGACGAGGAACTCGCCCGGCAGGACCCCCTCGCGCCCCGGCCCGGTGACGTCGCGGAGGGTGAGGGTGGCGTTCTCCGCCGAGAGGATCAGCGCGCCGCCCTTCGGCATCATCGCGTCCCGGCCGTTGACGCAGAGGTTGAGGAGGACCTGGTGGAGCTCGGTGGCGTTGCCGTTGACGACGTGGAGGTTTTTCCCCGGGCGGGCCTCGATCGTCACCGCCTTCGGGAAGGTGTCCCGGACGATCTTCGTCATCTCCTCCAGCAGGTGCCCGATCTGGATCGGGCCGTCCTCGCCCTGCGTCCCCCGGACGAAGCTGAGGATCTGCCGCACCATCGCCGTCCCCCGCTGGGCCGAGGCGAGGATCGTCTTCTGGAGGGCCTTCCGCTCCATCTCCCCGCGCATCTTGTCGAGCATCTGCATGCCGACGATCACCGGGGTCAGCGCGTTGTTGAGGTCGTGGGCCACGCCGCTGGCCAGCGCCCCGATGTTCTCCATCCGCTGCGCGCGGCGGAGCTGGAATTCGCAGACATGCTTCTCCGTCATGTCGTATTCGACGACGAAGAATCCCTTCGGATGCCCTTCCCCGTCGCGGATGACCGACCAGTGGCTCTCCACGATCAGCATCAGGCCTTCCCCGGTCGTATACTCGATGTCTCCCAGCCATTTCCCGGAGGCGGCAACCTCCTCGACGGCCGGGACCTTCCCCACCGCCTTCGTGAAGAGGAGCTGCCGGATATCGCTCCCGAGGGCCGACGCGGCGGGGATCTCGTGAATGCGCTCCGCCATCCGGTTCCAGACCTGGATGCGGCAATCGATGTCGAGGACGATGATCGCGCCGTCGGCGTTGTCCATGAGGGTCTGCATCTCCTTGAGCTCGGCGGCCTGCGCCCGCAGCACCCCGTTCTTCCGCCACAGACGCCACAGCACCGTCAGGACGGCGATCTTCGCGACGATCAGGCCGAGGGCCAATTTCCAGTCACCGCGATAGTCGGTCATCACCTCGGCGATCTCCGCTTCCATGTCCCGCGGGTTCCACAGGTAATAGAGACGCCAGGCCGGGAACTCCGGGGCGAGATCCATCGAGACGAAGGCGGGATCGTCGAGCGACATCGAGCGCAGCGCCTTTCCCTCGGGCTCGGTGAGGCGGATGTTGCTCTCGGTCTGCACCAGCAGGAAGCGCCCCCGCTGCTCGCTGCCCCCGACGCCGGCCATCGCCGCCCCGACGTCGCGCCGCTGGAAGACGACGGCGATCGCCCCCTCGAATTCCCCCGAATCCCGGTAGAACGGCGTCGCAATGATGAAGCCGTGCCGCGAGGCCGGCTTGCCGTCGTCGATCACCTCGCGCGTCACCAGCTCGGGGGAGACGGCGCGGGGGATCAGCCCGCGGGCATTGCGGGGGAGCTTCGCCGCCGCCGCCTCCATCGCCTTCACGGCCTGGGCCATCCAGGCATATTCGATCATCTCGTAGGGGCTGCCGCCGGTCGACCGCTTCGGCTTGCCGACCTCGAAGTAAGGGCGCTCCCCCGCCGGATCGCTGCCGGTGAGGTCGGGGTGGAATCCCTTCAGGACGCAATAGACCTCGCTGACGGGGAGCCCGGTCGAGAGGGCCTCGTACATCCGCAGCACCGCCTGTTCCGCCTCGGAATGGGGGGCGTTCCCCCGCGCCACGTCGGCGAGGCGGGGGTTGTGCGCGTTGCCCGAAATACGCATCGCCTCGGGGAGCGAGCCGACCAGGAGGACATCCTGGTCCATCTCCCGCAAGACTCCCTCGACGTGGCCCACCTTCGTCGCGAGGACCTCCTCGGCCGCCTTGTGATGGCGGAGCCGGATTCCCTCGACCTCCGCGAGGCGGGCTTTTTTGAGGTGGTTCAGGTAGACCGCCGAAGCGATCAGGATCAGCACGAGGACGACCGCGGCCAACCGGTCGATCCAGACCCGGTTGTCGCGGCTGAGGGAAAGTCCGAGGACAGATTTCATAACGCCATAGAGAATGAAATTCGGCTCACTAACCCCCGTTCGTAAGCCAAAACCGCAACAGGTGTAATCCAATCCTAGGTCTTCCGTAGAGCCTCCGACAACCAACGGGATTACTCATCTTGCAGGAGGGAAAAATAGGGGGAAATACCGGCGCTCTTCCGGCTTGTCCTCCGGAACGGCCCCCCCGTATCATGAGTCCTCCATGCCACGCATCGGTCCCCTCTCCCTTCTTTACTCGACCGGCCTGCTTTGCGGGCTGCTCCTCCTCTCCCTTTCGGCCCCCCTCCCGGCCCGGGCGCAGAGCGATCCCGGCGCGCGCGAGGACGAGAAGGCCGCCCGCCAGAAACTCCTCCGCGCATCGGACCAGATCGACTCCCTCCAAGCCGCCCTCGATAGCCACACGACGCAGATCGCCGACATGAAGATGACGATCGGCCAGCAGAAGGCCGACCTCGACGCGCTCCGCTCCCAGCTGGCAACGCTGAAGGACGAGAACACGGCCCTCCGCGCCGCCCTGGCGAAGCTCGACGCCGCCCGCGCCGACGAGAGGAAGACCCTCCTCGACGAGGTCGGCAAGATCGTCGCCGAAAACTCGAAGCGCGCCCCGGCCCCGACGCCCCCTCCCTCCGCCCCGCCGAAGGAGAGCGCCGCCGCTTCCGGGGAAAAGGCTCCCGACAAGGGGGCCGAAACCGGATTCGATTACGTCGTCGTGAAGGGCGATACCCTCCACGCCATCGCCGTCGCCTACCAGGGTAACGACGTCCATGTCACCGTCGCCGATCTGCGGAAAGCCAACGGGCTGGGGAAGGATGAGGCGATCCACGTGGGGCAAAAGCTCTTCATCCCCAAAAAATAGCCCGTTTTGGGCTATATTAAACCGTGCCCCACCGCTCCCGACAGGACGTCCACCCCGCCGACGCGACCGGCCCCCTTCCGACCGAGAAGGAGGCCATCCACGCCCTGCGCCGTCCCCGCCCGGGCCGGGGGAAGAACTTCATCACCGAGGTCCTCCTCCCCTCCCTCTTCTCCCGGAAGCAAGGGACGAAGAACAAGCCGATCTTCCCGAAGCTGGAGAAAGGCCAGGTCTGCATCACCTGGATCGGCCACGCCTCCTTCCTCATCCAGACCCCGGAACACAACATCCTCGTCGACCCGAACTGGGCGAACTGGATGCTCGTCATCCGCCGCCTGAAGCATGCCGGGTTCGAGATCGACGACCTCCCCGACATCGACCTCGTCCTCATCACCCACGCCCACTTCGACCACCTGAACCGCCGCTCCCTCCGCAAGATCGCCGCGCGGCAGCCGATCGTCGTCCCCTCGGGCGTCTCGAACCTCGTCCACGACCTCGGCTTCGAGAAGGTCCACGAGATGAACTGGTGGGACACCTGGACCTTCCGCGGCCTCTCGATCACCTTCACCCCCGCGAAGCACTGGGGCGCCCGCGTCCTCCACGACAGCCACCGCGGCTACGGCGGCTACGTCATCCGCTACGGGGAACGCTCCGTCTTCCACTGCGGGGACACCGCCTACTTCGACGAGTTCAAGCAGATCGGCGCCCGCCTCAAGCCCGAGATCGTCCTCATGCCGATCGGGGCCTACGAGAACCCCTCCCAGCGCGACGTCCACATCGGGCCGGAGCAGGCCGTCTGCGCCTTCCGCGAGCTCCAGGGCCAGACGATGATCCCGATGCACTTCGGCACCTACCGCCTCAGCTTCGAGCCCCTCCACGAGCCCGCCCAGCGCCTCCTCACCGCCGCCGCCCGCGAAGGGGTCAGCCAGCGGATCAAATTCCTCGTCGAAGGGATGCCCCAGACGTTCTGACCGGGCCTCCCTGCCGCGCCCGCCGTCCCCCGCTCCATGCCCCAATCGCTTCCCGAGCAAAAAGAGTGGCAGCGCCTCCGGGGCCGCAGCGCCCTCACCGCCTTCGACCGGGACCGCCGCGCCCCCGCCTCCGAGGCGATCCGGGAGCGCCTCGCCTCGATCCCCGGCTGGCAGGAGGCCCGCCGCGTCGCCGTCTACGCCCCCTTCCCCACGGAGCCCAACCCCGGCTGGCCCACCCCCCTGCCGACCGCCGACGGCGGCCACGCCCCCCGGGAGGTCTTCTTCCCCCGCACCGTCTTCTCCCCCCCCGCCATCACCCTCCACCGCGTCGCGGGGCCCGAGGAGCTGATCGCCTGCCCGCCGAAGCGGAACATCATCATGCTGGAGCCCTCGCCCGACGCGCCCGAGGCCGACTACGACGCCATCGACGCCATCCTCGTCCCCGGCCTCGCCTTCGACCGGGACGGCTACCGCCTCGGCCGGGGCGGGGGCTTCTACGACCGCCTCCTCGCCAGCCTCCCCGGGCGGACCCTCCGCATCGGCCTCTTTTTCGCCGTACAGGAGCTTGCCCAAATCGTCCGTGAACCTCATGATCGCCAGCTCAACTGGATCATCACGGAAAACGAGCACTTCATCCCCCACCCCTCACAATCATGATCAAACGCCTTGCCGTCCTCACCTCCGGCGGAGACTCGCCCGGAATGAACCCCGCCATCCGCTCCGTCACCCGTTCCGCCCTGAGCTTCGGGGTTGAGGTCGTCGGCGTTTACAACGGTTACCAGGGCCTGATCGACGAGGAATTCACCCCCCTCGACAGCCTCATCGTCAGCGGCAAGAACCGCTACAGCGGCACCTTCCTCCAGACCAGCCGCTGCCCCGAGTTCACCACCGAGGAAGGCCAGAAGAAGGGCATCGCCAACCTCCGCAAGCACGGCATCGAGGGCCTCATCGTCATCGGCGGCGACGGCTCCCTCACCGGCGCCCGCGCCATCCACCGCCACGGCTACCCCGTCGTCGGCATGCCCGGGACGATCGACAACGACATCTACGGGACCGAGATGGGGATCGGCGTCGACACCGCCCTCAACACGATCATCACCCTCGTCGACATGATCAAGGCGACCGCCGCCTCCCACCGCCGCTGCTTCGTCGTCGAGGTCATGGGCCGCTCCAGCGGCTACCTCGCCCTGATGACCTCGATCTCGACCGGCTCCCAGGTCGCCGTGATCCCCGAATACCGGGTGAACATGGACCGCATCGTCGAGAACCTCCACCACCGCACGCGGAACAAGCACAACAACAGCGTCATCATCGTCGCCGAGGGCGTCTGCTCCGGCGGCGAGTTCATGGAGCGCCTCCGCGGCGCGGGCAAGATCGAGCAGGAAGTCCGCCTCACCGTCCTCGGCCACGTCCAGCGCGGCGGCATCCCCACCCACTTCGACCGCCTCCTCGGCGCCCGCATGGGCGAGATGGCCGTCCAGGCCCTCGTCCACGGCGAGACCGGCGTCATGGTCGGCCAGGTCGCCGGAAAGATGCAGCTTCGGAATCTTGAGGAAATCCTCGGACGGAAGAAGGAACTGCCTGCCGACGCGATCCGCGTAGCTAGGAATCTGGGGATTGAGTTCGGCGATCCGGTGGAGATGTAGGGTTCGCGAAGGGGCCGTGAGTCCCCTTCGGGGCAGGGTAGAATCGCTGCGCTTGCCTGTACAGCTGGAGGCGACCCTCTTTAACGCCAAGGAGTGGGCTGTCGCCCCTCCTTGAACCTCTCCCGTAAGAGGCGGTAGGGGGAACTATTACTTCCATCTAAAGGCAATGCTCCTTCGGAGAGTTGTACTCGGCTGATACTAACCCGCTTGGGAGGAATCACCCGTCCGAGGGCTGGCGGAACCGAAGCGGCTATTCTCCCAATAGGAGTCTGGGCGTCTTGGTACCGTCTCCCCCCGCAATCCGTACCCTCGGACGCTCCCGGAACCAGCGGATTTTAATCCAGTTAGGAGACAAGGCGCAGGGGGAAGCGCGTCCGCCTAGCTAAGGCCCTCAGACAGGAGGTTCCAGGAGGGGCAAAGCCCCTCTTGGGCTATAAAGCGGATTACATCCACCTGTACAGGGTCGACCCCGCATGCCCCGAAGGGCCGCACCCCTACCGCTGTTCCTTCAGAAACCCAGGAAGCCGGTAAGAGGGCGACTTGTAAAGCGCCTCGACCCAATCGGCAAAGATATTCTCCTTCCGCCGCTCCAACTGCTGCGCCACGACCGAAGGACGCAGCGTCGCCGCCTTCTTCCCATCGGCCGGATCGCGCGCGACGAGGCCGACGATGATCCCGCCGTCGGCGGTCGGGAAGAACTGGCTGATCTCGCCCGGCTGGAGGGAGAACGAGACGGGGACGAGGGTCTGCGCCTCGGGAACCGTGACCGCGCCGGTCTGGACATCCTCGGGGATGAAGGCGGGGATCGTCTCCAGGCTCGCCTTCTGTTCCTTCGCCGCGTCGGCGAGCGACTTGCCCGAGAGGAGGGAAGTCTTCAGCGCGACGTCGAGGGCCTGGCCCCGCTCCATGACAAGCTTCCGGGCGCTCTGTTCCGTGAGGGCCTTCACGATGAGGGGGCGGACCTGGTCGAGGGGCAGGAGGGCTCCGGAATCGGCCTTCAGGAGCTGGAGGACGTAGTAACCCTTCTCGGTCTCGACGGGATCGCTGACGGGGACGTCGCTCGTGATGCCGAAGGCGGCCCGGTTCAGGTTCGGGCTCGGGGGAAGTCCGGCGGGGGTCTCGGTGCGGGCGAAGAGGGGCGTCGTCCCGACCGAGTTGATCTTTTGGGCGGCGGCGGCGTTCTCGAGGGCGTGGACGTCGGTCTTGTCCTTGTCGGTGGCGGAGAGGGCGGCCTCGGCGAGGCTCTGGGCCGTCTCGCCGGTCTTCCGCCTGGAGGCGGCTTTCTCCTTCTCGGCCAGCTTCTCGACCCCGGCGTCGAAGGGAACGAAGGCCCAGGCGATCGAACGCTTCGCGGGAGTCCGCCAGGCCGGATTGGCCTGGTAGAGCTTGTAGGCGTCCTCGACCTCGGAGGGGGTCGGGGCGGCGGCCTGCGCGAGGAAGTCGGCCTGCTTCAGGCGGATGACCTGGAGGTGGGCGGAACCGAGGCGGATGCCGATGACGCGGTCGACCTCGGAGGGGGTCACCGAGGCGGAGGCGACGATCGACTGGGTCAGCTTGTTGATGAGGAGATCGTTCCGGACGCTTTCCTCGAAGCGGTCGGCGGTGACGCCGCGGGAGGAGAGGTAGTTTTTGACGAAGAGCTGGTAGCTGGCCGGATCGTAGTGGTCGTCCTTGCGGAGGAAGGGGAAGGCGCGGATGGCGTCGGTGACCTCGGCGTCGGAGACGGAGAGGCCGGCGCGGGTCGCCTCGGTCGAGAGGACCATCCGCTGCCAGGCGAGGCGGTCGACCTCGTTCGAGGAATTCGCGCCGGGAGGGAGGGTGCCGCCCTGGGTGAGGGTGAGCCAGAGAAGGGTGTCCTGCTGGGCGAGGCGGAAGTCGTCGCGGGTGACGGTGCGGCCCCCGATCCGGCCGAGGTCTTCGCGGGTGAGGCCCTCGATCGTCGGCAGGTTGAAATAGACGATGAACGAAAGGCTGATGATGCCGAGGAGGATGGCCATCAGGATCGTCGACTGGCTGCGGATCAGTTTGAGCATAAAAATGGGAGGGTGGGACAAAATCGCAGATGTAGCGCAGGGCTCAAGCCTGAAATGAAGGGGTTGCGACCCCGAATCGGTCCTTTCCCCTACCGCCGCACCCACCGCCACACCGTGAAGAGCGGGTGCTCCACCATCGCCTCCTGCCGGGTGAAGAGGCTTTCGTATTCGGGGAAGAAGGTGTCGCCCTCGACGGTCTGCTTCACGGTGGTGAGCCAGAGCTCGTCGCTCAGGGGGATGCCCTGCCGGTAGACCTCCGCGCCGCCCGCGATGAAGACCTCCCCCTCGTACCGCATCGGATCGACCTGGTCGAGGGAGGGGAGGACGGTGACGCCGGGGATCTCCCGCGCCTGCCGGGAGAGGACGATCATCCGGCGGCCCGGGAGGGGGCGGCCGATCGATTCGTAGGTCTTCCGCCCCATGACGAGGGTGTGGCCCATCGTCGCCTTCTTGAACCAGGCGAATTCGTCGGCGATCCGCCACGGGATCCCGCCCGCGGCCCCGATCACGCCGTTCTCGGAAATCGCGGCGATGGTCTTGAAGGGCTTCGCGAGCTGGCGGGTCTGGCTCATCCGCCTACCCCTTCTTCAACCGGCCGACGAAGTTCCCGATCCGCTCGGCGGCGATCTCGATCTGCTCCATCCCGGTGGCGTAGCTGCAGCGGATATGGCCGCTGCCCGACTGGCCGAAGGCGGTGCCCGGGACGACGGCGACCTTCTCCTCCTGGAGGAGGCGGACGGCGAACTCGTGCGCGGTGAGGCCGGTCCCCTCGATGCTGGGGAAGAGGTAGAAGGCCCCCTCGGGGAGGCGGCACGGGAGGCCCGCCTCGTTGAGGCGGTTCACGAGGAAATTGCGCCGGGCGCAATACTGGTCCCGCATCGCAATCATGTCGTCGTGGCCGTGGCGGAGCGCCTCGAGCGCCGCCTCCTGGCTGGTGATCGGGGCGCAGAGGATGCCGTATTGGTGGATCTTCATCATCGCCTCGGTCAGCTCCTTCGGGGCGCAGGCGTAGCCGATGCGGAATCCGGTCATCGCGAAGGCCTTCGAGAAGCCGTGGAAGAAGATCGTCCGCTCGCGCATCCCGGGGAGGGAGGCGATGGAGACGTGCTCCCGCTCGTCGTAGGAGAGCTCGGAATAGATCTCGTCGGTGAGGACGAGGAGGTCGTGCTCCCGGCAGAGGGCGGCGATCGGCTCGAGGTCGGCGCGGCTCATCGCGGCACCGGTCGGGTTGCACGGGAAGTTCATCATCAGGACCTTCGTCCGGGGGGTGATCTTCGCCGCGATGTCCTGGGCGCGGAGGCGGAAGCCGTCCTCGGCCTTCGTCGCGATGGCGACGGGCTTCCCGTAGGCCAGCGCGATGGAGGGGGAGTAGGAGACGTAGCAGGGCTCGTGGTAGATCACCTCGTCGCCCGGGTTCAGGACGGCGCGGAGGGCGATGTCGATCGCCTCGGAGACGCCGATGGTGACCATGACCTCGCTGAGGCCGTCATACTCGATCCGGTAATTCTTCCGGACGTAGGAGGCGATCTCCTTCCGGAGCTTCGGGAGGCCGAGGTTCGAGGTGTAGCCGGTCTTCCCCCGCTCGAGGGAATAGATGGCGGCCTCGCGGATGCGCCAGGGGGTGACGAAGTCGGGCTCGCCGATGCCGAGGGAGATGACGTCGCCCATCGACTGGACGATCTCGAAGAAGTCGCGGATGCCCGAGCGCGGGATGGCGTGGACGTGGTCGGCGATGAAGTCGCGGGGCGGCTTCGGTGAATCGGGGGAGAACGGGATGACCTTGGAGGACATGGGAAAAGGGGACGGCGGTGCCGTCCGGTGAAATTCGGGGGCCGGGCGGGACGGGGTCAGGGAGTGATGGAGAGACGCTCCTGCGTCCCTTCGTTCACAAGGAGGACGCCCTGCTCCTTGTACGGCTTCAGCATGAAGTGGGTGGCGGTCGATAGGACGCCCGCGACGGTGGCGAGCTTCTCCGAGACGAACATGGCGACCTCCTTCATCGTCCGGCCGTGGATGATGACGAGGAGGTCGTACCCGCCGCTCATGAGGCAGCACGAGGTGACCTCGGGATAGCGGGCGATGCGGTTGGCGATGCGGTCGAACCCGCCGTCGCGCTCCGGGGTGATCTTCACCTCGATGGCGGCCTGCACGGCCTCCCCGTCGACCTTGTCGTGGTCGACCAGGACGGTGTAGCCGAGGATGATCCGTTTTTCCTCCAGCTCCCGGAGCTGCGAGGAAACCTCTTCGGGGGTGAGGTTCAGCTGTTTGGCCAGGGTCTCGGGCGTGGCCCGGGCGTTGGCTTCCAGCAATTTCAAGAGCGCGTGCATCGGTCCACCCTACTCAAAAGCCGGGAAATAGCAACCCGGGCCGAACCGTCCTACTCGACAGGGGCGGCCAAATCGGACCTGCACAGGGCCTCCCTCCCCTTCAGCCGGTCATAAAAGACGACCGCCGTGACGCAGCTGATGGGCAGCGTCAAAATCAGGCCGATATCGCCGAGGAGGCTCCCCAGGGCGAGGAAGGCCGCCAGGAGGCAGAGGGAGAACAAGACCTGCCAACGCGCGCCCCGGGTCAGTTCCCCGCTCCGGCGGAGCGCCGCGACGGGGCCGATCCCCTCGTCGATCATCACCATCGGATAGAAGATCCAGAGGGGGGCCAGGAGGAGGCCGGGGACGGCGGCGGGCAGGGCGAGGAGCCAATCGAGGGGCTTGCGGAACAGAAGCGCCATGTCCCCCCAGGCGGGACGCTCCCCCCGCGCCAGATGGAGGAGCCCGGCGAAACAACCGATCCAGAGCGGGAGCGAGACGGCCATCGGCACCAGCTCCGACCATCCGCCCCACGCCGAGGCCGTCGCCGCGATCGCCGTCAGGGCGGCGATGTTTTCCATCGTCCGATCGGGATCGAGGAGGTTGCCGAAATCGAACGCGCCGAAGGCCGCCCCCACCCGGTAGAGGACGTAGAACGATTCCGGCAGCAGGGCGAGGAAGAGGAGCCAGCCGACCCGCCAAAAATGACGCCGCATCAGCGCCCGGGCGGCGCGGAAGACTTCCCGCTTGAAGCCGGGGGGGAGAGGGAGGAGAGCGGCCATGGCGTCCTGGGGGAGAACGCCCTACGGCTTCTCCAGCCGCACCGTCACCTTCACCGTCGCGGGGAAGTTCTTCGGCGGGCGGATGGTCGGGGGAAGGTCGAGGGCGATGGGGAGGGTGTAGGTCCCGGGGCGGTGGTAGCCGTCGAGGTTCACCGGGAGGGTCTTCACCGTCGGGCCGTAGAGGGAGGGCTTGTCCTTGATCCGGGCGGAGAGGACGTTCGGGACGATGCTGACGACCTGGGCGACGCGCATCCCCTTCTCGAGCCCGACGAAGGCGGGGACGATGGGGAAGGTCCGGCTCTGGGCCTCGACGAGGGTCAGCTTCAGCTGCTGGGGCCGATAGCTCTCGATCTCCCAGCCGGGGGGCAGCTCCGAGGCCATGTGGGAGGTGAGGTCCATCGTCAGCGCCCCGGCGTGGGCGTTCTGGAGGTCGACGGTGATGTTGAGCCGGTGAACGGCGTCGTCGATCGAGCGGCCGGAGACGATGTCCTCGTTGTTCGGCACGCGGAGGAAGACGTCGGCGCGGAGGGCCTCGCTCCCCGAGTCGATGTAGAGGTCGTCGGGGACGTTGGCGAAGTTGATCGGGGCCTGGACGACGTTGAGGTTCGTGACGCGGGCGGCGTGGACCGGCTTGTTCAGCCAGTTCACCGTGGGGACGGCGATCAGGGCGACGAGGACGGCCCCGGCCCAGGCGGAGCGGGAGAGCCAGCGGTCCCGCGTCGAGGTCCGCCGCCGCTCGACGCGGAGGATCTCCCCGAGGAAGCGGGCGATGTCCTCCTCCTTCACCGAGGCCAGCTCGGCGAGGCGCCCCTGCCGGGCGTGGGAGAGGACGCCGCGCTCCTCGGAGACGACGAGGATGTCGGCGTCGCAATGCTCGCTGAGGCCGAGGGCGGCGAGGTGGCGCGTTCCCCATTCGTCGCGGACGGGCGTCTCCCCGGTCCCGTCGCTGAGCGGGAGGACCGCGCCGACGCGGACGATGCGGTCCCGCAGGATGACGATGGCACCGTCGTGCCGAGGGCAGCCGGGATGGAGGAGGGAGAGGAGGAGGGACTTCGTGACGAGGGAGTCGTACTCCTCGCCGCCGTTGAGGAAGGAATCGACGTCGTCCCCCTTCGGGAAGATGAGGATCGTCCCGCGCCGGATGCGGACGAGCTCGGCGAGGGCCGAGGAAAGGGCCGGGATCGGGTTGTTCCCGCCGACGGGCCGGTGGCCGAAGAGCTGCCGGAGCGTCGCCGTCTGCCAGGCGCGGCGGAGGTCGGGGAGGAAGCTGAGGACGACGAGGGCGACCGTCGGCACGATGAGGGCGGCGACGAGGATCTGGGTGACGGGAAGCTCGAACTTCTGGATGGTGAAGAAGAAGGCGGCGAAGCCGAGGAGGATGCCGACGAAGCGCCCCAGCCGGGGATTGGAGAAGATCCAGCCGAACATGATCCGGAAGATCAGGACGCAGAGGACGATGTCGGCGATGACCGAGAGGGAGACCGAACCGAGGAGGCGGACGAGGAAGGACATCGTCATGGATCGGGTGGGAAGGGATTGGACGGGGGCCGGGGCCGGGGCGGAAGGAGGAGCCTGCCGCCCGGTTGCCCGGGCTTACGCCTTGGACCGGATGTCGAAGAGGGAGGAGACCGACTCGCCGTCGTGGACGCGCCGGATCGCCTCGCCGAGGAGGGCCGAGACGTCGAGGGCGGTCAGCTTGAAGCCGTCGATCTTCGCGGGGGGGACGCTGTTCGTGGTGATGAGTTCCTCGATGTCGGAATTCTTCAGGCGCTCGATGCCGATGTCGTTCAGGACGGCGTGGGAGACGCCGGCGAAGATCCGCTTCGCGCCCGACTTCTTCAGCATCTTCGCGGCGGAGCAGAGGGTCCCCGCCGTCTCGGTGATGTCGTCGACGAGGAGGACGTCCTTCCCGGCGACGTCGCCGACGATGAACTGCGCCTCGGTCTCGGTGGCGCTGATGCGGCGCTTCACGACGATGGCGAGGCCCGCGCCGAGCATCTGGGAATAGGCCGAGGCCATCTTCATCCCGCCGACGTCGGGCGAGACGACGACGAGGTTGTCGAGCTTCTTCTCCGAAAGGTGGCGGTAGAAGATCGGGGCGGCGTAGAGGTGGTCGACGGGGATGTCGAAGAAGCCCTGGATCTGCTGGGCGTGGAGGTCCATCGTCAGCACCCGGTTCGTCCCGGCGGCGACGAGGAGGTTCGCGATCAGCTTCGCGGTGATCGGGACGCGGGGCTGGTCCTTGCGGTCCTGGCGGGCGTAGCCGTAGAAGGGAAGGACGGCGGTGATCCGGGCAGCGCTGGCGCGGCGGACGGCGTCGATCATGATCAGCAGCTCCATGATGTGCTGGTTCGTCGGCGGGCAGGTCGGCTGGACGATGTAGACGTCGCGGCCCCGGATGTTCTCGTTGATCTTGACGAAGGTCTCGCCGTCCGGGAAGGAGGTCACCGTCGCCTGACCGAGGGGGATGCCGAGGTAGCTGGCGATTTTCTGGGCGAGGTCGACATTGGCCGAACCGGAAAAGATCTGAAGAGCGGGGCCGTTCATAGGAAGCTGGGGGAGACCAGAATGGGGGCGATCGTCCCCGATTCAAGCAGATTCAGGGAAAAGCATCGCGCAGGAGGCTTGCCGACCCCACCCAACTCTTTCATACCAGTAAAGTGTTCCATTCCTTCCTGACCGATCCCTATTGGATCGTGGTCCGCATCGGGACCGGGGCGTTGCTGACCTGGGGCCTCGTGACCGGGGGGATGGTCCTGCTGACGCTGGCGCTCCATCGCAAAACCCGAGGCTGGAAGACCCGCGCCGCGATCGGAGCCCTCCCCGCCCTCCTCTTCGCGGGTCTTGTCACGGGGGAAATGGTCTGCGGCGTTCGTCCCTCCGTTACCTGGCTCCAGGGCATCGTCCTCCTGATCGTCCTCCTTCTCTTCATGGGAGCGTGGGCGATGAGCGTCGCGCCGGTGGTGACGGCCTTCGCGAAAAAGACCAAGGACCGCTGGCTGATCGGCAGCGTGGTACTCCTCCTCCACCTCGCCGCGTGGGTCGCTTTTCTGATCCTATCGAGCCTCTCGGCTTCGCTCTGATCGCGCTTCAACCCCGATATTCCGCCGCCCCGCGTCCCGCCCGGGTTCCCGTGGCGAAGCTCCCCTGGAGGAGGTAGCCGCCCGTCGGGGCTTCCCAGTCGATCATCTCCCCGGCGGCGAAGAGACCGGGGATCGCCCGGAGCATCAGATTCTCGTCCAGGGCCTCCCATGCGATCCCGCCCGCCGAGGAGATCGCCTCGGCGACGGGCCGGGCTTCCCCCAGCGCGAGGGGGAAGTCCTTCACCCGCGCCGCCAGGGCGGCGGGGGTCGGGGAGGGGGAGCCGCTCTCGGCCCATTCCAGCAGGGCCGTCGCCGCCGGTCCCAGCCGCCAGCGGGGCGCGGCGGTTGCAAGGAAGGCGGCGGGATCGCGGGGAGGGGTCCCGGCCCGGCGGAGGAGCTCGTCGACCGAAAGGGTCGACTTGAAATCGAGGCGGATCTCGCGGGGGAGACTCTCCCGGATCGCCGCGCCGAGGGCGTAGACGGCGCTCCCCTCGATCCCGTACCGGGTGACGAGGCATTCCCCCTCGACCCGCCGCCTGCCGCCACCGATACCGACAGTCAGGGCGATGTTCTTCAGCGGCATCCCCTCGGCGGCGGCGAGGACCGGGGCGGGCCATCCCCCGGCGACCTCATAACCGCAGTTCGCCGCCCGCCACGGCGCGACGGGGATGCCCCGTTCCGCGAGCAGGGAGACCCAGCCGCCGTCGGAGCCGGTCTCCGGGTAGGAAGCGCCGCCGAGGGCGAGGACCGCGGCGGTGCAGGGATAGCTGATCGCGTTCCCCTCGCTCTCAAAAAGAAGATGGAGGCCGGAGCCGTCCCCGGTCTCCTCCCAGCCCCGCCAGGCATGGCGGAAGCGGAAGGCGACGCCCTGCTTCTTCAATCGCGCGGTCCAGGCGCGAAGCAGCGGGGCCGCCTTCTTCGCCTCGGGGAAGACCCGCCCGCTGGTCCCGACGAAGGTCGGGACGCCGAGTTCCGCCGCCCAGGCCCGGAGCGCCTCGGGATCGAAATCGGCCAACAGCGCGGGCCACCGCCCCTCGCCGCCGCGATAGCGGGGGACGAATTTCTCCAGCGGTTCCGAATGGGTGAGATTCAACCCGCCGACCCCGGCCAGGAGGAACTTCCGCCCCGGCGACGGCTTGTGGTCGAAGACCGTCACCGCGCAACCGGCCTCGGCCGCGACCTCGGCGGCCCGCAGCCCGGCGGGGCCGCCACCGATCACGGCCACGATGCGGGGAAAATCCATCGCGGCAGGATAGGGCCTCGCCCGAATTGATCAACTCCCGCGCCTTGCCTCCCGCACTGATGTGCTCTTTAATGGCTCAAGCCTAATTCCAGGCCCCCCTTTTCATGGAGATGAACAAGAATTCCACCGAGCCGCCGAAGGAAACTGGCAATTGGTCGAAGAAAGATACCTTCGACAAGGTCTTCGACTTCCTCCTCGGCGCCTTCGCCGGAGGATTCGTCGGGGCCGTCCTCTTCCTGCGGCGCAGCGCCTCGCTGAAGGCCGCCCTCGTGGCGATCGGCTGTGCCGCCCTGGTCGGCGGGATCTTCGCCGCCCTGTTCCGTCCGAAGCACTCCAACCTCCACGAGCAGGACGACTTCTGGCAAAACTACGTCGCGTGGTGGTTCTGGCCCTGGCGTCGGAAATAGCTTTTTCCTCTTTCCCGGCCGATCCAAACACAAAAAAAGCCGTCCGGTTTCCCGGACGGCTTTTTCGCTTAGAGAGGGATCACTCCCCCCGGAACTCCGACCCATGGAGCTTCCCCTCTCCCTCGGAGATCGGCGGCAGCGGGATCGCCCCTTCGTCATCGGAGGAAAGGGAGGCCTTGGCCTTCGTCCCCTTCGAGGCGCCGACGGCGACCCGCGTGCGGGTCACGTGCCGGGAGGAGGACGAGGCCGCCTTGGCGAAGCCTCCCCGCGTTTCCCCGCCGCCGGTCACCAGCTGCTGCAGGACGCCGACGTGGCTCTGGAGCTCGGCCGACTGGCCGCTGAGTTCCTCGGCGGCGGCGGCGGTCTGCTCCGAGGTGGCGGCGCTGTCCTGCGTCGTCTGCTCCATCTCGCCGATGGCCCGCGTCAGCTCGGAGAGGCCGGTGCTCTGCTCGCCCGAGGCGGTGGCGATCGACTCGATCTGGGAATCGACCTGCCGGACCTTCGCGACGATGTCGGCGAGGCTCTGCTCCACCGCGCGCGATTTCTGGGAAATCTCGGCGATCCGGTTCGTCACCCGGACGTTGACCTCGACGCCCCGCTGGCTCTGCTCCGCGGCGGCCTCGATGAGGAGGGCCGTCTCCTTCGCGGCGTCGGCGCTCCGCTGGGCGAGGGCGCGGACCTCCTCGGCGACGACGGCGAACCCGGCCCCGGCCTCCCCGGCCCGGGCCGCCTCGACGGCGGCGTTCAGCGCCAGGATGTTCGTCTGGAACGCGATCTCGTCGATCGTCTTGATGATCTTGGAAATGTCGTCGCTCGACTTCTTGATGTCGCCGATCGCGGCGGCCATCTCGCTGCTCGCCTTCTGGATCGCCTCGGTGGCGTGCTTCATCTCCCCGGTCCGCTCCGCGCCGCCCTCGGCGGCGGTCCGGGTCTCCATGGAGAGGGCCTTGGCGCTCGCGGCGCTGTCGGCGTTGCGACGCGTCATGCTGGCGATCTCCTCGAGGCTGGCGCTGGTCTCCTCGAGCGTGGCGGCCTGGCGACTCGCCCCCTCGGCGAGGTGATTGCTGCTGGTCGAGACCTGCCCGGCGGCGTCGGCCACCTGGGAGGAACTCTCCCCGAGCATCTGGCTCACCTCCTGGAGCGTCGAGTTGATCCCGCCGATGATCCTCCACGCCGCGCCGATGCCGACGCAGACGATGAGGACGATGACACTGAGGATGATCCAGAAGGCCGTCGCCGCCGTGCTCTGGAAGCGGGCACCGCTGGCGTCGAGCCGCCGCGCGTTGGCCCCGTTGAGGGTGCCGAAGGTCTCCTGCCGCTCGTGGAAGGCGAGGGCCATCTCCCCGCGATAGATCTCGGCGGCCCCGGCCGTGTCGCCCGCGTCGAGGCGCGCCATGAATTGCTTCCGGATGTCATACCAGCGGCCCCGGGTATCCTTGAAATGGTTCCACATCGCCTTCTGCTCGTCGGAGCGGACGTAGGCGTCGTACCAGGCGATGTCGCCCTCGGAACGCTGGGTGTTGTCGGCCAGCTTGGCCTTGATCGTCGCGGCGGCCTCGGGCGTCGCCGTCAGCAGTTCCCCGAGGAGGACGTAGCTGCCGTAGAACGTCTCCGTCAGGGCGAGGGAATGGACGACGGCTTCGGCGTCGCCGTTGACGACCCCCACGGGGACCTTCCCGTCGACGCCGACCACGGCGTCGACCACGCTGCCCCGCTGCACCAGGGAAAAGAGCCCGAGCCCGGCGGCCAGCACAATCATGAGGCTGAAGCCGAATAAAATCCGGCCTTTGATCGTCCATTGATTCATACGTTTTTTCGTTGTTTGCTTCGGTACCGATTGTGAAATAACGCCTTTCCGCACCCGGCTTCCTGCGGATCGGGGAGAGGCTTTTTTAGTGCAGCAGAAAGTATGCCTCTCCCTTCTTCAAGGGAGGTAAATCGCGAAAAACGGAAAAGAGGCGCGCCCCTCGGACGCAAAAAAGCGGCAGGGAAGGCCCTGCCGCTTTTTGGGAAACGAACGGATCCGGCTTACTTGGCGCTCGTCGCGGGGGCCGAGGTCGTGACCGGGGCCGAAGCGGCCGTCGTCGCGGGAGTGGAGGCGGCGGCAGCGGCGGCGTCCTTCTTGTGCTTCTTCTTCGCCTTCTTCTTGGCCTTCTTGTCGGCGGCAGCCGTCTTGTCGTCCGCGGCCTTACCAGCGGTGGCGGTGGCGGCGGCGTCCTTCTTCTTGTGCTTCTTCTTCGCCTTCTTGGGGGCGGCGGCAGTCGAGCCGGGCGCGGAGACGGCCGGGGGAACCGAGGGATCGGCGGGGGCGGTGGTGCCGGCGGGATCCGAAGGGGGGGCGACGGGGGCGGTCACGGGAGTCTGCGCCGAGGCCAGGCTCGCGAACGAGAGGCCGAGGACGGAAAGAGTCAACAACAGAGAGAATTTCTTCATTACGATAATTGAACCGGATACCACGGAAAAAGTTGCGGGGATTTTTTTTGGCCGTACCATTTATGACTGCTCCCATGACTCCGATCCTCTACGTCAAAACCGGCTGCCCCTGGTGCAGCGAAGCCGAAGCCGTCCTCGACCGGCATGGCATCTCCTACGATCCCATCGACGTCCTCCGCGACCGCGACGCCTTCAAGCGGATGAAGGAGATCTCCGGCCAGACGAAGGCCCCGACCCTCGAATGGGAAGACCGCGTCCTCGCCGACTTCGGCCCGGAAGACCTCGAGGAGTTCCTCAAGGAAAACAAGCTCAAGTAAGGGACCGGGCGGCGTGAGCAAGAAATCCCCCAAGATCGCCGCCTTCCTCGCCACGGTCACCGCCGATCCCCGGCACTCCCCCTACTACGCGGGCTACTTCGCCTGCTTCAACGCGGCCCTCTATTACGAGGCCCACGACGTGCTGGAGGAGATGTGGCTGCCGGTGAGGAAGGAGGCGGAGGGGAACTTCTTCAAGGGGCTGATCCAGCTCGCCGGGGCCTTCGTCCACCTCCAGAAGAACCGGCTCCGCCCCTCGGGCAACCTCTTCGCCCTCGCCGAGGCCAACCTCGCCCAGTACCCCGACATCCACCTCGACTTCGACGCCGCCGGAGCGCGCCGCCTTTGCCGGGAGTGGATCGGGAAGCTGGAGCATTCCGGATTCACCGTGAATCCGCTGACGCCCGAGAGCGCGCCGAAATTGGGATTGCTGCCTTAGCTGCCAAGTCCTCGCCTACGGACGCGTGATCTTCCCAAGCGGACAGGGGGAACTAGCGGACGCTTGCCACATCACGTGACACCGCCTGAAGAGAAACCGTTTTCCAAGTTCAGGCCTATCCCAGGGCGCAGCGCAGGAGCGCCACCGCCCCTCTTGCATCTTTAAAACGCGGGGGTTACATCGACCGGTCCAAGGTCTGTACCCAGCCCCGAAAGGCGCTCCCCCCCTAACTTCGCGACCCTACCGCGGGCGCGCCCGCTTCGCCTCGTAGAGCGCCGCGTCGGCCTGATTCAGCAACTGGTCGAGCTCGATCGGCTCGCCCGGCTTCGGGCGGTGGAAGCCGAGGCTCATCGAAAGGCGGTAGGGGCGGCCCGATTCGGCGTTGATCCGGGCCGTCTCTTCCTTGATGCGGACCTTGAGGTGTTCCTCGGTCCCCTCGGGGGCGCGGAGGATCATGACGACGAATTCGTCCCCGCCGATGCGGGCGGCGATGGCGTCGGAGGAGGTCGCCCCCTTCAGGGCTTCCCCGGCGTGGGCGATGGCCCAATCGCCGGCGGCGTGGCCGTGGGTGTCGTTGATCGGCTTCAGCCCGTCGAGGTCGGCGAAGAGGACGAGGGCTTCCCCGCCCTGCCGCGCGGTCAGCTCCTCCCCGGCGACGCTGATGAAGCCGCGCCGGTTGTAGAGCCCGGTCAGCGGGTCGATGAGGGAGGCCTGGAGGAGGGTCTCCCGTTCCCGGTGCCGTTCCTTTGCGTAGCGGATCGCGCGGAGGAGGAGGGGAGCGGTGGCCTGCGACTTGACGAGGTAATCCTGGGCGCCGAACTGGAGCGCCTTCAGCCCCATCTGGTCGTCGTCGAGGGAGGTGAGGACGACGACGGGGATCTTCCAGAAGGCCTTCCCGGCCCGGGCGACGGTCGCCGCGCCACTGCTGTCCGGGAGGGAAAGGTCGAGGAGGACGAGGTCGAACGATTCCTTCTGGGCGAGGTCGATCCCGTCCTGGAGCATCTCGCACTGGCGGATCTCGAACACGAGATTGGTCTCTTTCAGGGTTTCTTCCAAAAGAAGGGCATCGCCGCGGTTATCCTCGATCAGGAGGATCCGCATGGGGGGAGTGGAAACGGTACCGCTCATGAGATCGCGCCTATCTCAGCCGATTGGCGTACCGATTTCAACCCCCCGCTGCGTCTTCCGGGTCAATTCGTCCAAAATCACGCGCGAATGCGCCTCCAACGGGCCCCTTTTCGGACGTAACCCGCTCTGCCGGAATCGACATTCAAGACGTGCAATGGGTTCCTTCTTTCTTCATACTGCGCTTCCCCCTCCCATGAAACCGAAAGTCGCCCTCTATGATACCACGCTGCGCGATGGAGCGCAGGCCGAAGGAATCAATTTCTCCACCGCCGACAAGCTCCGCATCGCCGCGCGGCTCGACGCCTTCGGGGCCGATTACATCGAGGGGGGCTGGCCGGGGAGCAACCCGAAGGACATCGAGTTCTTCGAGCGGGCGAAGGAACTCTCCCTCGGCCATGCGAAGCTCGCCGCCTTCGGCAGCACCCGCCGCGCCGGGATCGCCGTGGAGCAGGACCCCCAGGTCCGCCTCCTGCTGGAGGCCCGCACCCCCGTCGTGACGATCTACGGGAAGACCTCCCTCCACCACGTCCGCGAGGTCCTGCGGACGACGCCGGAGGAGAACCTCGCCATGATCGCCGACACCGTCCGTTTCCTGAAGGAGAACGGCCGCGAGGTGATCTACGACGCGGAGCACACCTTCGACGGCTACAAGGAGGACCCCGACTACGCCCTCGCCTGCTTCCAGGCGGCCCGCGACGCGGGGGCGAGCTTCGTCGTCCTCTGCGACACGAACGGCGGCTCCCTCCCCAGCCACATCATCGAGGTGACCCGCGCCGCCATCGCCCGCATCGGCGAGGGCTGCGTCGGCGTCCACACCCATGACGACGGCGGCCTCGGCGTCGCCAACGCCCTCGCGGCGGTCGGCGCGGGCGCGACCCACGTCCAGGGAACGCTGAACGGCTACGGGGAACGGAACGGGAACTGCAACCTCACCACCGTCATCCCGAACCTCCAGCTGAAGATGGGGCACACCGTCCTCCCGGCGGCGAAGCTGGCGCAGCTCCGCGACCTCTCCCTCTTCCTCGACGAGACGGCGAACCAGCGGCCGAACATCCGCGCCCCCTTCGTCGGCCAGGCCTCCTTCGCCCACAAGGGCGGGACCCACGTGAACGCGGTGAACAAGTTCGCCTCCAGCTACGAGCACATCGTCCCGGAGACCGTCGGCAACGCCCGGCGCGTCCTCGTCAGCGAGCTCGCGGGCGGGGCCAACGTGATGATGAAGGCCCGGGAATTCGGCATCGCCCTCGAGGAGAAGGCCCCCGACACCCGCGCCATCCTGGAGGAGGTGAAGCGGCTGGAGAACGACGGCTACGAGTTCGAGGGGGCCGACGCCTCCTTCGAGCTCCTGATGCGCCGTGCCCGGGGCGAGTACAAGCCCTACTTCGACCTCCTCGAATACCACGTCTCGATCCGCAAGGACCCGACGCGGAACCTCGACCTCTGCGAGGCGACGGTGAAGATCGCCACGCCGCAGGGCGACCGCGGCTACGAGGTGGCGGAAGGAGACGGCCCCGTCAACGCCCTCGACGCGGCCCTCCGCAAGGCCCTCACCGCCTTCTATCCCGAGGTGGCCCAGGTCACCCTCACCGATTACAAGGTCCGCATCGTGAACTCGGCGTCGGGCAGCGGCGCCCGCGTCCGCGTCTTCATCGAGTCGGGCGCCGGGGAGGCGAGCTGGAGCACCGTCGGCGTCTCGACGAACATCGTCGAGGCCTCGTGGCTGGCGTTGACGGAGAGCTTGGAGTACTTCCTTTTCCGTCTTTCGCGCTCCAAGGCCCAAGCTTAACCATTAAAAGCTAAAACATCACTTTTACCTGCCGCACGGGGGTCTTCAGGCCTTTCGTGAGCTTGGCGGGGAGGTCGGGCATCCGTTGGAGGCGGAAGGAGAGCGCGCTGTTCATGCAGCGGAAATAGGCGGTGCCCGTGGCGGGATCGACTTTCTCGAAGCGGCTCTGCATCGCGATCTCCGGCCCCACCGCCTCGGCCCAGAGGGTCTGGTAGCGCGCCGGATTGTGCCTCTGCCGGGCCTGCACCTGCCCCAGCACCTCGTCGATCACCCCGGCCCGGTAGGAGCCGTAGGCCGCCTGGTTGATCGCCCCGACGGCCTCGGCGGTCTTGGCCGTTTTGATCTTCTCCGGCCCCCGGGCCTCGGGCGGGACGAGGAGCTCCCGCTCCAGCGCCGTCGGGTTCCGCCCGTGGAGACGCTGGAAGGCGGCATCGAGGCGCGGCCCCTCGTGATGGAGGAGCGCCAGATGCTCATACGTCTCCCGCTCCACGCGGGGATGAAGCTGGTCGAGGAGGACCTCCTTCGGTGCCTCGGGCATGATCGCTCCCGCCTCGAGAAGAACCCGGCGGAGGACATCGAGGCGGGTCTTCCGGTACGCCTCCCGGTTCACCACGATCTGAGGCCGATCGGGCGCATCGCCACCGATCAGAAGAGTCGGCCCATCGGCCAGCGCCGCGAGCTTCTTCCGCCCCTTCACCGACTTATAGCTCCGCCCGAGGCCGAGCGCGGAATAGGTCTTCAACTCCTGATGCTTCGTCTTGTCGTCGGCCGCGCTCCGCTTCAGGTACGCCGGACGCCCTTCTTTCACGCGAAGGGGTTTCGACGAAGCCATCTCCCCGTTCTATCACACTCCCCCCTCCCGGCCAATCCCCTTCGGCTCCCCAACACAAGGACGCGTGATTCTTCCCAATAGGAGCCAGGGCGTATTGGCCTCGTCTCTCCCTATCGTCCGTACCCTCGGGCGCTCCAGGAACCATCCGATTTTAATCCAGTTCGGAGACAAGGCGCCGCCAAAGCGCGTCCGCCTAGCTAAGGCCCTCCGAAGGGGAGGTTCGAGGAGGGGCAAAGCCCCTCTTGGGCTATAAAGCGGGTCGCCTCCAGCTGTACAGGGTCGACCCCGCCAGCCCCGAAGGGCCGCAACGCCCGAGGATCTCCCCCCCGGCGAGACTTTCTTGAACCCCCCTATAAAACCGCTATTTATGACACCTCCACCATGGTCCCCGATCCCCTTCCCGCCCTGAACGAACTCCTCTCCCGCCGCATCGCCATCCTCGACGGCGGCATGGGGACCATGATCCAGCGCCTCGGCCTCGAGGAGGCCGATTTCCGCGGCACCCGCTTCGCCGACTGGCCGAGCGACATCAAGGGGAACAACGACCTCCTCGTCCTCACGAAGCCCGACGCCATCGAGGCGATCCACACCGCCTACCTCGAAGGCGGGGCGAACTTCATCGAGACGAACACCTTCAACAGCACCACGATCTCCCAGGCCGACTACGGCATGGAGGGCCTCGCCCGGGAGCTGAACGTCGCCGCCGCCTCGGTCGCCCGCGCCGCCGTCGACAAGCACAAGGCGAAGTTCCCCGGCAAGGCCGCCTTCGTCGCCGGCTCGATCGGGCCGACCAGCAAAACCGCCTCGATGTCGCCCGACGTGAACAGCCCGGGCTTCCGCGCCGTCACCTACCAGCAGCTCGTCGAGGCCTACGTCGAGCAGGTCGAGGGCCTCATCGAGGGCGGGAGCGACGTCCTCCTCGTCGAGACGATCTTCGACACCCTCAACGCGAAGGCCGCCCTCTACGCCATCGAACTCGTCTTCGACAAGCTGGGCCGCCGCCTCCCGATCATGATCTCGGTGACGATCACCGACGCCTCGGGCCGCACCCTCTCCGGGCAGACCACCGAGGCCTTCTGGAACTCGGTCTCCCACTCCCGCCCCTTCTCCGTCGGCATCAACTGCGCCCTCGGCGCGAAGGACATGCGGCCCTACCTCCAGGAGCTCTCCCGCATCGCCCCCTGCCTCATCAGCTGCCACCCGAACGCCGGCTTGCCCAACGCCTTCGGCGGCTACGACGAGACCCCCGACCAGACCAGCGCGATCATCCGGGAATTCGCCGAGAGCGGCATGCTGAACATCGTCGGCGGCTGCTGCGGCACCACGCCCGACCACATCGCCGCCATCGCGAAGATCGTCGAGCCGATCCCGCCCCGCGTCGTCCCCGAGGCCGATCCTTTCCTCCACCTCAGCGGGCTGGAGCCCTACACCATCGGCCGGGAACCGATCTTCACCATGGTCGGCGAGCGGACGAACGTCACCGGCTCCCCCCGCTTCTCGAAGCTCATCCTCGCCGGGGATTACGACGCGGCCCTCGCCGTCGCCCGCCAGCAGGTCGAGAGCGGCGCGAACGTCATCGACGTCAACCTCGACGAGGGGATGCTCGACGGCGAGGCGGCGATGGTGAAGTTCCTCAACCTCATCGCCTCGGAACCGGAGATCTCCCGCGTCCCGATCATGATCGACAGCTCCAAGTGGAGCGTCATCGAGGCCGGCCTCCGCTGCGTCCAGGGCAAGGCCATCGTCAACTCGATCAGCCTGAAGGACGGCGAGGCCGTCTTCCTCGAGCGGGCGCGGAAGATCATGCGCTACGGCGCGGCGAGCGTCGTCATGGCCTTCGACGAGCAGGGCCAGGCTGCGACGCAGGCGGAGAAGGTCCGCATCTGCACCCGCGCCTACCACCTCCTGACCGGGATCGGCTTCCCCCCGCAGGACATCATCTTCGACCCGAACATCCTCACCGTCGCCACCGGGATGGAGGAGCACAACCACTACGCCGTCGACTTCATCGAGGCCGTCCGCGAGATCAAGGCGACCCTCCCCCACGCGAAGGTCAGCGGCGGCCTCTCCAACGTCTCCTTCTCCTTCCGCGGGAACAACCCCGTCCGCGAGGCGATGCACGCCGCCTTCCTCTACCACGCCATCAAGGCCGGGATGGACATGGCGATCGTCAACGCGGGCCAGCTCGGCGTCTACGACGAGATCCCGAAGGACCTCCTCGAACTCGTCGAGGACGTCCTCCTCGACCGCCGCCCCGACGCGACGGAACGCCTCATCGTCCACGCCGACGCCATGAAGGCCGCCGCCTCCGGGGTGAAGGCCGACGGTCCGAAGGAGGAACTCTGGCGCGCCGAGAGCGTCGAGAAGCGCCTCGAATACGCCCTCCTCAAGGGGATCACCGATTTCATCGACGCCGACACCGAGGAGGCCCTCGCCAAGTACGGCCGCCCCCTCAACGTCATCGAGGGCCCCCTCATGGACGGCATGCGCGTCGTCGGCGACCTCTTCGGCGCGGGGAAGATGTTCCTCCCGCAGGTCGTGAAGAGCGCCCGCGTCATGAAGAAATCGGTCGCCTGGCTCACCCCCGCGATGGAGGAGGAAAAGCGCCGCCTCGCCGCCGAGGGGAAGCTGACCGTGAAGGACAAGATCGTGATGGCCACCGTGAAGGGCGACGTCCACGACATCGGCAAGAACATCGTCGGCGTCGTCCTCGCCTGCAACGGCTACGAGGTCATCGACCTCGGCGTCATGGTCCCCGCCGACAAGATCCTCGCCGCCGCGAGGGAACAGAACGCCACCCTCATCGGCCTCTCCGGCCTCATCACCCCCTCGCTCGACGAGATGGTCCACGTCGCCAAGGAGATGAAGCGGACCGGATTCGAGCTCCCCCTCCTCATCGGTGGCGCGACGACCAGCCGCGCCCACACCGCCGTGAAGATCGCCCCCGAGTATCCGAACGGCGTCGTCCACGTCATCGACGCCTCCCGCGTCGTCGGCGTCGCCGGGCAGCTCGCCAACGCCGGGACCCGCCCCGGCTACCTCGCCGAGATCGCCGCCGAATACACCAAGGTCCGCGAGGAATACGGCGCCCGCCGCGCCGCCGTGAAGATGTTCACGATCGAAGAGGCCCGCGCCCGCCGCTTCACCTGCGACTGGGCCGCCGCCGACATCGCCGTCCCCGCGAAGCCGGGCATCACCCTCATCGACGACTTCCCGTTGGAAGAGATCGTCCCCTTCATCGACTGGTCCCCCTTCTTCCACGCGTGGGAACTCCGGGGCCGCTACCCGAAGATCCTGAAGGACGAAGTCGTCGGCCCGCAGGCGACCGAACTCTTCGCCGACGGCCAGCGGATCCTGAAATGGATCGTCGAGGGAAAACGCCTCAAGGCCAAGGCCCTCTTCGGCCTCTTCCCCGCGAACAGCGTCGGCGACGACATCGAGGTCTACGACCCCGCCTGCCCCGGGGAGCGCAAACTCCTCACCACCTTCCGCACCCTCCGCCAGCAGGCCGAGAAGCCCCAGCAGCAGCCCCACTACGCCCTCGCCGACTTCGTCGCGCCGAAGGACTCGGGCCGCCTCGACTGGGTCGGCGGCTTCGCCGTCACCACCGGCCACGGCGTCGACGAACTCTGCGCCCAGCTCGAAAAGGAACTCAACGACTACGACGCCCTGCTGGTCAAGGCGATCGCCGACCGCCTCGCCGAGGCCCTCGCCGAGGCGACCCACAAGAAGGTCCGCGACCTCTGGGGCTTCGGCCTCGCCGAGAACCTCACGAACGACCAGCTCATCGACGAGGACTACCGCGGCATCCGCCCCGCCCCCGGCTACCCCGCCTGCCCCGACCACACCGAGAAGCCCGTCCTCTTCCAGCTCCTCGACGTCGAGCGGCAGACCGGCATCAAGCTCACCGAAAGCTGCGCCATGTGGCCCGCCAGCTCGGTCAGCGGCCTCTACTTCGCCCACCCCCAGTCGAAGTACTTCGCCGTCGGCCGCCTCGGCAAAGACCAGCTCGAAGACTACGCCCAACGCAAGGGCATCCCCCTCGCCGAAGCCGAAAAGTGGCTCGCCCCCAACCTCAATTACGAGCCGGGGAAATAAAGTAAAACGCCATCGCCTTTTTTATGGCGATGGCGCATTTCTTTCGTCGCTTCTTCGGCCCGTGTTGGAGTAAGTACGCCATGTGGCCCGCCCGACTCCCCTCGCTCTTCTTGCCCTGACCCTTGCCCTTGCACCGCTGGCGCTCCCCCTCTCCCCCGCGCACGGGCAGGAGAGCGCCGCCTCCCGCGACACGCCCCCCTCCGCCGATACCAAGGAGAAAGAGCCCGCCGCCCTGCCGCCCGAGGTCGAGTTCCTCATCGGCAAGCCGGCCCCCGAGATCCAATACAACCTGAAGGTCGGCCTCACCCACACCCTCGCCGAATCGAAGGGCCGCTGGGTCCTCCTCACCTTCGACATCCCGTGGTGCACCCCGTCGGAATCGCTCTCCATCGCCCTCTCCGACATCCAGGAGGAACTGAAGGACCAGCCCTTCGACTTCATCCAGCTTAACGACTCCCCCTCGATCGACGATGTCGAGCTGATGACCGCCTACGCCTTCCACGGAAAACAGGCCGTCAGCGCCAGCCGCGATCCCGCGTGGAAAATCCGTTTCTACCCCACCAGCTTCCTGATCAACCCCGCCGGAGTCATCGTCTGGGCCGGGACCGAGCACGACAACACCGCCCTCCGCGCCCTCCTCGCCACGCAGATCGGGAACGCCTTCCCCCTTCCCGAAGGCTTCGCCACTCCCTCCCCCCTCCGCCAGGCGGAGCAGAAAGCCCTCGCCGCCTTCGAGGACAACCATCCCGAGGAGGCCCACGCCCAGTTCGACGCCCTCCTCCAGCAGAACCCCGACGATCCCTGGCTCCGCCGCTGGTGCGCCCGCTCCCTCGGCTGGCTCCAGAAGGCGAAGCCGAGCTCTGCCGAGTGGCTCGGGAAGGAGCTCCAGGAACCGACCCACGTCACCGATCCCCTTCTCTACGCCCTCCTCCGGGACCAGCCGCCCGCCACCCAGGCCACCCCGCGGCCCGCACCCTACGAGGTCCTCCTCGTCCGCCATCCCGACAGCTACATGCTCCGCGCCTACCAGATCGCCGCGACGAAGACACCCGAGACACTCACCGCCGACGAGATCAAGCTCCTCTTCCGCGCCACCCCGGAGCAGCCTCCCGACAGCGTCCTCTCCCTCGCCCTCTTCGCCCTCGAGAAAAGGACCGAGCCGCTCCGCAAGCCCACCGCCAGCTCCAGCCAGGCGCTGGCGCTCGTCAAGAGCGACGCGGCCCTCGACGTGGCCTTCATCACCCTCGGAGCCGCCCACGAGACCCGCACCTTCTTCCCCCTCCTCCAGGCCGCCTCCCTCGCCCGCCGCAACGAGGCCGAGAAGGCGCGCGGCCTCATCCTGAAAATCGACGGCGACCTCACCCCGGAGACCTCCGACCGCGCCTCCTCCTACAACGCCATGCTCCGGCACGCCGCGATCCTCGACTGGCCCTCCACCGTCGCCTACGCCGCGAAGCACACCCAGACCACCCCGTGGAACGCCGCCGGGGCCGTCTTCCGCCTCTACGCCGCCCTCCGCACGAAGGACCCGGCAGCGAAAGACGCCGCGTGGCAGGAACTCCTGAACTTCAAGACCGACCGCAAGGCCTACCTCTACGCCCAACAAGTCATGCGGGGCGAGGCCGCCCCCACCGCCAACGACGTCCGCACCTGGTCGAAGGACCAATACGGCTACATCACCCTCCTCTGGGTCGCCGCCGCGCTGGAGGCCAACGGCAAGGCCGCCGAAGCCGCCGAGGTCAACCGACAACACCTCGCCACCCTCTCCTTCAACACCGACTACACCCGCCTCCTCACCCTCGACGACGCCCTCCGGAAAGCGGCCCCCGCCACCACCACGGCTTCGGCCTCTCCCTGATCCCGTTGCCCCCATCGTACCATTGCGATTGACAGGTCCGGCTTAGTGTATTAGTCATATACTACACTAAGTCTTCTACCCGGACCCCCATGCTCCTCCACCTCAACCCCCAGAGCGGCCTTCCCCTCTACCGGCAGATGCTCCGGCAGATCCAGGAACGGATCGCGGGAGGGCAGTTGAAGGCCGGGGAACAGCTGCCCTCCGTGCGGGAGCTTTCCGCCTCCCTCGGCGTCAATCCCCTCACCGTGGCCAAGGTCTATCAGCTCCTCGAGCGGGACGGCACCGTCGAGACCCGGCGCGGCCAGGGGACCTTCGTCGCGGCGGGGAAGAAACCCCTCGCCCCCGCCGCGCAGGGCCGCCTCCTCCAGCCCGCCGTCGACCAGGTCGTCGGCGAGGCCCTCCACCTCGGCCTCCCCCTTTCCGAACTCCAACGCCTCATCGAGAAAACCTATGCCGACAAATCCCGCTGATTCCTTTGCCTCCATCGGGTCCACATTCGCACCCGATTCCGGCGCTTATGCCATCGAAGCCGTCGGCCTCCGCCGTTCCTTCGGCAAGACCGAAGCCCTGCGCGACCTCACCCTCCGCGTACCGAAGGGCGGCGTCTACGGTTTCCTTGGCCGCAACGGCGCGGGAAAGACGACCGCCATCCGCCTCCTCGCCGGACTCATCAAGCCCGACGCCGGGACCGTCCGCATCCTCGGCCAGGACCCTTTCACCCTCTCCCCCGAGGATCGCCAACGGGTCGGCTACGTCAGCGAGAAGCAGATCCTCCCGGCCAACATGAAGGTCGCCACCATCGTCTCCTTCTGCGCCCCGCTCTACCCGCGGTGGGACGCCGCCCTCGTCCGCCGCCTCTTCGACCGCTTCCGGATCGACCCGAAGAAACCGGTCTCCACCCTCTCGCAAGGCGGCCAGCGGCAGGTCGCCCTCGTCCTCGCCCTCGCCCAGCGGCCCGAACTCCTCATCCTCGACGAACCGGCCTCCACCCTCGACGCCGTCGCCCGCCGCGAACTCCTCGGCGAAATCCTCGACCTCCTCCGCGCGGAGGGGGACGCCGGAAGCCGCCCCACCGTCTTCCTCTCCTCCCACATCCTCTCCGACATCGAGCGGGTCGCCGACCGCGTCGGCATCCTCGCCGACGGGCGGCTGAAGATCGACGAGCCGCTCGACACCCTGAAGGAAACCGTCAAGCGGGTCCGCTTCCACTCCTTCCCGGCGAACACGAACCTCGCCGCCCTCACCCCGCCCGGAGCCTACGAGGTGATCCGGGAACGCCACGAAATCGCCGCGATCCTCCGTCTTCCCAATGGCGAAGGCGATCCCGCCCCCGCCGAAGCCTTCGCCCGCGCCCACGGCGCCCAATGCGAAATCACCGACCTCAACCTCGAAGACCTCTTCGTCGCGTTGAGCAAGACGGGGGAAATGCGATGAGCTTCCGCGATTTTCGCAACGCGCTGCGGATGACCTTCCTCGAAAGCCGGGCTTACCTTTGGATCTTCCTCGTCATCCCCCTTGCCTTCACCTTTTTCTTCAAAGCGGCGGGCGATGGCTTCCTCTACATCTTGCTTTATATCTTCCCCCTCCTCGCCTGCCAGAAAGCGCCTCAGAAAGAGAGTCACCTCGCCGCTTTCCCTCTCGAATTTTCCCTCACCCGGCCACTTTCCCGCCCGGCCCTCCATGCCGCGCAGACCCTCCATCCGTTTTTCCTTCTCTTCCTCATCGCACCGTTGCTCGTCCTCGAAGCCTCCCTCTTCCACATCCACCTCCAAGATTTTCCCTGCCACCTCATCCTGATCGCCACGCTGATCTCCCTCTATCAGGCCCTCCTGCTCATGCTCTGGCCTTTTCCGAAGCTGCAGCTGGGGATACTGCGCGTGTGCAGCGTCCTCTTCCCCACCGCCGCCAGCTTCGCCCACATCTGGGCCGGAACCGCGCTCTTCAGCCACCCCCTCTTCATCCCCACCTGTGCGACCCTCATCGCCATCGCCCAAACCTTCGCCTACCGCGCCTTCATCCGTCAGGAAATTCTCTCATGAAATCCCCCCTCCCCGCCCTCGTCGGGCTCTTCTGGAAAAACGGCTCGTGGGGCCTTTGGCTCAGCTCGGTGGCCTATCTCCTTCTCCCCATTTTCATGGCTGACATGCCCTTCCGTTTCGTCGGCAACGATCCCTCGTTCCGGTGGGACATCATGATCTCCAGCTACACGGGCATGCTCTTCTTCACCCTCCTCTTCCCGATGACCCTCGCCAGCCGCTTCTTCTTCCAGGCCTCGGCGACGAAGCGGGACTTCGCCTCCGCGCCCTGCCCCGATGCCGAATTCATCGTCACCCGCCCCATCGGGCGACGGCAGGGACACCAGGCCGTCCTCCTCCTCAACTACAGCCTCATCGCCCTCATGATCGCCCCCTTCCTCGTCGTCGGCCTCCTCCATCCCACCGTCCCCGTCTCCTACTACTCCGGCTCCCTCAAACTCGCCGCCTACCGCGAAGCCTTCCCCGACGCCACCGTTCTCTCCACCACCAAGGACCACTTCCTTCTCTCCTGCCCCTACAACGCCCTCTACCTAAACCTCGTCCCCGTCCTCTTCAGCCTCGCCGCCGCCTCGGCCGTCCAAGCCTTTTCCCTCATCCGCTGGCACCGGCTGAGCGCCAAAATCCTCTTCCCCCTCCTCTTCTCTCCCATCATCCTCTGGAACTTCCTCCCCCTCCGCTACCGCTACCTCGGGCCCGTGGGGATCGACGCCTACTACCTCGCCTTCGTCCGGCACGCACCGGTGATCCTCGGCTCCGTTGCCGTCTTCTTCATCGTCGTCCAATGGGCATCCCTGAAGCGGGCGGAATCGGCCGATATTGGCTAAGATTGTCCCGATCCGCCCAGCCTTGCCTAGCGGCCCCGCGCTCCTTTAGCATGGCGGGAACCTTTCCCCTATGTCCTGCTCCTCCGGTACCTGCGGCTGTTCCACGAAACCCAACGCCTCCCAAGTCATCGACGTCGCCCTGATCGGCGGCGGGATCATGTCGGCGACGCTGGCCGCCCTCCTGCGGGAGCTGGAGCCGACGTGGAAGATCGCCCTCTTCGAGCGCCTCGACCGGCCCGCCTCGGAGAGCTCCGACGCGTGGAACAACGCCGGAACCGGCCACGCCGCCCTCTGCGAGCTGAACTACACGCCGGAGAAGGCCGACGGCTCGATCGACATTTCAAAGGCGCTCAAGATCAACGAATCGTTCGAGGTCACGAAGCAGTTCTGGTCGTCCCTCGTCGAGGCCGGGAAGATCCCCTCGCCCGGCGCGTTCCTCCAGCGGACGCCCCACATGAGCTTCGTCCGGGGCGAGGCGAACGTCGCCTACCTGCGGAAGCGCCACGCGGCGCTGACGAAGAACCATCTCTTCGCCGCGATGGAATACTCGGAAGACCCCGCCGTCATCGCGAAGTGGATCCCCCTCGTGATGGAGGGGCGCGACCCGCAGGAGAAGATCGCCGCGACCTGGTACGCCGAGGGGACCGACGTCAACTTCGGCGCTCTCACCCGCGCCCTCCTCGCCGAGGTCGAGAAGAGCCAGGGGACCTTCCTCCGCTACCGCCACGAGGTCCGCGACGTGAAGAGGGACGCCTCAGGCCATTGGGCCCTCCGCATCCGCGACCTCGACACGAACGAGACCGGCACCGTCGCGGCCCGCTTCGTCTTCCTCGGCGCGGGCGGCGGGGCGCTCCCGCTCCTCCAGAAGTCGGGCATCCCGGAAGGGAAGGGCTTCGGCGGCTTCCCCGTCAGCGGCCAGTGGCTGCGGTGCAAGAACCCCGACCTCATCGCCCGCCACGGCGCGAAGGTCTACGGCAAGGCCTCCGTCGGCACGCCCCCCATGTCGGTCCCCCACCTCGACACCCGCGTGATCGACGGGAAGAAGGCCCTCCTCTTCGGCCCCTACGCCGGGTTCTCGACGAAGTTCCTGAAGCAGGGCTCCTTCCTCGACCTCCCGCTCTCGATCAAGCCCGACAACCTCTGGCCGATGGTGAAGACCGGCATCGACAACGTCCCCCTCACGCAATACCTCATCGGCCAGGTCCTCCAGTCGTGGGAGACCCGGATCGACGCGCTCCGCGAATACTTCCCCAACGTGAAGGCCGAGGACTGGGAGCTCGAGATCGCCGGGCAGCGGGTCCAGGTCATCAAGAAGGACAAGGAAAAGGGGGGCGTCCTCCAGTTCGGCACCGAGGTCATCTGCGCCGGGGACGGCTCCCTCGCCGCCCTCCTCGGGGCCTCCCCCGGGGCCTCGACCGCCGTCCCGATCATGCTGGAGATCCTCAAGGGATGCTTCAAGGCGCAGGTCGGCACGCCCGCCTGGCAGGAGAAGCTCGCGAAGCTGATCCCCTCCTACGGCCACTCCCTCGAAAAGGACGCCGCCCTGTGGGGGAAGATCCACGCGTGGACGGGGAAGACGCTCGGCGTCCGCGCCGGCGGCGGCGATTCTTGAATGATCGCCCGAAATCTGTTTCCCTAATCCCCCCGTCCCCCATGCATACCCCCTCTGCCATTCCCACCCCCTCGGAACATCCCCACCGCCGCTTCAACCCCCTGACCGGCGAATGGGTCCTCGTCTCCCCCCACCGGACGAAGCGCCCGTGGCTGGGCAAGCAGGAGCCCCCCGTCGCCGACCAGCGCCCGCAGCACGACCCGAAGTGCTACCTCTGCTCCGGCAACGAGCGGGCCGTCGGCACCCGCAATCCCGAATACACCCACACCTTCGTCTTCGACAACGACTTCGCCGCCCTCCTCCCCGAGGCCCCGGCCTCGACCGGGAGCCCCTCCCCCCTCCTCCTCAGCGAGAACGTCCGGGGCGAGTGCCGCGTCATCTGCTTCTCCCCCCGCCACGACCTCACCCTCCCCGAACTCAGCGAGACCGACATCCTCCGCGTCGTCGAGGTCTGGGCGCAGCAGGTGAGCGAGCTGGGCCGCAAGTACCGCTGGGTCCAGGTCTTCGAGAACAAGGGGGACATCATGGGCTGCTCCAACCCCCATCCCCACGGCCAGGTCTGGGCCTCGAACTTCCTGCCGAACGAGGCCGCGAAGGAAGACCGGAACCAGCAGACCTACTGGGCCGACCGCGAGCCGCGCCGCACCGCCCTCCTCCTCGACTACGTCGAGCAGGAGCTGGCGCTCAAGGAGCGGATCGTCGTCGAGAACCAGGACTGGGTCGTCGTCGTTCCCTACTGGGCCGTCTGGCCCTTCGAGACCCTCCTCCTCCCCCGCCGCCGCGTCATCGCCCGCCTCCCCGACCTCACCGAGGGGGAGCGTCACCACCTCGCCTCGATCCTGAAGCGGCTGACGACGAAGTACGACAACCTCTTCGAGACCTCCTTCCCCTACTCGATGGGCTGGCACGGCGCGCCGACCGACGACGGGATCTACCCGCACTGGCAGCTCCACGCCCACTTCTGCCCGCCCCTCCTCCGCTCGGCCTCGGTGAAGAAATTCATGGTCGGCTACGAGATGCTGGCCGAAGCCCAGCGCGACCTCACGCCGGAGCAGGCCGCCGCGCGGCTGCGCGAGCTGCCCGAGATCCATTACAAGAGCCGGGCGCGGTAGGCGCGAAGGAACTCTTCAACACCGAGGAGATGGAATTGCTCCTTGGAAGCTCCTTCCCAGGGCTCGGCCCTCATCGGGGTTAGATCCAGCGGAGTAGAGCGGGCTTATTGGAAGATAGGCCTCTGGGGTGCGCTCCGTCTACACCAAGGCCTATCAGACGGGGAGGTGCAGGAGGGGCGAAGCCCCTCTTGCATCTTTAAACGCGCGGGTTACATCCACCAGTACAGGGCCATGTACCCCGTCCCGAAGGGCTGCCCCTCCCCTTCGCGCCCCCCCTACGCCCACGCCGCGAACGTCTCCACCGCCTCGTACTCCGGCAGGCCGAGGAAATTGTAATCCTCCGCCGCCGCGCGGGTCCGCTCCTCGGCGCGTTGCCAGAATTCCCGCGTGTCGGCCCCCATGAAGAGGGCCTGATCCTTCTGGGTCTCGTGCTTGAAGATCGCCTGCCGCTTGCGGACGACCTCGTCGGGGCTCAGCGGGACGGCCATCGCAACCTGGTGGATCGGCCACGCCGCCCACGCCCCGCGATAGAGCCACTTCCCGCACCCGGCGACCCACGGGGACCCGGCGGCGGCGCACTGGGCGAGGGCCTTCCGGACCCCCTCCAGGCACATCCGGTGGGTGCCGTGCGGGTCGGCGAGGTCGCCCGCCGCGTAGAGCTGGTCGGGCTTGATCTCTTCCAGCAGGGCGACGAGGAGCGCGACGTCCTCCCCGCCGAGGGGGGCGCGCTGGACGAGGCCGGTCTCGTAGAACGGCATCTCGAGGAAATGGAGGTTCTCCATCGGCACCCCGCAGCGCCGGGCCGAGGCCCGCGCCTCCGATTTGCGGATCAGCGCCTTCAGCCGCCGCGCGTTGGCGGGCTCGTCGACCCCCGCGGGGAGGATCGCCCCCGACTCGGTCAGCGTGTCCCGGACGAATTCCATGTGCCGCTGGAGCGCCTCGTCGGAGACGGCGTTGCTCCCGCTGACGTGGTAGGCGATGTGGACGTCGTGGCCCTGCTCGACGAGGCGGATCACCGTCCCGCCCATCGAGATCACGTCGTCGTCGGGATGGGGGGAGAAGACGACGATCTTCTTCGGGAAGCGTTGGCCCTGGCTGCCCGAGCCGCGCAGGGGGGGCGACTGCCCCTCGCGCTCGATCCGTTCCGGCGGCTTCCCGCCGGGCCAGCCGGTGATCGTGTCCTGGAGGCGGTAGAAGACCTTCCGGTTGATCTCGTAGGCCGAGCCGTAGCGGGGCTGGGCGACGAGGTCGCGGAGGCCGCCCGCGTTGTAGTCGTCGCCGGTCAGCTTCAGGATCGCCTTGTTCCGCTCGCGGGCGAGCCAGACGACGGCCTGGCAGACGAGGCGGTCGTCCCATTCGAGCATGCCGTCCTTGCCCTCCGAGGAGGCGTCGACGACCCACGGCGTCCGGACGCGGGTGAGGTCGGAGGCGGCGGCGGGATCGAGGAGGACGAGGACGTCGTCGTGCTCCTGGAGGAAGGTCGAGGGGACCTCGGCCCGCATCTCGCCCTCCAGCGCCTCGCGGATGATCGGGGCCTTGTGCTCGCCGAAGGCGAGGAGGAGGACGCGCCGGGCGCCGAGGATCGTCCGGATGCCCATCGTGATCGCGCGGCGGGGGACGGCCTGGAGGCCGCCGAAGTTCGAGGCCGCGTCGAGGCGGGTGAGCGGGTCGAGGGAGATGAGCCGCGTCCTGGAGCGGCGGAGGCTCCCCGGCTCGTTGAAGCCGATGTGGCCGGTCCGCCCGATGCCGAGGATCTGGAGGTCGAGGCCGCCCGCCTGCTCGATCGCCTTGTCGAAGGCGGCGCAGGCGGCGGGGACCTCCTCCATCGATACGGTGCCGCTCGGGACGTGGGTGTTCGCCGGGACGATATCGACGTGGGAGAAGAAGTGCTCCTCCATGAAGGCCCGGTAGCTCTGGGGATTCTCCGGCCCCATCGGGTAGTACTCGTCGAGGTTGAAGGTGATGACGTTGGCGAAGCTGAGGCCCTCCTCCTTGTGGAGGCGGATCAACTCGCGATAGACCCCGACCGGCGTCGAGCCGGTGGCGAGGCCGAGGACGCAGGGGCGGCCCTCCTCCTCCCGCGCCCGGATCAGCCCGGCGATCTCCTGGGCGGCCGCCGCCGAGGCCTCGGCGGCGCCGGGGAAGATGCGGAACGGCATTTTCTCGAAACGGAAATCGACGATGGAATCAGGTTTGATCTTCATGGCTGAAAAAAAGGAAGGGGTGGCGCGGCTGGTCATCAGGGCGTCCCGTTCCCCGCCGCCGACGGAGCGGGAGGGGAGGCCGGAGCCGAAGCGGGAGCGGAAGTCGCCGCGGGCGCCGACGCGTCGGGATCGTCGTCGTAGAGGAAGTGTTCCCGCCGCAGCTTCATGAGGGCGTCGCGGAACTCGGCCTGGTTCGGCCCGCCGAGGGCCTCGAGGCGGCGGTAGAGGTCGGCGGCGGCGCGCCAGTTCTCCTGACGACGCCGGAGGTCGGCGGCGTCGATCCCGGCCTTGGTCCGCCAGAGGATCTCGGGCGGCGTCCCGGCGGGGGGCGCGGTCCCGCCCGGCATCGTCTGGCCGTTGAGGACCGAGAGGTAGAGGGTGAGCGCGTCGTCGATCCGGTTCAGTTTCTCGAAGCACTTCCCGCGGGCGTAGGCCGCCTCGTTGCGCTGGGAGAAATCGCCCTGCGTCCCGTTCAGCAGCGTGCCGTAGGTCGAGGCGGCCTGCTCGTAGCGGGTCGAGTCGTTGCCGCCGAGGGCGTAGAGGGCGTTTCCCTTGCGGAGCGTCGCGGTGACGAAGAGGGGGCCGCTCTTCTCGGTCCCCAGGACGGCGTCGAAGAGGGCGATGGCGTTCGTGTACTTCCCCTGCAGGTGGTAGGCGAGGCCCTGGAGGAGCCGCGCCGCCGCCTTGCGCGGGGAGGAGTCGGGGATCTTCTCGAGGATCTGGATCGCCGTGGCGTAGTCCTTCAGCTTCAGCGCCGATTCCCCGGCGAAATAGAGCGCCTCGGGGAGGAGCGGGCTGTCGGGATAGTTCTTCGCCATCGCCTCGAAGTGGGTCTGGGCGCTGGCGTAGTCCTGCTGCTGGTGGAAGAACTCGGCGGCGGTGAAGAGGATCGCGGCGGCCTCGGGGCTCTTGTCGAAGCGGCGGGCGAGGGCGAGGAGCTGCTCCCGGGCCTGCTCCGAGGTGATCTTCCCCGCCTCGTATCCGACCATCACCCAGGCATAGGCCGCCTCGGCGACGCGGGGGTCGTCGGGGAACTCGGTCGCGATCCGGTTGTAGAGGGCGAGGGCGTCGTCGGTCTTCCCCGCCGCCCGCTCGAGGTCGGCGAGGCGGAGGAGGAGGAGCGGCTTCTGCGCCTTGAAGAGCGTCGTGACATCGCCCGGGGCCTTGCTGTCGGCCTTGTCGAGGGCGTCGCGATAGGCCGCGCGGGCCTCGTCGGTCTTCCCCGCCTTTTGGTAGAGCGCCGCCTTCTCCAGCACCACGCGGACGGCGAGGGAACTCGCGGGGAAGGCCTTCGCGAAGTCGCCCTCGCTCGCCAGGAAGCCGGGGAGGTCGCCCGTCCGGGCCTCGCTGAGGAGGAGGTTGAAGAGGGCCTTCTCCGTCGTCGCCGACGAGGTCCCCGCGCCGGGGGCGGCAGCCTTCCGGTAGAGGTCGGCGGCCTTCGCGTAGTCCCCCTTGGCGAAGTAGATCTCGGCCGCCTTGAACTGCGCCTCCCGGGCGAGCGCGATCGAACCGCCGTCGCCGGAGCCCGAACCGCCCTGCACCGCATCGACGCAATTCTGGAGCGCGGCGAGGGCCTGGTCGGGCTTTCCCGTGTCGGCATAGAGCTGGCCGAGGCGGGAGTAGGCGTCGGCCCGCCAGATCGTCTGCGGGTAGGCCGTGAGGAGCGCCTCGAAGGTCTGGATCGCGTCGGCGGGGGTGTTCGCCTCGGCCTGGCTCGAGGCGATGGCGAAGAGCGCCGCCGAGGCGGTGACGGGCGATTTCTCGTTCTTGGCGAAGTCGCGGAGCGTCCCCTGCGCCTCGGGGAGCCGCTGGAGCGCCGCCGCGCTGCGGAGGTAGAGGCGGAAGGCGGCGAGCTTCTCCGGCTCGGCCTGGGTGAGGCGGAACGCCTTGTCGAAGGCCGTCATCGCCTTCGCGTGGTCGCCCGTCTTCTGGTAGGCGCTCCCGAGGTCGAACCACGATCCGGCGACGAGGGGCTGCGGGAAGGCCTTCGGGCTGTCGACGACACGGCGGAAGAAGCCGATCGCCTCGGCGCTCTTCCCCTGGAGCAGCGCCAGCTCCCCGCGCCAGTAATCGGCCTCGAAGGCCGTCGCCGAGGCGGGCTTCACCTTCCGCGCCGCGAGGGCGTCGAGGGTCGCCACGGCGGCGTCGAGGTGGTTGTCGGCGATCTCGATCTTCGTGAGGACGAGGGCCGCCTTCTCCCCGCTCTCCGTCGGCGGCTGCGCCTGCATCAGCGAGGCGAGGAGCGCGCGGGCGTCCTTCCCGTTCCCCTCCTTGTAGAGGACCCAGGCGAGGCCGAGCTGCCCCTGGCCGGAGACCGCCTCCGGCGCGGCGGCGTAGCGGGCAAGGAGATCGCGGTATCCCTTCTCCGCCTCGGGCCAGTTCGCCTGTGCCGCGAGCGTCTCCGCCCGCCAGAAGACGAACGAGGGGGCGAGCGCATCGGGCGCGTCGGGGGAGGAGGAAAAGACGGCGAGCGCCGGCCCGTATTGGCCGAGGAAATAAAGGGCGCGGCCCTGGAGGAAGAGGACGTTGAACCGGAGCGGGCTCTTCGGGGTCTTCTGGAGGAACCCCTTCGCCCCCGCATTGACCTTGTCGAAGAGCCCCGCGTCGAAGGCCCCCTGGAGGTCGGAAGACGCGCGGACCTCGTCGTCGGAAGGGGCCGAGGCGGGGGCGGGAGTGAGAGCCGCCGAGGAGGCCGGGGTGGCGGGAGCCGGGGCCGGAGCTGCCGGAGGCGCGGGGGGAGTCGCCGCCCCGGCGGAAACAACGGCTCCCAGAAAGAGGAGCGGGAGCAAGCGGAGGCGGAAAAAATCGAAACGCACCGACGAAAACGTTAGCGTCCCCTCCCGGCAGGGGAAAGGACGGTTTTCAGATAATGGCCGGTCCGGCTCTCCGGGTTCGCGGCGATGTCCTCGGGGGTGCCGGTGGCGACGATCTTCCCGCCCGCCTTCCCCCCCTCGGGGCCGAGGTCGATGACGTAATCGGCGCACTTGATGAGGTGGAGGTTGTGCTCGATCACGATGAGGGTGTTCCCCGCGTCGCGGAGCTTCCCGAGGACGGCGAGGAGGAGCTCGATGTCGGCCCAATGGAGGCCGGTCGTCGGCTCGTCGAGGAGGTAGACGGTCCGCCCCGTCGCCTTCTTCGCCAGCTCGGCGGCCAGCTTGATCCGCTGCGCCTCACCGCCGGAGAGGGTCGTCCCCTGCTGGCCGAGGCGGATGTAGCCGAGGCCGACCGAGGCGAGGGCCTCGAGCTTGTCGCCGACGGCGGGGATGTTGCGGAAAAGGGCGAGGCCGTCGTCGACCGTCATCTCGAGGACGTCGGCGATCGTCCGCCCCTTGTAGGTGATCTCGAGCGTCTCCCGGTTGAAGCGCCGCCCGTTGCAGACCTCGCAGGGAACGTAGACGGGGGGGAGGAAATTCATCTCGATCACCGTCATCCCGCCCCCCTCGCAATGCTCGCACCGGCCCCCGGCGACGTTGAAGCTGAAGCGCCCCGCGCCGTAGCCCCGGACGCGCGAGGAGGGGAGCTGGGCGAAGAGGTCGCGGATGCCGTTGAACGCGCCGGTGTAGGTCAGCGGATTCGAGCGCGGCGTCCGCCCGATGGGCGATTGGTCGATCTCGACGACCTTGTCGAGGAAGTCGACCCCCTCGATCCGGTCGTGGAGGCCGGGGCGCTCCTTCGAGCCGTGGAAGTGGCGGAAGAGGGCGCGGGAGAGGACGTCGTTGACGAGGGTGCTCTTCCCCGAGCCGCTGACCCCGGTGACGCAGGTGAAGAGGCCGAGGGGGAAGGCGGCGTCGACGTTCTTCAGGTTGTTCTCCCGCGCCCCGATCACCTTCAGCCACGGATTGCCCGGGCGGGGCTGGACGCGGGCCTTCGGCACCTCGATCCGGTCCCGGCCCGAGAGGTAGCGGCCGGTCAGCGACTTCTCGTTCGCCTCGACTTCGGCCACCGTCCCGGCCGCGACGACCTGCCCGCCCCGGACCCCGGCGTAGGGGCCGAGGTCGACGAGGTAGTCGGCGGCGCGGATCGTGTCGTCGTCGTGCTCGACGACGACGAGGCTGTTCCCGAGGTCGCGCAGCTGCCGGAGGACGGCGAGGAGCCGGTCGTTGTCCCGCTGGTGGAGGCCGATGCTCGGCTCGTCGAGGATGTAGAGGACTCCTGTCAGCTGGGAGCCGATCTGGGAGGCGAGCCGGATCCGCTGCGATTCGCCGCCCGAGAGGGTCCCGCTCTCGCGGTTCAGCTCCAGGTAGCCGAGGCCGACCTCGACGAGGAACTTCAGGCGGCCCTTCAGCTCCCGGACGATGTCGCGCCCGATCTTTTCCTGCGCGGCCGTGAAGGTCTTCTCCAGCCGCGTGACGAAGCGGAAGGCGGCCTCGACCGAGAGGCGGCAGAGCTGGTCGATGTTGAGGACCTCCGGCGGGGAGGCCGAGAGGGGGCCGGCGGCGGCGAGCGTCACCGCCAGCACCTCCTTCTTCAGCCGCGCCCCGTGGCACGCCTCGCAGGTCTCCCGCGACATGAAGCGGGCGAGCCGCTGCCGCGTCAGCTCGCTCTCGCTCTCGCGGTAGAGCCGGGCCAGCTGGGGGAGGACCCCCTCGAACGGCTTCTCCGTGCTTTTCTTCCCGATGGCGAAGGGGATCACCTCCTCGCCCGAACCGTGGAGCATCGTGTTGCGGAACGCCTCAGGCGTCTCCTCCCACTTCCGGTCCATGAGCTGGCCGAGGCCGTAATGGGAGGCGACGGCGGCGAGCTGCGCCTTGTAAATGGCGGCCATCCCGGCGTTCCCCCGCTTCCAGGGGGCGATCGGCATCTCCTCGAGCGTCGCCGCCGGATCGGGGACGACCAGCTCGGGATCGAAGACCTGGCCGACGCCGAGGCCGTGGCAGACCGGGCAGGCGCCCTGCGGGCTGTTGAAGGAGAAATGGCGGGGCGTCATCTCCTCGAAGTGGGCCCCCGTCTCGGGGTCGAAGTTCCGGTTGCTGGAGCGCCATTCCCGCGTCTTCCCGTCGGCGTCGTGCCGCAGGACGACGACGATCCCGCGCCCCTCGCGGAGCGCCGTCTCGAGCGATTCGGCGACCCGCTGCCGCGCCCCGGGCGTCACCTTCACCCGATCGATCACCGCCTCGATGGTGTGGTGCTTGTTCCGGTCGAGGCCGGTCACGTTCTCGATCTCGGTGATCGCCCCGTCGATCCGGGCGCGGACGTAGCCGTCGCGCTTCATCTTCTCGACGATGTCGCGGAACTCCCCCTTCTGGTCGAGGATCAGCGGGGCGAGGAGCTGGACCGGCGTCCCCTCGGGAAGGGCCAGCACCCGGTCGGCGATCTGCTGGACCGTCTCCCGCTTCAGCGGCTTCCCCGTCTCCGGATGATGGGCCGTCCCGAGGTGGGCGAAGAGGAGCCGGAGGAAGTCGTAGATCTCGGTCGTCGTCGCCACCGTCGAGCGCGGGTTGCCGCCCGAGGTCCGCTGCTCGATCGCGATGGCGGGGGAGAGCCCCTCGATGTAGTCGACGTCGGGCTTCTCCAGCTGGTCGAGGAACTGGCGCGCGTAGACCGAGAGGGACTCCACGTAACGCCGCTGCCCCTCGGCATAGAGCGTGTCGAAGGCGAGCGACGACTTCCCCGAGCCGCTGACCCCGGTGAAGACGACGAGCTTCCCCCGGGGAATCGTCACCGAGACGTTCTTCAGGTTGTGCTGGCGGGCGCCCCCGATGCGGATTTCGTTCACGGACATGGTACTTGGAGGGAAGAGGTCGAAACCGTTAGCATCGCCCATTTCTCAGTCGGGGGCAACAGGGAGACGGGAGAAATGCGGCTGAGGATTCGGCTCCCGCCCATTCCTCTCCCCTTCATTCCATTCGCTCCCGCACCCGCGCCAACGTCGCGTCCCGATCAAGACGGCTCGCCGCCACATCGAGAACCAGTTCTTCCCACTCCGGCCCGTCCGCCTTCGTTTGCAGCCCATTGAGACGGAGGAAAACGATGCAGGAGACGAGCGCGACCCGCTTGTTCCCATCGATGAAGGCGCGGTTCCGGCACAGATAGAACAAATAAGCCGCGGCGATTTCGACCGGATCGGTGAAAAGCAGCTTCCCGCCCATGCTTGCCTGAGGCGCGTGAACCGCCGATTCCAACAAGTTCCCGTCCCGGATCCCCGCCGCCCCGCCATGCTCCTCCAAAACGGAGGCGTGAATCTCGAGGACTTGCGCGACCGTGAGATAAATCCAGTCGGCCACGGCCTAGGCGAGCTTCTTGAGCGTCGTCTTGTAATCCCGCACCACGCCCCGGACCGTCTCGGTGAACTTCTCCGGGCTGACTTGGGGACGAATCGGCGAGAGCGTGATCGTCCCTCCCTCATGGACCTCGATATTCACCTGATCCCCCGCCTTGAGGTGGGTCAGTTCGAGCAGAGCGGCGTCGAAGATGATGCCCTGCGAGTTACCGATGCGGGAGATCGTCTTGACCATATGTAAAACTTAGTTATACACCCAGCCCAAGTCAAGTCCGCCCCATTCCGGCCCTCCCACGGGAAAGACATCCTTGCCACCTTCCCCCGTGTAACCCATACTGCCGCACCCCAGCTTCCAGAGAAAAAGTGTCATTTTAGCCGTTTTTGAGTCGTTCGATCCCCCTATGATTTCTCCCTCCCGCGAGACGTTCCGTGAGCTGGCCAAACAGGGGAACCTCATCCCGGTCTACCGGGAACTCGTCGCCGACCTCGACACCCCCGTCTCGGCCTACCTGAAGCTCGATCCCGGCACCCATTCCTTCCTCCTCGAGTCGGCCGACCGCGCCAGCGGCAGCTTCTCCCGCTATTCCTTCCTCGGCGCGAACCCCGCCGCCGTCTTCACGATGCGCGGGAACGACGCGACCGTCGAGGTCCACGGCGCCGACGGCGTCGTCCGCACCCGCCGCTTCACCAGCCACGCCGATCCGCTCGAGGAACTCCGCCGCCTCATGGCCCAGTACCGGCCCGTCGTGCCGAAGCCCGAGGACGGCATGCCCCCCTTCTACGGCGGGGCCGTCGGCTACCTCGCCTACGAGGCCGCCACCCGCTTCGAGACCACCGTCCCCCGCGCGCAGAAGGACGACCTCGGCGTCCCCGACGCCTACTTCCTCGTCGCCGACACCCTCGTCGCCTTCGACCACCAGGAACGGAAGCTGAAGCTCATCTGCAACGCCCACATCGAAGGGGAGGACGAGAACCACAGCGCCGCCGCCGTCGAGGCCGCCTACGACGCGGCGATCACGAAGCTCGCCGCCCTCTCCGCCCGCCTGGAGCGGCCCATCGCCGGGAACAAGCTCCTCTCCGTCCGCGCCAGCCCCCCCGCCCTCACCCCCTCGGTCAACATGACCCAGGAGGAATACCTCGGCATGGCCGAGCGGATGCAGGAATACATCCGCTCCGGCGACATCTTCCAGATCGTCCCCTCCCAGCGTTTCGAGGTTCCCTACACCGGGGAGCCGATCGACCTCTACCGCTCCCTGCGCCTCATCAACCCCTCGCCGTACATGTTCTGCCTGAAGATGGGCGGCACCTCGCAGCCGGGGGCCTTCTCCCTCGTCGGCTCCTCGCCCGAGGTCCACGTCCGGGCCGAGAACGGCAAGATCACCATCCGCCCCATCGCCGGGACCCGCCCCCGCCGGGAAAACCCGCTGGAGGACAACGCCATGGCGCAGGAACTCCTCGCCGACCCCAAGGAACGGGCCGAGCACGTCATGCTCGTCGACCTCGCCCGGAACGACGTCGGCCGCGTCTGCGACTACAAGAGCGTCAAGGTCACCGACTTCATGACGATCGAGCGCTACTCCCACGTCATGCACATCGTCTCCAACGTCGAGGGGGACCTCCGCGCCGGGCAGAGCCCCTACGACGTCATGCGGGCGACCTTCCCCGCCGGAACCCTCACCGGCGCGCCGAAGATCCGCGCCATGCAGATCATCGCCGAGCAGGAGCCGACCTGCCGCGGCAGCTACGGCGGGGCCGTCTGCTACTTCGGCTTCTCCGGGAACCTCGACTCCTGCATCGCCATCCGCACCGCCCTGCTGAAGCAGGGGAAGGCCTACCTCCAGGCCGGGGGCGGCCTCGTCGCCGACTCGACCCCGATGGGCGAGTACAACGAGAGCGTCAGCAAGGCCCGCGCCAACATCAAGGCCCTGGCCCTGGCCACCGCCGTCAGCAACGCCCACTCGACGGTTTAGCACCATCCCTCCCGCCGCCATGATCCTCATCGTCGACAACTACGATTCGTTCACCTACAACATCGTCCAATACTTCGGCGAGATGGGGGCCGACCTCCTCGTGAAGCGGAACGACGAGATCACCCTCGACGGGATCGCCGAGCTGAAGCCGACCCACATCGTCATCTCCCCCGGCCCGAAGGCCCCGCGCGACGCCGGGATCTCCTGCGGCGTCATCGAGCGTTTCGGCCCCCGCACCCCCATCTTCGGCGTCTGCCTCGGCCACCAGTGCATCGGCGAGGTCTACGGCGGCAACGTCATCCGCGCCGCCCGCCTCATGCACGGGAAGACCTCCCCCATCCGGCACGACGGCACCGGCGTCTTCGCCGGCCTCTCCAACCCCTTCGAGGCGACCCGCTACCACTCCCTCATCGTCGAGCGTCCCACCCTCCCCGCCGACCTCGTCATCACCGCCACCGTCCAGGGCGACGACCTGGAGATCATGGGCCTCCGCCACAGGGAATTCCCCGTCCACGGCGTCCAGTTCCATCCCGAATCGATCCTCACCCAGGCGGGCAAGACGATCCTGAAGAACTTCCTCGACCTGAAAGTCTAGGTTCCTTCCTTTCCCTTTCACGCCGTGACCGGGGGGCCACGGCGGAAAAACCAAACCACCGCCTCAGCAGCCACTGACAGCCACCACCTCCACCGCTATGGAATTCCTCCTTCAGAACAGCGTCTTCCGCATGGCCTGCAGCCAGTTCGACCGCACCGCCGACTTCCTCCAGCTCCCCGACGCCGTCCGCGAGCGCGTCAAGTGGCCGAAGCGGGCCATCGCCGTCTCGATCCCCGTCCGCATGGACTCGGGCGACGTCCGCGTCTTCAGCGGCTACCGCGTCCAGCACCACCTCACCCTCGGCCCCACCAAGGGCGGCCTCCGCTACGCCCCCGACCTCGACATGGGCGAATCGGCCGCCCTCGCCATGTGGATGAGCTGGAAGTGCGCCCTCGTCGACCTCCCCTACGGCGGCGCGAAGGGCGGCGTCGCCTGCGACCCGCGCAAGCTCAGCCTCCGCGAGAACGAGGCGATCACCCGCCGCTTCACCCAGGAACTGATCCCCTTCATCGGGCCGCAGGTCGACGTCCCCGCCCCCGACATGGGGACCAATCCCCAGACCATGGCGTGGATCCTCGACACCTACTCGACCCACATCGGCCACTCCGTCCCCAGCGTCGTCACGGGGAAGCCCCTCGGCCTCGGCGGCTCCGCCGGTCGGAACGAGGCGACCGGCCGCGGCATCGCCTTCCTCGCCCACCACGCCGCCCACCAGATGAAGCTCCCCGCCGAGTGCCGCGTCATCGTCCAGGGCTTCGGCAACGTCGGCACCTACGCCGCCATCGCCATGGCCCAGTACGGCTCGAAGGTCATCGGCATCGGCGACGTCTCCGGCGCGATCTACAACCCGAACGGCATCGACGTCGTCGCCCTGCGCCAGTTCGTCGACAGCGGCCGCTCCCTCGCCGAATACACCGAAGGGGAACACATCACCAACGAGCAGCTCCTCGAGCAGCCCTGCGACATCCTCATCCCCGCCGCCAAGGAACAGGTCATCACCGGGGCCAACGCCGCGAAGATCCAGTGCCGCATCCTCGCCGAGGGGGCCAACGGCCCGACGACCCCCGAAGCCGACGCCATCCTCGACCAGCGGCCCGAGATCCTCGTCATCCCCGACATCCTCTGCAACGCGGGTGGCGTCATCGTCAGCTACTTCGAGTGGGTCCAGGGCCTCCAGAGCTTCTTCTGGACCGAGGCCGAGGTCATGGACAAGCTCTACCGCATCCTCACCCACGCCTTCACCCAGGTCATGCGGACCGCCGAGGAAAAAAAGATCCCCATGCGGATCGCCGCCCTCTCCATCGGCATCCGCAAGGTCTCCGACGCCAAGGCCGCCCGGGGCCTCTTCCCCTAATATCCCTCGTCCCGACCGCCCCAACCATGCGCTGCCTCTTCCCCTCCGCCCTCCTCCTCGTCCTCTCGCTCGCTTCCGTCTCCGCCGCCACGGCCCTCCCGGGCGGCGGCGGGACGAAGGGCGGCAGCAGCGTCCCGGCCCCCACCGCCGCCGCCGGGGCCGACAAGGCGGGCCAGGGCCAGAAGACGCAGGGCATCGTCATCCGCCTCGACGACTTCGGCAGCGCCGACATCGCCTACCTCTCCATCCCCGACCAGCCCCCCATCGGCGGCATCGTCCTCGCCCACGACGGCTGGGGCCTCAACTGGGGCATCTCGACCCTCGCCGACCGCCTCGCCGACGCCGGCTACATCGTCCTCATCCCCGACTTCTTCAGCGGCCAGACCACCGCCGATCCCCTCCGCGCCGGGGAACTGATCCGCGACGTCACCCCGGAGACCGCCGCGAAGACCCTCGGCGCCGCCGTCCGCTTCCTGCGGGAAAGCCCCCGCTTCCGCGCCGGGCGCGTCGCCCTCGTCGGCTTCGGCGCGGGGAACGGCCTCGCCGTTTCCGCCGCGAAGGCCGGGACCCCCAAGGCCGCCCGCCTCGACACCCTCGTCCTCGTCGGCGGCCCCTGCTCCTTCCCCGAGGAGACCGTCGCCCGCCTCGACAAACGGCCCGACCTCCTCGTCCTCTTCGGCACCGCCGCCACCCCCGAGGCCCGCGACGCCTTCGCCTCCCTCCTCAAGGACTCGAAACACACCGCCGACCTCGGCACCCTTCCCGACGGCACCGAGCCCAGCGCCCTCCTCCTCCTCCCCGAGCCCTCCTTCGCCCGCCTCGACGCCTTCCTCCGGAAAAGCTTCGCCGCGCCCGAGAAGAAAAACGCCGTCATCGGCGCCATCGACTCGATGAACCCCTTCCGCGACAAGGATGCCGACGCCCCCGCGCCGAAGGCCTCCCCCGTCGCCCCCGCCGAGGCGGCGACGACCCCATGACCCCGCCCGTCGCCGACACGCACGTCCCTTGGCGACTCCTCCTCGACGGCCCCGGCGCCGCCGCCCGGAACATGGCCGTCGACGAGGCCCTCTTCCGCCTCGCCGGGGAACCCGGGGCGCAACCGGTCCTCCGCGTCTACGAATGGAGCGCCCCCGACGTCAGCCTCGGCTACTTCCAGAAAGCCGAGGAGGCCGATGCCAAGGGCCGGAGCTTCGTCCGCCGCTACACCGGCGGCGGCCTCGTCGACCACGAGCGCGACGTCACCTACACCGTCGTCGCCCCCCGCAGCCATCCCCTCGGCCAGCTTTCGACCTCGGAGAGCTACTCCAAGCTCCACGAAGCCGTCGCCGCCGCCCTCGGGGAGATCGGCGTCGCGGCCGTCCTCGCCCCCGGCTGCGACGACTGGGACGACGCCGCCTGCTTCCGCAAGGCGGTGAAATTCGACGTGATCCTCGACGGCAAGAAAATCGCCGGAGCCGCCCAGCGCCGCACCCGCGACGGCTTCCTGCAGCAGGGCAGCATCCTCTTCCCCACCCCCGAGCAAAGCGCCGCGCTGAACCCCGCCCTCCGCGCCCTCCTCCCCCCCGCCTTCGCCAAGGTCATGGGCTGCCAGCTCCTTCCCTCCGCCCTCACCGAAGAGGAAGAAGCCCTCGCCGCCGAGCTGGAGGCGACCCGCTACGCCACCGCCGCCTGGAATCGGGAGCGGTAAAAGCGCCCCTCCCTACGGGGTCGCGGGAGGGACATAGGGCGTTCCCGACTCCACCGCTCCCCGGGCCAGAAGATACTGCGCCGCATCGGGCTGGCCCGCTTTCCTGGCGAAGTAGAGCGCCGTATGCCCTTCGCTATCGGCCCGGTTGATGTCGGCCCCATGGGCCAGCATCTGCGTGATCTTCGGATTCACGTCGCCGTAGGTGCAGGCCGCCATGAAGGGGGTGAAGCCCTTGTGGTCGGGCCGGTTCGGATCGGCCCCGGCCTGGAGCATCTGCTCCCGGAAATCCTCGTTCTCCCCGGCCAGCCACATCGTCGAGGCGTGGAGCGCCGTCCTTCCCGTCTTCGGGTTCTGGAAATTCACGTCGGCCCCCTGCCGCACCAGGAACCGCGCCGAATCGAAGCGGAACGAGCCGATCGCCAGGATCACCCCGTTGTCCCCTCCATCGGTCACCTCCCCGTCGACCGGGAATCCGGCGTGGATCAGGTCGTAGATCTTCCCCACGTCGCCCCGCTTGATCGCCTGCTTCATCTGCCACTTCGGATCGGGATTGTCGAAGGGAGCCTCCGTCACGCCGTTGTGCTGCAGCAGCTCGACGACGGCGTCGAATCCCGCCTCGCTCGCGATCCGCATCGGCGTCGCATCGGGCGGCCCCTTGCGGGGATCGACCCCCGCGAAGGCCATCTGCTGGATCCCCATCTCGCTCGACTTCCTCGCCGCCTCCTGCATCAGCGTCTGCCCGTCCTTCGTCGGCCGCCCCAGGTCGGCCCCGCCGACGATCAGCGCCATCCGCATGTAATCGGCCGTCATGCCGAACCACGTGAAGGTCCTCGGCACCGGCATCGTCCCCTGGGCGTTCGGCTTGCTCGGATCGGCTCCCGCCAGCAGCAGGACGACCAGGGCATGCTCCCGCTGATGGGAGATCGCCCGCAGAAGCGGCGTCTGCCCGTTTTTATCGAGGCCGTTCGGGTCGCCTCCCTTCGCCAGCGCCGCATCGAGCGCCGGAAGGTCGTTCCGCCAGGCCGCGTCCCCCAGCTCTTCCTGCACCGCCGCGTCGGCCGGGGCTTGGGCCGGGGCCGCCTTCGACGCCCTCTCCAACCGGACCGCCTCGACGAGGGCGACCATTTCCGGCTTCCCCAGCCGCTCCGCGAGGGCGAAGGGTCCCGCGTCGGGCCGCATCCCCTTCGGATCGAGCTCGGCTCCCCGGCGCAGCAGAAGGCGGGCCGATTCCACGTCGCCATTCCGGACCATCGCCCCCAGCAGCGTCTCCCCCGAGGCATCTCTCCCGTTCACATCCGCCCCCCGCAACAGCAGCAAATCCCGAATCAACTGATGTCCGTAGCTGTCATGCGTGAGCGCCTCCCGCTGCGCCGCCCGCCCCGTGGCGGGCGGTTCCTCCGAGAAAACTCGGGAGAGCGCGTTCCACAGCGCCGTCCGGCCCTTGGCGTCCTTCACCTCCATGTCGGCCCCGGAGACCAGCAGCACGTAGACATCGTTCCACCAGCCCTTCTCCGCCGCCAGCTGAAGCAGCGTCCTCCCCTCCCCGTCCCGCGCCCGGTCGATCCGGTCATGATGCCGGTCGAGGAGTTTCTTGAAGTCGACGTGGTTCCACTTCCCTTCCGTCTGAATCGCCGTGAAGAGCGCCGCGTCGGCCTCGCGATCCCGCCGGGCCTTCGCCGCCACGGCAAGGCCGCCAACGCCGCAGGCCACCAGCAGCACGAAGGCCGAAGTCAGCCAACGCCGCCGCGCCGTCTCGACCGGCGAAGGAGCGCTGCCGCCCGTCAACCGGCCGAGACGCCCCAGCAGCGATCCCCCGTCCGCCGCCATCGCCCACACCTCCGCCCCGCCCCGGCCCATCTCCAGCGCCGCCAAGGCCCGCGCGTAGGCCGCCCGGTCCCCGACCACCTCGAGCGCGATGTCGTCGCAGCAATGTTCCCGTTCCTCGCGCAGGCGGCGGCCGATCCACCAGACCGCCGGGTGGTAGAAAAAGAGCGTCTCGACGACCACCTGGAACAGGTTCACCAGGTAATCGTGCCGCCGCACATGGCCGAGCTCGTGGGCGAAGATCGCCTCGACCTGCGCGGGGGTCAGGCCGGAAAAGAAACTGACCGGGACGATCAACGTCGGGCGGAGCCACCCTGCCACCATCGGCACCTCGACCCAGGCCGACTCGAGCAGCGCCACCGTCCTCGCGATCCCCATCGTTCCGGCCAGCCGGTCGAGCCGTTCCTGCCAGCCCCGATCGGCCACCGGGAGGGCACGGTGGCGGATCAGCCAGAGGCGGAACCAGCCTCCCGCGAGGAAGAAACTGAGCGCCGCCACCCCTCCGAGCCAACCGAGGGCGGCGATCGCAAAGAAGGCGCCGCTCCCCTTCCCCGCCGCCATGGCACTCCCCTCCCCGAACGGCCCCACGCCCACGGCGGCCCTCTCCTCCGATACCGATGGCGAAGAGGCCGCCGCCGCATGCGGCACGGGGGAAGAGACGGAAGGCGGGAAAGGACGCCCTTCCTCCACGACCACCGCCACGGGAAGAGGCTGCAACCTCACCGCCCCGGAAGACGCGCCACGCCACCCTGCCAGCGGGCAAAGGATGCAGGCCAGAAGAGCCCCGCAGAGCACCAGATAGCGGAGCGAAGCCGCCTCCCGGCGCAGGAGCCGCACCAGGAGCGCCGCAAGGCCGCCGATCACCGCCCCCTGCCAGAGGAAAGCGACCAGAACCCGGCCCAGTTCCCGCACCCAGGCCTCGCCACAGGCCGCGACATAAAGGGAAGAAAGGCTCATGAGGAGAGGCGCTTGATCAGCCGTTCGATTTCCTTCAACTCCCCCGCCGTCGCCCGCTTCGTGGCGAGCGCCTGCATCACGAGGTTGGCCATCGATCCCCGGAAAGCCTTGTCGAGAATGCCGCTCAACAGCTGCCGCTGGGTCCGGTCCTCGGAACGGACGGCCCGGTAGAGATGGGCGTGGCGGGCCTCGTCGCGGACGACGAGTCCCTTCTCCGTCATGATCTGGAGGAGTTTCAGGACGGTGGTGTAGCCCGTCGTCTTCCCCTGGGCCGTCAGCGCCTCGTGGACTTCCTTCACCGTCGCCTCGCCCCGATTCCATAACTCCTGGAGAATCTGGAGTTCGGAATCGGTCGGTTCCGCCAGCGCCTTGCCGGGTTCTTTCTTCATGGGCCGATCTTTATCACGAAGATCTTCGTAGAGTCTACGATAATTTTCGTAGATAAGGGCAAACAAAAAGTCCCGGCCGGCTTCCCTCTCCTTTGCGCCCTCTTTCCCCGCTCAATGCTATTGTAGGGTGCGACGAGAGGATTGCGCTTCCCCCGCCAACGCTTAAAACCTCGGGAATGACTCGCGACACGCTTTTCAAGGGATCCCTGGCGATCGGGTTGGCCTTCCTCCTGAACGCCGCGCCGATCGTCCCGGCGCAGGCGGAAGAGACGCCGGAGATCCTCCCGGCCTGCGTCTCCCTCGACGGGAAGCCGCTGCCGGAGGGCAATCCCGTCGAGAAGGAATTGGTGAGGGATTTCCGCGCGCCCGCGCTTCTCCTCTACCGGACCCATGCCGCCACGCCGCTGGGGACCCTCCTTCTCCTTCCCGGCGGCGGGTATCGGGTGCTGGCCGTCGTCCATGAGGGGGAGAACACCGCCCGTTTCCTCAACGAGCAGGGCTTCGATGTCGCCATGCTCGAATACCACCTCCTGAGCGCGCCCGAAGTCCGCGGCCTCGACGAGGGCGCGGCGCGGCGGCAAACCATGGAGCTCGCCTTGGCCGACGCGCTGCAGGCGTTCCGGCTCGTCCGCTCGGGCGGCGCCGCGCTCGGCCTCCACGGCGGGCGGTTCGGCATCATGGGCTATTCGGCGGGCGGCCATCTCGCGACGCGGACCGTCCAGGCCCTCGACCCGGCCGAGCAGCCCGACGACCTCATCCTCGGTTATCCCGCCTACCTCGACAAACGCGACCTCGTCGTGACGCCGCCGCCGAAGTCGGGCCGCCTCTTCGTCGTGATCGGGGACAAGGACAACGAGGGCTGGATCAAGGGTGCCGAGGCCTACGCGGCGGCATGGAAGGAGGCGACCGGCCCCGCGACGTTCCAGCTCCTCCCCAACGTCGCCCACGGCTTCGGCGTGGCGGCGATCGCCCCGGCCAGCGCGGCCCATTGGACCGACCTCCTCGCCGCCTTCCTCCAGGGGAAGGCGATGCCCCCGCAATAGCGTCCCCCCTCCGGGCGCCTCACCCCCGGAACGTATCCCACCCGAACTTCCCGATCAGCAGCGTCGCCACGACCAGGAAGGCGACCCGGACGAATCCCGTCCCGTGCCGGAATGAAAGATACGACCCGGCCCACGAGCCCGCGACGTTGCACGCGGCCATGCCGAGGCCGACGCCGTAGAGGATGTGGCCCGTCCAGCCGAAGGCGACCAGCGCCCCGGCGTTCGTGCAGAGGTTGACGCACTTCGCCGAGAGCGACGCCTTCAGGAAGTCGAAGCCGAAGCAGCGGATGAAGGCGAAGATGAGGAAGCTCCCCGCCCCCGGCCCGAAGAAGCCGTCGTAAAAGCCGAGCACCGCGCCGACGAGGCCCGCCACGGCGATGCTCCGCCTGCCGACGACGTGGCCCTTGTCGAGCGATCCGAAATCCTTGTGCCAAAACGTGTAGATCGCCACGGCGATCAGCAGCACCAGGACGAGGGGCCGCAGCATCGCCTTCGGCAGCAGCGTCACCGAGTGGGCCCCGAGGAAGGAGAAGGCGAGCGCCGCCAGCCCCGCCGGGAGGACGACGGCCCAGGGGATCGCGATCCGTCCGGCGAAGCGGTAGGTCGCGTAACTCGTCCCGCAGAGGGAGGCGATCTTGTTCGTCCCGAAGAGGGTCGCCGGGGGGAGCTGGGGGAAGACGCTGAAGAGGGTCGGGAACTGGATCAGCCCGCCCCCGCCGACGACGGCGTCGACGAGCCCCGCCGCGAAGGCCCCCGCGCCGAGGAAGGCGATGGAGAACGGTTCGAGCGGGGCCATGGACCCAACCTAGGCCCAACGCGCCCCGCGATCAATACGCCTCAATAGGCGACCGTGACGGCGATGTGGCCGCGGGAGCTGTCGGGATCGCCGAGGCCGGGATTCGTCAGCTGGAAGCCGTAGTCGAACTTGACCGAGACGAACTGGCCGATGGCGTAGCGGACGCCCGGCCCGATGCTGGAGAGATAGACGTTCGCGTCCTCGCCGGGGAGGAGGTGGACGTTGCGGACCCAGCCGTAGTCCCAGAAGGCAATGAACTGGAGCGAATCGGAAGGCCCCTTCTCGGTGGCGACGCCCTTGATCGAGACGGGCGGCGTCCGGATCTCGTTCGTGATCTGGTAGCCGTTGTCGCCGTTGGCCTCGCGTTCCCGGTAGCCGCGGATCGCGTCGGCGCCGCCGATGCCGATCTGCTCGCTGCCGAGGAGGTTGGCGCTCGACTCCTGGAGGAGGCCCTTGAAGAACCAGGTGAAGTCGCCCGGAAGGCGCTGCGTCCGGTCGAGGGCGAGCTGGCCGTAGACGTAATCGTCCTGCGCCTTGTAGCGGGCGATCTGGAAGTCGCTCGTCAGGTTGTGGGTCCCGAGGCCGCCCGGGCTCATGTAGCAGTTGAGCAGGAGGTTCGTGAGGGCCGAGGGCTCGTGGTAGGTGCAGTTGTAGCTGACGAGGAACTGGGAGATGTGGGTGTTCGTGTTGAAGATGTCGGCCCCGCCGAACTCGAGGTCGTTGTTCGACTCCTTGAAATCGTAGCCGACGCTCATGTTCTGGCTGTAGCGGCCGAGGGTGGGGAGGCCCGCGTTGTAGCGGCCGCTCGCCTGCCAGGCCTTGCCGACGAGGTTCGTCCCCGAGGGATGGCCGACGCTGTCAATGTAGCCGCCGAAGAGGGTGAACGTGTGCTGCCACGGCAGGGGGACGATGTAGCTCCCGGCGTGGGCCTGGAAACGCTCGAAGGCGTTGTCCGAGGTGAACTGGTAGTTCAGCTGCTGGTCCATCCCGAAGAGGTTCCCGTAGTTGAAGCCGAAGTTGTAGCGGTCCTGCCCCGTGATCTCGTTGCCGGTGTTGTCGTAGCCGGTGTAGAAGCGGGCGGGGAAGCGGTCCTCGGTCTTGAGGACGAGGTCGGTCGTCCCGAAGGTCGGCCCGGGGGCGAGCTCGACGTTGGAGGAGTGGAACGGATTCCGGTTCATGTCGTTGAGGTTCTCGACGACGCGGCTCTCCGAGATCCGGTCCCCGGGACGGAAGCCGGTGCGGTAGACGAGGATCTCCTCGGAGAACCACTTCTGCCCCTCGCTGCGGACCTGGTTCACGTGCCCCTCGACGACGGCGACCTGGAGGATGCCGTCGGTGACGTCCTGCTCCGGGACGACGATGTCGACGACGGGGTGGTCGCTGTGGCGGTACTGGGTCGTGGCGTCGCGGGTGATCCGGTTGAGGGTGTCGAAGGTCGCCGGCTTGCCGAGGTAGTCCTGCTTCAGCTTCGCCTGGAACTTCTCGTCCTGGAGGAACGGGAGCCCCTCGGCCTCGATCCCGTCGAAGGCGGGGACGCCGCCGGGGACGACGGTCTTGCCCGCGACGAACTTGATGCCGCGCAATTTCTTCACGACGACCTCGGTGCCGCCCGGGACCGGCTGCGGCTCGGTCTCGGGAACCTCGACGTTCACCTTCTTGTCGGGCGCCGTGTGGGGCATGACGCGCTGGAGGTCCTGCGCGTGCGCGGAGAGAGCCAGGACGGGAAGGAGGGAAAGGAACAGGAACTTTTTCATGGGACGCGAAGGCGAAGGGGAAATCAATGGTTCGGGTCGGTATAGCTCATCGTGCTATGGGTGCCGCCGAAGGTCGGATGGCCGAAGGAGACCCCTTCGTTCGAGGTCGTGCTGATCGGCCTCACGTGCTGCAGCGCGCCGGGAAGGGTCGGGCTGTCGAAGATCGGGGCGTATTGCCGGTTGCCCTGGTCGCCCGTATCGACCGGCGTGAAGGCGAGGCTGTGGGGCGTGCCGCCGTCGCCGCCAAGGCCCGCCGTCGAGCTGCCGATCGCCGAGGCCGTGCCGTTGCCGCCCTGGACCGGCGCCTGGGGCTGGAGCGCGACGGTGGGGAGGACGACGACCCCGATGCCGTCGACGTAGACCGCCGTACCGATCCCCGCCGAATTCGACTGGGCCGAGGAGAGGGCGGCCTTGTTGGCGTTGGCCGTCGCATTCGGATCGCCGCTGAGCGCGTGGTTCCCGCTCCCGCCGCCGCCCCCGCCGCCGCCGCTGACGATGAAGGTGGGGAGGCCGGTGCCGGTCAGGTTCCAGACCGTGCTGCTCTGCCAGGCGGAGGAGGTCCAGTTCGTCGTCGTGCTGTACCAGGAGGAACTGCTCGAGTCGCTCGCGAAGGTGCCGCTGTAGCCGCTGTCCCCGGCGGTCGCGCCCGAGACGCTGCTCGACGTCCCGATGGAGGAGGAGATGCCGCCCGTGCTGTAGGACCCCGAGCCGTAGTAGCTGGTCCAGATCCCGGCGTAGGCCGTCGTCGTCGTCGTGGTCGTCGTCCCGGCGGAGGTGCTCGTCGTGCTGCCGAGGGAGACCGCCCCGGTGGTGTCGGTCGAGGTGGTGCTGGAGCTGCTGCCGCTCGAGCTGATCGTCGTCGTCGTGAGGCTGGTGTTGACCGAGAGGTTGTTCCCGACCAGCGCCCCCGCGTAGGTCGCCGTCCCCCACGAGCTGGAACCCGAGGTGCTGCGCAGCGTTCCCGCGTTGAACGAGTTCTCGATCAGGCCGTCGCTCTCGAGGGTGCCCACGAGGCCGCCGAGATAGTTCCCCGTCTGGCCGGTGGTGATCTGGATGAGACCCGAGTTGTAGGTGTAGTTGATCGTCCCGTGGAGATCGCCCACCACGCCGCCGACCATCCCGGCCCCGCTGACGGTCCCGGTGTTGTAGGAGTTGGTGATCGTCGAGCCGTTCGCCGCGATGGCCGCGAGGCCGCCCGCGACGAGGGTACCGGTGACCGCGCCGCTGTTGACGCCGTGGGTGGCCGTGCGGGCCGCGTCGAGGTAGCCGAAGAGGCCGCCCGCGTTGTCGCCGTTGACCGCGCCCGCGTTGCTGAGATTGGAGACCGTGCCGCTCCCCGAGAGGTAACCGAAGATGCCGCCCGCGTAGGCGCTCCCGCCCGAGGCGGTGACGGTGCCGGCGGCGTTGTTCGTGAGGCTCGAGAGAGCGCCGTTGGAATCGACGTAACCGGCGAGGCCGCCGGCGTAACCGCCCGTCCCGGAGATGACGCCCGAATTCGACCCGGTGACCGTGGAGGTACCGGTCAGGTAACCGACGAGGCCGCCCGCCGTCCCGCCGCTGACGCTCGCGTTGTTCGAGCCGGAGACGCTCGTCGTCCCCGCGGCGACGCCGACGAGGCCGCCCGCGTTGCTGCTCGCCCCGGAGGTGCTGGTGACGGTGTTCGTGCTCCCGCTGAAGCTGACGCCGCTGATCTTCGCCGAATCGGCGTAACCGATCAGGCCGCCGATGTTGACCGTACCCGTCGTCGCCGTCGAGGTGACCGAGATGTTCTGGAGGGTAACGTTCGAGACGGTGCCGCCCTGGACGTAACCGAAGAAGCCGAGGTAGTTGCTTCCGTTGCCGCCGCTCACGACGATGTTGCTGATCGTCTTGGAATTGCCGTCGAAGATGCCGGTGAAGGGCGTCGTGCTGCTCCCGATGGGAGTCCACGAGGCCGAGGCGAGGTCGATCGACTGGTTGAGGGAGTAATTCGCGGCGGCCGCGCCGCTGGCGTTCGCGTTGATCGCGGTGGCGGCGGCGGTGAGGTCGGACGCCGTGTTCACCAGCATGTAGGCGGTGAGGCTTCCGGCGCCGGCGTTTGAATAGCTGGTGATCGGAGAGGCGTAGCTGACAGGGTCGTAGTAGATCGTGACTTTTCCCGCCCAGTTGATCGTCCCGTTGTTCGTCACCGTGCCGCCGCCGCCGAGGGCGTTGCCGACGGCGAGGGTCGAGGCGGAAGTCGAGGTGGCCGGGGACGGGAGGTTCGCGCCATAGGCCATGCTGTCGGCCCGGAGGGTGAGCGTGCCGGAGCCCGTGTTCGCGATAGTGATGCCGGTGTTGATCGTGATCGCCCCCTGCGCGGCGAAGATGAGATTGGCCCCTGTGTTGAGGGTGAAGCTGTCCGCAATGACGATGCCGCCGAAGTCGTTCGCGTTCAACTGGTAGTCCTTCGTCTGGACAGTGAGAGTTCCATTCGTTCCCAGGGAGTTCTGGATCGTCTCCCAGGAGAGGACCGTCTTGCCCGAGGTGCTGGCGCTGCCGGAGGTGCTGTAGATCGTGAGATCGGACGGATCGAGGAGGAGCGAACCGGCCACGCCCTTCGGGGCGAGGGTGTTCACGGTGCCCTCGAAGTCGAAGCCGGTGACGCCGGAGACCTCGACCGCGCCGCCGTTGCCGCCGTTCGGGCCGCCCCGCGCCGTGATGGCCCCCGAGAAAGCCGTCCTTCCGTCGGCCCAGACGACGACGGTGCCGCCGTCGCCGCTGTCGGTCGCGTCGGCATGGATCACCGCCCCGGCGTCGATCGTCGTGTTCGTCGCGTTCTCGAGGGTGGCGTCCTCGCCCTGCGCACCGCCGCCGATCTTCGCCGTCCCGCCGCCGTTCGCGCCGCTGACGTCGACGACCGAGGTCGAGGCGAGGTGGACGTCGTGGCCGGTGATCGAGACCTCGCCGCCCTTCGTCCCGTTCGTCGCGATGATCGTCCCGCTGTTCTGCGCCGTCCCGCCCGAGGCGGTGATGCGGACCCGGCCGCCGACGCTCGAAACGCCGGTGGCGCGGATGAGGCCGGTGTTGTTCACCGCGAGGCTGTAGATGTTCCCATTGGCGACGAGTTCGGCCTTCAGGGCCGCGATCGTCCCGGTGTTCTCGACGCCGATGCCGTCCCGGGCGCCGGTGTCGTAGCGGACCGAGACGCGGTTGTCGCCGCCCTCGGCGAGGGTCACCTGGGTCCCGGCGGCGAGGCCGACGGTCCCGTTCGGTGCCTTGAGGACGCCGCCGTTCGAGACATGCTTCGCGATGAGGAAGATATCGCCGCCGTTGGCGGTGATGGTGCCGAGGTTGACGATGGTTGCGTTCGAGTTCCCGGCGTAGGTGCCCGCCGAGGGGGAACCGCTGACGAGATCGAGGGTCGACGCGGTGAAGCTCTGCGTGTTGACGACGCCGCCCGGCCCGATGAGGACGCCGTTCGGGTTGATGAGGATGATGTTGCCGTTCGAGCTGAGGGTCCCGTAGATGTTCGAGACGTTGCCGCCGGTCACCTTGTTCAACACCGTGCTGCTGCTATTGGGCTGGTTGAAATTCGTCGTGAACCCGGCGCCGATCGAGAAATCGGTCCACCCCATCACCGTCTGGGCGGTCGTCGTCGTGACGTTCATCGTGTTGCCGCTGGTGCTGATCGTCCCCGCGCCCGCCTGAAAGGTCCCGCCCGTCGGCAGATCGGTGGCATGGGAGGAACTGGGAGCCGCGAGGACCCCGACCAGCGCGAGCTGGAGCATCGCCGCGTAGCGGCGGAAACCGGCGTGCGAGAAGACCCGAACCGATGAAGCGTCCCTTTTCGTCATAATATCCCTTTTATCAATTAGATGAGCTGCGATACGACCTGCGTATTTGTACTTATTGAGCCCAGATTCCCAGAGTACAGTCAAAGAATGCTATTCCAGTAAACAACCCGATTCATCCAATTTGAAAAACAAAATCACGCATTAGGATACTAAATCTATCTATTTGTATTGATATGGCTCCCACCTCTCTTTAATTCTATCGTTTCCCGACGCCTTTCATCCGAATGACGACGACGCCTCCCCTCCCGATCGCCCCCCTCCCTGCGCCGCTCCCCCGCTGGCGGCGGATGCGGAAGCATATCCTGCCCGGCTTCGGCATCTCCCTCGGCTACACCGTCTTCGGGCTCAGCCTCATCGTCCTCTTCCCCATCGCGGCCCTCTTCCACCGCTCCCTCGTCCCGCCCCAGGAGGCAGTCGAGGCGGGGCAGAGCGCCCTCCAGTTCTTCTGGGCGACGATCACCGAGCCCGAGGTCGTCGACTCCTTCCGCGTCAGCCTCCAGTCGTCAGCCCTCGCCGCCCTGGTCAACGGCGCCGTCGGCTTCGTCATCGCCTGGGTCCTCTCCCGCTACGATTTCCCGGGCCGCCGCCTCTTCGACTCCCTCGTCGACCTTCCCTTCGCCCTCCCCACGGCCGTCGCCGGCCTCGCCCTCACCCAGCTCTACTCCGCCAACGGCTGGATCGGCTCCCTCCTCGCCCCCTACGGCATCCGCGTCGCCTTCACCCAGACGGGGATCACCCTGGCCCTCATCTTCATCGGCCTCCCCTTCGTCGTCCGCACCGTCCAGCCCGTCATCCAGAGCCTCCACGCCGACGTCGAGGAAGCCGCCGCCTGCCTCGGCGCGAACCGCTGGCAGACCTTCCGCCGCGTCATCCTCCCCGCCCTCGTCCCCGCCTGGATCACCGGCATCACCCTCGCCTTCGGCCGGGCCGTCGGGGAATACGGCTCCATCGTCTTCATCGCGGCGAACATCCCCTTCAAGACCGAGATCGCCCCGATCCTCATCATCCACAAGCTGGAGCAGTACAACTACGCCGGGGCCGCCGCCATCGGGGCGACGATGGTCCTCTTCTCCGTCGTCATCCTCGCCACCGTCACGCTCCTCCAACGCTGGCACGCCCGCCACACCTCGGGCCACGGGGGGGACGAATCGTGAGCCCCGCCTCCGCCGCGCCCTCCCTGACGAAGGCGAACACCCTCGTCGCCCGCTCCTCCCGGTCGGCCAGCGCCCAGGCCGCCGCCTCGCGGACCGAGCCCGCCCCCGTCCGGTGGATCCTCATCGGCCTCGCCGTCCTCTCCATCGTCCTGATCCTCATCCTCCCCCTCGTCATCGTCTTCCACGAGGCCCTCTCCAAGGGCTGGGCCGGATTGACCGCCGCCTACGACGATCCCGGCACCGCCGAGTCGATCCGCCTCACCCTCACCGTCGCCTCGATCGCCGTCCCCTTCAACGTCCTCTTCGGCCTCGCCGCCGCATGGCTCATCTCCCAGTTCGATTTCAAGGGGAAGCGCCTCCTCGAGATCCTGATCGACCTTCCCATCTGGGTCTCCCCCGTCGTCGGCGGCCTCGTCTTCCTCCTCCTCTTCGGGCGGCAGGGCCTCTTCGGCCCGTGGCTCATCTCCCACGGCTTCCAGATCGCCTACGCCCTGCCCGGCCTCGTCCTCGGCACCGTCTTCGTCACCTTCCCCTACGTCGCCCGGAACCTCATCCCCCTCATGGAAAGCCTCGGCCGCGCCGAGGAGGAAGCCGCCCTCTCCCTCGGCGCGCGCGGCTGGCAGATCTTCTTCCGCATCACCATCCCCAAGGTGAAATGGGCCCTCCTCTACGGCCTCGTCCTCTGCAACGCCCGGGCCATGGGGGAATTCGGCGCCGTCGCCGTCCTCTCCGGCAACATCCGCGGCATCACCAGCACCATGCCCCTCCAGGTGGAGAACCTCTACAACGACTACCACCTCTCCTCCGCCTTCGCCCTCGCCGCCGTCCTCTCCCTCCTCGGCCTCGTCACCCTCGTCCTGAAGACCCTCATCGAATGGCGCTCGCAGCACCACCTCACCGCCGCCTCGTCCGCCGCCGCCGACACCGCCGAACCCCCCGCCCCCGCCAAATGAGCATCCGCATCACCGCGATCAACAAGACCTTCGGCAAATTCGCCGCCCTCCGGGACATCGACCTCGAGATCCGCCCCGGCGAGCTCCTCGCCCTCCTCGGGCCGAGCGGCTCCGGCAAGACGACCCTCCTGCGGATCATCGCGGGCCTCGAATCGCCCGACGACGGCCCCGCCCGGATCGAATTCGACGGCGTCGACGTCACCACGAAGAGCGCCTACCAGCGGAAGGCCGGGTTCGTCTTCCAGCACTACGCCCTCTTCCAGCACATGAACGTCTTCGAGAACATCGCCTTCGGCCTCCGCGTCCGTCCCCGGAAGCAGCGCCCCGACGAGGCCGGGATCGCGAAGCGCGTCCGCGAGCTCCTGGAGCTGATCCACCTCACCGGCTACGAGCAGCGGTTCCCCACCCAGCTCTCCGGCGGCCAGCGCCAGCGCATCGCCCTCGCCCGCGCCCTGGCCATCGAGCCCCAGATCCTCCTCCTCGACGAGCCCTTCGGCGCCCTCGACGCCCGCGTCCGCCTCGAGCTGTGCAAGTGGCTCCGCACCTTCCACGACGAGACCAAGATCACCAGCCTCTTCGTCACCCACGACCAGGAGGAAGCCTTCCGCCTCGCCGACCGCGTCGTCATCTTCGGCGAAGGCCGCATCCGGCAGATCGGCACCCCCGAAGAAGTCCGCTCCACCCCCGCCGACGACTTCGTCCGCGCCTTCATCGGCTTCGGAGAAGACCTCCACCCCGGCGCGATGGTATAGGCGCCGCCAAAACGCGTCCGCCAAGTTCAGGCCCTCCGAAGGGGACTGCCTACGCGATAGCGCAATACCTCGTAAAGGGGAAACTAACTTGCAGGGTCGGGAGACAAGTTCCAGGAGGGGCAAAGCCCCTCTTGGGCTATAAAGCGGGTCGCCTCCAGCTGTACAGGGTCGCCCCCGCCAGCCCCGAAGGGCGCTCCCCGTCCCGCGCCCCCTTTCCCCCACCCCCCCCAACACCCTTTTACATCCCCGCCATCCATGCTACTCTTCCCCACCCCATCCTATGACCACCCCTCTCAAAATCATCCTCGGCGTCGTCGCCGTCGGTTTCCTCTTCCTCGCCGGCCTCGCGATCGCCCTGATCGGCTCCTATAACGGCCTCGTCGCCCTCGACCAGGGGGTCTCCTCCTCCTGGGCCAACGTCGAGACCAGCTACCAGCGCCGCGCCGACCTCATCCCGAACCTCGTCGCCACCGTCTCCGGCGCGGCGAACTTCGAGAAATCGACCCTCACCGACATCACCGAGGCCCGCGCCAAGGTCGGCCAGGTGACCCTCCCCGCCGGGACCGCGCCGACGCAGGCCCAGCTCGCCGCCTTCCAGCAGGCCCAGGCCGGGCTCGGCGGCGCCCTCTCCCGCCTCCTCGTCGTCGCCGAGAAATATCCCGACCTGAAGGCCTCCGAGAACTTCCGCGACCTCCAGGCCCAGATCGAGGGGACCGAGAACCGGATCGCCGTCGCCCGGAACAACTTCAACGTCGTCGCGCAGCAGTACAACACCGCCATCCGCCGCTTCCCCGCCGTCCTCTACGCCCCCCTCCTCGGCTTCAAGGAACGGGCCTACTTCGCCGCCGCCGCCGGGGCGGAGACGGCCCCGAAGGTCCAGTTCGACTTCAACAGCAACAGCAACCCGCCGACCCCCGTCAAGTAAAGGGCATCCGGTGAAGGCCGCGTCGCTCCTCCTCCTGCTCGGGCTCTTCCTCCTCCCGTGCGGGAAGGGCGGGGCCGCCGACGCCGTTCCGCCCGCGCCCGCCGCGTGGTGCAACGACTACGCCGGGCTCCTCTCCCCCGCCGCGAAGGCGCGGATCGACGGGAAGCTCCGCGCCTTCGAGCGGGAGACCTCGACCCAGATCGTCGTCGCCCTCTTCCCCGCCCTCCCCGACGGCGGCGCCGTCGAGGACGCCACCTACCGGATGGCCCAGGCCTGGGGCATCGGCCGGAAAGGGCGGAACAACGGCGTCGTCCTCTTCCTCTTCGCCAAGGAACACCGCCTCCGCATCGAGGTCGGCACCGGCCTCGAAGGGGTGATCCCCGACGTCACCGCGAAGCGGATCATCTCCGAGCGGATCACCCCGCGCCTCCGCGCCGGGGACTTCGACGGCGGCATCGAGGCCGGGGCCGACGCCCTGATCTCCGCCGCCAAGGGAGAGCCCTTCGTCGGCAACGGAAAGACCGTCGGCGACGAGCGGGCCGCCCAATCGGGGAAGCGCCTCGGCATCGGCTTCCTGATCGGCGTCTTCCTCATTTTCTGGGTCCTCAGCCGGATGAAAGTCGGCGGCGGGCGTCACTATACTTCGAGCGGCATCGTTCCCTTCGGCATCGGAAGCGGTCTCGGCTCCAGCCTCGGCGGCGGATGGAGTCGAGGCGATGGAGGGGGTGGCGGGGGAGGCGGTTTCAGCGGGGGCGGCGGCAGCTTCGGCGGCGGCGGCGCGGGAGGGAGCTGGTAACATGAACTTCTCCTGGCTCTTCCCTTTCCGCCACCGGAAATTCCTCTCCGCCCTCGACCACGACGCCCTCGTCCACGCCATCGCCGGGGCCGAGGCCCGCACCTCCGGGGAAATCCGCCTCTTCGTCACCCGCCACCGCGTCGGCGATCCCGTCGCCGCCGCGCAGGCCCAGTTCCTCCGCCTCGGCATGGAGAAGACCGCCCTCCGCAACGGCGTCCTCCTCCTCGTCGCCCCGGCCTCGCGGAACTTCGCCCTCGTCGGCGATACCGGCATCCACGCGAAGATCGGGACCGCCGCCTGGGAGGAGATCACCGCGCAGATCGCGGCGTGCTTCCGTGAGGGCGATTTCCATGCGGGCCTTGTGAGCGCCGTCGCCCGGATCGGGGATCATCTCGCCGCTCACTTCCCCCGAGGGGAGGCGGATCGCAATGAGCTTTCTGATGCGGTTACGGAGGATTAGGGGGGTGGGGCGGCCCTTCGGGGCTTGCGGGGTCGACCCTGTACAGTTGGAGGCGATCCGCTTTATAGCCCAAGAGGGGCTTCGCCCCTCCTCGAACTTGTCTCCCGACCCTGCAAGTTAGTTTCCCCTTTACGAGGTATTGCGCTATCGCGCAGGCAGTCCCCTTCGGAGGGCCTGAACTAGGCGGACGCGCTTGGGCGGCGCCTCGTCTCCAAACTGTTTTAAAATCCGCTGCTTCCCTGAGCGTCCGAGGGTACGTACTGAAGGAGTAGCGGTACCAATACGCCTAGACTCCTATTGGGAGAGGGCGTGCTTGGGAGGAATCATGCGTCCGAGTGCTGCGGGAACGGGAAGATAGCCGCTTTGACACCGCGCCGCGCTCCGACGATAATGGACCGGTGAAGGTCTCCCTTCTCCATCCCCGCGAGTTGGCCTTCCCTCCGGTCGACCAGGCCCAGCGGGACGGCCTCCTTGCCGTCGGCGGCGATCTCTCCATCCCCCGCCTCCTGGAGGCCTACCGCCACGGCGTCTTCCCCTGGACCGAGGACCCCGTCACCTGGTGGTCCCCCGATCCCCGCGCCGTCTTCGACCTCGCCGCCTTCCACACCCCGAAGCGCCTCGTCCAGAAATTCCGCCAGGGCCGCTTCCGCATCACCCGGGACGCCGCCTTCCCCGCCGTCATCGCGGGCTGCGCCGAACCCGCGCCGGGCCGGGAGGAAACGTGGATCACCCCCGGCTTCGTCGCCGCCTACACCGCCCTCCACCGGGAAGGCCACGCCCACAGCGTCGAGGTCTGGGAAGGGGAGACCCTCGTCGGAGGCATCTACGGCGTCGCCCTCGGCGGGTTCTTCGCCGGGGAGTCGATGTTCCACCGCGTGACCGACGCCTCGAAGCTCGCCCTCTGCGCCCTCGCCGCCCACCTGCGCGGGGCCGGATTCACCCTCTTCGACACCCAGGTCGCCACCCCCATCACCCGCACCTTCGGCGCCGTCGACATCCCCCGGAAGGAATACCTCCGGCGGCTCGAGGCCGCGGTGGCCCTCCCGGCGAGATTCTAAGGCCTCCTTTGCCGCAATCCCGACGCGCCCCTTCCCCCGCCGGGGCCTTTTTGGTTGCGGCAGCGCCGATCCTCGGCGAAAGTCTCCCCGCATGAGCGAAGGGTTAGACATACCGGGGGCCGCATCGGCAGGGAAGGAATCGAAGCCGCAAACGCCGCCGCAGCCGACGGAGCCGTCACCGACATCCTCGACCCCTTACCCCGCTCCCCCGGTTTCCCCCCTCGCCCGCCTCCAGCCCCTCGCCCCTCCCGGCGGCCGGGGCGGCCTCTTCTTCTGGAGCGGCCTCTGCTTCTTCCTCGCCGTCGCCGCCTTCCTCTTCCACACCCGCCTCTCCAAATCGGAGCAGAGCAACCGCGAGGCGCAGGAACAGCTCCAGCTCTTCGTCTCCGACAACCAGAAACTCCGCTCCGAGGTCGACCGCCTTCAGACCGAGCTCTCCCGCGAGGGCTCCCTCCTGCGGAACCGCGAACAGATCCTCCGGGAGACGACCGAATCGCTCCAGGACGTCCAGGCCCGCGCCGACCAGGCGGGCAAGGCCGCCGAGGCCCGCCGCCTCGGCGCCGAGGCCCTCCGCGCCGCCCTCGACAAGGCGATCCCGAACGATCCCGACATCCAGGTCGTCACCGCCCCCGGCGATGCCGCCACCGCGCCCCGCGTCATCATCCGCATCGGCACCGGCCTCCTCTTCGATCCGGGCGAAACCGTCCCGAACGCCAAGGGCGCGCCCCTCCTGAAGACCGTCGCCGCCGCCATCTCGACCCAGGCCGCCCAGAAACTCCCCGCCGCCGTCGCCGTCGAGGCCCACTTCGACAGCACCCCCCTGAAATCGACCAACGCCTGGGACCTCACCAGCACCCGCGCCGGGGCCGTCGTGAAGGCGCTGACCGACAGCGTCCCCTCCCTCGCCACGATGAAGATCGCCGCGCAGGGATTCGCCGACACCCGCCCCCTGGTCCCGAACGACAGCCCCGACCACACGAAGAACCGCCGGGTGGAAATTGTTCTGACGGTGGGGGATTAAAGAACCAGGAGGATAGGCCTGCCTCCGGATGCTCCTTCCCGCGGCTCGGCCCTCAAGGAGGTTGGATCCAGCGGAGTAAAGTGAGCGGATGGGAGAACAGCCTTTAGGATCGCGCGCTCTCCACACCCAGGCCTGTCAGACGGGGAGATGCAGGAGGGGCGAAGCCCCTCTTGCATCTTTAAACGCGCGGGTTACATCCAGCTGCACAGGGAGATGTACCCCGTCCCGAAGGGCTGCCCCTCCCCTGCGATCCCCTTCCCCCTACCCCCGCGTCGCCACGTAATCCCCCTCGAAGCGTCCCGCCACCTCTCCGGCGTACCGCACCTCTGCCGTCAGCGCCAACCGACCGACTCCTTTCCTCCCGAAAACGGCGAGGAAACGTTCCCACTTTTCAGCCGCGGGCCCGGGGCAGAATGCCGAGAACTCCCCCTCGATCGGCTTGAGATAGGAAAACTCGCTCCGCTGGATCACGAGCTGGGAGCTCGCCACCACCCCGCGCAGGCGGACGTGGAACAAGGTCCACGCGCTGAGGATCGCCAGCGAAGCGATGCTGCCGCCGAAGGCGGTCCGGTGATGATTGAGATTCGGCCCGAGGGGCGCGGCCAGCTCGACGCCCTCTCCGTCCCCCCGGATGACCCGCACCCCCATCGCATGGGAAAGCGGAATGAATTCGTGCAGGTACCGTTCCAGGTCGGCGGAGGTCATGACCCCGCCATCCTCCCACAGGCGGCCCGGAAAAGATAGCGGCGGGTTCCTTGGAAAACCGCGGCCCGCGTGCTATCGTCCCCCTCCTTTCCCGATGTCCCATCGCCCCGCCCATCTCCATTTCTCCCAAGGCACCCTCTGGCTGATGAGCCTCGCATCGGGGGCCTCGGTCGCGAACATCGCCTACAATCAGCCCCTCCTCGGGAGCCTCGCCGCCTACTTCCACGCCTCCCCGGCCCAGGTCGGCCATGTCTCCGTCGCCTCGCAGGTCGGCTACGGCGTCGGCCTCCTCTTCTTCCTGCCGCTCGGCGATCTGCTGGAGCGGCGGCGGCTCGTCGTCGGCCTGATGGGGGCCTGCATCCTCTTCCTCGTGGCGATGGCCTGCGCCCCCTCCCTTCCCCTCCTCGTCGCCCTCCAGTTCTGCGTGGCGGCGACGGCGATGAGCGCCCAGATCCTGATCCCGATGGCGGTCGAGTTCTCCCCGCCGGAGGACGGGGGCCGGGTCGTCGGGACATTGATGACGGGGGTCCTCGGCGGCCTGCTATTGGGACGGACGATCGGCGGCGCCGTCTCGGACGCCTTCGGCTGGCGCGCGGTCTTCGCGATGGCGGCGGCCTTCATGGCGGCGGTCGCCGTCGCGATCGAGTTCCGCCTCCCCCGCCACGCCCCGTCGCGGGAGATGGCGGCGATGTCCTACGGCAGGCTGATGTCGTCCCTCTGGGAGGTCGCCCGGGGCCGTCCCAAGCTTTGGACCTCGTCCCTCGTCAGCGCCCTCTCCTTCGGCAGCTTCACCGCCTTCTGGACGACGCTCTCCTTCCTGATGGCCGACCGCTTCCACCGGGGCGCGGCCGAGGCCGGCCTCTTCGGCCTCGTCGGGCTGGCCGGGGCCCTCGCCGCGCCGTTCTTCGGACGCCTCGCGGACCGGATCGGGAGCGGCCGCGCCGTCAGCCTCGCCCTCGTCCTGGGAGGCGTCTCCTTTGTCCTGATGGGAGCCTGGGTGACGGTCCCGGGACTCATCGTCGGCGTCCTCCTCATGGACCTCGGCGTCCAGGCGGTCCAGGTGGCGGAACAGGCGAAGATCGTCGCCCTCCTCCCCTCGGCCCGGAGCCGCCTCAACACGATCTACATGGTCATGCGCTTCGGCGGCGGCGCGGCGGGCTCCCTCGTCGGGGCCGTCGCCTGGTCCCTCTGGCAATGGCCCGGCGTCTGCGCCGTCGGGATCGCCCTCAATACCCTCGCGATGGCCGTCCACGCGGCGGGACGAGAGAAACGCCAGGCCGGTTAACGGCGACACCCTTTCCGCATCCCGTCCCACCGGCTTGCGGCTTGCCTTGACCGGGGAAGGCCCGCTAAATTCGGGCAGGGATTCCGCCCTATCCTGCCGCCCTCATTTTTCCGGGAATAAAGTCGTTCCCCCGAGCCTCCCACTCCACAGACCATGGCCGCCGTCGATTTTGAAGAGATGGTGGAGCGTTATTACGGACCGCTCCACCGCTTTGCCCTGAGTCTCGCCCGGGACAGCCATGAAGCGGGCGACCTCACGCAGCAGACCTTCGTCGCCTGGGCTGAAAAAGGACATCAATTGCGCGACCCCTCGAAAGTGAAAAGCTGGCTCTTCAGCACCCTCTACCGGCAGTTCCTCGGGGCGCGGCGGCGGGAAAACCGTTTCCCCGAACGGGAACTCGAAGCCTGCGCCCTCACCGGCGATCTCCCCGTCATCCCCCCCGCCATGGAGGCGAGCCTCGACGGGGCGACCGTCCTGAACGCCCTCCGCCACGTCGATGAGGTCTTCCGCGCGCCCCTCTCCCTTTTCTACCTCCACGATCACTCCTACAAGGAAATCGCCGCGATCCTCGACATCCCCATCGGCACCGTCATGTCCCGGATCGCGCGCGGGAAGGAAGCCCTCCGCGCCCGCCTCCTCCCCGCCGCCCAATCGCCGTCGCCATCGCCATCGCAATCGGAGGCCCTTTCATGAGCCGGCCTTCCTCCCTGACTCCCGAGGAAGCCCGCCGCCTGCTGCGCGCCGCCCGCGCGAACGGGGCCGACGACGCCGATCCCGCCTTCGCCGAGGCCCTCGCCCTCGCCCGCCGCGATCCCGAGCTCGCCCGCTGGCTGGCCGAGGAACGCCGCGTCGACCTCCACGTCACGGGGAGGCTTGCCGAGACGTTCCCCACCGCCGCGCCCGACCCCGACGCGAAGGCCGCCCTCCTCGCGCGGATGCGGTCGGCGGAGCCCCGGCCCGTCGCCATTCCCGTTCCCCTTCTGCGCCGTCCCCGCGCCTACGCCCTCCTCGCGCTGGCCGCCGTCGCCATCGCGGCGGCCGCGCTCCTGCCCCTCCTCCGTCCCTCCTACGCCAGCTACGAGGGGGAACTCGCCGAACAGATCGCGTGCGGCGAGGTCACCCAACTCGCGCACGAATCCCCCGACGTCGCCACGCTCGAGCATTGGCTCGCCGCCAACCACGCCCCCTCGCCGATCGTCCTCCCCGGCAGCCTCCAGGCGGTCCCCAGCCTCGGCTGCCGGACCTTCAACTGGAAGGGGCGGCAGGTCGGCCAGGTCTGCTTCACGCTGGAGAACGGGAAGATCGTCCATCTCTTCGTCATCCGCGACGCCGGATGGCGGCCCGCCACCGCGCCGCCCCAGGGCCAGGGCCATTCCCAATTCAACCGCCACGGCGATTGGACCCTCGCCAGCTGGCGGGACGGCGCCACCACCTACGTCCTCGCCGGAGAGGGCGACCTGGAGACGGTGAAAAAGCTCCTCTGATTTCCCCAACCCCACGCCGAAAGAACCCGCCCCCCCATGAGCCATCCTCTCAAACGCATCTACGAAGGCTGGACCGCCTTCCTCGAACTCCTCCAGTCGCCCTTCCTCCTCGCCATCCGGCTGTACTGGGGCATCAACATGATGCTCGCGGGCTGGGGGAAAGTGACCCACCTCAAGGACGTCTCCGGCTTCTTCGACCACCTCGGCATCCCCTTCCCCTACGCGAATGCCGTGATGGCCGCTGGGACCGAGACCCTCGGCGGGCTCCTCTTCGCCGTCGGCTTCGCCAGCCGGATCGTCCCCGTGCCGCTCCTCTTCGTCATGGGCGTCGCCTATGCCACGGCCGAAAAGGAGTCCCTCCAGGCGATCTGGACCGCGCCCGACAAGTTCGTCTCCGCCGCCCCCTTCCTCTTCGCCTTCGCCTTCCTCATCGTCCTCCTCTTCGGCCCGGGCAAACTCTCCGTCGACGCCCTCCTCTGCCGGAACAAAGGCACCCACCCCTAAATTTTTCCCCATCTTTTTCGTCCCCCACGGGAATAAATCCCGACGCCCCGCCTCTCACGTTCCATGCCGCCGCCGATCCCGCCAGGGAAGACGGCGGCCCGAAACTCAACGTCGAACATCCAACCCAAGGAAAACCTCATCATGAACCGCACCACTCACGCCCTCCTCCTCGGCCTCGCCGTCGCCGGCCTCACCGCCGGAACCTCGGCCCGCGTCCACGCCTCCGCCTCGTCCGCTCCCGGCTCCCTCCTCCAGGCCTCGATCAACACCGCCGACACGAACTCCTGCAAGGGCCAGAATTCGTGCAAGGGCAAGGGCGGCTGCAAGAGCGGCGACAACAGCTGCAAGGGCAAGAACTCCTGCAAGGGCAAGGGCGGCTGCAAGACCAACAGCGTCCTCTAGCCCGCTCCCGCGCCGGGCGCGGTCCGATCCCCGCCCGGCGCTCCTTTTTCTTTCCTTTTCCCCCATGCCCGCCAACGCCTTCAACGGCTTCACCGATTACGGCATCGGCATCGGGCTCCGCGTCCCCCACTACCAGCACATCCTCAGCCGGAAGCCGACCGTCGACTGGTTCGAGATCATCTCCGAGAACTTCATGGTCGACGGAGGCCGCCCCCTCCACGTCCTCGACCAGATCCTCGAGCAATACCGCGTCGTCCAGCACGGCGTCTCGATGTACTTCGGCTCCGCCGACAAGACCGACCGCGCCCACCTGAAGCGGCTGAAGGCCCTCGTGAAGCGGACGAAGACCCCGTGGCTCTCCGACCACCTCTGCTGGGGGAGCGTCGACGGCACCTACACCCACGACCTCATCCCGATGCCCTACACCTTCGCCGCCGCGAAGCGGACGGCGCAGAAGATTCGCGAGGTCCGCGACTTCCTCGAAGTCCCCATCGCCGTCGAGAACGTCAGCAGCTACGTCGAGTTCCACGCCTCGGAGATGACCGAATGGGAATTCCTCAACGAAGTCGTCGAGAAAGCCGACTGCGGCGTCCTCCTCGACGTGAACAACATCTACGTCTCCTCGAGGAACCACGGCTTCGACCCGCGCGTCTACGTCGACTCTGTCGATCCCCGGCGCGTCGCCCAGATCCACATCGCGGGCCACTCGAAGTACGAACGCTTCCTCCTCGACACCCACGACCATCCCGTCCTCGACCCCGTCTGGAAACTCTACGCCCGCGTCCTCGCGCGGACCGGGGCGACGGCGACCCTCCTCGAATGGGACGACCGCATTCCCTCCTTCGACGAAGTCCACGCCGAGGCGAAGAAATCGTCCCGCTACCTCGACGCCCACCGCTCCTCCCATGGCCAAGCCCAAGCCTGACGCCCGCTCCCGCGCCGGATTGAAGGCGTTCCAGAAAACCGTCGCCGCCGCGATCATGGCCCCGCCCGGCGCGAAGAAGGAGCGCACGGCCCTCGCCCTCGTCAAGCCGAACGACCGCCTCACCGCCGCCGAACGGCTCGACATCTACCACGTCCAATACTGGCTCCGCGTCACGGAGGCCCTGCGCGAGGACTTTCCCGCCCTGGAGGCCGCCCTCGGAGCGAGGCGTTTCGCCGCCCTCTCCCGCGCCTACCTGACGGCCCACCCCTCCCGCAGCCACACTCTCCGCAACCTCGGCAGCCTTCTCCCCGCCTTCCTCGCGCAACCGGCAAACCGGAAATGGAGCTCTCCCCGGCCGGGACAGGCCCTCGCCGTCGACCTCGCCCGCTTCGAGTGGGCCCAGGTCGTCGCCTTCGACGAGGCCGAGCTCCCCCCCCTCCCCGCCGAGGTTCTGTCCGGGGGCGATCCGGGCCAGCTCCGCTTCCGCCTCCAGCCCCACCTCACCCTCCTCGAACTCCGCCACCCCGTCGACGCCTTCGTCCTCGCCCTCCAGCACGACACCCGCCTCCGCTCCGAGGCGAGCAACGTCCTCACGCGGAGGAAAAAGAAGGGAAAAGAGAAAAAGCGCCCGCCGCTTCCGAAGCCCGAAAAAACCTGGCTCGCCGTCCATCGCTCCGACCAGCTCCTCTACTCGAAGCGGCTCGGCCCCGAGGCCTTCCGCCTCCTCGCCGCCCTCGGCGCGGGCCGCCCCCTCGCCAAGGCCTGCCAGGACGCCTTCCCCCAACCGCTGCCGAAACGGAATCCCGAAGCCGAACTCGAACGCCGCAGCCGGATCATCCAGGACGGCTTCCGCCTCTGGGCCCAGCTCGGCTGGCTGGCGGCGTTCAAGGGATGCTGAGGCAGCCTCGGATTTTTAAGCCTCTTGCCTCAAGCCTCTTGCGCCGCCCGCCAGTCGCCGGGCGTCCGCCCCTCCCAACGGCTGAAGGCGCGAAAGAACGAATTGGGGTCCTCGTAGCCGAGGAGGAAGGCGGCCTCTCCCAGGGCCAGCGACGGCTGGCCCAGGTAGCGCCGGGCCAGCTCCCGCCGCGTCTCGTCGACCAGGCGGCGGAACGTCGTCCCCTCCTCCGCGATCCGGCGCTGGAGCGTCCGGCTGCCGAGGCCGATCTCCCGGGCGATGTCGGCCATGTCGACGCGCCCCTTTTCCAGGGACCGGGCGACGACCCATTTCACCTTCTCGGAAACCGTCCGCACCGACTTCCGCCGGGCCAGTTCGGCCTCCAGCTGGGGACCGAGCATCGCGAGCAGCTCGGCGTTGTAGGTGGCGAACGGGAGGTCGAGGTCGGCGGCGCGGAAGACGAGGAGGTTCCGGCGCGCCCCCCAGCGGACGGGGCAGCCGTAGTGGGCCTCGTGGCCGCCTCCGGGGAGACGCCGCCGGGCCAGCTCGACCCGCAGCGGACGGAGGTCGCGCCGGGTGCCGCGCCGTCCCAGTTCGAGGGTCGAGGAAAACACCACGTCGACGAAGAACGGCGGGAGCGGCCCCGGAATCTGCGGCCAATCGAAGGAGACGAGGCATTCCCCCCTGCGCACCTCGACCCCGATCTCCTCGCCGCAGCAGAGCAGCTTGTAGCGGGCGAACCGGGCCAGCCCGTCGCGGAAATCGCGGGCGTGCTGGGCGGCGATGCTCGCGGGGTGATGCTTCTCGGGCGGGATCATCAGCGGCAGCCGCAGGGCGAAGGCCGGATCGGGAGCCATCCCCTCGATCACGGCCCAGAGCCGGACGACCTGCTCCGGGGTCGCCATCCCCTCTCCGTCGGCCAGGAAAGCCGGAGAAAAGCCCGCCCGGCGCAGCACGACGACGGGATCGATCCCCGCCTTGCGCAGGGCGGGCGAGAGGATGGCCGGGATCTTGATCTGCTCCATGGCGACGACCAGTCTAGGCGCGATACCGGGAAGGGGCGACATCAATCCCCGCCCGACCGCTCACGCCGGAAAGACCACCCCGGTCAGCTCCTCGCTGCGGCTCCAGAGCCGCGCCGCCACCCCGGGATCGACGGCCCACGGATGAACGCCGTCCCGCATCCCTTCCAAGCCTTCGCCGGAAGAAGGCGCGGCGATCTCGCAATCCTGGCAGTAGACGCCGCCCAGGCCGTTCAGGCGGGGGCTCGTCGCGCACCAGACCGTCGTCGCGGCTCCCTGGGGGATCGTCTTGAGTTTGAACGGGCTGTCGGGTGCCAGGATCCACGAGCCGTCCGCGCCCAGGGTGACGCCGAACGCCTTGAGGTCGTCGGCGACGAGGTGGCGGCCCAGGTCGGTCACGATCGCCCCCGGATGGAGGGAAAAGGCGCGGATGCCCGATTCCCGCCCGCGCCGGTCGAGCTCCAGGGCGAAGAGGGCGTTCGCGGTCTTCGACTGGCCGTAGGCCTGCCACTTGTCATAGGGGCGACGCTCGAAGTTCGGATCGTCGAGGTCGACGCCGGAGAAGCGATGCCCGGCGGAGGAGACCGCGACCACCCGCGCTCCCTCGGCTTTCACGAGGGCGGGCCAGAGCCGCGCCGTGAGGTGGAAGTGGCCGAGGTGGTTGGTGGCGAACTGGATTTCGTAGCCGCGCGCGTCGCGGGTCAGCGGCGGAGCCATGACGCCGGCGTTGTCGATCAGGAGATGGAGCGGCTTTCCCGACGCGAGGAACGACGCGGCGAAGGCGTCGATCGAGTCGGGGTCGAGCAGGTCGAGGAAGGCGGTCTCGATGCCGGGGAAACCGCGCAGGTTGGCCTTGGCCTTTTCGAGGTCGCGGGCGGGGACGATCACCGAGGCACCCGCCCCGGCCAGGGTCCGCGCCGTCTCCAGGCCGATCCCGGCGTAGCCGCCGGTGACGATCGCCGTCTTGCCGGTCAGGTCGAGGCCGCGGATGACTTCGGCGGAGGTGGTTTCGACATGGAATCCCGAGCCGATCGGGGATTGCGGGGTCAGGGAGAGGAGGGTCATGCCGTCGATCCTACCGCCTCGACCCGCCTTCCGTCATCGGCACGACGCGCCAAAGCACTTGCACGACGTGCCACGATCGATCTGGCTGGATCCGACCCGCGTTACTGCGCGCTGCCCTGGATCACCCGGGTCTTGCCCGAGGTGCCGGGGAAATCGCGGACCATCGCGTCGATCATCCCGGGGAGGACGGCGCTGATCTCGCCCTCGGGGCCGGTGCTCCGGTTGCGTCCTTCCCAGACCGTCGCCCCCGATTTCGCGCGGACCAGCTTCAGCGTCGCGGTGCGGGTGTAGGCGATCCCGGTTCCCTGCTGGTAGCCGACGACGTCGTAGACCGGCTCGGGATAGAAATCGTTCACGTAGACGTAGCCGTGCCGGGTCGGGATCAGCCGGGGATGGTAGGTCGGCTCCCAGACGGGCGCATAGATCGGCTGGCTGAAGGTGAACTTCTTCCCCTCGTCGATCGAATAGCTGAGAACGGCGCTGTAATCGGCCCCCTTCGCATTCTCGGTCCTCGCGAGGCCGATCCGGCCCAGCGCCGCATAGACCCGCGTCCGGTAGCTCTCCGTCTCCAGGTCGCTCCCGCCCCCGCTCGTCCTCACATAGACCGATCCCGAGAGGGCGGCGTGCTCGGGAAGATTGTGGAACGTGGTGACGTTGGAGACGAGCGTGCCGCAGCCTCCCAGGAGGAGGGAGGCCGCAGCCACCGTCACGGCGACCAAAAGAGGGGAAAGACGGGGGATATTCATGAAGGGGGGAAGAGGGTTCTCCCCTAATGTAATCCACCGCGGCGGGAACTCAAACCGCCCCGCGCTTCTTCGCCGCCCCCGCCTTGGCCTTCGCCTTCCATCCGGCCTCCAGCTCCGACTTCACGAACGGCCCGGTCACCGATTTCGCCTCGGGGAGCTTCGCCAGCTCCTCGGGCGTCCCGGTGAAGATGATCTTCCCGCCCGCCGCGCCCGCGCCCGGCCCGAGCTCGAGGACGTGGTCGGCCTCGGCGATGACGCCGAGGTGATGCTCGATGACGACGACCGTGTGGCCCGCGTCGACGAGGCTCTGGAGGAGATCGAGGAGGCGCCCGACGTCGGCGGGATGGAGGCCGATCGTCGGCTCCTCCAGGAGGAAGAGCTGCCGCGCGGCGACCGGCGACCGGCTCCGCAGCCGCGTCTGGAGCGCCCCCTCCAGCGAGGCCGCCAGCTGCGCGATCAGCTTCAGCCGCTGCGCCTCCCCGCCGGAGAGGGTCGGGCTCGGCTGCCCGAGGGTCAGGTAGCCGAGGCCGGTCTGCCGCAGGAGGTCGAGGGGCCGCTTCAGGCGGGGCACCCCTTCGAGGAAGGACGAGGCCTCGTCGATCCCCATGTTCAGGACCTCGGAGATGTTCTTCCCGTTGAAGAGGACGTCGAGCGTCTCGGCCTTGTACCGCTTCCCGCCGCACGCCTCGCACGGGATGTGGACCGTGGGCAGGAACGGCATCTCGACCTTCACGCTGCCCTGTCCCTGGCAGGTCTCGCACCGGCCATTGCCGCTATTGAAGGAGAAGCGGGCCGCCGTGTAGCCGCGCTGCCGGGAGAGCGGCGTCGCGGCGAAGAGATTCCGGAGCCCGTCCATGAGGCCGAGGTAGGTCGCCGGGGTCGAGCGGGGCGTCTTCCCGATCGGCGAGGCGTCGATCTCGCAGAGGGAGGAAATCGCCTCGGCCCCGACGAGCTTCTTCCAGCGCGGATCAGCGACGGCCTTCCCCTTCTTGGCCCCCTTTTGCGCCAACGCCGCCTGCAACGCGGGCTTCACCACCTCGTGCAGGAGCGTGCTCTTGCCCGCGCCGCTCGGCCCGCAGAGGACGATGAGGCGGCCGAGCGGGAGCGCGGCGTCGATCCCCTTCAGGTTGTTCGCCTTCGCGCCGACGACCTGCAGCCAGCCCGTCTCCTTCCTCCCGCACGGCCGACGGGAACCCCGGATCGGATGCTGCGGCGGATGGGCGAGGGCCATCCCGGTGACCGACTTCGGATCGGCGGCCAGCTGCTTCCACGTCCCCTCGGCGACGATCTTCCCGCCTTCGCGCCCCGCGCCGGGGCCGAGGTCGAGGATCCGGTCGGCGCGGCGCATCGTCTCCTCGTCGTGCTCGACGACGACGAGGGTGTTCCCCTTCGCCTTCAGCGCGTCGAGGGAATCGAGGAGCCGCTCATTGTCCTTCGGATGGAGGCCGATCGTCGGCTCGTCGAGGACGTAGAGGACCCCCTGCAAATTGGAGCCGAGCTGCGCCGCGAGGCGGATCCGCTGCGATTCGCCGCCGGAAAGCGTCGTCGCCGAGCGGTCGAGCGTCAGGTAGCCGAGGCCGACCTCCTCCAGGAAGAGGAGCCGCTGGGCGATCTCGGGGACGATGTCCCGCCCGATCGCCGCCGCCCGTCCCTTCAGCTTCGTGCGGAGCACGGCGAACCACGCCGCCGCCGCGCCGACGGTGAGCCGCCCGAGGTCGGGGAGCGTCGGATCGACCTTCGCCCCGTCGACGGCGAGCTTCCCGAGCGGGAGCCGCACCGCGCGGGCGAGCGGGTTCAACCGCCCGCCGTCGCACGCCGGACAGGGCCGCGTCGTCGATTCCTCCGCGCCGTCGGCCTCCTCCTCGGCCCGGTCGCGGGCCGCCTCGATGGCGAGTTCCCGCGCCAGCTCCCCGGCCTCGTCGTCGAGCGCCGAGGCGGGGAGATCGGCCAGCGTCCCATACCCCTGGCACGCCACGCACCAGCCGTGGGGGGAATTGAACGAGAAGAGCCGGGGATCGGGCTCCTCGAAGGCGCGGCCCGTCCCGGGGCAGTAGAGGGCGGTGCTGTGGACCGTCTGGCGGCTCCGGTTGTCGATGACGTAGAAGGTCTCGCGCCCCAGGAGGAGCGCCGTCTCGACGAGGCGGCGGCGTTCCGCTTCGGGCTGCTTCCGCGAGAGGTTGCCGAGGACGGCGTCGATGGTGTGCTCGGTGAAGCGGTCGAGGGCCTTGAACTTCGCCGGCTCGATCCACTTCCCGTCGACGCGGAGATAGGGGTAGCCCTTTTTCTCGGCCCACTTCGCGATCTCGGTGTGGATCCCTTTCCGCGCCTTGATCAGCGGCGCGAGGACCGTCAGCTCGCCCGACTTCGCGAGCTGCGCGTCGAGGCGGGCGAGCAGTTCGCCGGGGCTCTGCCGGACGGCGGCCTCGCCGGTCTCGGGATCGTGGACGACGCCGAGCTTCGCGTAGAGGAGCCGGAGGAACTGGTGGATCTCGGTGATCGTCGCCACGGTACTCTTGCCGCCGCCCCGCGTCAGCCGCTGCTCGATGGCGACGGCCGGCGGGAGGCCGCGGACGGCGTCGACGGCCGGTTTCTCCATCTGGTCGACGAACTGCCGCGCGTAGGCGTTGAGGCTGTCGAGGTAGCGCCGCTGCCCCTCGGCGAAGAGGAGGTCGAAGGCGAGGGTCGACTTGCCCGACCCCGAGAGGCCGGTGACGACGGTCATCTTCCCCCGCTCGATCGTCGTCGAGACGTTGCGCAGGTTGTGGTGCCGGGCGTTCTCGATGACGATGTCGCCCGTCGCGCCCGATTCCCGCCTCGCCTTTTTCGCCCCCTGCGGCGCGGCGAGCTTCGTCCGCCGTCCCGCCAGCCGGTCGGCCAGGTAGGGCGCGGTCGCGCTCGTCCCCCGGGCCACCGCCTCGGGCGTCCCCTCGGCGACGAGCTTCCCGCCGCCCGCTCCCGCCTCGGGGCCGAGCTCGACGACCCAGTCGGCGGTCGCGATAACGTCGAGGTTGTGCTCGATGACGAAGACCGAGTCGCCCCGGTCGACGATCCGCTGGAGGAGCGCGAGGAGGAGCCGGACGTCGTCGAAGTGGAGGCCGGTCGTCGGCTCGTCGAGGATGAAGAGGCGGCTGCCGGCCTTCTCCTTTTCCTTTCCTTTCTTCGGCTTCGTCTCTTCTTCCTCCTCGCCGCCCGCGCCGGAGAGGTGGGAGACGAGCTTGATCCGCTGCGCCTCGCCGCCCGAGAGATGGCTCAGCGGCTGGCCGAGGCGAAGGTAGCCGAGGCCGACGTCGGCGAGGAGCGAGAGGATCGGGATGATCGCCTCGTGCCGCGAGCGGTGGAAGGCGTCGAGGTCGTCGGTCGTCCGGAAGAAATCGCGGGCGTCGAGCGCCGTCATCGCGAGGATCTGGTCGACGTTCCGGCCCCGGTAGGAAATCTTCAGGACGTGGGGCTGGAACCGCTTCCCGTCGCAGACGGGGCAGGTGATGAAGACGTCGGCGAGGAACTGCATCTCGACCTTCTCCGAGCCGGAGCCGCCGCACCGGAGGCACCGCCCCATCCCGCCGTTGAAGGAGAACGCCCCCGCCGTCAGCCCCTGCGCCGCGGCCTCCTCGGTCTGGCCGAGGAGCTCCCGGATCGGACCCCAGATGCCGAGGTAGAGCGCCGGATTGGAGCGGGAGGTCCGGGTGAGCGGCGATTGATCGACGCGGAGGATCTCGCCGAGCGCGGTATGGCCGGTCAGCTTCCGCAGCGTCGGCGACGAGGCCTCCTCCGGCGTCTCTCCCTGCTCCCGCGCCGTCCGCTCCGCGAGGGCGAGGGTATCGTGGAGGACTTCGTGGACGAGGGTGCTTTTCCCCGAGCCGCTGACGCCGGTGATCGCGACGAGGAGGCCGAGCGGGAGATCGAGGTCGAGGCCGTCGAGGTTGTTCGCCCGCGCCCCTTCGAGGCGGAGGGCCTGGCCCGGCTTCGGCTTCCGCCGCTCCTTCGGGAGCGGGACCGAGGTCTTGCCGTGAAGGTACTTCCCCGTGAGGGAGGCGCCGTCCCCCTTCAGGTCGCCGAGCGGGCCGGAGTGGAGAACCGTGCCGCCCTGCTCGCCGCGCCCGGGGCCGAGGTCGACGAGCCAGTCGGCCCGCCGCATCACCGCCTCGTCGTGCTCGACGAGGAGGACGGTGTTCCCCCGGTCGCGGAGCCGTTCGACGATGCCGAGGAGCTTCCCTGTGTCGCGCGGGTGGAGGCCGATCGTCGGTTCGTCGAGGACGAAGAGGGTGTTCACCAGGTCGTTGCCGAGGCACGAGGTGAGGTTGACCCGGGCGATCTCGCCGCCCGAGAGGGTCCGGGTCGCGCGGTCGAGGGTGAGGTAGCCGAGGCCGACGTCGCGGAGGTAGCCGAGGCGGAGGACGATCTCGCGCCGGAGCCGCTCGGTCGGCTCGTCGGCATCGGCAATGGCGAGGGTGCTGAAGAGGGTGAACGAGGCGTCGAGCGGGAGGAGGTTGATCTCGGCGACATTCCGCCGGACCCCGTCGGGGCACGGCATCCGATAGAGGAGCGCCTCGGGCCGGAGCCGCGCGCCGTGGCACGCCGGGCAGGTCCGGTAATCCCGGTAGCGGGAGAGGAGAACGCGGACGTGCATCTTGTAGCTCTTCGATTCGAGCCAGCGGAAGAACCCCTTCACGCCGTACCAGAGCCCCTGCCCGTACGATTCCTCGGGATCGGCGTCGGCCGGGATCTCGCCGTCGAGGACGAAGCGGCGGTCCTTCTCGGAGAGGCGGGCGAAGGGGACGTCGATCGGGATGTCGTTCTTTTTGCAGGCGCGGAGGAGATCGCGCTGGCTCTCGGCCATCGTGTCGCCCTGGAAGGCGCGGACGACGCCCTGGCGGATCGTGAGGGAACGGTCGGGGAGCGCCCGCTCGTAATCGATCTCGACGGTCCGCCCGAAGCCGCGACAGAGGGGACAGGCCCCGGTCGGGTGGTTGAAGGAAAAGAGGGCCGGAGTCGCGTCGGGGACCGTCGCCCCGTCGTGCGGGCAGACGGCCTTGCGGTTGTAGCGATGCTCTTCCCCGCCCGAGGGCGAGCGGAGGCGGACCTCCTCCTTGCCGTAGCGGAGGGCGTTCTCGACCGCCTCGGCGAGGCGGGCCGTCTCCTTCGTCCTCACCCGGTCCTGGACGACGAGGAGTTCCTCCGGCACGGCGGCCTTCGGGTCGCCCTCGTCGAGGCGGACGACCTCGCCCTTCTCCCAGGTCCGCAGGAAGCCCTGCGCGCCGAGGAAGGCGGCGGCCTCGCCCCGGGGCGTCCCCTTCGGGAAGGCGATGGGAAAGAGGACGAGGCACTCCCCGTCGGGGAAGACCCCCGCCGCGTCGGCGACGATCTCCCGCGCCGTCCACGCCCGGATCGGGCGGCCGCAGGTCGGGCAATCGGGCCGGGCGAGGCGGGGAAAGAGGAGCTTCAGGTGGTCGGCGACCTCGGTCATCGTCCCGACGGTGCTCCGCGAGGTGCGGACGGCGTTCGCCTGCTCGATCGCGATGGCGGGCGGGATCCCCTCGATCGAATCGGCCTGGGGCTTGTCGATCCGGTCGAGGAACTGGCGCGTGTAGGGAGAGAAGGTCTCGACATACCGGCGCTGCCCCTCGGCATAGAGCGTGTCGAAGGCGAGCGACGACTTGCCCGAGCCGGAGAGCCCGGTGACGACCGTCAGCGTGCCGTGGGGGATGTCGACATCGATGCCTTTGAGATTGTGGACCCGCGCGCCGCGGACCGAGATGCACGAATAAGCCATGGGAAGGGAGGTGAAGATAGCACGCCTTTTCGGCTTCGCGAACAGGGGGATTTTCATCCCTCTCTTCTTTTTTGATTGCGATGAGGAACAAAATAATGCAAGTTGCTTGCATGAATAAATGCGCGATCGCGCTCCTCCTTTCGCCATTCTTTTTGTCCCTCCCTTCCCTCGGCGACGCCGGGCCCGTCGTCGCCGCCTCGTTCCTTCCCATCGCCGCCCACGTCGCCGCCGTCTCCGGCAACCGGATCGATGCGCGGACCCTCTGCCCCGCCGGGGGGGATCCCCACGACTTCGCGCCGACCCCCACCGACTACAAGACCCTCTCCCAGGCCGACCTCCTCGTCGTGAACGGCTTCGGCGTCGAGGAGTGGCTGACGACGGCGGCGGGAAATCTCGCGGGAAAGAAAACGCGGATCCTCGATCTGTCCAAGGCCCCCGGCCTCCTCGCCGCGATGACGCCCGGGGAGCGGGACGCCGCCAAGGAGGGCAACCCCCACGCCTGGCTCGATCCCGTCCTGGCGAAGGAACAGGCGAAGGCGATCCGCGACGCGCTGAAGGAACTCGACCCCGCGCACGCCGCCGACTACGACGCGAACACCGCGGCCTACCTCGCGAAGCTCGACGCCCTCGACGCCGACTTCCGCGCCCTCTTCGCCTCCCTCCCCGCCCCGCGGAAGGAGCTCTTCACCCTCCACGACGCCTTCCCCTGGTTCGCCTCCCGCTACGGCCTCCACTACCTCGGCAGCGTCGAGGACTTCCCCGAGAAGGAACCGGGCCCGCAGAAAATCGCCGCCCTCATCACGAAGCTGAAAGCCGCCCATGTCGGCACCGTCTTCGCCGAGGAAGGCTACTCGCCGAAGCTCCTCAAACGGATCGCGACCGAGAGCGGCGCCGCCGTCGCCGAGCTCGACACGCTGGAGGTCGCCCCCGCGGCGGTGGCCGCCAGCCTGCCCCGGTCCGAGGACTACCTCCTCCGCATGCGCCGCAACCTTGAAACCTTGCGCGAAGCGTGGACAATGGCCCGACCGTGAAAACGCCCCCCGCCTCCTCCGCCTGCGGCTGCTCCTCCTGCGGGGAACCCTCCCCCGCGGTGAACCATCCGCTCCGCGCCCCCCTCGCGCCGGGCCGCGCCCTGCTGCGGCTGGAGAACGCGGGCGTCCGCTACCCCGGCGCGACGAAGGCGCGGAGCGAATGGGCCGTCCACGGCGTCACCCTCGAAATCGGCGCGGGCGAGATCATCGCCCTCATCGGCCCGAACGGCGCGGGGAAGACCTCCCTCCTCCGCGCCATCGCCGGATTGCAGCCCCTCGCCGAGGGAAGCCTCTCCCGCCTCCGCCCCGAGGCGAAGGCCATCGGCTACGTCCCGCAATACCAGGCCTTCGACCGGGGCCTCCCCGTCTCGGTCCTCGAATTCCTCGCCCTCAAATTCCAGAAACAGGAAACCGGCCTCGCCCGCTTCCTCCCCTTCGGCAAGGGGAAGAACGAGGAGAAGGCCCTCGCCCTCCTCGACGAACTCGGCGTCTCCTCTCTCGCGCGGCGGCCCCTCGGCTCCCTCTCCGGCGGCGAGATGCAGCGCGTCTTCATCGCCTACAGCCTCCTCGGCGATCCTTCCCTCCTCCTCCTCGACGAGCCGATGACCGGCGTCGACATCAAGGGCGGCACCCTCTTCCGCGACCTCCTTCTCGACCTCCGCCAGCGGCGCAACCTCGCCATCGTCATGGTCTCCCACGACCTCCACATGGCGGGCGGCGTCGCCGACGTCGTCGTCTGCCTGAACCGCCACGTCTGCGCCGTCGGCACCCCCGCCGAGGTCCTCCAGGAGCACGTCCTCGCCGGAGTCTACGGCGATCAGAAGCAGAAAGTGGAGACGCCACCCGCCAGCGCGCCAGCGCGATGAGCCAAACATGAGTCTCTTGGACCTCTGGCACTTTCCCTTCGTCCGGAACGCCCTCCTCTCCGCCCTCCTCCTCGGCCCCGTCTGCGCCTACCTCGGCGTCTTCATCACGCTGCGCGGCATGTCGTTCTTCAGCGACGCCCTCGCCCACGCCGCCCTCACCGGCATCGCCCTCGGCTTCGTCGTCCAGGCCGTCTGGCCTTGGATGCCGCTCCTGCCCGTCGTCCTCCTCTTCAGCCTCCTGCTGGCCGCCGGGATGGCCCAGATCGCCGAGCAAACGACGCTCCGCCCCGACGCCATCATCGCCTTCTCCTTCACCGGGAGCGTCGCCCTCGGCGTCGCCGTCCTGAGCAAGCTGGGGAAATACCGGCTGATCGACAGCCTCCTCTTCGGTGACATCTACGCCTCGGGCAAGGCCGACCTCTTGGCCCAGGCCGCCCTCGCCCTCGTCCTCTTTGCCTTCCTCGGCTGGAACCGGAGGGCCTTCCTCCTCGGCATCGTCCAGCCCGACCTCGCCCGCGTCGAAGGGCTGCCCGTCGCCCGCCTGAACCTCCTCTTCGCCCTCGTCGTCGCCGCGACGGTGACGGTCTGCATCCAGATGCTCGGAACCCTCCTCCTCAGCGGCCTCATCGTCATCCCGGCGACGGCGGCGCGGCTGGTGGCGAGGGACTTCGCCGGAATGACCCGCGCCGCCCTCCTATTGGGCGGAGCCGGAGCCGTCGGCGGAATCATCGTCTCGTGCCTGTTCGACCTCCCGGCGGGGCCGTCGATCATTCTGCTCGATATCGCGATCTTGCTGGGATGCCGGGCGGTTGCGGGGCGGAGGTAAAGGGTAACGCCAAGCGTTCCTCTCCCGATGGGAGTCTGGGCGTATGGGTACTGCTACCCCTTTAGTACGTACCCTCGGGCGTACTGGAACCATCCGATTTTAATCCAGTGAGGAGACGAGGCGCAGGGGGAAACGCGTCCGCCTAGTTCAGGCCCTCAGAACAGGAGGTCACGGAGGGGCAGAATGCCGTCGCGGTAGCGACCTCGTTCCTCAGGGGAAACTAACTGGCATGGCCGGGAGGCAAGCCCCTCTGTGGCGTTAAAGCGGGTTACATCCAGCTGTACCGGGTTGACCGTGCAGGTCCCGAAGGGCTGCCCCGCTCCGTGGCGTTAACTCAGCGTGGGCCTCCTAGGCGCTCCGTCTGCCAAGCGCATAAGAGAGGAGCGCTTGGGAGACAAGGCGCACGGGGAAAGGGATCGCGGAACGGGAACCGCCTTTCGGGACTTGCGCGGTCAACCCTGTACAGCTGGATGTAACACGCTTTATAGCCCAAGAGGGGCTTCGCCCCTCCTCGAACCTCCCCTTCGGAGGGCCTCAACTAGGCGGACGCGCTTTGGCGGCGCCTCGTCTCCTAACTGGATAAAAATCCGCTGCTTCCTGGAGCGCCCGAGGGTACGAGCGATAGGGAGAGACGGGGCCAATACGCCCTGACTCCTATCGGGAGAGAAACGCCCGGTCGCCGGCACTAGCTGTTCTTCAGCGACGCCATGTCGATCACGAAGCGATACTTCACGTCGCTCTTCAGCATCCGCTCGTACGCCTCGTTGATCTTATCGATGGGGATCAGCTCGATGTCGCTGACGATGCCCTTCTCGGCGCAGAAATCGAGCATCTCCTGGGTCTCGGCGATGCCGCCGATGCACGAGCCGGCGAAGTTCTTCCGCTTCGCGACGACGCTGAACGGATGGATCGAGAGCGGCTTCTCGGGGACGCCGACGAGGACGAGGGTGCCGTCCCGCTTGATCAGATTGAGGTAGGCGTTCATGTCGTGCTCGGCCGAGACGGCGTCGACGATGAGGTCGAAGCTGTTCGCGTGCTTCGCCATCGCGTCGGCGTCCTTCGAGATGACGACCTCGTCGGCTCCGAGGCGCTTTCCGTCCTCGACCTTGCCCGGCGAGGTGGTGAAGAGGACGACGTGGGCGCCGAAAGCGTGGGCGAATTTCACCCCCATATGGCCGAGGCCGCCGAGGCCGACGATGCCGACCTTCTTCCCCGGGCCGGCCTTCCAGTGGCGGAGGGGGGAGTAGAGCGTGATCCCCGCGCAGAGGAGGGGCGCGGTGGCGGCGAGGTCGAGCTTCTCCGAGACGCGGAGGGAGTAGGCCTCGTCGACGACGAGCCGTTCCGAATAGCCGCCGAAGGTCGGCGCGCCGCTCCGGTCGATGCCGTTGTAGGTCACCGTCATCCCGTTCTCGCAATACTGCTCCAGCCCCTCGCCGCAGCTGCCGCAGGTGCGGCACGAGTCGACGAAGCAGCCGACGGCGGCGAGGTCGCCGACCTTGAACTTCGTCACCTTGTCGCCGACGCCGATGACGCGGCCCGCGATCTCGTGGCCGGGGACCATCGGGAAGAGGCTGCCGCCCCATTCGTCGCGGGCCTGGTGGATGTCCGAGTGGCAGACGCCGCAGAAGAGGACGTCGATCACGATGTCGTGCGGGAGCGGATCGCGCCGGTCGAAGGTGAAGGGGGCGAGGGGCTCGCGGGCGGCGCGGGCGGCATACGACTTCGTCGCCTTGGGGGCGCCCGACTTGGAAAGGGTGATCGACATCAGACCACTCTAGCCGAGAAAACGCCGTTCGGATAGCCCCCCCTTAAAGAGAGCCGCCCTCCTTTCCCTCCCCCTTCCACCAGATGAAAGCGCAACTTCCCAACGGGGGAGCGCAACGGGGAGGAAGCGGGGCGCGCCGAAATCGGGGATGCTCCCCGCCATGTCCTTTCGCTTTAACCGGCCTTCCGACTCCCCCTTACCCGGGCTTCCCTCGGGCTTCTCGAGCCCGCTCCTCCGGCCCGACCTCAAGCGCAACCTCTGGTTCCCCGCCAACGGCGGCATCGCGCTCCACCTCTCCCGCCAGTGGAAGCCGATGCTCTCCGGCCTCCGCCGCCTCGGCCCGCTCCTCATCGCCTCGCGCAACCAGGCGGCGATCCTCGGCCACTACGGCCTCTACCCCGAGCTCCCCGAGGGCGACGGCGACCGGTTCCTTTCCGAGAACGGCGACCATTTCTTCGAGCTCCTCCACTGGCATCACGCGCGGGTCTGGGAGCAGCCGATGCCGGGCGGCGTCAGCTACGCCGTCGAATTCCGCAACCTGGAGGGCAACCTCTTCCACAAGATCTGCCTGACCCCCGAGGCCGACTTCCCCGCCTTCCTCGATTGGGTGCGGGAATACCAGGCCATCGGCATCGAGGGCTTTCCACCCCCCTCCCCCGTCCACGCCCGGATGGAGGCGAACGACCTGGCCCACCTCCTCTCCGACGGGGACGAGGCCGACGGCCAGGGCGCTTGCGATTGCCAGGCCTCCTCCGCCTTCCCCGAGGGCAGCCCGGTCGAGATCACCGAACTTTTCCTCGCCTTCCGCCACCTCATGCACGCGGGGCTCTCCGTCACCGCGACCCTCGGCGGGAGCGGCGGGGAGACGGGGCTGAGCCACTCCCATTCCTTCCGCTTCCGCAAGGTCGGCCTCTCCGACGGCTGGGCCTACTGCACCGACGACCACTCCGTCCTCCACGTCCGCATGGACGCCATCGAGTCGCTCGCCGTCGAGCCCCGCTGGTGGGAGCCGGGAGAGCCGCTCCAGGTCAGCGGCCTCGACCGCGACGGCCGGGCCTTCTTCACCCTCGCCTCCGGCAAGGGACAGGCGCCCGACAAGTGGAACCGCCTCATCCGCGCCTCCTTTCACCTCGCCTGATTTTTTCACCCCCCCCACCGAACGCAACCCACCTCATCCATCCGCATGAGCAAAGAAGTCACGATCCTCTTCGGCACCACGACCGGCAACGCCGAGGACTGCGCCAAGAAAACCGCCGAGAAGGCCGCCTCCCTCGGCTTCCTCCCGCGCCTGGAGAACATGGCCGGTTTCACCCCCGAAAAGCTGAAGGCCGCGGGCCTCGTCCTCATCGTCACCAGCACCTGGGGCGACGGCGAGCCGCCCGACGACGCCATCCCCTTCTGGGACAAGATGGCCTTCCTCACCCCCGGCTCCCTCAACGGCGTCGGCTACGGCGTCCTCGCCCTGGGCGATTCGAGCTACGAGCAATTCTGCGGCTTCGGCCGCATCTTCGATGAGAAAATGGAACGCCTCGGAGCGACCCGGCTCTGCGACCGGATCGAGTGCGACGTCGATTACTCCGAACCCCTCGAAGTCTGGCTGGAACGGCTGCCGTACATCCTGGCCGTCGCCGTCATGCGGTAAGAACAAAACGCGTAGCTCTCCCAATAGGAGTCTAGGCGTATTGGTACCGTCTCCCCCCGCAGTCTGTACCCTCGGGCGCTCCAGGAAGCAGCCGATTTTAATCCAGTTCCGAGACGAGGCGCCGCCAAAACGCGTCCGCCTAATTCAGGCCCTCCGAAGGGGAGGTCACGGAGGGGCGAAGCCCCTCTGTGGCTATAAAGCGGGTTACCTCCAGCTGTACAGGGTGACCGCGCAAGTCCCGAAGGGCGCTCCGGAAAACAGCGCGAAGGACGCGTCCCTCTCCCAAGCGCCCCAAAACGAAAAAAGGCACCGGGAAACCCGGTGCCTTTTTTCATGTCGCCGAATCGGCCTACGCCTTGTGCGTATGGATCAGGTGCAGCTGCGCGGTCGAGCGCGCCAGCGACGCCTCGGTCGCCTCCAGTTCCTCGCCGACGAGGGTGCGGGAGCGGAGGGCCTCTTCAGCCCGCTTCAGCTCGGCCTCGGCGGCCTCGGCGTTGACGTCCTTGGGGAAGACCGCCATGTCGGTGAGGATCGAGACGGTGGTCCCGGTGACCTCGGCGAAGCCGGTGCCGACGGCGAGGAAGACCTCGCGGCCGGGGCCGCCGACGCCGGGCTCCACCGGCAGGTAGCTGAGCTCGCCGGGCCGCAGGGCGGCCAGGAGCGGGGCGTGCTGGGGGAGGATCCCCAGATCGCCCTCGGCCCCGGGGAGCGTCACCGAGGCGACGTCGCCCGCGAAGGCGCGGCCGTCCGGGGTGACGATTTCGAGGTGCAGGGTGTCGCTCATGGTGGGTTCGGGAATCCCGCTTACTTGGCGTCCTTGGCGGCGAGGACGCTGGCCATGTCGCCCTTCATGTAGAAGTCGCCTTCGGAGAGGGCGTCATGCTTGCCTTCGAGGATTTCCTTGAAGCCGCGGATCGTCTCGGCGATCGGGACATACTGCCCCTTCGCGCCGGTGAAGATTTCGGCGACGTGGAACGGCTGCGAGAGGAAACGCTGGATCTTGCGGGCGCGGTAGACGGTCTTCTTGTCCTCCTCGGAGAGCTCGTCCATGCCGAGGATCGCGATGATGTCCTGGAGTTCCTTGTACCGCTGCAGCACCTTCTGGACGCCGCGGGCGACGTTGTAATGCTCCTCGCCGATGATGTCGGGCGAGAGGGCCTTCGAGGTCGAGGCGAGCGGATCGACGGCGGGGTAGATACCCAGTTCGGCGATGGAACGCTCGAGGACGATCGTCGAGTCGAGGTGGGCGAAGGTGTTCGCGGGGGCCGGATCGGTCAAGTCGTCCGCGGGGACGTAGACGGCCTGGAACGAGGTGATGGAACCGTTCTTCGTCGAGGTGATCCGCTCCTGGAGGTTGCCCATCTCGGAGGCGAGGGTCGGCTGGTAGCCGACGGCGCTCGGCGTGCGGCCGAGGAGCGCGGAGACTTCCGCGCCCGCCTGGGAGAAGCGGAAGATGTTGTCGACGAAGAGGAGGACGTCCTGGTTCTTCTCGTCGCGGAAGTATTCCGCCATGGCGAGACCGGAGAGGGCGACACGGAGACGGGCGCCGGGGGGCTCGTTCATCTGGCCGTAGACGAGGGCGACCTTCGACTCCTCGATCTTCTCGAGGTTGATGACGCCGGACTCGGCCATTTCGTGGTAGAGATCGTTGCCTTCGCGGGTCCGCTCGCCGACGCCAGCGAAGACGGAGTAGCCGCCGTGCGCCTTCGCGATGTTGTTGATCAGCTCCATGATGACGACGGTCTTGCCGACGCCGGCGCCGCCGAACGCGCCGACCTTGCCGCCCTTCGTGAAGGGGCAGATGAGGTCGATGACCTTGATGCCGGTCTCGAGGATGGTGGAGCCGGTGTCCTGGTCGACGAGGGCCGGGGCGGTGCGATGGATCGGATACTTCTTGGTGAAGGTGACCGGGCCGCGCTCGTCGGTCGGCTCGCCGAGGACGTTGAAGATGCGGCCGAGGACGCCCTCGCCGACGGGGACGCTGATGGGGGCGCCGGTGGCGGTGACGGGGAGACCGCGCTTGAGGCCCTCGGTGGAGGACATCGCGATGGCGCGGATCCAGCCCTGGCCGAGGTGCTGCTGGGTCTCGAGGGTCAGCTTCGCGGGCTTGCCTTCGATAGTGAACTCGATTTCGAGAGCCTCATAGATCGCGGGGACCGCGCCGCTGAATTCGACATCGACGACGGGGCCGATGACCTGAACGATTTTGCCTTGATTCGCCATAATAGGGGGATGCTTCGTGTTGTGTTCCGTAAATTGGGTGGGAGGGGAGGACGCTCGCTATGCGATGGCCATCTGGGCCGTCGTGATTTCGAGCAGCTCGGTGGTGATCGAGGCCTGCCGGACCTTGTTGTATTGCAGCGTGAGGTCCTTGATGAGGCCCTTCGCGTTCTCGGTGGCGTTCTTCATCGCCACCATCCGGGCGCTGTGCTCGGAGGCCCGCGCGTCGAGGATCGCCTGGTAGACCTGGAAGTGGATCACCGCGGGGAGGAAGTGGCTGAGGAGCTCGCCCGCCTCGGGCTCAGCGAGGTAGACGGCCTCGACCCCGTCGGCGGCGGCCGCGACCGGCTCCGGCGCCTGCTTCAGCAGGTCGGCGTGGGAGACGGGGACGAGCGGGGCATGGGTCGGCACCTGGACGAGGGCGTTGACGAAGCGGGAGTAGACGATCTCGACGGTGTCGAACTCGCCCGCCAGGAACTGGTCGATGAGGAACTGGCTCACGGCCTTGCTCTGGGCGAGGGTGAAGTTGTCCTTCAGCTCGAAGTCGGCGAGGAGGTTCTTCCCGCCGGTCGGAACGCCGGAGGCCTTCAGGCGCGGAATGAAGTTCTTCGCCTTGCGGCCGATGGAGACGTAGCGGGTCGTGGCGCTGTCGGCCTTGTGGATCTCGCGGAAGAGATTCGTGTTGAGGCCGCCGCAGAGGCCGCGGTCGGTGCCGACGACGAGGATGAGCTTCTTCGGGGCGGCCCCGGCGAGCTCCTTCGCCTCGAGGAGGGGGTGGCCCGCGTCGACGACCTCGGGGCGGATGCGCGAGGCAACCTTCCCGATGAGGGCGGCGTAGGGGCGTCCGGCGACGGCGCGGCCCTGGGCGCGGCGCATCTTCGTCGCCGCCACCATCTGCATCGCCTTGGTGATCTGGGCGGTGTTCTTGACCGACTTGATCCGGCGGCGAATGTCGCGCGTGTTGGCCATGCGTTCCTTGTTCGTTTCTCGGCTTCTGGCTGGAGGAGCGCTTCGACCTAGGCCTGGTAGGCCGTGACGAAGGCGTTGGCGAAGGTCTTGAGCTCGGCGGCGATCTCGTCGCTGATGGCGGCCTTGTCGCGGAGGGCGGCGAGGAGCGGCTCGTGGCGGAGGGTCAGGGCCTCGACGTACTTGGCCTTGAAGTCCTGGACCTTGTCGACGGGGATCTTGTCGAAGTAGTTGTTCTGGACGGCCCAGAGGATGGCGACCTGGACCTCGATGGCGATCGGGCTGTAGTTGGGCTGCTTGAAGACTTCGACGACGCGGGCGCCGCGGTCGAGCTTGGCCTTGGTGCCGGCGTCGAGGTCGGAGCCGAACTGGGCGAAGGCCGCGAGCTCGCGATACTGGGCGAGGTCGAGCTTGATCTTGCCCGCGACCTGCTTCGTCGCCTTGATCTGCGCGGCCGAGCCGACGCGGGAGACCGAGAGGCCGACCGAGACGGCGGGACGGATGCCCTGGTGGAAGAGGTCGGTCTCGAGGTAGATCTGGCCGTCGGTGATCGAGATGACGTTCGTCGGGATGTAGGCGGAGACGTCGCCGGCCTGGGTCTCGATGATCGGGAGGGCGGTGAGGCTGCCGTCGCCGGCCTTCTCGCTCAGGCGGGCGGAACGCTCCAGGAGGCGGGAGTGGAGATAGAAGACGTCGCCGGGGTAGGCTTCGCGGCCCGAGGGGCGCTTCAGGATGAGGGAGACCTGGCGGTAGGCGACGGCGTGCTTGGAGAGATCGTCGAAGACGATCAGGGCGTCCATGCCGTTGTCCATGAACCACTCGCCGATCGCGGCCCCGGCGAAGGGAACGATGAACTGGCTGGTGGCGCTGTCCGAGGCGGTGGCGCTGACGATGATGGTGTATTCGAGGGCCCCGGCCTTGGTCAGGATCTCGATGACGCGGGCGACGTTGGCGTTCTTCTGGCCGATCGAGACGTAGATCGAGTAGATCGGACGGAAGCCGGGCTTCCCGGCCTGGACCTTGTTGATGTTGGCCTGGTTGATGATCGTGTCGATGGCGATCGAGGTCTTGCCGGTGGCGCGGTCGCCGATGATGAGCTCGCGCTGGCCGCGGCCGATCGGGATCATCGCGTCGATGGCCATGATGCCGGTCTGGACGGGCTGGCTGACGGAGCGGCGGGCGATGATGCCGGGGGCGAGCTTCTCGACGGGATAGTGGGTGGTCGCGGTGATCGGCCCCTTGCCGTCGATGGGCTGGCCGAGGGCGTTGAGGACGCGGCCGAGGAGGCCCTTGCCGACGGGGACCTGGAGGAGCTTCCCGGTGGCGCGGACCTGGTCTCCCTCGCGGATGCCGGTGAACTCGCCGAGGACGATGGCGCCGACCTCGGTTTCCTCGATGTTGAGGACGAGGGCGTACTGGCCGACGGTCTGGCCGTTGGTCTCGAAGGTGGCGGAGGAGATCTCGATGAGTTCGTTCATCGCGACGCCGCCGAGGCCGCTGATCTTCAGGACGCCGTCGGTGACTTCACGGACGGTGCCGACGGCCCCTTCGGTGATGTCGGTTTTGACTTTGGCGATCTGGGCTTCGATTTCCTGGAGGAGGCTGCTCATGATGGTGGGTTCGGTAGGGAACGTTTTGCTTGTTTAAAGAGGGAGGGATTGCGGACGACGCCTTAGCGGACGTCGATGCCGCGGCGGCGGAGCCACGAGGGCGGGGTGATGCTCCGCAGGCGATACTGGAGGGAGCCGTCCCAGATGCGGCTGCCGACGTAGATGACGACGCCGCCGAGGAGTTCCGGCTTCACCGTGTAGCGGGTGACGAGGGGGGCGCCGAAGCGTTTCGTCAGGTCGGCGAAGATCGCCGCGCCCTTGTCGGGGAGCTCGACGGCGCTCTCGATGATGTAGGTCCGGCGCTCCTCCTCGATGGCGAGGAGTTCCTTGAAACGCTGGAGGAGGGGGAGGTAGTTCCGGGGCTTCCCCTCGGCGATCCGCTTCACGACGGTCCGCACCCGGTCGGGCTCGACCCCGGTGGGGGTGAGGCAGGCGGAGAAGAGCTTGCGGGCGTCGCGGCGGGCTTCGCGGTTGATCTTCATGGGGTGCGGAGGGAGGAGGGGACGAAATTAGTTCTGCGTGATGACGGCGAGCGTCTCGGACTTCAGGCGCTCCTGGTCCTGCGCGGTGAGGACCTTGCCGGAGACGCGGGTGAGGACGGTCGAGACGAGGCCGAGGACCTCGTTCTTCGTCTCGCGGAGCATCTGCTGGCGGTCCTGGGCGATCTGTTCCCGGGCGGAGGCGAGCTGGGCCTCGGCGACCTTCGCGGCGTCGGCCTGGGCCTTGGCGATCTGGGCCTCGGCGGTCTTGCGGGCCTCGGCGATGATGCCGTTGGCCTGGTTGCCCGCCTCGTGGAGGACCTTGGCGGCGTGGGCCTGGGCGTTGGCGAGCTCGGCCTTGATCTTCTCGGCGTTCTCGAGGCCCTGGGAGATGAGGGCCCGGCGCTCCTCGAGGACCTTCAGGATCGGGCCGTAGGCGAACTTCTTCAGCGCGAGGGCGACGACGAGGAAGACGATGGCCTGCGCGAGGAGGTCGGGGCCGTTGACGCCGTTATGGACGAACGTTTCCTTCAGGTCGCCGACGATGCTGCTGGAGGGCGCGGCGGTTTCGGCGGCTTGGGCGAGAATGACCGTGGAGAGGAACATAGGAAAGGGGGAAGGTGGGGAGGAAGCGTGTTGGAAAGGGAAGTCGGCGTCGCCCGCCATGCGGCGGGCGACGCCGAGGGACTTACTTCACCAGGAACAGGGCGTAGAAGAAGATCGACTCGACGAGCGCGATGCAGAGGATCGCCCAGACGAGGACCTTGTTCTGCGCGCCGGGGTTGCGGCCGACGGCTTCGACGAACTTCGCGCCGATGAGGCCGATGCCGATGGCGGCGCCGAGGAGGGCGAGGCCGGCGTGGAGGTTGCCAGTGATTTCAGCGAGGAGGTGATTCATGGAGGGATGCGGTGGTTTGTTTTTTTGGGGGCTGAACCCGCCGCCGCGTCTGTCGCAGTCCGGCGGGATCAAAGGGTCTGAAAGGGGCTAGTGGCTCCCTCCCTCTTCGTCGTGGCGGCACATCATGGCCGTGAAGACGGAGCAGAGGAGGCAGAAGACGAGGGCCTGGACGAGGCCGACGAGGAGTTCGTAGAAGTAGAAGGGCGTCGGGGCGATCCACTTCAGGAAGGGGCTGTTCGCGAGGTTCATCATCGAGTCGATCATGACTTCGCCGCCGTAGACGTTGCCGTAGAGCCGGAAGGAAAGGGCGATGGGGCGGATCAGGATCGAGATCAGCTCGAGGACGCCGACGGCGACGAAGACGATCGCCATGAGGAAGCCGACGATGCCGGGGAAATCGGCCTTCGAGCCGAAGATGTGCTTGATGACGCCGACGGGGCCGTTGTAGCGGACGGCCCAGAAGATCCAGAGGCCGAAGAAGAGGAGGGAGAGGGCGACGGGGAGGTTGAGGTCGGCATTCGCGCCGCGGAGGAAGGGCTCGGTGATGTGGAGGTCGAGGGCGCTCTCGCCGACGCCGCGCCCGATGGTGCCGACGCCGGGAAGGAGGCCGAACCAGTTCAACGCGAGGATGAAGAGGAAGAGCGAGGCGAAGAACCAGAACGTCGCCTTCACGAGCTTCGCGCCGAGGATGTCCCCGAGGAAGTTGTAGAGGGACTCGATCACCCATTCGGCGAAGTTTTGGAGACCGGTGGGGATGAGGGTGGCGGAGCGGGTGGCGATCTGGGCGAAGGCGATGAGGGCCGCCGCGACGACGACCATGACGATCATCGAGCCGCTGATGCCGACGGGGCCGAGATGGAAGAGAACGGGGGCCACCGGAGAGGGAACCTGGTGGACCGCCGCGGCCTCAGAAGATGTTAATGCTGCAAAAAACGGCATAGGAATATAAAAGGGGAGCTATTCCTATAGGCGTCCCCCACCTCTTTTGGCAACGCTTTTTTTGTAACCTTTGGGGTACTGCGGCAATCTGCCACACCTCCCTTCTTTGCCTGACGGGGGGGGAGAGGGGCGCTTGGGAAAGCGCGTCCTTGATGCCGTGTTGCGGAGCGGCCCTTCGGGACCTGCGCGGTCAATCCTGTACAGCTGGAGGCGATCCGCTTTATAGCCCAAGAGGGGCTTCGCCCCTCCTCGAACCTCCCCTTCGGAGGGCCTTAGCTAGGCGGATGCGCTTGGGCGGCGCCTCGTCTCCTAACTGGATTAAAATCGGATGGTTCCGGTACGCCCGAGGGTACGGGTTGCGGGGGGAGATAGGGTCAATACGCCTAGACTCCTATCGGGAGATGGGCGCTTGGGAGAATCACGCGTCCCTGTGCGGGCGGAGCCGAAAGCGCCCTGCCTACTTGAACAAGCCCTTCATCGCGTCCCACAACCCGCGCGGCTTCGCGGGGGCGTCGGTCTCGGCGGCAGGGGCGGGCGCGGAGGCGGTGGCCGGCGTCCCGGGGGCTTTCCCCAGCGCCTGGATGTAATCGCCGAAGATGTTCACGGTCTCGTCGAGGGAGATGTCGCGACGGACGGTTCCCTCGTCCTGGGTCGCCGAATCGGCGTCGGCGTCATCGTCGCTCGTCGAGGAGGCGGGGGCCTTCTTTCCCTTGAGCGACTTCGCCGAGGGGCGGATGTCGGAGACCGGCTTCAGCGGCTGGTTGCTGTCGAGCATGGCGAGGTTCAGGATCCAGACCTTGTGGTCGGAAACCGGCTTGTCGGCGAGCTTCTTCTCCCGCTCGTCGATCGCCTTGAAGGCGTCGAGCTGCGCCTTGCGGGCGACCTCGTTGAGCGGGATCGTCTTTTCCTTCAGCAGGGCGAGGCGGTCCTTCAGGCAGGCGAATTCCTCGCTCCCGGCGATGCGGTCCGAGGAAGCCTTCTGGAGCTGCGGGATGAAGGTGAAGGGAGGCTGGACGCGGGTGTAGTCGGCGACGGGGACCTCGTCGGCGGCCAGCGCGTTCGGCAGCGACGATTCGCCGTAGTCGATGTAGTCGTCGAGGGCCGGGAGGACGACGTCGGAGAGGACGCCCCGGTTCTGGGTCGTGCCGCCCGCGATGCGGTAGAACTTCTGGATCGTCAGCTTCAGGCCGCCCGGATCGTTCCCGGTGCGGAAGCCGAGGTTGATTTCCTTCAGGTCGAAGAGCTTCTGGACGGTCCCCTTCCCCCACGTGGTCTTCCCGCCGACGATCAGCGCCCGGCCGTAGTCCTGGAGGGCGGCGGCGGTGATCTCGGAGGCCGAGGCGCTCGGCTTCCCGACGAGGACGATGAGGGGGCCGGTGTAGACGGGGCTGTTCCCGAAGCCCATGCGGAACGACTGGACGGCGCCGCGCGCGTCCTTCACCTGGACGACGGGGCCGGAGGGGACGAAGAGGGCGGTGAGGTTCACGGCCTCCTCGAGGATGCCGCCGCCGTTCGTGCGGAGGTCGAGGATGACGCCGTCGATCTTCTCCTTCTGGAGGCGGAGGAGGAGCCGCTTCACGTCGTCGGAGGCGTGGTCGTAGAAGCCGGGGAGGATGATGTCGGCGTAACGCTGCTTCGTCCCGTCGGCGAGGGTCCGCTCGTAGAGGCGGGCCTGGGCGACCTGCTCGGTCAGCTTCACCACGTCGCGGACGATCGTGATCTCGCGCTTGCCCTTGCTGTCGGTCGCCGCGCCCTCGGTGGCGATGACGGTCAGCGTGACCTTCGTCTTCTTCGCGCCGCGGATCATCTTCACGACCTTGTTGAGCTTCATGTCGGCGACGTCGACCGGCTTCTGCCCTTCTTGCGCGACGGAGAGGATCCGGTCGGTCGGCTTCAGCTGGCCGCCGAGGTCGGCGGGGCCGCCCGGGACGAGGCTGACGACCTTCGGGTAGCCCTCGACGTCGGTCGAGAGGACCGCGCCGATGCCGACGAGCGACATGTTGATCGTGTTGATCCGGAAGTTCTCCATCTCGTCCTCGGTGAGGTAGTCGGAGTGGGGATCGTAGGCGTGGGTGAGGGCGGAGAGGTAGATGCCGAGGCGGTCCTCGTGCTCGTTTTCCCGCATCGTCTTCAGGAGGCGGTTGTAGCGGCGGGAGATATTCTTGATCGTCTCCTCGGGCTTCTCCTTCGTGCCGAGGCGGCCCTGGAGGAGCTCGTACCGGATGTTGAGACGCCAGAGGTCGTCGGCCTCGGCGGGGGTCTTCGGCCACGGGGCCTTCGTCCGGTCGATGTTGAAGCTCTCGTCCTTCGTGAAGTCGCCGGTGACGGCGGGGTCCTTCAGCAGGCGGTCGACGAGGGCGACGCGCTCGGCGAGGCGGTCGAGGAAACGCTTGTAGATCGCCGCCTCGGGGGAGAGATCGGCGTTGAGGAGGAGGACCCCCATCGCGGTGCCGTAGGCCTGGGCGAATTCGTCGAGGTCGGTCTGGAGGAAGACCATGTGGCGGAAGTCGAGCGCGTCGACGTAGCTCTTCAGGAAGAGCTGGGAGACCGAGTCGTCGATCGGCTTCTGGAGGTAGTGGCCGCCGCTGACGATCTTCGCGACGATCTGGCCGATCCGCGCATCCTGCGCCGCGTTCCCCGTGGCGGCGATGGCGGCGGCGGGATCGTCGCCGAAGGCCGCCGTCGGCGCGGGCGGCGGGAGCTGGGGGATGACGATGCCGTCGGCCCGAAGGCCCCCCGTGGAGGAGGCGATGGAAAAGACCAGAGCCGCCGTCAGGGCGAGCGTTCTGGAGGGGACCTTCAGGAGAATCACAAAGGGAGGGGCTCGTTTTTACCGATTTTAAATAAAATCTGCCCCCATGTATGAACGTAATTTCTCAGGAAGCAAGACCCGACCATCGTCTTGTTGGTGCGTTTCCACAAGGGCGATAAATAACCGGGCCAGGGCGGTCCCGGAACCGTTGAGGGTGTGGCAGAAGCGGTTCTTCCCCTCGGCATCCTTGTATTTGAGCCCCATCCGGCGGGCCTGGAAGTCCTCGAAATTGCTGCACGAGGAGACCTCCAGCCACGTCCCGAGGCCGGGAGCCCAGACCTCGATGTCGTGGCACTTCGCCGCGCCGAAGCCCATGTCGCCCGTCGAGAGAGTCAGGACCCGGTAATGGAGGCCGAGGCTCTGGAGGACGGCCTCGACCTGGGCGACGAGGCGGTCGAGGGCGGCGTAGGAGTCCTCCGGGCGGACGATCTGGACGAGCTCGACCTTGTCGAATTGGTGGACGCGGATCATCCCGCGCGTGTCCTTCCCGGCGCTCCCCGCCTCCTTGCGGAAGCAGGGGGTGTAGGCGGCGTAGCGGATCGGGAGGGCCTCGGCGGGGACGATCTCCCCGGCGTGGAGGTTCGTCACCGGGACCTCGGCGGTCGGGATGAGGTAGAGGTCCTCGCCCTCGATCTTGTACATGTCGTCGGCGAATTTCGGGAGCTGGCCGGTCCCCTTCATCGCCTCGCCCCGGACGAGGAAGGGAGGGGAGACTTCGACGTAGGCGTCGAGGCCGGGGGCGGCCTTCGCCTCGGTGTGGAAGTCGAGGAGATAGGAGATCAGGGCCCGTTCCAGGCGGGCCCCCTTCCCCTTGAAGACCAGGAAGCCGCTGCCGGAGATCTTCGCGGCCCGCTCGAAGTCGAGCAGCCCCGAGAGAGCCGCGAGGTCGATATGGTTCTTCGGCGCAAAGGGGAACGAGGCGGGAGCGCCGTGGGTCCGCTCGGTCCGATTGGCCGCCGCATCGTCGCCGACGGGGACGGTGGCGTGGGGGAAATTCGGGATGGTGAGGAGGAGGGCCTCCTGCGCGGCCTCGACGGCGGCGACTTCGACGTCGAGCCCCGCGATCTCGTCGGAGACCGTCTTCATGGCGGCCATCAGATCGTCGGTCGGCTCCTTCTTCGCCTTGCGCGCGCCGATCTCCTTGCTCGCCTTGTTCCGTTCCGCCTTCAGGGACTCGACGCGGACCAGGAGGGCGCGGCGGCTCTCGTCCTGGGCCAGGAGGGTGTCAACGTGGGCTTCGTCGCCCCGGCCCCGGGTCGCCAGGCGGCGGCGGGCTTCATCGGGGTTGTCGCGGAGGTACTTGATGTCGAGCATGGAAACGCTGAGTGAATCAGAACGCGTTCTGAAGGGCAAGACGGGGACTGAGGGGGAAAGATCTATCCTTGAACCCGGGGAGGCTTTTAGCCACGGTTTTCCGATGCCGCCTCGCTCTCGTTCCGGACTTTCGCGGGTCCTCTCGCTCCTTTTCCTGGCTGCCACCCTTCTTTCGCTCCTCTACGTCTTCCTCGGGGTGAACCGGACGACGAACTGGCCCCCGGCCCGCTCCGACGGCGAGGGCTACTTCGCCTATCTCCCCCTCGCCTTCGTCTACCACACCACCGACCTCACCGCCGTCGTCCCCGCGCAGGGGACCGGGACAGTGCCGAGCGGGAGCTTCTTCATCGAGAAAACAGGCCACTGGAACATCAAGTACCCGATCGGTGTCGCCCTCACGGCGGCCCCGTTCTACCTCCTCGCCCACTTCCTCTGCACGGCGACCCCGCTTTCCCACCACTACGCCGCCGACGGCTACTCCCTCCCCTACCAGCTCTCCCTCGTCGTCTCCGGGCTCCTCGCCTTCGCCGTCGCCCTCTGGGCGCTGGCCCGGTGGCTGGCGCGCCGCTTCCCGCCCGGGGCCGTCGCCCCCGCCCTCGTCTTCATCGCCTTCGGGACGAACCTCGCCCACTACGCGACGTTCGATTCCTTTGCCTCCCACATCTACAGCGTCGCCGCGATCGCCCTCTTCCTGAACCTCCTCGACGGCTTCGCCGCCGCGCCGACCCCGGGCCGCGCCCTCCTCCTCGGCCTCCTGGCCGGGTACGGCTTCCTGACGCGGAACACCACCGTCCTCTACTTCGTCCCCTTCTTCCTGCTTCCCCTCCTCGCCCGGCGGATGCCGCTGTGGGAGTGGCTGCGGGGGGCTTTCCTTGCCACGGTCGCGGGCTTCGTCGTGATCGTCCCCCAGCTCCTGATCTGGAAGTACTGCATGGGGACCTTCCTCGCCTATTCCTACGGCGGCGAGGGCTTCTCCAACCTCGGCGACCCGCTCTTCGCCAACGTCCTCTGGAGCTGGCGCAAGGGGGCCTTCCTCCACTTCCCCTTCCTCCTCCTTCCCGTCGCGGGGCTCTTCCTCGCCCTCTTCCTCGGCCGCCGCCCGGCGGGACCGGCCGGAAAGACCGGGGCCGACCTCCCTCCCGCCGCCCCCCTCCGCCTGGAAGCCGGGACCACTCTCCTCTGCGCCCTCCTCCAGCTCTACATCGCGGCGAGCTGGAGCAGCTGGCCCTTCGGCGGCTCGCTGGGGCACCGCGCCTTCGTCGACGCCTACCCCCTCCTCCTCCTCGGCGCGGCGTGGCTCGCGGCGCGGGGCCTCGACGCGGGCCGGAAGCAGACGGTCTGGATCGTCGTCTGGGCGGCGGTCCTCTACGCGCAGCTCTTCACCCAGCTCTACTGGTTCCACTTCGTGAAGAGCGACTCGATGACCCGGCACGACTTCGCGAAGCTGCCGAAGGCCGCCCTCACCGAGCTCCCCCTCCGCCTCGGCGGTGCCTTCTACGACGCCGCCTTCGACCTCCGCCACCCGCGCAACACCTCGGCCCTCGATTGGTGGAAGGAGACGCGGGCCGTCCTCACGCCGCTCTCCCCGACGGCGAATCCGATCGTCGTCCGCAGCGGCGAGACGCTCCGCGTCGAGGTCGAGGTCGAGAACCTCGGCAGCCTCACCCTCAAGCATTGGGGACGGCGCGGCAATATCCTCATCGAGCCGGTGTTGATCGGCATTTCGGAAAAAGGCCCCAACCTCGTCTACCCACTTCACAAAAGCTTCATCCCCGCCCCCATCGATCCCGGACTGAAGGCGGTCATCCCCCTGACCTACGCGATACCGCAGGGGCTCCCCGCCGGTCCCTACCTCCTCCAGCTCACCCTCTGGCACGGCAGCAAGGACTCGCTCGACGCCCTCGGCCTCGCGCCCCGCAACGGCTTCCGGATCGACGTCCAGCCATGATCTCCCCCCGCCTCCTCCGCCCCCTCTTCTGGCTCGCCGCCCTCGGCATGGCCGTCCTCTTCCCCTTCATGGCGTGGCACGGCTACCCGCAGTCCGACGGCGACACGCTCTGGTTCCTCCCCGCCGCCCTCGCCGAGGCGCGGGGAGAGGGGCTGGTCAACGCGCTCCACGTCAACGCCGGGTCGTTCGACATCACCCACCGGAACCTCTTCGTCTTCTACCCGCCCGGCTTCCCCTGGTTCCTCGGGAAGATCGCCGCCCACACCTTCGGCGCGACGGCGCAGGGTATCTACACCGCCTTCGCCGCGCTGAGCTCCCTCACCGTCCTCCTCGCCGCCCTCCCCTTCGCCCACTGGGCGGGGCGGCGGCCCCCGGAGCAACGGCGGAAGGGCTGGCTCCTCGCCCTCGCCGCCCTCCTCGCCCTCGGCACCTACGGCTCGGCCTTCGCCTTCGGGCGGCCCGACACGATGGCGACCGTCGTCGTCCTGTTCGGCGCCCTCGCCGTCGCCCTGGCCGACCGAGAGATCTTCCTCCTCTCGCCCGTCCTCGGCCTCCTCGCCTTCCTCCATCCCGTCGCCGCCCTGTTCGCCACCGCCCTCCTCGGCCTGCGGCTCTCCCTCCGGCTCACCCTCCCGCATGTGGCCACCCTGTTGATTCCGTTCTGCCTCATCGGCGTCGGCGTCATGCTCCTCCTCTTCGCCGTCAGCCCGAACGGCCTCCAGGCCTCCTTCGACGGCATCCGCTGGCACGCCGGATCGACGATGGTCTCGGGAACCTGGGACGATCCCCACAAGAACCAGCCGCTGAAATTCCTCTTCCTCCATTCCTACGCCACCGCCTACGGCCTCCTCGTCCTGGTGGCGGCGGCCCTCCTCGGCGAGGCTGTCGTCCGGCGCTGGAAGGAAGGGAGGGGGACGCGGGTCGGGATCGTCTTCTTCACGGGATGCCTCGCCGCCTTCTTCTTCCACTTCGTCGCCGAGGCGTGGGACCGGGCCTATAACCTCTGGGTCTTCACCCCCGTCACCCTCTGGGTGATCCTGATCCTCGGCGGCAGGATGGGCGAACGGATGGGGGGACGGACCGCGCCGCGCCTCGGCTTCGTCCTCCTCCTCGCGGTCTTCCTTGCCTGCGCCTCGGGGTTCCTCCATCGCGCCCTTCTCTTCCCCTACGCCCTCGCCGACCGGGCGGGGAGCCTCGACGCGGCGAAGGTTCAGGCAGCCCGGCTCCTTGGGGAACGCCCCCCCGGCCTCATCGCCGTCTCGAAGTCGCTCTGGCTCCTCTTCGACGACGTCGAGCAGCCGAACCCGGTCCGCGCCTTCGCCCTCGATCCCGCGCAGCGCCGGGACGACCATCCGGCCTACATCGTCCTCCAGCAACGGTTCACCGCCTACGAAACCGCGCCGGAGCTCCCCGGATTCCGCAAGGTGTGGGACGACTTCACGGCCGAAAAACCGCGCTTCCTCGGCATCGCCCTCAGCGGGACGGCCCCTTCCTACCGCTTCGCCTTCTACGAGCGGATCGAGAGCGCGAACTAGTCCGTGTCACCGCCCCGCGGGCGGCGCGGCGGAGAGCATCTCCCGCACCCGTTCCCGGATTCGCGCCGAGGCCCGTCGGGCGCTCGGCCCTGTGAGGTGGACGCCGTCGGTCGTCCGGTAGGAGCCGTCGACCGGGAAATCGAGCCACGGCCATTCCGCTTTCGGGAACCGCGCCAGCACCGCCCCGCGGAGGTAGGTCCGGAACTCGCTCCCCTCGACGCGGGGATCGGGAGGGAGGTAGAGGAAGAGCACCTGCACGCCGCGGCTCCGGAGCTCATCGACCTGGACGGCGAGCCGGTCGAGGTTCTTCGGCACCTGCTTCCAGACCGTGGCCTGGAAGGTCTCGTCGGCCCGGTGGGCGAAGGCGATCCCCTCCTCCAGATGGGGCGTCGGCGGCTCGACGTCGGAGCGGGGCGGATCGAGGGGGCTCCCCGCGATCCGGTGGCCGAGGGTCCGCGCCCCGCTCTGGATGACACGCAGCAGCTGGTACTCGGTGCGCAGCGCGGGACAATGGAGACGGAGCCACCCCCACGGCGGCCCGAGCATCTCCTGAAGGAACGCCTCGGCGGCGGGCTGCCGCAGATTGTTCACCTCGATGACGACGAGGCGGGGCAGCGTCTTCCCGTGCAGGAGGAGGGCGTTCCCCGTGAGCGGGCTCCCCCCGAAGAAGCCGAGGTCGTAGATTTCGGGAGCGCCGCTCTCGGCCAACCCCTTTTCCAGCGCGCGCGACATCGAGCTGCCGACGAGGACCGCCTCGGGCATCGAGGGACGGACCAGGAACCGCTCCGTCACCATCGCATGCCGGGCCTCCATCGTCGAGAGATTGTCGTAGACCGTCGGACTCACGGCCGCGATCCACGCCGCGTAGAGCCCGAAGAGGAGCGCCGCGCGCCACATCGCCGCCCAAAGGAAAAGAAACAGCCCCCTCCTCTCCGGTCCATTGGCATCCGGGGAACTGGAGGACGAATCAGAATTGGAAGTAGATGAAGGCACCGGGAACTCCGCTGTTCACGAGGAGGAGGAAAAGCATCGCCGCCAGCGTCCACGCCTCCAGCCGGGCGGAGAAGCCCTTCGGAAAGAGGAAGGGCGAGGCGTGGTGGAGGAAGACCGGGATCAGGCAGAGGAGGACCGGCGCGCACTGCTGCAGCAGGATCTTCTTCGGCCAGTTCGCCCCGATCGCATGGAGATAGGCGAAGGCCTGGCCGAGGTTCGGGAACTTGAAGAAGAGCCAGCCGAAGGTGACAAGGGAGAAGACAATCGCGATGCGGACCGCCCGCTCGACGCCCGACGATTCCCCCTCCTTCCGTAGGAAGGGCCGCTCCAGCGCGAGGGCCGCGCCGTGGAAGAGCCCCCAGAAGGCGAAGCCCCACGCCGCCCCGTGCCACAGCCCGCCGAGGAACATCACGATCATGAGGTTCACCGCCGTCCGGGCCAGGCCGTGCCGCGAGCCGCCGAGCGGGATGAAGAGGTAATCCCGGAGCCATGCGGAGAGCGACATGTGCCACCGCCGCCAGAACTCGGAGAAGCTCGCCGCGAGGTAGGGCCGGTCGAAGTTCACCGGGAGCCGGAACCCGAAGAGCCGCCCCAGCCCCAGCGCGATCAGGGAGTAGCCGTAGAAGTCGGCGAAGATCTGGGCCGAGAAGCCGAAGAGGAGGAGGAGGAGATGGAACCCGGGGAGCCCCTCGTAGGAGCCGGCCCCCATCCACATCGTCTCCGTCGCGAGGTTGTCGGCGACGACCCGCTTGAAGAAATACCCGGCGATCAGCAGCCGCGCGACGGCGATGAAATCGATCTCCTTCCACCGCTTCACCCCCGAGGCCGGGGTCTGGATCTGGGGGAAGAAATCGCGCGCCTTCGTGATCGGCCCCGCGATCAGCTGGGGGAAGAAGACCATGTAGAGCGTCGTCCGCCCGAAGGCCGAGAGCCCGCCCTCCCTCGCCGGGGGCTTCCAGTCCCCGCGCCACGTGTCGACGATCAGGCTGATCCCGTGGAAAATGTAGAAGGAGATCCCGATCGGGAGCGGCATGCCGAGCAGGAACTGCCGCCACGCCCACCCCGCGCCCTCCCCGTGGAACGCGTGGTAAACCCGGGCCGCCTCGGCGTGGAACGTCCAATAGAAGAGCTTCGAGTACTTGAAATAGGCGAGCATCGCCAGGAGCACCGCCACCCCGCCGAAGACGAGCCACCCCGCCCGATGCCGCCCCCCGCCCGCCGCATCGACGGCGACCGCCCGGCTCACCCCCGCCGCCACGCCGGTGCAGAACGCGAGGAGGATGAGGAGCAGCGGATTCTCCCACGCGTAGAAAACGAGGCTCGCCGCCACCAGCACCCCGATCTGCAGCGCCGCCGTCCGCGCCACGACGTAGTAAAGGAAGAGCGTCGCCGTCAGGAGCCAGAAAAAGGAAAGGCTGGTGAAGAGCATGGTCGAGGAAAAATACCGTGAAAGTCGGCAGTGACGGTAATTAGCCTCCGTCCCCCTGCCGAGAAGAATCTCGGGGCCTTTTCCCGGGGCGTTGCAGAGACATTGGCAAAAGGGGGCGGGACGCGCTACGATCGGGTCTCCGTGGCCTTCCCCCTTTCCCCTCTCCTACCCCTCCCCGCCCTCCGCTTCCTCGCCGGGATCGGCGGGCGGGCGTTCCTCCTGATCGCGACCTACAGCCTCCTCATCGAGGTCACGCGCCCCACCCCCTACCTCCACAACGCCTTCGATTCCGTCTGGCACCGCATCGCCGAGGAGCAGCTCGCCTCCCACCGGCCCGAGGCGACGGGGGTGATCGTCGGCAGCTCCTACAGCCGGATGCTGGGCCTCGATTTCCCCCCGGACTTCCTCGACGGCGGCTTCTTCGGCGGCGGCCCGATGACCGGGAACGCCATCCTGCTGGAGAGCGGCGCCCATCCCCGCGCCGTCCTGATCGAGATCAACCGGATCGACCGCCCCCTCGACCGGGCGATCGTCGACGACGCGACCGCCGAGCCGATGGCGACCCTCCGCCGCTTCCTCCCCGCCCTCCGCTTCGAGTATCGCCCCAGCCGCGTCATCCAATCGCTCCTCTGGACCTACGGCCGGGCCTTCGGCGCGATGCGTCACGGGAAAAAGAGCCCGGCGCCCGCCGCTGCCGCCCGGGAGCCCCTCCCCTCCCACGCCCTCCCCCCGCCCGCCGCGCTCGACGACGCCCTCCGGACCGAGATCCTCCGGAACTTCGCCGTCCTCGAACGGCAGGTCGCGGAGCTCGAACGGCGGGGCATCCGTCCCGTCTTCCTCCACCTCCCCCTCGACCCCGCCGCCGAGGCCGCCCCCGTCGAGCACTTCGTCCACGCCACCGCGGCGGAGCGGTTCCCGAAGAGCCGCTACCCGTGGATCGACCTCCCCTCGGACGGCACCTTCCGCACCTACGACGGCACCCACATCCCCCCGGGCGAGGAATCGCGCCGCGTCGCCGGGCTGATCGTCGACCGGACCCGGGCGCTGCTGCAGGAAACCCCTCCGGCCCGCTAGCCATCGGCTAAAGCCCCCCTCCCGCCGCCCCGCGCCATGTCCACCCCCCTCTCCTCCCTGGCGTCGCTCTCCTCCTTCAACTCCTTCCTCTCCCTCCAGGGGGAGCTCCACCGGGCCGCCGCCCTCTTCGACGCGGGACGCTACGCCGAGGCCCGCGCCGCGCTGGAGGAGCAGTCCCGCCTCTCCCTCCTCGACACCGCCGGACCGGGCGGCCCCTACCCCCCGCAGGCCCGCGTCCGCATCGCCCACGCCCTCGGCGTCCTCGCCCAACGCGAGGGGGACGAGGCCGCCGCCCGCCGCCACTTCGCCGCCGCCCTCGCCCTCTCGCCGAACGACGCCGAGACCCGCGTCGACCTCGCCATGCTCCGCATCGCCGCCGGGGAGCACGGCCCCGGCTTCGCCGAATACGAATGGCGGCTCCTCCACCCCCGCGGCTCGGTCCTCCGCCGCCACACCCGCTCCCCCCTGCGGCGCTGGGAAGGGGCGCCCCTTCCGGCTTCCGAGTCCCTCCTCGTCCACGCGGAACAGGGCCTCGGCGATACCCTCCTCTTCCTCCGCCATCTCCCCGCCGTCCGCGCCCGGATCGGCCCCGGCGTCCCCCTCTGGATCGCCCTCCCCTCGCCGCTCCGCCGCCTCGTCGTCGAGGGATTCCTGAAGCTCCATCCCGCGCTCCAGCCCGCCCGCGTCGTCACCTTCCGGGAACCCCTTCCGCTCCCCGCGGAACAGGGCCTCCGCTGGCAATGCCCCCTCCTTTCCCTCCCCCATGTTCTCGGCCTCGCCGGGGAAACGCTCTTCACCCCCGCCCCGCCCTACCTCGCCCTTCCCGACACCGGGGCCCCCCGCCCCGAACGGGACGCGGCCCGCCCGCCCCGGATCGGCCTCGTCTGGCGTTCCGGCACCCTCCGCGACGGCAGCCAGAGCGAGGGGAGCCGCTACCGCTCCCTCCCCCTGGAATCGCTCCTTCCCCTCGCCCCGCTCCCCGCCGAATGGCTCGGCCTCCAGAAAAACCCGACCCCCGCCGAACTCGACCTCCTCCACACCGCCTTCCACGGACGCGACGCCTCGCCCGCCTGCCGCGATTTCCTCGAGACGGGCCGCCTCCTTTCCGAGCTCGACCTCCTCGTCACGAACGACACCTCCGCCGCCCACCTCACCGGAGCCCTCGGCCTGCCCGCCTTCGTCCTCCTCCCGAAGGCCGCCAGCTGGCGCTGGCCCCTCTCGCCGACGACCGCCCACGGGGAGACCTCCCCGTGGCATCCCTCCCTCCGCCTCTTCCGCCAGGCCGACAACGGCGACTGGTCGGCCCCCGTCGCCGCCGTGCGGGAGGCCCTGGAAATCCGCTTCGCCGGACGGTGGCCGACCCCCGAGGCGCGGGCCGCCGCCCCCCGCATCCCGACCTCCCCCGAGGACCGGGAGATCGCCCTCCTCGAGGCCCAGTTCCTCCACGAAAAGGGCGACTACCCCGCCCTCCTTTCCGTGCTGGAGCGGTGCGCCGCCCGCCATCCCCGCCACGCCCCCGTCCTCCGCGCCCTCGGCACCGCGCGGGCCGACAACGGCGACCCCGCCGGCGCCCTCCGCCTCTTCCGCCGCGCGCTGAAACTCGAGCCGACCCATCCCGACACCCGCTTCAGCCTCGCCCTCCTCCGCCTGGGCCGGGGCGACTTCCGCAAGGGCCTCCCCGAATACGAATCGCGCTTCGACCGCGACAACTGCATCGACCCCCATTGCTCCGAGAACGCCCCGCTGTGGGACGGCCGCCCCCTCGCCGCCGACCAGCCCCTCCTGATCCACTGCGAGCAGGGCATCGGCGACGCCATCCAATTCATCCGCCTCCTCCCGTGGGCCCGCGCCCGGGCGGAGGCGGTCCACCTCGTCTGCGCCCCCTCCCTCCTGCGGCTCTTCCAGGACTCCCCCGTCGCCTCCGGCCTCGCCGGATATGTCACCGACGGCGGCACCCTCCCGCGCCACGCCTTCCATTGCCCCCTCCTCTCCCTCCTGCGGCTCTCGGGCCTCCGCGATCTGCGCGACATCCCGGACCGGCAGCTCGACGCCGTCCCCTACCTCGCCGCCATTCCCTCTTCCCTTCCGGCCCCGGCCCGCCGCCGGATCGGCCTCGTCTGGAAATCGCGCCTGCCGGAGACCTCGGGCCGGAGCAAGAGCCTCCCCCTCGCCGCCCTCCTCCCTCTCGCCGCGCTCCCCGGCATCGAGTGGATCACCCTCCAGAAAGAGCGGACCGCCGAGGAGGCCGCCCTCCTCCACTCCCGCTTCGGCATCGCCCCCGGCGGCCCCGCCGACCTCGGCCCGGCCCTGCCCGATTTCGCCGCCACCGCGCGGGAAATCGCCGCCCTCGACCTCGTCATCGCCTGCGACACGGCGGCGGCCCACCTCGCCGGGGCGCTCGGGAAACCGGTCTGGGTCCCCCTCCAGACCGCCCCCGACTGGCGCTGGCTCCGCCCCGGCGTGAACCCCGGCGGCGACGACCGGAGCCCGTGGTATCCGACGATGCGCCTCTTCCGCCAGACCCGGCACGGCGACTGGAGCGATCCCGTCGCGGAAATGGCCGCGGCGCTGGCGAAGGGACCGCAAAAGTAGGGCCTTTCCCCGATTGAAAAAACGGCCCGACTCCTGCTTCCTTTTGCTTCCCGTCGGAAAGCCCCGACGCTACAAACGTCATCCCCTCCCGTCATCGCCATGAGCCACTGGAAAAAAATCGTCGTGATCGGCGGCGACCTCAAGAGCCGCCTCGCCCTCCATGAGGTCATCGACGCCCGCCCCGCCCGCGACTGGCGGCTGGTGAAGCTCCCCGACGGCGAGGAAGCCCTCTCCCGCCTCCGCGCCGGGATCGACCTCCCCGATCTCTGCATCGTCGACTGCGTGGCAGGAAACCTCGGCGGCCTCGATTTCCTGAAGAAACTCCGCGCCGAGGAGAATCCGGCCCTCAACCGCCTTCCCGCCATTCTTTGCGCGACTCCGGAGGAGTGGCAGACGGTTCAGGAGCAGACCGGCGGGGCGCAGTTTATCTACCTGCCGAAGCCGTTTGATCCGCAGCAGGTGGCGGCGGCGTTGGGGCGGGCGTTGGGGTAGGGGGGGCGGGGGGCGGGGAAGCGGAGCGGCCCTTCGGGACCTGCGCGGTCAACCCTGTACAGGTGGAGGCGATCCGCTTTATAGCCCAAGAGGGGCTTTGCCCCTCCTCGAACCTCCCCTTCGGAGGGCCTGAACTAGGCGGATGCGCTTTGGCGGCGCCTCATCTCCTCACTGTTTTAAAATCCGCTGCTTCCCTGAACGCCCGAGGGTACGAGCGATAGGGAGAGACGGGGCCAATACGCCCAGACTCCTATCGGGAGAGAAGCGTATGGGGGAGGAATGCTTGTTCGGGTGCTGGCGAAATCGAAGCAGATAGCTTAGCCTCTCCCCATGGCCCTCACCCCTTCCACCATGCTCCCCCTCGGCACGCCCGCGCCCGATTTCACGCTTCCCGATACGGTCACCGGCTCGGCGATCACTCTTTCGACTTATGCCGCCGGGAAGGCGGTCCTCATCCAGTTCCTGTGCGCCCATTGCCCTTACGTGAAGCATATCGAGCCGGAGCTGACCCGCCTCGCGAACGATTACGCGGGGAAGGGCGTCGCCTTCCTCGCCATCGGCTCCAACGACGCCGCGGCCTATCCCGACGACGCGCCCGCGAAACTCGCCCACCAGGCGCGGACCTTCGGTTGGGATTATCCCTATCTCTACGATGAAACGCAGGCCGTCGCCCGCGCCTACAAGGCGGCCTGCACGCCCGACTTCTTCCTCTTCGACCGGGAACACAAGCTCGCCTACCGGGGCCGCCTCGACGGGAGCCGCCCCCGCGTCGAAAAGCCCGAGCCCCTCACCGGGGCCGACCTCCGCGCCGCCCTCGACTCCGTCCTCGCCGGAAAGGCCCCCGCCGCCGAACAGCTCCCGAGCCTCGGCTGCAATATCAAGTGGCGGGAGTAAGCGGAAGCCCGTCTAGACCCCCAGCCACCACGCCAGCGGGGCGAAGGAAAGGGCCGTCGGGATCAGCCACGCCAGCGGGATCGTCCGCACCGTCGTTACGAAGATCACCGCCGTCATCACGACGAAGATCCACGCATTGACCCCCGGCATCAGCCCGCCGTGGTAGATCAGCGCGGGATAGGAAAGCGGGTTCCAGAGGGACGGGGTCACCGCCCCGCCGTGCCGCACGGCGCTGACGAGGAGGAACTCCGCCCAGAACGCGGCGGAGAGGATCGCCGTGCGGATCCAGAACGCCCGGTAGAATGCCTTGCGGGAGGCGATCGCCTCGGGAGTGTGATTGCGGGCCATAAAATAGGAAATAGGGTCTATCCGCCCGCGCCGTTAAAGACGACGAAAAAACCGGCCTTGCCCGCCGCCGTCCCGATGCCGATCCGGGTGATGTTCCCCTGGAGCAGGTTCCGCCGGTGGCCCGTGCTCTCCTTCCACGCCGCGATCACCTCGGAGGGGGAGGCCGAGGGGGCGCTGCTCATGAACAGATTCTCGTTCAGCGCCGACCAGCCGTGGGAGGAGAGGAGCGTCCTCATGTTCCCCATGCTCCGGTGCTCCATCTCCCCCTCGTGCGCCAGCTTCGCCGCCCACTCGGAGGCGAGCGCGTTGAGCGCCGGGTCGAGGGTCACCGGGCCGCGCTTCTCCGAGGCGCGGAAGCCGTTGATCTGGCGGACCGCCTCCTGCTGGAAGACCTCGTCGTCATTCCCCTTCGCCGCCGCCGGAAGGGGGGCCGCAAGCCACGCCGCCGCCAGGCCGAAGACCGCCGCCATCCAGAGTCGCCGTACTTTCATATCGCCAAGATAGGGCACCTTCCCCAAATTTCAAAGCGTGGCTTCGTCCCCCGCCCCTTCCCCCTCCCGCATCCGCCTCCTCTCCGAGCACGTCGCCAACCAGATCGCCGCGGGCGAGGTCATCGAGCGGCCCGCCTCCGTCCTGAAGGAACTCCTCGAAAACGCCCTCGACGCCCGATCCCGCCGCGTCGGCGTCCGCACCCGGGGCGGCGGCCGCTCCCTCGTCGAAGTCATTGACGACGGCCACGGCATGAACCGGGACGACGCCCTCCTCTGCCTGGAGCGCCACGCCACCAGCAAGCTCCGCGACACCGACGACCTCCGCCACCTCCTCTCCTACGGCTTCCGCGGCGAGGCCCTCCCCAGCATCGCCTCCGTCTCGAAGTTCCTCCTCCAGACCCAGGAACCGGGCGCGATCGAGGGGACCGAAATCTCCATCCACGGCGGAAAACTCCTCTCCGTCCGCGAGGCCGGCCTCGCCCACGGCACCCGCGTCGAGGTCCGTTCCCTCTTCTACAACCTCCCCGCCCGGCGCAAATTCCTCCGCACCGAGAAGACCGAGCTCTCCCACCTCCAGCACATCCTCCTCCTCGCCGGGCTCGCCCGGCCCGACGTCGGCTTCGACATCGTCCACGACGACGACGCCCCCGTCCGCTGGCCCGCCGGCCAGGACCTCCAGCGCCGCATCGCCTCCATCTTCGGCCCCGCCTGGGGGGCCGACCTCGTCCCCGTTTCCGGCGAGGACGGCGACCTGAAACTCACCGGCTTCATCGGCCGCCCCGGCGTCAGCCGCGCCACCCGGCAGGAACAATTCCTCTTCGTCAACAAGCGCCCCGTCGAGAGCCGCACCCTCCACTACGCCCTCCAGGAGGGTTACCACAACGCCCTCATGCGGGGCCGCTACCCCGTCACCGTCCTCTTCCTCGACCTCGCCCCCGAAGACCTCGACGTCAACATCCACCCCGCCAAGCGCGAAGTCCGTTTCCACGACGAGGGGCGCATCCGGTTCTTCCTGAAAAAAGCCGTCCAGAAAGCCCTCGAAGGCTTCGCCGACGCCCCCCTCTCCGTCTCCCTCGGCGCCGGCCCCGGGTCCGACGTTCCCGCCCCCTCCGTCCGGGAGATCGCCTCCCCCCGCTACGGCATCGCCAGCCGCCTCGCCCCGCCCCCGGCCAGCCCCGGCAGGGAGGCCGCCCCCATCGCCCGCACCCCCGACGAGGCCCTGCCGCCCCGCCAATCCGACCTTCCCATTCCCCGGGAAGAAACGCCCCTCGCCCCCCTGCCCCGCCCCGGCCTCGATCCCCTCCCCTCCGCGCCACTCCGGCCCGAGCCCGAGCCAGAGCCCGATTCTGCCGCAGCCGCTTCCCCCGCCCCCCTCGGCTTCCGCCTCCTCGGCATCCTCGCGAAGCTCTACCTCGTCGCCGAAAGCCCCGAGGGCCTTGTCCTCATCGACCAGCACGCCGCCCACGAGCGGATCCTCTTCGAGAAACTCCTCGACCGCCTCCGCCGCCGCGAGGTCGAATCCCAGCGCCTCCTCCTCCCCGTCACCGTCGAGCTCCCCCCGCGCGAGAGCGCCTTCCTCGAATCGGAGATCGCCTCCCTCCAGGCCATCGGCCTCGGCATCGCCCCCTTCGGCGCGCGGACCTTCGTCGTCGACGCCCTCCCGCCGATGATCGCCAACACCAAGCACGGCGCCAACGTCCCCGAACTCATCCGCAACCTCCTCGCCGACCTCCAGGAAGAAGGCGGCGAAACCCGCAAAGAACGCCGCCTGAGCGAGGAGACCGTCGCCAAAAAAGCCTGCCGTTTCGCCGTCAAGGCCAACGACCGCCTCTCCCCCCCCGAAGCCGAGCGCCTCCTGCTCGACCTCATGGCCTGCCACCTCCCCTACACCTGCCCCCACGGCCGCCCGACGATGATCCAGATCACCAAGCCCGAGCTGGAAAAAAAGTTCGGCCGCATCGTCTGATCAAGAAAAGGAGCTCGGCGGCTATGAACGCTGGACTCCCGATTCGACAAAAAAGGCCATTCGCCCTGTTCTGCCTCGCTCTCCCAAAAGCGGAGGTGTCCGCGCACTGGGGGAGATTTGCATTTAGATCGTTAGCTGCTATCAAAGCCGAATGTGGCCCTTCGCCTCGTCTCGTCGATTGATCGAAACAGAGCGGGAGAGCGTCCTGGCAACCATCGTGTTCTGCGATCTCAAGAGATTCACGCAGGTTGCAGAGCTGCTTTCGACCAAGCAGCTTGTCGATAAGCTTGACGCCTATCTAAGCGCGATCGCCAACACGCTAAAATCCTACTTCCGAAAGCTAACTAAGGACGCTCCGATCAATCCCGACAACGCTGCAATGCTCTGATCGTCTGCCATCTTCCGCAGTATGCCCAATCAACGGGCTACGTCATGCTCCAAAAGCGGATGCCGCTTTGACTATGCGAAGTGGCTGCGTATTGGAGCCTTTAGGCTGGTTTCCAGATGTAGCCTCGATACTCTCGGGAGAAGCGCCTCAGAATGAAAACGGATCAGAAATTCCCATCACGCATGGAACCCGCATGGCGTCGGCTTCTCTTGAAGCATCAAGGAAAGACTTTCTGCGAACTCGATCGCCCAAAAATCACGGATCGAGTTTCTGGGATCGTGGCCGACTTCTCCGACAGCTTGATCTTACTCCACAGCTTCGAATGGGATACTTTCTCTTTCAATGGCTTTGGTGTAGTTCGAGACGTCGATGTTCAACGTATTCGTCTTTTTCGTCGCGCTAAGGATTGGAGAAATGCTGCTTTGGAAAAAATGCAAGAACGGCCAACTCAGGCTCCGCAAGTGAACCTTTTTGATTGGGCTTCTTGCATCACCTCCGCTGCCGAAAGATTCCCACTCCTTGCCATCAACTGCGAAATCACGAAACCCGATGTTTGTTACATTGGATTCCCTTTGAAAGTGACAGAGAAGACGCTGATTCTAGACAGTCTCAACACTAATTGTGAGTGGACGAAGCCAGTTCACATCAAATTGTCGGACATCACTCGAATCAATTTTAACGAGGGATACGAACGCGCCTTGGCAGCTACGGCTCCAGCAAGAAAACGTTAAGCCATGCGTCTCAAGTGACTTCCCTTTACGTCATAAAGAGCGTCGACCGTTAACAATACCCAAAAAAGCTTTCCAATGGAAAACAAGGTTTTCGTGGTTCAACACCTGCGCGAATCCTCCGAAGATGAGGACGTGAAGTTCATCGGCGTGTATTCGTCGGAAGAGCAGGCGCGCAAAGCCATCGAGTCATTGAAAAATTTTCCGGGTTTCATCGATTATCAGGATGGATTTTACGTGGATAAATACGAGATAGATAAAACCCATTGGGTCGAGGGTTTTGGAATCTCGGATGATTACTTGGATAGCTAAAATCGAAACATAGAATGCGCCTCAAGTGACTCCCCCTCACCTTGGCCGGGTCGCACGCAGCTTGGGTTAGCGGTCTCAGCCAGTTCATGCGTCAACCAGCAGGGAATGACCAAACCGTCTCGCTGCTTCATCACGAGATGATAATCCACTGTTAGCTTTTCTCCGCGCACCTCGAAGCCGGCATCCGAGACAAACACAAAGAACAGCTTGCGCTTCCCCATAAAGAACTCGTCTAGTTGCGACCTCCTTTCGGGGTTGCTGCGCCAGTCGATCACAAAAATAGAGAGGTTTAGATGGCGAGAGTGTCCTTCAAATTTCCTGCTTGGCTCTGACTTCCCCAAACGTAGTAGGAGGGAACGCCGCCTTGAAGACCCAAGCGATATAGGCCAACTCCGATCTTCGACTCCCGAACATACGAGGACTGAATCGTGTGGGCATGCCACAGCAACTCTAGATAGGAAAAGCCAACCTGCTTTTTAGTCTCAACCAAAACGCCACGCTTTGAGCTGCCTTTAGGGCCAACCGGACAGAGTGCAATCTTGGAAATAGGCAAGTCAGCTTTAGAGACGTTAGAATGGAACATTGGAGCTGCAGACTTCACTGCTTGAGAGAAATCCTCGAAAGTCTTAAATGCTTGCGAAGACCACTGGAAACGCGCACTCCGGCATAAACGCAAAGGAAGGTCAGCGCGATGAGCTTCCCTCTCAGCGTCTGTAAACGGCTCAATCCTGAGTGACTTGGAACGAGCCAAAAAGGTCGCCGTCGAAGTGCGATAATAAGAGATTCTTTTCTTTAAGGAAGTGAATCCCCAAGAGCTTTTGTAAGGCCACCAAGAGTCATAGAAGACCTCTACCTCGTCAAACATTAGAACCCGCATAGGACGGTCGCTCCAATCTCCCTCCAAGACTTCACCGACCGAAAGAGAGTTCATAAAGTATCCTACGCTCTATTATGCAGCAGACCTTGAGCAGCACCCAAAACGCTGCCTTGCCCGACTGTGATGTCATATCCTTTTGCCACGCACTCAAACGTCGTGTCGTGGAACGAGAAAATGAAGTGTCGATAATCTTTGAACGCCTCATCGCTGTGATAAGCATGGACGCGATTCATCTCTATTAGGTCTCGAATCCAAGTAGAGTCTTTGACCTCATAAGCTCCATACGGCTCTAATCCCTTTTTCGAGAGAGGGTGTCCCGAAAACGCCTCATCGTTAGGTGCGCCGTGGTAGTAAGCTTTAAAAGATGAAAAGGAAACAATGGCGTGGGTTTCATCTTCCGAGTCAGGCCCCACAACCTTTACCTCTGCCCCGTCCCAGCCTTCCGGGGTATTTTGAAGATAGAAAATGACGGATAGATGATGCTCGTCGGCAACCACCATAGGGCAAGGCGCACCGACAGAAGATTGAGGCACGCCCGTGAGGGGATGGACACTATCCTTTGCAAACAGTCCCAAAGCGTACATTTCCGTTCCTAGGAGTTTCAAATTGCAGCGTGTGCTCGACGAATCGGAAGTTCATATCCATCACGTAGCACGATGATGCTCCGCACACCATCTTCTTTAGCATCTCAGGCTTCCTCGCCGATTCACCTAACCAAAGATAGTGAAACAAGGCGAACGGAGTAGTCCCCCTCTCTGTACGCGGAGGACACCTTGAGGACACTTCCCGCCCTACTTAGCCTCGTTTTCGGCAAAACCAGCCTTCGGACACCCTAACCTACATCAACAAACGAAAAAGCCCCCGGAACCTTGTTTTAAGAGGCTCCGAGGGCGTTTTAAACCGTCGAAATTGGTTGCGGGGCTAGGATTTGAACCTAGGACCTTCAGGTTATGAGGACTCCTCATCCCCTCTTAAAGCGAAGCGGAAGCCAACCGCCGTCCCGCTTCCTCGACATAGCGCCCCGCGTCGGCGAGGGCTTTCTTCGGGGTGGGGGCGAGCTCGACCAGCTCGACGATCTTCTCGAAGGGCGATGCTTTTCGCTCCGCCTTCGTGAGGAGGCATTTGCCGCAGACGAGCCACGCTTTCTTCCCGGCGCGGAGGGCCATCGTGCCGACGGCGGAGGGGCCCTTGCCGCCCAGCGACGTCCGGTCGAAGCACCCTTCCCCGGTGATCACCACGTCGTGCTGCGCAATCGCCTCGCGGAGGCCCGAGGCCTTCGCGAAGACGTCGAAGCCCGAGACGCGGCGCGCGCCCAGGAAGGTCATCAGCCCGTAGCCGCACCCGCCCGCCGCCCCGGCCCCGGCGCGGCGATGGGCGCTCCTGCCCAGGCACGCCTCGGCGACGCGGGCGAGGCGGCGGAGGTTCGCGTCGAGCCGGGCGATCGTCTCCTCGCCGACCTCGTCCTTCACCGGGAACTTCTGCGCGGCGAATTGGCGGGCGGCCCCGTGCGGGCCGTAGAGGGGATGGTTCACGTCGCACGCCACGATGACCTCGACTTGCGGCAGGCGGGACGGCGGGACGATCTTTTCGAGCTGCGCCAGCCCCTCGCCCGTCAGCGGGATCGGGCGGCCCCGCGCGTCGAGGAACCGGAACCCGAACGCCGACGCCAGCCCGATGCCGCCGTCGTTCGTCGCGCTCCCGCCGATCCCGACGATGAGGCGGCGGCACCCGCGCCCCATCCGGCGCACGGCCTCGCGCATCAGCCGCCCGGTGCCGACCGTCGTCGTCGTCCCCGGATCGCGGCGGGGAACCGGGACGCGCCACAGCCCGGACGCCTCGGTGAGGCCGACGACGGCGGTACCGTCGGGGAGCACGGCGAAGGCGGCGCGGCAGCGGCGGCCCAGCGGATCGATCGAGTCGATCCGGTGGAGCGTGCCCCCGCGCGCGCGGCAGAGCGTCTCGACAAAGCCCTCCCCGCCGTCCGAAAGGGGAAGCGCGGCGACGCGGGCCCGGGGATCGGCGCGCCGCAGGCCGAGGGCGAGGGCGCGGGCCGCCGCCGAGGCCGTCAGCGTTCCCTTGAACTTGTCGGGAACGAGCAGGAAGGCCCGTGGGGAAGGCATGGAGGGAGCGGAAGCGGGGGAAGCCCGGGCGGCGGGCTAGGGCTTCACCTCGACCTTCGTCCCGACCTGGGCGAGGTTGAAGAGGTCTTCGGCGAAGGTCGGGGGCATCCGGATGCAGCCGTGGGAGACGGGCGTCCCGGTCACGTACCCGGCGTGGAGGCCGGTCCCGGTGTCGGTGATGCGGAGGAACCAGAGCATCGGCGCGGCGACGTAGTGGAGCCCGGCGGGAGGTTCCTGCCCGGCCTCGGCCTTGTCGTTCACGATGCCGCCGTTCGCGTTGACGAAGGAGCCGTAGAGGTTCGAGTGGTGGTCCTTGTCCTTCTGGGTGATCTCGAACTGGCCGGGGCGGGTGTCGTACCCTTCCTTGCCGGGGGAGATCGAGGTCGCGCCGACGACCTTGTCGCCCTGGTAGACGAAGAGCTTGCATGCGGTCAGCTGCACCTCGATCTTCGTGATCGGCTTCGTCGTGTCGGGCTCCCAGACGATCGGCATGAGGGAGCGGTTGCTGTAGTAGTAATCGGGTTCGCCGTCGCTGGCGCGGCGCTTGAGGGAGCCTCCCTTCGACGAGACGGTCTGGGAGAAGCCGGGAGCCTTCTTCGTGTCGGAAGGCAGATCGGCGCGCGCCCCGGCAACCGGTCCACAGGCGACGATCCACGCGACCAGGAGAGAGAGCGAGAGAGGGTAAAGACGCATACCGGTTTTTTTGAAAAATTGGCGGCGAATTACCCTGTCGTCGAGGTAAAACGCTACGGGGTTTTACCTAGGCCAGGAAACACGCTAAAGGGAGCCCGCTAAGGCTTCACCACCACCTTCGTCCCGACCTGGGCGAGGCTGAAGAGATCCTCGGCGAAAGGGGGCGGCATCCGGATGCAGCCGTGGGAGACCGGCGTCCCGGTCACATACCCGGCGTGGAGGCCGGTCCCGGTATCGGTGATGCGGAGGAACCAGAACATCGGCGCCCCCTCGTAATGGGTGCCGGGGGGCGGCGTCTGCCCGGCCTCGGCGCTGTCGTTCACCGTCTCCCCCTTCGCGTTGACGAAGGAGCCGTAGAGGTTGGAGCGGTGGTCCTTGTCCTTCTGGGTGATTTCAAAGACCCCGGGCCGGGTCTCGTAGCCCCCTTCCTTGCCGGGGGAAATGGAGGTCGCCCCGACGAGCTTCTCCCCCTGGTAGACGAAGAGCTTGCACGCGCCGAGCTCGACTTCGATCTTCGTGATCGGCTTCGTCGTGTCGGGATTCCAGAGGAGCGGGATGAGGGCCCGGTTCGTCCAGTAGTCGACGACCCGGCTCTCGGAACGGTGGAGGCTCTCCCGGGACGAGGAGGGCTGGGCGAAGCCGCGGCTCTCCGCGTCGTCGGAGGCCTCGTCGGCCCGCAGGGGGGCGAGGAGGGCGAGGCACAGGAACGGGAAAAGAAAGCGCATATCCCAATTTAGCCTCTCCCGCCCGAACCGCCAACCGAAGCCCGGCCCCTCGACCGGATCAGACGTTGAAGCGGAATTCGAGGACGTCGCCGTCGGCGACGACGTATTCCTTCCCTTCGATCCGCCACTTCCCGGCTTCCTTCGCCTTCGCCATGGTGCCGAGGCTCTTGAGGACGTCGTAGGCGACGCACTCGGCGGCGATGAAGCCGCGCTCGAAGTCGGAATGGATGACGCCCGCCGCCTGGGGGCCGGTCGCCCCTTCGGGGATCGTCCAGGCGCGGGTTTCCTTCTCGCCCGTCGTGAAGTAGGTGCGGAGGCCGAGGAGGTGGTAGGTGGCGCGGATCAGCCCGCCGACGCCCGACTCGGCGACGCCGAGTTCCTTCAGGTAGTCGGCCGCCTCGGCGTCGCTCAGCTCGACGAGGTCGGACTCGATCTGGGCCGAGATGACGACGGCCTCGGTGGAGAGGTGTTCCTTCGCGTAGGCCCGGACCTTCTGGACGAGGGGATGGTCGTCGGCCTTCGCGAGGTCGCCCTCGGCGACGTTGCAGGCGAAGATCGTCGGCTTCGCCGTGAGGAGCTGGAAGTGCTTCAGGATCGGCTTCTCCTCGTCGGAGACGGAGAGGAGGAGGGCGGGCTTCCCCGAGTCCAGGTGGGGGGCGAGGCGCTCCAGCAGGGCCAGCTCGGCCTTCGCGACCTTGTCGCCGCCGCGCGCGCCCTTCGCCGTCTTCTCGATCCGCTTCTGGACCGCGCCGAGGTCGGCGAGGACCAGCTCGGTGTTGATCACCTCGATGTCGCCGATCGGGTCGACCGCGCCGCTGACGTGGTGGATGTTCTCATCCTCGAAGCAGCGGACGACCTGGACGATGGCGTCGACCTCGCGGATGTGGGTCAGGAACTGGTTGCCGAGGCCCTCGCCCTGGCTCGCGCCCTTCACGAGGCCGGCGATGTCGACCATCTCGATCACGGCCGGGATCGTCTTCTGCGTCTTCGACATCTCGGAGAGGAAGGCGAGGCGGGCATCGGGCACCGTCACCGCGCCGACGTTCGGGTCGATCGTGCAAAAGGGATAGTTCGCCGCCTGCGCCTTGCGGCTCCGCGTCATGGCGTTGAAGAGAGTGCTTTTGCCGACATTGGGCAAACCGACGATACCAGCGCGTAGCATAAGGGGTAGGGTGATACCCGGGAACCCGGGGAAAGTAAAGGGCCGCCCCTCCCCGCGGCCCCTTTCCCAAAAAACCCTAGGCGACCAACCCCGTGCGGCGCTCTTCGCGGAGCGCGGCCAGGAGGATCGGGCGGGCCCAGTCGGAGAAAGCCTTGCCGTTGGAGGCGGCGAAATCCTGGAGCATCTGCTTTTCGAGCGTCGTCACGCGGAGGGCGACGAGGTGGCGGCGGACGTGTTCGACCGGCTTCGGGGGGCGGCCCATCCGGCGGCGCAGTTCCATCCCGCCGACGAGGGGGCTCACTTGGCTTTCCACCGCATTCTGACCCAAGACCGTTTCGCTGTCGTTTTCGATTCTATTCATAGTTCCATCTCCTGGTTTTGAACCGGCCAAGGCGGAAGGTCCCCCCATCCGCTCGGCTTGCACAACGAACTCAATCCTCTATTCGGAACAATTTGTTAAGCGTATTACGATGAAACAGGCAGAATTTCAGTCAAATCAGCCATTCTCCCTTATTTTCCTGATTTCTCCTCTTTTCTCTGAAGAAAAAGCACTCTATTGATTCCTCCAGCATTTTGCATGAAAAAGCCTCCTGCCGCTGCCGCGCCGAAAGTGAAGGCCAAGAAGGCTGCAAAGACCCCTCCGTCCCCGACTCAGACTCCGGCTGACGGAGTCCGCTGGCGCGCCCTCCTCGTCGACGACGACACCATCGCCCGCTCCTGCCTCCGTGCTTTCCTCGGTCAACATCCCGAGGTCGAGATCGTTGCCGAGGCCGCCGACCTCGCCTCCGCCGCCCGGGCCTCCTTCGCCCACGAGCCGAACCTCATCTTCCTCGACATCCACCTCGGCGAGGAAGACGGCTTCAGCCTCCTCCCCCACCTCGCCTCCCTTCCCGTCGCCCCGGAGATCGTCTTCGTCACCTCGGAAAAGGAGCGGGCGCTCCAGGCCTTCGAGGTCGGGGCCGTCGGCTACCTCCTGAAGCCCGTCACCGCGCCCCGCCTCGCGGAGACCCTCATCCGCCTCCGCTCCCCCGCCAAAGCGGGCCAGGGGCAGGCGCCCGCCACCCCGGGCACCCTCGACCAGAACGACACCCTCCTCCTGCGGGAAGCGGGCCGCCTCCACGCCATCGCCGTGGAGAAAATCAGCCTCATCCTCGCCGAGGGGAGCTTCACCCACGTCCACCTGCGAAGCGGCGAGAAGCTCTTCCTCTCCCAGACCATCGGCAAATGGGAGGCGAGCCTCCCCGCCTCCGTCTTCCTCCGCCTCGACCGGAGCACCCTTGTCCATCGCTACCGCATCTCCAAGGCGGAATCCCTCTCGCGCGACCGGACCCTCCTCCACATCGACCCCCTCACCTGCCCCATCGAACTGGGCCGGATCGGGGCCGCCCGCCTGCGGAAGTTCCTCATGGGGGATAAATAATCACCACAAGTACCCTTTTCCTTGTTTTTCGTTTGATATAAATATGGGGTGAGATAGAAAGGGGCTGTTTCATTAACGCAGCAGAAGTTGCGACCCGAGAGCCTCCCGCCCCCTATGCCCCTCGCCTCGTTCCTCACCCGGCCCGCCGGTCCGGCCTCGATGATCCGTTCCCTCTGGCGGTGGCAGCTCGTCTGCTGGCTCGCGTTCCTCCTTTTCGAGCAGGTCCTCTTCGGCACCTTCTTCCCGATGTGGGGCCAGCGGCTTCCGATCACCGTCGGCTTCGCCCTCGCCCTCGGCCTCTGGACCACGGCGATCGAGTTTGTCTACCGCGCCATCTGGCCCCCCGCGGGAAACCCGACGAACTTCCTCCGCACCGTCCTCTTCTCCCTCGTCGCCTGCCTTCCGATCTCCGTCGTCGAGATGGACATCAGCCCCCACCTCTACCGCGCCGTCGGGGCCGATCCCGAACTCATCTACTCCCTCTGCTTCATCGAGAGCGCCCGCATCTCCTCCTACCTCTTCTGGTTCGGCACCCCCTTCGTCTGGTGCCTCTCCCGCTTCTTCTTCCTCGAGTGGACCGAACGCCTCCGGCAGGAGCGCGAGGCCGCCCGCACCCTCATCGCCTCGCAGCACCGGGAGCTCTCCCTCCTCCGCTCCCAGCTCAACGTCCATTTCCTCTTCAACGCCCTCAACTCCCTCATCGCCTACGCCGACTACGATCCGAAGCAGCTGAAGCCCCTCGTCCACGCCATGTCGGACTACCTCCGCTTCTGCCTCGAGGCCCGCGAGGAGAAAGCCCCCCTCCAGCAGGAGATCGACGCCGTCGGGAATTACCTGAAGATCGAGCACCTCCGCCACCTCGACGCCCTCGTCTACGAGATCGATTGCACCCCCGAGGCCGCCGGGACCCACGCCCCGATCCCGATCCTCCAGCCCCTCATCGAAAACGCGCTCCGCTACGGCCTGAAGACCTCCCCCCGCCCCCTGCGGATCCGGGTCACCGCCCGCGTCGAGGACGGCCACCTCCACGCCGAGATCGCGAACACCGGGAAATGGCTCCCCGGGGGCAAGTCGGACTCGACCGGCGTCGGCCTCGCCAACCTGCGGCGGAAGCTCGACCTCCTCTACCCGGACCGCTCCAGGCTGACCCATGAGAGCGAAGCCGGGGACGGCTGGGTCCGCGCCCGGATCATCCTCCCCGTCGATTAGGAAAGAGACCGGGAGGGAAGGCCTACAACCCCTCGATCCGCCACATCAGGCTGGCGGCCAGCGCGACGAAATCCCGCGCCTCCTCGACCGCGCCGTCGGCGCCGACCATCCCGAAGCCGCCCGATTCATCCCAGCCCGGGCCGTTCAGGACGCAGAGATTCGTCCGAGATTCGTCGATCTGGCGGCGGCCCAGGGCGGCGATCCGCTCGTGGTTCCCCTCCATCTCGTACTTCCAGCCGATGAGGTAGGCGTCGGGGAAGAGGGCGCGGAGGCGGTGGATCACCTTCGGCAGCGGCTTCAGCCGCAGCGTGTAGCCCTCGACCCGGCTCGGCAGCTTGCTCCCCTGGACGGGATGGCCCGCCTCGTCCCGGACCGTCTCGATCCCGAAATCGCACAACGCCGCCGCATGGAGGACCGCGTCGACCCGCGCCCCCGAGGCCGCCAGCTTCGCCAGCGCCTTCTCCAGGTCGTCGTTCGTCCCGAATTCGTGGATCTTCACCCCTTCGGAGACCCCTCGGAACGTCGCCCCTTCCCCACGGAAACAGGTCACCGCATGACCGCGCGAGAGAAAGAAATCGGAGAGGATCGCCCCCAGCCGCCCCGACGAGGTGTTCGTGATCCGGCGTACCGAATCGATGGGGGCATAAGCCGGACCACAGGTGATGACGATGTGCATGAGGGGAAGGGATTGGCGTTCCCTCCACTTAAACCCTTTTTTCCCACAAGCCAACTGATATAGAGCCCGGCATCCACTTTGGAAAAGCTCCTAAAACGGCCTCCATCAAGACGCGAGGGGCGCAGCCCCTCCGGCGCGGGCTTCCCAAAGTGCATGCCAGGCTCTAGATTCTCCCCATGATCATGCCCCGGGACGAAAACGATCTCCCCGACCCCGACGAGAGCCACGGCCATTCCGGGGAAGGCGAAAACGAGGACGAAATCTTCTTCGATTCCCGCTTCATGGAAGAGGCCCTCCGCCTCGCCCGCAAGGCGGGGGCCAAGGAGGAGGTCCCCGTCGGCGCAATCATCGTCCGCGAGGGGCAGATCATCGCCCGCGCCTATAACCAGGTCGAGCTCCTGAAGGACGCCACCGCCCACGCGGAGATGATCGCCCTCACCCAGGCCCAGGAAGCCGTCGGCGACTGGCGGCTGACCGACTGCACCCTCTACGTCACGAAAGAGCCCTGCCCCATGTGCGCCGGGGCCATCGTCCACACCCGCCTGCGGCGCGTCGTCTTCGGCATCGGCGACCCGAAGGCCGGGGCCCTCGGCGGCGCCTTCAACCTCCTCGACCTGAAGGGCCTCAACCACACGTGCCTCGTCACCCCCGGCTTCCGCGCCGAGGAATCGCTCTCCCTCCTCCGCCAGTTCTTCAAGGAACGCCGGGGATAGGGCGCGGCGTGCCCGACACGCGGCGACTGAACAAAGTTGCCCAGGCGGGCTTAGGTAGTTGTTTTCCATCCCCTTCTGTAGAAATTATTTGCACACCGGGGAGAAGTGCCGTTTATTACGGCGTCCCCAACCCATTCCGACGTTTCCCTCCCGCTTTTCATATGCCCCTGCGTACCCCTGCCGAGAAAAAGATGGCCGACACGTTTCTGAAGAAACTCGGCGCACGCGTGAAGGCCGCCGCGCCGACCGGCCACTGCCTCTCCATCGAGGGCCGCTGCCCGAAGAGCAAGCGCCCCCTCAGCAAGCCCGCCCCCGTCCCGAAGCAGGACGACATCCACCTCTTCGACGCGGCGACCTTCGGCATCGTCGCCGAGCTCATCGAGGAACTCGCCCTCACCGCCAGCAGCGGCGAGTGGACCTCGACCTTCGGCTCCTTCGCCGACCTGACCCCCGAGCTGCGGCAACGCTTCTCCGCCCTCGGCAAGAGCCTCGACACCGTCCGCGTCTGGGGCAGCGGGGCCTCCCCGAAGCGGCTCCCCGGCGTCGACCTCCTCGCCATCGACAGCCCGATCCTCACCCACTACCGCCTCATCCTCCTCGAGACGCCGAAGTTCAGCACCGTCCTCCTCGTGAAGGAGCTTCCCTCCGCCAAAGGCGAATCGCGCTACCTCGGCTTCTACAGCTTCTGCCCCTACCTGTTCCGCTCGATCCGCCGCCGCCTCCACTTCGTCGGCTGCGGCCTCGATTGCATGCTCAAGGAATGGGAGAAATCGTTCAACCTCCCGAAAGTCACCGCCTCCGACCTGGTCTTCCTCTCCAAGCAGGAAGAAGGGAAAAAGATTGCGCCCAAGCCGAAGAAAAAGGCCGTGACGAAGGTTAAGGCGAAAGCGAAGGTTGCGAAGAAGAAGGCGTAAAGGGGGCGCAAAGAGGACTGCATCCCCTTCGGTGATGGCTCCCCCCATTTTTCGGGATTTAAAAAGGAAGCTGAAACGCGTTCCTCTCTTGAACGGCTGACCTCCTCAGATAAAAAGAGGAATCATGCAGGGGAGAGTCGACAGGGCTGCAGGTCGGGAAAAAGTCTATCAACTGTGGGACGCGCTTTCGTCCTATCCCACCGCCCGCACCGATCAGGCCCTCCATCACCTCCTCGACACGGTCTCCACCTGGATCGGTGCCGATAACGCCCAGTGGATCGGCGCGATCCGTCCCGCCCACCTCCGCATCAGTGAAGACTACCTCCTCGGCTGGCGCATGGCCGCCCAGCGCCTCCTCCATCCGCCCACCCCCGCGCAGCTCGCCCTCTTCGCCGAGATCCGCCGCCAGAGCAGAGAGGGTCCGGTCGACGCCGGGATGACGACCCACGCCACCGTCGCCCGGGCAGGAACCTTTCGCGTCCACCGCCTCCATGACGGCGTCCGGAACGGCTTTGTCGATTTCGCCGCCTTTCGCCAAACCTCCCACTATCGCCTCTTTTACGAGAAGCTCGGCGTCCGCGACCGCCTCTGGATCGCCTTCCCGCTCAACGAAGATGCCGAATCGTACATCCTCTTCGACCGGACGCAGTCACCCCGCTTCACGCAGGCCGAGGCCGCCCTCGCCGCCTCCGCCCTGCGCGGGCTCCGCTGGTTCCACCTCCGCCTCTTCCTCGACCGCGGCCTCCTCGTCGGAGACAAGGCCCTCACCCCCATGCAGCGCCGCGTCGTCCACGGCCTCCTCACCGGGAAGGAAGAAAAGGCCGTCGCCGCCGAACTCGGCCAAAGCCCCGCCACCACCCACAAGCACGTCGAAGCCGTCTACCGCGCCCTCGGCGTCAACAGCCGTGCCGCCCTGATGGCCCTCTGGCTGGCGGGGCGCTAAGTCCTTAAGCTCCAATGGAGCACACCTGATCAAATTACGCTGTTTAGCCCACTAGGCATTCCTCTCCGTCTCAGGCATGTAGAGGAGGTGCATAAGGGAAAATACTCAGAAAGGTTTAAGAACCAGTGGGTGCGGACGGCGGCCACTGCGCTACTGCTGGGCGCACTCACCTGCGCCACTACGCCAGGCTGGGCCTTGCATGGATTTGGGGGAAACCAATCCTGGAACGGAGGCTCCGGCGATTGGAACACCGCGTCCGGGTGGGACAACGGCACTGTCCCGACCTCCACCGCCAGCCCCGATATCACCTCCGGTGCGGTGACGATTTCGACCCCCGGCACCACGGCCAACGAAATCCATGTGGGCGGAGCAAACCTCCTTGTCGGCGCGGCGGGCAGCTTGCAAGCGGGCCTCATCGAGACATACAACGGTGCCGCTGTCACCATTGCGGGCTCCGTCACCGCAAGCATGTTCTACGTCGATGCCACCAGCACCACCACGATCGCGACGGGAGGAACCCTCAACGTCACCGGCTTCTTCCAACTCGACAGCGGCAGCACCCTCATCCTCGGCGACGGCGTCATCTTCGCCCCGGCGCAATTCCAGTTGAACAACTTGACGGCCTCGGCGTCCCTCACCGTCAACGGAAACGACACGGCGACGATTTCATCGGGGATCTCCGATGTCTCAGGCGCCGTCCCGATCTTCAAGAAAGGCACCGGCACCCTCATCCTCAGCGGAGCCAGCACCTATTCCGGAGCGACGTCGGTGGGGGCCGGAACCCTCCAGGTCGACGGCTCCATCACCTCCAATTCCATCGTTCTTTCCGGCGCCACCCTGCGGGGTGCGGGCACGGTCGCCAACGTCACCGTCAACAGCGGCGGCACCCTCGCCGCCGGAAGCGCCTCCGCCGTCGGCACCCTGACCGTCGGAGACTTGACGCTCAACAGCGGCAGCATCACCGCCCTGCGGGCGAACGGCACCCCCTCTTCCGACCAGATCCACGCCACCGGCAACATCACCCTCGACGGCACCCTCAAGGTCACCCCCGGCAGCGGTGTCCTCAACGGCGACACTGTCACCCTCCTGAAGGCCGACGGCACCCTCAGCGGCACCTACGCCTCCGTCGTTAACAGCCTCGGCAACGCCCTCACCTTCACCCCGAATTACACGGCGGGAGCCGGAGGCTCGGTCAGCGTCACTGCGGTCCAAAACTCCTTTACCTCCTTCGCGGGGAACGCGAACCAGAGCGCCATCGCCCGGAACCTCGACAAGGTCGTCGGCGACTCCCGCGCCAACGCCCTCCTCACCGCATTGAACGCCCTGCCGGGAACGAGTCTCCCCGCCGCCTTCACCCTCATCAGCCCGATCCAGCAGGCCACCGTCTCCACCACCTCCCTCGCGAACAGCCGCGTCGCCATCGGCACGCTGCAGAGCCGGATGGACAACATCCGCTTCGGCTCGACCGGCCTATCGCTCAGCCAGATCAATCTCCTCGACGACGATCTCCCCGCCTCGGCGCTCCTCGCCGGAACGGACATGAGCGTCGGCCAAGGCGTAAAAGTGTTGGCTCCCACGCCCAAAAACAGATGGGGCTTCTTCGCGGCGACAAACGGCAACTTCGGCGACATTGATGGCCAGACCGTCCAGTCGAGCTACCACGGCTACGGCGGCACGCTGGGGGCCGACTACCGCCTCGCCCGCTCCTTCGCCGTCGGCTTCGCGGCGGGCTATGATTACTCCAAGACCGAGTTCGACAACTCGGGCTCGAAGAGCACGGTGAACACCGTCCGCTTCGGCCCTTACGCCACGTGGCAGGACACGCTCGGCGATTGGGTCAACGGCTACGCAGGCGGTGCCCATCACTGGTACGACTCGGATCGGCAAGGCTTCGGCGGCATGGCACAGAGCAACACGACGGGTCTCGAATTCAACAGCGGCCTCAAGTACGGGCATGACTTCAAGACGGGCAAAAACAAGGAATGGACGCTGACGCCGAGCTTCGCCCTCGATTACACCCGCCTGAATATCGACGACTACACGGAGAGCGGCTCGCTCGCGCCTCTTTCCGTTCAGGAACAGACCGTCGACTCCTTCCGCAGCACCCTCGGTGGCACGGCGGCCTACGGCTTCACGTGGAAGAACATCGGCTGGACACCCTACGTCAGCACCGGCTGGGCGCATGAGTTGCTCGACGCTTCGCAAACCGTCAGCGCCCGCTTCGCTTCCGGCGCGGGCGATCTCTTCAGCGCGACGGGCGACAATCTGGGCCACGACAGCGCCACCTTCGGCGTGGGCCTCCGCACGGCGTTGACCGATACCTTGTCGGCGACGATTTCCTACAACGGCGAGGCGAATGACCGCTATCAGAATCACTCGTTCAATGCCGCGGTAAGGGTGACGTTTTAACGCATGGATGCCCTCTTTGATGAGGCGTGCTAAATGCCTTGAGTCCAAAAACGGCGTAGAGCGATATTCCTGCCTCTATCTTGTGACAAGCATCTCCGGTTGATGTGTTCTTGATAAAATACTGAATTTGGATATCCAAGTGGGGCAGGGCAGAATCGCTTCGCTTACCTGTACTGCTGGAGGCTCTCCGCTTTAACGCCAAGGAGTGGGCTGTCGCCCCTCCTTGAACCTCTCCCGTAAGAGGCGGTAGGGGGGAACGATTCCTTCCATCCGAGTGCTGGCGGAGCCGAAGCGGCCATTCTTCCAAGCGCTCCTCTCCCAATAAGAGTCTGGGCGTATTGGTCCCGTCTCCCCCCGCAGCACGTACCCTCGGACGCTCCCGAAACCATCTGATTTTAATCCAGTGAAGAGACAAGGCGCCGCCAAAGCGCGTCCGCCTAGCTAAGGCCCTCAGAACAGAGGTTCCAGGAGGGGCAAAGCCCCTCTTGGGCTATAAAGCGGGTCGCCTCCAGCTGCACAGGGTCGACCCCGCCAGCCCCGAAGGGCGCTCCGAACCCTCACTTTCTCCTGTACCCCGCCCCCCTCTTTTGGTTCCCTAAGAGACCAACAGTATGAGCGGCCCCTTCCTCCACGCGATTTCCGGCACCCCCACCGCCCCCGGCGGCGAACGACGGCACCTCCGTTTCCACTTCATCGGAATCTGCGGGACGGCGATGGGCGCGGTCGCCGCGATGCTGAAGGACCAGGGCCACACCGTCACCGGCTCCGACCAGAGCGTCTACCCGCCGATGTCGACCTTCCTCGAGGGCAAGGGAATCAAAACCGACAGCGGCTTCTCCGCCGACCACCTCCCCGCCGACAAGGACACCATCATCGTCGTCGGCAACGCGATCAGCCGCGGCAATCCCGAGCTCGAGGCCGCGCTCGACGAGAAGCGCCTCTACCTCTCGCTCCCCGAGACGCTGAAGTACTTCTTCCTCCGCCAGAGCCACAACCTCGTCGTCACCGGGACGCACGGCAAGACGACCACCACCTCCCTCCTCGCCTGGCTCTTCCAGCACGCCGGGAAGGAGCCTTCCTACCTCATCGGCGGCCTGCCGAAGAACTTCACCGAGGGCTGCCGGAAGCAGGACGGCAAGCATTGGATCCTCGAGGGGGACGAGTACGACACCGCGTTCTTCGACAAGCGGAGCAAGTTCCTCCACTACCTCCCCGAGCTCGTCATCATCAACAACGTCGAGTTCGACCACGCCGACATCTACGAGAACCTCGCCGCGATCCAGCTCTCCTTCAGGCGCCTCGTCCGCATCGTCCCCCGCAACGGCATCATCCTCGTCAACGCCGACGACCCGAGCGCCCTCGAAGTCGTGAAGGAAAGCCCCGCGCCGCTCCTCGAGGTCGGCTTCGGGCCGAACGCCGGGGCGCGGATCGGCGACGTCGCCTACTTCCCCGACCGGAGCGAGTTCACCCTCTTCGGCCACCGCTTCACCGTCCCCCTCTCCGGCGAGTTCAACGTCCGCAACGCCGCCATGGCCGTCGCCGCCGCCCACTTCTACCACATCCCGCTCGAGACCCTCGCGCAGGGCCTCGCCGCGTTCGAGGGGATCCGCCGACGCCAGGACGTGCGCGGGGTGAAGAACGGCGTCACCGTCATCGACGACTTCGGCCACCACCCGACGGCGATCCGCGAGACCCTGAAGGGCCTCCGCCACCAGTATCCGGGCCGACGCCTCTGGGCGATCTTCGAGCCGCGGAGCAACACCACGCGCCGCGCCGTCTTCCAGCAGAGCCTCCCCGAGGCCCTCGGCGAGGCCGACGGCGTCTTCGTCGCCCAGGTCGCGGCGCTGGAGCAGATCGCCGTCGCCGACCGGCTGAACCCCGAGAAGGTCGTCTCCGACATCGCCGCGATGGGGAAGCCCGCCCACTACTCGGCCAATGCCGACACCATCGTCGCCGGCCTCGTCCCCCTCCTCCAGCACAACGACGTCGTCGTCGTCTTCAGCAACGGCGGCTTCGGCGGCATCCACGAGAAGCTGCTCCAGGCGATCTAACGGGCCGACCACGACAGAGGGAACCCCATGCCTCCCGCCCTCTTCCTCGACGTCAGCAGCACCGCGCGGCACCGCGTCCAGACCGGCGTCCAGCGGGTCGTCCGAGGCCTCCACGGGGAGATCGCGAACCGGGGGGGTGCCGGCATGGGCGACGGCAACCCCGTCCGCCCCGTCGGCTGGAGCAATTCGTTCCTCTCCTACTGCACCCTGCGGGAGGAGGAATACCGGAACCTCGTCGATCCCTTCGGAAGCAGGAAGAAGAAGGGCCCCTCCTCCCGGCCCGATCTCCTCCACAATCCCTACCCGTGGTCGAAGACCTTCCGGTGGCTCTTCCAGGCGCTCCACCGGATCGCCGTTCCCGACCGGGTCGGGGAGGGCGGCTGGCTCCTCGTCCCCGAGATCTTCCAGGACAAGCGGATCGAATACTTCGCCGCGAACCTCCCGCTGCAGCGGGGGAAATCGGCGGCGCTCTACTACGACGCCCTCGCGTGGTCGTCGCCCGAATTCTTCCTCCCCGGATCCAACCCCCGCTTCACCGACTACCTCGCCGCCCTCGCCCGCTTCGACCTCGTCGTCTCCGACTCCCGCGAAGCCGAGGCCGAACTGATCCGGTTCTGGGAGGCGAACGACATCGCCGCGACCCGCACCTGCACCCTTCCCCTCCCGATGCCGCTGGGGAACGACGAGGCCCGCCCCGTGCCGGGCGAGGCCGCCGCCGCCCACGCCCGGCGGCGGCTCCTCGTCGTCGCCACCCTGGAGCCGCGCAAGAACCACCTCCGCCTCCTCGAGGCCTGCCGCCTGCTGTGGGAGCAGGGGCACGCCTTCTCCCTCGACCTCGTCGGCCGCTCCCTCGGCGCGGGAAGCGCCGCCGTCGTCGCCGAGATCGAGCGCCTCCGCGCCGCAGGCCGGCCGCTGACCTGGCACGCCCACATCGACGACGCGGGCCTCGCCCGCGCCTACGCCGAGTCGTCCTTCACCGTCTTCCCCTCCCTCCGCGAGGGCTTCGGTCTCCCCATCCTCGAATCGCTCTGGCATGGCCGCCCCTGTCTCTGCTCCGCCGCCGGGGCGCTCGGCGAGGTCGCCGAGGGCGGCGGCTGCCTCACCGAGGGGATCGAGGCCGCAAACACGGCCTCCCTCGCCCACGGCATCGAGCGCCTCCTCTCCGATCCCGCGCTCCACGCCCGCCTCTTCGCCGAGGCTGCCGCCCGCCCCTTCCGCCGCTGGGGCGATTACGCCCGCGAACTCACCGCCCTGCTGGAGCAACACCGATGAGCGGAAACCGATCCTCCCTCCTCGCCCCCCTCCGCTTCGCCGGACGCCTCCTCACGCGGGGCTTCCTCGAGTTCAAGCGGAGCCACCTCCTCCGCACCCTGCCGCAGCGGGAGGCCGCCGCGCGGCGGACCTATTTCCAAAATCCCGACGCCCGCGCCTCCGGCATCCTCGTCCTCCAGCCCGCCGACATCGGCGACATGGTCCTCACCTCGGTCTTCCTCCGCCGCCTCCGCGAGGCCTTTCCCACGGAACGGATCGTCGTCGTCGCCTCTCCCCTCCCCGCCCGCCTCCTCCAGGCCTGCCCACTCATCGACGCCGTCGCCGTTCTCGACGCCAAGGGGATCGCCGGTCCCGACTGGATCACCCACCTCTACGGCCATCCCGGCTGGTGGGAAGCCGCCGCCGCCCTCCGCGAGGCCCACTTCCCGGCCGTTCCGCCCGCCCTCGCGATCAGCCTGCGCGGGGAACGGGACGCCCTCGCCGCCGCCGCGCAGATCGCCCTCGCCTCCTCCCGCGCCAAACTCCGCGTCGGCTACAACCTGAAGAACCTCTACGGCACGCTCCGTTCCAAGCACCCGCTCGACCTCGGCCTCGGCCTCCCCCCCTCCGGCCACGAAACCGCGCGGCAACTCGCCCTGCTCGCCGCCGCCACCGGAACAGCGCACTCAGCCGTCTCCCTCCCCGAACTCTGGATCGCCCCCGCCGCCCAGGCCGAGGCCGACGCCCTCTGGGCCACGCTCCGCGACCCTTCCACCCCCGCCTACGCCGTCCTCGGCATCGGCGCGGGAAAGCCCGAGAAGAAATGGCCGAAGGAACACTTCGCCTCCCTCGCCCGCCGCCTGCAGGACGAGAAGGGATTCGGCATCGCCTTCATCGGCGGTCCCGAGGATCGCGCCGACGCCGAGGCCATCGCCGCGCTGGGCCAACTCGACTCCCGAAAGACGATCCACCTCGCCGGAATTCTCCCCCTCGAAGTCACCGCCGCCTTCCTCGGCAACGCGGCGGTGGCGCTCTTCGTTGGAAACGACTCGGGGCCGATGCACCTGGCCTCCGCGACCGCCGCGGCCTATCCCGTCCTCGGCCTCTTCGGGCCGCAGGACCTCGAGCGGTGGCGTCCGCTCTCCCCGCGCTTCCACGCCCTGCAGGAGCCCGACCTCGCCACGCTCTCCGTCGATCGCGTCTTCGCCGCAACCGAGGCCCTCCTGCGATGAAACGCGCCCTTCCCCTCCTCCTCGGTGCCCTCGCGCTCCTCCTCTTCCTCATCCCCGATCCGAAGCTCGCGTCCCACCTCACCCCGCTCCTTGCCTCCTCCTTCGCCGGGCGGGAGGGGGATCAGGCTCCGAACTCCTCGCACAAGGAAACCGTCCTCCGCCCGCAGGCCCAGTCGGTCCCGCCCGGCACAGTCGTCCTCGCCACGGTCACGCTGATCGGCGCTCCGGACACCGTCGCCTTCCTCGAAAACGGCGGCCCGAAAACCTCGAAGAAACGGGGCATCGAGCCCTCCCTCGCCACCCTTCCCGGGGCCGCCCCCGTCTTCCAGAAATGGCAGGGCACCTTCACCGTCCCCGCCGGTCCCGGCCCCCTCGCCCTCACCCTCACGTGGCGCAAATCGACGCCGACCCTCGGCGCGATCACCCTCGCCTCCGTTGCCCCCCGCTACTTCCTCCTCCGGGAGACCCTCCACGCCGCCCGCTTCCTCGCCCTCCTCGCCGCCTGCGGCACCGGCCTCGCCGCCCTCCGCCGCCGCCTCGGCCCGGAACGCTTCGGCTCCCTCGCGGGACGGACACTCCTCCCCCTCGGCCTCGCCCTCCTCGTCGTCTTCGGCCTCGCGATCCGCTGGGACGGAGACCGCGGCCCGCACGGCCAACGCCACGGCTTCAACGGCCTTTGCGACATGGGCTCGTTCCCCCTCGTCCGCGCCACCCCGGAAGCCCGCGCCGTCGACTTCAAGGTCGCCTCGCTCTGGGGTTACGACGGCCTCCAATACGCCCAGCTCGCCCTCGATCCGCTGCTACTCGACCGGGCCGCCCTCGCCCAGGCCCTCGACGCCCCCTCCTACCGCGCGAAGCGGATCGCCCTCCCCGCCCTCGCCTGGCTCGCGGGCCTCGGCCATGCGCCGTGGGTCATCCAGGCCTACTCCCTCCTCAACGTCGCCGCGTGGGCCCTCCTCCTCCTCGTCCTCCGCCGCGCCTTCCCCGCCCCCACGTTGGAAGAGGGCGCGGCCGTCGCCGCGCTCCTCCTCTCCGTCGGCACCCTCGAATCGATCCGCCGCGCCCTCACCGATCTCCCCGCCGCCGCCCTCCTCGCCCTCGTCCTGTACTGGACCGAAAAAAGCGGAAAGGACGAGAAAGGGGGAATAGCCTCGCCCCGCCTCCCCCTCCTCTTCGCCGCCGCCCTCCTCACGCGGGAAAGCCTCGTCCTCTCCCTCCCCCTTCTTCTCCGCCGCACCCTCCTCTCCCGCCCCTTCCTCGCGACGGCGGCGCTCGGCGGGGCCGTGGTCGCCGGCTGGTTCGCCTACGTCACCCTCCGCTTCCCCGATCCCCTCTCCAGGACGACCCACAACTTCGCCTGGCCCTTCCTCGGCCTCGCCGACCGCCTCGCCCTCATCCCCCGGAGCGGCGGCTGGGCCGATCCGGCGAACCGCGCCACCCTCCTCGCGCTCGTCAGCCTCCTCGTCCAGTCGGCCTTCCTCCTCCGCCATCCCCGTCCCGCCTCGGCGGCGTGGCGGGCGGGCATCCTCTACGTCCCGCTCTTCCTCTGCCTCGGCCAGCCGGTCCTCGAGGAATACTACGCCACCGCCCGCGCCCTCCTCCCCCTCACCCTCGCCTTCCATTGGGAACTGGCCCGGACGCGGCGCGGGCGCGCGTTCTGGGTCTGGGCCGTTCCGGCGAACCTCTTCCTCTGGGACGGCCTCGTAAAATATCTCTTCACCTCGGGATGAGGCCCCGCTAGGCTTGCTTAAGACTGTTAAAAGGCCCGGGATGAAAACCTTTTCCCTTTCCCCACTCGCCGCCTGCGGCCTCGTCCTGCTCGCCCTCGCGCTCCCTCTCCCGGCGAAGCCGATCGAAGGCGTCAATGCCGACGGCCACGCCGTGACCCTGAACGCGAAGGACCTCGTTACCGTCGTCATCAGCTCCTCGCCCGACACGCAGGAGCGGACGCGGCAGGCCGGATCGCTGATCGACACCTACCGGGGACGAAAGGACTTCCGCCTCATCATCGTTGTCGACCTCCGCGACTCCCTCGCCGGGATCGTCCCCGACTTCGTGAAGAGCCAGATCCGGACGAACCTCGACACCGAGGCGAAGCGCCTCATTCCCTTCTACCGGAAAAACGGCAACCCCGGGAACCCCCGCACCGACCTGGCGGCGATCCCCGACTTCGACGGCAAGCTCGTCGACGCGCTGAAATGGAATCCCGACGACGACCTCCTCCGCGTCACCGTCTTCGGGAGAGACGGCAACGTGCTCCACTATTGGGAAGATTTGAAAGCGCCGGAACAGTTGCGCGACGTCGTCGCGAAAGCGCTTGGGGACGCGAAGCCCTGAGGAGGGTTCGCGAAGGGGGCGGTGAACGCTCCTTCGGGACCGGGCAGAGACCCCGTACAGCTGGATGTAACCCGCACGGGTTAGACGACGCAAGAGGGGCTTGCCTCCCGGCCATGCCAGTTAGTCTCCACTGAGAAACGAGCGTCGCTGCCGCGACGGCATTCTGCCCCTCCTGGACCTCCCCGTCTGATAGGCCTGAACTGTTCAGGGCAGTACCGATCAGGCCGTGCTTCCCGGGTAGAGAATGTCCGCTAGTTCCCTTGTCCGCTTGGGAGGAACCACGCGTCCGAATGCGGGCGGAACCGAAGGACCTGAATACTGATTCCGCTGGGGAACCCTTACCCGTACGACGCCTCGACCCGCGCCGCGACATCGCGATAGCCGATGTCGACCTCGTAGATCTGCTTCAGCACGTCGATCGCCTCGGCCTTCTTGCCGGCGCCTTCGAGGACGCCGCCGAGGTTGTAGAGGACGTCCTTCTTCACGTCGTTCATCACCGGGATCTCGGCGGCGACGGCGGCGAGGCCCTTCTCGGCCATGTCGAACATGCCGAGCTTCCACTGGCAGAGGCCGAGGAGGTTCGCCGCCTCGGTCCGGACGCTCGGCTCCTGCTTGCCCGTCTGGAGGCAGGGGAGCGCCTCGCGGTACATGCCGATGTCGGCATAGGCCTTGCCGAGCTCGTAGTGGAGCTTCTTCTCGGTCGGATACTTCTCGACGCGCTTCTTTGCCGTCTCGACGAAGAGCTGCTTCTTGTAGTCGACGAGCTGCTGGTGGTAATCGACCCAGGCCTGGTCGTTGCCCGAGGCGGCGACGTTCGCCGCCGCGTCGGCGATCTGCTTGTCGATCTGCTTCAGCTTCAGGTTCTCGATGATCTTCTCGAGCGAGGCGTCGGTCGCGCCGCCCGAGTTGTAGGTGTGCTCGTACCAGGCGACGGCGTTCTCGTAGTCGCCGATCTGGTCGTAGAGGCCCGCGATCTGCTTGGGGAAATTGAGGTTCGTCGGGTTGTCCTGGGACTGCTGGTAGAGGCGGGCGATCTGCTCGGCGACGGCGTCGGCCGACTTCGCGACCTTCGACTCCTGCTCGATGCGGGCCGACTCGTCCTTGCTCTTCAGCGCGCCGCGGAAGTCCTTCGCGTCGTTCCAGCCGCCGCTCTTCGAGGCGAAGCGGGCGGTGGCGTTCTTCAGGCCGCTCTGCGCGTCGGTGTTCCGGGGCTCGATGGCGACGATCTTCTCGAAGGCCCAGATCGCCTTCTCGTAGTTCTCGATCTTGAGGCAGAGATTGGCGAGGAGCTGGAGATGGTTCGTCTTCTTCGGGTTCCCCTCGGCGGCGGTCTCGTAGGCGAGGACCGAGATGTCGTAGAGCTCGAGGGACTGGCCCGCGTCGAAGAGGACCTCGTTCGCCTTCTCGTGGTAGGGATCGAGGGCGAGGACCTCCTCGGCGGAGACGATCGCGTCGAGGGGGTTCTTCTTCACCGCGCCCGAGGCCCGCATCGCGCCGGCCATCGTCTTGACGTCGTTGAGCTTCTTCGACATCGCCGAGAGGGTCTTGTACTTCGCGATCTCGACCTGCCGCAGGTAGCGGCGGCCCTCGTTGAAGCCGGGCTCCACCTTGAGCAGGTTCTGGATCAGGCTGATGGCGTAGTCCCGATTGTTGGTGTCGGCCGCCGATTTCGCCCGCTTCCACAGATCAAGCTGGGATGCCTCCAACTCGTTTTCACTCTTCACAGTTCCAGCCATAAAGTACAAACCTAGCGTTGCCGATTTTTCCGGTCAATCGGGCAATCAAAAAAACCTTACTTCTTCAAACCGTATCGGGCAACGACCCCAGGGCCGCACCCCGCCGGGGCGGGATCGACCGAAAGGAGGCGGAACGCGAGCCGGGCCCGCCCGCCGGGAGGGGTGAAAGGGGCGGCGAATCCCGGGCTCCCCGGGCCCGCCGCAAGCCTCGCCCGCCAGAGGAGGACGACCTCGTCCGCCTCCCCCGCCGCCAGATGGCACGCCGCCTCGTCGGGGGTGGGGAAAAGGATTTCGGATTTCGTCCCGGCAAGGCGGGCGAGGGCGGCGCGTTGGCGCGGGGAGAGCGGCTCCCAGACGCCGTTGAGGGAGACCGCTCCCGCCAGGGTCAGCGTTCGAGCTGGCGAAAGAGCGGTCCTTGGGGCCATGGCCCGACGTTAGCCCAGAATCGTCCCGACGGCGAGGTTGAACCCGCGGGCGAACTCGGCGGCGTGCATCCGCTTCTTCCCCTCGAGCTGGACCTCGCGCAGGAGGAGGCCGCCGGTCCCGCCCGTCGAGACGAGGACGCCGTGCTTGTCGACGCGGACGACCTCGCCCGGCTTCCCCTTCGCGCGGTGGGAGAAGATGGTGGTGAAGATCTTCAGCATCTTCTGGTCGGTGCCGCCCGCCATGTTGTCGGGCACCCAGGTGTAGGCGGAGGGCCACGGCGTCATCGCCCGGATGTGGGCGTCGATGTCGCGCTTCCCCTTCGTCCAGTCGATCCGGCCGTCCTCCTTCGTCAGCTTCTTCGCGTAGGAGGCGGCGACGCCGAGGTCGGACTGGGAGGTGCGGGTCGCCTTCCCCTTCTTGATGAGTGCGAGGGAGGTGAGGAGCGACTTCGCCCCGATCAGGGCGAGCCGGTCGTGGAGGGTCTGCGCGGTGTCGTCGGCCTTGATCGGCGTCTCGCCGACGAGGAGGACGTCCCCGGTGTCGAGGCCCTCGTTCATCCACATCACCGTCACGCCGCTCTTCTTCTCCCGGGCGAGGATCGCCGACTGGATCGGCGAGGCCCCGCGGAACTTCGGGAGGATCGAGGCGTGGAGGTTGAGGCAGCCGTATTGGGGCAGGTCGAGGATCACCTTCGGCAGGATCTGGCCGTAGGCGGCGACGACGATGACGTCGGGCCGGAGGTAGGCGATCTGCTTGATCACGCTGTCCCGCTTGATCTGCTCCGGCTGGAAGATCTTCAGGTGGTGCTTGAAGGCGGCCTCCTTGATCGGGGAGGGGGTCATCTTCTGCTGGCGGCCGACGGGGCGGTCCGGCTGGGTGACGACGCCGACCACGGTGTGCTCGGGGCTGGCGACGAGCGCGTCGAGCGCGGGAACCCCGAATTCCGAGGTACCGATAAAGACAACCTTCATAATCACAATAGAATCCCCCAAAAAAGCGTGGAACTCTATAAAGCCCGATTCCCAAGCAGGCGCAAGTCCGTTATATAAGACCGAGACGGTTTCCTTCCCGTTCCGACCTCTTTCCGCATGTCCGCCTCCCTGATCGCCCTTCCCGACGCCGCCGGCCTCGCCCGCGCCTCCGCCCTCCTGCGGGAGGGGAGCCTCGTCGGCCTCCCGACGGAGACCGTCTACGGCCTCGCCGCCAACGCCCTCGACCCCGCCGCCGTGGCGAAGATCTTCGAGGCGAAGGGCCGCCCCTTCTTCGATCCCCTCATCGTCCACCTCCCCGGGCTCGCCGAGGCCGAGGCCCTCGTGACCGGGGAATGGCCCGCCCAGGCCCGCAAGCTGGCCGAGCTCTTCTGGCCCGGGCCGCTGACGCTGATCCTCCCGAAGCATCCCTCCATCCCCGACCTCGTCACCAGCGGCCTCCCCTACGTCGCCCTCCGCGCCCCCTCCCATCCCGTCGCCCAGGCCGTGCTGAAGGCGGCGGGCCTCCCCCTCGCCGCGCCGAGCGCGAACCGCTTCGGCCGGATCAGCCCGACGACCGCCGAGGCCGTCGCCGAGGAGCTGGGCGGGGCCGCCGCCCTCGCGCTCATCCTCGACGGCGGCCCCTGCCCCATCGGCCTCGAGTCGACGATCCTCGCCTTCCCTGAGGGGGAATCCCGCCCCCTCCTCCTCCGCGCGGGCGGCCTCTCCGTCGAGGAGATCGAGCACGCCGTCGGCCCCCTCGCCCACAACACCCGGCTGGGGAAGGAAGCCCCTCCCGCCGGGGCCGCCGCCCCCGGCCAGCTCCCCTCCCACTACGCGCCCCGGACGCCCCTGCGCCGGATCGGCCACCCCTCGGAGGTCGCCCCCGGGGACCGGAACGCCACCGCCCTCCTCGCCTTCGGCCCTCTCGACGCGGGCGATGCCGCCTCCTTCCAGGCCGTCGAAAACCTCTCCCCCTCGGCCTCCCTCCCCGAGGCCGCCGCCCGGCTCTTCACCCTCCTGAGGACCCTCGACCACGCCGCCGCGCGGGAGATCGTCGCCCTGCCGGTCCCCGAGACCGGCCTTGGCCTCGCGATCAACGACCGGCTGATCCGGGCGGCCCACCAATGAACGCGCCGAAGGCATTCCTGACCCGCCTCCTCTTCGTCGACGACGCCGACCGGCGCCGTCCCGATCCCTCCTTCTGGGTCGGGGCCGCCTGGGCCGTCCTCCTTTTCTGCGCCACCCGCGCCGCCGTCCTCGGCCTCTACGCCCTCCGCCACTACGATGTCCTCCAGTCCGATCCGTCGAACTACATCACCATCGCGAATTACCTCACCGCCCACGGCCACCTGCCGACCGGCCCCGACATCGCCTACCGCCAGTTCCCCGGCCTCGCCCTGCTGATGGCCCTCGTCAACCCGCTCGTCGGGAACATGGAATGGAGCGGCTACCTCGTCGCCTGGGCCGCCTCCCTCGGCTCCGTCGTCCTCTTCCACGCCCTCTTCCGCAACTTCCGGCTGACCCTCCTCTACGTCGTCTTCGTCCCCAGCTGGGTCGCCTCCAGCACCCTCATCATGAGCGAGGGCCTCGCCTTCCTCCTCATCCTCACCGCGATCTGGGCCCTCCAACGCGAGGACCGGAGCCGCCTCGCCCCCCGCCTCCTCCTCCTCGCCGTCGCCGGATTCGCCCTCGTCGTCCGGAACACCGCCCTCTTCTTCCTCCTCCCCTTCGTCATCGCGTCGTGGTGGGCCGAGGAACGGAACCAGCCCCGCCGCCTGATCCTTTACCTCGGCGCCCTCGGCGCGCTCCCGCTCCTCTACCTCGCGTGGAACGTCGCCGCCGTCGGCACCCCCTTCCCGCAGAAGGAAGCCCAGCAGGCCTACTTCGCCTACACCTCGACCGACGGCTACCCCCCGGCGATGCTCACCACGCCCGGCTCCTCCCTCCTCCACGGCCTCGCGCTCGGCTGGGTCCCGCTGGCGAAGAAACTCTCCGTCGCCGCCTCCCTCCTCCTCGCCGGGTGGGCCGTCTGGCGCTTCCTCCTCCGCCCGGCCCCGCCGGGCGACTCCCTCTCCCGGCCCCTCGGCTGGGCCACCCTCGTCCACACCCTCTTCCATCTCTGCCTCGGCGGCTCCTTCGGGTTCTCCAGCTTCGACCGCTACATCTCCCATGCCGAACCGGCGCTGGTAAAAAGCCTCGATCCGGCCTCGGCCGCCCCGCCCCGCCTCCGTCTCCGCCTGGTTTGGATTGCGCTTCTGGCCCTCGTCGGCATCCTCTTTGCAGGACTCACCGGCCACGCGCCAGTCACGTTGCTCCCCTTCCTGAAGCCCGAACCTCCGCTCTAGGTGCCCACCCTCCTCCACATCGAAGCCTCCCCGAACGGCGACGCCTCCGCCTCCGGCACCGTCGCCCGCCACCTGGCGAAGAAATACATCGAGCACCGCCCGAAGTGGAAGCTGGAGACCGTCAACCTCTGGGCCGTCCGCCTCCCCGACCTCGATCCCGCCTGCCTCGCCGCCCACGGCTCCCTCATGAACCCCGGCACCGCGGCCGCCGCCGCCCCCCTCCGCAAGGGGGAGGCGCCGCCGCCGCCCGCCACCTCCCCCGAATGGGAGGAGGCCCTCGGCATCGCCGCCCACTTCGCCTCGGCCGACGCCCTCCTCTTCTCGGTCCCGATGTGGAACTTCGGCGTCCCCTACCGGCTGAAGCATTACATCGACCTCGTCATGCAGCCCGGCATCGCCTTCGCCGCCGAGCCCGACGGGCGGGGCCACTTCCCCGGGAAGATGACGGGGAAGAAGGCCTTCACCGTCTACTCCCGGGGCGGCACCTGGATCCCGAAGGTCGGCGAACCCCTCGTGGAGCACCAGGCCGCGTGGCTCCGCCAATGCCTCCGCTTCGTCGGCTTCTCCCCGATCCGGGAAATCTTCGTCGAGCCGACCTCGGGCTCCCCGAAGATGCTCCACCACACCCTCGCCGCCGCCTGCCACCGCGCCGAGGAACACGCCGCCGAATAGCGATGTCCTGGCGCCTCGATCCCAGCGACCTCGGCCTCGTCGTCGTCGACGTCCAGGAACGGCTCGTCCCCGTCCTCCACGAGCCCGCGCGGCTCGTCAAAAAGACCGCCTCCCTCGTCGCCCTCGCCCGCCTCTTCGCCCTCCCCCTCCTCGTCTCCGAACACGTGCCGGAAAAACTCGGCCCCACCGTCCCCGACCTCGGCCTCCTCCCCGACGACCGCCGCGTCCTCAAGCGGACCTTCTCCGCCGCCGCCGCGCTGGAGGCCCTCGGCGACGCCCTGCCGAAGACCCTCCTCGTCTGCGGCTGCGAGACCCACATCTGCGTCCGCCAGACCGTCTACGATCTCCGCGAGGGCGGACGGACCGTCGTCCTCGTCGGCGACGCCTGCAGCTCCCGCGCCCCCCTCGACCACGCCCTCGCCCTCGACGAGATGCGGACCGACAAGACCCTCATCACCTCGGTCGAGGCCCTCGGCTGGGAACTGACCGGCTCCGTCGATTCCCCCCGCTTCAAGGCCGTCCTCGCCCTCCTCAAGTAGCGGATCCACTCCTCTTCCATGCGCATCCTCGTCAGCGGCCTCCTCGCCCAGTATCCCTTCGGCGGGGTCATCTGGGATTACGTCCAATACCTCATCGGCTTCCGCGACCTCGGCCACGACGTCTGGTACCTGGAGGACAGCGGCATGTGGCCCTACCATCCCGTCGAGCAGACCTACACCGAGGACGCCTCCCACAACATCGCCGCCCTCGGGCGGCTCCTCGGCGAGTTCGGCTTCGGCGACCGGTGGATCTACCGCAACGGCGCGAACGGCCAATTCCACAGCGCCAACGGCCTCCTCGGCGAGAAGGAGGCCCGCGCCCTCGTCCGCGACTCCGACCTCCTCGCCAACGTCTCCGGCGCGGCGAACCTCACCGGCTACGAAGGGGGCCGGTGCCACCGCATGTACCTCGACGGCGACCCGATGTTCACCCACATCGACCTCCTCACCGACCCCGCGAAGTGCGCCACCATCCTCGCCCACGACAGCCACTTCACCTTCGGCCTGAACGTCGGGGCCGCCGACTGCCGCGTCCCCACCGGCAAGCTCGACTGGAAGAAGACCGTCCAGCCCGTCTCCCTCCGCCACTGGCCCGTCCTCCCTTCCCCCCCGAAGCACGGCTACACCACCGTCATGAACTGGGCCAGCTACGCCTCCCGCACCTGGGAAGGCGACGACTACGGGCAGAAGGACCTCGAGTTCCGCCGCTTCTTCGACCTGCCGAAGAGCGTCCCCGCGGAACGCCTCACCCTCGCCATGGGCCAGGGGCCGAAGCGCCAGCGCCCGACCGAGGCCCTCCGCGAGGCCGGATGGGAGATCCTCGAGCCGAACGAGGTCGTCCCCGACCACCTCACCTACCGCGATTTCCTCTCCGCCTCGAAGGGCGAGTGGAGCATCGCGAAGAACGGCTACGTCCGCTCCCGCAGCGGCTGGTTCAGCTGCCGCACCGCCTGCTACCTCGCCGCCGGGCGGCCCGCCGTCGTCCAGGAAACGGGGTGGAGCGCCCACCTCCCCCACGGGAAGGACGCCGGGGTCTACCCCTTCGAGACCGAGGCCGACGTCGCCGCCGCGATGGAATCGATCGCCGGGGATTACGAGGGCCACCGCCGCGCCGCCCGCCGGATGGCCGAGGAGCACTTCGACGCCCCGAAGGTCTGCGCCGACCTCCTCAAGCAGGCCGGGCTCTAGGGCCAATCTCCCTGCCCGGTCTTCGCTGTAGGCACTTTGCCTACGCATTATCCGTACCGCAAAAGAGGTCGTCTTTCCCGTGCCGGTACGGTTTTTTCGGGGCTTAAAAAATCGCCGCCACATCGTCATGAAGCCTCATTTCCCCCACCGCCTCGCGCTGGCCGCCACCCTTTTCCTCGGAACCCTCTCCGCCTCCCTCCAGGCGCAGACCCTCACCCTCCCGGGCAGCTCCACCTACAGCGTCACCACCAGCGGCGGCAACAACTTCATCACCTCGGTGACCAGCCCCGCCGGGACGACGGCCCTCTCCGCCTACGGCACCATCGCCACCGCCGCCGTCACCCTCCGCTTCGACAACACCAGCACCACGCTGAGCCAGAACTTCGTCAACACGGGCTCGGGCGTCACCTTCAACACCGGCAGCAACGGCACCGTCACCACCTTCAACGGCAACATCTCCGGCGCCGGCTCCGTCGTCGAATTCAAGTCGGGCAGCGGCCTCGCCACCTACATCCTCAACGGGGCCAACACCTACACCGGCCCCACCGACGTCCGGACGAACGTCATCCTCGAAGTCGACGGTTCCCTCTCCGCCACCTCCTCCGTCACCGTCGATACCGGCGGCACCCTGCGCGGCACCGGCTCGATCACCTCCGACGTCACCCTGGGCTCCGGCACCATCATTTCCGGCGGGAGCGACACCGCCCGCGGCACCCTCACCATCAACGGCAACCTCACCCTCGGGAGCAACAGCTCCACCTACTTCCGGCTCGATAGCGCCAGCAGCTACAGCCAGGTCCACTCCACCGGCACCGTCACCATCGGCACCGGCAACACCCTGAACCTCACCCCCGGCGCGGGGGTCCTCAACGGGAACACCTTCACCGTCGTCCAGGGGGACACCGCCGTGACCGGCACCTACGCCCGCGTCGCCAACACCCTGAACAACGCCCTCTCGTTCACCGTCAGCTACACCGGCACCACGGTCGTCGTCACCGCCGTCCAGAACTCCTTCACCGGCTACGTCCCCGCCCCCTACAAGGACGTGGCGAAGGCGATCGACAGCGCCGTCGGCGACAGCCGGGCCACCACCCTCATCGGGAGCCTGAACAGCCTCTCCGCCTCCGACCTCTCCACCGCCTTCGCCCTCATCAGCCCCGTCGCCCAGACCACCGTCGTCCCGACCTCGCTCTCCGTCAGCCGCGCCGCCATCGGCACCCTCCACGACCGCATGGACAACATCCGCGCGGGCTCGACCGGCCTCTCCCTGAGCCAGATCAACCTCATCGACCAGAACCTCCCCGCCTCGGCCCTCCTCGCCGGGACCGACCTGAGCGTCGGCCAGGGCGTGAAGGTCCTCGCCCCGACGCCGAAGAACAAGTGGGGTTTCTTCGCCGCCACCACCGGGAACTTCGGCGACGTCGACGGCCAGACGACCTCCTCCACCTACCACGGCGCGGGGTTCACCACGGGCGTCGACTACCGCCTGGACCGCGCCTTCACCCTCGGCTTCGCCACCGGCTACGACTACTCGAAGACCGACTTCGGCCAGAGCGGCTCCAGCAGCACCGTCAACACCATCCGCTTCGGCCCCTACGCCACGTGGAAGGACCAGTCCGGCGACTGGGTCGACGGCCTCGTCGGCGGCGCGTTCCACTGGTTCGACTCCGACCGCCAGGGCTACGGCGGGACGGCCAAGAGCAACACCGCGGGCCTCGAATTCGACAGCGGCGTGAAATACGGCCACGACTTCAAGATCGGCGACAACCGCGAATGGACCCTCACCCCGACCTTCGGCTTCGACTACATCCGCCTCGCCATCGACGGCTACTCCGAGACCGGCTCCCTGGCCCCCCTTACCGTCCAGGACCAGACCGCCAATTCCTTCCGCAGCAACCTCGGCGGCATCGTCGCCCGGGAATTCCGCCTGAAGGGCTTCAACCTCACCCCCTACCTCACCGCCGGGTGGTCGCACGAATACCTCGACGCCTCCCAGGCCGTCACCGCCCGCCTCGCCTCCGGCGCGGGCACCGCCTTCACCGTCACCGGGGACAACCTCGGCCACGACAGCGCCACCTACGGCATCGGCCTCCGCTCCACGCTCACCGACACCGTCTCCGCCAACGTCTCCTACTCCGGCGAAGCCAACGACCGCTACCAGGACAACAGCCTCAACGCCTCGATCCGGGTCGCGTTCTAATCGCGTTCTTGATTGTTTGGCCGGGGCGTACAGAATCGCCCCTTATGGCCTCCTTGGTTCCGTCCGCCCCCTTCCGCCTCGTCGCGCTGACCCTCGCCCTGACGCTCTCCTTCACCGGTTGCTCCCGCGCTGAAAAAACGGCCGAAGAGCCGGTCGCTCCCGCCCCTGCCGCCGCCTCCTCCTCGGTCTCGTCGGCTCCGGTCGAGGCCGCCGCCCCGGCCTCCTCCCCCGCACCCACCCCCGCCGCCCCGGAAACCGCTGCGGCCCCCGCCCCCGCTCCCGTCGAGATCACCTCCGCTCCCCACCCCTCCGACAGCGCGCCGACTCCCGTCCCCGCCCCCGTCCTTCCGACCAACGGCGAGACCCTCCACGTCCTCGTCCCCGCCGGGCACGGCCCCGCGTGGCTCGCCGAGGCCGTCCAGAAGGAGACCGGGACGAAGATCGTCTTCGTCACCTACGCCACCGCCGCCGAATTCCAGACCGCCCTTCCCGCCGCCGACCTCGTCTCGATCGACGACCGCCAGGCCGCCGAGCTGATCGGAAAGCAGCAGCTCCGCCCCCTCCCGCTCGACGCCGCCCCGCCCGCCGCCCGCCCCGCGCCCGAGTTCCTCCACCACTACTACGATCCGAAGGGCCTCTACACCTGGCCCTACGGCTGGACCCTCCTCGCCTTCGCCTACGTCCCCGAAACCGCCGCGGCCACCCCCGCCCCCGGCAAGGCCGCCGCCGCCCCCGCCCTCCGCGCGTGGAAGGAACTGACCAAGCCCGGCCAGTTCGTCACCTTCCCCGCCGGGACCGACGACGCCACCCGGCAGGCCCTCTGGAACCTCGCCAACAACAAGCTCCCCGCCGACACCGAGGCCTTCCCCGAAATGTGGAAGGCGCACACCGACGCCGACCCGGCCCCCACCGGCCTGCCGCCCTCCGTCGTCCGCATCGACACCGTCGCCGCCCTCCACTCCCTCAAGTCGAAGCCGGGCGAGGCCTGGCAGGTCGTCCTCCCCGCCGAGGGCTCCCTCCTCCGCATCCACCACTGGGCGATCCCCGCCACGGCCCCGAAGCCCGCCCTCTCCGAGGCCGCGCTGAAGTCCCTCGTCAATCCCGCCGCCGCCGCCCGCCTCGCCGTCGAGGACGACCTCGGCGTCACCCAGCCCGAGGCGAAGAAGCTCCTCCCCCCCGCCCTCCTCCTCGATCCCCTCCTCTACCCGGCCCATCCCCTGCTGAACAACACCCGCTTCGTCCGCTAGGCCGGGAACGAGCCGCCGGATGAAAGCCTTCCTGGAAAACCTCGAGCAGTTCGCCATCGACGTCATCCTGGAACGTCGCCACGGGCGCGCCGCCGTCGCCCTCCGCGTCCTCCTCCGCGCCCTCGCCTACCTCTACGAGGGGATCGTCGTCCTCCGGCTCCGCTTCTTCGAGTGGCGCTTCTCCCGCGTCCACGCCCTCGGCTGCCAGGTCATCAGCGTCGGGAACCTCACCGTCGGCGGCACGGGGAAGACCCCCATCGTCGAGAAGCTCGCCCGCCGCCTCACCGACGGGGGCCGCCGCGTCGCCATCCTCAGCCGCGGGTACAAGAGCACCCCCCTCCCCTTCCTCCAGCGGGTGAAGAACCGCCTCCGGGGCCGCGACAACGCCAGCCCGCCCCGCGTCGTCTCCGACGGCAGCCGCCTCCTCCTCGGCTCCGACCTCGCCGGGGACGAGCCCTACATGCTGGCGAAGAACCTCCGCAACGTCGTCGTCCTCGTCGACCGGGACCGGGTGAAGAGCGGCCTCCACGCCATCCGCCACTTCGGCGCCGACGTCCTCCTTCTCGACGACGGCTTCCAATACCTCCCGCTGAAGGAACGCTTCGACGTCGTCCTCGTCGACCGGGAGGCCCCCTACGGCGGCGCGAGCGGGAGCGCGGGGAACCTCCTCCCGCGCGGCATGCTCCGGGAGCCCCACCGCCACCTGAAGCGGGCGAACCTCCTCGTCATCACGAAGTGCGACGGCTCCGACCTCGCCCCGCTGAAGGCCGACCTCCGCCGCCACAACCGCCACGCCCCCTTCGTCGAGTGCTCCCACGCCCCCCGCTACCTGGAGGACCTCCGCACCGGGGAGCGCGTCCCCCTCTCCCTCCTGAAGGGCCAGCGCGTCGGGGCCGTCTCCGGCATCGCGCGGCCGGAGAGCTTCGAGGGCGGCCTCCGCGCCTTGGGAGCCGAGATCTGCTACAGCCGGAGCTTCGCCGACCACCACCGCTACGCCGGTCCCGAGATCCTCAACGCCCTCGCCCGCAGCAAGGCCCGCAACGCCCGCTTCGTCGTCACCACGGAGAAAGACGCCGTCCGCTTCCCCGAGATCCCCCTCGGCGACTTCTCCCTCCCCATCTACTTCCTCCGCGTCGAGATCGAGCTCCTGCAGGGCGGCGAAGTCCTCGACGCCCTCGTCGACCGCCTCTGCGCCACGACCGTCCCCCCGGCGAAGACCGCTCACGCGCCCGCCGTCGCCCACGCATGAAAACGCAGTCCGCTCCCGCCCGCCTCCTCCTGCGGACGCCGAACTGGCTCGGCGACGGCGTCATGGCCTTCCCCGCCGTCGCCCTCCTGCGACGCTCCCTTCCGGAGGCGAAGCTCGTCGCCGCCACCCCCGCCCACCTCGCCCCGCTCTGGGCCGCCTTCCCCGGCATCGACGAAGTCATCCCCCTGCCCAGGCCCCGCAGCTACGCCGCCACCGTCCCCCTCCTCCGCCAGGCGCGGTGCGACGCCGCCCTCCTCTTCCCCAACTCCCCCCGCACCGCCGTCGAGGCCCGCCTCGCCGGGATCGGCCCCGTCTCCGGCTTCGGCGATTGGGGCGATCCCCTCCGCCGCCTCGCCCTCCACCGCGCCCTGCCCCGCCGGGAGTTCGACCATTCGCGGCTCCACCAGAAATGGGATTGGCTCCGCCTCGTTTCGTCTTATCTCGCCACCTTCCTCGATCTCCCGCCCGGGGCGGAAGAGGAGGCCGCCGCCGCTCCCCTGCCGAAGCTGAACGTCCCCGAAAGCGCCTTCCCCGCCCCCGGCCTCCTCCTCTGCCCCGGGGCCGCCTACGGCCCCGCGAAGCGGTGGCCCGCCGAACGCTTCGCCGAGGTTGGCCGCCTTCTCCTCGAGCGCCATCCCGGCCTCGCCCCCGCCATCGTCATGGGCGCGGGCGGCGACGCCCCCGCCGCCGCCGTCGTCGCCGCCGCCCTTCCCGGCGCGATCGACCGCACGGGCCACACCCCCCTGGCCGACTTCCTCGCCGCCGTCGCCGGGGCCCGCCTCGTCGTCACCAACGACAGCGGCGCGATGCACCTCGCCGCCGCCCTCGGCACCCCCGGCATCGCCCTCTTCGGCTCGACCGAGCCCGCCCTCACCGGCCCCGTCACCGACCGGGTCCGCGTCCTCCGCGCCCACGTCCCGTGCAGCCCCTGCTTCCTGCGCACCTGCCCCATCGACTTCCCCTGCATGACCCGCCTCGAAGTCCCCGCCGTCGTCGCGGCCTGCGAGGACCTCCTCTCCCCCACTCCCTCCTCCCCATGAGCGACGCCCCTCCCCCTCCTCCGACCCCGCCCCCGGGCTACCAGCCGACCGGCACCCGCCGCGCCGCCGGGATCGTCGGCCTCGCCGTCATCGTCTCCCGCTTCTTCGGCGTCATCCGGGAACAGATCTTCGCTGCGATGTTCGGCGGCGGGAAACTCCTCGACGCCTACCTCGCCGCCTTCCAGATCCCGAACCTCCTCCGCGACCTCTTCGCCGAGGGCGCCCTCTCCACCGCCTTCACCACCCTCTTCACCCGGACGTGGGAAAAGGAGGGGCCGCCCCCCGCCTGGCTCCTCGCCAACCTCATCTTCAGCGCCGCCCTCTTCTTCCTCGGCGGCATCTGCCTCCTCGGCATCATCGACGCCCCCCTCATCGTCGAGATGACCAGCCACGGCTTCCACGCCGTCCCCGGGAAATTCGAGCTCACCGTCAACCTCACCCGCCTCCTCTTCCCCTTCATCCTCTTCGTCTCCCTCGCCTCCGTCGCCATGGGGATGCTCAACGCCCGCTTCGTCTTCGGCCTCCCCGCCTCGGCCTCCACCGTCTTCAACATCGTCTCCGTCGCCGGGGGCATCGCCGGGGCCTACGCCTGCGATCCCGTCGCCCGGGAAAACTGGGCCCATCCCCACTTCAGCGAGCGCGCCCTCTACGGCCTCTGCCTCGGCGTCCTCCTCGGCGGCTTCGCCCAGCTCGCCATCCAAATCCCCGGCCTCGTCAAGATCGGCTACCGCTTCAAGTGGACCCTGAACCCCGGCCACCCCCGCCTCCGCGAGGTCTGGTCCCTCATGTGGCCGAGCGTCATCGCCGGGGCGGCGGTCCAGATCAACGTCCTCGTCAACGGCCAGTTCGCCTCCCAGATCGACGGCGGCCGCTCCTGGCTGAACTGCGCCTTCCGCCTCATGCAGTTCCCCATCGGCGTCTTCGGCGTCTCCCTCGCCACCGCCACCCTCCCCGCCATCAGCCGCGCCTTCGCGCGGGACGACATGGCGGGCTTCGGCCAGACCGCGCGGAATTCCCTCCGCCTCGCCTTCTTCCTCACCATCCCCTCCGCCGTCGGCCTCGCCGTCCTCGCCGAGCCGATCATCCGCCTCATCTACCAGCACCTCCACTTCACCGCGCGGGACACCGCCCAGACCGCCGCCGCCCTCCAGGCCTACTCCATCGGCCTCTCCGGCTACGCCGCCATCAAGATCCTCGTCCCCTGCTTCTACGCCCTCGGCGAGCGGACCATGCCCCTCCGCGTCAGCCTCATCGGCATCGGCGCGAACCTCGTCCTGAACCTCGCCGCCATCAAGATCCTCCACTTCGGCCACGCCGGGCTCGCCCTCACCACCTCGTGCGTCGCCCTCCTCAACTTCGGCCAGCTCTTCCTCGCCCTGCGGAAGCGGATCGACATCGGCCCCGCCGTCGAGTGGACCGGCTTCCTCCTCCGCGTCCTCGCCGCCGCCGCCCTCTGCGGCCTCGGCGCGTGGGCCGCGGAACACTTCACCGCCGGGTGGCAGAACGAGCCTCTCGGGAAACTCGATACCGTCTGGCGCGGCGCCTTCTGCCTCTTCCTCGCCCTCTCCACCGGCGTCACCGCCTACGGCCTCGGCAGCATCCTCTTCGGCCTCCACGAATTCCACGAAGCCGCCGCCCTCATCAAGCGGAAGCTGAAGAGGAAGAAGTAGGCGGAGTGTGCTAACGTTCCCAAGGCCCCCCATGATCGTCCGCACCCTCCTCCTTCTCCTCATGACCTCCCTGATTTCCGCATCGGTCCCCGCCGCCTCGCTCCCCTTCTACGTCGGCACCTACACCACCCCGCCCTCCGGGCACGGCCAGGGGATCTACCGCGGCACCCTCGACACCGAGACCGGGGCGCTCACCGCTCCCGTCCTCGCCGCCGAAGCGGCCAATCCCTCCTGGCTCGTCCTCTCCGGCGACGGGCGGCGGCTCTACGCCGCGCTCGAGGCGAAGGGGGGCATCGCCTCCTTCTGGGTCGGCGGGAACGAGGAAGGCGGCCTCCTCCACTTCATCCAGGCCGTCCCCGAGCCGGCGGGCAACCCCTGCCACCTCGCCATCGACGATGCCGACCGCTTCCTCCTCGCCGCCTCCTACGGCAGCGGCGTCCTCACCGTCCTCGACACCCTCGGGGAAGCCCCCGCCCAGCCCCTCGCCCCCGTCTCCACCTTCCCCTTCACCGGCACCGGCCCCGACGCCGGGCGGCAGAAATCGTCCCACGCCCATTCGGTCTACCTCGACCGCTCCAACCGCTTCGCCTACGCCTGCGACCTCGGCGGCGACGACGTCGGCCTCTTCGCCTTCGACGCGAAGACCGGCGCCCTCACCCCGCACCTCCCCTTCGCGAAAGTCCCCCCCGGCAGCGGCCCCCGCCACCTCGCCTTCTCCAAAGACCAGCACTTCGTCTACGTCAACGGCGAGATGAAGATGAACGTCACCGCCTTCTCCCGCGACCCCGCCACCGGCGCGTTGAACCCGATCCAGACTGTCGACATGGACCCTCCCGCCGTCGTCGAGACCAAGGCCGTCGCCGGCTCCGCCGAGATCCTCGCCCACCCCTCGGGAAAATGGCTCTACGTCTCGAACCGCGGCTGGGAGACCCTCGCCCTCTTCCACATCGGAACCGACGGCAAGCTCGAAGCCATGGGCAACATCCCCCTCGACGTCAAAGGCCCCCGCGGCATGGCCATCGACCCCTCCGGCCGCTGGCTCCTCGTCGCCGGCCAATACGACGACTCCCTCAGCGTCTTCAAGATCGACCCGGAGACGGGAGCCGTGACTCCCACCGGCCAACGGCAAAGCGTCGGATCCCCGGTGGCGTTGGTTTTTGCCCCGTAAGGGAGCCCCAGCCCCCATGAGAGAGGCGTAGCGAACGCACTCCAAGGCCCCTGTCAAAGCTCGCCAGGTCGACCCCTTTGTGGCTCACTGTGTGCCGATGAAGAAAGCCGGTGCTTCAACCCGAGAGAGGGCGCAGGAGCGGCGTTGGGACCGGAAATCCCTGGGCGTGACCGGCATGATCGTCATCGTCCTTGCCCTCCTCGTCGATCTCCTCGGCATTTTCGAGTTTCAGGGAACGGCGGGAGCTTGGATTTGGGATGCCGGGTTGTCCGTTCTGGTACTCGTCGGCCTGAGTCGGTTTACGAACGGCAGAGTGGAACGGATGGAAGGGCTCCATTCCGAAGAACTCAGAGCCAACCAAGGCGCAGCCGGTGAAGAGCTCGTAGGCTCATTGCTAGACGCTCTACCCAAAGAGGAATGGCGCGTCCTGCATGACGTCAAAAGCAAGTTCGGAAACATCGATCACATCGTATTGCATCGACGAGGACATCTCTTCCTCATCGAGACCAAGTCCCACAAACAAAGGTAACCGTCGAGCAGGGAGAATTGCGAGGCGATGGCAGGGAGTTCGAGAAGAACTTCGTCAGCCAAGCCCTCCAAAACACCTACTGGCTTAGGGAGACGATTGAGGAAGTCGCCGCCGAGGAAACCTGGATCCATCCCCTCGTCGTCTTCACCGACGCCTTTGTTCCCTACCTCGAGCCGATCAAAGGCGTTCGCGTGATGAACAAACGCTTTCTCATCGAGACGCTGACGAAGCGGGCGAGCGAGCCGGGCTCATCGGTCCTGTGGACCTATGCCGAGTTGCTCCAGAAACGGCTTCAAGGCTGAACGGTTGGCCAGAATGCGGAGCATCCCGAATCCCAAAGGCACCTTCCCCGCGCTTCCTAGAAGCAGGAGCGGACGCATCCGCCGTCGACCCGCAGCGCGGCGCCGTTGACGGCGGAGGCGAGGGGGCTGCAGACGAAGCCGACCAGATCGGCGACCTCCTCCGTCGTGGCGAAGCGTTTGATCAGGGAACTCGGACGGACGTTCGTGAAGAACTCCTTCTCGAAGACGTCGAACGGCTTGCCGCCGCTCAGTTCCTTGACGAATTCCTCGACGCCCGCGGAGCGGGTCGGCCCCGGCAGGACGGAGTTCACGGTGACGCCCGTTCCGGCGCAGTCCTCGGCGAGGCCGCGCGAGAGGGCGAGCTGGGCCGTCTTCGTCATGCCGTAGTGGATCATCTCGACGGGGATCTGGATGGCGCTCTCGCTGCTGATGAAGATGACGCGGCCCCAGTTTTTCTTCTTCATCGCGGGCAGGTAGGAACGGCTGAGGCGGACGCCGCTGAGGACGTTGACCTCGAAGAACCGCCGCCAATCGTCGTCGGGGATTTCCTCGAACGGCTTCGGCTCGAAGATGCCGAGGTTGTTCACGAGGATGTCGACCTCGGGGAAGAGGCGGAGGAGTTCCCCGGTCGCCTTCTCCGTGGAGAGATCGCCCGCGAAGCCTTCGACCTTGGCCTCGGGCGTCGCCTTCCGGATCTGCTCGAGGGCGGAGGCGACGGCCTGCTCGGTCCGCCCGTTCACGATGACCCGCGCGCCTTCCGCCGCGAGGCGGGCGGCGATGGCGTGGCCGATCCCTTTGGTGGAGCCCGAGACGAGTGCAGTCTTTCCGGTGAATTGCAAATTCATGACCGCAAGATAGCAGAATACGTCCCCGAGTCCACTTTGGCGCGGCCCCTCTCCATCGGCGTCGACAATATCGCCCATTTCCGGTACCGTAGGGGGAACCAACCACCCCATGAAAGTCCTCCACGTCCTCGCGTTCGCCTTCTTGTGCGTCGGCTTCATCGGCAAGGCCGAGGCCCAGGATGACCCCCTGGCGCAAGTCAACGCGGTGCTCCAACTGGCGAGCCGCGTGGCGCTCGTGATCCCGGCCCGCCCCGGGCTCTTCCTCCTGAGTAAGGCGGTCTTGCCCGTCGGCAAGGACGTCACCATCGTCGAGCGGGCCGGGCAGCAGGAGTTCGCCGTCGTTTACGGTGCCGACGGCAAGGCGACCGCCGTCCTCCTCCCCCTCACCACGGAGAAGTTCCAGGTCCTCGTCGAGCCCGCTTCCCTCGCCGCCTACGACGGAAAGCTGAAGGCCCTCCAGGCCCCGCCCGCCGCCCTCCCTGCGGCTGGGGCCACCCCCCCGGCTCCTCCCGCCGCCTCCCCTTCCGTTGCCTCCGCCGCCCCCGCCGGCACCGGCAGCGACGCCACTGCCGTCGCGAAGAAGGGCCGCGCGGCCTGGGGCATCAAGCTTGGCATGACGAAGGACCAGGTGCAGGCCCTGAAGGGCGATCCCGACTCGTCGAGCGACGAGCTGTGGACCTACCAGCCCCTGAGCCCCGTCGGCGACCTCAGCTCCGAGGCCATGAGCAGCGCGGCGTCCCACCTCACCTTCGGGACCGTCTTCGCGAACGACGCCGCCGCCAAGGTCGCCACCAAGAAGAAGTACGAGATCTATTTCACCCACGACGTCGTCACCAACGTCGTGGTCTCGTCCTACTGAGCCGCCGGACGAGGGTTACTTCGTCCTATCGGACTGGGAGCCGCTCTTGACGAACCATCGGCCCACGAGCAACAGGAGCCCTTGAAGCAAAGCACGGCCGAAGAGGTGAACGAAGAGAGTCTGGATCACTCCGAGGCCCGTTTGAATCATTCCGAGGAGTTCTCTCATCGCAGTGGTCTCCCAGGATGAACCGGAATGGTTGGCATCCAAGCGGGAAATCCTCCCCAAAGACCAAATCCCGCCCCCCAAGGCGAGGGAGCCCGGCTGCATCCCTTATTTTGCTTACATTGTCTTTCTTGAATCCCCTATCTTGCAAAGGCGTCCTCTTTGGGATAGAATACTCTCAGGGGGTCGAAGCTTTAATTTGAGGCTTTTTGATTGGGCTGCCGATTCTGCCCGGGAAAGGGCATCAACACAGGACATAAAGGGGTTACGCCGCCCTGTCGCCTAAGCGGTGACACAGGGGGCCACAACGTAAGGCTTAGGATAATTTGCCCGTTGGCATACATCGTGCTGGAATTATGACGGATCGGCCCTTGTGGCAAAAAGACGTAACAATTGAAGTTTTGACGTACTGGACGAATTTCTTAGGATTGAGTTTATAAGGTTAGCACGTTTTCAGTCTTTCGATCGATACGAAAGGGGTCTCTCTGGAGGGGATTCGCGAAAGAGCAGCAAAAGGAAAACAACCTGAATTGATTAGTTAGAGAACAAAAACAGACCAGACCGCAACTGCCGATCACAAAACCGGATACCTACTACTATGGAAACCACCAAGACGACCGCCGCCACCGAAGGGAACTCCCTTCTCGACTCGAACCGCAACCGCAGCTGGACCCAGGAAGGGGTCCTCGAGGAGATCCGCATCTGGCAGGCCGCCGGAAAGCCCCTTTACTCCCACCACATGCGGCAGAACTTCCAGGAGCTCCTCGCCGCCGGCATCCGTTACTACGGCAGCTGGCGCCAAGCCGTCGAGGCCGCCGGGATCGCCTATGACGACGTCCGCAAATACCGCGCTTGGTCGAAGGAACGGATCGTCCTCACCGTCCAGCAGCTCCACGCCGAAGGGGCCGACCTCTCCTTCCGCGGCATGATGCTCTCGAAGTACGCCCCGATGGTCTACGCCGCGATCCGTCCGAACCACTTCGGTTCCTGGAAGGACGCCCTCTCCGCCGCCGGCCTCGCCGCCGAGGAAATCTACCGCTACAAGTCGTGGGAAGATGAGAACATCATCGAGGAAATCCGCCGCCTCAGCGAGCAGGGGGCCGACCTCTCCTCGAAGAAGATGGACGAGACCGCGAACTCGCTGATCGCCACCGCCCGCCGCCGCTTCGGCAGCTGGGGCGAGGCCGTCCGCCGCGCCGGGCTCGACTACGACCAGATCCGCCGCCGCAAGCGTTGGACGAACGAGATGATCGCCCGTGACATCCGCGACCTCGCCGACCAGGGCACCCCCCTGACCAGCACCGAAGTCCGCCAGAAGAACCCGGCGCTCTTCGCCGCCGCCTGCAAGCAGCGTTTCTTCGGCAGCTGGGTCAACGCAGTGAAGGCCGCCCAGGCCCTCCCCGCCGTCGCCGCCAAGTAAGCGCCCAAGCACTAAAAAAGCGCGACCTGAAAGGGTCGCGCTTTTTTAGTGCACACAGCTTTCTCCCCCAGCGCACCTCTTCCCAATAGGAGTCAGGGCGTATTGGCCCCGTCTCCCCCCGCAACCCGTACCCTCGGGCGTACCGGAACCATCCGATTTTAATCCAGTGAGGAGACGAGGCGCCGCCCAAGCGCGTCCGCCTAGCTAAGGCCCTCAGAACAGGAGGTTCCAGGAGGGGCAAAGCCCCTCTTGGGCTATAAAGCGGATCGCCTCCAGCTGTACAGGGTCGACCCCGCAAGCCCCGAAGGGCCGCCCCGCCCCACGACGCCCCAGGCCCCTACATCAACCCCGCCGGGGAAAACGGATTGACGATGTGAGGAATATTCATCGACGCATCCCGGTGAATATCGATGAAGGAATAAGGATGGACCTTCCCGTGCTTGTCGGTGAGCCGGAACTTGACCGACTTCCGCCAGCCGTTCATATCGAGGAAGGTCTGGATCTCCTCGGGCGGGTAGGCCATCTCGAAGTGGTCGAGGGCGGCTTCGGAGGCGATGAGGAAGTTGTCGTCCCGATGGAAGCTCCGCGCCATCACCATTTCCTCGGGCTTGAGGGAGAGGAGGCGGGCGGCGTCATTCAGGCCGGTACCGATGTAGTTCCGCTTTCCGGTGACGTCGTCGAAGGGGATCGCGGTGCCGTGATGGACGGCGAAGCGGACTCCCTTCAGGCCGACGGTCTGGTTCACCCGGGTCATGAGCGCCTGGCGCAAAGAGAGGGCGACGAAGATGGCCGTCCCGATGACTTTCGGGTTCAGGATGATGTAGAAACCGTCGCCGGTCGGAACCCAGCCGATCGCCATGTCGACCTTCTTCCCGAAGGACTGGACGGCGAGGCGGTCCATGATCCCGCCCATGAGACGGCTGACGACGCTCATCGAGACGAACTGCCCGGCATCGTCGAGGGTCGAGAAGCCGACGAAATCGGCCAAAATAATGTCGGTGCGGAGGACCGGGATTTTCCCGGTTCCTGCGCTCGCGCCTCCGGGGGCGGGGGTTCCTACGTCTTGCATGGTAAAGTCAGAGCCGGAGGCACCCTGTTTTACAGAAAAAGGGCCGAAGGCAGGGCTGATCCTAGGCGACCCTCTTTCAGAGAGGGAAGTCTTTTCTAGGAGAACAGGGCTCCCAAGAACGCACCATTTATGCCTATAGAAGACTAGGTAGATCCACCTAGCCTCCTCAGTGCATGAATGACCTTACTGAGCGGCCGAGGGGGCGGGCGCGTCAGCCGCAGGGGCGGCGGGAGCAGCGGGGGCTTCCGGGGCCAGGGCGGGCGTGGGGGAATCGGGAGCCAGATCGGGGGTCACGCCGCCGCCGCCGGGAGCGCCGGCCGCGTTGCCGGGGGCGGCACCCTGCGGCTCGAAGATGAAGGCGGGGGAGGCGACCGGAACGGTGCCGAGGGAGTTGTCGGGGAGCTTTCCGGTGGCGTCCTGCTTCTTGTAGGAGTTGCCGTCGCCGCCCTTGTGGATCACGACGAATCCCTTTTCGCCGAAGGGCTTGTCGGTCGGGTTCAGGGCGGAGCCGCTGGTGCGGGTCGGCTTCCAGTTCTTGGTGAAGAGGAAGATCGCGGAGCCGTCGTCGTTCTCGCCGACGTTGCCGAGGCCGTAGGCCACGTAGCGGGCCGAGAGCTGGGTCGGGTCCTGGCCGGGGAAGGCCTGGATGCCGGGGACCGAGAGGATCTTCATGTCGGTGACCTTCAGATAGTCGTTCTTGGTCAGGAGGATGAAGTAATCGTGAGCCGAAGGGAAGGTGCCGACGTCGGCGGGCCAGCCGTAGTTCGCGGAGCCGGTGCTGTTCGCGTCGAAGGCGGAGGTCTGGGCGGCGGTGCAGATGTTCTTGCCGTTGGAGACGGCCTTCAGCAGGTTCGCCTTGGTCATCACGTTGCCCATCGCGGGGAAGGCGAGACCGGCGATGATCCCGATGATGGTGATGACGAAGAGAAGTTCAACGAGAGTGAACGACTGGCGGCGGACTTGGCGAATAAGAAGCATCGGGGAGGTCTCCTGTTGATGGATTGAGGATGTTACTGTAGTTTCGCCCTCCCCAAACGTCAAGGTTTCGATTCAGTACGCTCAAGCAAATGACCACTCCCTCACGCACCGATCTCCTGACCGACGATTTCTCCTTCGACCTCCCGACGGAGCGGATCGCCGCGTGGCCGACGCCCGACCGGGCCGCCTCCCGCCTCATGGTCCTCGACCGGGCGGCGCGGACGATCACCCACGCGCAGTTCTCCGACCTGCCGACCTTCCTCCGGCCCGACGACCTCCTCGTCCTGAACAACAGCCGCGTCATGCCCGCGAGCCTCGATTCGGCCGACGGCGCGCTCTCGATCCTCCTATTGAAGGAGACGAGCCCCCGCCATTGGATGGCGCTGGTGAAGCCGGCGAAGCGGGCGATGCCCGGCATGCGCCACACCTTCCGGAGCCGGGACGGGAAGCGGACGATCGAGGCCGAGGTGCTGAAGACCCTCGAAAGCGGCGAGCGGGTCTTCCGCTTCTTCGACGACCTCCCCCTCGACGAGTACGGCGACATGCCGATCCCGCCCTACATCCTGAAGCGCCGCAAGGCGCTCGAGGCAGAGGCCTCGGCGATCCCCTCGATCGACGACCGCGTCCGCTACCAGACCGTCTACGCCGATGCGGCCCAGGCGGGCTCCGTCGCCGCGCCGACGGCGGGCCTCCACTTCACGCCGGAGATGCTGGCGAAATTCGACCACGCCTTCGTCACCCTCCACGTCGGCCTCGGCACCTTCCGCCCCGTGAAGGTCGAGAAGCTGGCCGACCACGTCATGCACCGCGAGGAGTTCGAGATCCCGGCGGGCCTCGCCGAAAAGGTGAAGCGCGAGGACGGGACGAAGCGCCGCATCGTCGCCGTGGGGACGACGAGCGCCCGGGTCCTGGAGAGCGTCGAGTCCCTCCGCCCGCGCCGGGGAGAGACCGAGATCTTCCTCTACCCGCCCTACCGGTTCAAACACGTCGGGGCGCTGCTGACGAACTTCCACCTGCCCAAATCGACCCTCCTCATGCTCGTCTCGGCGTTCGCAGGACGGGAGTTTATCCTGGAGGCGTACCGGGAGGCCGTGGCGAAGGAATATCGGTTCTTCAGCTACGGGGACGCGATGCTGATTCTGTAGGGGGGCGTTCCGCTCCCCGATAGGAGACGGGGCCAATACGCCCTGACTCCTATCGCGAGAGATGCGCTGGGAAACTGCGATGGCTGAAGCCCAGCTCTACGCCGCCACGCGCATCCGCTCGTGCGCGAGTTTGACGAGGGTGTCGATGGGGAAGGGCTTCCGCAGGACGGGGACGTTGGAGCGGGCGATTTCCTCGCTCATCTCGTTGGTCCCGTCGTGGCCGGTCATGAAGAAGAAATGGGAGGTCTGTTGGGGCCGGTTCGCGGCGATCCAGCGGAAGAGTTCGATGCCGTTGCGGAACGGCATGCGGACGTCGGAGACGATGAGGTCGAAGCCCTCGGGAACCTCGGTGAGGGCGGCGACGGCTTCCTCCCCGTGCATGGCGCGGCGGACGTTCGCCTTGAATTTCCGCTTCAGGATCTCGCTGACGAGGTTGCCGACGTTCGGCTCGTCGTCGACGACGAGGACCTCCGGGATCCGGGGCGCGGCGGGAGCGTGGGTCGGGGCGGGAGCGGGAGGCGGCTCCCCGGGGGAGGAACCTTCCGGTGCGGGTCCGGCCGCGGGAGCGGGGGAGGCAGGCATAGAGGCGATCTTGGGTGGGGCGAGGTTCCCGCCGCCGGAGGGACTACTCAAAGCGCGGGTGGTGAGGGGGAAGCGGGCGGTGAAGCAGCTCCCCTTCGCCGGGGCGCTCTCGACCGAAATCTCCCCGCCGAACTGCCGGGCGAGGCTGCGGCAGACGCTCAGGCCGAGGCCCCGGGCGGTCTCGGCGGCCTTCGTGGTGAAGAAGGGATCGAAGATGCGCGGGAGGATCTCCGGCGGGATGCCCACGCCCGAATCGGTCACGTCGACGAAGGCCTGGTTCCCCTCGATCCGGATGGCGAGGACCAGCTCCTTCTGGAACGAGGTCCGCATGGCGTCGACGGCGTTGACGAGGAGGTTGACGAAGATCTGCTTGATCTGCGCCGCGTCGGCGAGGATCGGGACGGGCTCGGCGGGAAGGCGGTCGATGATCGAGACCTTCGCGTCGGCGATCTGGAAGGCGAGGAGGGAGGCGGTCTCCCGGAGGACGCCGCAGAGGTCGACGGGGGTCGGCTTCCCGCCCGGCTTCACGAGCTGGAGGAGCTGGTGGACGATGGCGGAGAACTCCGAGCTGCTCTTCTTGATGACCTCGGTGTAGTGGATGATCTTCGCCGGGTCGGCGTCGGCCCCGGCGGTCGCCTCGTTGGAGAGGAGCTCGCTGTAGCCGAGGAGGGGGAGGGCCTTGTTGTTGAGTTCGTGGGCGATGCCGCCGAGAAGGGAGTCGAGGAGGACGTCCTTCTCCTGCTGGAGGATCTTTTTCTGGAGCTGCCGCTCCTCGGTCACGTCCTGGACGCAGAGGCAGACCTGGGACGAATCGGCGATCCAGCTCAGGGCATACTGGAAGCGGACGTCGACGCCGGGGCGGTCGGCCAGCTCCATCGGCAGCTCGAGCATCAGCGAGGGGGAGCCCTCCTCGCGCGACTCGAGCCGCTGGAGGGTGGAGAGGAACTCGGCGCGGGCGGAGAGGGGCATGAAGTCGCCGACGTCGACGACCTTCTCCTGCGGCGGATAGGGGAGCTTCAGGAGGCCGGAGAAATGGCGGTTGTAGGTCCGCGTCTCGCCCGAGGTGTTCAGCAGGGCGAAGCCGATGGCGCTGTTCTCGAAGAGGATGTGGTAGCGGGCCTGGGAGCGCCGGAGGTCGAGGGAGATGCGGAACTGCTGCTGCGCGGCCTGCCGGAGGTTCTCCTGCAATTCCTGGTCCCGCTTCTGCGCGCGGCGCATCTCGACGGAGTGGCGGAACTGCTGCTGGAGGGCCTGGCGGAGCATGTCCTCCTTCCGCGCGAGGTTCTGCACCTGGGTCAGGATCTGGCGGGAGAGGACGGTGACGAGGCTGCGGAGGGTGACGAGGCCGACGTAGCCCCCCTCCTCGCTGAGGACGAGGAGGTCGTAGTGCATCGACTCGCCGGTGCGGTCGAGGGTGAGGTCGAGGACCTCGGTCATCGGCGTCTCCTCGGAGGCCTGGACGACGCCGATGAGGAGGTGGAGGCCGACGGGCTCGTGGCCGACGGACTCGTCGCCGGTCCGTTCCAGGAGGCGGTCGACGGCGGTGAGGGAGATCAGGCCGGAGGGCCGCCCCTCGGCATCGACGACGGGGAGGTATTCCCGGCCCTCGCGCTCGAAGTAGGGAAGGCAGTCCCGGAGGGGCGTCTCGGCGGGCAGCGTCCCGACCGGCTCGGCGAGCGTCCCGAGGCGGAGGCCCGAGGACATGACCGAGACCGGGGCCGACCCGAACTCGATGTCGTCCATCGGGCCCTGGCCGCCGTCGTTTCCGGCGTCATGGATTTCGGGGGGTTCGGGGTTGGGATTGCTCACAAACGGCGTGTCGGCTGCGGTTTTCTGCTCTCGGCTCTGTCCTGATTCTGCTCTTTCGGCTTCGCTTTCGTGAAAGCAATTCGGTCGTCCTCGTCGGCTGGCGGTACCCTATTCCTGAGCATTTTTAAGGCCAGAGGGCTCTCCGGCCGGCTCGATTTTTCTCAAGGGCAATCCCGGGATGCGGATTTTCCACCGGCGGTGGACCCATTCGGCGAGGCGGTGCAACGGCAGATCGCAGAAAGCCCCGACGATCAGGGCGACCACGCACCCGACGAGGACCGCCAGAACGCGATCGAACGATCCCACCCAGACCTTCTCCCCCCCGGTGAAGATCACGATCACAACCGAAACGTAGGCCGGACGCAAGCCTTCGTCGAGCCGGATGGCTTGACAGAGAAACCCCGCGACGACCAACCCGAGGCCGAGCGCCCACGGCGTCGGCCCCAGCAACAGGACCGAAATCGAGCCGATCAGGGCGCCGAGGATATTCGCCCAGAACCGGGAGAGCGAGGCCTGGATCGAGGGCTGGAACGTCGGCTGCGTGACGAGGACCGCCGAGACGGGCGCGGCCCACGCCGCGCCGGGAAGCCCGAGGGAGATGTAAATCGAGTAGGCGAGGACGGCGGAGATCGAGGCCTTCACCGCAAAGAACGCCGCAGCGACGGCGTCGAAGGGAGGCCGGGGAGCGGGCGGCGGCGGAATCGGAGAGGGGGCGGGAGGCGTCACGGCGGCAATGAGGGGCTGGAAGGGATGGGGAATCTGCTCAAGTATTTCACACTTCGGTACCTTTTCCAAACCAGCGATTTACCCTGTCCCTGTTGAGTCGAATTACCCATTGAAAAAGGAGGGCGGAAAGAGATAGAGTGGCCACCACGTTTTTTCGTAACCTTTCCAATAAACGCTGCTTAAGCCCAGCTTCTTCCCCTTCGCGCTCGTTCCCTCCTATGTCCGCCGTCCTTCCTTCGCTGCTCTACGCCCAGAGCGGCGTGGCCTTCACCCCGGGATCTTGCCCCAGCGTCGCCTCCTTCCGGACGCGGCACGGCTTGGTACGCCTTGTTAACGAGGCCCGCTCCCTCCCCGCCGACCTGTGGGAAAAGAGCTTCGCCCATCTCTGCCTCGATCACCGCTACTATCCCCTCCTCGAGGAGACCCTCCCGCAGAACTTCACCTACCGCTACCTCGTCATCGAGGACGCCGGAGGCCGTCCCCGCAGCGTCCAGCCGATCTTCGTCGTCCACCAGGACCTCGCCGCCGGATTGCCCCCGGCGATCCGCCGCTGCTTCGACGCCGTCCGCTATCTCTTCCCCCGCTTCGCGAAGCTGAACACCCTCATGATCGGGTGCAGCGCGGGCGAGGGGGAACTGGGTGCCGATGCCGAATCGGAGCGCCGCTGGATCGCCGAGGCCCTCCACGAGGCCCTCCCCTCGGTCGCCGCGCGGCTCGACACCGACATCATCGTCCTGAAGGACTTCCCCTCCCGCCATCGCTCCGCCCTCTCCGTCTTCACGGCGGGCGGCTACCAGCGCGTCGCCAGCCTCCCCGCCGTCCACCTCTCCCTCGATTTCCCCGACTTCGAGGAGTACATGAAGACGCGGCTCAGCAAGAAGACCCGCAAGAACCTCCGCCAGAAATTCCGCAAGACCGAGGAGGAGCCGCTGGAGATGGAAGTCGTCTCCGACATCGGCGACCGCGTCGACGAGATCTACCCCCTCTACGAGGCCGTCCACGGCCGCTCCCGCTTCCAGTTCGAGAAGCTGACCGTCTCCTACTTCCGCGAGATCGGGAAGCGGATGGGCGACCGCACCCGCTTCTTCCTCTGGAAGCGGAAGGGGAAGATCGTCGCCTTCAGCCTCTGCTTCGTCCACCGGGCCGGGGAGAGCGACGGCGAGATCTACGATTGCTGCATGGGGCTCGACTACTCCGTCGCCCTCGACCTCCATCTCTACTTCGTCACCTGGCGCGACGTCGTCTCCTGGGCTCTCACCCAAAAAATCACCCGCTATTACAGCGGCCCGCTCAACTACGAGCCGAAGTACCACTTCCGCTGCGAGCTCTCCCCGCTCGACCTCTACGTGACCCACACGAACAAGTGGATCAATCCGTTCTTCCGCAAGCTCCTCTCCTACCTGGAGCCCGTCCGCCACCAACCGATCGTGCGCACCTTCCCGAATGCGCACGAGTTGTGAGCGGGCCGGGGGCCGGGGAAACGCATTCCGGTGACGGCGCCTCCGCCGCCATCCCGGTGCCGGTCCTGACGCCCTACTTTCATCTCCTCCTCGGAGCCCTCCTGGTCACCGCCTCGGAACTCCTCCTGCGGCGCGGCGCGGCGGCGGTTCCCGATCTCGGCTGGAGCGGCCTCACCGGCCTCACCTCGGCGTGGGTCTGGGTCTCGGTCCTCTGCTACATCGGCAGCTTCGTCTGCTGGCTCCGCGTCCTCAGCCGGCTTCCCCTCGTCGTGGCGTTCAACCTCATGAACATCGTCCACGTCCTCGTCCCGCTCGGCTCGGCCCTCTTCCTCCACGAGCGCATCTCCCTCCTCCGCTGGAGCGGCATCGCCCTCGTCCTCGTCGGCGTCTGGACCATCGCGAAGCCCCTCATGACCCTGGAGGAAAAGCTGTGAGCCCGGCGGCCCCCGGCGGCCTCGATGCGACGGCGATGCTCCGCCTCGCCGGGGCCCTCCTCGGCCTCGTCGTCGGCCAGATCGGCCTGAAGATGGCGATGCATCCCCGCCCGGACTGGTCCCGGCTGAAGCAGGCCGCCCTCTTCGCCCTCGCCATCGGCGCGATGACGGCGTGGTTCTTCCTCTGGATGGGCCTCCTCGGCGATCACGAGCTGAGCTTCATCTACCCCTTCGAGGCCGTCGGCTCGGCCATCCTGAGCATCGCCGCCATCGTCGTGCTGCGGGAGCGGATGACCTGGCGGCTCGCCGTCGGGATCGCGCTGATCACCGGCGGCGTTTTCCTGGTTTCGCTGAGCTAGCGGCCCGAACGTCCCAACCGCCGCGCCGCCGCGCCGAGGGGGAGCCCCACGCCGAGGCCGAGGACCGTCCCCGCCAGCAGGTCGCTAAGATAATGCCGGCCCAGCCAGGCGCGGGACCAGCAGACGCCGGCCGCCGCCGCCATCGCGGGGATGCCGAGCGGGGGATAGGCGATGAGGAGCGCACCCGCCGTCGCCATCGAGGTCGTCGCGTGGCCGGAGGGGAAGCCCTGCATCAGCGAGGTGGGCCGGGGGCCGTAGAAGCCGTCGGGCAGCGCCTCGGGCCGGAGGCGGCGATGGAAGGAGAGGAAAGGCTCCGGGGCCTGGTCCAGATGGAGGCGGGCGACCGCGTCGGCCTCCTCGGCGGCGGGCCGGGGGCGGCCCAGCGTCAGCCGCAGCGTGCTGCCGGGGATGCCCGCGAGGCTCGCCGCCAGGAGGGCCGCCAGACCGGCCCGCCGCCACGCGGCCTTGTCGAATCCGATCCCGGCGAAGATCAGGGAGAAGGAGACGATGAAGGTCCCGGTGAGGTAATCGCCCCAGAAGCTGAATTTCTCCGCCACGGGGCGCAGGCCGGGAGCCGCCTCGCCGAGGGCCGAGATCAGCCGGGCGACGTGGAAATCGAGGGCGAAGGCGGTGCTGAAGACGAGGACGAAGAGGATCGCCGCGACGATCCGCGTCTCGGCGGGAATCCCGCCCCGCCGCTCCCACGCCGTGGCGATGAGAGCGCGGCCGTCGGAGAGAAGGGCGCGGAGGGAACGCATGGGGAGAGCCTCCCGGACGCGCCCGGGCCTAGCCGAAGAGATTGTACTTCACGATCACGTAGATCGCGCGGACGCCGTCCTTCCACCCGATCTTCTTCCCCTGATCGTAGGTGCGGCCGTGGTAGGTGATGCCGATCTCGTAGAAGACCGCCCGCTTCTTGGCGAGCTTCGCGGTGATCTCGGGCTCGAAGCCGAAGCGTTTCTCCTCGATCTCGATCGACTGGATGACCTCGCGGCGGAAGGCCTTGTAGCCGGTCTCCATGTCGGTGAGGTTGAGGTTCGTGAACATGTTCGAGAGGAGCGTCAGGAAGGCGTTCCCCATGTAGTGCCAGAAGTAGACGACGCGGTGGGCGCCGCTCCCCATGAAGCGCGAGCCGTAGACGACGTCGGCGCCCATCTCCTCGATCGGGGCGATGAGGGCGGGATAGTGGACGGGATCGTACTCGAGGTCGGCGTCCTGGATCAGGACGATGTCGCCGGTGGCGGCCTGGAAGCCGTTGTTGCAGGCCGCTCCCTTGCCCTGGTTCTTGTCGTGGTAGAGGACCTTCGCGACGAGGGGGGTGATCTTCTCGCGGAGGATCTCCCGCGTGCCGTCGGTCGAACAATCGTCGATGATGATGATCTCGGCGTCGGGCACCTGCGCCTTCACGCGGATGACGACCTGTTCGATCGTCTTTTTCTCGTTAAAGCAGGGGATGATGATGGAAAGCTTCATGGCGGGAAGGGGCAGGGTAATAGGGAAGGGGGAGGGGCAGCAAGCGGGAAAGAAGGGGGCTGATCCCCCCTTCCAGCCCCGCGACCCGACCTCGGGTCTTGTACTGCGCGCAGATTCGCTCTACCCTCCCTCTTTCTTTTTCTATGCGCCTCCTTCTCCACGGATGGGTACTCGGGGCCGTCCTGCTCGCCTCCGGCCTCCCTCTGCGGGCCGACACCGGGAACCTCGGCCCGTGGGGGGACCAGGGGAACGGGACCTACAAGAACCCCGTCCTCCACGGGGACTTCGGCGACGCCGACGTCATCCGGGTCGGCGGCGTCTTCTACCTCACCACGCCGACCTACCACTACCTCCCCGGCATCACCCTCCTCCGCTCGACCGACCTGGTGAACTGGGACTACGTCGGCCACGGCCTGGCCGATTTTTCCGGCGTCGGCCCCCTCCTGGGCCGCGACCGGACGATCCCCTACGGCCTCGGCATCGCCTCCGTCGCCCTCCGCTATCACGACGGGAAGTTCCTCCTCTACTTCACCCCGCCCCTCCAGGGCCTCTTCGTCACGACGGCGACCGATCCGGCGGGCCCGTGGACGCCGCCGCAGATGATGATGAAGGGCGGCTGGATCGTCCCCTCCCCGTTCTGGGACGACGACGGGAAAGCGTGGCTCCTGGCGACCAGCGCCGTCGGCAAGACCGAGATCTTCCCGATGCACCCGGACGGCCTTTCGGTCGACTCGCCGGGAACCGTCCTCTTCCCCGACGCGCTTTCCGACTTCCGGGGAGGCCGCCTCCGTAAAATCGGCGCGACCTACTACCTCCTGCGGGACGAGCCGCTCCCCGGCGAGTCGGGAACCGTCGTCAGCGCCCTCCGCGCGCCCTCGCCCACCGGCCCTTGGGAGCGGCGGACGATCCTCCATACGCCAAAGAACCGGCCCGCCGACCGGGAACCGGGAGCGGGCGTCCTCGTCGACGGGGCTGACGGAACGTGGTGGTTCCTCGCCCGGCAGCGGGCCTACGGCAACGACGGCGAGGGCGACCACGCGGGCCGCCCCCTCCACCTCCTCCCCGTCTCGTGGATCGACGGCTGGCCCGTTCCCGGAGACGCTGACGCCGACGGCATCGGCACCCTCGCCTGGACCTCGCCGAAACCGGCCCTGCCCGCCGTCCCGCCCCATCCCCCGCAGACCGACGACGATTTCTCCCAGCCCCAGCTCGCCCCCCAATGGGAGTGGAACGGCGCCCCCCGCCCCGCGCTCTGGTCCCTCACCGAAAATCCCGGCCACCTCCGGCTGAAGGCGGCGAAGCCGTTTCCCCTCTCGCTCCAGCCGAAGCTCGATCCGGGCCAGTTCGTCCAGCTCATCCAGTCGTTCCTCAACCCCTCCGATTTCTTCCGCGTCGGGAACGTCCTCACCCAGCGGACCCTCGGACCGGGGCCGGGGGAGATCGCCGTCCGCGTCGAGGCGGGCGGGATGACGGAGGGGCAGATCGCCGGGCTCGCCCTCTATTGGGACCGGAAATATGTCGCCACCCTCGGCGTGGTGCGGAACGGCGGCGTGCGAAAGGTCGAGTTCGCGAACACCCTCACCCGCCGCACCGACGCGGGGCCCGAGGTGAGCGCCGGGGCCGTCTGGCTCCGCGCCTCGATCTCCGCCGCCCAGCCCTCCCCGGACAAGCGGGAACGGGAGTCGATCCCCCCTTCGGCGACGTTCTCCTACAGCTTCGACGGCCGGAACTACACCCCCCTGGGCGACGCCTTCCGCTTCGGCTGGGGGGAAAACCGGGGCACCCGGATTGCCCTCTTTACCTGGAATGGAAAGGAGCAGAAGGAGAAGGAGCCGGGGTATGCGGATTTTGGGCCGTTCCGGTATGCGTTTTATGGGCCGAGTCATCCGGATGCGGGGGCGTTTTCTTCGCAGAATTTGATGCCTTAGGGGGGCGCGGGGTGGGGGGTGCCCTTCGGGGCTGGCGGGGGCGACCCTGTACAGCTGGAGGCGACCCGCTTTAACGCCACAGAGGGGCTTCGCCCCTCCGTGACCTCCTGTTCTGAGGGCCTTAGCTAGGCGGACGCGTTTCCCCCTGCGCCTTGTCTCCGAACTGGATTAAAATCGGATGGTTCCAGTACGCCCGAGGGTACGTACTGAAGGGGTAGCGGCACCCATACGCCTAGACTCCTATCGGGAGAGAAGCGTATGGGAGAGATATCTTCAGGGGTTCAGCACCGAGGAGATAGGCCTGTATCCTTGGATGCTCCTTCCCATGGCTCGGCCCTCAAGGAGGTTAGATCCAGCGGAGTAGAGTGGGCTTATGGAAGATATGCCTCTTGATTGCGCCCTATCTACACCACGGCCCATCAGAGGGGGAGGTGCAGGAGGGGCGCAGCCCCATCTTGCATCTCTAAACGCGCGTCCGGCATCCAGCCGCACAGGGAGATGTACCCCGTCCCGAAGGGCTGCCCCTCCGCCGCGACCCCTTTCCCCCCTCCCCGTTCCAGCAAAACCAAGACGCCCTGAATGGGAATTGGTCCCAAGCCCAAAACCTGCTCCAATCAAGCCATGCAAACCGGCCTGCGCCTGTTTTCCCTCCTCTGCCTCGGGATGCTTCTCTCGTCCCCGGCGGAAGCCTCGCTCCGCGACCTCCTGAGCGGGGAGGGCTTCACCGAGGCCGAGGTCGTCCGGGCCGCGCACACGAACGCCGCCTTCATCAAGGTCGAGATCAACGGCCACCCCCTCACCCTCTGCATCGACACCGGCTCCCCGATGACGATCCTGACCCGGGAGGCGGCGCTGCGGGCCAACGTGCCGACGAACCGCCTTTTCGGCCCGATCTCGGGGATCAACGGCCTCGCCGACCCGAAGGCCGCGATCGCCAGCCTCCGCAGCTTCAAGATCGCCGGGAGCGAGCTCGCCTCGGAGCCGATCCTCATCTCCGACGCCCCCTTCCCGCTGAAGATGAGCCCGGTGAAATTCGACGGGCTCCTCGGCTGGAAGACGATGAAGAAGAACCGCGTCATCTTCGGCTACGCCCCGGCGCTCTTCTTCTTCCGGCCCGACGGGAAATCGGCCCGGCGCCTCGACGCCGCCTGCCGCGCGGAGCAGTTCCTCTCGGTGAAGCTCCGCCCCTACCGCGAGGGCTATTACCTGCCGCTGACGCTCGACGGGCAGGCCGCCCGGATGCTCCTCGATTCGGGGGCCGCCTTCACCCTCGTCAGCGACGACTTCGCCCGGCTCCACCTCGACGCGGGGAAGACCGTCGGCACGGGCCGCAGCCTCGGCATCGACGGGAACCCCGTCCTCCAGCAGCGGGTGACGCCGAAGACGATGGAGCTCGGCTCCCGCGCCTTCGCGCCGATCACGATCACCTCGGGCGCGGCGAAGCTCTTCGAGAACAAGCCCGACGCCGACGGGCGGAGGGGAAAGCAGATCGACGGCCTCCTCGGCTACGACCTCGTCGGGCGCTTCTACTCCCTCCTCGACATGGGGAACGACCGCCTCTACCTCCACCCGCGGCCCGAGAAAGAAGAGTAGGAAGCCTTCATCCCGACATCCGCTTCGCCAGCTCGCCGAGGGTCGCCACGGCCTTCTCCATCGCCGGGGTGCGGGGATGGCCGCAGCTGAGGCGGATGCAGTTGCGGAACTCGGCGGCCGGGGAGAAGAGGTGGCCGGGGGCGATGCTGATCCCCGCCTCGCGCGCCTTCTCGAAGAGGACCATCGAGTCGACCTGCCGCGCCAGCTCGATCCAGAGGACGAAGCCGCCCTGCGGATCGCTGATCTTCGCCTCCCGGGGGAAGGCCGCCGCCACCGCCTCGCGCATCCGCAGGATCTGTTCCCGGAAGGTGGCGCGGAGACGGCGGAGGTGGTGGTCGTAGCCGCCGTTGCGGAGGAACTCGGCGATGGCCAGGGAGGGAAGCGGCGAGCCCCCGAAGGTCAGTGCCACCTTCGCCTCGAGGATCTCCCGGTGCCAGCGCCCCCCGGCGATGTAACCCGCGCGGTAGCCGGGGGCGAGGGTCTTCGAGAAGGAGCCGCAGAGGAGGACGCCGCCGTCGGCGTCGAGCGACTTCAGGCAGGCGGGCCGCTCCCCCCGATGGGAGAGGTCGCCGTAGATGTCGTCCTCGATGATCGGGATCTGCCGCTGCGCGGCGAGGGCGACCAGCTCGGCCCGGGCCGCCTCGGGCATGAGGCTCCCGAGGGGGTTGCTGAAATTGGGGATGACGATCAGCGCGGCGACCTTCTCCCGTTCGAGGACTTTCCGCACCGCCCCGATCGGGAGCCCCTCCCGGGGGCTGGAGGGGACGGCGACGGTCCGCAGGCCGAGGCGGCTGAGGAGATGGAGGATGCCGTAATAGATCGGCGACTCGACCATGACCGTGTCGCCCGGCTTCGCCACGGTGCGGAGCGCGAGGTGGAGGGCCTCGGTCGCCCCGTTCGTCAGGAGGAAGTCCTCGGGCGGCAGGTAGGTCCCCCACTCGACCGAGCGGCGGCTGATCTCCCGCCGCAACGCCGGGCAGCCGGGAGGCGGATCGTATTGGACGACGGCGCGCGCCTGCCGCCGGGCGATCGCCCCGGTGATCCGGGCGAGCTTCTCCGAGGGAAGCAGGGCCGGGCTCGGGTTCGCGCCCCCCATCGGGACGAGGCGGGGATTGGCGACGTCGTCGACCAGCGCCATCAGCGGGGCGAAGCGGGAGAGGGTCTTCGGCGAGGGGATGCGGCGGGAGAACGAGGGAACCTCGGTCCCCGAGGAGAGGCGGGCGCGGACGTAGAAGCCCGACTTCGGCCGCGCCTCGACGAGGCGGCGGTCCTCCAGGACAGTGTAGGCGTGGAGGACGGTCGGGATGCTGACGCGGTACCGTTCACTGAGGTGGCGGATGGAGGGAATCCGATCGCCGGGACGGAGGGTCCCCGCCTCGATCATCGTCTGGACCTCGTCGGCCAGGACGAGGTAGCGGGGCTGCCCGTTGCCCTTTCCGTTCTCTTTCCCGTTCACCTGCACAGGATGCTCCTTTTTCATCGGAAGACGATACAGATTACGCCGGGACGACGGCTTCCCCCGGCAGCGACACCCCCGCCGCCGTCCTCCGCGCCCCGATCTGGGCGACGGCGATGCAGGCGACCACCCCACCCGCCGCCAGCCAATCGCCGGAGAGGGGCCGCTCCCCCAGCAGGAAGATCGAGAAGACCAGCGTCACGAAGGGCTGGGCCAGCTGGATCTGCCCGATCCGGGCGATCCCTCCCTTCGCGAGCGCCCGATACCAGAAGAGCATCCCGATGAGCGAACTGAAGAGGACATTGTAAAGGAGCGCCAGCCAGCACGCCGTCGAGACTGCGCCGGGATGCTCCGGCAGCCGCCCGAGGCAGAGCGCCACGCCGGGCAGGAAGGCCGCGATCGGCACCCAGCACGTCAGCGCCGTGGTCCCGATCTCCCGCCCCAGGCGGGTCCCCTCGGCATAGCCGATCCCGCAGGTGAGCGCCGCGAGGAGGAGGAGCAGGTCGGCCCGCCCCAGGTGGAGGCCCGCCCCGGAGCGGCCCAGCCCGTAGCCCGTCACGATCGCGCTGCCGGCCAGGGCCGCCGTCCAGAAAAGCCCCGTCTGCCGCTGCCCGCTCCGCAGCGAGGCCCACAGGGCGTTCACCAGCGGGATGACGCCGATGACGATGGCGGCATGGGAACTCGACACCTCGCGTAGCGCCCGCGCCGAGAACCACGAGAAGCCGAACGCCAGGCACGCCGTCGCCGCCAGGAGGGAGCCGATCTGCCGCATCGTCAGCCGGGGCGAGCCGACCGCCGCCAGCACGAGGGCCGCCGGGATCGCCGCCAACGCCATCCGCCCGATCCCGACGATGACGGGATCGAGCTCCCGGACGGCGATCCGCATCGTCGGCACGGTGAGGCTGAAGAGGACGACGGCCAGCACCCCCTCGGGAATGCCCGTGAGGAGCGCGGCGGACCGGGAGGGGGAAAAGGCCATCCTCCCATCGTGGGGGAAGCCGGAGGCGGGAGACAGGGACAGTTCCCCCTCTTTTCCATCTGCACAGTACGCGGCAGCCCCGATGGAAACTGTATAGGTCGGGTTTCCCCGGGACTGTCGCTACCGGAAAGACGCGCGCCGGGGCACGATGAGGGCATGAACTCCTCCCTGATCCTCGCCCAAATCGAGGTCGACCCGGAACTGGCGCGGAAACTCGGCTTGATCTGCAGCATCACCTTCGCCTGGGGCGGCTGGCTCCTCCTCCTCCTCGCCGGGGTCACCTTCCTCGCCCGCTATCCGAACCGGGACCGCCGCCCGCTCGGCTGGCTCGCCCTCGGAATCGTCCTGCCGCTCTCCCTCCCGGCGCTCCTGGCCGGACCGGCGCTCCTCTCCGCCACGGGGAACCTCAAGGGGATCGACGCCGCGCTCCTCTACTGCTTCTACGGCTACGAGGTGCTCTTCATGTTCCTCAGCGTCAGCTGGGGGACGCTGCTCTACATGAAGTGGGTGCGGCAGTGGTCGGGCTGGTCGAGGGAAGACGCCTAGTTCGTCTCGTCCTCGTCCTCTTCGCCGAAGGCGTCGCCTTCCTCGCCGCCGGGAGGGGTGTCCTCGTCGCCGATCCCCTCGCGCCCGCGGGCGAATGACTCGATGAGATCGCGGAGGAGCGGGAAACCGTAGTCGCGCCACATCGCGCAGAGGACCCACTCGAAGAGGTCTTCCTCCTCCATCTCGGGCTGGCCGATGTGGAGGAGCGGGTTCTTCGACGCCTCGGCGACGAAGGCCGCGTAATCGCCGGCGATGGAGAGGCGGTAACGGAGGCAGGTCTGTTCCTCGGCGGTCAGCTCCGGCCATTCCCCGGTCCGGGCGTAGGTGCGGACGGCGGCGCGGACCCCCTCGGCGGCGGCATCGTCGAATTCCTCCAGCGCGCCCTCGGCCGAAAGGAGGATGTCGGTGAGATCGTCCTCGGTGTGGGCGAAATCGGGCGCGGAATCGAGGGCCTCGCCGAGGAGGTCGAGGAGGCGACTCCAGGTCATGCTGTTGTCTTGGCGGAAAATCACGGGAGGGTCACTATGCCCCCGAACGGGGCGGAAATCAATCTACACCTCAACGACGATCTTCCCCACCGATTCGCCCGCCTCCAGCAGCGCGTGGGCCTCCCGCAGATTCGCCGCCGTGAGGCCCTTCAAGACCTTGTTCACCGTGGTCCGCAGCCTCCCCGCCTCGACCAGCCGGGCGACCTCCCGCAGGATCGTCCCCTGCGATTCGGGGCGGTAGCCGAAGAAGGTTTTCGAGAACATGTACTCCCACTGGACGCGGATCGCCTTCCGCTTGAACCCGACGATGTCGAGCGTCTCCGGATCGTCGATCAGGCAGAAATGGCCGAAGGGGCGGAGGAGCTCCGGGATGACCTTCAGGTAGCGCCGGGACTGGGTCGTCCCGAAGACGACGTCGAGGGTCCCGGGCTCGACGCCGTAGCGGGCCAGTTCGTCGGAAAGGTCGTTGTGATGATTCAGGATGTGGTCGGCCCCCAGCCGCTCGCACCAGGCCATCGTCTCCGGCCGCGAGGCGGTGGCGAAGACCCGCGCGGGGGTCGCCGCCTTCAGGATCTGGATCGCCATGGAACCGACGCCGCCCGCCCCGCCGATGACGAGGACCTTCGTCTGCGGGGTGAACTCGATCCCGCCTTCGAGCATCGCCTCCCACGCCGTGAGGGAAGTGAGGGGAAGGGCCGCCGCCTCGGCGAAACCAAGGTTCGCGGGCTTCGGCGCGACGATCCGGTGATCGACGGCCTGATACTCGGCGTTCGAGCCGTCGCGCATCAGCGCCCCGGCGTAGAAGACCTCGTCGCCCGGTTTGAATCCGGCGACGGCGCTCCCGACCTTCTCGATCACCCCGGCCCCGTCCCAACCGAGGACGACCCCGCGCGAGCCCTCGGCGGCGCTCCGGCTCGCGCGGACCTTCGTGTCGACCGGGTTCACCGAGAACGCCCGGACACGGACCAGGACGTCTCCTTCCTTGAGTTCGGGGAGCGGGAGATCGACCTCCTCGATGGCAAAATCGGCGAGGGCGTGGGCGGTGCGGTAGGCCAGGGCTTTCATCCCTCGTACCGTCGCATAAAACCGGCCCGCTTCCCAATATTTCTATTCGCCGACGACGGAGACCCAGACCGTCCGCCGGTGGGGGGCCGACCGGTGCTCGAAGAGGAAAATCCCCTGCCACGTCCCGAGGCAGAGCCGCCCCCCCGCGACCGGCACCCCTTCGGAGGTCCGCGTCAGGGCCATCCGCAGGTGGCTCGTCGTGTCGTCGGGGCCCTCGTCGGTGTGGAGGTAGTCGTTGCCCGAGTCGGGGACGAGGCGCTCGAAGAAGCGATGGAGATCTTCCCGCGCCGTCGGGTCGGCGTTCTCGTAGATGACGAGGCTGGCGCTCGTGTGGGCGAGGAAGACCGTGGCGAGGCCGGTCCTGACGCCGCTCTTCGCGACGAGCCGGGCGACCTGCGCGGTCAGGTCATAAGTCCCCTTCCCCTGCGTGGGGAGGGCAAACGATTCGGTGAGGGCGGGCATGGCGGAAGGCGGTGACGATTTATTCTTTGTTCCCGTTGCGCAGCGCCGTCACGAAAAGGCCGACCCACCCGGCGAGGAAGCAGAGGCCGCCGAGCGGGGTGACGATCCCCGCCCCCCTCGGCGCGCCGAGGCCGAGGGCGTAGAGGGAGCCGCTGAAGAGGACGATGCCGACGACGAAGCAGCCCCGCACCCGGTCGGGAACCGACTCCTCCCGCACGAGGGCGAGGAGGACGGCGACGTGGACGAGGTGGTAAAGGACCGCCGTCTTCCACGCCTCGGTCATCCCCCGCTCCAGCAGCGCCGGGGCAAGCGCGTGGGCTCCAAAGGCGCCGAGGGCGACGCCGAGAAAACCGAGGACGGAGGCCGCGGCAAGGCGGCGCGAGGGGGTGCAAGACTTCATGGGAAGGAAGCTTAGAATAGTTCAGCCCCTTTGAGAATGCGGTAAAAAGGAGCGGAGATCGCGGAGATGGATCGCGGAGATATAAGGGAGATATGTCGGTTGGCGGCTTGCAATGGGGCCGCCCGCCTGCTAGCCTAACCGCCCTTATGACAGATTCTCGTGTGGCGCGGCAGACAGCGGAACGCCTTATCGGTTCTCGGGCCCAACTGCTGAAATACCAGTGCCTTCTCGGCTTCGACGGCTTCGTCGACGAGATCTACCACGCGGTCGAGCAGCGTCAATCCCCCACCAAGTTCACCCCCTACGCCGGGATCAAGCCCTTCGGCACCGCGATCTCCGCCGCCGCCGGGAAGAGCGCCTCGGTCGAGGTCGTCGAGCAGGCCGTCCGCATGGGCGGCAACGGCCCCCTGACCGCCTTCGCCCTCAGCACCCTCGGCGCCCCCGTCCACTACATCGGCATGTGCGGCTACCCGGCGGTCCACCCCGTCTTCGCCGAATTCGCCAAGCGGGCCAAGGTCTACTCCATCGCCAACCCCGCCCTCACCCGGACCCTCGAGTTCCCCGACGGCAAGATCGTCCTCGGCCAGAACGAGAGCGTCAACGAAGTCAGCTGGGACAACATCAAGAAGCGCCTCACCGAGGCGAAGTTCAAGAAGGTCTGGAACGACGCCCACTTCATCGGGATCGTCAACTGGACGACCCTCCCCCACCTCTCCGCCATCTGGAAGCGCCTCCTCTCCGACTACGCTCCCGCGAAGGGCGCGGGCCGGAAGCTCGTCTTCTTCGACCTCGGCGACCCCTCGAAGCGGATCGACGCCGACCTCCTCGCCGCGCTGAAGATCATCTCCGAGTTCCAGGAACAGCACGACGTCATCCTCGGCCTCAATGAGGAGGAGGCCAACCAGGTCGCCCGCGTCCTCCGCCTGAAGAAGGCCCCCGCGACGCCGAAGGGGACCGCCTCCCTCGCCGCCGCGATCCGCGAGAAGCTCGTCCTCCACACCGTCGTCATCCACCCGACGAAGTACGCCGCCGCCGCCGACGCCCAGGGCGAGGCGATCCTCGACGGCCCCTACACCGCGAAGCCGAAGACCACCGTCGGCGCCGGGGACCACTTCAACGCCGGGTTCGTGATCGGTCGGCTCCTGGGCCTCGCCCTCCCCCACTCGATCCAGCTCGCCGTCGCCAGCAGCGGCTTCTACGTCCGCCACGCCACAAGCCCGAACCGCGAGCAGCTCGTCCGGTTCCTGCAGACGCTCTAGGCGCTCGCACGCGTCAAAAAAAACGCCGCCTCCGGAAACGGAGGCGGCGTTTTTTGTCGTCCTTGCCGATCCTACTTCGTCATCTGCTTCGACCACCGCCAGCCGACCGTGGCGAATAGAAGGACGCCCGCGAACCACCCCCACGCGCCCGGCCACGCATAGAGGAAGCCCTGCTTCAGCAGGCCGAAGGCCCCGATGAGAAGGAACGCGAACGGCAACCACGCCCTGTGAAGCCGGAGGAAGGTGACGTAGGCGAGCCACAGGAGAAGCCCCGAGGCAATCCCGGTGAGGGCCCATTCCCGGAACGTCCCGAGCCCGCCCGAGCCGAGGTAGGCCATCGTCCCGACGACGATCACCAGGCCCGCGCCCAGGCCGCTCCACCGCGCCGCCCGGTCGGAGCGGGTGCCGAGGGAGCGGACGTAATCGGCCAGCGCCAGGATCCAGAAGACCTCGGCGACGGTGTAGAGGATATCGATCAGCCGCCCCGCCGCGGCGGTGAACCACGGGAGGGAGCTGGCCAGCGGCCCGTAATCGGCCAGCGGCGGGGTGAGGTGGCGGCTGTCGATGCCGCCCGTCACGGCGCGGAGGCCGACCCACGCGCAGGCGAAGCCGAGGGCGGCGAGGATCGCCCGGCGCAGCTCGGGCTTCGCGCCGTCGATGCGCGGGAGGGGATGGCGGGACTCGAAGTACCCCGCCGCCACGCCGATCGAGAGCGCGACGAAGAAGATGTGGACCAGCTGCCCGCCGATTGCGGAGAAGGCCTGGTTGCGGACCGGCTCCGAGGTCGAGAACCCGGCGAGGATCGAGGGCCATTCGACGGCCAGCAGGACCGCCTTCAGGACGAAGACGCCGACGCCGAACCGGACCAGCGCCGAGGGGACGAAGCCGCCCCGGCCCTGGCTCCAGGCGACCATCGCGACGACGAGGCCGACGACCATCCCGTTCCGCAGCATCTCGCCGAGGATCTTGCCCAGCGCGGCGAGCGGGGAGCGGCGGTCCTCCTCCTTCCGGCTCCAGGCGTCGGGGACGTGGATCGCGCCCCGGACATCGCGGACCTCGGTCCCGGCGACGCGGACGACGTACCAGCCCTCCCCTTCCTTCAGCGGATAGCGGAGGAGGTCGGGCTCCGCGTAGACGAGGCGCCAATCGGTGCGGGCAGGCTGCCGCTTCGCGTCGGCGACGAGGGGGCGGAGGAGGGTCGGATCGACGCCGTAGCGGGCGCGGAGGGCGTCGGCCGCGCGGGCGCGGACCTCGGCCTCGTTCAGCCGCGCGCCGGGCCGGGCCTCGGGAAGGATGTGCTCGAAGGCGACGACCTCGCCCTTGCGCGCGACGCGGAGGCGGTATTCCTCGACGCGGTCGGCGACGGGGATGCGGTCGGCGAAGCGGGCGAAGCGGACGATCCACGCGGGGGGATCGAGGAAGTAGTTTTCAAGGATCGGATAATCGGAGGGCTTCCCGGCGCGCCAGGCGAAGTCACCCGCGTCGCCGTTGCCCGCGCGGACCGTCGAGACGAGGGTCCAGCCTTCCTTCGGATCGAGCGCGACGCCGCGGCGGACGAGCTCGGCCCGGGCGGCCAGCTCGGCCCCGTCCCGCTTCACCTCGATGCGGGAGGCGACGTTCTGGAGGCCGCCGAGGGAGGAGAAGGCCCAGAGCGCGAGGCCGACGAGGCCGAGGCCGTGCCAGAGGGAGACGATGCGGCGGCGGAGGGGGTGGCTGAATTCCTCCGTGCGGGGGACGGGGACCGGGTAGGCGTGGTCGGGCGGATGCCAGGCCTTGTTCCAGGCGTCGGCGGCAAGGAGGCCGAGGGGGTAGCGGCGGCGGGCGCGGAGGACGACCCAGAGCGGGAGGAAGACGAGGAGGCCGAAGAAGAGCCGGTCGAGCCAGACGCCGGGGAGCGACGAGGTCATCAGCGCGAGCGACATCATCACCGCGTCGTAGAAGAAGTGGGCGATCATCGCCGGGAGGAGGCCGTAGCGGAGGTAGAGGAAGCCGAAGAGGGCCGCCGGGACGATCAGCTCGACCATCCGCCCGTAGGCGGGCTGGACGGGATAGAAGGCGTGGCCCGCGCCGAAGATGACGATCTGGACGACGAAGGCGATCCCGATGCAGAGGGTCCGCCACGGAATGCGGGAGGCGGGACGCTTCTCCGCGATCCAGGTCCCGATCAGGGCCGCCCCGGCGAGGGGGACGGCGCGGAAGAGCGACTCCTCCCACGTCCCGGCCTGGAGGGCCTCGGCGAGGGGGTTGAACCACGGGAGGTAATTCGCGGGGAGGTTCGGGTCGACGAGAGTCTCCGCCGGGCTCCACCAGCCGAGGTATTTCCCGGTGACGAGGTAGAAGACGACGACGAAGGCGAGGTCGCAGCCGACGATGAGGTAGCCGCCGACGGTCCGGCCCAGGACCTCGGGCGAGGCGGCGACGTCGCCGCGCCAGAGCTTCCAGAACTGGAGATGGTGGGGGAACGCGCGCCGGGTGAGGCTCTCCGCCGCGACGTAGGAGGCGCCGAAGAGAAGGGCGTCGAGGAAGAAGGAGTCGAAGAGGGGCTGGACGATCTCGGCGAAGACGAAGTTCGTCCGGGAGAGCGCAGTGTCGTAGCCCATCCAGTGGAGCGGCATCTGGTTCAACGCCGCGAGGACCTGGAGGAACGAGACGAAGGCGCCCGCCGCCAATCCGGCCTTCCACAGGACGCGCCGTTTCCGCATCAGGATGAAGACGCCGAAGAGGCAGCCGCCGACGCCGTAAAGGAGGACGGTGACGTAGCGGGCGGCGGAGGAGATCGTCTCGTTGGCCGAGCGCATCTGCTCGTACCGCTTCGTGAAGGCCTCGGGGACGTCGACGGAATGCTCGACGCAGGTCAGCCGGTCGCCGCTGACGATGAGGGTGAGGCGGAAGCGGGCCTCGCCGATCTGGTCGGCCTTCGGCCGCTCGAAGACGAAGGTGTGGTCGACGCGGCCCGAGGGACGGGTCTCGTGGGAGGCCTCGGGCTCGCCGTAGACGGAGAAGTCGACGTTCCAGTCCCGGGCCGCCGCCGTCTTCGCGAGGGCGAGGGCGATGTCGCCCGGGAGGGCCGCGCCCTGCCGCGTCTCGGGAATCTTCTCATGGAAGCCGTAGGGGGTGCCGTCGGGCGTGAAGTAGAGGCGGACCTCGTTTTCCTCCCCCTCATGGTAGCGGCGGACGATCCACTGGTAGGGGGCGTACTTCCCCCCGGCGATGAGGGCGCGGAAGGCCTCCTTGCCCCCGGCCTCCAACTCGACGTAGTTCTGCACCTCGTCGTCGCTGTCGAAGGCCGCCGTCTCCCGCGTCGCGGCGGGGGCGAGGCCGAAGCGGAGGGCGAGTTCCTTTCCCTTCTTCAGCGCCTGGGCGCGGTCCATCCGCAGGTCGATCGTCAGGATCGGGAAGGCGACGGGGAAATAGCGGACCGCGAATCCAAGGCAGAGGAACGAAAGCGCCGCGAGGACGATCCAGGCGGCGGGGCGACGGAAAAGGGAGGGAGTCATGGGGTAAAGTCCCGAGACCTTACCCCATAACGGCTACCCTGTCACCAGCGCAACGCTCGCGGAGGAGCCGATGCGGGTCGCCCCGGCGGCGATCAGCGCCTCGGCCTGGACGCGGGTCTTGATCCCGCCGCTCGCCTTGACACCGATGTGGCAGCCGACGGCCCCACGCATTGCGGCGACAGCCTCGACCGTCGCGCCGCCCGGACCGAAGCCGGTCGAGGTCTTCACGTACTGCGCCCCCGCCGCCTCGGCCCGCTTCGCGCCGAGGACGATCTCCTCGGGCGTCAACGCCGCCGTCTCGAGGATCACCTTCACGAGGCGGCCATGGCCGGGGGCCGCGCCGGCGATCGAGGCGATCTCGTGGATCTCGTGCTCGATGAAGTCCCAATGGCCTTCCTTCGCCGCGCCGATGTTGATGACCATGTCGAGCTCGTCGGCCCCGGCCTCGATCGCCGCGCGGGCCTCGGCGAACTTCGCGAGGCTGAGCGTCGCGCCGAGGGGGAACCCGACGACCGTGCAGACCTTCACCGCCGACCCGGCGAGGAGCTTCCGGCAGTCGGCGATCCAGTAGGGATTCACGCAGACCGAGAAGAAGCCGTATTCCCGGGCCTCGTCGCAGAGGTGGGTGATCTGGTGGCGCGTCGCCGTCGAGGCGAGGAGCGTGTGGTCGATCAGTTCGTTCAGGTTTTCGGTTTTCATGATGTTGTTTTTAAAAGAGAACTTCGACCCGCCCGCGGCCGACTACTTCCGCTCTTCTTCCTGGTAATCTCGGGTGCAGGCGAACCAGATGACGTAAAACCACGAAAGAAAGCCGTGGAGGATCGCCCAGAGGATAGAGCGGTTCCGGTCCCACGAGGCGACGACGGCGATGACCGCGCCGAGGGTGACGCCGATCGTCTGGGTGAGGTGGGGTTCCATAGGCCTTGGATTATTCGAGCTATAACCCCATCTCGCCCTGACGGTGGAAGTCGTCGGTAAACTTCGGCCGCTTCTCGGCGTTGTCAAGGTAGGCGAAGAATTCCTCGGGTTTCTCGAAGAGGTGGCCCTTCTCGATGTAACTATCGGTGGTGAAGGGGGAGAACCCCTTCGGGAAGATCATGTACCGGGCCTTCATGTAGTCCCGCGCGTGACCCAGCTCGTCCATCATCCCGGCGGAGAGCGGGGGCCGCTCGGGATAGGGATGGATCGCGACGACGGCGTCGACCTTGCCGACATACCAGTGGAGGTCCCGGTGGACGGTGTAGGAGTAGATCAGCTCCCGGTCGATCTGCGCCGTCTGGCTGGTGCTGATCTCGACGGTCTGGGGATCGATGACGACGGCGTAGTCCCGCAGGCGGCGGATGACGTCGTTCACCACCTGCCGCTTGTCCGGCGTGGCGTAGGTCATCGAGTAGCTCGCGTAGACGACCCACGGCTTCGGATGGACCACGAGTTTATAAAGGCAATCGGGGGGCTCCCCGACGGCGATGACGTAGTGGGGGATCCCCATGTTCCGCGCCCAGTCCTCGGAGAGGGAGACCTCCTCGTTCATCCAGGAGAGGATCTCGTAGAGGGTGTGGTGGCGGGCCTTGAGGGCGGTGAGGAACGAATTGGGATTGTGGAATAGGTCGCCCGTCTCCTCGCGCTCCATCTCGCGCTTGATCACCCACTCGGCCTCGATGAGGGTGACGATGCAGTCGGGCCGGATGAATTCCTTGATGACGCGCTGGTCCTTGAACTTCCGGTTGATCCGGTTCCACTCGACCGTGGCGGGGGCGCGGATGATGACGTCCTTCAGCTTGTTCTTCTCGATCTCGAAGCCGATCTTCTCGTACTCCCGCTCGCGGGTCAGCTCGAAGACGTAATCGGTGGTGCCGAGGAGCCGCTCCATCGGCTTGCGCCCCGCCTTGGTGAATTCCCGGACGGCGTCGAAGACATGGATCTCCCGGCCGTTCTGCCGGCCGAGTTGGACGACTTTTTCGAGATAGGCCGCATCGGCCATCCCGGCAATCATTCCGGTGACAAGGACTCTCATGAGAAGGATCGGGAGCGTAGCGGTCCCCTCGGATGAAGTAAAGGACGCCCCACGGAGATGCCCTTGCCCCCCCTTCCCCTTTCAGTTATAAAACCCCCCCTCTTTATGGACCGCTATTATTGCCCCGACCTGGAAGCCGGACACCTCGACGAAGCCGAGTCCCACCACTGCGGTCGCGTGATGCGCCACGTGGCCGGCGATTTCGTCACCGCCTTCGACGGGCGGGGCGAGGAATGGAAGGTGAAGCTGACCGAGGAAAAGGGGAAGCTCTGGCACTTCAAGAAGCTGACCTCCTCGAAGAGCCCCGCCCCCGCCGCGAAGATCGTCCTCGCCCAGGCGGTGCCGAAGAACCGGGCGATGGACCTCATCCTCCAGAAGGCGACCGAGCTCGGCGTCGCCGAGATCGCCCCGCTCCAGTCGGACCGCGTCGTCTCCCGCGCCGGGGACGCCGAGGCGGCGCAGGAGAAGGTCTCCAAATGGCAGGACGCGGTGACCGAGGCGGCGAAGCAGAGCGGCCAGAACTGGCTCCCCGCCATCGCCCCGCTGCGGAAGCCCCGCGATTTCTTCGCCGAGGTGCAGAAGGCCCCGCTGAAGCTGATCGCCTCGCTCCAGCCCGAGGCCCGTCCGCTGAAGGAAACGCTCCGCGAGGCCCTCGCCGCCTCCTCCGGCAAGGCTCCCCACACCGTCGTGATCATGATCGGGCCGGAAGGCGATTTCACCCCCGCCGAGATCGGCGAGGCCCGGGCGAACGGTTTCCTCCCGGTCTCCCTCGGCAATCTGGTCCTCCGCTCCGAGACCGCCGCGCTCTACAGCCTCGGCATCCTGAAGTACGAGCTGGAGTAGGGCGCTCCCGCCGCGTATTTAGCGCACGCCTTCCGCCGCGATCATCCGCAGGTATTCCCCGTAGGACGACTTGCCGTACGCCTTCGCGTTCTTCGCGATCGTCTCCCGGTCGATCCAGCCCCGGAAGAGGCCGATCTCCTCGAGACAGGCGACCTTCAGGCCCTGCCGGTTCTGCACGGCCCGGATGTAGTCGGCCGCCTCGATGAGGTTCTCGTGGGTCCCCGTGTCGAGCCAGGCGGTGCCGCGGCTCAGGACTTCGACGTGGAGCGTCCCCTCGGCGAGGTAGCGGCGGTTGAGGTCGGTGATCTCGATTTCCCCGCGCGGCGAGGGGGTGATCTCCCGCGCGTAGGCGGGGGCGTTTCCGTCGTAGAAATAGAGGCCCGGGATGGCGAGGTTGGAGCGGGGCTTCTCCGGCTTTTCCTCCAGGGAGAGCGCCTTCGTCCCGGTGCCGTCGATCTCGACGACGCCGTAGGAACGGGGGTCGACGACGTGGTAGCCGAAGATCGTCGCCCCGGCCGTCCGGGCCGAGACGTTGACGAGCATGTCGGTGAGGTAGGCGCCGTAGAAGAGGTTGTCCCCGAGGATGAGGCAGGAGGGATTCGTCCCGACGAAGTCGGCCCCGATCCGGTAGGCGTCGGCCAGGCCCCGGGGCTCGTCCTGGGTGGCGTAGCTCAGCGCGATGCCGTAGGAGGAGCCATCCCCGAGGAGCCGCTCGAAGAGGGGCCGGTCGTGCGGCGTGGTGATGACGAGGATCTCCCGGATCCCGGCCAGCATGAGGACCGAGAGGGGATAGTAGATCATCGGCTTGTCGTAGACCGGCATCAGCTGCTTCGAGAACGGCAGCGTGAGGGGGAAGAGCCGGGAGCCGGAACCCCCGGCGAGGATGATGCCCCGGCGGGCGGGGGCGGCGGCGAGGGGGGCGCTCATATAGTAATGGAAGGAGGGGAGATTTACTAAACCGAAACGCCGCCGAGCCGTTCCCGCGCGTAGCGGGTCTCGGTGATGGCGTCGGCCCAGGGGCGGTTCTCGAGGTACCAGGCGATCGTCTTTTCGAGGCCGGTCTCGAAGGTCTCCTGCGGCGTCCACCCGAGGGCGGCCTTGATCTTCGCGCAGTCGATGGCGTAGCGGCGGTCGTGGCCGGGGCGGTCCTTCACGAAGGTGATCTGGTCGGCGTAGGGCTTCCCGTCGGCCCGGGGACGGAGGGTGTCGAGCGTGGCGGCGAGGCGGCGGACGAGGTCGAGGTTCTTCACCTCGTTCAGGCCGCCGACGTTGTAGACCTCGCCGGGCGCGCCGGTCGAGAGGATGAGGTCGATGGCGCGGCAATGGTCGGCGACGTGGAGCCAGTCCCGGACGTTCGTCCCGTCGCCGTAGACCGGGAGGGGCTTCCCGTCGAGGGCGTTGAGGATCATGAGGGGGATCAGCTTCTCGGGGAACTGGTAGGGGCCGTAGTTGTTCGTGCAGTGGGAGACGAGGGTCGGCAGGCCGAAGGTGTGGAAGGCGGCGCGGACGAAGTGGTCCGAGGCGGCCTTCGAGGCGGCGTAGGGGCTGTTCGGCGCGTAGGGCGTCGTCTCGCGGAAGGGCGGATCCTCGGGCTCGAGGGAGCCGAAGACCTCGTCGGTCGAGACATGGAAGAAGCGGAAGGCCGCCTTCGCCTCGGGGGCAAGGCCGTTCCAGTAGGCCCGGGCCGATTCGAGGAGGCGGAAGGTGCCGACGGCGTTGGTGAGGACGAAGGCCTCGGGGCCGTCGATGGAGCGGTCGACGTGGGACTCCGCGGCGAAGTGGACGACGGCGTCGATCCGATGGCAGGCGAGGAGATCGGCGACGAGGGCGCGGTCCCCGATGTCCCCCTGGACGAACTGGAGCCGGGGATCGCCCTCCAGGTCGGCGAGGTTCGCCCGGTTCCCGGCATAGGTGAGGAGGTCAAGGTTGACCAGGAGGTCGGTGTCGGCACCGGAACCGGTTGCGGCGAGCCGTTCCCGGACGAAGTTGGAACCGATGAAGCCGCATCCGCCGGTGACCAGCAGGCGGCGAGGCGCATTCTTCAAAGACATGGGGCGTTCCTTACAGGAATTGGAGCACGCCGTAAAGAGGGAGTCGGAAAAGAACGCCCCCTTTCCCGTTAAGGGGCGAGCCGCTCGACCTTCCACGGCTTCCCGAGGGAATCGCGGCGGTAGCGGAGGCGGTCGTGGAGCCGGTTCGTCCTCCCCTGCCAGAACTCGATGCTGACCGGGGCGAGGCGGTAGCCGCCCCAGTGGTCGGGGACGGGGACTTCCCCGGTGGCGAAGCGGGCCTTCACCTCGGCCAGCTTGTTGTTGATCGCCTCCCGGCTCGGGATCACCTCGCTCTGGTTCGAGACCCACGCCCCGATCCGGCTGCCGAGGGGGCGGCTCTCGAAGTAGGCGGTGGTCTCCGGGCGGCTGATCTTCTCCGCGCGGCCCTCGATGGTGATCTGCCGCTCCAGGTCGAGCCAGCTGAAGGTGAGCCCCGCCCGGGGGTTGGCCGTCAGGTGGCGGGCCTTCTCGCTCTGGTAATTCGTGAAGAAGACGAAGCCCTGCTCGTTGAATTCCTTCAGGAGCATGATCCGGCCCCGGGGCTGCCCCTCGGGGGAGACGGTCGAGACGATCATGGCGTTCGGCTCCTGGATCTTCGCGTCGATGGCGTCCTGGAACCAGCGGGCGAACTGGCGGAACGGATTCGCGTCGAGGTCGTCCTCGGCGAGGCCCCGGAGGACATAATCGCGGCGGAGGGAACTGACGGCGATGTCGTTGAGCGTGGCGGGGCTGGAGTCGTTCGGCATCGGATTCACCATGGAACCAATTTAACCCCGGAATGGAGACCGCGCGAGGGGGAAAATCAGGCAGCGACCGCTTCCGGGTTTCCCGTACAACCCATATTCCCCTTCTCCTCCGCAATGTTACCTAGTCGCCGGTTTGTCACGCTCCTGTTATTGCGTCCTCGCGGGAATCCCTTCACACTCCCCGGCCATGGCCCGAGACATCCTCACGACCCACGAAAAAGCGCTTCAGGTTAACCTCGATCCCAGGAAATACGGCACCTTCGCCGAGATCGGCGCGGGTCAGGAAGTGGCGCGGTGGTTCTTCCGCGTCGGCGCGGCGGCGGGAACCATCGCGAAGAGCATGTCGGCCTACGACATGACCTTCAGCGACGCCATCTACGGCCCCTGCCAGCGTTACGTCAGCCAGGAGCGGCTGGAGCAGATGCTCCACCACGAGTTCGACCTCCTCGTCGAGCGCCTGAACGAGAAGCGCGGCGCCGAGACGACCTTCTTCACCTTCTCCGACACCGTCCGCGCCCGGGGCTTCAAGGGCGGCGACGAGTGCCACGGCTGGCTCGGCATCCGCTACCAGCTCTCCCCGCGCAGCGCGCCGAACGAGCTGATCCTCCACGTCCGGATGCTCGACAAGGAGAACCTCCAGCAGCAGGAGGCCCTCGGCATCCTCGGCGTGAACATGGTCTACGGCGCGTTCCAGTATTCGCGCGGGCCCTACGCCCTCGTCGAGTCGCTCCTCGACGGCCTCTCCTCGGAGCGGATCGAGATCGACATGCTGAAGGTGAAGGGACCCGACTTCGCCGGCCTCGACAACCGCCTCCTTTCCCTCCACCTCGTGAAGCTCGGCCTCTCCCAGGCCGCCATCTTCGGCCCGGACGGCCACGCCCTCCAGCCCTCGGAGATCCTCTACAAGAAGGCGATCATCCTGGAGCGCGGCAACTTCCGCCCGATCACGAAGGTCAACCTCGACATGCTCGAGAAGGCGCACAACCAGTTCAGCTCCGACCCGGTGAACAAGGACAAGAAGGTCATCGAGATCGTCGAGATTACGATGAACAACCTCCTCAACCAGGGCCAGGTCGACCCCAACGACTTCCTCGAGCGGGTCGACATCCTCGCCGGGCTCGGCAAGACGGTGATGATCTCGAACTACGCCGAGTTCTACAAGCTGAGCGCCTTCCTCAACCGCTACACGAAGGAGATGATCGGCATCGTCCTCGGCATCCCGCTGCTGCGGGAGCTCTTCAACGAGGAGTATTACGCCGAGCTCTCCGGCGGCACGCTGGAGGCCTTCGGGCGGCTCTTCCGCAACCTCCTCCGCCTCTACGTCTATCCCGGCGTCGGGCGGAGCGGGGAGATCGTCGGCATCGAGAACATCGTCCTCCCCGAGACCGTCCGCGACCTCTACCGTCACCTCCTGAACAACGGCTACATGGAGGAAGTCCGCACCGACCGCATCCCCGACATGCTCTTCTCCTCCCACGAGGTCGCCCGGAAGATCCGCGAGGGCGACGTCACGTGGGAGGACCACGTCACCCCGCAGGTCGCCGCGATGATCAAGGAGAACGCCTACTTCGGCTGGCGGCTCCCCGGCGCGGCCCCCCAGTTCAGCGAGGGAATCCTCGGCGCCAACGGGATTCCGATGGTGCCGGAGGGGACGAAGAATTGCCCGTAGCGCAGAAGCGGGCTTCCACATTCCCCAGCACTAAGACGCGTGGTTCCTCCCAAGCGGACAGGGGAACTAGCGGACATGCTCTAGTGGACGACCTAATGCGGTGTCGCTCCGAACAGTTCAGGCCCATCTGACGGGGACTGCCGTCGCGGTAGCGACACTCGTTCCTCAGGGGAAACTAACTGGCATGGCCGGGAGGCAAGCCCCTCTTGCGTCGTCTAACCCGTGCGGATCGCCTCCAGCTGTACAGGGTCTGTACCCGATCCCGAAGGAGCACTCACCACCCCCTTCGCGACCCCTTTCCAAAGGTCAGTTCTAGCTCGCCCTCTTCCCCGCCAACGCCGATCCGGCAAAGCTGACGATGAAGTTCGCCGCCAAGGCGACGATACCGATATAGGCCCCGTAGGTGCCGCCGCCGATGTGGAAGGAATAGATCGGCTTCAGCCCGACGGAGTAGGCCAGCGAGATGCCGACGACGATGCCGACGAGCCAGCCGACGAAGAGCGCCGCGCCGTTCATCCGGAACTTCCCCTTGGAATAGAGCGCGAAGAGGACGGCGGGGAGGATCTGGAGCATGCAGACGCCGCCGAGGAGCTGGAAGTCGATCGCATACTGGGTCGGCATGAGCAGGATCACGAGGAGGGCCCCGGCCTTCACGACGGTCGAGGCGAGCTTCGCGATCCGCCCCTCCTCCTGCGAGTCCATGCCGGGATGGATGAAGGGCTTCCAGATGTTCCGGGTGAAGAGATTGGCGGTGCCGATCGACATGATCGCCGCGGGGACGAGGGCGCCGATGGCGATGGCGGCGAAGGCGAAGCCGACGAACCAGGCCGGGAACATCTGCTTGAAGAGGAGCGGGACGATGTCGTTCTTCGTCTCGGGCGTCACCGTGATCCCCGCCGAGATCGCCATGTACCCCATGAGGGCGATGAGGCCGAGGACGACCGAGTAGGCGGGGAGGAGCATCATGTTCTTGCGGATCGTCCGGGCGCTCGTCGCGCTCAGGACGCCCGTCATCGTGTGGGGATACATGAAGAGGGCGAGGGCCGAGCCGAGGGCGACGGTGGCGTAGGGAAGGAACTGGGCGGGATGGAGGAGGAGGCCGGTCTTCGCGCTGGCCGCACCCGCCTTGAAGTGGGCGTCGGCGGCGTCGAAAATCGCGCCGTACCCGCCGAGCTTCGCCGGGATGATCGCCACCGCCGCGAAGACGACGACATAGATCATGATGTCCTTCACGAAGGCGATCATCGCCGGGGCGCGGAGGCCGCTGCTGTAGGTGTAGAGGGCGAGGACGACGAAGGCGATGAAGAGCGGGATATGGCCGGTCCCGAGGCCGAGGGCGGCGAAGACCGACTGCATGCCGACGAGCTGGAGGGCAATGTAGGGCATCGTCGCCACGATCCCGGTGAGGGCGACGGCGCATTCGAGCGGGCGCGATTTGTAATGGCCGAGGATCAGGTCGGCCGCCGTCATGTGGCCGCCCTCGTGGCAGACGGTCCAGAGCCGGGCCATGACGAGGAAGGCGAAGGGATAGATGAGGATCGTGTAGGGCACCGCGAAGAACCCGTACGCGCCGACCGAATAGACGAGCGCCGGGACGGCGATGACGGTGTAGGCGGTGTAGAGGTCGCCGCCGAGGAGGAACCAGGTGATCCAGACGCCGAATCGCTTCCCGCCGAGGCCCCATTCATGGAACTGGGTGAGATCGGCTTTCTGCCAGCGGGAGGCGACGAAGCCGAGGACGGTGACGAGGAGGAAGAAGGCGACGAAGACCGAGAGGGAGACGGGATTCATGGGAGGAGAAAAAGAGGAAAGGGAGTGGCGACCTTACTTCGCGTTCCGGTCGTAGAGATAGATCGCCAGGGAGGTGATCGGGATCCAGACCAGCTGGGACCAATAGAAGAAGGGGAAACCGAGGAGCCGGGGCGCGTCGAGGTTGTAGGAGGAAACCCAGAGGATCGCCAGGCAGGGAATCAGGAGGAGGAGATGGAGCGGTTTCATGTTTTACACTTCTGGCATTGAGCTAAGCTCTCTTCGCGGGCAAAAGCAACTGTGGATGCGCGACACGGGTGACTGAATCCCGGACGGAACGGGCCTTGTCTTGGGGGCCGATTCGCCCTACCCTGAATAGCCCCTTCTTTCCTCCTTCCCATGTCCTCCTCCTTCGTCCATCTCCACGTCCATTCGGAGTTCTCGCTCCTCGACGGGGCGTGCCGGATCGACGACCTCGCGGCGAAGGCGAAGGAGTTCGGGATGCCCGCCCTGGCGCTGACCGACCACGGCAATCTCTTCGGCGCGATCGGCTTCTACCAGGCCTGCCTGAAGGCGGGGGTGAAGCCGATCATCGGCTGCGAAGTCTACATGGCCCCGGGCGACCGGCGGGAGCGGAAGGCGAACAGCGCCCGCGACGCCTCGACCCACTTCATGCTCCTCGCGAAGAACGAGGTCGGCTACCACAACCTCATCCGCCTCGTCTCCTCGGCCCACCTCGAGGGCCAGTATTACAAGCCCCGGATCGACAAGGAGATCCTCCGCGAGCACGCCGAGGGCCTCATCGGGACGAGCGCCTGCCTGAAGAACGAGATCGCCCAGCACCTCCTCCAGGACCAGGTCGAGCACGCGGAGAAGGCGATCCTCGAATACCAGTCGATGTTCGCCCCCGGCGACTTCTACCTCGAGATCCACCGCCACGGCATCCCCGGCCAGGAACAGGTGCTGAGGCACCTCGTCGCGCTCGGGAAGAAGCTCGGCGTGAAGCTCGTCGCCGCCAACGACGTCCACTACCTCACGAAGGACGACTCGGCCGCCCACGACGCCCTCCTCTGCATCGGCACCGGCGCCCTCCTCACCGACGAGAAGCGGATGCGCTACACGGTGAACGAGTTCTACTTCAAGTCCCCCGACGAGATGGCGGCGCTCTTCCACGACCTCCCCGAGGCCCTCGAATCGACGCTGGAGATCGCCGGGAAGTGCAACCTGAAGATCGAGCTGGGGAAGAACAAGTTCCCCGCCTACCCCCTCCCCGAGGGCCAGGCGACCGCCGAGGGCTATCTCCGCGAGCTCTGCATCGAGGGGGTGAAGAAGCGCTACACCGACCCGAAGACCGACACCCCGGAGCGGATGAAGGAGATCTGGGAGCGGCTCGACTTCGAGCTGAACGTCCTAGCGAAGACCGGCTTCACCGCCTACTTCCTCATCGTCTGGGACTTCATCGACTACGCGAAGCGGGCGGGCATCCCCGTCGGTCCCGGGCGCGGCAGCGCCGCCGGCTCCCTCATCGCCTACGCCCTCGGCATCACCGACCTCTGCCCCCTCCGCTACGCCCTCTTCTTCGAGCGGTTCCTCAACCCCGAACGGGTCTCGCCGCCCGACATCGACGTCGACTTCTGCTACAACCGCCGCCCCGAGGTCATCGAATACGTCCGGCAGAAGTACGGGGAACGCTCCGTCGCCCAGATCATCACCTACGGCACCCTCGGCGCGAAGATGGCGCTCCGCGACGTCTCCCGCGTCATGGGCCTCTCCTACGGGGACGCCGACAAGCTCGCGAAGATGATCCCGAACGAGCTCAACATCGAGCTCTCCGACGCTCTCGAGAAAAGCCCCGACCTGAAGAACGCCTACGCGAACGACGAGACGGCGAAGCAGGTCCTCGACACCGCGATGGCGCTGGAGGGCCTCACCCGGCAGGTCGGCGTCCACGCGGCGGGCGTCGTCATCGCCGACGGCGACCTCACCGACAACGTCCCCCTGACGCGGGACGACAGCGGCGGCGTCGTCACCCAGTGGTCGATGGAACACCTCTCCGAGGTCGGCATGCTGAAGATGGACTTCCTCGGCCTGAAGACCCTCACCGTCATCGACGACTGCCTGAAGATGGTCGAGAAGAACCTCGGGAAGAAGATCGTCCCCGCCGACATCCCCCTGGACGACGCCCGCACCTACGACCTCATCTCCGCCGCCCAGAACGTCGGCGTCTTCCAGCTCGAATCGAAGGGGATGGGCGGCGCCTGCGCCTCGGTGAAGCCGAAGTGCATCGAGGACATCATCGCGCTCGTCGCCCTCTACCGGCCCGGCCCGATGGAGAACATCCCCCTCTTCGGCGACCGCAAGCAGGGCCGCGTCCCGCTCGAGTACCCGCACAAGCTCCTCGAGGCGAGCCTCAGGGAAACCTACGGCATCATCGTCTACCAGGAGCAGGTGATGCAGGCGGCGAACATCCTCGCCGGCTACTCCCTCGGCCAGGCGGACCTCCTCCGCCGCGCGATGGGAAAAAAGAAGTTCGAGGAGATGGAGAAGCAGCGCGCCCTCTTCGTGAAGGGCTGCGCCGAGACCAACCAGATCCCCGCCGAGGAGGCGAACACCCTCTTCGACACGCTCGAGAAATTCGCCGGATACGGCTTCAACAAGGCCCACGCCGCCTGCTACGGCGTCCTCGCCTACCACACCGCGTGGTTGAAGGCGAACTACCCGGAGGAGTTCCTCGCCGCCCTCATGTCGAACGAGCTCGGCAAGAACGAGAAGATCGCCGAATTCGTCGACGAGGCCCGCAAGATGGGGATCCCCGTCCTCCCGCCCGACATCAACGCCAGCTTCGGCCCCTTCACCGTCGAGAAGATCGAGGGAAAGAAGAAGCGGGCGATCCGCTACGGCCTCGCGGGCGTGAAGAACGTCGGCTCCGGCGCGATCGAGCAGATCGTCGCCGCGCGGGAAAAGAGCGGCCCCTTCACCGACCTCAAGACCTTCTGCCTCTGCGTCGATCCCCACCTCCTCAACAAGCGCCTCATGGAGAGCCTCGTCCGCGTCGGCGCGTTCGACAGCTTCGGCAAGAACCGCGCCACCACCGAGGCCTCCCTCGACGGAGCCCTCGGCGCCGCCTCGAGCACCGCGAAGGAAAAGGCGAGCGGCCAGACCTCCCTCCTCGACATGCTCGACGAGGCCCCCGCCCTCGACGCCGCCTCGGCGGGGCGCGGCGTCCAGGACCAGCCCGAATATCCCTCCGAAGACCTCCTCGGCTACGAGAAGGAACTCCTCGGCTTCTACTTCTCCGGCCATCCCCTCGACAAGCACCTCCCCCGCCTCCGCCCCTTCCAGACCACCACCGTCGACAAGCTCGCCGGAATCGAGGAGGGGACCCCCGTCCGCGTCGCCGGGATGATCACGAAGTTCGAGGTCAAGATCAGCAAGAAGACCGGGAACAACCTCCCCATCGTCACCTTCGAGGACCAGACCGGGAAGATCGAGTTCATGCTCATGGGCGGCCTCTACGAGAAGATGGAGAAGCCCCCGGCGGCGAAAGACCTCGTCGTCTTCACCGCCAACGTCACCTTCCGCGGCGAGGACCCGAGCCTCCGTGTCCAGGACTACTACTCCCTCGACGAGGCCGAGAGCAAGCTGCTGAAGGGCCTCACCATCGACATCGACCTCGACGGCTGGGACCTCGTGAAATGGGACAGCCTCCACCAGCTCATCCTCGACCACCCCGGCCCCGCCCGCCTCTACTTCCGCTGCACCCGCGGCCAGAACGGCAGCCGCCGGACGACCGTCCTGGAGCCGAGCGACCTCTTCACCGTCGCCCCCCGCCTCCAGTTCATGGACTCGCTGAAAAGCCTCCTCGGCGGCCCGAACTACGAGATCGTGCCGAGCCGCGACCTCCCCCGCGCGCGAAAGCCCTTCGTGCGGAAGCCGGAGGGCGGGTAGGGGCTCCTACGCCCCCGCCTCCTCCACCAGCCGCTCGATCGCGGCGACGTGCGGCACGGCCTGGACGGCATGGAGGAGCCCTCCGGCCACCGCCGCCTCAAATCCGTTCCGCGCCAAGGTCGCCAGATCGCGGCGGCTGAACCCGGCGTCGAGCGCGAGGGCGGCGTACTCATCCTCCAGCCGGTTGCCGAAGAAGAACGGATCGTCGGTATTGATCGTGCAGCGGACGCCCGACCGATGGAGGACGCCGATCTGGTGTTCCTGGATCGAGGGGGCAACCTTCAGTTTCAAATTACTGATCGGGCAGACGTCGAGCGTCACGCCGTGGTCGCGGAGGAGAGCCATGACCTCGGGGTCTTCGGCGGCGCGGACGCCGTGCTCGATCCGCGTGACTCCCAGGACCTCGACCGCCTCGCGGACGAAGGAGGCGGGGCCGAATTCCCCGGCGTGGGCCTTCGTGAACTTCCCGTTCTCCCGCGCCTGCCGCCAGATCCCGGAGGTCCACTCCTGGAGGGGGATCGTCTCGACCCCGTGGAGGTCGAGGCCGTCGAGCTCCGCCCAGTTCACCGCCTCGGCGATTTCCTTGGGAAACCGGCCGTAATCGTCCCGGCAGAGCCCGAGGAAGACCCGGACCTCGAGCCCGGGGGCCGCCTTCCGGGCCGCCTCCTTCACGGCGGCGATGATTTCGGGGCCGCTCCCCGAGGCGTGGACGACGGCGGCGAGGTGGATGCTCGTCTCCACGTACTTCACATTCTGCTTCTGGCATTCGGCCAGAACGAGTTCCGCCGCCTTCCCGTAATGCTCCGCCGAGGTGTACCAGGGGGCGGCATATTCGAGGATGAGGTCGAGGAACTGCTCGAAGCTCTCGTAACGGAAGTCGGGATGCCAGAAAGGAGGGGGCACGGCGAATTTGGCCGGGTCGAGTTCCCGGAGCAGCTCCCACGGCACCGACCCTTCCAGATGGAGGTGGGTTTCGGTCTTCGGCAGACGGGCGATGAAGGCAGCCAGAGCCGGATCAGCCTCGGCATAAGTGGGATGGAACGCGCGGGCACTCATAATTCCCTCGCTTTTTACCCGGGAAAACGCCTAGTTTCGAGCAGGAACTGTACCCCCGCCCCAGGGCCGGTGAAAGATTTCCTAAAAAAAGCTAAACTTTGAACCCCTTTCTGCCGAAGTAACCCCTATGGATGCAATCAGGCCAACTGTGACGGGCGCGGCGGGGGAGACCCCGGCGATAGCCTACGTCGGTCCGAGTTCATCCGGGAACCCTGTCGCGGAGGCATCAACCACCCCCGTTGACCAGGTTCAAATCTCCGACCAAGGCTCCAAGACGGCCGAATACATCAAGCAAGCCAGGAATCAATCCCCGGTGAACATTGATCAAGAGACCATCAAGAAGCTCAAAGCGGCGATTGCTAAGGGAAACTATCCTGCGCCCGCCCTGATTCAGGGGTTGATCAACCTGACTGGGAGCGGCTTCTCCTCGGAGCAAGACGCGTAACGTAGAATTGTTTCTCGATCGTCCCGGAATGGATTTCGGGGCAATGTGGCGCTAAATGCCGAACGGGATTCCATCCCGCCCGCTTTTAGGCCCGCAGCCCTGCATGCGGTGTCCTAGGCCCCTCCGGCCGCCAAGATGGCGACTGGAGGGGCCGTTCTCTTTCCGGCCCTGGAGCGCGCCCGCCCGCTCCCGTGGAACAGCAATAAGGACTTGCACCCTTCCCCGTCCGCAGTACACACTGCGTCCCTTATTTCCACGGATCACATGAAAAAAGCGTTCATCACCGGCATCACAGGTCAAGACGGCTCCTATCTCGCCGAACTCCTGCTGTCCAAGGGCTACGAAGTCCACGGCCTCATCCGCCGCGCCAGCAGCTTCAACACCTCCCGCCTCGACGCCATCTACTCCGATCCGCACGAGAGCCACGCCCGCCTCTTCCTCCACTACGGCGACCTCGCCGACGCCAGCTGCCTCGCTCGCCTCTTGGCCAAGATCGGCCCCGACGAGATCTACAACCTCGCCGCCCAGAGCCACGTCCGCGTCAGCTTCGACACCCCCGAATACACGGCCGACATCACCGGCACCGGCACCATCCGCCTCCTCGAGGCGATGCGCGACAGCGGCCTGAACAAGCAGAGCCGCTTCTACCAGGCCTCCTCCAGCGAGATGTACGGCCTCGTCCAGGAAGTCCCGCAGAAGGAGACCACCCCCTTCTACCCCCGCAGCCCCTATGGCGCGGCGAAGATGTACTCCTACTGGATCACGATCAACTACCGAGAATCGTACGGCCTCCACGCCAGCAACGGCATCCTCTTCAACCACGAGTCGCCGCGCCGCGGCGAGACCTTCGTCACCCGCAAGATCACCCGCGCCGCCGCCGCCATCAAGCTCGGCCTCCAGGAGAAGCTCTACCTCGGCAACCTCGACGCGAAGCGCGACTGGGGCTACGCCAAGGACTACGTCGAGGCCATGTGGCTCATGCTCCAGCAGGAGCAGGGGGACGACTACGTCGTCGCCACGAACGAGACCCACACCGTCCGCGAATTCCTCGAAGTCACCTTCGCCCACCTCGGCCTCGACTGGCAGAAGCACGTCGAGATCGATCCCCGCTACTTCCGCCCCGCCGAGGTCGACCTCCTCATCGGCGACGCCACCAAGGCGAAGCAGAAGCTCGGCTGGGAGCCGAAGGTCAAGTTCGAGGAGCTCGCCAAGCTCATGGCCGACGCCGACCTCCATTCCCTCCAGAACCGCCTGGCCGGGAAGATCGACTCGGTCGAACGGTAAAAAAACCTCATGAGCGCAGCGTCCACGGCACCGACTGCCCTCATCACCGGCATCACCGGGCAGGACGGCTCCTACCTCGCCGACCTCCTGCTCGGGAAGGGCTACGTCGTCCACGGGGTCGTCCGGCGGACCAGCTCCCTCGACCGCTCCCGCCTCGGCCATCTCTACGCCGATCCGGCCATCTACGGCCAGCGCCTCTTCCTCCACTACGCCGACCTCGACGACCCGACCCCCCTGCGCCGCCTCCTGGCGAAGATCGCCCCCGACGAGATCTACCACCTCGCCGGGCAGAGCCACGTCGGCCTCAGCTTCGAGATCGCCGAGAGCACCTGCGACCTCACCGCGATGGGGACCCTCCGGCTCCTCGAGATGATCCGCGACCTCCCCAAGCCGCCCCGCCTCTTCCATGCGTCGAGCAGCGAGCTCTTCGGCCAGCCCGCCGTCGCCCCCCAGACCGAGGCGACCCCCTGGGTCCCCGTCTCCCCCTACGGCGCGGCGAAGGCCTTCGCCACCCGGATGGTCACCATCTACCGGCAGACCTACGGCCTCCACGCCTGCAACGGCATCCTCTTCAACCACGAGTCGCCGCGCCGGGGGGAAAACTTCGTCACCCGGAAGATCTGCCGCGCCGCCGCCTCGATCAAGCTCGGCCTCCAGAAGAAGCTCTCCCTCGGGAACCTCGACGCCCTCCGCGACTGGGGCTACGCCCCCGACTACGTCCGCGGCATGTGGCTCACCCTCCAGCAAGCCGAGGCCGACGACTACGTCTTCGCGACCGGGGAACTCCACTCCGTCCGCGACCTCGCCGCCCAGGCCTTCGCCGCCGTCGACCTCGATTGGGAGCCCTACGTCGAGGTCAATCCCGCCTTCTTCCGCCCTGCCGAAGCCGCCAACCTCGTCGGCGACCCTTCCCGCGCCCGGCAACGCCTCGGCTGGACCCCCTCCCGGACCTTCGGCGAGATCATCGCCGAGATGACGCAGAGCGAGTACGCCGCGCTGGCCAAATCGGCTTAATCGCTCCCCTGGGCCTCCTTCCGGAACCCGATCGACCCCTCTCTTACAGAGAGGCTTGACCCGGAGCCATTCACCCGCGTAATTTGTTCATTCATATTGTGCTCGGAAGGATTTTACATTTTAAGGGTAAATAGATGATCGCGAGGAAACCTCCCTCCCTCGGCGGAGCATTATCCCCGTGTTCTCTCCTCGTCGCGCTGGCGCTGGGGCTCTTCTTTTCTCCCCCCTTGAGTCGCGCCGCCGAGCCGCTCGACACCATCGCGACGAGCCCGGCGGCCTCGACGACCGCAACGGCGGCCCCTCCCATCGTCGTTCCTGGCCCCGTTCCCTCGGCCAGCGCCGCCACGGCGGCCAATGCGGCCAACTCGGCTCCGATCCCCGAGCCGCCCCCCGTCATCGTCATCCCCGACGCGACCACCGCCGACCCCGGCGCGACGCCGAAGATCATCGCCGCGCCGGTCCTCACCCCCCTCATCTCGAGCCGCCCCACCTACACCCTGAAGGACTGCGTCGACATCGCCATCCGCCAGAATTCGACCCTCCTCCAGGCGAAGAAAAAAATCGAGGCCGCCGTCGGCAGCATCATCCAGGCCCGCGCCGCCTTCTTCCCCCAGCTGGGCTACAGCGGCACCTACCAGTATCAGGAAAACCACTGGGCGACGATCGGCATCAACAACGGAAGCGTCGCCGCCACCTCCTGGAGCAACGGCTTCACGATCACCGAGAGCCTCTTCTCCGCCGGGGCCAACACGAACCGCCTCGGCATCGCCCGGCTGAGCCACTCGAACCAGCTCCTCGCCTACCAGGCCGCCATCGACGACACCCTCCTCTCGATCCGCCTCGCCTACTACCAACTCCTCCTCGACCAATCGAGCGTCGAGGTCCACCGGCAGGCGATCGGCCTCCTCGACAAGCAGCTGAAGAACGAGCAGAACCGCTTCGACGCGGGCCTCAACAGCAAGAGCAACGTCCTCCGCGCCCAGGTCACCCGCGCCAACGAGCTCCCCGCCCTCCTCAACGCGGAGAACGCCGTCCGGTCGGACTACATCGCCCTCAGCCAGCTCCTGAACATCCCCTTCCGGCCCGATGTCGACGAGGCCCCCTTCGGCGTCACCGGCTCCCTCGGCTTCGAGCCCCGGACCTACAGCCTGAAGGACACTGTCGCGAAGGCCCTCGCCACCCGGCCCGAGCTCAAGGCCGCCGAGAACGAGATCGAGATCAGCCAGAAGCAGCTCATCGTCGACCGCGCGAACATCCTTCCCCACCTCAACGCCTTCGGCCAATACAGCCTCGCCAGCACGGGCGACGTCGACCATCCGAACAACTACCACGACGGCTACACCGTCGGCATCGCCGCCAACTGGAACATCTTCGACGGCCTCGCGACCTTCGGCAAAATGAAGTCGACCCGGGCCCTCATGGAGGCCGCCATCGCTTCCCGCGACCAGACCCGCCTCCAGATCGAGTCGGAGGTCCGCGGCGCCCTCAACGGCCTCGAGACGGCGGCGAACACCGTCGAATCGCAGGCCCGCAACGTCCTCGTCGCCCGCGAGAACTACATCCTCGCCAACGCCCAATACGACGCCGGCCTGAGCACCCAGCTCGACATCCTTCAGGCCCGCCTCGACCTCACCACCGCCCAGACCACCGTCTTCAAGGCCCGCTACGACTACCTCGCCGCCACCGCCAAGCTCCAGCGTTCCCTCTCCAGCCAGTTCGAGATCGTCAGCGACACCCTTCCCCCCACCGCGCCGGCCACCCAGGAAATCCCCACGCTCTCCGCCCCTGCCAAAACCGCCGCACCCAGCCCGACCCCGTCCCCCCCCCCCCTCCGCACCGCCCCTCCCGCGGCGAAGCCCACCGAAGGCCAGCCGCCGCTGCCCCAACCATGAAGACCTTCCGGGAACGCCGCCGCGCCGCGCCGGAGCTCGCCTTTCTCCTGGCCTCCTTTTTCCTTTCCTTCCCCCTCCCCGCAGTGGAGATCGCGACCACGCCGCCGCCGCTCGTCCCCGCGACCCCTTCGGCTTCGGCCCCCGCCACGGCGGTCCCGGCGGGGACGGCCGGCCTCACTCTCGAGGACTGCTACCGGGAAGCCCTCCGCAACAACGCGCTGATCCGGAGCGCCCGCGCCGGATTTGAAAACGCGACCGGACAGAAAATCGTCCTCCAATCCCGCGCCCTTCCCACCCTCACCGCGCGCCTCTACGGGGGCATCCGGGGCGACATCGGGGACAAGCCCTCCATTTTCGCCATCCTCCAATCGAACTTCTACCAGGAACTTTTCGACGCCAGCACCCCCGCCGCCTTCCGCAAGGGGCGGATCACCGTCGCCGTCGCCCAGCAGAACTTCTATATCACGACGACCAAGGAGCTGAACGCCCTCCGCCTCGCCTTCTACCAGGCCCTCGCCGCCCGGGAAAACGTCGCCGTCCAGCAATCGATCCGCACCCGCCTCCAGGCCAACCTCACCCTCCAGCAGCAGGCCGCCGCCGTCGGCCGTGTAGGCAAGCAGGAGGTCGACACCGCCTCCCTCCGCCTCGCCGAGATCGAGCCGACCCTCTCGATTGCCAAGGGCGATTATCGCCAAGCCCGCATCGAACTCGCCACCCACATGGGCCGCGACCTCGATGCCGACTCGACCGAGGCCGCCCTCCCCGGCCGCTCCGACCTCGACTCGGGCCTTCCCCTGCCGAAGGGAACGCTCGAATCGGTCACCTTCCGGATCGATTACCAGGCCGAGACCGACTACGCCCTCGCCCACCGCCCCGACCTCGCCGCCCTGAAGCTCCTCATGGCCTCCTCCCAAAGCGACATCGAGATGACCCAGGGCACCCGGCTCCCCCTCGTCAGCCTCGGTGCCGGCCTCTCCTTCATTCCGCGGGGGCTCCTCAAGAAGCACACCGACGGCCTCCCCCTCACCACCCTCGGCGAGGGCATCGGGGCCAGCTGGCTGATCCTCGACGGGGGGGCCGTCCGCGGCGCGGTCGTCGACTACCAGGCCACCCGCGAAGGCTACGGCATCCTCCTGCGGCAGCTCCAAAGCGATATTCCGCGCGACCTCCGCCAGATCGCCGACTCCCTGCGAACCGCCTCCGCGATGGTCGACAGCAGCACCCTCGCCGTCGCCCTCGCCGAGGAGAACTACCGGGTCGTCGAGGCCCAGATCGCCAACGGCACCGCCGTCTCCCTCGACCTCCTCAATGCCCAGACCAATCTCCTCAACGCCCAGTACAACCGCATCAACGCTTTGCTTGAAAACAACACGGCGGTAGCCCAGTTTGACACCGTGACCGGACGCTATCTCGAATTCATCCCCCAGGAGGGCGTCCCCGATCCGACCCAAAGCAAGGAAAAAACCGCCCCGTCCGCCATCGCCAAGCCCCGCCCTTCCGGAACCTCCGCCACGCCGTAACTTTCCCCACCCCGCCGCGTCATTCCCCTACCCCTCCCCACGTCGTGAACTTCCTCCGCTCCCTCACCGCCCGGATCCCCTACTTCCGGACCCTTTCCATCGCGCTGCTGGCCGTCGTCGCCTTCTTCGCCTACTCCTACTTCTCCCGCCCCGCGGCCGAGGTCTACCGCGTCCACCGCGGCACCGCCATTGCGGCCGTCTACGGCACCGTCCGGATCGAGTGGACCTCCTCCGTCGGCGTCCGCGCCCAGAACAGCGGCTACATCCAGCTGAAGGACATCTCCCCCGGCCAGTCGTCGATCGGCCTCCACGTCCGCAAGGACCAGGTCCTCGCCACCATCGTCGACGAGGCGACCGCGCGGGAGATCAGCCAGACCAAGATCGACCTCGACGCCGCCCTCGCGAAGCAGAAGGTCGGCCCCGCCGACGCCATCGCCCTCGAGGCCTCCCGCACCAGCCTCGCCCGCACCGAGAAGCTGAACGAGCTGACCCAGCTCGCCCCCGCCCAGATGGAGGGCGCCCGCAACGACGTGAAGCGCCTGGAGGACCTCGTCAAGGGCGAGCAGATCCTCCTCGACCAGGCCGTCGAGACCAACCGCCAGAACCTGAAGAACTTCCAGGACAAGATGGCCCGCTCCCTCATCAAGTCCCCGATCGACGGCGTCCTCACCGCCATCGCCAATTCGGACAACGAGCTCGTCACCGAGGGCAACGTCGTCTTCACCATCGCCCAGCCGACCACCTACGTCAGCGGCCAGGTGAACGAGGAGGACGTCGGCCGGATCACCGACAAGCTCAAGGCCAAGCTCCGCCTCTACTCCTTCCCCGACATCGAGCTCCTCGCCAGCGTCACCTCGGTCCTCCCCTACCCCGATCCCGCCACCCAGCGCTACACCGTCATCCTCTCCCTCGACAATCCCCCGCCGAACCTCATGGCCGGCATGACCGGGGAGATGAACGTCATCATCGGCAAGCGGGAGAACTCCCTCCTCATCCCCACATCGGCGATCCGCAACGGCCGGGTCTTCGTCGTCGGTTCCGGCGGCACCGTCTCCCCGCGCAACGTGAAGTTCGGCTTCCGCAGCATGGAGACCACCGAGATCCTCGAGGGCATCCAGGAAGGAGAGAGGGTCATCGTCGCCGACCAAGACCTATTCCACCCCGGCGACCACGTCCGCGCCCTCGAGATCAACCCCGACGCCACCGGCCATTGATCCCGCCCCGCATCTGATGCCTCTCCCGACCGCCCCGCCCCCTCGCCCTTCCGCGTGAAGCCCTCCCTCTACATCGCCCTCCGCTTCACCGCCGCCCGGAAACGGTCCCTCGTCTTCAGCCTCTCCGGCGTCATCCTCGGCGTCGCCTTCTTCATCTGCACCCAGGCCCAGACGCAGGGATTCGAGAAATTCTTCATCGAGACCGTCCTCGGCACCTCCGGCGCCGTCACCGTCGGGGACCGCTTCCAGCCCCGCTACGACCCCCTCCTGAAGAAGGAGGACGGCGCCGCCGTCAGCGGCCAGCAATCCCGCAAATACTATTCCGGCGTCGACAACCCGGGCCTCGTCATCCGCTGCCTGGAATCGTACTCCTCTGTCCTCGCCGTCGCCCCCTACGTCGAGGGGAACGTCACCCTCCGGACGAACTTCAAGGAAGACGTCGTCAAGCTCCAGGGCATCGACCTCGCCGCCCAGATGCAGGCCACCACCCTCAAGGGCCAGATCATCGAGGGCGACATCGACCGCTTCAAATACCGCCCCTACGGCCTCCTCGTCGGCACCCTCCTCGCCAACAAGCTCCAGGTCCACGCGGGGGAGATCGTCTACGTCGCCGGGACCACCGGGAATCCCCGCGCCTTCACCATCGAGGGGATCTTCCAGTCGGGCATCAACGCCGTCGACCAGACCCGCGTCTACGCCCACCTCGCCACCGCGCAGAGCATCCTGAACAAGCCCTACCAGATCACCTCCATCGTCGTCCGCCTCCGCGATCCCCAACGCGCCCCCCAGATCGCCGCCCAGTTCGAGCAGCAGTTCCTCCACGTCTCCCGCAGCTGGCAGGACCGGGAGCAGGGGAACCTCGCCATCTTCCACGCCCTCCGCCTCTCCTCCGCCATCGTCGTCTCCCTCATCATCCTCCTCGCCGGCTTCGGCATCTTCAACATCCTCACCATGACGGTCCTCAACAAGGTCCGCGAGATCGCCATCCTCCGCTCCATGGGCTACCGGCGCGGCGACATCCAGGCCATCTTCCTCTTCCAGGGCCTCATCATCGCCTCGATCGGCTCCGCCGTCGGCTGCCTCATCGGGGCCGCCCTCACCTACACCATCTCCCTCATCCCCCTCCACATGCGCGGCATCATGAACACCGACCACTTCGTCGTCGCCTGGTCGTCCTCCCACTACGTCTGGGCCGTTCTCATCGCCTTCGCCTCGGTCCTCGTCGCCAGCTACTTCCCCGCCCGCCGCGCCGCCACCCTCCCGCCCGTGAACACCCTCCGCGGCTCCGGCCAATAAAACAGAGTCACGCCATGGACCTCCTCGCCGGCCACCCTCCCTGCCTCTCCGCCCGGACCCTGGAACGCTACCTCGGCGAGGAGGAATCGCGCATCCACGTCCTGCGCGGCGTCACCCTCACGCTCGATCCCGGCTCCGTCCACGCCATCGTCGGCCCCTCCGGCTGCGGGAAAAGCTCGCTCCTCTACATCCTCGGCCTCCTCGACAACCCCGACGCAGGCCACCTCGAGATCGGCGGCGTCCCCGTCCTCTCCATCGACGACAACGTCGCCTCGGCGAAGCGCAACGAGATGATCGGCTTCGTCTTCCAGTTCCACTTCCTCCTGGAGGACTTCACCGCCGCCGAGAACGTCATGATCCCGATGCGCCGCCTCGGGAAGCTCACCGAGGCCGAGATGGAGGAGCGCGCCGTCCTGCTGCTGGAGGAAGTCGGCCTCGGCGCCAAGGCGAAGCGCCCCAGCCGCCACCTCTCGGGCGGCGAACAGCAGCGCGTCGCCATCGCCCGCGCCCTCGCGAACGACCCCCTCGTCCTCCTTGCCGACGAGCCGACCGGCAACCTCGACTCCCTCAACTCCGACCGCGTCTTCAGCCTTCTCACCCGCGTCGTCCACAACCGAAACAAGGCCCTCCTCCTCGTCACCCACAACCCCGAGATCGCCGAGAAGTGCGACTGGGTCCACGAGATGAAGGACGGGCTGATCGTGAATACGACCCGGAACGAGCGGAAGGGATAGGGGGCGGGGCAGCTTCGGGACCTGCGCGGTCGACCCTATACAGGGCTTCAGCACCGAGAAGGCGATATTGCTCCTTGGATGCTCCTTCCCATGGCTCGGCCCTCAAGGAGGTTAGATCCAGCGGAGTAGAGTGGACTTATGAGAGGCGAGCCTTTTGGATCGCGCCCTATCTACACCAAGGCCTATCAGACGGGGCGGTGCAGGAGGGGCGAAGCCCCTCTTGCATCTTTAAACGCGCGGGTTACATCCACCTGTACAGAGCCATGTACCCGGTCCCGAAGGGCTGCCCTTCCTCTTTGATCCCCTACCCCTTCGCCTGCTGCTTCAGCAGATCGCGGATCTCGGTCAACAGCACGATATCGGGCGCGGGGGCCGGGGCCTCCGTCGGCGCGGGCGTGGAGGGCTCTTCCGCTTTCTGGTTCGCCAGCACCAGCATCTCGGCCTCGAAGGCGCGGCGCGCGATGTTGATGAACTTCACCAGGAGGAAAACGCACAGCGCGACGATCAGGAAGTTCAACGTCACGGTCAGGAAGTTCCCGTAGGCGAAGACGGGGATCGAATCGGCCTTGAGCTTCGCGATGGTGTCCCCCGGCTGCGCCTTGTCCGAGAGCGCCCAGAAATGCTTGCTGAAATCGGTGCTCCCCGGCGTCAATCTGCCGACAATCGGCATGACGAGGTCGGTGACGATCGAGTTCACGACGTTGCCGAAGGCCCCGCCGATGATGACGCCGACGGCGAGGTCGACCATGTTCCCTTTGACCGCGAATTCCCGGAAATCCTTGAAGAAGCTCATGCCGCGAAACTAAACCGCCCCGCGACAGGGTGCAACCCTGCGGCGGGGCGGTGGAGGAGAACGGCTCTCCTTAGAACGTATGGGCGATCTCGTCGGCGCGTCCCTTCGCCACGGCGACGGCGGCATCCTTCGCCTCGCCCCCGGCGAGGGTCGGCTCGACGAGGATCTCGCGGAGGTCGGTGACGCCGACGAAGCCGAGGACCTGGCGGAAGTAGGTGGTCTGGGCGTCGTAGCCCTCGGCTCCGGTGCCGGGACCATAGGCGCCGCCCCGGGCGTAGACGGCGACGGCGGGCTTCCCCGTGACGAGGCCGGTGTAGCCGGTCTCGGGCGAGAAGCTGAAGGTGAGGCCGGGCTGGGCGATGAGGTCGATCCACTGCTTCAGCTTGTAGGGGATGCCGAAGTTCCACATCGGAAGGGAGAAGACGAATTTGTCGGCGGCCTTGAACTGCTCCGCGAGGGAGACGATGGCCGTCCATGCGGCGGCCTGTTCCGGGGTGAACGGCTGGCCGTGGAGGATCGCGTACTTCGCGTCGAGGGCCGCGCCGTCGAACTCGGGGAGGTTGGCCGTCCAGAGGTCGAGCGTCTCGACCGTGTCGCCGGGATGGGCGGCCAGGTAGGCGTCGAGGAAGTGGCGGGCAACGGTCGTCGAGGCGGAACGCTCGCCCCTGGGCGAGGCGGAGATGTGGAGGACTTTGGACATAAGAGTGGAGAGGTTGGGGGTCTGGGTTGGGTTCGATTGGTTTCTTCCCTAGTTGTAACCCCGATTGGAGAAAAGCGGAAAGACCGTCTTTCTTCGCTTAGCATGCTTTTTGGGCATACCCCATTTTCAGGGGTAATTTCTCCCGCACTTGCCTTGCCCCCCGGCGCGGGCTTCAATCTTCCCACCCCCCCTTCCACTCTCCCATGACCACCCCCCTCCTCCGCCGCACGAAGATCGTCGCCACCATCGGCCCGGCCAGCCGGTCTCCCGAAATCATCCGGCAGCTGATCCGCGCGGGGATGAACGTCGCGCGGCTCAATTTCTCCCACGGCTCCTACGACGACCACGCGCAGAGCATCGCCGCCCTCCGCGCGATCTCGAAGGAACTCGATACCCCCGTCACCCTCCTCCAGGACCTCCAGGGGCCGAAGGTCCGCGTCGGCGCGATGCCCGAAGGGAAGATCCTCCTCATCCCCGACGCCCTCGTCACCCTGATCCCCGAGGAGGACTACACCGGCCAGCCCGCCACCATCCCCCTCGACTACCCCCACGCCCATGAGGAGGCGAAGCCGGGAACCCAGATCCTCCTCGCCGACGGCCTCTACGAGATGGTCGTCGTCGAGGTCGACCAAGCGAAACGTTCCCTCCTCTGCCGCGTCGTCGAGGGCGGCACCCTCCAGAGCCGCAAGGGGGTCAACTTCCCCGCCCTGAAGCTCCGCCTTCCCTCCCTCACCGAGAAGGACAAGGAAGACCTCGTCTTCGGCCTCTCCCAGCACGTCGACTGGATCTCCCTCAGCTTCGTCCGCAGCGCCGAGGACCTCCGCCTGCTGAAGGCGATCCTGAAGGAACACGGGGCGACCCAGTCGATCATCGCCAAGATCGAGAAGCCCCAGGCCATCGAGAACCTCGAGGAGATCCTCGACGAGTCCGACGGCATCATGGTTGCCCGCGGTGACCTCGGCGTCGAAATCAGCCCGGAGAAGGTGCCGATGCTCCAGAAACGGATCATCGAGTCGTGCAACCGGCGCGGCCTCCCCGTCATCACCGCCACGCAGATGCTGGAGAGCATGATCAACGATCCCCGCCCGACCCGGGCCGAGACCAGCGACGTCGCCAACGCGATCATCGACGGCACCGACGCCGTCATGCTCTCCGGGGAGACCGCCGCCGGGGCCTTCCCCGTCCGCGCCGTCGAGATGATGCACCGCATCGCCGTCGAGGTGGAGGCCGGGATCGACTTCAAGAGCTACCCCACCCTCCGGCGCGGCGACGCCGACGCCCTCGCCGAGGGGGCCAACGTCATCGCCCGCTCGATCGAGCCCCACAGCATCGTCGTCCTCACCACCTCGGGCCACACCGCCCGCGCCGTCGCCGCCGAACGCTCCCGCACCCCCGTCATCGCCGTCACCGGGAACGAGCGGGTCTACCACGCGCTCAACCTCTTCTGGGGGATCAAGCCGCTGCTGGAGCTCCCCTCCCCCGGCGCCCCCTCCGACTCCTTCGACGACCTCGTCCGCGATGCCGAGAAGGCGTTGCGGCGGCGGAGCCTCGCCCCCTCCGGCTCCCGCATCCTGATCCTCGGCGGCGTCCCGTCGAACACCCCGCGCGGGGCCAACTTCGTCAAGATCCACACCCTTCCCTAACTCCCCCAGCCTCACGAATATGATCGATCCCGCCGCCGCCCAGGCCCCGTTCTCCGCCCTCACCTTCATCGTCGCCCCCGCGCTGCTGACGAACGCGACGAGCGTCCTCGCCATGAGCACGATCAACCGCCACCTCCGCACGCGGGACCGGATGCACGAGCTCTACAAGCTTCCCGACCCGAAGGACGAATCGGCCCCCGACCGCGCCCGGCGGATGCTCCACGTCGACCGGATCCAGCGGCAGGGCGAGCTCCTCCTCCACTCCCTCCACGCGATCTACATCGCCCTCGCCGCCTTCTCCGGCTCGACGCTCGTCACCCTCCTGGGGGCGAGCCTCGCCACCGTCTTCCCCGGCTTCGCCTACCATCTCTTCATCAACGTCGGCCTCGTGCTCGGCTGCGTCGGCGTCGGCGGGCTGATGCTCGGCAGCTGGCAGCTCTTCCGCGCCACCCAGCTCTCCCTCGTCAACATGCAGATGGAAGCCGACGCCATCCGCAACCGCGGGGCGACGATTCAGCCGCTGGGCTGATCAGTCTCGCGTGATTCGTCAAAGGGCAGGGCTCCCGCCCTGCCCCGCCCGCCTCCACCGCGTCGGCGGCATCCCCGCGCGGGCACGGAAATCGAGGGTGAAGTGGTAGGGCGAGGAATAGCCGAGCTGCCCCGCGATCTCCTTCACCGCGAGGGCGGTGTTCTGCAACAGATTCCGCGCGCGGCGGTGGCGGATTTCCATCCGGTATTGCTTCGGGGAGAAGCCGGTCTGCCGCTTGAACTCGCGGCGGAAATAGGAATAGCTGACCCCCATCTTCCGGGCGACCGACTCCGGGGAAACCTCAGGGCCTCCCTTCTCCCACTCGCCTTCGAGGAGCGCCTGCGCCTTGGAAACGATGCCACTCGCCCGCGTCGAGAAAGTCGCCGCGCTCTGCGGCCGGAGGGGATTCCCGTGCCGCAACACCAACGCCAGGATCTGCGCCGCGCAGAGCCCGAGGCGGACGGGGAACCCGGGCGGCTTCCCCCGCGCCAGCCGGAGCGCCTCCGCCCAGAGCGCCTCGACCTCGCCGACGGCTTTCACCGCGTGGACCGGATGCCGCGCATCGAGGAGCCCCGCCGCGCGGAGCTGGTCGAAGTAGGTCCCGTTCACCTCGATCCACGACTCGGTCCACCCCGTCTCGACGGCGGGCCGGTAGCGGTGCCAGACGCCGGGGAAGAGGAGGAAAAGCGTCCCCGCGCCCAGCCGCCGCTTCAGCCCCGGGGCCGACTCGAAGAGGCCCCGCCCCGCGCTCAGGTAGAGGAGCTGGTAATCGGCGAGCGTCCGCCCCTGCTCCCACGAGAAAAGGCGGCTCTCGGGATGGCCGCCGGACGGGTAGACCGCGTGCGGCGGCGTCCGGTTCACCCCGCACGCCGTGGCGTAGAGTCCCCAGGCCCGATCCCGGGCGGGGACGGGGAAATAGCTGTGGAAGTTGCGGCTCATCCGTTTTCTTGTGTCATTTTTTATATGGAAAAGATCAGTTTGTCGATTTATCGCCTTTCCCATCTGTGTCAAAAATAAGGAATGAGTACTCCCGCCTCCGCCTATGCCCATGCTCAAGCCGTCTATGCCTCCCACGGCGTCGATACCGAGGCGGTCCTCGCCCGCCTCGCCACGATCCCCCTCTCCCTCCATTGCTGGCAGGGCGACGACGTCGGCGGCTTCGAGACGCCCGACGCCGAACTGAGCGGCGGCGGCATCCAGGTCACCGGGAACTATCCCGGCAAGGCCCGCACCCTCGCCGAACTCCGGCACGATCTCGACAAGGTCTACTCCCTCCTCCCCGGGAAGCACCGCCTGAACCTCCACGCGTGCTATGCCGACCTCGGCGGAAAGAAAGTCGGGCGCGACCAATACGACGTCACCCACTTCCAGAGCTGGATCGACTGGTGCAAGGCGCGCGGCCTCGGCCTCGACTTCAACCCGACCCTCTTCGGCCACCCCCTCGCCAACGACGGCGCGACCCTCTCCAGCCGCGACGAGGGGATCCGCCGATTCTGGATCGACCACAGCATCGCCTGCCGGAAGATCGGCGCCGAGATGGGCAGGCAGCTCGGCACCGCCACTGTCACCAACGTCTGGATCCCCGACGGCTCGAAGGACCTCCCCGTCGACCGCAAGGCCCCCCGCGAGCGCCTCGAAGCCTCCCTCGACGCGGTCTTCCAGGAAGCCCTCGATCCCCGGCACCACCTCGACGCCGTCGAGTCGAAGCTCTTCGGCATCGGCTCCGAATCGTACGTCGTCGGGTCCCATGAATTCTACATGGGCTACGCCGTGAAGAACCGGAAGCTCCTCTGCCTCGACGCCGGCCACTTCCACCCGACGGAGAGCCTCGCCGACAAGATCTCCTCGGTCCTCCAGTTCGTCCCCGAGATCATCCTCCACGTCAGCCGCGGCGTCCGCTGGGACAGCGACCACGTCGTCCTCCTCGACGACCCGACGAAGGCGATCATGGAAGAGCTGGTCCGGGGCGATTTCCTCGGCCGCACCCACATCGGCCTCGACTACTTCGACGCCAGCATCAACCGCATCGCCGCCTGGGCCATCGGCGCCCGGAGCGCCCTGAAGGCCCTCCTCCTCGGCCTCCTCGAGCCGACCGCCCGGCTCCGCGCCGCCGAGGAAGCGGGCGACGGCACCCTGCGCCTCCTCCTCCTCGAGGAAATCAAGACCCTTCCCTTCGGCCTCGTCTGGGACGAATACCTCAAGCGCCACGACGTCCCCACCGGCGACGCCTGGCTGAACGAGGTGAAGAACTACGAGAAGACCGTGCTCTCGGCACGGGCCTGATTCCCTGATTGGCGACCGGAAAACCGGTCACCCCTTCGCGCCCCGCACCATCGAGGTCGCGAAGGCGGCCGCACCGAAGCCGTTGTCGATGTTCACGACCGCGACGTTCGGCGAGCATGAATTCAGCATCCCCAGCAGCGCCGCGACGCCGCCGAAGGCCGCGCCGTAGCCGACGCTCGTCGGCACCGCGATGACGGGGACGCGGACCAATCCGGCGACGACCGTCGGCAGCGCCCCCTCCATCCCCGCGCAGACGATGCAGGCCCGCGCCTCGGCCAAGACCGGGCGCTGGGAGAGGAGACGATGGAGGCCGGCCACGCCGACGTCGTACAGGCGGGTGACCGTGTTGCCGAGGAACTCGGCCGTGACGGCGGCCTCCTCCGCCACGGGAAGATCGCTCGTCCCCGCGCAGAGGACGGCGAGGGTGCCGGGGAAGGGAATCGTCTCGTGCTGGCGGAGGGAGAGGATGCGGGCCACCGGATGATAGGTGGCCGCCGGCACCTCGGCGAGGACGGCGGCGGCGGCCCCGGCCCCGGCGCGGGTGGCGAGGACATCGCCGCCCGCCGCCGCCATGCGGGCGAAGATTCCGGCGACCTCGGCGTCGGTCTTCCCCGCCGCATAGATCACCTCGGGCATCCCGGTGCGCAGGGCGCGGTGGTGGTCGACCTTCGCGTAGGCGAGATCCTCATAGGGAAGGTTGGCGAGCCGGGCCATCCCCTCCTGGGGCGTCGTCTTGCCTTGTTCAATCGCCGTCAACAGTTCGAGGAGGCTGGTCGGGTTCATCGTTTGATATTATAGAGTCTATCAGGTCGTCTCGCGAACGATCAACCGCGTGGAGAAGACCCGGGACCAGCCGCCCTTCGGTTTCTTCTCCCCGGCGATCTTGGCGAGGAGGACTTCGGCTCCCGCCTTGCCGATCTCGCCGGCGGGTTGGGCGATCGTCGTCAACGGCGGCCACGCGAGGGCCGCGGCGGAGCGGTCGTCGAAGCCGACGAGGGCGATCTCCTCCGGCACCCGTACGCCGCGGTCGTGGAGCCCGGCCAGGAAAGAGAGCGCGATGTGGTCCGCATGGATGACGACGGCATCGGGCCGCGCCCGCGCCGGAAGCGCGGCGACCGTCCGGCCCGCTTCCCGCAACGCATCGATCTCCTCCCCCGGATAATCGAGGAGGAGCGGCTTCCGCCCCAGCGTGCGAAGGGCCGCCTCGTACCCGTCGAGGCGGGTCCGGTCGTCGGTCGGCCCGAGGAAGGCAATCCGCTTCCGGCCCCGCTCCGCAAGGAGGAGGACCGCCTCGCGGACGCCCTGCCCCCGGTCGATCTTCATCGCGTCGTACCGCGGCGGCAGTTCCCCGCGCGGATCGAGGATCACGTAGGGAAGCTGCGCCCTCACCAGCAGCGCGAGGAGGGCGGGGAGGACATGCTCCAGCACGTAGGGATCGTGCTGTCCGGAGCCGACCAGGACGACCCCCGCCGGATTCTGGGCAAGCAGCTCCTGGACGAGCCGTTCGCCCCAATCGCCCCGCCGGGGCTCGAAGTGAAAGGCGACGGAGACGATGAACCCGGCCTCGCGGAGGCGTCGCTCGAGCCCGGCCACCTGGGCGAGCCGGGGCTCGTCGGCGGCGAAGGCGAGGACCGAGACGATGTGGCTCTTCGCGGTTTTCAGGCTCCGCGCCGCGAGGTTCGGCCGGTAGCCGAGCTTCCGGACGGCGGCCTCGACGGCTTCCCGCGTCTCGGTGCCGACGTAGCCCTTCCCCTTCAGCACCCGGTTGATGGTGCGGATCGAGACGCCCGCCGCCTGCGCCAATGCCTTGAGGGTCGCCATGAGTCGCCAGCCGGTGAAACCGCCTACCCCTTCTTCGCCGCGAAGGCGGGATCGAGGTCGAGGCCGAAGTAGCCCCGGGCGTTCTCGAAGCAGATCTCGCGGACCATCGCGCCGAGGAGTTTCCCGTCGTTCGGGAGGAGCCCCTTCGCCACGTCATTCCCGATGAGGTTGCAGAGAAGGCGGCGGAAATACTCGTGCCGCGTGTAGGAAAGGAAACTCCGGGAGTCGGTCAGCATCCCGACGAAGCGGCGCAGGAGGCCGAGGTTCGAGAGGGCGTTGAGCTGCCACGTCATCCCCTCGGCCTGGTCGAGGAACCACCAGCCGCTGCCGAACTGGATCTTCCCGGGAATCGTCCCGTCCTGGAAGTTGCCGATCATCGTCGCGAAGACGTAATTGTCGGCGGGATTCAGGTTGTAGAGGACGATCTTCGGCAGCTCGTCCGTCGAGGCGAGGCGGTTCAGGTACCAGGAGAGGGCGGCGGCCTGCGGGAAATCGCCGACCGAGTCGACCCCGGCATCGGCGCCGACTCGGGCGCGAAGGCGGCTGTTGTTGTTCCGCAGCGCGCCGAGGTGGAGCTGCTTCGTCCATCCCTTCGCCGCGTCGAGGCGGCCGAGGAGGAGCAGCAGCCAGGTGCCGAACTGCTGCGTCTCGGAGGGCGTCGCCGCCGTGCCGCCGAGGGCTTTGGCGAAGATCGCGCCCGCCTCGGCGTCGGAGCATTCCGAGGCGAAGCACGATTCAAGGCCGTGGTCGGAGAGGCGGCATCCCTGCGCGTGGAAGAAATCGTGCCGCTGCTTCAGCGCCGAGACGAAGCCGTCGAAGGTGCCGGTGTCGGCCTGCGCCGTCGCGGAGAGCTTCGCACACCACGCCTTGAAGGCGGCGGGCTGGTCGACGACGAAGGCCCCGTCGGGACGGAAGGCGGGATAGACGCGGGTCTTCAGGCCGGAGGCGGCGATCCGCGCGTGGTCGGGAAGGGGATCGGCGGGGTCGTCGGTCGTCACCACGACGGCGACGTTGCACTTCTCCAGCAGCCCGTGGACGGCGTAGCCGGGCTCGGCCAGCTTCGCGTTGGCCTGCTCCCAGATCGTGTCGGCGCTCGTCCCGTCGATGAGGAGATCGATGCCGAAGTAGCGCTCGAGCTCGAGGTGGCTCCAATGGTAGAGCGGATTGCGGAGGGTATAGGGGACGGTCGCGACGAAGGCGTCGAACTTCTCCCGATCCGAGGCGTCGCCGGTGCAGTAGCGCTCGGCGACCCCGTTGGAGCGCATCGCCCGCCACTTGTAATGGTCTCCCCCGAGCCAGATCTCGTAGAGATTGCGGAAGCGGTGGTTGTCGGCGATCAGCTTCGGCGGGAGGTGGCAGTGGTAATCGTAGATCGGCTGGGGGGCCGCCTCGTTGAAGTAGAGCTCCCGGGCGGTTTCGGTCTCGAGGAGGAAGGTTTCGGTCAGAAAGGTTTTCATTCTTGCCAATTTAGGCCAACGTTGGCACATTGGAGGACACATTCAATCAAATTAACGCCATGCCCTGGTTTTCCCTCCAATCCGAATCGATTCCCCGCACCGAAATCGAGCAGGCCTGCGCCCGCCTCCTCGACGAGGCCCGCACCCGTATTCCCGGCAGCGCCAAACTGGGCCGCGTCCTCCTCCTCCCTCCCGACCTCACCCGCGCCCACAGCGGGGCGGGCTGGATCACCGAGACCCTCTACAACCAGATCCTCGCCCTCAACCCCGCCGCCGACATCCACGTCATCCCGACCCTCGGCCAGCACGTGCCGCACACCGAGGAGGAAAACAAGTGGATGTTCGGCTCGATTCCCCATTCCCGAATCCACGCCCACGACTGGCGGGGCGGCGTCACCCGCGTCGGCGTCATCCCGGCGGAGCGGGTGAAGGAGAGCACCGGCGGCAAGGCCGACTGGGAGATCCCCGTCGACCTCAACACGATGCTGATGACCGAGAAGTGGGACCTCATCATCAACGTCGGCCACGTCGTCCCCCACGAAGTCCTCGGCTTCGCGAATCACAACAAGAACTACTTCATCGGCCTCGGCGGCAAGGAGACGATCTGCGCCTCCCACATCGCGGCGGGCGTCTACGGCATCGAGAACAACCTCGGCAACCTCATCACCCCGCTCCGCGCCTGCTACAACTGGGCGGAGGAGCAGTTCCTCGGCCACCTCCCCGACGTCTACCTCCAGGTCGTGATGAAGCGCGACCCGCAGAACAAGCTCGTCCACACCGGCGTCTTCATCGGCGACGACCTGGAGACCTATCTCCAGGCCGCGCGCCTCAGCCGCTCCGTCAACATCACGACGTTCGACAAGCCGATCAGGAAGATCGTCGCCCACATGCAGGGGGACGAGTTCCGCAGCACGTGGGTCGCCAACAAGGCCGTCTACCGGACCCGGATGGCGATGGCCGACGGCGGCGAGCTCCTCATCCTCGCCCCCGGCCTCGAACGCTTCGGCGAGCAGCCCGACGTCGACGCCCTGATCCGCAAGTACGGCTACGACACGACCCCGTGGGTCCTCGAGCAATACAAGAAGAACGCCGACATGCAGGACCTGGCCCACGGCACGGCCCACCTCATCCACGGCACCTCCGAGGGCCGCTTCACGATCCGCTACGCCCCCGGCGGCGGCCACCTGAAGAAGGAAGACATCGAGCAGGTGAAGTTCGCCTACGCCGACTACGACGAGGCGGTGAAGCGCTACCCGATCGGCCAGCTCGCCGAGGGCTGGAACACGATGCCCGACGGCGAGGAGATCTTCTACATCAGCACCCCCTCCGCCGGCCTCTGGTCGACGAAGCAGAAGCTCGAACGCGCCTCCGACCACGAAATCGCCTAGGCAGACCCGATGGAAACGGCGCACGACAAGCAGGCCCGGCTCGACGCCCTCCTCGGCGGATGGCGCGGGGAGGGCTTGCTGGTCGCCTACTCCGGCGGCGTCGATTCGGCCTTCCTCGCCTGGCGCGCCCACGCGGTCCTCGGCGACCGGATGAAGGCGGTGATCGCCGACTCCCCCTCGCTGGCCCGCCGCCACCTGCGCGAGGCCGTCCGCTTCGCGGCCGCCCACGGCATTCCCCTCGAGATCGTTCGCACCGCGGAGCTCGACAACCCCGACTACGCGAAGAACGACGCCGCGCGGTGCTTCCACTGCAAGAGCGAGCTCTTCACCGTCATGGCGCGGGAACAGGCCCGCCTCGGCGGCCTCCACCTCGCCTACGGGATGAACCTCGACGACCGGGGCGATTACCGGCCCGGGCAGAAGGCGGCCGAGCAGCACGGCGTCCTCGCCCCCCTCGTCGAGGCGGGGTTGACGAAGGCCGAGATCCGCGCCCTCTCCCGAGAGGCCGGCCTCGACGTCTGGGACAAGCCCGCCTCCCCCTGCCTCTCCTCCCGCATCGCCTACGGCGAGGCCGTCGACGCCGTCACCCTCGCGAAGATCGAGGCGGGCGAGGAGGTCCTCTGGGAACTCGGGTTCCGCCAGTTCCGCGTCCGGCAGCACGGCGAGATCGCCCGGATCGAGATCGCCCGCGAGGAGATGGAGAAGGCCCTCTCCCTGGCGGTCTTCGACCGCATCGCCCTCCAGTTCAAGGAAATCGGTTTTCGTTACGCGGCGCTCGACTGCATGGGGTATAGTTCGGGAAATCTCAACCAGGCACTGACCCATGCCCCCATCCCCTAGCGCCGTCCTCGCCCTCGACATCGGAACCTCCTCCAGCCGCTCCGCGATCCACGACGCCAGCGGCCGCCGCCTCGTTCCGACGACGGCCCAGGAAAGCTACTCCCTCCGGACCTCGGCCGACGGCCGGGCCGAGCTCGAGCCCGAGGCCGTCCGCCGGGCGGTCTTCAAGATCGTCGCCGCGACGCTGAGGCAATACCCCGCCTCGGCGGCCCCGATCCTCGGCATCGGCGTCTCGTGCTTCTGGCACAGCATGATCGGCCTCGACGCGCGGGGGAAGGCGATCACCCCGATCTACACGTGGGCCGACGGCCGGTGCCGCGCCGACGCCGCCGCGCTGCGGAAGGGCGGCAAGGGTACCGAAGCCCGCCGCCACCGCCGGACCGGCTGCATGACCCGCGCCTCCTTCTGGACCGCGCGGCTCCGCTGGCTGAAGCGGACCGATCCCGGCCTCTTCCGGCGCGTCGCCCGCTGGGTCTCCCCCGCCGAGTGGCTCCAGGCCGAATGGTGCGGCGGCGCCACCGTCTCCCTCTCGATGGCGAGCGGCACCGGCCTCCTCGACGCGAAGACCCTCCGCTGGAACGCCCCGTTGCTGAAACAGTGCGGCCTCACCTCCGCCCATCTCAACCCCCTCTCCGACGCCCCCGGCACCCTCGCCCCCGCCGTGGCGAAACGCTTTCCCCGGCTCGGCAAGGCGAAGTGGTTCCCCGCCCTCGGCGACGGCGCGGCGAGCAACCTCGGCTCCGGCGCGACCGCCCCCGGCGTCGCCGCGATCAACGTCGGCACCAGCGCCGCGCTCCGCGTCGTGATCGACGGCGACGCGAAGGAGCGGGCCTCGAAGACCTTCTCCCCCGCCCCCTTCGGCCTCTTCGGCTACCGCGTCGACGGGACGCGCCGCCTCGTCGGGGGCGCGGTCAGCAACGCGGGGAACCTCCGCGCCTGGGCGCTCCGCGAACTCGCCCTTCCCGCCGAGGCGGCACTCGAAAAGGAACTGGCGAAGCGTCCCCTCCCCGTCCCCGGCCTCGTCGTCCTTCCCTTTTGGGTCGCCGAACGGGCTCCGACCTGGCCCGAGGACCTCTCCTCGGTCGTCCTCGGGATCACCCAGGCGACGACCGGGACCGACCTCCTCCAGACCCTCATGGAGGCGACCTACCAGCGCCTCGCCCTGATCGCCGATTCGGTCGAATCGGTCGTCAGGAAGGCCGGGACCAAAAAAGGCCGCTCCCTCACCTTCATCGTCTCCGGCGGCATCAGCCACTCGCCCGCCGCCCTCCAGCGGCTCGCCGACGTGCTGGGCCGCCCCGTCCGCGCCTCGGTCGAGCCCGAGGCCTCGCTGCGCGGCGCGGCCCTCTTCGCGCTCGAGCGGCTCGGGGCCACGCCGCGCCCCTCGAAGCCCGGCCCGCTGATCCGGCCCCGGCCCGCCGCCGCCCGCGCCCATGCCGCCGTCCGGGAGCGGCAGAAAGAACTCGAAACCCTTTTCCAAAACCCCACCCCCTGATTCCTCCCCTCCCATGACGACCCCCGCCGCCCCCTCGCCCTCCCGTTTCGATCTCTCCCACGCCGTCGCCGTCGTCATCGGCGCGACAGGCGTCCTCGGCGGCACCCTCGCCGAGGGCCTCGCCGAGGCGGGGGCGAAGGTCGCCGTCCTCGGCCGCAGCGCCGAGCGCGGCACCGCCTGCGCCGACCGGATCAAGGCGAAGGGCGGCAACGCGCAGTTTTTTGAATGCGACGCGATCGACAAGGCGAGCCTCGCCGCCGCCCACGCGGCGATCGCCGAATCGCTCGGCGCGCCGACGGTCCTCGTCAACGCGGCGGGCGGCAACGATCCGAAGGTGACGGTGACCGGCGACCGGAGTTTCGAGTCGATCGCCGCCGACGACTGGCGGGCGAGCTTCGACCTGAACCTCGTCGGCGGGGCGCTCCTCCCCTGCCAGGAATTCGGCCCCGCGATGGCGAAGCGGGGCGGCGGCTCGATCATCAACATCGCCAGCGTCTCGGCCCACCTCCCCCTCTCCCGCGTCATCGCCTACTCGGCGGCGAAGGCCGCGGTGCTGAACCTCACCCAGTTCCTCGCCCGCGAGTGGGCGCCCCACGGCGTCCGGGTGAACTCGATCACCCCCGGCTTCTTCCCCGCCGAGCAGAACCGCCGCCTCCTCTTCAACGAGGACGGAACGCCGACCCCCCGCGCCCAGTCGATCCTCGGCCACACACCGATGGCCCGCTTCGGGAGGAGCGAGGAGCTGATCGGCGCCGCCGTCTTCCTGGCAAGCCCCGCCGCGAGCGGCTTCATCACCGGCACCGACCTCCGCGTCGACGGCGGGTTCCTGGCGCAGACGATCTAGACCATAGCGCGAGGAATCCCCGCGATCCCTGCCCTTACGCGCCGACGGTCGGATACCCGCGCGCTCTCCACGCGCTGAGGCCGCCGTTGAGGACGCGGGCCGACTTGGCGCCGAGCTTCTGCAGCCGCTCGACGGCGAGGACCGAGGCCTGGTCCCGGGGGCAGTCGCAGTAGGCGATCAGCGGGCGGTCGAGGGGGATCTCGTGCGCGCGCGACTCCAGCTCGCCGTAATGGAAGCGGAGCGCGCCGGGGAGGCTCACCGGGTCGAGGCCGAAGTTGATCGGATGGCGGATGTCGAGGGCGACGACGTCGTCGCCGCGGTCGAGCATCGCCTTGAACTCGTCGACGGTGACGCCCTGCCGCAGCTCCTTCTCCAGCCGGGCCACGTAGCGGCGGCGCCATTCATAGCGGCCGATCAGGAAGAGGACGAGGAGGCCGGCGACGATCGCCGGGAGATGGGCGCGCAGCAGGGCGAGGGCGGCCTCGGGGCTCGGCAGCGCGGCCCGCAATCCCATCCCGGCCAGCAGCGGTACCGCGCCCCAGACCACGGCCCCGACGGTGTTGTAGGCGAGGAACTGCCGCAACGTGATCCCCGTCGCCCCGGCGAGCGGCGGGGCGAGCGTATTGAGGCCGGGGACGAATTTCGCGAAGAGGAGGGTCTGCGCGCCGTACTTGCCGAAGAGGTTCTTCGTGCTGGCGATGCAGGTGTTCGGCTTCCACGAAAGGCGGCAGATGAAGTGGAGGATGTGGACCCCCTTCGCCCGCCCGAGGAAGAACCAGAGGAGATCGGCGGCGAGGCAGGCGACGACGGTCAGCAGCAGGCACCAGCCGAAGCCGAGGCGGCCTGCGGTGACGAACGAGCCCGCCGCGATGAGGACCGGGACCGCCGGGATCGGGAGCCCGGCCTGCTCGACGAAGATCCAGAGGAAGAGCCCCGCGTAGCCGAGATCGGAGATGAAGGGGAGGTGATCGAGCATGGAGGGGAGGATGATTAAAGCGTGGCGACCGCGCCCGCCGCGATTTCCCGGGCCTCGCCGTTCCACGTGATCCAGACGGGACGCGACGCGAGGTTCTGAACCTGCCGTCCGTCGACGCCGCAGCGGAGGGCGCGCTGGGCGCGGAGGTAGTCGGCGATCTCGATGTTCGTGGCGCACCACGCGTTCCCCTCCTTCGCGACCCGCTCGGCGAAGCGTTCGATCACGTCCCAGTTGTTGTCGTTCGGGAACTCGTAGCTGTGGCCCCAGACGTAGAGGAGGCGGAGCCGCGCCTGCCACGACTGCATCGGGGTGAAGAATTCCTCGGCCTTCGCGGCGAGGTCGTGCTTGTGATGGCAGGTGGGATGCCAGAGGAGGAGGTTCTCCGGGACGTGGAAGCGGCCATGGGACTCGACGGTCCGCGCGTACTCGATCCCGAGGTGGGGAAGGCGGGAGACGACCTCCGGGCTGTGGGTCCCGAAGGGATAGGACATCCCCCGGACGGGATAGCCCGCCAGCGCCTCGAGGGCGGCCCGGTCGTCGAGGATCTCCCGCGCCAGCTCTTCGCGGGAAAGGGCGTCGAGATGGGGATGGGTCACCGAATGGGCCGAGATCTCATGCCCCGCGAAGAGGGTGGCGATCTCTTCCCGCGCCAGTTTCTTCTCCCGGCCCAGAACCCCCGAATTAAGATGGAACGTCCCCTTCAGGCCGTGGGCGTTGAGGATCTCGACGAGGCGGCGATCCTCGACGACGCCGTCGTCGTAGCTCAGCGTGACGGCGCGGCTGACGCCGCCGGGAAAGAGATCCAGCCGGATGGAAGGGAGGGCCATCCCCCCATTTTCCCGAAAACGGGACGCTTGGCCATCGCTTTTAAGCGACGCCCCCGCTCAAAAGGCGAGGCCGACCTCGATCTCCCGGCCCGGCCCGACGGGGAGGTCGAGACGCCACAGGCCGTTCCCGCAGGCCGCGGCATTGACCCCGGGCAGCGAGGGCATCCCGCCGTCGATCCAGAGATAGACGGGGCCCGTCTCGGCGAGGGTGAAGCGGAGCGTGTTCCCCGCCTCCGCCACCGTCCCGGGCGCCAGCGCGAGGGGCCCCATGTATTTGTCGGCCCGCCCCAGGACGACAGCGCGGGTCGCCTCGCCGGGGACGGCGACCAGCCAAAAGAGCTCGTCGCCGAAATGATCGAGCGCGAGCGGGAACCCCTCGCCCGGCCGGAGGACCCGGAGCGTCCGATCCGCCCACCGGAAGAGGATCGTCCGCCCGGAGGCGGGAGCCGCCGCCTCATCCTCGGCTTTCCCCTCGGAGACGAGGCGGTAGGACTGGCCCGCCTCCCAGTCCCGCCCGGAGAGGGTGCCCGAGACCGGCTGCTCCGGGGCGGTGAGGTTGTAGGCGATGAGGGCGACCGCCGACGGGGTGAGCGGGGCGATGGTCTTGAAGAGCGCCCGGTCCTCGTAGGTGTCGACGAAGAGACTGTCGGGAGCGGGGACGGCGGGATGGGCCGGCATGAGGAGCCGCCCGTCGGCGTAGCAAAGCGGGGCGACCTGGGCGGCGTCGATCTCGTCGGGAGCGTCGGAGAGGTAGATGGGGCCGCCGGAGAGTGCCTTGCTCCGGGCCATGAGCGGCCCGGCGAGCGCGTCGCTCGAATGGAACATGTCGTGGTCGCACCAGACGGTCTGGCCGAGCCAGAGGGAGTTGAAATAGGAGTTGGAGAGATGGTGCTTCGCCCGCCAGAGATCGCCCTTCTTGTAATCCTCGCTGCACCGGGTCAGCTGCGTCGAACGGGTGTTGAAGGCGCAGATGTTATTGTGGGCCATGCAGTTGATGCCCCCCAGGAAGCGCCGGCCCATCCCGGCCTCGAAGGCGGCGTGGCTGCGGCGCGTGGCGCTCACGGCGTTGGCGACGCGGCCCGAGTAGAAGACGACGTTCTTCGCCTCGCCGTCGGCCTTGATGAAATCGAACCCGGCGTCGGCGATCGAATCGAGCCACGCGCGGTAGAACCGGTCGGCGGCCTCGGCGGAGCCGTCGGGAAGCCAGCGCCCCTTGTCGAACTCGACGAGGGTGGCGGCGATGTCCGGGGGGAATTTTTCAGGCCCGTGGAGGCCGCCCCAATAGCCGCTGAAGTTGATCCAGAGGCCGAGCCAGTCGATCCCCGCCGCGCGGCGCGCCTCCTGCACCGCCGTCCAGCCGTTCGGGAAACGACTCGCGTCGGTGCCGAAGCTGACCAGGCGGTCGTCGGGCATCCCGTTGTTCCCCTCCTGCGTGTCGTGGAGGGCGCCGGGGAGGGAGCTGTCGAGGTGGCCGTCGTCAATCAGCACCCACCGGATGGGGACGCCCGATTTCTTAAGATCGGCGAAGGCCGAGACGAGGAGGGGCTCCGAAATGTCGAGCTTGTACTGCTCGAAGGTACACCAACCGAGATAGTGGAACGGCTCCGGGAGCGTCTTCCCCGCGCGGAGGCCGAGGCTGCCCGCGATGCGGGGATGTTCGGCGGCCTGCTCCCACACGCGGCGGCAGGCGCGGTAGGGATCGGCGTCCCGTGCCCAGGCCAGGAGGGGCAGGGTTTCCTCCAGCCCGGCGAGGCCGAAATGATCGCCCTCCAGCAGGAGCCCCTCCGCGTCGCCGCGCAGCCACGCCATGAGGAGATCGCTGACGAGGGGCAACACCGCGAGGTAACCTCCCCCGGCCAGCTCGACGAGGAGGAACATCCCGCCCCGCTTCAGGTTCTTCAACTCGGGGACCGGGAGCGGATGGCACTGGTTGTACCCCTCGGGCCAAAGGTCGAGATCGGGCGCGATGGCGTGGCGCTGGAAGGGGGCGAAATAGCAGGCCTTCGCCATCGCGGGGAGACGGAGGCGGAGGCGGACGGGTGGCTCCGCATGCAAACCGGGAACGATGCGAACGGGAGACTCGACGAGTCCTTCGGCAGAGGGAGCGATGGTGCTGAGGTCGATTTCAGGGAAGTCGACGAGAGAGGCAGACATGACCCGAGAGGATGGGTCAACCGCCGTTCGCTTGTCAAAGCGGGAAGGGGATTTTAATTTTTGTTTAAATAATCGCCTGAGAATCCTTCCGACGCTCCCGCACCTTCTTGGCAGTCCCGGCGAGGCAACATCCCAAGCCGAGAAGCGCCCACGTCGAGGGTTCCGGCACGGCGACGGCGGTGAGGGTGATCGAGTTGGTCAGGTAGTTGATCGTGAAGGCATTGTTGCCGATGACGATCTTCGTCCCGTCGGTCTCGCCGAGGAAGTAGCCGGTGGTCGTCCCGCTGCTCTGGGCCAACGTCAGCACCGTCCCGAGGGCGAGCGTGGTGCTGCCGAGGTCGGTCCCGGAGAGCGAGGCGATGCCCGAGCCGAGGACGAGGGTGCCGGTGACGGTGACGAGATCGATCGTCCCAGCATCGCTGTTCAGCTCGAACTGGAGCTGGGACGAGGTGGTGAAGGTCAATCCTCCCGCGAAGTTCAGCGTCCCGACCGCCCCGGCGTTGCCCGCGTTGACGATGGAAGTCCCCGCTGTTCCCGCGCCGACCGTCGTCGCGCCGTTGATCGTCCCAATGCCGCCGAGGATCGCGTTGCCGGTGGTGGTCGACTTCACGCTCACGACCGAACCCGAGGCGAGGCTGCCGTTCACCAACAGTGTCCCGGCGTTGACCGTCGTGGCACCGGTGTAGGTGTTGGTCCCGGAAAGGGTCCAGGTGCCGGTCCCCGCCTTGAGGATCGAGGTCTTGTTCGTCGTGCTGTTGTTGACGATGGCCCCGGCGACCTCGCCCGTCCCGGAGGTCGAGCCCTGGAGGGTGAGGGTCTTCGAGCCCGCGCCGGTCGCGGTAAAGTCGCTGGTGAACTTCAACGCCCCCGTCCCCGACTGGTCGAGCGTCGCGCCGCCGGTCGTCCCCGCGAGGTTGATGACACGGTCGGTGGTTTCCCCCGTGCCGGTATCGACGAGGGTCCCGGTGGTCATCGTCGCGCCGATGGCGATGGTGCCGTTGGCGACCGTGACCGGAGCGCCCAGACTGCTCTTCGCGACGCCGCCGGAGACGCTGTTCAGCGTGCTCACGCTGAGCGTTCCCGCCTGGATCGCGGTCGCCCCGGTGTAGGAATTCAACCCCGATAGGGTCATCCAACCCGCCCCCGCCTTGATCACCCCCGCGCTGCTGCCGCTGAAGGCACCCGAGAAGAGCAGATCGACCGCCGCCGCACCGTCGGCGACGGTGAACGTCTTCGCCGACGCCCCCGACATGTTCGCCGCCATCGTCGACGTCGTGGCGCTGGCCAGCGTCACGACGCTGTTGCCGAACCAGCTCGCCGCCCCGGTCGTCCCCTGCAGTGTCCCGCCGGTCATCGTGATTGTCCCGTAGATATAGGTGTAAGCCTGGCTGAAGGTCCCCCCATTGAGGGTCAGCGCGCCGATCGTCACATTCTGGGAAGCCCCGGTGGAAGCCATCGCCCCGCTCTCCACGACGATAGACGAGGCCGAGGTCGTCGGCTGCGTGCTGCCGGAAATGGCGAGGACGAGGGTCCCTGCGCTGACGTCGATCGCCCCGGCGTAGGTGGTGCCGCTGAGGGTCAGCGTCCCGGCCCCGGTCTTCGTGATCCCGCTCCCGCCCGTGGTGGTGATCGAGCCGCTGAGGGTGAGGTTCGCGTCGGTCTCGATCGTCGTGCTGCTCCCCAGGACGACGGGGGCGGAGACGACGTTCGTGTTCGCCGTCCGCGAGGCGTTGCTGACGAGGAGGGCGCTGCCGCTCGCCGCCTGGAGGGTCAGCGTGTTCGTCGCGCTGCCCGCGAGGGTGAAGAGGTAATTGCTCCCGTTCGTCGTGTTGTTGAAGGTGAGGGAGCCGAGGGTGATCGGCGCGTCGAGGGTGATCGTCTGGGAACCGGCGAGGTTCAGGGTCAGGTTCGCGACGTCGCCGATCGCATTGGGATAGGCCGTCCCGCCCCAGTTCGCCGCCGTGGTCCAGGTGTAGGCGGTCCCGGCGGCCGTCGGGGTCCACGTGTAGGTCGCCGCCCGGGCGGAGGTTCCCGACAGGACGCAGGCCAGCATGAGGGAGAAAAGCGATGGGAGGGAGATGGTTTTCATGGAAGGGGAGGCTCAGTCGACGCATTGGCGCATTCGGCGCGTTTGCAATATTCTCTACCTCCAAGATAACTCCCTTCCTTCCCCGCCCGACATTCAATTCCCGCCGCCGCCATCGAATCAGATCGGGTTATTTCAACAAATTGTTTTAACAATTCGATGAGAACCCCGGGAACGGCCCCCTCCCGGGGGAACTTCCCCTTGTCGAAACGGCCCCCCACCCCCGAGACTGTTTCCCATGGCCGCAGGGACCCTTGTCAACGGAGCCGAAGCCCTCCTCCGCGCCTGGCTGAAAGAGCACGGCATCGGCGAAGGGGACCGCCTTCCCTCGGAGCGGGACTTCGCGAAGACCCTCGGCATCCAGCACTACGCCCTGAACCGGGCGATGGCCCGGCTGATCGCCGAGGGCCTCGTCGTCCGCGAGGGGTACAAGCTCTTCGGCGCGGCCCGGAAGGCCCCCGCCGCCGCCTTCGCCTGCCACCTGATCCTCGCCCACCGCTCCCACTACCTCCCGAATTACCGGAAGATCGCGAAGGAACTCGGAATCGACCTCGTCGTCCACCGCTGGGAGACGACGGAGGAGATCGGCACCACGCTCCAGCGCCTCGACCCGGAGCGGACCGAGGGCATCGTCCTCGACCCCCCCTTCGGCTACGATCCCCACCATTGGGAGGAGGCGGCGACGGCCCTGGCGCGGCGCGGCGTTCCCCTCGTCTGCATCGACACCCCCGCGCGGGAGCTCTGCTCGATCCTCGGCGACCCGCCCCGCTCGCTCGCCCTGATCGTCGACCACCTCCACGGGCTCGGCCACCGGGAGCTCGCCCTCACGGCCCCCTCGCCGTGGACCTCCGCCCTCGCCGAAATCCTCGACACCTGGAAGAGTCTCTGCCGCCAGCACGGCCTCCCCGCCTCGGCGAAGCGGATCGCGAGCCCCGACCGGGCGATGCCCCTGCGGGAAGACTTCGTCGACCTGGCCGACCGCCTCGACGCGGAATGGAGCGACGTGACGGCGCTGGTCTGCGCCCACAACGCCTCGAACATTCCCCCCCTGCTGGAGATCCTCTCCCTCCGCAAAAAGCAGGTCCCCCGCGACCTCTCCCTCCTCTCCCTCCGGGATTCGGCGGCGCTGCGGACCCTCGTCCCCCCCATCGGCGCCGCCGAGTCGGACATCAATCTCATCCGCGAAAACGCCTTGCTCATGGTCCAGTCGCTCGCCCGGAAACGGAACAGGCCGGGCGCCGCCTCCGCCCCGTTCCAGATCCGCATCCAGCCCCAGCTGATCGTCCGGGGATCGACGGCCCCCGGACCCGCCGTCTGGGAAAGAAAGCCCTCGGGAAAAGCCAAATCCCCCCCGCCGGGCGAGGCGCCGCACGAGAAAACGATCCCGCCCCGGCCCGAGTTCCCGCCCGAGGCCGAACTCGAGGCGATGCGGCGGCGTCCCTACGACCGAGTCGCCCGGATCGACGCCGCCCGCTTCCTCCAGCTCGACCTCCAGCCCCACATGAACCGGCCCCTGAACTACCGGCGCGGCTGGCTCGGCGACCTCCCGCTGAAGCACATCCCTCCCGGGCTCCACTCGATCCACGGCGTCCCCTTCCACATCCGGGGCGGCCCCCGCCGCTCCGATTGCGGGGCCGTCATCTTCCAGTCGACCGTCAACGTGCAGGGCAGCGCGAGGGAACTCCCCTCGGCCCTCCGCGTCCCGGTCGAGGCGAAGGTCCGCGCGCTCTACTTCCTCCACGGGTGCGGCTACGCCCGTTTCCTGAGGCCCTTCGGCGCGTACCGGTTTTACCGGGGCCAGAAACGGATCGGGGAAATCCCCCTCGTCCCCCTCGGCCAGCCCCCCGCCGAATATCCCTCCGGCGTCCTCTCCCCCGCCTTCCTCAAGGCGAACATCCAGGACTGGTGGTCCGACCTCCCCCACTTCGATCTCCCCGGGGCCCGCGTCGCCCCCTTCAACCAGAGCGAGCCGACCGACGCCGCCCAGCGCCACGCCTACCTCTACACGCTCGAATGGATCAACCCCGAGCCCGAAAAGCCCCTCGACGAAATCGAAGTCGCCATCGACCCGACCCAGTCGACCACCCTCGGCCTCCTCGCCATCTCCGCCCTCCGGGTGTAGCCGTTCCGCCTCACTCCTCCTCCACCTCCGGCGTGATCCAAAGATGGATCAGCCGATGCCGCCTCAGCACCGTCAGCCGCGACGTCCGCCCCGATTCCCGCAGCACCAAGAGCCGGTGGAGCTCATGGACCGAGCGGAGCTCCTCGTGATCGAGCCAGATGAGGAGGTCGTTCTGCTCCACCCCTGCCGCCTCGGCGGCGGAGCCCTCCTGCACTTCCTGCACGAGGATCCCCGACCGCTGCCGCAGCTGGTGGAAGCGGGCGACCTTCTCGTGGATCGGGACGTCCTGCCCCGCCACGCCGATCCGGGCGCGCCGGATATGGCCCTCCTTGATCAGCCAGCTCACGATGAACTCGGCGGTCTTGCTCCCGATGGCGAAGCAGATCCCCTGCGCCGAGGCGATGATCGCCGTGTTCACGCCGATGACCCGCCCCCGCGCGTCGAGGAGGGGGCCGCCGGAGTTCCCCGGATTGAGCGCCGCGTCGGTCTGGATCACGTTGTCGATCAGCCGCCCCGTCCGCGCCGGGAAGGTCCGCCCGAGCGCGCTCACGATCCCCGCCGTGACGGTGTGGTCGAAGCCGAGGGGATTCCCGATCGCGATGGCGATCTGGCCCACCTGGATCTCGCCCGATTCGGCGAACCGGAGGTAGGGAAGATCGGGCAGGTCGATCCGGAGGACGGCGAGGTCGGTGTCGGGATCGTCGCCGACGACCTCGGCGCGGACGCTGCGTCCGTCCGAGGTCTGGACCCGGAGACGCTCCGCCCCGTCGATCACGTGGCTGTTCGTCACCACGAGGCCGTCGGGGGAGATCAGGAAGCCCGAGCCGCTTCCGCCCCGTTCCCCTCCCTCAGTCCGGGCCTCGATGTGAACGACGGCGGGACCGGCCCGCCGGACCGCCTCGGTCACCGCGCCCGAATAGGCGTCGAGGAGCTCCGGATCGGAAAACCGCCGCTGCTGCGTCCCCTCGGGCTCCCCGGGCCGCCCGCCCGTTAGTTCATTATTCATGAACTAATATACGCACTCCCCCGCCGGGCGCAAATGGAGGGGGATTTCCCCCCTGCCCGCTACGCTTCCGCTCTCTCTTGGCCGCCCTCTTCGGGCAACGCGCTCCCCAGGGTCCAGAATACCACGCTGAGGAGGACGCCGCCCAGCAGGCCGAGCGCAAGGTGGAAGGCGCTCCCGAAGAGGAGCGGGCAGACGACGCCCGAATCGAGCGCGAAGAGCATCATGAACATGAAGGTCTGGAAGGAGGAGGCGAGGCCCCGGATGCGGGGCAGCAACTCGAGCGAGAGGACCGTCATCGCCGGGGTGGCGAGGGCCGCGCCGAGCGAGTAGACGAAGATCGGGACGACCGCCCACGGCACGCGGAGCGCCCCCCCGGCCAGGCCCGTGTAGAGGAGATTCATCCCCGTCCCGGCGAACATGATGAGGAAACCGGCCCGGATGGTGAAGGCGGGCGCGAAGCGGTGGCTCATCTTCCCCGCCGCGAAGGAACCGAGGGTCATGCCGCCGATCAGCGGGATGAAGAGCCACGCGAACTGGGTGACGGGGAGGTGAAGGAGGTCGAGGACGAAGGCCGGGGCGGCGGCGACGTAGAGCATGATCCCGAAGAAGCTGAACGCCGTCCCGAGGGACTGGAGGAGGAACCGGCCGTGACGGGCGACGTGCCAGTAATTCGCGACGATGACGCCGAACCGGAAGGCGTGCCGCTCCTCCGGGACGAGGGTCTCCCGCAGGAACCGGTGGCAGGCGACGAGGAGGACGAGGCCGAAGAGGGCGATGAAGACAAAGACCGAGCGCCAACCGAAGGTGGCCTGGAGCCAGCCGCCGAGGATCGGGGCGATCGCCGGGGCGAGGCCGAAGACGACCGAGATGTAGGAGAGGGTCCGCTGGGCCTCGGCCCCGCTGAGGAAGTCCCCGACGACGGCCCGGCCGATGACCGGCCCCGCGCCCGCCGAGAGACCCTGGAGGAGGCGGAAGAAGAGGAGCCAGCCGAGGCTCGGCGCGAAGACCGCCCCGACCGATCCGGCGACGTAGAGGTACATCGAGGCGAGCAGGACCGAACGCCGCCCGAACGAATCGGAGAGGGTCCCGTAGAGGAGCGACATCACCGCGAAGGCGAAGAGATAGATCGTGAGGGTCTGCTGCACCGCGGGAAGGGTCGCCGAGAACTCCCGCGCGATGAACGGCAGGGAGGGAAGATAGGCGTCGATGCAAAGCGCCCCGAGCATCGTCAGGGCGGCAAGGAGGACAATCAGGAGCCGGTGGTTCATGGGAACCGCCGAGCCTAGGGGCTGTCGTGCACTTTGGGAAGGCTGCGGAAGAAGGGGTCGCGAAGGGGCGGTGGGTGCTCCTTCGGGACCGGGCAGATGACCCTGTACAGGTGGAGGCGATCCGCACGTGTTGTAAGACGCAAGAGGGGCTTGCCTCCCGGCCATGCCAGTTAGTCTCCCCTGAGAAACGAGTGTCGCTACCGCGACGGCATTCTGCCCCTCCTGGACTTGCCTCCCGGCCCTGCAAGTTAGTTTCTCCCTGAGGAACGAGGTCGCTACCGCGACGGCAGTCCCCGTCAGATAGGCCTGAACTGTTCGGAGCGGTACCGCATTATGTTGTCCGCTTCGGGTAGAAAGGGTCCGCTAGTTCCCCTGTCCGCTTGGGAGAAATCACGCGTCCCAGTGCTAGGGGAACGAAGCGGCTTGATTCGCACTGAGGAAGATAAAACGGAATCAGGCGATCGTCGCCATCATCTCCTCGTCGACCTGGCCGTGGAGGGGAGCCCCGACCAGGTACCGTTCGCACTCGTCGATCGCCATCGCGGCGAGGCGGCGGCATTCCCCGTCGACGGCCCCGGCGATGTGCGGGGTGAGGACGACGTTCGGGAGGGTGTAGAGCGGGGAGTCGGGGGCGGGCGGCTCGGGATGGGTGACGTCGAGGAGGGCGTGGAGGTCGGGACGGCGGTAGAGGACCTCGATCAGTTCCCGCTCGTTGACGATGGCGCCCCGCGCGGTGTTGATGAAGGCGGCGTCGGGCCGCATCCGCGCGAAGTGATGGCCCCGGATCATCCCGACGGTCTCCGGGAGGAGCGGGGTGTGGAGGGAGACGACGTGGGCGGTCTCGAAGAGTTCCTCCAGGGAGACCTTCCGGACGCCGAGGGCCTGCGCCGCGGCGTCGGAGAGGAACGGATCGTAGGCGATGACCTCGACGCGGAAGGGCCGCAGGAGCGGGATGAGGTGCCGCGCCACCGCGCCGACCGAAATCAGGCCGACGACGCTGTCGTAGATCCCGGGCATGGGATGGCGGACCGGCCGCCGCGCCGCCCGCATGTCGGCCACGTGCCGCCACGCGAGCTTCAGGCTGAGGAGGATCTGGGCGAGGGTGAACTCGGCGACGGTGACGGCCAGGACGCTGTTCGCCGAGCTGACGACGATGCCCCGCGCCCAGAGGGCGTCGGTGACGAAGCCCTTCACGCTTCCCGCCGCGAAGAAGATCGCCTTGAGGTTCGGCGCGGCGGCGAGGAAGGCCTCGTCGCAGCGGGGCATCCCCCATCCGCCGAAGACGACCTCGGCCTCGGCCAGGGCCTGCGCCGAGGCGCCCCCGCGCTCCCGGAGCGAGACGGCGTCGTCCATCGGGCACGGCCCGGAAACGATTCCCTCCAGCCGCTTCCGCTCGGCCGGTCCGTAGACATTCCCCCAGTAAGGGCGGTCGAGCAGGATCAACGCGGCGGGCTTTCTCATACAGGATGAAGTTTCGCGATTTCGATTCCGGGGAGTTCGATCTTTCCAACGCCGCCCGAGCCACCGAAGCCGCCGAGGCCCTCGAAATGGACGTGTCCCTTCCGGCCCGGGCATTGGGGATAGAGGCCGAGGGTGGCCCAGACATACCAGGCCGCCATCTCGCCGTTGTCCTCGTCCCCGGGGAAGGTCTCCGGGGTGTAGAGCGTCGTCGCCACCGCGCGGACCCAGCGGGAGGTCTTCTCCGGCTCGCCGTTCAGGGCGTAGAGGAAGAGGAAGCCGTGGACCGGCTGGTTCGACTGGGCGTATTGGCCGAACCCGGCCTGGGCCATCTCGGTCATCTCGTGGATCTCGAAGCCGTAGTGCCCGGCCTCGAAGGTCGGCGGGAGGGCCATCATCCGGTCGAGCTTCGCGCAGAGCGCCCGGGGCCCGCCGAGGAGGGAGGCGAGGCCCTCGGGATCGTGCGGAACGTTGAAGAGATGCTGCCAGGGGCCGCCCTCGACGAAGCCGCCGCCCCAGGAGAACTCGCGGAAGGGGGTCTTCCAGCTCCCGTCGGCCAGCCGCTCCCTCATGAAGCCGACGGAGGGATCGAAGACGTTGCGGTAATTCTGCGCGCGCCGGGCCATCTGCTCCGCCTCCGCCGTCCGCCCCAGGTGCCGGGCGACCTGGCCGACGCAGAAATCGTCGTAGGCGTAATCGAGGGTGCTCGAGACGGCGTAGAGATGGCGGTCGGAGGGGACGTAGCCGAGCCGGAGGTAATCGTCGAGCTCCCGCCGCCCGTAGCGGCCCGAATCGCTCGGGACCGTCGCGTTCTTCCAGAGGAACTCGAACGCCCCCTCGACGTCCCAATCGGTGATCCCGTTCGCGACGGCGTCGGCGACGACGGCGTCGTAATGGGTCCCGATCATGCAATCGCAGAGCCCGGGATTCGCCCACTTCGGGGACCAACCCGCCTGGCGGCAGGCGTTGAGCCAGCCCTCGAGCATCCGCTTCAGCGTCTCCGGGTAGAGGAGGACGAGGAGGGGATAGAGCGTCCGGTGGGTGTCCCAGAAGCCGTTGTCGGTGCAGAGCGGGCCGGAATGGATCCCCCCGTCGTAGGGGCTGTAATGGACGACCGCGCCCGCCTCATCGACCTCGTCGAGGAAGCGGGGGAAAAGGAGGCAGCGGTAGAGGCACGAATAGAAGGTGCGGGCGCGCCTCTCTTCCTCCGCCGTCCCGGGGATTCCGAGATCGACGCGACCGAGGAGGGCAGTCCAGACCTCGGCCCCTTCGTTTCGGAGCGTGTCGAGGGAGCGGTCGCGCAGTTCCCGCGCCCACGCCGTCCGGGCCATCTCCCCGCTCATGAAGGAACCGGCGAGGCGGAGTTCGACCCGCCGGGCCGAGGCCGGGAAGGTCCAATAGCCTCCGTCGGGAAGCGGCGTGAAGGCCTCCGGGGCGACGTCGAAGGAACCGAAGAAATGGAGCCCGAAGACCTCGGGCGTGGCGTAGGTCTTGTCGCGGGAACAGCCGGTGAAGCGGTTCTCCCCCGCGCCGCCCCGGATCTCGTGGACGCCGCCGAAGTGGAGGCGGACTTTCAACGGCTCGGAGGCGTCCCCCTGCGGCGTGAAGACGAAGAGGGCGCCCCGCTCGGCGGGGCTCATCTCGACGAGGAGTCCGTAGCGGAGCGACTCGTACCGGAGCGAGGCGGGCTGGCATTCCAGGAGGCGGTAGGCCCCGGCCTGGTGCTCGATCTCCTCCCGCGCCGGGCCGCGGAAGGCGGTGACGAGGAGGCTCCCGTAATCGCCCATCCACGGGCTCGGCTGGTGGGTGAGGCGGATGCCCCAGACCTTTTGATGGGCGGGGTGAAAAAGCCACGGCCCCTTCGCCGTCTGGAGCGACCAATGGTGCATTCCGAAGGGACGGGCGAGGAGCGGCAAGGTGTTGCCGACCGAGTAATCCTTTTCGGAGGCGGTCCCCTGGAGGGGATTGACGAAGGAGAGAAGGTCCCGCATGGGAGAGGTTAGGCAAGGGCGACGCGGCGGCGGCGGAAGGCGGCGGAGAACATCAGGAACACCGTCCCGCCGAGGAGGAGCGCCCAGGTGGCGGGCTCCGGCACGGCGGCGAGGTGGAGGATGACCTCGCCGGTGGTGCCGAAGTCGAGGCTCGAGGTGTAGCCCGTCAGGCCGGTGCTGGTGGCGAGGCTGAAGTTCGCGGCGCTCAGGCCCGCGTCGGTCAGGACGCCGTTCGAGTCATAGGTCTGGAAGAGGACGTAGTCCCCCGCCTGCGCCCCGGAGAAGACGAAGGCGTTCGCGTTCAGCGTCAGGTCGTTCGAGGCGTAGTTCAGCATCACGATCTTGTCGCTCGCATTCGAGGCGGCGAGATCGAAGACGAACTTCGCTCCCACCGCCATCGTCAGCACCGCACCGGTGGTGTTGCCGCCGTCGAAGGTGAGCGTCCCGACCGCGACCCCGTCGACGCCGCCCGGGGAGATGAAGTTGCCGGTCAGGACGTTGACGATGGCGCTCCCGCCGAGCGCGATGATGCCGGTGCCGCCGAGGGTCGAGCCACCGGCGGAGGCGAAGGTGACGTTGCCCGTGCCGAGGCCGCTCCCGGTCGTATTCGCCACCAGGATCGTTCCCGAGGCCGACTGGAAGACCGTGCCGCCGGTATAGGTGCTGGCCCCGCGCAGGATGACGGTCCCGGTGCCGCTCGCCGCCGTGCTGACGCCGGAGGCATTGTAATAGGAGGAGGTCCCCATCTTGGTCACCATGTTGGAATTAGCACCGAAGTCGGTGAAGCCGTTGGTGAAGGAGAGCGTGTTCCCCGCCGACACCCCGAGGCGCAGATACCCGGCCAACGTCTGGGAGGTCGCCGTCAGAGTTCCCGTGAACGAGAGGGTCGATGGGGAGCTCGCATAATTGCTGATCTGGGTCGATCCATAGATGAGCCCGCGATTGGTGGTCTGGCTGGTCGCGCCGATGTAGTTAAAGGAGCTGCTGTTGCCGATACCGATCGTCGAGTTCGCCGCGCTCGCATTGCCGAGGCTCGAATTCACGCCGGCGTTGCCGATCGAGGTGTAGGAAAGGGGGCCCCGGACCGCCGAATAGATGAAGGCCGCGTCGAAGCTGTTGTTATTGTTCGTGAGAACCAAAGGCATGCTCCCTCCATACGTCGACGTGGAGCCATACGTGGCGAAGGCAACGCCGATGCTCGCGCCGGAGCCGCCGCCGGTGATGAGGGAATTGATGACCAGCACCCCGACGGGCGACGCTGTAGCCGTCACGTTCGGATTCGACGCGTAGCCCATCGTATGAATCCCGTTGCTGAGATTCAGGATCAGGTCGCTGCCGAGGGTCGCGACCGAGCCCGCGGGGGAGGCCGCGGTGATGTTGCCCGTCAGATTGATCGTGACGTCCCCGAGCACGCCGTCGCCGGTGAGGGTCGGCTTCATCGTGGTGCTGGGGCTCGACGCCGAGGTCGAGCCGAAGGAGATGCCGCCAACGTCGTAGCTTCCCGCCGTCGCCGAGAGCGTGTTCGTCCCGCTCATGAGCCCGAAATCGAGGATCTGACTCGTCGAGAAGGCGGCGGAGCTCGTGTAATTGGAAAGGTTGCTCCAGACCCCGTTCCCCGTCCCGCCCGTGACGCCAGTCCCGTTCCAGGTCGCCGTCGTCGTCGCCACCCCGGTTTGCGGAGCCAGGAGCAGGGCCAAACCGCCAAAGGCCAGGGCGATTCCCCGGCGCAGTGCTGCAGCCCGGAAGAGGGGAGTGATGACGATGCGGGAGGTCGTTTTCATAACAGGGGTTGCTTAAATCATGAAGCAAGCAATTTGATCCACAATCATCCCGCAATTCTTCCTATAGAACGAATGCGCCCCCTGAGCACCCGGGTAGGTCCAAATGAAGGTTGTCGCTAACCGCGCACCGTGCCACAGGCGAGGAGACGGCGACGGGAAGCGACGGCGACAAACAGCGCCGACGCGAGGAGGAGAACCCAGGTGGCAGGCTCCGGCACGGCGGCGGCGACGATGAGATTGATCTGGCCGACGGTCGTGAAATCGAGCGTGGCGGTGTACCCGTCGAGGCCGGTGCTCCCCGCGAGGTCGAAGTCGGAGGACTGGAAGTTGACCGAGGCAGCCGTCGACGTGTTGCTGCTGGAATAGAACTGGAAGAGGGTATAGGTCCCCGCCTGCGTCCCGCTGAAGTTGAAAGCGTTCGCCGAGAGGGAGAGATCGCCGCTGACGTAGCTAAAGAAGACGATCTTGTCGCTCGTGCTCGAGGCACCGAGATCGAAGTTGAGCTTCGCGCCCGAGGCCAGCGTCACCACGTTTCCGGTCACCGCCGCCCCGGTGAAATTGAGGGTGCCGATCGAACCGGCGAGGCCGGGGGCGATCGCGCCGCCGCTGTTCACGATGACCTGGCCGCTGCCCAACGTCGTCGAAGGCGTGATAGTGCCGGTGCCGCCGAGAATGCCGGTGCTGTTCACCGTGACGAGACCCGTACCGGTGCCGCCGTTACTCGTGACGAGAAGGGTACCCGCGTTGATGGTGGTGGGGCCGTTATAGGTGTTGGCATTGCTGAGGATGAGAGCGCTCGTCAGGCTGTTCTGGACAACCCCCGTCACGTTCGTCTTGATCTGGCTGCTGATCGTGGTCGCACCCGTTCCGGCTCCCGAATGGGTGACGATCCCGGTGTTGTTCACCGTGCCGGTCACCGAAGTCGTGCCGCCCGCCGCGCTGACCAGATTGAGGTTGCCGATCTGGTTGAAGCCACCCGACATCAACGTGGCGCTCGTCGAATTGGTCGTCACGGTCACACTGCCCGTGCCGTTGATGGCGCCGCTTTCGGTCAGGTTGGTTGTCCCCGCATTCGTGACGTTGTTGATGAATTGAACGTCGCGACCATTCAGGTCGACTCCGCCGGTCAGGGTAAACGGCTGATTCGAGACGATCCCGTAGCTCGCGATGGTCAGCGCGCCGGTCGTGCCGCCCAGACTGATCTTATTCGTGAGGCTGGTCGTACCGAGATTCATGAGGGTCGCGGCGTTGGAGCCGGAAGAATCGCCCAGCGTGATCACGTTGGCGGAGGCCCCGAACGCGGAGGTGCCCCCGACGAGCAGCGTCCCCTTCTTCACCGTGACCGTTCCGACGAAGGCCGTGTTCTGGGCAGCACTGACGCCGTTGATATAGAGGGAAGAGGTGGCGCTGTCCTGGACGATGCCCGTCACGTTGGCCCCGAGGGCACTGTTGATGATCACGCCGCCCTGCATATTCCCCGTAGTGATGACCGTGGTACTGCTGCCGTTATTCGTGATGGTCCCGGAGTTGTTGACGCCGCCCGTGAGGGAAACGTTGCCGGTCGCGCTCGAGTTATTGGCGATGACGAGGTCGTGGGCTCCGCTGATCGCGCCGCTGAAAGTCGCCGAGGCGCTCGTACCGCCGCTTGCCTGCCCCAGCGTGAGGGTGCCCGTGGTGGTGCCGAGGACGATGGCGTTGGCGATGGTGGCGTTGCTGTTGTTGGCGCCCATGAGCGCCGCCGAGCCGCTGCCGCCCGTACCGCCCAGAGAGATCGCCGTGGTCGTCGCCCCCGCCCCTCCCGACTTCAGCAGGACCGTCCCCGACTGGACCGCCAGCCCATCGGTGAAGGTATTCACCGCGAAGAGGGAAACCGTCCCCGCCGTGTTCACCTTCACGGCAGCGCCGCTGACGACGCCGTTGAGGACGATGCTCCCGGAGGCGTTCGTTCCGCCGAGCGTGAGGGTCTGGCCCGTGGCGACGGCGACCGTGCCGCTGAGGGTCAATGCCGAGGCATTGTTGACGAGGAAGCTCGAACTGTTATCGACAACCAGGTTCAGCTTATTGCTGAAGGTCAGCCCAAAGTTGCCGCTGTTGTCGATCAGGATCGCCGTGTTGGCGAGGCCGTTGAGCGTCGCCGTACCGACCAGCTCGAAAGTCTGGATCGCCGAGGGACTGATGGTGAGAGTCTGACCGAGGCCGTCAGCCAGCCAAAGCCCCTGCAGCGTCGTCGCGGCGGCGATCACCGGCTGATTCGTGAAGGTCGAGTTGAACTCGGCGCTGACCGTCGCCGAAGGAACGCCCGCCGACCAATTCCCGGACGTCGTCCAAGCCGTCGTCCCGCCATTCCAGACCGATTCCGCCGTGTCGGCCACGACCCCGCCGACACCTCCCAGGCAAAGGAGGACCGCCGCCCCGAGAAGGGAGCGAGAGAGGAGGGAGTGAGTTTTCACGCGCGTGGATTTGCCTAAAGTTTGAATCAAGCAATTTGTTTTACAATAACGTCGAAGTTCTCTCTATAGAATGGATTCTATAATGAGAATCTCAGAGAGATCGCTAAAGCTGGTTTGGGAGCAATTATTATGTTCGAGAGCGATGAAATCGGCTATTTGTAATACAGTAACAACCCGTGCGGCCTATTCTGGGGGGAATCAGGGAAGGCACCTCATGCAGACACTCTCTTCTCCTTCGCCCTCCTCTTCCCTGTTGTCCCCCATCTCCTCCCCCGCGTTCAGCCTCGTCGAAGTCCTCCTCGCGCTCGGCATCTGCTCCTTCGTCCTCATCGCCCTCCTCGCCCTCTTCACCATCGGCCTCCACGACAGCCGGGAGTCGGGGGAAAAGATCGAGGCGGCCAACCTCGCCTCCCTCATCCTCTCCGCCCGGCGCGCCTCCCCCCTGGGGACCAACGGGACGATGGCGACCCTGGCGATCCCTCCCACGGCGCTCGCCCGCTCCTTCGGCGACGCCTATGCCGGGGCCGACAAGTACGTCGCCCTCGACGGCACCCTCACCACCCCGGCGAAGGCCGCCTTCCGCATCCGGTGCAGCGCGGGGACGAACGCCGTGATGGGGGCCGACGTCGCCCTGGTCCACCTCTTCCTGAGCTGGCCCCCGCAGATGGCCCCCTCCCAACCCAACGTGAAGTCGTATGAATTCATCAGCGCCATCCCGCTCCGTTAGCCTCCGCCGTTCCGCCCGGCGCGGCGGCTTCACCCTCGTCGAGGTCCTCGTCGCCATCACCGTCCTGACGCTGATCACCACCCTGCTGACGCAGATGATGGGGACGGCGCAGAAGGTCTCCAACGTCGTCCAGCAGCGGATCAACAACTTCACGAAGGCCCGCGCCCTGCTCGACCTCCTGGCGCGCGACCTCTCCGCGGGGCTCTACCGGAGCGACCTCGCCGTCTACCCCGCCGGAAGCCAGACAACGATCGCCTTCTACACCCTTCGCCCCGGGGCCAGCTCCGCCGCCACGCGGAACCTCGCCCTCGTCCAGTACTCCATCGACGCGACCTCGACCGACAGCATCCTGAAGCGGAGCGACCTCTCGATCGGCTGGGGCTCCCAGGCGAAGGACGTCTCCTTCGGCGACGCCACGCTCACGAACCTCGCCCGCGTCACGCCGAGCGATACCGCGAGCGGCGTCGTCGGCCTCCAGATCCGCTTCGTGATGGCCGACGGGACGACGCAGTCGACCTACGCGAACACCGTCGACAATCCTCTCCGCGCCATCGGCGTCACCCTCGCCGTCGTCGACGACGAGAGCCTCAAGCGGATGACCCCGGCGGAACTCCTCTCCCTGCGCGGGACGCTTGCCTCCGCCGCCCCCGCGAACTATACCGTGAAGGAAGCCTGGCAGAAGTCCCTCGACGGCTCCTTTGATTGGGCCGCCTATCCCGCCTCCCTCCGCAACGGCCTCCAGATCTTCGAACGCTTCGTCTATGTCTCTCCCGTCTTCTGACCGCCGTCCCTCCCTTCCGCCACGGGGGGAACGGAGCATGGCGCTGCTGGTCACCCTCTTCCTCATCGCGATCCTCTCGCTGATGCTCGTCGCGCTCGTCAGCCGGACCAGCCTCGACCACCAGGCGAGCGCCAACTACACGAAATCGCTCGGCGCCGAGCAGATCGGGATCGCCGGGCTCGAGATGGTGATCTCCCAGCTCCGCCAAGAGATGAGCAAGGACCAGCTCCCCGACCTCACCTACCCCGCCAAGCCTCTTTACACGAACGTCACCGCCGCCAACCTCTCTCCCCAGGCCCTCGGGACGAACAGCGCGATGCCGCTCCTCGTCAAGATCAGCACCAACGCCCCGTTCTTTACCGGGACGCGGACGAAGGGAACCCTCGTCGCCTCGACGATCAGCACGGCGACGGCCTCCCTCAACGGCCGCTCCCTCGGCATCACCCGCTGGAACGATCCCTACCTCGGCACGTTCCCCTCGACGAAGGCCCTTCCCTCCTGGGTCATCGTCACCCGCGGCGGTCCCTCCGACGGGACGAAGGCCCTCTTCGGCCCCGCCGGCGAGACGATCAACAACAGCGCCATCTCCAACACGAACTACGCCGTCGGCCGCTTCGCCTACGCCGTCTACGACACCAGCGGCCTCCTCGACATCACCATCGCCGGTTATCCCACCAACCTCGTTTCCGCGATCCAGGCCGTGGCGCTGAAGGGGACCCTGGCCGGGGCCGACGTCTCCGCCCTCGGGATCGACCCGAAGAAATTGACCACCTGGCGCAACGCCGCCTCCGCCGCCTCGGCCACCTCCTACCTCACCTACGTCACGAACTTCGCCTCGACGAACGGCTTCCTGAGCGTCGCCAACGGGGACACCACCTTCCTCAGCCGCCAGGACCTCATCCAGGCCGCGCAGAAGGGAACCGCCGGGCTGACGACCGCCGCCCTCACGAACCTCACCGTCTTCAGCCGGGAACGGAATTCCCCCACGTGGCGCCCGCAAAATCCGCCCGGCATCACTCCCTCCGTCAACTACACCACCCTCGGAACCGTCGCCACCTCGACCAACGTCTTCCCCCCCCTCGTCCGCTACACCACGACGAATACCATCACCAGCTACCGGATCAGCGGCTCCGGCTCCTCCAAATACACCTATCCCGTCAAGGCGGGCGACCCCCTCCTCTACACCCGTTTCCCCCTCGACCGCATCCGCTGGATCACCTCCTCCGGCCCCGCCGCCGGGGCGACCGACGAGGCGATCCAGGCCTGTTTCGGCCTGAAGTGGGACACCGCGCGCGGGCTGTGGCAATACGTCGGTTCGACCCTTCCCTACGCCTCCTCCCCTGCGGAACAATCGTCGATCAAGACTCTCGCCCAGGTCGCCGCCGAGACGAAACCCCGCGAGGCGAATTTCTTCGAGCTCCTCCAGGCGGGGATCCTCACCGGCTCCCTCGGCAGCGAGCTCCATCTCACCCCGCCCCTCACCGGTAGCGTCAACGGATTCAACGCCAATACCTTCCACGAGAGTTCCTCCCTCCTTCACATTTTCCGGATCGGCGCCTCGATCCTCACCCAATACCAGCCCGACGCCTGCCCGGTCGTCGTCGAATACGTCCAGCCGAGCATCAAGATCGGCAGCACCACTTATCCCGCCGCCGGCAAGAGCCTCATCCCGTGGCAGGCATCGGGCATCGCCAACCTCCCCTACCTCAACATGATGACCGTCCTGGGCGGAACCAGCCCGGACAATGCCGCCAACATGGCCATCTACATGGTGTTCGGCCTTTGGAACCCCCATCAGGGGACGGGGACCGTGACCTCGACGAATCGTCCCCCCATCCGTCTGCGCTCCATCGGCACCGTTTCCGTCTGCGATTTCTACGGCGGGTTTTCCCCCGGCGGCTATTCGACGGTCCCCCAAAGCACCTCCGTCAACGCTGGCGCCATTCCGGGCTATACCCATACGCTCAACACCACGAACCTCCTCTCCACCGCGGGTGCCAACGGGGTGAACGGCTTCGTCGATCCCCATGCGATCGCGCCGAACGACATGTCGGTCTCCGCTCCGGTCAGCACTCCCGCCGGCTCCTCCTGGGCCACATTCATGGCCCCCGGCAACGTCACCTACGGCGGTTACCGTCTCCCCGACTTCAAGCTCAGCGCGACCTATGCGAGCAGCAACTTCTGGACTAACAGCCTTACCATCTCCGGCAGCGGCACTTCCGCCATCACCAATTCCTCCTATACCAGCTCGATGAATTTCTGGGCCAACAACGACCCCGTCAACAACCCCTTCAACGTCTGGCTCGAGTACCAGAACCCGAAGGGCGTCTGGGTCCCCTACAACTACCTCAACGGGATCAACGACACCAACACCTGGATGGCGAAGACGCCCGGCTTCACCTTCGCGGGACTCGGCAGGCTCAACCCGAGCAACTCCATCGCCACTCCCGTCTCCATTTCCGAAACCACCGCGACCGATCCCGGAAACAACTACTACTACAAATGCTTCTGGGAAGTACCCGATCCCCGCTCCCTCCGCTACAACTACACCCAATCCCAGTCCGCCGGCACGTCGGTCTGGCCGACCCATCTCAACGGCTCTTACTGGTCCTCGTCGACCGATAGCGCCAGCCAGACCCTGGGATGGATCGGAGCCCAGATCGCCCAGATCTACTTCGGCCCCTCGTGGGTCCCCGCTTCCCTGGCGCGAAACAACAATCAGGCCAACTTCGTCCGCGCCGTCGCCACCAGCGCCGCCGCCTACAAGGATCCCGACGGCGTCGCGCGGATCGCCGACAGCGGCCTCTTCGGCCTCACCACCCCGGCGACGGCGAACAACTGGGCGGGCGATCCCTACGCCTCCTCCAGCCTCGTCGTCCAGCGGGGCGTCTCCGACCGGCCGGTGATCCTGAACCGCCCCTTCGCCAGCGTCGGCGAGCTCGGCTACGTGAATCGCGATTACCCCTGGCGGACCCTCGACCTCTTCACCACGAACAGCGCCGACGCGGGCCTTCTCGACCTCTTCACCGTCAGCCAGTCGAGCGACTCCGTCGCACGGGGCCGCGTGAACCCGAACCGCGCCCCGGCTCCCGTCATCGAGGCCATTCTGCGGGGGACGATCTCCGGCGTCGCCACCACGAACGCCCTCTCCAAACCCTCGACCATCGCCGGAAGCCTGACGAATTTCACCGCGACGGCGGCGAACACCCTTCTTGGCCGGGACCAGATCGCGACCCGCTTCGTCGCGGGCCTCAACGCGGCGAACTTCGCCACGACCGACGAGGCGAATGTGAAGGCCCTGCGCGAGAGCGTGACCCGCTCCCTCGCCGACGTCGCCCAGACCCGGACGTGGAATCTCCTCATCGACGTCACCGCCCAGGCAGGCCGCTACCCCCCGACGGCAACACGCCTCGACCAGTTCCAGGTCGAGGGGGAACACCGGTTCTGGCTCCATATCGCGATCGATCGGTATACGGGGGAGATTATTGATCAGCAGATTGAGCGGGTGAGTCAGTAGGGGGGGGCGGGTTGGGGAGTGCCCTTTGGGGCTGGCGCGGTCGACCCTGTACAGCTGGAGGCGATCCGCTTTATAGCCCAAGAGGGGCTTCGCCCCTCCTGGAACCTCCTGTTCTGAGGGCCTGAACTAGGCGGACGCGCTTTGGCGGCGCCTCGTCTCCTCACTGGATTAAAATCGGATGGTTTCAGTACGCCCGAGGGTACGTACTGAAGGGGGAGCGGTACCAATACACCCAGATTCCTATCGGGAGGGAAGCGTGTGGGAGAGAGGTCTTCAGGGGTTTCAGCACCGAGGAGATGAGATTGCTCATTGGATGCTCCTTCCCATGGCTCGGCCCTCAAGGAGGTTAGATCCAGCGGAGTAGAGTGAGCCTATGGAAGATAGGCCTTTAGGATTACGCCCCATCTACACCAAGGCCCATCAGACAGGAGGGTCCGGAGGGGCGACTGCCGTCGCGCTAGCGACACTCGTTCCTCAGGGGAGACTAACTTGCAGGGCCGGGAGGCAACCCCTCCGTTCGTTCAAACGCGCGTCCGGCATCCACCTGTACAGGGCCATGTACCCGGTCCCGAAGGGCTGCCCCTCCCCCGCGACCCCTTATCTCCCCGCCACCACCGGCACGATTTTCACCGTTAGCGTCGCCTGCGTTGCGGGGGCCTGGAGGTCGATACCCAGCCGATGCAGCTTCCCGGCGCGGCCTTCGTCCTTCAGGGTCTCGTTCGTCACGGTGAAGGGGAGGTCGGAGGTGATCTCGATCCGGACGGTCTCGCCTTCGCGGGTGACGGTCCAGACGCCGGGCTTTTCCTCGGTCGGGATTCCGTAGGTGACGACGGCGGTGCCGAAGTCCTGCGGGGAGGCGAATTCGACATGGTCGGCCACCGTCAGGGAGGTGCCGCCGCTCCGGACGTAATCGAAACGGCGGGTCAGGGTCTTGAGCGCCGGAACGGCGTAGCCCTTGGTGATGTCGAGGGTGACGCTGTCGGCGTCGTCGCCGAATTCCTTCGCCACCACCGCGGCCGCGTGGGCCGCCCCTTCCTTCTGCAGCTGCCCGGCCACCTTCGGCACGTCGTGGCCGTAGGAGTTGTTGAGCGCGATCTCGTACCGCTTCGAGCTGAAGGTCCGCCCGTCGTAGACCATGCTGCCGGGATCGACGAGGATCGGCTCCTTGGCGAGGACGAGGGTGTAGGTGCCGAGGTCGTCGTGGCCGTGGCTCGTCCCGTTGTTCCCGCCCTTGCACGAGAAGGAAAGGCCGGGCTGCCCCTCGGGCGGCCGTCCGACGAGGATCTGGCTGTCGCCGAACCAATCGCGGAGGCGGCGGCCCCGCAGGACGTCGTCGCCGGTCGAAAGCGGGGGGGCCGCCTCGTCGAAGGCGAGGTTGATTCCCCACGCATAGAGGAAGGTGCAGAACATCCCGTCGAGCTGGAGGCTGGGGACGGTGTTGTCGCCGAAGCCGTAGCGGTGGTCGATGATATGGAAGAGCCAGAGGCTCGGCTGCTCCATGAACATGGAGTCCGAATAGGCGGGCCAGACGTTCGTGATCATCTCGAAGCGGCGGGGGAACTGGGCGACGAGGCGGATGTTGTCGCGGGAGTAAACGGAGACCTTCCCGTGAGTCGCCGAGAGGATCGCCTCGGCGAGGAGGACGTAGTGGCCGAAGCCGTACTTCCAATAGCCCATCCCCTCGAGGGAGTAGCCGTCGGCAGGGAACCCGGCGATGTAGAACTGGGTCTCCTTCTCGGCGGCGGCGATGATCTGGGCCCGTTCCTCGACCGAATCGTCGAGGGCAAGGGCCGAGCCGACGATGCCGCCGTGGACGACGGCGCTCCAGTTGTTCTGGTTGTTCGCCCACCACTCGATCGGCTTTTTCCCCTGGATGCTGTCGAGGTAGGGGGCGATCACCCGCTGCCGCACGAGGTCGCGGATCGTCTTGCGGAGGTCGGGCGAGAGGCGGTCCCCCAGCATCGCGTCGGCGGTGGCGAGGTTCCACGAGGTCATCGCGGTGCCGAGGTCGTTGAATTTCGTGAACTTCGCGTGGCCGGAGAGGATCCAGCTGGTCTCGGAGCAGATCGCGGCCAGCTCCTTCTCGATCGCGGGGACGAAGCGGCCCTGGTTTTCCATCCCCTCGGCGAGGACGAGGTTCGCCAGGCGGAAGCGGCGCTGGGTGACGGCGTTGTCGATCTTGCGGTCGCCGCTCTGCGCCGACGCGGCGTAGAGGGCGGAGGTCACCTCGGGGACCGGCTCGGTCAGGTAACGGACCGCGAGGGCGGTGATCCGGGCGCGGAACGCCGCATCGGCACCGAGCGCCTCCCACGCCTTCCGGTCCTCGATCGCGGGGCCGACCCCCTTGGCGACGGGATCGAGGAAACCGGCGATCTCCTTGGCCCGCGCGGGATCGAAGACGGGGGGACCCGCCGGGGCCGCCTCCTGGGCCGCCGCTCCCGCGGGGAGCAACGAGGCAACGGAGAGGGAGAGGGCCGCCGCGCGAGCGAGGCCCAACGTCAAGAAACGCATGGGGTGGGAGGGAGCCCGGAACTTAGGGATTCAGGACGACGGAGAAGTCGTCGAAGTCGGCCAGGGTCGAACGCTTGGAGAAGCAGTGGACGGCGAGGTTCAGCGAGGTCGTGTCGGCCGGCACCGTGACGTCGAAGAAATACTGGGTCCACGTCGTCGCCGAGGACGGGACGAGGGAGGTGAAGGCCTCGGCCGAGGGCGGCTTGATCACCTTGCCCGACGCGTCGAAGATGTTCACCCAGACGCCGATCCCGCTGTCCTCGACGCACCGGGCCCAATAGGAGATGCGGTAGCGCTTCCCGCCCTCGACCGGGATCTTGTCGCACTGCGCCCACGAGCCCGGCCCGCCCGTCGCCTGCTTCACCCGGAGCCCGGACTTGCCCGTGTGGGCCGCGTCGGGGCTGACCTGGCTGAGGCCCTGCGCCTCGTCGTCCTTCGCGAACGTCCAGTTTTCCTTGCCCGACTCGAAGCCCGCGTTGGGGAAGGGGACGGCACCGGCGGGGGCGGGAGGCGCGTCATCGGCGCGGGCGGGGAGGGGCAAGGCGGGGAACAGCAGGACACCGGCGAGGAGGAGGAGGGACGAGGCGCGTGAGTTCATTGGGGTGGAAGGGCGGGGGTTGGGTTGAAATGAGGGAGCGGGAGCGGAAGATCGGGGCGATCAGGGGGTCTTGGCCTGCTCGGCGATGTGGGCGAGGGTCAGCTTCTTCGAGTCGTTCCAGATCTGCGGCCCGATGTCGTGTCCGTTCTCGACGTGGTTCACGATCTCCTTCTTTCCGGCCAGGTTGTTGTAGGCGAGGTAGCCGCAGGTCGGAGGGCAGATGACGTCGAGGAAGCCGACCTCGACGTGGGCCGGGATCTTGATCCGGGTGGCGAAGTTCGACGTGTCGAAGTAGCGCATCGCCTCGGTGACCTTCGGGTCGTATTGGCCGTCGGCCCCTTTCGGGACGATCTTCGGCCAGCCCGCGATGCGGCCCGCGAGGAAGCCCGAGTGGTCGGAGAGGCCGGGGACGAAGGCGATCATGTAGGTGACGCGGGGCTCGAGCGCCGCCGCGGCGAAGGCGAGGCCGCCGCCCTGGCTGCCGCCGATGAGGATCAGGGTCTTCCCGTCCCACTCGGGCTGCTCCATCAGGAACTGGAGCGCGCGGAGGCTCCGGTAGTGGACGCCGAGGAAGTAGTAGGTGTCCCGCGAGTCGCGGCCGCGGACGCGGTAGTCCTTCAGCTCCCCGCCGTCGAGGCCGCCGTAGAAGGCGCCGGGCTGGCCGTTCGGGATGCCGTGGGCGTTGATGTCGGCGACGAGCATGCCATTCCCGTTCTTCGCCCAGCCGGCGACGCCGTCGAGGTTCGCGCTGCGGACGCCGGCCCCGGGGACGAAGAGGAGGGCGGGAAGGCTCTTCGGCGCGGCCCCGATCGGGCGGCCGTAGAAGCCCATGACGGGGTTGCCGATGCTGTCGGCCTGGAACTCGAAGGTCTCGACGCCGGAACGGTTCGCCGGGGGCGGGACGGGGGTCAGCTTCGTGTTCATCGGGACCGCCGCCAGCTCCTTCTTCTTCGCGTCCCAGAAGGCGTCGAAGTCGTCGGGGACGGGGAGGCTCGGCTTGATCAGCGTCGGGTCGATCCCGCCCGCCGAGATCGCAGTGAGGAGGCCCTTGTCGCTCTTGAACTTCGCCTCGCAATGGAGGAAGCCGGGCTCGCTCATCGTCCCGGTGATCGAGGCCTTGCCGTCGTGGACCGTCGCCGTCCCGTGGTCGAGGGGCGGGAGGACGCCGTCCTTCGTCAGCGTCCACTCGACGGCCCCCTCGGCGACCGGCTGCTGGTTCGTCAGGAGGGAGATATTGAAGGTGACCGTCTCCCCCTGGTGGTAGAGGGCGTCGGGCCGGTCGGCGGTCACCGTCAGCACCGTCTCGGCAGGGGTCTTCCCGTCGGAGGACGAGGCGGCGACGACATCTGTGGAGTATCCGATTTCCATGGCGAGGGCGAGGAGAGGGGTGAGGAGGAGGCGCAGGATGCGGCGTTTCATGTTTACAGGGATTCTTCTTATCACTGGGCTTCGATGCGAGCAAAGGCGACGAAATTCATACTATAGAATACCCCTCTCCCCGCCCTGCGGCGCGGAGACCGCCGCCACCGCTATTCGCTATTTCGCCGCGACCCGTCGCCGTGTCGGCTTCGGCTTGGGCGAGATCGCCTCCTCCGCCTTGGGCTCGGGCGTCGGATTCGGCTTGGGCAGCGACATCAGGTCCTTCTTCGGGAGAACGGTCGCCCCGTCGATCCACGTGCCGTCGATCAGGAGCTGGCTGCGGGTCTCGGGGATGCCCCGCTCGTTGCGATGGATCATCCCGATGAGGAAGTCGACGGCGGCGCGGCCGATGAGAAGGTCGTTCTGGCAGACCCCGGCGAGGCTACCGTCGGTGGAGGCCAGGCTGAGGGAAGCCCAGCCGCAGGTCTCGGGACCGACGCCGAGCAGGGCGAAATAGTCGGCGACCGGCGGGTAATGGTAGATGACGACCTCGGGCTTGTACCGCTGGTACCATTTCTTGAACTGCGGCAATTCGTCGACCCGCGGCCCATCGTCGAGGATCAGCATCGGGACCTGGTCCTCGGGCCGGAAGCGGCGCTGCTCGGAGAGGAAGCCGGAGGAGAAATTCTGGTCGGTCCGCTCGTCGTTGACGCGGGTGGTGACGAAGGCGATCCGCCGGTAGCCGTGGGCGCGGAGGGCGCGGACCGCGATCCGGGCGGAGCGGTACTGCGCGTTGCTCACCAGATGAAGCCGCGGCCGGGAGAGGGTGTAGCCGAAGCAGACCGCCGAGAAGTTCTCCCAATCGAAGTTGATGTGGGCGCGGCTGAACGACTGGGGCGGGATGATGAGGCCCTGGATGTTGCGGGCCTTCAGGATCTTCGAGAGCCGTCCGCTGCTGAGTTCCGAGAGGCGGAATTCCTCCATCTGGTATCCCAGCTCGGCGCACCGCTCCTCGCCTCCCTTGCGGTATTCCTTGAAGCCGCTCCACGGCTGACCCTTGCGGAAGACGGGGCCGATCCAGGCCAGCGTCCCCTGGTGGCGGACCCGCTTGATCCGCTCCCGGTAGATCGTGAGGGCGGAGAGCATCGGATCGGGCCGGTACCCCATCTCCTCGGCGATGGAGCGGATCCGCTGCCGCGTCGCCTCGGGAAGGCGGGGACTGTCGCGCAGGGCGAGGGAAACCGTCGTGATATGGACACCGGCCCGCTGCGCGATATCGCGCTGTCCGACATAGCCCGGAAGGATCATTTCTATAGATAGAACGCGCCCCCTCAAAAGCGATTCCAAAAAGCCTCCCGCTTCTCGAAAACCGCACCTGATGGGAACGCAATAAACTATAGTTAGAGCATACTCGACGTTGGTTCCAGCCTTCCCTTCTGGAAAAATGGTTCCCATTCATGAGTCTTCCCCTCACCGAAACCCCGGCGACCCCCTCCGCCGCCGCGCCGCATAAAATCTGGACCGTCGGCACCCTCACCTACACCTCGGCCGGGCTCGTCGCCCTCTTCTGCTGGCTCCTGTGGGGGGATTTCGCCTGGTCGATGCGGGACCGCTCGATCCCGCCGGTCATTCAGCTCCTCTTCAAGAAATTCGGCGCCTCGGATTCGCTCACCGGCCTCCTGCTCCTTTCCCTTCCTGCGACGCTGGGCCTCTTCATGGGGCCGATCATCAGCTACAAGTCGGACCGCCACCGGGGCCGCTGGGGACGGCGGATTCCGTACCTCCTCGCCCCGACCCCCTTCATCGTCCTCAGCATGGTCGGCCTCGCCGCGAGCCCGCGGCTGGCCCCCCCCCTCGCCGCCCTCCTCGGCACCCATTCTCCGAGCCTCGACGCCCTCACCCTCGATCTCCTCTGCGTGTTCTGGACGATCTTCGAGGTCGGCTGCATCGCGGCGGGGGCGGTCTTCGGCGCGCTGGTCAACGACGTCGTCCCCCAGGGCCTGCTGGGCCGCTTCTACGCCCTCTTCCGCGCCGTCAGCCTCATCGTCGGGATGATCTTCAGCTACTGGATCTTCGGGAAGGCCGAGGCCTACTTCTCCTGGATCTTCCTCGGCATGGCCGCTATCTACGGCGTCGGCTTCACGTTGATGTGCCTGAAGGTGAAGGAAGGGGGCTACCCGCCGCCGCCCGAGCCGGTTCTTCCGCAGGCGACCGTCTGCGCGCTGACCGGGGTGAAGACCTACTTCCGCGACTGCTTCACCAATCCCTACTACCTCCTCTGCTTCGCCTCGGGGATCATCGGCGGCGCGGCAGGGGCCCCCCTCGTCTTCAACCTCTTTTACGCCAAGAGCCTCGGCATGGGGATGGACGCCTACGGCAAGTACATCGCCCTCACCTACGCATTCTCGCTCGCCCTCGCCTATCCCCTCGGCTGGCTGGCCGACCGCTTCCACCCGCTGCGGGTCACCATCGGCGCGATGGCGCTCTGCTCCCTCAGCACCCTGCTGAGCGGCTGTTTCGTCCATTCGGCCGCCGGGTTCAGCGTCGCCCTCGTCGCCAACGGGGTCTTCATGGGGACCTTCTACACTGCCGCCGCCTCGGTGGGGCAGCGCCTCCTGCCGCGCTCGAAGTTCGCGGAGCTCTCCTCGGCGGGCGGCGTCCTGAACTCCCTCGTCTCCATCGCGCTGCCGCCCCTCGTCGGCCTCATCCTCGACCGGAGCGGCCACGACTACCGCAGCACCTTCTTCATGAGCGCCGCCCTCTCGGCCATCGCGGTGGCGCTCTACCTCGCGCTTCACCGGCGGTTCATGGCCTTCGGCGGGCCGGACGGCTACATCGCCCCGGAATAAATTCCCGGCTTACTTCGCGCCGTCGATCTTCGTCGTGTCGGCGTCGGAGGCGAGGTCGCGGCGCTGCCAGCAGCGGACGTAGTCGACGACGCACTCGTCGGGGAGCTGCGGGTTCTGCGGGTCGAGGACGTTGCCGTCCCAGCCGCCCGAGGGAAGGGTGAACATCATCATCTCGGGGACGCTCGCGACGCGGGGCGACTCGAGGCGGAGCACCTCGCGCCCGTTGGCGTAATAGATCGCCGAGCCGGGGGTCCAGAGGAGCCCGGCGGTGACGAAGCCGTCCTTGTCGGGCTGGAAATAGATCTTCGACCCGGCGGAGCGGTGATCCTTGCCGTAGCCGTCCCAGTGCATCGCGATGTTGTAGCGGTAGGGCCCCCAGATCGCGAGGTGCTCCATGACGTCGAATTCCATCCCGCCGTCCGAGGTGCTGCCGCGAACGCCCTTCTTCTCCGGGCCGGAGCGGTTCGGCATGAGCCAGAAGGCGGGCCAGAGGCCGGGGGCCTTGCTCAGCTTGATCCGGCACTCGAAGTAGCCGTAACGCTGCGCCCACTTGTCGAACGTCTCGAGGAAGCCGGTCGCGTAATCGGTCTGGTAGCGGGTCGGGTCGTCGTTGTGGAAGCCGGTCTTCTTCTCGTAGCGGATGTGGAGCAGGCCGCCCGAGACGGTCACGTTCTCCTTGCTGTAATGGGAGACCTTGTCGTACCAGTTTTCCCCGGCGACGCTCCACTTCGAGGCGTCGACCTCGGTGCCGTCGAACTCGTCGTCGAAGGTCTTCACCCAGTCGCCGTCGCCCGGGGGCTTCTTGCCGACCCACTCGGGGATCGCCGGGGCCTCGGGGAGGAAGGCGCGGATCGAGACGACCTTCAGCACCCGTTCCTGGCTCTCGGATTGGGCCTGCGACGCCGCCGAGAGGGCGACGCCCTGGACCACGTTGCTGGCGAAGGCGCTCCCGCTCCCCTCGACCGACCCGGCCTTCCCCGCCTCGGCCCCGCCCTTCCACGGCACGAGGGCGGCGAAGGGGATGACGATCTCGGTCTTGGCCCCCGGCGCAAGGGGCGCGGCGGCGGCGACGGTGTCGGAGGGGCCGAACTGGCTTTCGAGCCGCGCGGAGGGGGTCACCGGCTGGCTCCCGGCGTTCTCGACGACGACGCGGACCTCCAGGTAGTACCGGAGGTTCCACGCCCCGGCGGCGGGACGGAAGAGGGAGAGGGCGTCCTTGCCCGCCGTGGCGGGGAGAACGGCGCGCAGCGTCCCGCTCTGGAACGACATCGCGCCGTTGTTCTTTCCCGACAACTGGGCGGGATCGACCGCTGCCCCCTCGGCATAGAGGACGCCGTCCTGGGGGACGGTGCGGACCTCGGCGTTTGGCGCGAGTTCACCCGGTGCCCCGCCCGTCACGATCGAATCGATGCGGAAGGAGCGGGCCGTGCCGTCGATCTTGCCGACGAAGAAGAGGAGGCGGGTGATCCGGTCGGCGCGGAAACCGTTCACCGGCTTGCTGAAATAGAGGCGGATGGGGCGGGTCTCGCCGGGCGGGATCTTCGCCGAATCGGAGTTCCAGAACCCGCCGAGGGGGGAGAGGTTGTCGGCGCGAAGGTTGACGACGAGGAGTTGGGTGCCGGGATTGGTGATCTTCGCCTCGACGTAGCCGAAGGCGGCGAAGTCGAAGAACTCCTCGGCCGGCTTCAGCGAGACGCCGGGATAGGCTTCGGCCCCCGGCTGGACGGTGATCTCGACGCCGGGGGAGGCCGACGCGGCGGCGATCGTCCCGCTCGACGGCGTGAAGCGTTGCGGGGCGTCGGCCGCGCCGAGGTCGAGGACCGGCTTTTCCTCGGCAGCACGGAGGGAGGGGGAACCGCACAGCGAGGCGGCGGCGAGGAGGAGGACCGGAAGGAGGGCGATACGCATAAAAGAGGAGAGGATCAGAGGGACGCCACCGCGCCCGGGGCGATCTCGCGCGCGGCGCCCGCCCACTCGATCCAGACGGGCCGGTGGGAGGGGTTCTGCACCCGCCGTCCGTCGACGGTAGCGCGGAGACGCCGCAGGCATTGGAGATAATCGGCGATGTCGAAGTTCGTGGCGAACCAAATTGAGGCCCCCTCCCCGGCGAGGCGCGCGCCGAAACGCTCCAGGAGGTCCCAGTTGTCCTCGCGATGGAACTCGAAACTGTGGCCCCAGACGTAGAGCAGCCGGAGGCGGGGCTCGAGGGCGCGGGTGGCGAGGAAGGCCTCGGTCTTCGCGAGGAGGTCGTGGTTGTGGTGGCAGGTCGGCTCCCAGCGGAGGAGATCCTCGGGCAGGTGGAAGCGTCCGTGCGAGGTGCCGACGCGGCAATACTCGATCCCGAGCCGGGGGAGGAGCTGCGCCACGCGGCCGTTGACCGTGCCGTAGGGATAGGACATCCCGCGCACCGGATAGGGGACCCATTGCTCGAGGGCGCGGCGGTCGTCGAGGACTTCGAGGATCAGCTGCTCGTCGGGAAGGCCGTCGAGGTGGGGATGGGTGACGGTGTGGGCCGAGACTTCGTGACCCTCGAAGAGGGCGGCGATCTCCCCGGGGGCGAGATGTTCCGAGCCGCCGCCGAGGGTTCCCGAATTGAGGTGGAAGGTCCCCTTGAGGCCGTGGCGATTGAGGATCGCGACCATCTTCCGGTCGTGGATCTGGCCGTCGTCGTAGCTGAGGGTGACGGCGTGGGTCCGTCCGCCGGGGAAGAGGGAAAAGCGGATCGGCGACATGACCGGGGAGAGGCGCGGCGACCTATCGATCCATCGGAACCTCAGGCCTTGCAGGCCTGAAGCCGCCGCCGCGCCAGCGGCAGGAGGAGGACCGCGCCGCCGCCGAGGAGAAGCGCCCAGGTGGAGGGCTCCGGCACGGCGGCGAGGTTGAGGATCACCTCGCCGGTGGTGCTGAAATCGAGGGTGGCGGTGTAGCCGGTGAGGCCGGTGCTCCCGGCGAGGCTGAAGTTCGCCGCCGTGAGGCCGGTCGCGGTCAGCGTGTTCCCCAGCGCGTCGGAATAGGTCTGGAAGAGGACGTAGCTCCCCGCCTGCGCCCCGGAGAAGGTGAAGGCGTTCGCGTTCAGCGCCAGGTTGCCGACGACGTAGTCGAAGATCACAATCTTGTCGCTCGTGTTCGAGGCCCCGAGGTCGAAGGCGAACTTCGATCCGGTCTGCATCGTGAGGAGGGCGACGCCGGAGCTCGCCGTGTTCGCCCCCGCCGCGTCGAACTTCAGCGTGTCGATCGCGACGCCGTCGACGCCGCCGGGGGAGACGATGCCGCCGCTGGCCACGACGACGTTGGTCGCCGCCGTCGCCCCGGTCGTGGCGATGATGCCGTTGCCGCCGAGGGTGCCGCCGCTGGCGACCGAGACCGCGCCGGTCCCGAGGCCGCTCCCCGTGGTATTCGCGACGAGGAGGGAGCCCGCGCTGACGAGCGTTCCGCCGGTGTAGGTGTTCGCCCCCCGGAGGATCACCGTGCCGGTGTTCGTCGAGGTCTTGAGCGTCCCGGTCGAGTCATAATAGGTGGTGATCACCGTCGAGCCCGCGTCCTTGACGACCTTCGTGAGGTAGCCCGCCGTCGCCGAATCACCGATCACGCCGTTCATCGAGAGGGTGTTCCCGCTCGTCGCGCCGAGGCGGAGGGTCTGCGTGCTCGGGGACGAGCCGGTCGCCGTGTTGGTGATGTTCCCGGTGAAGGTGAGGACCGAGGCCGTCGTCGCGGCGTTCTGGATGCCGATGCTCCCGCCCCATTTGATGTCGCGGTTGCTGGTCTGCGTCGCGCTGCCGATGTAGGTGAAACCGGCGCCGTTGCTGAAGTTCAGCACGCCGTTGGAGGCGAGGCTGGGAGAACCGAGGGCGGAAGGCCCGCCGCCGATGTTCCCGATCGAGGTGTAGCTGAGCAAGCCGCTCTGCGTCATCGGGGCGTCGAAGGAATTGGCATTGTTCGTCAGGACGGTCGCGGCGTTCCCATAGGAACCGGTGCCTGTGCCGTAGGCGGAATAGCTGTTGAAGATGAGCTGCCCGTTCGTCCCGGTGGAGTTGCCGATGATCTTCGAGTTGATGAGGAGGACCGACCTGCCGGCCAGGGTGCCAGTGACGGCGGTGTTCGCGGCGTAGTTGCCGAAGTAGCGGTAGCCGGTGAAGTTGGTCCCCAGGTTGAGGGTCAGGTCGCTGCCGAGCGTGTCGACCGGGCTGTTCGACGTGGTGCTGCCGAGCGTGCCGACGTAGACATAGGTCGAGGCGCTCAACGTCCCCAGGGTGATGATGGTATCGCCCGCCGTGCCGTCGCCGTTGAGCGTGATGTTCGGCGCCGACGTCGGGGAGGCCGCCCCGCCGAAGGCGATGGCCCCGACACTGATCGTCCCGGCCCCGGTGGCGGAGAGGGTGGTGGCCGTGGTGATGTTCGAGAAGTCGAGATTGGTCGTCGTCGAGTTGAACGAGCCCGGGGCGCTCCAGTTCGCCGCGCTGTCCCAGCTGGCGCTCGTCCCGACGCCGCTCCCGAGGCCCTGCCAACTGATCACCGTGTTCGCCGCCTCCGAATTCACTCCCATTCCCACAAGGAAGAGAAACGAGAAAAACAGCGGGGTCGTTTTCATACGCTTCCATCATAAAAGAAGCAATTAAACGCAAACAACGTTCTCGCAATTCTAAGCATAGTATAACCCCCTTGTCCGGGGATTCCCTGCCTCTTGCCTGCCTACAGGCCTACAGCGAATAGGGGAGAATGCGGAGGGCGATCCGGCCCGCCAGGGCGGGGGCGGCCAGGGTGATCCCGAGACGGCGGACCTTTCCGGCCTTGGGCTCGTCGCGGAGCGCCTCGTCGACGACCTCGAAGGGGAGGCCGTCGCTCTCGATCTCGATCCGGGCGGCGGCGCCCTCGTGCGAGACGATCCAGACCCCGGGCCTTTCTTCCCGGAACGTCCCGTAACTCACCAGGGCGACCCCGAACGACTGGGGCGAGGCGAAGGCGAAGCGGTCCTCGACGGTCAGGAGGCCGCCTCCGGCGCGGGAGAACGTGAACCGCCGTTCGAGCGTCCGGAGCTCGGGCACGGGATAGGCCGGGGCGAGGTCGAGGACGAGGCGGTCGCTCTCGTCGGCAAAGGCGACCTCGGCGACGGTCGAGTAAAAGTCTTTCCCGCTCCCCTGCCACTGCCCGGCGACGAGGGGGACCGGATGGCCGTAGGAGCCGAGGATCTGGTTCCGGAACCGGTTCGGCCCGAAGGTGTCGGGGTTGTTGTAATGGATGAGGCCGGGATCGACCAGGAGGGGGGTCTCCCCGACGACGAAGAGGAAGGAGCCGAGATCGTTGTGGCCGTGGGCGACCCCGTTCTTCCCTCCCTTGAACGCCACGCTCGCCCGCGCCCCTCGCGCGACGAGGATCGCGCTCGCCTCGAACCAATCGCGGAGGCCGTCGGAGCCCCGCGCCTGTTCCGCCTTCCCCGCGACGAGGCCGGGATCGAAGCCGAGGACGACCCCCCACGCATGGAGGAAGGAGCTGAAGAAGCCCTGCGCGAAATCGCCCTCCGGCAGGGGGATCGGGGAAGGGGGCTGGCCGTAGCCGTAGCGCCACTCCAACAGATGATGGAGCCAGGCGGCGGGCGGTTCCGGGAAGCGGGCGTCGGCGAAGGGCGGATAGAAATGGGTGCCGCGCGTCATCTCGAACCGTTCCGGGAACCGGGCGACGAGGCGGGCGTGCGCATAGGCCGCCTCCGGCTGGGATCGGGGCCGGTAGAGGGAGACCTTCCCGCCCGTCGCCGCCAGCACCGCCTCGGCGAGGAGGGCGAAGTGGCCGAAGCCGTAGCGCCAGTAGCCGATCCCCTCGACGGAGTAGCCGTCGGCGGGGAATCCGGCGAGGTAGGAGGGCATCGCCTCCTCGGCGGCGGCGATCATCTCGGCCCGCTCGGCGGGGGAATAGTCGTCGGCGAGGAGGAGGGCCGCGCCGACGATCCCGGCGTGGACGACGGAGTTCCAGTTGTAGGCGTCCCGCGCCCACCACTCGTGCTCCCGCAGGCCCCGGATCGCGGCGAGGAAGGGGCCGGTCACCGTCTGGCGGATCCGCCCGCGCAGGGCCTCCCGGACGGGGGCCTCGAGCCCGTCGCCGAGCATCGCGTCGGCGGTGGCGAGGGTCCACGCCGTCATCGCGGAGATGAGGTCGTTGTCGATGCGAAGGCCCTCGAAGTTGAGCTTGTTCCAGTCGTGGGGCGGCATCACCCAGATCCGCTCCGCGCAGATCGCGGCGATCTCCCGGTTGGCGGCGGCGAGGAAGCGGCCCCCGTTTTCCACCGCCTCGGCGAGGACGAAGAGGGTGACGCGGATGCGGCGGTCCTCGGCCCGGGCCGGATACCCGGCGCGCCCCCCGGTGCGGCGCGATTCGAGGTAGGCCGCGTCGCTCAGCTCCGGGATCGGCTCCGCGAGGAAGGCCGCGGCGAGAGAGACGATCCGCTCCCTCACGGCCGCGTCGGCCCCCAGGGCGTCCCAGACGGCGCGGGCGCGGCGGGAAGGGACGGACGCCGGGACCGAGGCGGAGAGAAAGCCTTCGATCTCCCGGACGCGGGCCGGGGCGAGGGGGGGAAGGAGCGGCATGGAGGAATTCAGCTTAACCGAGACGAGGACGCGTTCAAGAAACTCGAAAGAATCAGGTCGCCCGGTCGTAGGCCTCGAGGGTCACGCGGCCCTCGACCTCCGCGCCGTCGAGGAAGCGGCGGACGTTCCGCATCGCGGTGTGGAAGAGGGCGGCGAAACCCTCCCGCGTCGGCCCGGCGATGTGGGGCGTGAGGATCGCGCCCGGCATCGTCCGCAGGGGCGAGGCGGCGGGAAGCGGCTCCGCGTCGAAGACGTCGAGGGCGACGCGGAGGTCGCGCTCCCGCGCCAGCCGGACGAAGGCCGCCTCGTCGGCGATGGCGCTCCGCGCGACGTTGACGAAGACCGCGCCGCGCGGCAGGAGGCGGAGCACCGCCTCGGTGACCGAGCCCCGGCTCTTCTCGGTGAGGCCCTCGCACTCGATCACCGCGTCGCTCGTCGAAAAGAGCTCCTCCAGCGTCTCGCACTCGCGGACGCCGTATTGGGCGTAGTGGTCGGAGGGCACCCCGGCGGAGTAGGCCGAGACCGTCGCCCCGAAGGCGCGCAGCATCGAGACCGCCTCGCGCCCCACCGCGCCGAAGCCGTGGAGCCCCACCCGGCGTCCGCGCAGGGAGCCGATGCCGAGGTCGAGGGTGGCGTAGCCGTTCTTCGGCCAATCGGCGAGGGCCGCGCCCCAGGCGGGCTGGTTCCGCACCCCCATCAGGAGGAGGAGGATGGCGTGCTCGGCGACCGCCGGGGCGACCTGCCGCCCCCAGTTCGAGACGACGACGCCCCGCTCCAGCAGCGTCCGCGGCACGATCGTCCGGACCGTCCCCGTGAGGTGGCAGAGGTAGCGGAGCGGAAAATCGGGGGAGGCGGCGAGCCGCGCCGGGACGGGCGGGGTCTCCCACCCGGTGACGACGACGGTGGGGGCGAATTCCTCCAGCACCCCGCCCCACGACGCCTCGGCGGAGAGGTCGGGCCAGAGCCACGGCGTGTCGGCGAGGAGCGAGGGATCGAAGAGCGGCTCGAAGCGTTCCCGGGCGTCGCCCCGGAGGGCGATGAGGACGCGGTCGGTCGAGAGGGAGGAGGAGGCCGAGGGGGCGCTCCCCGCGCGGATCGCCTCCGCCGTCGGGAGGGTGGCGGGCAGGCCGGTCACGAGACCCTCCCCGAAGACCCGGCCGCGGCGCTGGAGAAAGGGGAATGCATGGAATGGGCTTTCCCCCAGCATGGAGAGGCCCCCCGGAACCGACAATTCCGCCGTCGTTATAACCATAGAATGAAACTCGACTCGGGAGGGGACGCCCCCCTAAAAAGAGAGCACTCCATGTCGTCCCGCCGCATCAGCCAGACGGAAATCGCCCGACGGGCCGGTGTCCACGTCACCACCGTCTCCCTCGCCCTCCGCGACAGCCCCCGCCTCCCCGCCGCCACCCGGGAACGGATCCAGAAGCTGGCGAAGGACCTCGGCTACGAGCCCGATCCGATGCTGGCCGCCCTCGTCGCCTACAAGCGGAACGCCCGGACGGCCCGCCACCAGGGCCTCCTCGCCTGGATCAACAACCACACCCCGCCCGAGGCCCTCTATGAGCCCGCCGAATTCCGCGAGTACCGGGAGGGGACCGTCCTCCGCTGCGCCGAGCTGGGATACAAGCTGGAGGAATTCCACACCGCGACGACGACCCCCGCCCAGCTCTCCCGCATGCTCCACGCCCGGAACATCCAGGGCCTCCTCTTCCCGCCGCAGCCGGTCGGCTACCAGAACCTCACGCTCGACTGGGAGAACTTCTCCTCCGTCGCCTTCGGCTTCCGCCTCCAGCATCCCGCCTTCCACCGCGCCTGCAACGCCCAGTACCGGAGCGCCATGCTCGCCGTGGAGACGATGCGGGCGAAGGGCTACCGGCGGATCGGCTTCGTCACCGTCGAGGGGAACGAGCGGAGCGCCAACGGGAACTTCTCCTCCGGCTACCTCTCGGCGCAACGCCACTTCCCGCGGAAGGAACACCTCCCGCCGCTCATCTTCGACGACACCGGCTTCGGCCCCGGCTCCCCCACCCGCGCCGATCCCGGCCCCGCGTTCCAGAAAAAATTCGCCGCCTGGTACGAGGCCCACCGCCCCGACGCCATCCTCTCCCACGACCCGAGCATCCCCCTCTTCTTCAAGCGGCTGAAGATCGACTTCGCCACCTGCGGCCTCGCCGTCATCTCGACCACGCGGAACGCCCCCCTCCTCGCGGGGATCCACCAGAACAACCTCACCATCGGCCGCGCCGCCGTCGACTTCCTCGTCGGCATGATCCACCGCAACGAGCGCGGCATCCCCGAGACCCCCATCGAGTTCCTCGTCGAGGGCATCTGGGTCGACGCCCCCTCCCTCCCCGGGCGGTGAGCCGGCCTCGTTCCCCGTTCAATGCTTAGAACGGGCGCGGCGTTGCCCCTCCCCGCGCGCCCCCCATGCTGCTCGGGTGGATCCCCTGCCCGCCAGCGCCCCCTCCGGCATCCCGTCGAGGGACCGCATTCCCCTGCTCCAGAAAATCATGTTCAGCGCGGGCGGGACGACCGATTACTTCGCCACCGGGCTCGTGACCTCGGTCCTCTGGATGCCCTACTTCAACATCGGCCTCGGCCTCAGCCCGGCCCTCCTCGGCATGGCCCTCATGGTCCTGCGCGGCTGGGACGCCTTCGCCGACCCGGTGATGGGGAACATTTCCGACAACGCCCGGACCCGCTGGGGACGGCGGCGGCCCTTCATGGTCGCCGGGGCGATCGCGACCTCCGGCCTCTCCCTCCTCCTCTGGCGCCTCCCCGAGGGCCTCGGCGAGCACGGGAAGATCGCCTACCTCATCGTCGTCGGGATGGTCTTCTACGCCGGGTTCAGCTGCTGGGCGATGCCCTACTACAGCCTCCAGCTGGAGCTGACCCCCCACTACGACGAGCGGACCCGGCTGAGCGCGTGGATGGCCCTCTTCAGCAAGTTCTCCGGCCTCCTCGGCGGCTGGACGATGGCGCTCCTCACCTGCTCCTGGTTCGCCGATCCCGTCACCGGCAAGGCCGACATCGTCCACGGCGTCCGCGCCTGCAGCGGCTACATCGCCGCGCTGATCCTCGTCATGGGCCTCCTTCCCGCCCTCTTCGTGAAGGAGCGCTACTACCAGGCCGAGACCCGCCACCAGGCCCGCGACCCCTTCTGGAAAAGCATCGGGGAATCGGCCCGGTGCGGCCCGCTGTGGTGCCTCATCGGGATCTCCTTCTTCCTCCTCCTCGGCGGCGGCGCCGTCGGGACCCTCGGCCAATACCTCAACATCTACTACGTCAACGGCGGGAAACTCGCCCACGCCTCGGTCATCGGGGGTTGGATCTCGAGCGTCACCTTCCTCACCGGGATCGTCGCCATCCCGTTCTGGACCTGGGTGAGCGAGCGGCTCGACAAGAAGGTCGTCCTCGCGATCCTCCTCGGCGGGAGCATGGCGGGCCACCTCCTCAACGTCGTCTGCCTCCAGCCCGGGAAGCCCTACCTGCAGGTCATCCCCGCCGTCTTCAGCTCGATGATCGTCTCGGCCGTCTGGCTCTTCATCCCCTCGATGAAGGGCGACGTCGCCGACTACGACGAGCTCCGCAGCACCCGCCGCCGGGAAGGCTCCCTCAACGCCTTCTTCTCCTGGTTCATCAAGGCGGCCCTCACCGGCGCGGCGGGCCTCGGCGGCCTCCTCATTCAGCTCTCCGGCTTCAGCGCCGCCCTGCCCGAGCAGCCTCCCGAAGTCCTCCAGCGGATGCGGCTGATCTTCCTCATCCTCCCCCTCGCCGTCTGGAGCGTCACCCTCCTCTTCATCTGGTACTACCCCCTCGACCGGAAACGGATGGCCGAAGTCCGCGCCGCCCTCGAACGCCGCCGCGGCGTGATCTAGAACCTTCCCCCCTCCCCCCTCATGAACCGCTCCGCCCTCGTCCTCGCCTCTTCCTTCCTCCTCTTCGCCGGAGCCTCCCTCCCGGCACAGGAAGCGACGCCCGCGCCCTCTCCGTCGCCCTCCGCCCCCGCCGCCCTGCCGTTCCCCAATGCCGACTTCGAGGCCGGGCTCGACGGCTGGACCCTCGGCAAGGACGACGAGACAGCCGGGATCAGCCAGGTGAGCGCCGAGGCGGCCCACGAGGGCAAAGCGGGACTCCGGGTGAAGCAGGCCGCCGACGGCCCCGGCTCGTGGCTCGAGAGCCCCCGCCTCGCCGTCGAGGGGGGAAAGCGTTACCGCATCGCCTACTGGGCGCGCTGCGTCGAGGAAAGCGGCGTCGGCCTCTGGATCCAGTTCTTCGACGGCGACAAGAAACCCATCAAGCCAGAGACCCCCGGCGATTTCATCTCCCTCGTCCCGCCCGACGCCCGGGAATGGCATCCTTATACGTTCACCGTGACCGTCCCGAAGGAAGCCGCCTTCCTCTCCCTCGCCATCCACGCCTTCAACAAGCGCCCCACCGTCGCCGACTTCGACGACTTCTCCGTCGCACCATTTTAAGCCACCCAAGCGCCCCTATCCCAATAGGAGTCTAGGCGTATTGGTACTGCTACCCCTTCAGTACGTATCCTCGGACGCTCGGGAAGCAGCGGATTTTAATCCAGTGAGGGAGACGAGGCGCAGCGGAAGCGCGTCCGCCTAGTTCAGGCCTTCCGAAAGGGAGGTCACGGAGGGGCGGAGCCCCTCTGTGGCTATAAAGCGGATTACATCCAGCTGTACGGGGTCGACCGCGCAGGTCCCGAAGGGCCGCCCCTCCCCCGCGCCCCCCCCTACTGCATCACCCTCTCCACCTGCTGATCAAGAATCTCCCCCGTATACCGATCGATCGCGATATGCAGCCAGAACCGGTGCTCCCCCTCGACCTGGAATTGGTCGAGGCGCGTCGCCCCCGGGGGATAGCGGCCCGCCTGGGCGACCATGTCGATGAAGAGGTTCCACGTCCGCGTCTGCGAGACGTCGGCGAGCGCCCGCGTCGCGCCTTCCCGCAGCGCCTTGACGTTCCGCTCGTCGGTCGTCGTGTAGTTCGCCGCGGTGAGGCCGGAGACGAAGCGGGTCGCGATCTGGTCCCGCCCGGCGATACCGTTGGTCCCGGCGGTGAAGGTGACGAGGCTCGCGGCGAGGGTCGACGGCTTGGAGATCGCGTTCGTCGCGGCGAGGCTCGCCAGCGAGTTCCGCAACAGGGCTTCGACGGCGGGGGCGGGGGCCTTGTTCGGGTTGATCCGCCCCCGGGCGACCGAATCGGCCGACTGGCTGACGGTGAAGTAATCGAGAAGGCCCGCGTCGGCGCTGTTCGCGGTGAAGAGGTCGAGGGTCCGCCACGGGTAATCGCGGTTCACGTAGCCGAGTTCGCCGACGCTGGCGAAGGGCCGGTTCAGGATCACGGGCCGGTCGGCGACCCGCGTCGTCGAAAGGGCGTAGGGATCGCCCTGCCAGGCGTTGGCCCCCGAGGGGGCGGCGGTGCCGAAGGCGCCGCTGTCGGCCATCCGGGCGACGCCGTCGGGATCGGAATAGGCGGCGGCCTTCGTCACATCGGCGCGGGCGAAGCCCGACTGGTTGTTGTTCCGCATCAGCGAGGCGGGCGCATAGGGCGGGCCGAAGCCGTACTGCGCCACCTGGGGTCCCGTCCGCCCCAGCGTCTGGCTCCCCGCGTCGGTCGCCGCCGACCAGGGGGAGGAGTTGAGCCCCGTCCCCCATGTCGAGGGCCCCCGGAGCACCGATTGGGTGAAGTTGTAGCGGAGGGAACGGGGATCGGGGACTTCCCAGAACGCCTTGTAATAATAGACCAGGTTGCCCGGATCGGAGGTCGTCATGTTGCTGATCGGAATCGGCGCGGCGGTCGTGCCCGGCCCGCTCGTCGGCACCTTGCCGAGCCCCCCGGCGTAGAAGCCGCCCGACTTGGCCATCCAGGTCTGCGGATCGTTGATGCCGGTCAGGAAGTTGTAGGGAATCCAGAGGCCGTTCGGGTTCTGGAATTCGAGGACGACGTTGAAGGGGTGGGTCGGGCTGAGCTGCGCGATCGTCTCCTTCGTGTTCGCCCAGAAATTGACGATGCTGCAATAGTTGTCCCCCCCGGCGGTGCCGATGAACTGGTCGCTCGTGTAGGTCGGGCTCAGTTTCAGGTCGGGGAGGCGGAACGCCGCGTAGGTCGCCACGCCGCCCAAGCCGTTCGGCGCGGAGACCGTCGCCCAGGTCAGCCCCGCCGGGGTGCCCGCCGTCGTCACGGAATCGACGTCGCCCGGCAGGGGAACATGGGGATCGACGAAGCCGTTCACCCCGTTTCCCGCCCCCGAGGAAAGGGTGACGGTGCTCGAAAGATTCCAGCGTCCCCCGGGGATATTTCCGCCGTTGATCCCGGTGTTCTCATAGACGGTCGTCGCGCCGCCGGGGAAGCCGAAGAAGAAATTCCCGACGGAGACATTCCCCTGGAGGCGAAGGCGGACGGGCGGGCGGCTGACGAGGGCGCCCGATCCCTGGTGGGGATTCCAGAGGCCAAACATCATGTAGGTGGCGAAGGCGCTGGTGTCGTCGGGGCTCGTCCCGCCCACCGCCGTCATCATGCTGAGGTAGGGAAGGTTCGCGATGCCGACGGCCTGCCACGGGACGCTCGGCGTGTAGGTGACGTTGTTGAGCCTGATGTTCGGCTGGGCGTATTCGAGGACGATCGGGCAGCCGTCGGCCTGCACCTGGCTGAGGATCGAGGCCCCGATGCGGAAGAGGTGGAGGAGGACCGAGGTCTCGTGGAAGGTGAAGGAATTGAGGGTGCTCCCGGCGCCCTGCCCGAGGGTGCCGTGGAGCTCGCTCCCGAGGGAGCCGTTGAGGATCCCGGCCTGGAGGAGCTCGAAGAAGTTCGCCTCGCGCGGCCTCGACTCGGCGGCGACCTGGGCGAGGGTCTTGATCGCCGACTGCTCGACGGCGGCGAAGGGAAGGGTCGAGCCGACATACTTCCACACGCCGGTCGGCTTGTCCCATTTCAGGCCGAAGCAGGCCTGGATCGCGTCGTCGGTGATCCCGGCGGCGGGGCCCGACGAGGTGATCCAGCGGAGCCGGTCGAGGGGGAAGCGGGTGTAGACGACCGGATCGCCCGCGACGACCTTGTAGGTCGTCGCCGAGCCGGAGACGGGGTAGTTCGTGAGAGTGGCGGCGGCGGTCCTCCGGATGAGGGGGGCGAAGGCGTTGGTCGCGTTCGACGAGGCGGCGAGGGAGGCGTAGTTCGGGTTCGGCGTGATCCCGACGGGATTCTGCGGGAGCCACGCGGGGGCGTTCCGCTCCCGGCTGAAGACGGTGAGGTTCGTCAGCATCGCGGTGGTCAGCCCGGCGGTCCCCTTCTGCGCCGCGAGGATGAGGTCCTGGCGGCTGAGGAAGGTGGTGTCCCCGTTGGTGATGCTGCGGAAGCCGTTCGTCGCGGCGAAGTTCGTGACGTAGGAGAGGTAGGAGGCGGCGGAGACGGCGGAGGCGGCGTTGCGCCAGGCGGTGAAAGTCTTCGGGTCGATGCCGATGGCCGAGACGTCGGCCCCGGCGAGGGCCCCCTTCAGCGCCACCGCCTGCGCCGGGGGGATGGCGTTCGTCGGATACCCGGCGACGGTGATGTCGAGGAGGCCGCTGGTGTCGTAGACGGCGTAGGCGAAGCGGCCGATGGCGAAGTTCGTGTTGGAGATGGCGCTGTTGTTGATCGTCCCGCCGGCGGAGCCGAAGAGGGCCTGCGTCCCGTCGGTGGGGCCGCCCCGCGTGACGACGACCCACGCCGGGAGCGCCTTCGTCGAGGGGAACGTCCCGAGGCGGGGATCGCCCCACCGGGTGATCCCGTAGGAGCGGCCGTTGAGGGAGGCCGTCGCCGTGCTCACCGTCGAGGCGACGAGGGTCCCCTTCGCCCGGCTGCCGGTGAAGAACGGCGCGTTCGTGCTGATCTTGACGAGGAGCGGCATGGCCGAGTTCGTCCCGAGGGGCTGGGGGGAGAGGTTGGCGGCGGTGACGTTGAGGTAGAGCGGCTTCGCGGGGTAGGTGAGGTCGGGGAGCTGGTCCTTGCCCATCTCCTGGCGGAGCTGGGAGATCACCATCTCGAGGCCCGCCATGCCGATCTCCTCGGCGCGGAGGGACTTCGTGTAGTTGGCGCTCGCCTGGTGGTCGAGGCTGGTCCGGCTGACCAGCGCGACGAGCATCACCGAAAGGATCGCGAGGAGGAAGAGGGTGACCAGCAGCGCCATGCCCCGCCGCCCCCTTTTCCGAAGGGGCGGGCGGCGATCAGAAGACGGGCGAAACATAGACGAAACGCTCGAAGATCAGGAGCCCGCTCGAAAGCGTCGCGGGATAGGAGGGCCAGTCGAACGAGGCCCCGAGGGCGTCCTGCCAGGCTTCCTTCACGGCGTGGTCGGCCGGGGCGGTCGAGGCGAAGACGGCCCGCAGCGCGTTGAGCCGCGCGGGGGTCATCTTCCTGAGGCTCTCGTCGTCGACCACGGCCATCGTCACGCCGATGGCGCGGAGGGGGTTGTCGACCGTGTTCGCATACTTCGCCTGGATCGTCCCGTCGGCGAGGAGGAAGCGGACCTGGAGGCCGACGACGCCGTTCGCCGTGTCGCTCGGCTTCACGAGGGAGAGCTTCGGGAGGGTCGTCGCCTCGCCGAAGGAGACGTCGCCTGACTGGGACTTGTCCCAGCCGATGGCGAGGTCGCTCCGCTGGAGGGGGCTCTCCGCCGAGGTGGTGTCGATGGCGTATTGGACGAGGGCGAGGTTCCGCGTCGCGGTCGCGCCGACGCCGGGGCGCTGCGTGTAGAAGGCGATCAAGGTCTGCCCCCCGGCGGGATAGAAGGCGAGGTCGCTCCGGTAGAGGCCCGCCGCGAGGTCCTGCGAGAAGAGGTCGATCAGGGCGCGGGCCTTCGTGAAATTGTTGATCCGCCGCTGGACGACCTGGCTGGTGAGGGAGGCCGCGCCCATGACCTGCGCCAGGAGCGTGGTGATGAGCGCCAGGATCGTGACGGCGACGAGGGTCTCGACGAGGGTGAACCCGGCCGCGCCTTTCCCCCGGCGCGCGCGACGGAGGCCGGGGCCGCCGGGGCGGGACTCAGGGAAGGGGGATGCAGCTGAAGAATTCATAGGTCTTCGCGTTGGGGCCGGTGGGATCGGCCTGGGGCGGCCAGCTGAGGAGGAGGTAAACCATCGAGACGCCGGTTCCCGTCACGGCGTTGGTCCCCGCGCTGCACCGGATGCGGAAGGCGGCCTTCGCCGGGGTGGTGAGGGTGCCGTCGGCAGAGACGTACTTGTCGGCCCCGGCATAGGCGTCGCCGTAGGAGCGGGCGAGCGCCGAGGCGGGAATCGCGAGGGTCGACATCGTCCCGTTGGTCCCCGAGGGAGAGGCCCGCCGGGCCGAGAGGATGAGCGAGGCGAGATTCGCCGCCTCGATCTTTTCCCCCGACTCCTTCGAGTCGTGGAGGCCGATGGTGAAGAGGGAAAGCAGGGCGATGAGCGCGAACGAGCAGATCCCGAGGGCCAACGCCACCTCGACCAGGCTGAAGCCCGCTCTGATTCGTATTTCGCTCATTGTCGTTTTACTCGAGTACATCATTGCTCTAAAGCCCGCTTTTGCCACGACCGGCGATATACTAAGCATAGAACGCATTCCTACCTAGGAAGCGAGCGGAACGTCGGGAAAAGCTTGCGGCCCCTTAAATATCCTTATGTTTCACGGAATGAAGTACTTGTTTCCTACCGGTCCCTTTGCTTTGGTACACATTGAGGATCATTCCACGGCAATTAATTGATTATAAGAGTACAAGGTACATGAAAAAATCCACGGGGGCCCTTCGCGGGCAGAGCCAGTTGGGGCAGCTGGCCGGTATCTTGATGCTCGGTCTGATGACCGGCCTGAGCCTGACTCCATGGGAGCTGCGAGCGAACCCCACCGGGGGCGACGTCGTCAGTGGCACGGCCAACATCAGCAGCAGCGGCAACACATTGACCGTCGTCAACAGCAACGGAGCCGTCATCAACTGGCAAGACTTCAGCATCGGGGCTGGGGAATTGACCAAATTCATCCAGAGCGACGCCAACAGCACCGTCCTCAACCGCGTCGTCGGGACCAACCTCTCCCAGATCTACGGCACGTTGAGTTCCAACGGCAAAGTCTTCCTCATCAACCCCAACGGCGTCATGATCGGCGCCACCGGCATCGTCAACACCGCCGGGTTCATGGCGAGCACCCTCGACATCAACAACGCCGACTTCATCGCCAACAACGGGAGCGGCGCGATGCACTTCGTCGGCAATAGCACCGCCGCCATCACCAACCTCGGCACCATCAACGCCGTCGGTGGAGATGTTTACCTCATCGCCAAACACATCGACAACCAGGGCACCGTCAACGCCAGCGAAGTCGCGGGCAAAGGCGGCCTCGTCGGCGTCTACGCAACCGACGAACTTTATCTGACCACCGGCGTCCCCGAAGGCGGCCTCGTCCGCGTCGGGAGCGGCAGCCTCAGCAGCGGAGCCGGCACCGGCATCAACAACAGCGGCCTCATCAACGCCGTCCAGGCCGACCTCAAAGCCACCGGCAACCTCTACAGCCTCGCCATCAACAACACCGGCGTCGTTCGTGCGACGGGCGCGAGCGTGAAGAGCGGCGTCATCCATCTCGGCGTCCTCGGCGGGAGTGGGAAGATCGTCGCCGCTGGCGAGATCCATGCCGACGGGGCCGCCGGTTCGGGCGGCGGCAAGGTCGACATCAAGACCGACGACGACATCGACGCGACCGGCCTCATCACGGCGAACGCCACCGATGCGGGCGACGGCGGCACCGTGACGATCATCGCGGGCGGCACCACCCTCTTCTCGGGCCGGATCGAGGCCAAGGGCGCGGGCGCGACCGGCATCGGCGGCGACGCCGAGGTCTCCGGCGCAAACCTCCTCGTCCGGGGGGGCCTCGCCGACCTCCGGGGCGACGGCGGGATCGGCAACCTCCTCTTCGATCCCGGCTCGATCGAGATCCTCGCCAGCGGCACCCCCGACGGGGTCAACACCTTCCTCGCCTCGGCCCTCGGCACCCAGCTCTCCACCGCCAACGTCACCCTGACGACCTCCTCGGCGACCAACGGCCAGACCGAGATCATCACCCTCGATTCGGGCGCGACGATCTCCTGGAGCACCAACACCACCCTCACTCTCAACGCGGGGAGCGACATCATCATTGAGGGGAACATCGCGAACACCGGCAACGGCAACGTCGTTCTCCATGCCGACACCGGCGCAACGGGGGCCGGCGCGGTCGTCATCGACGGCACGATCAGCGTCTCCGGCACCAGCGGGACGGTCAAAGTCTATTACGACTCGGGGAACTACCTCAGCACCTACGCCTACAGCGCCAACGTCAGCACCGGGGCCGCCTCGAACTTCACCGCCTACATGCTGGTGAACAACGCCACCCAGCTCCAGCAGATGGCGACGGCCGTCAATGCCGGAGCGAACACGACCAGCTACGCCCTCAACGCCAACATCGACGCCAGCGGCCTCTCGGGCTTCACCTCGATGGGAAACAACACCTACAGGTTCAGCGGGAACTTCGACGGCCTCGGCCACACGATCAGCAACCTCACGGTCAACCAGTCGGGCGTGAACTACGTCGGCCTCTTCGGCTACGTCAGCGGCGCCAGCGGCAGGGGCCGGATCGAGAACATCACCCTCACCAACGTCAGCGTCACCGGCACCAATTACGTCGGCGGCCTCGTCGGCTACAACAATGGCGGCACCGTCAGCAACGCCGCCGCGAGCGGCACCGTCACCGGCACCAACTACACCGGCGGCCTCGTCGGGGAAAACAACATCGGCGGCGTCATCACCGGCTCCCACACCAACGTCGTCGTCACCGGCGTCGGCTTCATCGGCGGCCTCGTCGGGCAGAACGACTACACGGTCGACAAGTCCTACGCTCTCGGTGCCGTCAACGGCACCGGCAACTCCGTCGGCGGCCTCTCCGGCAGCAACAACACCACCGCCACCATCAGCAATTCCTACGCGACGGGGAATGTCACCGCCGGCAACAACGCGGGCGGCCTCGTCGGGACCAACGGCTATCAGGCCTCGATCACCTCCTCCTACGCCACCGGCACCGTCACCGCCACGGTGGCCGACGGCGTCACCGCGTCGGCGGGCGGCCTCGTCAGCTACAACAACCAGGGAACCATCACCGATTCCTATGCCACCGGCAACGTCTCGCTCACCAGCACCCAGACGGGGACCAGCGACAACAACTTCGCGGGCGGCCTCGTCGGCCTCAACAACAACGGGACGATCACCCGCACCTACGCCACCGGCAACGTCTCGATCACCGTCCCCAACGTCGGCAACAGCGCCACCTACAACTACAACTTCGCGGGCGGCCTCGTCGGGGGCAACGGGGCGAGCTACAACGGCACCACCTTCGCCGGCGGCACCATCACCGCGAGCTACGCCACGGGCAACGTGACCGACACGACGGCGTATGGCTCGACGAATTGGAGCGGCGGCCTCGTCGGCCAGATGTACAACGGCACCCTCAGCGCGAGTTACGCCACGGGCAACGTGACCGACGTCGCGGGCGATATCGCCTCCGTCGGCGGCCTTATCGGCGGCATCATCGGGGGCACCGTCACGACCTCCTACTCCACCGGCACCGCCTCCTCCGCCGCCTCCACCCCCGCCTACGGTCTCACCAGCTATGTCGGCGGCCTCATCGGAAACCGCAACGGCGGCACGGTCACCTACAACTACTGGAACACCGACACCAGCACCCTGAGCACCGGCATCGGCAGCGGCACCGCCACCGGCGCCACCGGCCTCACCTCGGCCCAGATGCTCGTCTCGACGAACTATTCCGGAAGTTTCCTCACCGCGTGGAACATCATCAGCGGCGTCACGAATCCCTACCTCCAATGGCAGACCGCCCTCTCCGGGGCGACCGATCTCGGCAGCCTCGGCGCCGTCGTCGTCTACTCCAACGGGGCCGCCCAGACCAACGCCACCGGGTACCTCGGCAGCGGGCAATACACCCTCATCGTCAACGCCGCCCTCAACGGCAAGACCGTCGTCGTCAGCAGCGCCGCGACGACCGCCGCCGCCGTCGGCAGCGTCTCCGGGGCCTCGGGCGGGAGCTTCGACCTGAACAGCTTCACGATCAGCGCCGCCAACGGCTCCAACGGCACCCTCGCCACCGCGCTCAGCCAGGTCTCCGGCCTCTCCGTGTTCTACAGCGCCTCGGGGAACAACCTCACCCTCTCCACGAACATCACCTTCGGCCTCGGAACCGGCTCCGTCTACACCCTCGACGGGAACATCAACAGCGCGACGAACACCGCCGTCCGCCTCTCCTCCGGCACGCTGACCGTCGGCGCCGCCTCGACCGTCACCGCCACCTCGATCACCCTCACCGGCGAGACGATCACCGCGCCCTCGGCCCTCACCCTCACCGCCACGGCGGGCGGCATCTCGATCTCCGGCTCGACGATCACCGCCTCCACCGACCTCACCCTGAACGGCACGCGGGCGGGCGGCGGCTCCAACAGCGTCACCGGCGTCTCGATCTCGGCGTCGACGCTCTCGACCTCCGCCGGGACCCTCTCGATCACCGGCACCGCCGGGAACGTGACCGGGGGCAACTACGGCTCCAACGGCCTCGTGATCCAGACCAACTCGACCCTCAGCGCCTCCGGCACCGGCTCCGTCTCCCTCACCGGCACGGGCGGCTCCTCCTCCGCGGGCAGCTCCTACGGCATCTCGCTCTCGAACTCGACCGTCTCGACCGCGGCGGGAACGCTCACCGTCAACGGCACCGGCAATGCGTCGAACACCACGAGCGGCCGCTCCTACGGGATCTACTCGAACACCGGCACCTTCACCACCACCACGGGAGCCATGCACTTCACCGGCCTCGCCGGTTCCGGCACCCAGTCCTACGGCATCCAATTCGAGTACTCCTCCCTCACCTCGACTAGCGGCGGCAGCTTCAACCTCTCCGGCACCGGCGGCCAGGCCAACGGGGCCTCGATCGGCTCCCACGGCATCTCCGTCCACGGCACCACCGCGACGACCTCCGGCAACGTCGTCCTCAACGGCACCGGATCGACCTCGACGGGGGCCTCCGGCACCTCCTTCGGCATCGATCTCTTCGGCTCCGACGTCGCCAGCTCGATCACGGTCAGCGGCACCGGTTCCCTGACGCTGAACGGCAGCGGCGGCGCGGTGACCGGGGCCTCGGGGATTTCCTACGGCGTCACGCTCGACTCCTCCTCCGTCTCGGTCAGCGCCGGCACCCTCACCCTCACCGGCGCCGGCGGCGCCGCCTCCGCCGGGACCTCCTACGGCATCTCCGCCACCCTCGGCACCCCGTCCCTCACCAACGCCACCGGGACGACCCTCCTGACCGGGACCGCCAGCCTGAGCGCGACCACCGCCTACGCCCTCTACGCCACCACCGCCAACGTGAACCTCGGCACCGGCGCGGCGACCCTCACCGCCACGGGCGGCGTCAACCTCGCCGGTTCGACCGTCACCGGCACCGGCCTCCTCACGATCCTCGCCGCCAACAACGCCCTCCTCTCCCTCGGCACCGCCACCAGCGGCGCGTGGCTCACCTCGGCTTCCGGCCTCGCCACCCACACCGGCGGCATCCTCCTCGACGGCTCGACGGGCGGCATCTACGTCGCTTCCAACACCAGCCTCACCGGCAACGTGACGCTCAAGGGCGCGATCAGCTCCTCCGGCGGGGCGACGGTCACCGCCTCCGTCCTCAACCTCAGCGGCACCGGCGCGGTCACGATGAGCCTCTCCGGCACCACCTCGATCGTGAACAACCACACCGGGGGTGCCGTGACCCTCTCCGACACCGCCGCCAACGTCACCCTCAGCGGCAGCAGCACCAGCGCCGCGACCCTCAGCCTCACCGGGGCGACCGCCATCACCCTCGACAACGTCCAGGGCAACGTCACCCTCACCGACACCGTCTCCACCACGATCGGCGGCTCGGTGGCCGGGAACCTCGACGCCACCTTCGCCACCACCACCTCCGTGACCCAGACCGCCGCCCTCAAGGTCGGCGGCAACCTCACGGTGAGCGAATACGGCGACTTCCTCCTCACCAATACGGGCAACGTCTTCGGCGGGACGGTCACCATCAACAGCCGGGCCCCCTACTACAGCTACGGATTCCACGTCATCTACGGCAGCAAGGCCGGCCAGACCGCCGGCTACACCCTCACCTTCAACGGGGCGACCGCGACGACCGCCGCCAACACGGGCCTCAACGACATCACCGTCGGCTCCGCCACCGTCGCCACCGTCGCCGTCACGGACGGCGTCCTCTCCACGGCGACGAGCAGCGCGGCCTCGAACGGGCAACCCTCCCTCGTCATCGACGCGGGCCTCGGCAGCCCTTCGGCCAGCACCGCGGCGACGACCTCGGCTGCCGCAACGACGACGGCGACCATCGTCACCGTCGTGAACAAGTTGACGACCGACACGACCTCGAGCACGACGACGATCGTCAGTTCCACCCCCGTCGTGAAGACGAGCGACACGAAGCCCGACGCGGTCGAGAGCAGCAGCGGCGATTCGGGGAGCGGCAAGGCCACCGACGACGGCAAGAACGACAACGGCAAGAAGAGCGGCGCCCTCGGCAACAACGCGCCGCCCTCCGGCAACGTCCCCGGCGGCGGCAAGGAAACCGTCATGGGTCCCGGGACCCTCGCCGCGATCGGCGCGAACGGCATCAACGCCGGAGGCGGAGCGCCGCCCCCCCCGCAGCTCGATCGCGGCCTCTCCCCGGCCTCCCGGAACGACCTCCACGGCGCGATTTTCGGACAGTAGGACCATAGAACCAGGACACCTGCGGCCCATGCCCTCCGCCCATTCCTCGCACGATCCCCTCCACGGGGTGACGCTCGAGCAGATCGTGACGCGGCTGGCCGCGGCCTACGGCTGGGAGGAGATGGGGAAGCGGATCGCCATCCGCTGCTTCAACTACGACCCGAGCGTCAAATCGAGCCTCCAGTTCCTGCGGAAGACCCCCTGGGCGCGGACCAAGGTCGAAGACCTCTTCCGCGACCTCGTCTGGGAGGAACAGCAGCAGCGGGAACGAGAGAAAAAGGCGGCCGCCCCGGACGGGGGCCAGTCCGCCGCTTGACCCGGGCTCGCGGAATCCCTTTCGCTTTTCCCTCCGAAATGGGGTATGTTAGGGAATGAAAACCATCAAACGGATGAGGCTTCCGTTGGTCCTGGGAAGTCTCGCCCTCGCCTGCTTCCTCGGCTCCTCTCCGGCGGCGCAGGCCGGCGTCCACGTCGGCGTCGGGATCGGCGTCGGCCCCCCCGCCTACTACGGTCCCAATCCCTATTATGCCCAGCGTTACTGGGTTCCCGGCTATTGGGAGATCCATCGCGGGGAGCGGGTCTGGATTCCCGGCTACTGGGCCTATAGCCAGCCCCCGCCCGATCCCTACTACTACGGCGGCCCCACCGTCATCATCGGCGGCGGCGGGCATTGGCACGGCGGCGGGTACCACCATGGCGGCGGCCACCACCACTAACGCGACGCGTTAGCGGCGACCGAGGAGGCCCAGGGAAAAGCGAGGTAACGCAGTTCCCGGGTCTCCTTCAGCACGAAGCCCTCCTCGCGGAGCCCCTGCGCCACGGCGACCATGTGCATCGCCCCCCACGGGACGGCGATCGCGTCGGTGCCGGGGAGTTCCTCCCGGATCACCGCGAGGAGGTGGGCGCTCCGCCGCGTGTCGATGTCGTAGAGCAGCTGCTGGAGCTCCGCGGGCGGCACCTGGAGCCCGCGCATCTTCGCCACGGTGAAGTTCTGGAAGAGGTCGCTGATCCGGTTGACGAGGACGATGCTCGTCGGGGAGAAGTCGGAAAGATCGACATCGGCGTTCTGCTGCCGGGCCGTCTGCGGGACGAAGGCGTCGGCCTGCGAGGCGAGCTGGAGCTTCTTCGCCGCGTGCCGGTAATCGAGGCCGCGCGAGCGGAGCTGCTTCTTCCGGTCCTGCAGCCCCTCGGTCAGGATCAATTCCTCCGGCGGGATCGCGGCGAGGACGTTCCGGTAGAAGACGGCGTCGGCGACGTGGATCATCGGATAAAGATCGATCCGCTTCCCGTCAGCCTCCCGCGTGTAGGTCTGCGCCCGCATCGTCAGCCCCCCGGGATGAAGCGCCATGAACGGCCCGAGCGGGCTCCGGGAGAGGCCGACCCCCGCGCAGAAAACCGTGAAAAGAACCGCTCCCACCGCGAGGAGGCCGCTGACCGCGAGGAAAAACGCCGGATTCCACCACGTGAAGGCCTGGCCGGTGATCCGCTCCCCCGGGCAGAGCGGCCACGACCAGAGCGCCCCAGCCCCCTCGCCTCCCTTCACCGCCTTCAACACGGCGAGGCCGAGCCCCCCCTGGACGAGGGAGAAAACCAGATAATACCAGGCCGAACCCGAGGCCAGATGGCCGGTCCAGCACATCCGGTACAGCTCCCCCAGCAGGGCCGCCACGTAGAAAAAGAAGAGCGGGTAGGCGAGCCGCTTCGGGATCATGGGCGTGAGCCCCGAGAGCCCGTAGGTCACGGCGGCGGCGAGGAGCGCGACCAGCGAGAGGAGCCCCGAGAGGCTCGAAAGGAAGGAACTCCCCGCCAGGGAAAACGCCGAGGCGACGATCGAGAGCGCCGCGTCGGCGAGGAAGAGCGCGAGCACCCAGCCGCAGCCGCCCGCGATCGCCGACCGGAGGCCGCTCTCCCTTGCCCCGGGAGCCCCGAAGATCGCCTCGTTCGCCGCCGCGCCGGCACCTTCGGAATGTTCCGTGCTCATCAGGGCCCCACCCTGCGCCGAACCGCCCCTTTTTTCAAGCGAACCATTCCGCCCGAAAGGAGGGCGCGGCCATCGACTTTTTCCGGAACGAGGCCATAGTGGAGGGATGATCGAAGCCGCCCCCCTTTACGCCCTCATGCGGCAATCCCAATACCAGCCCCTCGACCGGAAGGGCCTGGCCCGGAAACTGAAGGTGCGGGACGAGGAGACGGCGGCCTTCTTCGCCCTCCTCGACGCCGAGGAAAACGGGGGCCGCCTCGTCGCCGTCCGCAACGGCCTCTACTGCCTGCCCGAACGGCTCGGCCTCGTCGCGGGCCGGATCACCGTGAACGAGCGCGGCTTCGGCTTCGTCGTCCCCCACGATCCCGACCATCCCGACGTCTACATCGGGGCCGAGGACATCGGCGTCGCCATGCACCACGACCAGGTCCTCGTCCGCCTCAACACCCCGCGCGGGCAGAAGTCCGGACGGAACGGGGGCGGCGGACGCAAGGCCGGATCGGAAAAGCTGAGCGGCCAGGTCATCCGCATCCTCCAGCGGGCGCGGACCCAGCTCGTCGGGACGTTCGAGCGGGCGAAGGTCGCCTACTACGTCCGCCCGGACGACTCCCGCATCCAGCACGACATCATCGTCGCCCCGCCCCGGCAGAAGATCCCCCTCGGCCACAAGGTCGTCGTGAAGCTCAAGGAATGGACCTCCCCGAAGGAAAGCCCCGAGGGCGAGATCACCGAGGTCCTCGGCCCGCCCGACCAGCCCGGCATCGACCTCCTCTCGATCATCCGCAAGTTCGAGCTGCCCGAGGAATTCCCCGCCGCCGCCCTCGCCGAGGCCGACCGCATCCCCGACACCGTCCAGGAATCGGACCTGAGGGACCGCGAGGACTTCCGCCGGGACTTCGTCCTCACCATCGACCCCGACGACGCGAAGGACTTCGACGACGCCCTCTCCTACCGCCTCCTCCCCGACAACGTCCTCGAGGTCGCCATCCACATCGCCGACGTCTCCCATTATGTCCGCCCCGGCAGCCCCCTCGACATCGAGGCGCGGAAGCGCGGCAACAGCGTCTACCTCGTCGACCGCGTCATCCCGATGCTCCCGGAGAAGCTCAGCAACGGCCTCTGCTCCCTCCGCCCGAACGTCGACCGCCTCGTGAAGACCGTCGTCGTCCGCCTCGATCCGCGAGGGAAAGTGCTCGGCACCCGCTTCGTCCAGGGCGTCATCCACAGCCGGATGCGCTTCAGCTACCAGGAAGCCTACAAGCTCATCAAGAAGCCCGTCGGCCTCATGGGGAAGCACCTCACCGTCCTCGGCACCATGGCCCAGACCCTCCGCAAGGCCCGCTTCGCCGACGGCGCGCTCAACCTCGAATTCACCGAGGTCAAGGTCCGCCTCGACGAGAAGGGGAAGCCGGTCCGCCTCGAAAAGGTCGAGAACGACGCCTCCCACCAGCTCATCGAGGAATTCATGCTCCTCGCCAACGAGCTCGTCGCGAAGGAACTCCGCCGGGCGAACCGCCCCGCCCTCTACCGCGTCCACGAGAACCCCGAACCGGCGCGCCTCAACGACTTCCGCGCCCAGGTCCTCACCCTCGGCATCCAGGTCGGCGACCTCACCCTGCGCGGCGAGATCCAGAAACTCCTCAACCGGATCGCCGGGAAGGCCGAGGAGCCGGTCATCAAGACCAACCTCCTGAAGTCGATGAAGCGGGCCGTCTACTCCGAGCAGCCCCTCGGCCACTTCGGCCTCGCGAAGAAGAACTACGCCCACTTCACCTCCCCGATCCGCCGCTACGCCGACCTCGCCATCCACCGCGCCCTCTTCGGCAAGCCGCAGCCCCTCCCCCCCGGCCTCGCCGACGCCCTCTCGGCCACCGAGCGGACCGCGAGCGACGCCGAGAAGGAATCGGTCATCCTGAAGAAGCTCGAATTCTTCTCGCTCCGCGCCCAGGCCTCGACCAAGGAAGTCTTCCCCGCCCTCGTCCTCGAAGTCCGCAGCGGCGGCCTCCTCGTCGAGCTCCCCGACTTCCTCGTCACCGGCTTCGTCCGCATCTCCGAGATGCAGGGCGACTTCTACGACTTCGACGCCGCCCGGCAGGAACTGCGCGGCGAGAAGAGCAAGGCGAAGGTACGGACGGGCATGCGCATCGGCGTCCACGTCGTGAACGTCGACCTGGGGCGCAGACTCGTCGACTTCGGAACGACGAAGCAGAAGCTGCTGACGCCGCCGGGGAAGGTGGGGTAGGGGCGAGACGTTTGGGAAAAAAGCGCGTTCTGCGGGCTGTCGTCGGAACGCCCTTCGGGGCTTGCGGGGTCGACCCTGTACAGCTGGAGGCGATCCGCTTAACGCCACAGAGGGGCTCCGCCCCTCCGTGACCTCCTGTTCTGAGGGCCTGAACTAGGCGGACGCGTTCCCCCTGCGCCTCGTCTCCGAACTGTTTTAAAATCCGCTGCTTCCCTGAGCGTCCGAGGGTACGAGCTGTAGGGAGAGACGGGGCCAATACGCCTAGACTCCTATTGGGAGACGGCTCTATGGGAGATCAAGCCACTTGGCCCCTGCATCGAGCCTCGACTTCCCGGTCCCTCTTCCTAGGGTTTCAGCTTTTCCATGAGCTCTTCCCTTTCCGACACGAAGAACAATCTCCTCAGCGGTCTGACCGTCGCCCTGGCGCTGGTGCCGGAGGCGATTGCTTTTGCCTTCGTCGCCCATCTTCATCCGCTCGTCGGCCTCTATGCGGCCTTCATCGTCTGCCTGATCACGGCGGTCTGGGGCGGGCGGCCGGGGATGATTTCGGCGGCGGCGGGCTCGCTGGCGGTCGTCATGGTCGACCTCGTCGTCCGGCACGGGGCCGAATATCTCTTCGCGACGGTGATCGTGATGGGGGTGCTCCAAATCCTCTTCGCCCTCTTCCGGCTCGGGAAGTTCATCCGCATGGTTCCCCATCCGGTGATGCTCGGCTTCGTGAACGGCCTTGCCATCGTGATCTTCCTCGCCCAGTTCGGCCACTTCAAGGTGCGCGACGCGGCGGGCGCGGCGGTCTGGATGACGCCCCACCAGATGGCCGTCATGGCGGGCCTGATCGCCGTGACCGTGGCGCTGGTCTACCTCATCCCGCGCGTGACGAAGGCGGTCCCCTCGGCGCTCGCGGCCATCGTCCTCGTCTCCCTCCTCGTCGCCGTGGCGGGCATCCCGGCGAAGACGGTCGGCGAGATGGCCTCGATCCGGGGCGGCTTCCCGCCGTTCCATCTCCCCGCCGTGCCGTGGAATCTGGCGACCCTTTGGATCGTCCTCCCCTACGCGGTGATCCTCTCCCTCGTCGGGCTGATCGAATCGCTGCTGACATTGAACCTGATCGACGAGATCACCGGGACGCGGGGCCGCCCGAACCGGGAATCGCTCGCCCTCGGCGCGGCGAACGTCGTCGCCGGATTCTTCGGCAGCATGGGGGGCTGCGCCCTGATCGGCCAGAGCATGATCAACGTGACCTCGGGGGCGACGCGCCGCCTCTCCGGCATCACGGCGGGGCTCCTCCTCCTCGGCTTCGTCCTCTTCGCCTCGTCGTGGATCGAGAGGATCCCGGTCGCCGCGCTGGTGGGGGTGATGTTCGTCGTCTCGGCGAAGACCTTCGCCTGGGCCTCGCTCCGCATCTGGAGGAAGGTACCGCACCACGATTACCTCGTGATGGTGCTGGTGACGGTGGTGACGATCTTCACCGACCTCGCCGTCGCGGTGATCCTCGGCGTGATCCTCTCGGCGCTCGTCTTCGCCTGGGAACACGCGAAGGAGATCCGCGCGACGAGCCGCGTCGAGGCCGACGGCACGAAGGTCTACGAGCTGACCGGCACCCTCTTCTTCGCCTCGGCCTCCCGCTTCCAGGAGCTCTTCTCGCCGAAGGAGGACCCGCAGGAGATCGTGATCGAGTTCCGCCGCGCCCGCGTCGCCGACCATTCGGCCATCGAGGCGCTCGACAGCCTGACGGCGAAGTACGAGGCGCTGGGGAAGCGCCTCCACCTGCGCCACCTCAGCCCCGATTGCCGCGAGCTGCTGACGCGGAAGGGCGTCATCGAAACCGACCCGGCGGGCGACCCCCATTACCGCGTCGCCGACGACCAGCTCGCCTGAAACGAAAAATCCCGCCCTTGGAAAAGGGCGGGATTTTTTTCACCGGGAGGGCGTCGGCCCCGGGTCTAGCGATAGACCCAGTGGCCGGGGACCCACTCGCTATGGTGGTGGTGGCGGACCCAGTAGCCCGGGACCCACTCGCGTTGGGCGTAGTAGGGACTCGGGCCATAGTAACCTGGGCTTCCCACCCCGATGCCGATGCCGACATGGACCCCCGCTTCGGCCTGCGGCGCGAAGCCGACCAGGCAGAGAGCCAGGGCCACGATCGGAAGGATCAGGAGGCGTGAGGTTGTCTTCATCTTGGTTCTTGGGTTGGGGTTGGGTTCAGGCGTCCGTTGCCGCGAGCCGGACTAGGGAGTGACCGTGGTTTCCCGCGTCGTCGTCGTGGTGGTGCTGGCGACGGGTTCCGGCTTGTCCTGGCGGACGACGGTCACCTTGCGGTCGCTGTCGTAGGCCGAGGAAGGGCGGGTCGAGGCGATCAGGGTGCCGCCGGGGCTCTTGATCTTGTATTCGTCGCGGACCGGCGTGGAGCGGACGTCGGAACCGGAGAGGTTCGTGAGGTGGCCGACGACGTCGCCGTCGCTGTCATAGACCTTGCCGCTGGCGCGGACCGTGAGGGCGTCGCCGTCCTTCAGGCCGCCGCTCTCCGCCTTGCGGATGTAGAAGGTCATCGGGGCCTTCACGATAACCGTGGTGGTCTGGACGGTCGTCACCGGCGGGGGGACGGGCGGGGCGGGAGGCTGCTGGGTGGTCGTCGTGGTGGTGGTCGACGACGTTTCCTGCGCGAGGGCGAAGCTGGCGCTGGCGGCGACGAGGATCGCGCCGAGGAGGTAGGTGGTGGTGATTTTCATGGCTTTGGTGGGTTGGGGTTTGGGGGTTGGATTGTTTCTGATGAATTTCTTTTAGGAACCGAACGAGCCGGTCTTTTCCTTCATCTGGTCGTTCTTGAAGACGATCTTCACTTCGGAGGAATTATTCCGGTAGATGTAAGTCGTCTGCGTGCCGCCGACGATCGGGATCGCCTCGGTCTTCGACTCCGAGGGTTCGCCCAGGATGCTCTTGACCATCGCGGGAGACATGTCGGTCTGGACGCGGTCGAGGTTCGCCTGGGTGAGGCTGGTGCCGAAGATCGAGGTGGCCGCCTTGCCGGGCGGCTGGTCGCAGGCGGCCAGCGGGAGGACGGCGAGGAGGCAGAGGGAGAGTTTCAGGAGATTTTTCATGATGTGGGAAACGGGATGGGGGGTTTTGGGGACGAAGGCGGGGACTAGAGGATTCCCAATACGGCGAGGATGATCAGGATGAGGAGGAGGAGGCCGAGGCCGCCGCTCGGGTAGTAGCCCCAGCTGGAGCTGTAGGGGAAGATCGGGAGGGCCCCGAGGAGGAAGAGGATCAGGAGGATCAGGAGGATGGTGCGCATAGGTTTCTTTCGTTGGCGTTGAATTAAGGGGACTTCGGGGGCGGCCTTTTCTCGTTGGGTGAATCGACCGTCACCATTAGGAGTGCTTCGGCCATGCCACAATGGGACGGTTTTTTCCTTAAGCCCTCGGTGCCAGCATCTTTAAAGGGCAAAATGCACGTGGCACGCCAGGGGCCGCTTTTGTCGTACCCGGCGGAATGGCCGCATTTTGCATGAGGCGAATCGACATTTTGCAAACAACCGCCCGCCTCGTTTTGCATGATCGGGAACCTCCTCTGAAGGGAACGGGGGAAACGGGGCGATGGCACGGTGCCTGCACCTTTCTTCCAAAAGGAACCCGGGCGGCGGTGGAGGGAAGAATTCCCCCCCGACGCCTACCCACCCATAGGAGAAAACCATGAATGCGAAATTGAAACTGCTGAGCCTTGTCCTGACCCTGAGCGCCATCACGGCCTTTGCCGGAGACGGCAACAACGATCCGAAGGACTTCCACCACTCGTTGCTCTCCCAGAACGTCCAACCCGATTATTCCTACTTCCGCGCCAACGAATGGCAGGTCGACGCCTTCGGCGCCTATGCGGTCGCCGGGAGCGGGGTGATCAACTCGGGCGGCGGCGGCGGCGCCGGGGTGAATTACTTCTTCAGCCGCTACATCGGCCTCGGCCTCGAAGGAAGCGGCTTCGACGGCGGCTCGACGGTCGACACCGTGAGCTCGGCGACGCTGAACCTGATCGCCCGCTACCCCATCGAGTCGCTCCACATCGCTCCTTACGCCTTCATCGGCGCGGGCGGGAACTTCATGACGAACGACGAGCAGGCGACGGGCGACCTGGGCGTGGGCGTCGAATGGCGCTTCACCCGGAACTGGGGCATCTTCACCGACGCCCGCTACGTGGTCGCCGACGACACGAACAACTACGGCCTCGCCCGCCTCGGTGTCCGGTTCGCCTACTAAATCGACTTAACGCTTTGTTCCTCATCGCGCCGAGGTGCGATGCCCCCGGGTTCCTCCATCGTGAGGGACCCGGGGGATTTTTTTTGCCCTGAAGCGGAGAGAGGGAGGACTTTCTCCCCTTGCCTGAAGACCTCAAGGAAGAGCGATAGGAAGGAGGCCAAGTTCCCCTGCCGATCGACGGACGAGCCGCCCGCAGCAAAGGAGGAGGGAACTTAGCTTAGGGCATCGGAGCCGCGCTGCCCTGCGCGGCGTCAGCAGAAGGAGCGGGCGCCGCGGAGGGAGCCGCCTTCGACGTCGCCGAGACTTCGGGCGCATCGGGGGCGGGAGCCGGCGGGGTCGTCTCCGCCTCGGTCGGGGCCGGGGCGGGAAGAGGGGCCAGCATCAAGGTCGGCGCGGGCGGGGCCATCTCCGTTTCGTTCTTCGCCTTTCCCTTCGCCTTCACCTGCCGGAGGCCGGGGACGGGGGAATAGCCGATGAAGCGGGCGGTCCCCTTCACGTAGGAGGCCGGAGGGGGGCTGCCGGGGAGGTCGAAGTCGAAGACGCTGACGCCGTACCGGGGCGCGCCCGCGTAGTAGCGGCCCTCGCTCGCGCCGAACATGATCCGCTGCGGCTTGCCGTCCTTTCCCGTGACCTTGCCGAGGTAGATCATGACGTGGGTGACGGGCGGGTCGCGGTCGATGTTGTAGGTGCCGGTCCAGAAGAGGAGGTCGCCCGGCTTCAGCCCGTCGAGCTCGAAGCTCGCGGGGTTCGTGCTGACGACGGCCTGGAAGAGTTCCTGCCGCCGGACCCAGGCATAGATGTCGCTCGCCGTACGGGGGACGGCGGCGATCCCTTCCTTCTTCAGGAGGTACTCGATGGTGCCGGAGCAATCCATCCCGCCGTTGGCCGGATCGTCCGAACCGTACTTGTAGGAAAGGCCCTGCGCGGTGAGGGCGAGGGCGTCGGCGAGGAGGTTCTGGACGGGAGGAGGCTGCGAGGTGAGTTCGGGCAGCTGGGCCGCGTCGAGGGTCGCCTGCTTTTCGGCGGCCGCTCCCGTCAAGGGAACGAAAAGGACCGCGAGCCCGCCGCATACCACCGGCACCCAGCAGGAGGCGCGGCGAAGGGAATTCATCCTGCAACATACCCCACGATCGGGCCGCGCGCTTTTTTCTCCGTTATTTTTTCGACGCCCCGCTTCCCCGCGTTAGACTGGCAACGTGCCGACTCCGCCCGCTCCCCTCTTCGATCCCGTCGCCGCCGTCGCCCATCTGCGGGCCTCCGACGCGCGGCTCGCCGCGGTGATCGACCGCGCCGGGCCCTACGCCCCGAACCGGACGCGGGCGAAGAGCCTCTTCGAGGCGCTCCTCCGCGCGATTGTCTACCAACAGCTCCACGGCAAGGCTGCCGAGACGATCCTCGGGCGGGTCGAGGCGGTCCTGAAGGCACAGGGCAAGGCGCAGGGAAAGAAGCTGACGCCCCATGCCGCCACGGCCCTCGCGACCGACGAGGCGCTGCGGGGGGCGGGGCTTTCCCGGAACAAGCTCCTCGCCCTTCGCGATCTCCACGCGAAGTGCCTCGACGGCACAGTGCCGACGCCGAGGGAGGCCGCCGCCCTCGACGACGAGGCGCTGATCGCCCGCCTGACGCAGGTGCGGGGCATCGGGCCGTGGACGGTCCAGATGCTCCTGATCTCCCACCTCGGGCGCCCCGACGTGATGCCGACGGGCGACTTCGCGATCCGCCTCGCCTTCAAGAAACTCTACGGAAAGCCGAAGGGGAAAGATCCGACGCCGGAGCAGATCGTCCGCCACGCCCGCCGCTGGCAGCCCTACCGCTCCGTGGCGAGCTGGTACCTCTGGCGCTCGCTCGACACGGAGTAGGGCTTCTCTTTTGATTCAGAGGATCTCGCCCGTGGCGAAGTGGGTCTCCCCGTTGATCCAGCGGGCCTCGTCGGAGGCGAGGAAGGTCACGATCGAGGCGATCGCCTCGGGCTTGCCGACGGGGCCGAGGGGCGAGGCTTCCTGCCCCTTCTCGACGAATCCGGCGCTGTGGGTTCCCTCGGTGGCGATGATGCCGGGGTTGACCGCGTTCACCCGGATCTTCTTCGGGGCGAGTTCCCGGGCGAAGGTCCGCGTGACCGAGTCGACCGCCGCCTTCGTCGCGCTGTAGACCGCGAGGCCGGGGAGGGAGAGCCGGGCGACGACGGAGCTGACGTTGACGATGCTCCCGCCCGCGGCGCGGAAGTAGGGGAGCGCCTCCTGCGAGAGGAGGACGAGGCCGAGGACGTTGAGGTCGAACTGGCGGTGGAAGTTCTCCTCGGTGATCGAGCCGACGGGCGCGGGAAGGTAGATCCCGGCGTTGTTCACGAGAATGTCGAGCGGGCCGAAGGCTTTCTGCGTCTCGACGAGGAGGCGGTCGATGTCGGCCTTCTTCGAGACGTCGCCCTGGATGGCGACGGCCCGGCCGCCGACGAGGGTGATCTCGTTGACGACGCGGTCGGCGGCGTCGCGGCTCGACGCATAATTGACGACGACCGCCGCGCCCTCGGCGGCCAGGGCCTTGGCGATGGCGGCGCCGATGCCTTTCGAGGCTCCGGTGACGAGGGCGGTTTTATCGGCGAGCTTGAGGGAAGGGATCGGCATGGGGGGTGGTTTTCTTTGGGGGTTGATTCTGCGGGACAAAAATCAGAAAGGCATTCCCGCCACGCGGAGGAGGGAGGCGCGGAGGGAGGCGCTCGGCCCCTTGCCGTAACCGGCCTCGAAGCGGGCCTGCATCGCCCGCCAGAGCGGGGCGGCCTGGTTGAGCTTCTCCCGTCCCTGCGGCGTCAGGACGACGCTCCGGCTGCGGGCGTCGGCGCGGCCCGTCTCCAGGCTGACGAGGTGCTCCCGCTCGAGCGGGCGGAGGTTGTGGCCGAGGGTCGAGCGGTCCATCCCCATCGTCTCGGCGAGCTCGCGGAGCGTCGGCTCCCCCTCCTGGGTGAGGGAGATCGCGGCGAGGAGGGAGAACTGGGTGATCCGCAGGCCGGAAGGGGCGAGGGCCTCGTCGTAGGCCTGGGAGAGATGCCGCGCGGCCTTGCGGAGGCTGGCGCAGTGGCAGGGGAGGACGGGGATCGCCGCGCGGTTCTTCATTTAGGGGAATATGCCCCTATTTGGGTGCGGCGTCAAATTTTTGTTTTTGAAGAGGGAGAAGAGAGAAGAGGCAGCCCCTACAGCAGCCCGGCGACGATGTTCACGAAGATCGCCAGGATCGCGGTATTGAACAGGAACGAGATGAGGCCGTGGACCAGGACGACGCGCCGGACGCGACGCTCGGAGATCGTGACGTCGGAGACCTGCGCCGTCATCCCGATGACGAAGGAGAAGTAGGCGAAGTCGAGGTAATCGGGATGCTCGTTCCCCGGGAAGTCGATCCCGCCCTTGATGTGCTCCCGCGCCTTTTGCCGGGCGTCCTTGTAGTAATAGTGGGCGTAGCGGAGGGTGAAGAGGGTGTGGATCAGCGCCCACGAGAGGAAGATCGCCGCCAGCGCGAGGGCGATGTGGCCGCCGAGGCTGGCCGCGCCGAGGGGGTTCTCCTTGCTCTGCCCCAGCAGGAGGCCGACGGCGAGGAGGCTCGCCGTCGCCGCCGAGATGACGATGACGAAGAGGAAGGTCCGGTTCGCATCCTGGAGCCGCGCGTTGCGCCGCACCTCGTAGGGATCGGCGAGGACGATCGAGAGCCAGGCGAGGACGAGGGTGACGAAGGCGAAAAGATCCCAGCCGAGCACCGCCCGGATCATCGGCCCGACCTCGTCCCGAGCGGGAAGGGGCAGCGCCGCCAGGAGCGCCACGGCGAAGGCGAAAAAGAACCGGTGGTGGGCGTCCCAGTGCCGGAGCACGCCCCGGATACGGGAAGGAAGGGAGTGATGGCGGGGCGTGGCGGGAGTCATGGGAGGAGGCTATTCCGGGACGGCGTGGCTTTGGAGGTCTTCGAGGGAGACGAATTCGAGCGCCGAGATGTGGCTCGCCTCCAGGTGGACGGCAGGGGCCATGCCCGCCTCGAGGGCTTCCATCCAGCGGGTGACGCAGAGGCACCACCGGTCGCCCGGGCGGAGGCCGGGGAACTGGAACTGGGGGACGGGGGTCGAGAGGTCGTTCCCGGCGGCGCGGCTGAAGGCGAGGAACTCCTCGGTCGCCTCGATGCAGACCGTGTGGAGGCCGATGTCGCCGGGGCCGGTGCGGCAGTAGCCGTCCCGGTAGAAGCCGGTGACGGGATCGTGGCAGCAGGCCTGGAGGGGGCCGCCGAGGACGTTGGTCCGGACGGGGGCGGGAGTCGGGTGAGCCATGGGAAGACGACGCTAGCGACCGGCCCGCGCCGCGCCAAGCCCCGATCGGAGGGAGGACGACGGGCCGAAAACCGGGCGCAAACCTCCATGGACGGCCCTCCCTTTTGGAGTTAGCCTTGGCGGCACGATGAAGATGATCGCCACCTGGCTCCGCGAATGCGACGAGGCTCCCTTTGCCCGCGTATTCGAGGCGTACTCCGGCGTGACGCTCCAGGACGCCCGCCCCCTTTCGGGCGGGGAGATCCCGCTTCTCCCCTCCGACGGCCTCCTCCTCACCGGCGGTTCCGACATCGCCGCCGCCTTCCTCCGCCAGCCCGTCGCCGATCCGCTCCACGTGGAGGAGCCCGATCCGGCGCGGGATGCCTGGGAATTCGAGGCGGTGAAGCGGGCGCTGGCGGGCCGCGTCCCGATCCTCGCGATCTGCCGGGGACACCAGGTCCTCAACGTCGCCCTCGGCGGCACCCTCCACCTCGACATCCCGGGCCACCGCGATCCCGAGCAGAAACTCGGCAACCTCCAGCCCCTCCGCTACGTCGCCGACGCCTCGGTCCCGGTCCCCGTCGCGATCCGTTTCCCCTTCGTGAACAGCTCCCACCACCAGTCGATCGACCGCCTCGGCGCGGGGCTCTCCGTCGAGGCGCGGCATGCGGACGACGGCACCGTCGAGCAGGTCCGCCTGATCGACCACCCCTTCGCCCTCGGGGTTCAATACCATCCCGAGCGCGATCCCCTCTACCGTCCTCTTTTCGACGCCTTCGTCGAGGCGGTGAAGGCGAATGCGAAGACCGTCCCGGTCTAGCGGCGGCTTCGGTCGCGGAATTTCCGCTCCTTCCCTGCTCCTCGAAAATCGCGCCTCGATTGGAGCCCGATGTGGTCCGATGCGATGGGAAACATGCTGAAAATTTATTTTGTGTGGAATGTCACACAGCTTGAGCTTTCGTCATTCCTAAGGTCATGTGCGTAGTCCTTATTTGGCATGGCCTCGTCCCGAAAACTCAATCTCTGTGGTCCCGCAATCCGGAAACTCCGGACCGCAATGGGGCTTTCCCAAGCTGAACTCGCAGCCCGCTGCCAACGCGCCGAATGGGATGTGAGCCGCGACGTGATTGCCCGCATCGAAGGCCAGCGCCGCTGGGTCGGCGACATCGAGCTCCTCCACCTTGCCGACATCCTCCGCGTCGATGTCCGGGAACTCCTCCGGCGATAGCCCGAGCCCGGACGCCTTCGTCCGTTGAACGAAAAACGCCTCTACTTCGCCAGCTCGGCCTCGAGGGCCGAGACGAGGGCGGGGTCCTCGGGCTTCACCGCGCTCGGGAAGACGGCGACGACGTGGCCCTGCTTGTCGATCAGGTATTTCGTGAAGTTCCACTTCGGCGCGTCGTGGGCGCTGGTGAGGAAGACGTAGATCGGGCTCTGGCCGTCGCCCTTCTTCGTGACGACTTTCTCGAAGAGGGGGAAGGTGACGCTGTACTTCGCGCTGCAGAAGGTCTGGATCTCCGCCGGGGTGCCGGGCTCCTGGCCGCCGAAATCGTTCGAGGGGAAACCGAGGAGGACGAACCCCTTGTCCTTGTACTTTTCGTAGAGGGTTTCGAGGCCGGTGTACTGCGGGGTGAAGCCGCACTTCGAGGCGAGGTTCACGACGAGGGAGACCTTCCCCTTGTAGAGGGAGAGCGGCTGGGCCTCGCCTGCGAGGGTCTTCGTGTCGAGGTCGTAGAAGGAGGCGGCCGGGGCGGGCGCGGGGGTCTGGGCGTGGGTCATGGGCGTTCCAATGAGGAGAAGGAGGGTGGTCAGAAAGGCGAGGGATTTCATGGGGGGAGGGGCGGGGTGGAAAAACGATGCTATCATAGGATCGGACGCAACACCCGCAAAACTTGACAGCCGGACGGTTCAATGGTTCAATTTTAATGAACTATATACTCTTCCACCAACCCACATGAGCACCCCCTCCCCCCTCGGCACGCCGGTCCGCATCGGCGCCTGGCAGCTTCCGAACCGCGTCGTCATGGCCCCCCTTACCCGCTGCCGGTCGGCGGCGGGCCGGGTCCCGACGCCGCTGATGGCCGAGTATTACCGGCAGCGGGCCTCGGCGGGCCTCATCGTCTCGGAGGCGACCTCGATCGATCCGATGGGCGTCGGCTATCCCGACACGCCCGGCATCTGGTCGGCCGCCCAGGTCGAGGGATGGAAGGCCGTCACCCGCGCCGTCCATGAGGCCGGGGGCCGGATCCTTCTCCAGCTCTGGCACGTCGGCCGGGTCTCCGATCCGGTCTACCTCGGCGGGCAGCTCCCCGTCGCCCCCAGCGCCGTCGCCCCCGCGGGCCACGTCAGCCTCATCCGCCCGCTGAAGCCGTTCGTCACGCCCCGCGCCCTCGACCGCGCGGAGATCCCCGGCATCGTCGCCGCCTACCGGAAGGGGGCCGAGAACGCCCAGGCCGCGGGCTTCGACGGCGTCGAGATCCACGGCGCGAACGGCTACCTCCTCGACCAGTTCCTCCAGGACGGGTCGAACCGGCGGACCGACGACTACGGCGGCCCCGTCGAGAACCGCGCCCGCCTCATGCTCGAGGCCGTCGACGCGGCGATCTCCGTCTGGGGCGCCGACCGGGTCGGCCTCCACCTCGCCCCGCGCGGCGATGCCCAGGGAATGGGCGACTCCGATCCCGAGGCGACCTTCACCCACGTCGCCCGCGAGACGGGGAAGCGGAAGATCGCCTTCCTCTTCGCCCGGGAATCGATCGAGGGGGAGAAGCCCCGCCTCGGGCCGGTCCTGAAGAAGGCCTTCGGCGGCGCCTACATCGTGAACGAGAAGCTGACGCCGGAAGAGTCCGAGGCCGTGATCGACGCGGGCGAGGCCGACGCCGTCGCCTTCGGCAAGCTCTTCATCGCGAACCCCGACCTCCCGAAGCGGCTGATCGGAGGAGCGCCGTTGAATGCGCCCGTCCCCGAGACCTTCTACTTCACCGGCGGGGCGGAGGGGACGGGGAAGGAGAAGGGGTACACCGATTATCCCACGCTGGGATAATCGCCCGCTACCAACGGATCGTGTAGAGGATGTTCTCCGAGATCTGCTGGGCCTGGTCGAAGGGGAGCCACCGTTCCTCGAACCAGAGGCCCCACGAATCGGAGATCGCGATCTCCTGCGATTCCTTGTTGTAGCCGACGATCATCCGCATGTGGCCGTTGCCGGGGATCGGGGCGTTCAGCCGGGTCCGGTTCTGGAGGAGCTTCAGCCAGTCGGCCCAGGCCGTCTTCTTCCGCTCGGAGGTGAACTTGTCGATCTCCGCGTCGTTCTTCTCCGAGACACGGCAGCACCACATGAGGGGGATGCCCCGGTCGATCATGTCGGGGATCATCGCGAAGATGAAGGGCCGGGTCTCGGCGTCGATCCGCAATCCGTTGGAGCTCGCCAGCGATTGGGCCGCCCCGGCCAGCGCCGCCGGATTGGTCCCGCCGCCGAGGCTGGTCCCGCCGAACTGGGCCAGCACGTACATGTCGGCGGGGATGTCGAGGTAGCGGAGGTAGCGTTCCCACGTCGCCGGGACGCAGTAGCCCTTCGGCCCCTGGTCGACCATCGGGATCTCCCCGAGGATCACGTCGCCGTTCTCCCGCCGGATGACCCGCTGGGCCAGCTGGGCCTTGCGGTCCTCCCACTTCGGCACCTCCTTCGCCTCCTTTTTCGTCGGGACGATCCGCAGGAGGACGTACTTGTCCTGCGGCTTCGCCAGGAGGAGGACATGACTCCCCCAGACCCACCGCAGCACCTCGTAATCCATGTCGCGGTCGCCGTAGCGGGAGAACGAGGGCTTCCCGAGGACGGCGGTGATGTTCGCCCGCAGCGTCGTCTCGTCGGAGCGGAGCCGCTCGTGGAAGCCGTCGACGAGCTTCTTCATCTCGGGCGCGGGGCCGCCCTTCGGGCCGACGTTCTCCTCGTCGGTGAAGTAATCGCCCGTGTTCGCGAAGATGATCGAAAGCTCGCCCGGTTTCCCCTCCTTCGCGTAGAGCGCGATCGAATAGGGCCGGACGCCGAAGAGCCGGAACGCCGCCGAGGGATAGAGCCGGTAGCTCGACTGGGTCGTCGTGATCGACTCGCGCGGGATCCGGAGCCGCTTCGCCGTCATCTCCGACGCCTCGTCCCACAGCGGCATCGCCGTCGCCGCAGCCGCATCGCCCGCCCCGGTCGTCGGCCCCGTGGGGAAGAGGGCGATCCCCGCCGCCGCGTTGAGCTGCTCCGGCGTCACCGATGGGTTTCCGCCGCCCTCCTCGTCGTCGGCCCGCAGGGAAGGGAGGAGCGAGGCCAGGAGCATCGCCGCGACCGCGCCGCAGAGGACGCCTCGCCACCCGACGCGGAAGGAAAGATTCATTCTTGCCCGGCAACGTAGCCGAATCGGGACCGAAGGGGAAGCATCGCCCTCGCAAAATCGACAATCCCCGGTTACCATCCGGGGCCGCCATGCTCGCCGAAGCCTTCCACTACCTCACCGCCCCCGCCTCCCTCAGGGCGCGCCTCCGGGGACGGGTCGGGAGCGCCGTCGCCCTCTGGTCCCGGGCCGGGCGGTGCCGCGCCGCCTGGGAACCCCACTACGCGCAATGCCATGCGGCGGTCGCGGAAACCGTCGGGACATTGCCCGATCCCGCGCCGGACGGGCGGGGCCGGACCGTCCTCGTCCTCGGATCGGGCCTCGCCCACGACATTCCCCTCGACCTCCTCGCCGAACGCTTCGAGCGGGTCCTCCTCGTCGACGCCGTCCACCTCTGGCCGGTCCGGCTCCGCACCCTTCTCCATCCCCGCCGCCGCCGGATCGTCCACCTCGTCCGCGACCTCACCGGCCCCGACCCCGCTGTCTCGGGGGCGTGGCAAACGTGGCAAACCGATCCCGCCATCGGCCTCGTCATCTCGGCCAACGTCCTCTCCCAGCTCCCCCTCGGCAAGGCCAACGCCGACCGACGTCCCGCCCTCGTCGTCTCCCACCTCGACGCCCTGGGCCGCTTTCCCGACTCCTGCCCCGTCCTCCTCCTCACCGACATCGGGATGATCCGGCGCGCCCCCGACGGCACCATCCTGAAACGGAGCGATCTCCTCTTCGGCATCCCCCTCCCTCCCTCGACCTGGAGCCGGGAATGGGACTGGACCGTCTGCCCCTTCGGCGAGGAATCGTCCCGGCACGAGCGCATCCACCACGCCGGCGCGTGGCGGCTTCGCTGAAAAGAGAATCGATTCGACGGGTCGGCCCGAATCGGACATCCTTCCCCTCCTCCCCGCACCCTCATGGACGAGCCCCCATCCGCCACGGAAACCTTCCGACGCCTCAACCAAGAGGCGAGCGATTGGATGCACCGCGGGATGGACCTCCTCCCGGAGACCTCCCCCGCCGCGCTCGAGGAAGCGATCCGCTGCTTCGACCGGGCCATCGCCCTCCGCCGGACTCTGCCGCTGGAGGAAAACCCCTTCTTCCGCTACGGCCTGAGCGCGGGCTGGATCAACCGGGGCGACGCCTTCGCCCGCCTCGGCACCGCCCCGGCGCTGAACGACGCCGTCCACTCCTACGACGAGGCCCTCGCCCTCCTCGAGACCCTCCCCCTCGGCGAAAACCCCCTCTACCCCCGCCGCCTCGCCATCGCGAAGCTCAACCGGGGCGTCGCCCTCCAGCGGCAAAGCCCCCCGCGCGACCGCGAGGCGGCCCTCATGTTCCGGGCCGCGCTCGACACCCTCGCCGCCCCGGCTGCCGCCGCCGTCGAAGACCGTCCCCTCCTGCGGGCCAGCGCCCTGGCCAACTTGGCCGGCGCCCTCGCCGGTCTCGGCGCGGAAGCCCAGGTCACGGAGAGCGACGAAGCCTACGCCGCCCTCCGCGAGGCCCTCGCCCTCGCCCGCCCCGCGGAACAGAGCGACCTCCTCCACGCCGAGGTCGCCCTCAAGGCCCGCCACGCCCTCTGCCGCCTCGTCGTCCGCGATTTCCCCGCCCCCCGCCCGATCCCCCACGCCGTCGTCGCCGAGGCGACCGACGCCGTCGACGAGGCCCTCGCCCTCGCGCGGCAGTGGAAGGAAAAAGGACGGAACGATTTCGAGGCGATGGCCCGGACCTTCTTCCACTTCGGCTGCTGGATCTACGGACGAAGCCTCCCCCGCTTCCTCGCCGAATTCCTTGCCGAAGCCCCCGACCTCGCCGCCGCGCCCGAGATGGCCGGAGCCGTGGCCGACGCGATCACGGCGGCCCTCGCCTCCGACTCCGCCGCACTGGGAACGGAAGAACGCGCCGCGCTGAAGGCCCTGGCGGAATAACTGCCGCGGCGCGGGAAGAGTTGGAAACAGCGTTGCGTTTATCGGCGCAGCTTGGGCAAGCTCGCCGCACCCGCACTCGCGCCCGCCTGCCGACCCTGAGTCCCCGCGTCCATGATTTCCCCCTCGAAACCGGCCCCGCCGCCTCCCTCGCTGCTGGAGCGTCTCCTCGCCCTCCTGGGAGCCACCGGCCCATTGCGGATCTGCTTCGACGACCTCTCCGGGATCACCGTCGACTACCCCGAACTCACCCTCCCCGTCGCCCGCCAGATCCACGACTGCGACCACTGCCAGCTGGCGAAATCGTCGGTCCACTGGAGCTTCGACGGGCGTTATGCCGACTGCACGATGAACAAGCGGGCGACCAACCGGATCGCCCTCCGCCGCCAGACCGGCTTCCACGGCCTCTGCCACCTCGGCCTCCTCGACCTCGTCGAGCCGGTGATCCACCACGGCGTCCTCCTCGGCGTCCTCTACTACGGGCAGGTCTCCGTCCGCGAATGGCGGAAGAAATCGCTGGCCCGCATCGCCCGCCATTGCCAACGGAAGCAGATCGATCCCGCCCCTCTCCTCGCCACCTTCGAGCGGGTCCCCGTCATTACCCGCGCCGAGATCGGCACCCACCGGGAACGGCTGCGGACGATGGCCGAGACCATCCACCTCCTGTGCGAATCGCTCGCCGTCCCCGTCGAGCGTTACCGGATCGACTACGAGTCGGTCACCTGGCGCATCCTGGCGCAGAAGCCTTCCCTCGTCCGCCTCGTCGGCGAGCACGTCAGCCGCCACTACGGCGAGCCGTGCCGCGTCTCCGACCTCGCCCGGCGCTTCCAGTGCCATCCGAACTACCTCGGCGCCCTCTTCGGCAAGAGCGTCGGCATGAGCCTGAACGACTACGTGAACCGCGTCCGGATCGAGCGGGCGAAGCACCTCCTCCGCGTCGACCGCTTCGGCATCAGCGAGGTCGGCTACAAGTGCGGCTTCTCCGACCCCAGCCGCTTTGGGAAAACCTTCCGCCAACACGAAGGAATGTCTCCGTTGACCTACCGGAGAACCTTTGAAAAAGACCAGACCCCCGTTTGATTCCGCCTAACCGCTTTCGATTGCAATCGCCATCTTCTTCCTTATGAAGATAGAACGCCTCTTTCCGAAAGTCTGGGCCGCCCTCCTCCTGCTGCTTGCGATTCCTTCCTCCCCGCTCCATGCCGACATCGTCATCGGCAACCTGGCCGATCCAGCCTTCTCCACCTCGAACAACAGCGCCAGCTCCTCCTCCATCGCCAGCACCAGCGGCAAGGCCGTCGGCTTCACGCTCGGCTCCCTCTCCTTCACCCTCACTGCGGTCAAGCTCCGCCTCGCCATGACAGGCGACGCGACGACCGACCTCCCCAGCATCCAGATCTTCGCCGCCAACGGAACCAGCGTCAGCACCACCGTCGTCGCCACCCTCACCCTCGACCCCGGCAACGCCTTCACCTACATCGCCAGCAACACCACGCCGAACGCCGCCACCGGCTTCACCACCTACACCTTCGACCCCGCGACGACGGTCACCCTGAGCGCCAACACCGCCTACTTCCTCGTCGTGCGGGACAGCGGCAGCTCCAGCTTCACGTGGGCCATGCCGAACACCTCTCCCAGCATCAAGCCGACCAGCGTCAACGCCCTCTTCCTCGCCGCCTATAGCGGTGCCAACACCAGCCCCTCCACCTGGACCACCGCCTCGGGCAATTACAATTGGATGGAAATCGACGGCACCGCCATCGCCGTCCCCGAACCCTCGCTCTATCTCCTCATTCTCCTCGGCCTCATCCCGCTCTCCCTCGCCGCACGGAGGAGGCGGGAACAGACGGCGGACGCCTCTTCCCAATCCTAGGCCGACCTAGGGCGGGAGCGTCTGGGAGCGGCCCGCGGGGAGATGCTGCAAGACCGGCTCCAGCGCCTCCGCCGGTGGATAGACCTCCCCGTTGCCCGCCTTGTAGATCACCACCACGTCCTTCTTCAACGCTTTGGAGCCGGGACTCCGCTTCTCCCTGGAAACCAGGAAAACCGTATCGGGAGGATCGTCGGCCGATACGCGGAAAATTTTGAAAGCCAGCGTCTTCTCCGAGAAGTCGTCGAGACGGCCCGCCGCCCGGAAGCCAGGGCAGGAGAAGATCTTCAAATCGGCCTCCTTCAGGAATCCCTCCTTCACGAGATAGGAGACGTACTCCTTCGCCGTCGTGCCGGGTGGAAAATCGGCAGGATAACGCGGCTGCCTGCCGTCCGGCGCGGGATGGAGCGCCACGAGGGCGATCTGTTTGCCGTTGCTCACCGTCTTCAGCGTGTTCGCCCGGTGCATGTTTTCGCACATGCACGGAAACGACATGGAAACCAATATCCCGCCGCCCACCAGCACCACGCTCCCGATCCAAACCCGCTTCCACACCGTCTTCCAGCGCACACCCATCACCCCACCCTAGCGGAGGCTGTAGCCCAAAACAATAATGGGTTCGACGCCCTTCCGGGAATCGGGCATCATCGGCCTCCGCCACCCCATGTGCCCGTAGCTCAGTTGGATAGAGCAGCAGATTTCTAATCTGCTGGTCGCTGGTTCGAATCCAGCCGGGCATGCGGCGGGTCCGGTGGGCCAGAACCCATTAATTGGCCGCTTTGGCCATTTTATGCCTTGGATTGAGGGGCGGCCACTTTATGCCTTGGTAAAGCGAGGCGAAAAATTTGGAGACTTTTCCTCTCATGCATTTCACTGACCAGTGAAGCACTCAATTTGAGTGAAATGAAGGGTGAAGCACAGAAAGAGCCCTCGGAAAGATAGACCCGATGAGTGCTCCAACTCTCTTGACCAATGGACGTCCTCCCCTTCGAACTTGCACCTCCCGAGAAGGCGATCCCACATGAATCGGATAGCGCCGGACGCCCTGGGGATCCCGTCGCCGACTGGGCCGCGAGCATCAACTAGCCTCAATGAAATCGATTGTCGCATCTAGTTGGCATGCCGACCGCTATTGGTTGCCACTATTTCACGCCGGGCATCGCCGCCGGATCGCGGCGGCGGCGGCGCAACCGCCTGCGAGAAAGAGGAGGGAGAGGACCGAGGGCTCGGGAACGGCGACGGCGGTCAGGGTAAGGTCGATGTTGCCGAGGCCGTCGTAGGAGAACGTGCCGGTATAGCCGCTGTTCGTGATCGTCCATCCGCTGAGATTCCCGCTCGTTCCAACGCCGGTGATGATGTTGTCGTAGGTTCCCGTCGTCGCGCCAAGGTCGATCAGGGTGATCGTCAATGCGGAGGCGAGGCTCGACCCGCTCGCCAAGGCAAGTGTGGAATGGGTCTGACCCGAACCGAGGACGAACTCGAGCGTCGCCCCCGAAGAGATCGTGGAGGCGGAGGCAAGCGTCAGCGTCTCCGAAGCCGAGGCCCCTGTTCCCGCCAGGAGAATGGCACCGGAGGAGACTGTCACGATCGAGGAGATCGTCCCGTTGCCTCCGAGGGTCGCTCCGCTCGCCACGGTCGTCGCTCCCGCCCCGAGGGATCCCGATCCGTTGACGAGGAGTGTGCCCGCGCTGACGGTCGTCGTTCCGGCATAGGTGTTCGCGCCGGTGAGGGTGAGGGTTCCCGTTCCGATCTTGGTGAGCGAACCGGAGCCGGTCAGCGCGCCGGAATAGGTGGTGCTTTGATTGTTGTTTCCGACACGCAGGGCCACCGCCGCCGGCGTGGAGGCGATGTTTTGCAGGCTCAGGTTGCGTGAGCCCTCGAGCCCGCCCAAGGTGGCCGAGGTGATGGTCGTGGTGCTGATCAACCCGAAGCCGACGGTTCCCGTATCGCCGGAGGCCAGATTCAACGTGCTGTTCTGAAGCGCGAGGGAAGCGTTTCCCGAGGCGGCTCCCAGCAGCAGCGAGCCCGCGTAAACCCGGGTATCGCCGGTGAACGTGTTGTTGCCCGATAGCTGGACGATGCCCGCCGTATCGACGTTCGCAGTGGAAACCTTGACCGTTCCATTGATCTGGAGCCCTCCGGTTCCAGAAATGATCCCCGAAAGCGCGACTCCGGTGGTGTCGGCCGTGGTCATCTGGCTGATCACCGTCAGGTTTTGATTCAGAGCCACATTGCCGGTGAATTTCTGGATTCCGGAGGTAATAAGCGAACCGAGGACCGTCGTCCCTCCCGTTGCTCCCGTGACCGTGATGTTCGCAGCCACGGTCGCCGTGTTTACCCCGGTCCCCGGCACCGTGGCGAACGAGACGTCTCCCCCGCCGCTGCTTCCCAGAGTGATCCCGCTGGTGCTTCCAAAGGCTGTCGTGGAGGTCCATGTCATGGCTCCCGACGCCAGGGTGATGGCGCCTGTGTAGGTTCCGGCAGTCGATGTCCCGCCCTGAAAGCCGACCAGGCCGTAATTGAGGTCGTTCAGCACGTTGCTCACGGTGATGCTGCCGGTTCCGACCAGCCTTTGGTTGAGCTGGATGGCGTAGTTTTGCGCGGCGGCGTTCGCCGTGCTGCTGGCGTTCAATTGCTTGATCTGCAGGTCATCCGCGATTTGGAGGGCGCTGCCTGGACTATTGAGGAAGATCAGCCGCGCCCCCGTGGAAGTGGATGCGTTTGCTATGGTGGCAACACCCGAACCGGAGCCGTCCTGGTTGAGCACCAATGTGTTGGTGCCCGTACTGACGGTGAACACCGTGTTTCCGGAGATGGCAAGGGTGCCGACCGTTACCGATGCCAGATCCTGGGTCAGGGTATAGGTTCCCGTCGCCGTCGCAGAGGCGACGGCACCTATGGCGTTGGGCGGGGTGCCGGTATCCCAGTTGGAACCCACACTCCAGTTCCCGGCCGCAGCTGCGGTATACACGGCGGCCTGCAAGGGGGCTGCGAAGGGAAGCAGCAAAAGGGACATCGCGGCCACTATTTTGGCGAGAGGGTTGGAGTATGTCATGGGAGTACTTGGTGGTGACGGCGATTTTCGTTCCCAAAGCCCTCCGCACTCAAACCCTTCCCTACGCACGCCGTTGCGTGGGGTTGGCGTCCCGTTCATTCTTTCGACCACGAGCTTTTCACCCATGGAAGAAGAAATTGCGACGGATGGAGCTTCAAGGCGCGCGGCGGTATGGGGAACTCTTTACGGGTAGTTTTGGATGACGCTCATCTGAGGGCGGTCGACGCCGCCGACGGGCTCGCAATTCAGTCCGTCGGTGCTGCTCCATGAGGGGCCTCCGGCCCAGTAGGTGGTGCTCAGGCCGTTGGCGACGACGAAGTCGTAGAAGTTGGAGAGGCAGGTGAGCCAGCGGCTGTCGTTGTAGGGGACGCCCACTTCGCCGATGTAGCCCTGGAAGTTATGGAACTGGAGCCAGTGAACGAAGGGGCGGACGCGGTCGACGCCGATGGTGGGGTAGGCGCCCTGGGCGTCATAGGAGACCGAATACGAGCCCGACGCGGCGGCATCGAAGTAGCAGTGGGCCTCGTAGACGAGCCGTCCCGCCGGGTCGAGGATGTCGAGGTTCGCGTTGGAGGTCTCCCATGCGTAGGCGCCCGCCCAGTTGTCCCCTTCCACCATCACGTAATGGGTGGCGTCGACTTCCCGGATGCCCGAGACGGCCTGCTGCGCCGAGGCGGGCCACGCGCCGCCGGTGTCGTGGGGCTCGTTCATGATGTCGTAGCCGTACACGGCGCTCTCGGCCTTGTAGTGGTCGGCGATGCGCCGCCACACGTCGCGGAAGGCGCTGTCGGGAACAGCCGTGAAGCCGACGAGATTGCCGTTGTAACGGTCGTAGTTGTGCATGTCCAAAATGATCTTCATCCCGCGCGCGTGGGCGTAACCGACGACGGTGTCCATTCGCGCGAGCTCGGCGGCGTTGAGGGCTGCGTTCAACGTCGGCTGGAGGCGTTCCCACAGGAAGGGGAGCCGGATCAGGTTGAGTCCCTTGCCGTGGTAGTAATCGAATTCGGCGGAGGTGGGGTAGGTATACTGGGTGCCGTAGACACCGGGGAGGGGACCCCATTCGGCGCAGGAGAGATTCACTCCGCCCATCCGGGGTGCGGCGGCGGCGGAGCCGACGTAAATGGCTCCCGAGCTGGAGCCACTCGAGAAGATCGCGGCATAGGAACCGTTGAGGGAGGAGTAGGAATAGGCTCCCGCGGACAACGCTGTCCCCGCGACCGTGAGGTCGGTGACATAGACGGGCTGGTTCAGGGCGACCTGGGCGCCGGTGGAGATAACCAGGGGGCCTTGCGTCGCGAGCGGGCTCTGGACGCTCAAGGTGCCCGAAACGAGGCGGATCGTCCCCGTGTAGTCCGAGGCGTCGTTGAAGGAGAGGGAGAACGTTCCGCCTCCGCTCACAGAGAGGTCTCCGTCGCCATGGAGCGTCGTCACGGCCAGCGCGATGCCCCGGCCGCTGCCGGCGGAAAGGGAGGTGGTGCCGTCGACCTCGTAATCGCCGACGTTGAGATGCTGCGTGATCGAGGCGACGCCCTGGGCGATGGTCCCTCCCGTGGAGAGGAAATTGGGGATCGTGCTGGTAGCGGCGCTGCCGGTCTTGAGCGTGAGCTGCGCCGTGCCGCCGAGGACGAGGAGACCGCCCGCGAAGGTGGAAGTCGAGGCGGGGGCCCGCAGCTGGTTGACGCCCTGGTCGTTGACGTAGGTGTCCGCGACGTTGATCGAGGTGGGCGATGCGCCGCCGCCGCCGGCGTTGGCGTTCCAGTGGCTGAGGTAGGCGGAGGTCCAGTCCTGGCTGTTGGTCTGATTGACGATGAGGTGCCAGGTGGCGGGCGTCTTGGAGATCGTGAGCCCGCCGAGGACCGTGCTCGCGCCGCCATCGCCCGAGGTGATCCTGAGGACAGCCTTGCCCGTTCCATCGGCGGTCACCGAGAGCGTCCTGGTGCACACGGCGGGATCGGTGCTTTCGTCGAAGACGGTGTGCGCCGTCCAGGAGAGCGAGGAGGAACTCCCGGCGCTTCCCGAGGTGTAGTTCGTGAAGGTCATCGTCCGGGAGTTCGAGTCGTCGTAGGCGGTGTAGCCGATCTGGTAGACGCCCCCGGGCGTCAGTCCGGAAATCCCGATCGTGATCGGGCTGCCTGCCGTGACGAAGTCCCGGTAGAGGTAGTAGAGGGGGAATTCGGGATCCTCCATGAGCGATCGGTCGCGGGAGGTCAGCGCGCCGGTCGCGGTCGTGGTGGTTCCGGCTGCGATCGAGACGACGACCGTGCCCGAGGTGAGTGCCGGATCGAGCCCGGAATAGGTCGCGGTGATGGGCCCCGTTTGATTCGCGAGGGAAACGGGCGCGAAGGCTTGCCAGCCGGGCTGGAGTGGCGAAGCCCCCGACGAGCCCGCGTCGAAATCGATCGCCAGGATTGGCTCGGCTGAAGCGTTCCCCGCGCCTCCCTGCAGCAAAATCGAGGAAACGGAAAGAAGGAGCATCGTGCCGCGCAGAATCGCTTTCATAGGGCGAACCTAAGAAAAAAGAGGGTGCGCGCAACGATCTCGCAGCGCACCGCGTTGCGTATGTTGCGTTAATCGCGTTAGCGTCGCGCTTGGGAGAACGCCATCCGACGGACCGTCCCGCCCGCCACCCATTCCCCGTCGATCAGGATGCTCTTGGGATAAACGGGGGCGCCCCGCTCGTTGAGCATGAGCTGGTCGATCACGAGCTGGACGGCGGCGGCTCCCACCCTCTCATAGCGCTGGTGGATGCCGCTCCAATCCCCCTTGTTCTCAGCCCAGGCGAGGTGGGCCAGACCGATGTGGTCGGGCGCCTTCACCCCCCGTTCCTCGAGCCAGAGCCGCACCTCGTCGTTGATGCAGACAATGGCGTCGGGTTGATGGGCGTCGTACCAGGCGAGGAAGGCCTGCTTGGTCCACTCCTTCAGGTGGCCGGGAATGAACCGCTCGACGCGGTTCCGGGGCGGCTGAAGATCGCGATAAAGGCAGAAGGCGGCGCTGAAGAGCCCCTCGGCGTAGCGATCGGCCCGGGCGGGGATCGCCAATCCGATACGATGGTATCCGAGGCGGTGGAGGCGTCGCAGGATCAGGGAAATATTGAAGAAATCGTTGTTCGCCGCCCGCGAGAACTTGGGGTGGATGTGGGAGAACCCGATGGTCGCGACCGCGAACTCGTCCCACCCCAGATGGAGCCGGACGAAGGGATTCTCGAAGGGCGCGACGATGATTCCCTGGACGCCTCGTGCCCGGAGGATGTCGGTGCAGCGCCTCGCGGAGAGGCGGACGCCGTTCTCTTCCAGCGGCACCGGATCGAGTTCAAAACCGAGTTCGTGGGCCTGCTGCCGCGCCGCCTGGTGGATGAGCAGCCGCGACGGGACGAGGAGGGCGTATTCGGCCAGGGGCAGGGGCGTGAGGTAAGCCAGCATCGCCTTCACCCGCCGCTTCTCCGAGCGGCGCACCCGGTGCATGTTCGCCGCAACGAAAGGGTCGGGGCGGTAGCCGAGCTTGAGCGCGATGCGCCGGATCCGTTCCTGGGTCGCCTGGGGAATCGAGGGATCGTTCTTCAACGCCCGGCTCACGGTGGAACGGGCTACTTGCGCCGCACGAGCCACGTCTTCCTGATTGGGAGGGACCTTGGAAGGCGTAGCTTTGGCCATAAGTAAAATCGCCTATCACGAAAAGAGTTAACGCAACGAGGTGCGTATGCTTATATTTGTCCGCTTGTGGTGTATCAAGTTAAATCAAAACTCCACGATGCATTCTTTTCTTCGTTCTCGTCCTCGGAGGCGCGCCTTTAGCTTGGTCGAGCTCCTCGTCGCGCTCGGCATCGTTTGCTTCGCCCTGGTCCCTTTGCTGGGACTGGTTCCGGTGGGGCTGGCGAGTTTCCGCCACGCGATGAACCTCAACGCGCAGGCGCTGATCTTCCAGGCGCTGTCGAGCGAGTCGAGCCTCCTCGATTACAGCGTCGCCACCAACAGCGCCTCCGCGTTTTCCCAAAGCTTCCCCCGATTCTACGACGGCACGGGAGCGAGGCTCACCGCCACCCGCGCCGGCGCGGTGTTCGAGGTTTCCCTCAACCGGGTGGCCTTTGCCGCGCCCGGAGGAACCGCATCGGCGGCCAACGCCCAAAAACTGGGGTTCAGCCTCACCAATCTGAGCGGCAAGGAAAAAACGCAGATCTATTCGGTCGTCGTCGTGAACAACGGAAACTGATCGATGGTATGCCGACGAAAAAACCGGGCAGGAAGAGAAAGGGCTTTTCCCTCGTCGAGGTGCTGGTGACCCTCGTCGTGCTGAGCATGGTCCTAGTGATCGTCTTCGGCATGACGGGGCAGATCGCGATGGTATGGAAACGCTCCAGCCAGAAGATGGAGGAGTTTCAAGGCGCGCGGCTGGCCCTCGACGCCATCACCCGCACCGTGGGCAATGCGACCCTCAACGTCTACTACGACTATTACAACGCGGCGCGCCAGCGCCGCACATCGGCTAACGCCTCGACGTTCATCCCGCAGGTCTACGGCCGTTACTCCGAGCTGGAATTCGTCTGCGGCAAATCGCTCGTCTCGCTTCCCCGGCCCCAGATATCCCAGGCGATCTTCTTCCAGGCACCGTTGGGGTACACGCAGCAGACCGGCACCTATTCCCAGTTGAACTCGACGTTGAATACCGTTGGCTTCTACCTCGAGTTCAACAACGATGCCGCCGACCGTCCGGGGTTTTTTGCCTCCATGCTTCACCGTTCGCCGCCTCGTTGGCGCTACCGTCTGATGCAATTCATGCAGCCGACGGAGAATTTTTCGGTGTACGACGCGCAAGATCATTCCTGGTTCACCGCTCCGCTTAACGGTGCCTCGCCCCCGGTCCGGCTGCTCGCGGAAAACATCGTCGCCTGCGTCTTTTGCCCCCTCTCTCCCCTCGATACCAAGGGCTCCTCCCTGGCGCCGAATTTCGAGTACGATTCCCGGATGACTTGGACGACGGGGGCCCAGCCCGATCCGATGAATCAGCTGCCGCCGATCGTCCGGGTGGTGTTGATCGCGGTCGACGAGGCGTCGATGGCCCGCGTTCAGGGGCAGAGCGCTTCGCTTCCCAGTTTGGGGTTCGATCCCTCCAACGTGTTCGTATCCTCGGCGCAACTCGATGGGGATATCGAAACCGTCAAGGCGGCGCTGGCGGCGCGCCACCTCAACTTCACCGTCTTCAGCGTCGACGTCGCCGTGCGGGGGGCACGCTGGAACAAATGAACTCTTTTCTTCCCCGGCGCGGCTCGGCCTTGCTCATCGTCCTCGGATCGCTGCTGCTAATGTCGTTCCTGGTCGTCGCCTTCCTGAACAGCGTCTCCACCGAGCTCCAGAACTCCAAGATCAGCGTCGATCAGAACGGCATACGGATGCTGAGGGACGCCGCCGTGAACGTCGTGATGACGCAGATCCGCTCCGCGACCACGGAAAATGCGGGCGACAGCTGGGCCAGCCAGCCGGGGGCGATCCGTCTCTTCGACACCTCGGGCAAACTGGCCAAGGCCTACAAACTTTATTCCTCCGACACGATGGTCGACACGCGATTCAATCCCGTGTCGGAAGCGACGGCCCTAACCGGTTGGCAGAACAAACCCGCTCTCTTCGTCGACTTGAACAAGCCGGTTTCCGGCGTCTACCCCATCGCCGATCCGGCGGCGGCCCAGGGCTCCGGCGCGGTGGAAGGGTTCAGCGTGGCGATGCCTCCCGGAGCGACCTCCTCGAGCCCCCTGCCCATGCCCGCCAAATGGCTCTACCTCCTCCAGGACGGGACATTCGCTTCCGCTTCGGGCAACGGGACGACGGCGACCGTGACCGGTGCCACGCAGGAGAATCCGATCGTCGGGCGCATCGCCTTCTGGACCGACGACGAAACCTGCAAGGTGAACGTCAACACGGCCAGCGAGGGCATCGCTTGGGACACGCCCCGCTTTGAGGGCCCCGCCGACCGGGCCCTGGCCAGCTACCAGCCCGCCAACGGGGAGTTCCAGCGTTATCCCGGCCACCCCGCCGGAGTGTGCCTCAGCACGGTGTTCCCCTCCCTCGCCGCCGACACCGCCACCTTATACTCCTGGACTCCCCGGATCGTCGGAGGAGGTTCCAACGGGGGGACCCAGGCTCCCACGGCACCGCTCGTGCCCGATACCGACCGTCTCTATGCCACCGTCGACGATTTCGCCTTTGCCGCCACTTCGCGGAAGGCCCAACCCAAGCTCACTCCCTCGCAGTTGGAAAAGACCCGCTTCTTCCTCACGACGTCGAGCCGGGCTCCGGAGCTGAATCTCTTCGGCCTGCCGCGTATCTCCATCTGGCCGGTCCACGCCGCTCTCGCCACGAACCCGACGACTCCCTACGCCACCGCCTACGATCGCCTCTCGGCCTTCTGCTCCACCCTCGGCGCGGCGGCGAACCAGATATTCTATTTCCAGCGGAAAAACGCCGACAGCCCGACGGACGACTACCAGACCATCCCGCGCAACCAGCAGCTCTATTCCTATCTCCAGAACCTGACGGCGCGGGAGATACCCGGCTTCGGCGGGAATTTTCTCAAGAAGTACGGCGACGACCGCGACCAGATCCTGACGGAGATCTTCGACTACATCCGCTGCACGAACCTCTTCGACGACAACCTCGGCACGCCCGTCTCGCTCACGTCGTTTTACCAATACACGCGGCCCCGGAACCTGACCAAGGTGGGATATACCACGCCCGGCCACGGGCAGGTCGCTCCGATCCAGATCGGTTCCACGATGGGGATGGGGCGCTATTATTCCCTCTCGGAGATCGGCCTCCACCTGATCTGCACCGCCGACGGGAATGGCGTCGCCTCGACGGATCCCAACTCCGCCCTGGATCCGAAAACGGCGAGCAACCTGGCTGTATCGGCATCGCTTAACTCCGGCGGCAAGGCCGTCGGCACCAATTACGTCTCCCCGGCCACGCCCGCAACCCTCTTCCCTGCGAATCCGACGTTGGCCGACACCTACTTAGGGGCCAAGGTGACCCTTCTCGCCGGGTCCAAACGCCTCCAGGCCGCGCTGATCTTCGAGGTCTCCTCCGTCATGCCCGGCTGGGAGCCGCTCGACGGCGACTTCGACATCGAGATCTCGGGGCTTGAGAATTTCGTGATCAACGGGCAGCGCCCCTTCGCCACCTCGTCCAACGGCACGCTCCTGAGCCCCGTCTCCGGCGTCGGCGTCTACAAGACGACCGTCGCCGGCGGGGAGAACGGCTTCCGCTACGTCGTGGCCCATAACAAGAACGGCGGCAACGACCGGGTCAACGGCTGGAGCAATCCCGCGAGCACCGTCCGCTATCCCTTCGTCAGCAATCCCTTCACGATCACCGGGAACACCGTGAGCTTCAGCGGCAGCGGGATCACGGTGAAACTCTACGTCGACGGCAACGGCGGGACGCGGACGCTGGTCCAGACGCTGCAGCTCACCTTCCCCGCCGCCAATGGCATCGCGGCCCCCGACCTCATCGTGACCGGCCTCGACGAGACCACGGCCGCGGCGGCGAACTGGTGGGGCTTCGACAAACGGGTGGCGCTGGCCAACGCCAACCCGGGCAGCAGCACCCTGAACTACAGCGGCAGCTTCATCCGGGCGAATCCGGCGACGCTGCCCTCCTCCTGGCGTTACTACGAGTCGTCTTACCCAACGGCGAATCCCTACACCGGCTACACCATCAACCTGGCGACCAATCCCTCCTCCGACGTGGTGCGGACGCTGGTGCCGCTCTCGGGGGACCTGCGACTCGTCGCCGGCCAAGCCTCGGTCGACACGACGAAGTACTACCAGAAGAACCTCAACTACGACGACACCACGGCCGCCACGAAGCTTGCCCACTCCTTCATCGAGGCCGCCGGGTGGGCCATCGTGGGAATGAACAGGACGGCCACCCTCGTCAGCGGGGCCGCCCCTGCCTACCTGCCCCACGTGCCGGGCGACGTCAGCGCCGCCGCCGCCAACGGGGACTGGGACACGGCCGTTCCCGGCGTCTCCGACGGCCCCTACGCGAACAAGCCGGACGAGGGGAACACCGCCACGCCCGTTCCCTACTTCTCCTCGTGGAGCACGGTCGGCCTGCCCAATTTCTTCACGCCGAACCGCATTCTTCCGTCCCCCGGCGTCTTCGGATCGCTGCCGACCGGCGTCAAGGCGGGAATCCCCTGGAAGACCCTTCTCTTCCGCCCCCAGCCCACGCACCCGGCCAACGCGACCGCGCCGAAGGATCATCTGATCATGGACTTGTTCACCATGCCCCAGGTCGAGCCGTTCGCCATCAGCGAGCGCCTCTCGACCACCGGCAAGATCAACATGAACTACCAGATCGTCCCCTACACCTACATCACGCGGAGCACCGCCGTCCGCGCTGCGATGAAGTCGGAGCAGATGGCCGCCGTCCTCACCACGGCGGGAAAGAACTACAAGAGCGTGACGACCTTCCCATCGCCCCGGACGGGACTGAACCTGAGCGACGTCGATGGCAGCCTGCGGGGTTTCGCGGCCCGCTTCGCGAACGGCGACATCTTCCGCTCCGCTACGGAAATCTGCGACCTCTACTTTGTCCCCTCGAACCAGTCGTGGACCAGCGATGCCGCCGCCACGGCATTCTGGACGGCCCACGGGCTGACCGGGGACAACGTGCGGGAGCGGCCCTATGCCGACCTCTATTCCCGGTTGACGACGAAGTCGAATAGCTATCAGGTCCATTACTTCGTCCAGGCGCTGAAGAAGCGGGGCGGGAGCGCGCCCGCCCTGTGGGAGAACGACAAGGACGTGGTCCTCGGCGAGGAGCGGGGTTCCGTCGTCCTCGAGCGCTATCTCGACACGACGAATGCGGCCCTGCCCGATTTCGCCAGCCAGCCTCAGACAGGTTCCCTGGAGTCCTATTACAAATTCCGCGTCGGGCAGGCTTCCGTCTTCAATCCATGAAAGCCCCAGCCTCCCGCTCCTCTTCCCCGCGCGGTTTCAGCCTGATCGAGGTGATGGTCGTCCTGGCCATCATCGTCACGGTGGCTTTCCTTGCCGTTCCGGCAGTCAGGCAGATGATGGGAGGCCGGGGTTTGACGGCGACAGGATCGGCCATCGCCAACAACCTCCAGCTGGCGCGGCAGTCCGCGTTGCTGCAGAACCGTCCGATCGAAGTGCGGTTCTATTTCCTGCCGGGGCCTGACGGCGAGGGGGGGCGTCATTACCGGGCCTTCCAGCTCTTCCGCATCGAGGATACGGGAGCCGTTCCGACGACCCGCATTCTTTTCTTTTCCAAATCGATCATCCTGACGGAATCCCCGAGCACGACCTCGCTCCTTTCCCTTCCGGGCCAGCCGCTGGACGGGGCGACAACAGGTGTGAAGCTGCCCGGCGTCGGGGTCGGCTATCAGTATCTCTCCTTTCGATTCCGCCCGTCGGGCGACACCAACCTGGACATCACTCAAAAATGGTTCCTGACCGTCGTTTCGGAAAATGCGCCCACCGTCGTCGAAGGTCTGCCCGCCGATTTTTTGACGATCCAGCTCGACCCGACGAGCGGGAAGGCGGTGACGCTTCGTCCCTGAAATGGGGTTGCGCAACGGCGTGCGTGATGGAGGGTTTGGTTGTTTCGTGTGCGCTCCGTAGTGTGAAAATCGCGATGAAAACCCTCCCTTCGTTCGTCCTCATTCAGGCTTTCCCTTTGCTCAGGCCAAGGATGGCCGCGCCGCCGTTGATTTCGGCCGTTCTCCCTCCCACCGGATGCTTCGCTCGCCGTTTTCGCCCCGCCTGATATAAATCTCCCTATCTTCGGTTTCCTCTCATGTTGCGTTTTTCCCTTTTCGGCGTTTCTGCCCTCTCCCTGTTCCTGGGTGTCTCCCTTCTCCGTGCCGATGCGCCCACGCCGGACGACGCTCTGTGGCTGAAGGTAAAGGGCCCGAATATCGTGACCTCGCCGACCAGCGACGGCGGCGAGCGCCCCTTCGTTCCCGTCGGGATCGGCTACTGCCGCGACGTCATCATCCGGGCGCAGGACGACGAGGTGATGAAGTTCTGCAAGGCGCATAGCCTCAACACGGTCCGCCTCTGTTTCTACGTCCGGCTCTTCAACGGCCGCAAGGACAAGCCGATCGACATCGATCAGCATCTCCGCGACTTCGTCGATCCCGTCGTCCAATCGGCGCGCCGGAACGGCATCTACGTCATCCTTGACGACCACGAGTACCTCAGCTCCCAGATCGACGAACTCAACGCCCGCGGGAAACAGAAGACGGTCCCCTGGAACGAGGAGGAGATGCAGCAATGGACCGACGGGTGGGCCAAGGTCGCCCAGCGCTACCGCGACGAGCCCTACGTCCTCGGCTACGAGGTGATGAACGAGCCCCACGGCATTGCCCCCGAAGAGGCGAGGGAAAAACTCACCCGCGCCCTCAAGGCGATCCGCGCCGTCGACACCCGTCACATTGTCATCCTCGGCAACTGCGATTGGTCCCACTCCCGCACGATGGAACCGACGTGGGGGCCGGTGGCGTCCACGGTCGACAGCCCGTACAACAATGTCGCCTTCTCCTTCCACGACTATCCCCAGGACGACTATCCCTGGAAAGTTCAGAAGAGCATCACGACGTTCCGCGACGCGCACCAGGTGCCCGTCCTCTGCACCGAATTCGGCGCGACGCATTGGAACAAGAGCGAGACGGTCTGCCGCGAGCACGAGGCCGGGCTCCTGGCCCTGTTCGCGCAGGAGCGCGTCGGATGGATGATCTGGGCGCTCAAGGTGCTCCAGGACAATCCCCGCAATTCCTACAACGAGACCGACAAGGTCGGGTTCGGGCCGCCGAAGCAGTTCGATTCATGCGCCTACAGCGATCTGTGGCCTCCCGTTGCTCGGATCATGGCCTCGCCGATGCCGACCAAGGGCAAGGCGGTCCCGGACGCCGCTGCATCCAAATAAGCGAACTCCTGTCCCGCGCCCACCCGATGCGGTTGGCGCAACGGAGTGCGCGGATAGGGGTTTGTGAATGCCTCTTCCTCGGCTCCATCCTCATTTCATTCCCTCCCTCCTACCGATGAAAGCCCAGCCCTTCTTTCCCGACCTGCTCTTCCCCAAGCCGTCCGCTTTGCCTCCGCTGCCCGGAAACTGGCATCGGTGCGGCCGGATCGAGGTTCTCGAACGAAGCGAAGGAGTCGAGATGTCGGAAGGATTCTGCGTCGCGGACCATGACCACGGGGACGGCGAAATCGTCTTCCGGGTCTGCGCGCCGAAGGAGGTTGCGGAAGTCCAGATCTGGGCGGGTTTTCGCGCGAAGGACCGCCACCACCGCTACGTCGTTGCGCTGCGCGGGGGGAATAACGATCAGCTCTACCTCGCCCGCTACGGATCGAACGGTGGATCCCGGTTCCTCGGGATCGCGCCTCTCGGGTTCCATCCCGAGCCCGGGATCTGGTATCGCCTGCGCGTGGTTCTGGAGAGGAACCGCATCCGCGTTTTCCTCGGTGATGAAGCGGAGGCCCGCATCGACGTGATCGACGATGACGGGGGATGGACCGAGGGGGCGGTGGTCCTGGGAGGCGGCTATCTTCCCGCCGTGTATGCGCCGCCGGAGATTGGAAAGGTCCTTGTCGCGGGGGCCGGGGGTCGGATCGCTGCGAAGGAGTCGGAACCTTTGGGGCGGGAACGGCAGCGCCGCCGACAGCGTGCCGCGTATCGCGGTGCGCGGATCGCTTCCGTGGGAGAAGGCCGGACCGAGATCTCCCTCGACGGGGAGTGGCTTTTCGCGCCTGGACAGGAACTCGACGACGAGGCGCAGCCCGTCGGGATCGATGCGGACGATTCGGGTTGGCACCTGCTTCCCGTCCCCAATCTCTGGACTCCCTGCCTCGCATGGCTCCACGGCGAACACGCGTTTCCCCACCTCTCCGGTCTTTCTCAAACCAAGGGCGTCAGCGAAAGAGCCTATCTGGCCGAGATGGCGCGGCTCGACGGCTATACTTTCCCGTGGCGGGAGACGCAGGCCGGGTGGTATCGGCACCATGTCGATCTTCCTGCGGGGCTCGCCGTCCGCAAGGTGGAGCTTTGTTTTGATGCGATCGCGAAGGTTTCCGAGATCTGGGTGAACGGCATCCGGGTCGGCGGCCATGTCGGCATGTTCGGCGAGGTGCTCTGCGACATTTCCCGAGCGATCCGTCCGGGAAAGAACGTCATCGCGGTTCAGGTCCTGCGGAGCCTGAAGACAGGCGAGACGACGAGCGGCCGCGTGGTCGGCTTGGCCGAGTCGGTCGAAGTCACCGAGAAGATGCTCCTCTCCCTGCCCGCCGACATGTACCAGTTCGATCCCGGCGGCATCTGGCAGTCGGTGAGGCTCCTCGTCACCGATCCGGTTTCGATCGACGACATCTTCGTCCAGCCCCGCTTGGACGGAGCCTTATTCGACGTCACGGTGGCCAACGGAGGCGACTCCGCCGAGACGGTGCAGGTAGCCTACGCCATCCATCGTCGCAAAGACGGCGCGCTTCTCTTCGCCGACGAAAACGCGGGCCGGGCGGACGTTCCCTCCACGGGTGAGGCGCAGATCCGGATCACGACGCCGATCCTCGCGCCTCGCCTTTGGTTCCCGCACGATCCCGAGCTGTACGAGGTGACCGTCGAACTGATGCGTGCCGGAAAAAGCATCGACCGCTATCGCGTCGAATTCGGATTCCGCACGTTCACCACCGAGAAGAACCGCTTCCTGCTCAACGGCAAGCCCTACTGGCTTCGCGGGGCCAACCATTTCCCCCACGCGCTCGGTCCCAACGACGAGAAGCTGGCCGACACCTTCACGCGCCTCGCCGTCGAGGGCAACGTGCGGGCCACCCGCTTCCACGTGGCACCCCTCACGAAGGCGTGGGCCTGCGCCGCCGACCGCCACGGCCTCGCCGTCTCTTTCGAGGGAATCTGGCCGTGGCTGATGCTCAACGGAGAACCTCCGGCCGACGCCCTGCTGCAAGCCTGGGAAGACGATTTCGCCTCCCTCGTGAAGCGCTTCCGGAACCATCCCTCCGTCGTCCTCTGGACGGTGAACAACGAGATGAAGTTCTACATCTTCGATAAGGAAAACAAAGAACGGCTCCAGCGCAAGTGGGCCATCGTCTCCCGGATGATCAAGCGGATGCGCGAACTCGATCCCACCCGCCCCGTCGTCGCCGATTCGGGTTATGTCCGGGGCGCCCATATCGAGGACTACCGGAACATCGTCGAGCCGAACGGCTTCGACGACGGGGACGTCGACGACATCCACGAATATTACAGTTGGTATCATCCTTCCTTCACCACCGCGTGGAAGGGGGAGTTCGCGGCGCGCTCGTCGTCGCCGGACCGTCCCTTCATCTGCCAGGAACTTTCCTCGGGCTACCCGCGCAACGACGACGGCCTCCCCGTCCGCTTCTACCTGTTCAATCACCAGACGCCGCAGGCCCTGGTCGGCGACTATGCGTTCGAGCACAACGATCCCGCCCATTTCCTCGCGCGGCACGCCCTCACCACCCGGCAGACGGGCGAGGCCATCCGCCGCACGAACCGGGACAACGCCGCGGGAGCCCTCCACTTCGCCTATCTCACGTGGTTCCGCAACGTCCACGACGCCGCGACGGTGACGCCGTGGGCCCCCTATCACGCTCTCCGTGCCGCGCTCCAGCCGATCCTCCTCAGCCTCGAGCATCTCGGGAGCCGCTGTTACGCAGGGGCCCGTTTGCGTCGGCGTGTCTGCGTCGTGAATGACTCCGAAACCATGGAAGGGCTCCCCGCCTCCCGGCTGGAATGGAGCTTCGTCGACCGAAGCGGGAAGATTCTTTCGCGGGACGGCATCCTCGTGCCTGCCGTTCCTTATTATTCCAACCATTGGGTCGACGTCGAGATCGTCGCGCCCGCGGTCCTCGGGACTCCCCGGGTCGATGGCCGTATCCTCCTTCGGCTTTCGGTCGAAGGTCGGACGCTTGCCGAGAACGCCTACGATTTCACTGTCGCCTCGCGCGAGTGGACTCATCCGGCCGGGGCCTTCCCGGCCCGTGTCAGTCTCTACGACCCCCAAGGCGTCCTGGCGCCGCTCCTTCCCGCCGATTCCTTCACTGCGGCCTCGCTGCTCTCGGAAGCCATGTCGGCCGAGGTAATCGTTGCCGACGCCGCAGATCTGGGAGTCTCGGAGTTGGGCGACTTGCGGAGGTTTGTCGAGGAGGGAGGCCTGCTCTTCCTTTCCCATGCGGGGGAAAAAATGGCGGAGTTCATGCCCGAGGTCGTCAAAGGATACCGCAAAGTCGACGGAGAAATCGTGAATTTCAAACAACCGGAATCGGTCCTCTTCGAGGAGATCGAGCCCCTCGACCTCGCCTGGTTCGAGGGAGGCGCGGCGGAGGCCCTCGCCTGCATCGGGGTCTACGAAATGGACGGCAACGCGCCGGAGGCCTCCCCTCTCGCCGAGTTCTGCGACTTTCACAACTACCTCCAACGCCCCGAGGAGGTTCTCCTCCACAACGGCGTTCCCCTCCTCGAAGCCCGCCTGGGACGGGGTTTCCTCATCGCCAGCGAGATGAACCTCGAGGCTGGCCGGGACGAGCCGGTCGCCGCCCGTCTCTTGAACAACGGCATCGTCCGTTTGGCGCGGATCGCCGCCGCGATGGCGAAGAAACAACCGGCTTTCGCCGCCCGCTGACCGAAACGAGCCGTGAACCCCTCCTCAACTGCGTCGTTGGAGCCGCCTCCGCACGGAGCTCCGGCGCTTCCGCCGGAGGAGCCCTACCATGTGGGCACGCTTCGCTACACGCGGCGCGGGCTGCTCGTCTTGGCCCTCTGGCTGCTGGGGGGAGACTTCGCCTTCGTCTTCTTCGAAAGCATCTTCAGCCGCTTCATGCCGCTTTATCTCAAGGACCTTCATGCCTCGAACGCCTTGATCGGCATCATGACGGGAAGTTTCGCCGGGATTGTGAACATCCTTTTCCTTCCCCAGATCAGCCAGTGGAGCGACCGCCATCGCGGCCGCTTCGGCAGGCGGATTCCTTTCCTGCTCGCGGTCGCCCCGCTCACCGTCGCCTCCCTCGTCGGGGTGGGATTTGCCCCGGAGATCGCCGCGTGGCTCCAGGCCCATGCTCCGGGCCGCCTTGCGGCGGTCGCTTCCGAAACGACGGTGGTCCTCTCTCTCCTCTGCGTCTTCGTCGTCTCCTTCCATTTCTTCAACATGGTGCTGGTCAACGCCTACGGCTGGCTCCTGCGCGACGTGGTCCCGCAGGAGCTGATGGCCCGCTTCCTGTCGTGGTTCCGCATCGTCGGCACCGCGAGCACCTTCTGCTTCCTCTGGATCGTCTTTCCCCATATGGAAGCCCACCGGAAGGGCATCTTCGCCGGGATCGGCCTCTTCTATCTCGCGGCGTTCCTGCTGATGTGCGCCAAGGTTCGGGAAGGTACCTATCCCGAGATGGCTCCCGGAAAGGCGCGCCCCGGCCTTCTGCAATCCTTCCTTCCTTATTTCAAGGAATGCCTCCGTTTTCCGATCTATCGCCATTTCTTCGCCGCCAGCGTTTTGGGAGTCCTGGCGACGGCCTGCGCGGGACCCTTCGCGATTCTCTTCGCCCGGGAGACGCTCGGCTTCGATATGGATTCCATGGGAAAGCTGTTGGCCTGGGGGGCCGCCGCTTCCGCCGCGGTCTATTTCCCCATGGGGTGGTTGTGCGACCGTTTCGGAGCCCTGCGCGTGGCGCTCCTCGCCCTGGTCGTCCTCGTACTGGTCTCCCTCCTGGCCCTGTTCCTGGTTCACGGACAAAGGAGCTACCTGATCTATACCGTCGTCTGGGCGCTTCCGACCGTGGGGTGGACGCTCGGCTCCTACGCCGCCATGATGAAGCTCTTCCCCAAGGAAAAATTCGGCCAGTTCTCCTCCGCCTCGAACGTCTTCGGCTGCGGCGCCCTCATCGTCGGAAACTACGCCATCGGCCGATTCATCGACCTTGTCCACGGAGACTACCGGATGACCTTCCTATGGAGCGCCGTCCTCTTTGCCTTGGCGATTTACCCCATGTCCCTCGTCTACCGCTACTGGAAACAGCACGGAGGCCCCGACAATTACGTCCCTCCCTTGCCGGAAGTGGTTTTCCCTCCGAAGGCATCCCATTCTTAGACTTTCTATGCATTTCAAAGCGTTTCGCCGTTGTTCGGTCCCGTGGCAGGCCGCGTTCCTAAGCACGATCCTCACCGCCGCAGCGGGGACCGCCGTTTTCGCGGAGACGCCGGAGGACGCGGGAATCGCCGCGATCAAGGCGTTGGCTCTCGACGCCGGGACTGTGGTGGAGGCGACCCACGAGGATGCCCCCACGGTGACGCTCCCGGACGGCAAGACCCTCGATCGTCTTCCTTCCCGGACTGTCGTGAAGATCGTCCTCAATCCGGCCAAAGGATCGAACATCAGGGTCGAGATCTGGCTGCCCGACGCCGGGAAATGGAACGGGCGCCTGCTGGGACAGGGCAACGGCGGGGCCGCCGGGGGCATCCCCCTGGGGAGCTTGGCAGGCCCCCTCGCCGGTGGCTACGCTGTGGCGACGACAGACATGGGAACCTCCCCGAATGCGGACTCCGGGATCGGGAATCCCGAGGTCTGGAAGGATTTCGGCTTCCGGGCCACTCATCTGATGACGGTCGTCGCCAGGCAGGTCGTCAAAGCTTATTACGGCAGGGGGCCAGATTACGCCTACTTCAACGGCCGCTCCACGGGCGGCCAGCAGTCGCTTCAGGAAGCCCAGCGCTATCCCGAGGATTACGACGGCATCGTCGGGAGCGTCCCCGCGCACTGCCGGACGCCTCTCCACGCCTATTTCCTCTGGAACGATCAGATCCTCGCCAAGTGCCCCTTCACGCCCTCCCAGGAGAAAAACGTCATCGACGCGGGTGTCGAATACATGGCGTCCCGGGAGGTCCCGGCCCTCGCCGGGAAAATGGTCTCCGATCCCCGGTGCGACGGGAAGGACATCGAGGCCGTTATCCAGTTGGCGATGCAGAAGGATCCCTCCCTCACTCCGGCGCACGCGGCGGCGCTCCGGAAACTCTTTGACGGGCCGCGAAGCACCACGACGGGCGAGCGCATCTTCGACGGGGTTCCCTTCGGCAGTCCTCTCGATGCCCTCTCCCACGGGAATCTCTACCTCTTCAAGTGGGTCTTCGGGAAAGACAAGGATTTGGGGACGATCGACTTCGGGAAAGACATCGATACCTACACCGCCGCGCTCGGCCCCTACCTCAACGCGGAGAGCCTCGACCTGGCACCCTTCGCGGCCCGGGGCGGCAAGCTCCTCATGGCCTCGGGCGCGGCCGACTCGTGCGTTCCCTACACCGCCACGCTCGACTACTACGAGCGGGTCGTCGAGCGATTCGGCGGGGACCTCCCGAAGGTGCAGGCGTTCTTCCGCTATTTCATCATCCCCGGCCTGACCCACCGGACCGGGCCGTTGAATAACCTGCCGAACCTGCTCGAGCTCGTCATCCAATGGCGGGAGAAAGGCGTCGCGCCCGGGGAGATCCGCGCCCGGCGTATCGTCGACGGCAAGACGGAGATCGACGTCCCCATCTATCCCTATCCCGCGAAGGCGGCTTGGGATGAGGCGGCTTCCGCCTACAAGGCGATCGATGGGCCGCGCGGCGGGGTGGAGCGGATTGCGGAACGGTTCAGGCCACCGGCGGCGGAATAACAGGTGATAAACCTGCTCTGAAACCAAATCATCGGCTGCGAATCAGCTCGAAACCTTCGAAACCCTCCCATGCTTATTTCTCCCAAACTCCTTGCCAAAGTACGCCGCCTTGTCGGCACCTACGAAGCTCTCATTTTCCGCTCCTGGGGGGAAATCCCGGTCGAGGCCCAGGAAACCTGTGAACATTTCCGGACCGTTCCTCCCTCCGGCTGGACCCCGATTGAGAAGGGCTTCGTCTGGGGCGAACCATGGGGAAATGCGTGGTTCCGGGGAACGGCGGTCGTTCCTGATGCCGAAGCCGGAGTCCCGGTCTATATTCGGGCGCACACCGACGGGGTGGAAACCCTTCTCTGGGTCGACGGACGGCCCCGCGGCCTCTTCGCCCACGCCACCGAGGCCGCGGCGCGCGGCGGCCATCACACGCTTTTGCTCGACGCGAACCCGCAGCCTGGACGGGGTTACGAGATCTCCCTCGAAAGCTATGCCGGGCACCCCGTCTGCGGCACTCAGCCCTTTGACGACTGGGAGAAGCAGGTGGACTATCCCTCCCGGTTCCGGCGGATCTTCCGGGGCGTCGAGCTGCTTGCCCGCCGGGACGACGTGAAGGATTTCGTCTTTGATCTTCGGGCCTTGGTCCAACTCGCGGAAGCCTTGCCGGACGACAGCTTCCGGCGCGCGAAGATCCAGAACGGGCTGGAGGCGATCTTCCGCCTCGTTTACCAGCATCCGGGCGACCGGGACGAAACGGCATGGCGCCCTCCCCTGGGCGAGGCGCGATCGATCATGGTGGCCCTGCTGGCCGTTCCCAATGCCCCGTCCGCGCCGCGCGCGGGCCTGATCGGCCACTCTCACATGGACACCGCCTGGACGTGGCCCATCAGCGAGACGATCCGGAAGTGCGCCCGCACGTACTCCAACGTCCTCAGCCTGATGGAGCAGTATCCCGAATATCTCTTCGCCCAGAGCTCGCCGTACCATGCCGAGATGATGCGGCTTCATTACCCCGAAATCTTCGCGGGCATGCAGCGGCGGATCGCCGAGGGACGGTGGGAACCGCTGGGAGGGATGTGGATCGAGTGCGACTGCAACCTGACGTCGGGTGAATCGATGATCCGGCAGTTCCTCCGGGGCATCGCCTACACCCGGGAGCATTTCGGTTACCGGCCCGACACGTTCTGGCTTCCCGACACCTTCGGCTATAGCGCCGCCCTTCCCCAGATCCTGCGGGGCTGCGGCCTCCGCTATTTCCTTACGACGAAGCTGACCTGGAACGACACGAACACGTTTCCCTACGACACGTTCCGCTGGCGCGGACTCGACGGTTCCGATGTCCTTGTCCATTTCAACGACATCCATTGCTGGCCCGACCCGGCGACGCTCGTGGCGAAAATCCACGGCGGCGGACCGGGCGATTTCCGGAAGACCGCCAACTACGTCCAGCACAAGGAAGTCAACGACCGCCGCCTCATCTCCTACGGGTTCGGCGACGGCGGCGGCGGCCCGCAATACGAGATGATCGAGATGGCCCGCCGCTGCCGGGACACCGAGGGATGCCCCAAGGCGGAACACGTCACGGTCAGCCGCTTCATGCAGGAGCTCGAGGAAACCTCGCGCAAGATCCCTGTTCACGACGGCGAACTCTACTTCGAGGGGCACCGCGGGACGCTGACCCAGATCCATCGCATCAAGCGGGGCAATCGCCGCGCCGAACTCGCGCTCCGCGAAGCCGAGTTCCTGGCGGTGGCGCGGCGGAAGGAGGCCCCTGAATTGGCCGCGCTCTGGGATCTCCTCCTCGTGAATCAATTCCACGATATCCTGCCCGGCACGTCGATTCCCCAGGTCCACGACCGGGCGATCGGTGAATTGGAGGAAGTGGTGGAAGGCGCGATCTCCCTGGGGCGACGATTGATCGGCGCTCCGGGGGCCGATCGCGTCACGCTGTGGAACAGCCTCTCTTGGCCGCGCAAGGGACCGCTGCGCGTGCGGGGGCTGAGCCCCGGAACCGCCCCGGCGGGCCCCGGCATCGTCGCGCAGATCGTGCGCGACCTGGACGATGTCGAGGAGGCCGTCGTTTCGGGCGTCGAAGTGCCGCCCCTGGGATCGGTCTCCGTTGCCGTGGTTTCGCCTGCCGGGGGGCCGTCGCCGTTCCGCTACCGGGGCGAGGTTCTCGAAACGCCTTTTTTCACGGCGCGATTCGACGCCCAAGGCTATCTCGACTCCCTCTTCGACAAGGCGGCGGGACGCGAGCTGCGGGGAAGCGGCCTTCCGCTCAACGCCTTCCTGGCCGGGGAGGACGTCCCCGAGTCGTGGGACAACTGGGACATCGACGAGGATCAAAAGCTCAAGATGGCGCTCCAGACCCGGCTGGTCCGGCGCGAGGTCGTCGCCGACGGCCCCCTGGAGTTCCGCCTTCGGAGCGAATACCGGATCGACCAACGCTCGCGCCTCCGCCAGGACATGATCTTCCGCGCCGACACGCCTCAAATCGACTTCGACACCGAAGTGGAATGGGATTCCCCCCATACTCTCCTGAAGGCCGCCTTTCCCCTGAACCTCCGGGCTGGCTCGGCGCGCCACGAGATTCAATTCGGCCACGCCGTCCGTCCCACGGTCAGGAACACCAGCCATGAACGGGCGATGTTCGAGGTCTGCCAGCACAAGTGGACCGCCGTCTCGGAGACGCGCTACGGCGTCGCCCTGCTCAACGACGGGAAATACGGCCTTTCCACGGAGGGGGCCGAGCTGCACCTCACCCTCATGAAGGGCGGCTGCCATCCCGATCCCCGGGGCGACAAGGGCCGCCACCGGTTCCGCTACGCGCTGCTGCCGCACAGGGGAGCTTTCTCCGCGGAGGCCGTCATCCGGCCCGCCTACGAATTCAACGTCCCCCTTTCATCGGGGAACGCCCCTGCCGCGCCATCCCTCTTCCTCCTCGACCTGCCGCACGTCGTCGTCGAGGCGGTGAAGCCTGCCGCCGATGGCCGGGGCCATATCGTCCGCTTCTACGAGGCCGAGGGCTGCGCCGGCCGGGGAACGTTGGAATTCCCCGCCCGCCCCGCCCGCGTTCTGGCGACGAACCTGTTGGAGGAAGACCTCGAAGAAATACCCTTCGCCAACGACTTGGTTCCCCTTGCGTTCCGTCCCTTCGAGATCAAAACTATTCGGGTTATCGCGGCGTCTTCTCCGCCTTAGCCGAAGTTTCCACTCATGAATCGCTCCTTCTTCCTTTCGGGACTCCTCTTCTGCTGCTGTGGCTTTGATACCCTCCGCGGCACCGATCTCTCCGCGAGCTACGATTGGAAGCCGATGAAGGTCGGCGGGGGCGGCTGGGTCGTCGGCATGGATATCAGTCCCACGGAGAAGAACCTGATCTACATCCGCACCGACGTCTCGGGCGGCTATCGGTGGAACGCCGAGACCTCGACGTGGAAGCAGGTCGTCACCTCCTCGAGCATGCCGAAGGAATACGTCGAGTACGGCAAGTACTCGGGCGTCGACAGCCTCGTGAGCGCGCCGAAGGACCCGAACGTCGCCTACATGGCCTTCTCCAAGCAGGTCTTCCGGAGCGCCGACCGGGGTGAGACCTGGAAAGCGACGACGTTCGGAACCCACGATCTCGCGATGGACTCGAACGGCGAGGGGAGGCAGGAGGGGGAGCGGCTCGCCGTCGACCCGAACAACAGCGACATCGTCTACTACGCCTCGATCGCGAACGGTCTCTGGCTCACTCCCGACGGCGGAGCCACGTGGAGCAAGGTGGCCGCGATCCCGGCGGGCAAGCTGCCCCACGGCGTCAACACCGTCGTCTTCGACAAGGGGAGCGCCACTCTCCCGGCGAAGGGGGAGACCGTGAAAACGAGCGTCCTCTACGTCACCGTCGAGGAGGCGGGCATTTTCAAGAGCGCCGACGCGGGTGCCACGTGGACGAACATCGCGGCCTCGGCTACCGGCACCCCTGGTCCCGGAGTGAAGGTCCGCAACGCGAAGATCGGCCCGGACCGCACCTACTTCGTCGCCTGCGACAACGACAAGGGAGCCGTCGGCTCGGTCTGGAAGCTCAACGTCGCCGGGGAGTGGACGAACATCACCCCGCCCCCGCCGAACGGCGGAAGCCAATCCTATGTCGACATCGCCGTCGACCCGTTCGACGCCCATCATCTCCTCGCCATGGAGAACGGCGGCAAGTGCTTCCTCTCGACCGACCAGGGCGCAACGTGGACCTACCATTTCTTCCGGCTCGAGAGCGCGAAGATCGAGTGGCTCGGCAAGCAGGAGAACTACTGGCTGAGCGTCGGCGAACTCGCCTTCGATCCGTTCGACCGGGGCAAACTCTGGTTTGCGGAGGGCTTCGGCGTCTGGTGGGCGAAGGACCTCGCCGCAGTCCAGATCCCCTGGCAGGCCGAGAGCGCGGGAATCGAGGAAGTCTGCGCCCGTGAGATCGTCGCCCCGCCCGGGGGCAAGCCGGTCGGCGCGGTGTGGGACGCGGGCGTCTTCTATTTCAGCGATCCCGATGTGTACACCGCAAAACGGGCGCTGCCCTACTTCATGGCGTGCTGGTCGATCGACTGGTGCCCCGCCGATCCGAAATTCATCGCCGCCCTTTTCCGGAACAACCTCAACTTCGGCCCGATGCCGAGACAGGCGGGCTACTCGACCGACGGCGGGCTGACGTGGAAGCGGTTCCCCGCCGCCGAGAACAAGACCCTCCCTCCCGGCCTCGATTACGGCATCGTCGCCGTCTCCGCGAACACTCCCGACCACATCGCCTGGTGTCCCGCGTTCACCAAGCTCCCGTTCTACACCGCCGACCGGGGTGCGACGTGGCAGCAATCCGATTGCGGCGAGCTGAAGGCGACGGGGATGTCCCCGATCCATTCGGGCCAGCGGCCGATCTGCGCCGACCGCGTCCTACCCGATACGTTCTATCTCTACACGACGAGTGACGGCGTCTACCGCTCGACCGACGGGGGAGCGCACTATGCCAAGGTCGGCGGACCGTCCTGCCCCGGACGGACCAACGCGCTCCTCAAGGCGGTGCCGGGCCACGGCGGTGACCTCTGGTTCGCCGAGGAGTCGGGCGGCGGCCTGTGGCACTCGACCGACGGCGGTGCCAAGTGGGAGGCCCTTCCCGGCTTCCAGCGTTGCATGACCATCGGCTTCGGCAAGGCGCAGACCGAGGATGGCTACCCGACGCTCTACGTCGACGCCATCCGCGGCGGCGTCACCGGCATCTACCGCTCCACCGACACGGGAGCCACCTGGGACAAGATCTGCGACTACCCCCTCGGCCTCTTCGAGTGGGTCAACTCGATCGACGGGGACAAGGAAGTCTTCGGCAAAGTCTACCTCGGCTTCGCCCAGGCCGGTTTCGCCTACGGCGCGCTCAAAGAGCAGTCCAATCCCTGAACTTCCTTTGCCCGACGGATACGACGCATCCCAAATCTGAAAGATTTTTGAGAACTCCACACGATCCAGGAATATCTGCGTCTGAGAACCCTTGAATATGCATCATGTCGACGCCCTATATCGACCGATTGTCCTGAAACGAGACATCCATTCGGACGGTCGGCATATGCAGTGCCGCTTTGACGAATCCCACAGGCAAATGATAGGAGCCAAAGAAACAGCCGAAACGTCTGCGGCAACAGCGAAGCGATTTGGTTTGGGGAAAAGAACGGTGAGCGCGTGGTGGAAAACCTAGTCCCCCTTCCGATCGATACAATCGACGATCCCCCTCGTATTCGATCTATTTTCATCCGCAGGAAACTGGGCAACTCTAGGCGTCCGTGGATGTCGCCAATGACATAAGTGACGGCTGGGATCAAACTAGCCAACCGGGCTTGGATCCTGATAACTGTGCGAGGCCATTCCCTCTCTTCTCATGGCAGGCGCGAGTGGAAAATCGGAATCAAGCTGCGGACTCAGGTCACATTATGGGTTGATTTTGATACTCTCGGCCACGTTATGCCTTAAAGCAGGCAAGATTCGTTTTTGACCCTCAGAGAAGAGAATGCCAGATTATGGGTGAATGCCTGGCCAAATTACGAGTAAGGCTCATCCGGCTCCCTCAAGCCGCCGCAAACACAACCGCAACCGCCAGCACCGGTGCCGGCGGTTACTTGCCCTGCTCGATTTCGGCCCACTCGGCGGGGGAGAGGCGGAGGGCGACGGCGGCGACGTTCTCTTCCAGATGGGCGAGCGAGGAGGTTCCCGGGATCGGGAGCATCGCGGGGGAGCGCTGGAGCAGCCACGCGAGGGCCAATTGGCCGATCGTCGCGCCGTGCCGCTGCGCCGCCTGGTCGAGCTTCCCGCCCGGCTTCACCAGATCGCCCCCGGCGATGGGGAACCACGGGATGAAACCGACGCCTTTCTTTTCGCACCAGTCGACGACGTCCTCGTGCTTGCGGTCGCCGAGGTTGTAGAGATTCTGGACGCTGACGATGGGGACGGTCTTCTGCGCCCGCTCGATCTCCTCCACCGTCACCTCGGAGAGGCCGATGTGGCGGATCTTCCCGGCCTGCTGCAATTCCTTCAGCGCGCCGAGCGTTTCCTCGACCGGCACCTGGGGGTCGATCCGGTGGAGTTGATAGAGGTCGATCCGTTCGAGGCGGAGGCGGCGCAGGCTCAGCTCGACGCATTGGCGGAGGTATTCGGGTCGTCCGACGGGGGCCCACTGGCCGGGGCCGGAGCGAGTCAATCCGCCCTTGGTGGCGATGACCAGTCCGGCGGGATAGGGATGGAGGGCCTCGGCGATGAGGACTTCGCTGACTTCGGGGCCGTAGGAATCGGCAGTGTCGATGAAGTCGATCCCCAGCTCGACGGTCCGGCGCAGCACGCGCTTCGCCGCCTCGCGGTCCTTCGGATAGTTCCAGATCCCCTCGCCGGTGATCCGCATCGCGCCGAAGCCGAAGCGGTGGACCGGCATATCGCCGCCGAGGGTGAACGTTCCGCCGGCGACGACTGGGGAGGAGGAATTCATCCCCCTATTCTAGGGCCAATCGGCATTCCGGCAAGCCGCCCGCAAAGGGAGTGGGTGAAGTCGCCGACCTATGCTATTCTCTCTCGCCATGAAAGCCTCTTCCTCCCCCTCCTCGTTCGACGTCGTCATCCTCGGCGGGGGGAGCGCCGGGTATGCGGCGGCGCGGACGGCGGCGGGGCTGGGGGTGAAGGTCGCGGTGATCGACGGGGCGAAGGACCTCGGCGGGCTCTGCATCCTGCGGGGCTGCATGCCGACGAAGGCGCTCCTCGAATCGGCCCACCGCTGGAACGAGATCAAACGCGCGGGCGAGTTCGGCCTCCGGGTGAAGCCCCTCGCCCCCGACCTGAAGGCGATCCTGAAGCGGAAGGACCAGCTGATCGCCGGATTCGCCGACTACCGCGTCGGCCAGTTGGAGAAAGGGAAATTCACCCTGATCCGGGGCATGGCCCGCTTCGTCGATCCCCGCACCGTCGAGGTGAACGGGAAGAAGATCACGGGCAAGGCCTTCATCATCGCGACCGGCTCCGTCGTCGCCTCGGTGCCGGTCCCCGGCCTGGAGGAGACGGGCTACCTGACGAGCGACGACGCGCTGAAACTCGCCCCCCTCCCGAAGTCGCTGATCGTCCTCGGCGCGGGGGCGGTCGGGGTCGAGTTCGCCCAATTCTACGCCCACCTCGGGACGAAGGTGACGGTCCTCCAGCGGAGCCCGCAGATCCTGAAGTCGTTCGACGCCGACACCGCCGCCGAGGTGGAGCGGGCGTTCCGCGACGGCGGGATCGATCTCCGCACCGGGACGAAGCTCCTCTCGGTCGCCAAGAAAGGAACGAAGACCGAGGTCCGCTTCGAGCAGGACGGAAAGAAGGCGCGCGTGACTGCCGACCTTCTCCTCAACGCCCTGGGCCGCCGTCCGGCGCTCGCCTCGCTGAATCTCCCGGCGGCGGGCATCCCCCTCGGCGAGGGCGGGAAGATCGCCGTCGACGCCAAGCGGGGGCTGCGGACGAAGGCGGCCCACATCTTCGCGGCGGGCGACGCGGCGGGACTCCACGAGGTCGTCCACTCCGCGATCGCACAGGGGGAGATCGCGGCGAAGAACGCGGCGGTCCTGGCCCTCGGCTCGAAAAAGACCCTTCCCTACGCCGACCCGATCCCGCTCGAGATCGTCTTCACCGAGCCCGAGGCGGCCCGCGCGGGGATGACGGAGAAGGAGGCCCGCGCGAAGGGAATCGATTGCCTCGTCGCCTCCTATCCCTTCAACGACCACGGGAAGGCGAACATCATGGGAGCCGAGCACGGCGTGGTGAAACTCGTCGCCGACCGGAAGGGGAAGCTCCTCGGCGGGCAATACGTCGGCCCCCACGCCTCCGACCTGATCCACGAGCTGGTCCCGCTGCTCCACTTCGGCGCGACGGCGGCGGAGCTGGCCGCGATGCCCCACTACCACCCGACGCTAGCGGAGATCATCACCTATCCGGCGGAGGAAATCGCCGACATGGTGCAGGCTGCAGCGGCAAAGGTGAAAAAGGTAGGGTAACGCTTCCATGCGTTCGTTTTCGGTTTTCTAACTCTCCGGGAGGGCGGGGAAGACCTCGAAGTGGAGGCTCCGCTCGGTCATCTCGTTCAGCGCGAGGCGGACGTCATGGAAGGCCTCGCCGAGGCGGTCGAAGAGGGGCCGCCGCCGCATCCGCGCCGCCTCGGGGCATTGGGCGGCGGCCCGGTACCCGGCGCTCCCGACGGCCTCGTAGAAGCCGACCGCCGGGGCGCCCCGCCGCCGTTCCCGCGCCTCCAACGTCTCCTTGAAGACGCCGCTCTGGAAGAGGGCGAAGTCGGCGAGGTTCAGCCGCCGGTGGAAGGCGCGGCCCGCCGGGGCCTGCTCGGCGGCGGCGAGGAGGTCGCTGAGGTAGCCGAGGCTCCGCGCCCCCTTCGCGGGCCGGGCCTCCCCCTCCAGGACCTCGTCGAGGTGCTCCCGCCGCACGAAGGCGGCGAGGACGGCGGCGACGTAGCCGCCGAGCTCCCGGTCGGCCGGGGCGTCGAAGCCCCGGCGCAGCAGCGCGCGCCGGACGAGGACGTGGAAATAGAACGCCGTGGAAAGGCCGATGGCGGCGGGCTTCTCGACGAAGGCCTCGTAGATCAGCGGCTCGTCGAGGAGGCGCTCGCACTCCTCCTCGTCGGCCAGGAGGCGGAGCAGCGCGTTCGCCGCCGGAGAGCCGGGATCGCCCGCCAGCGTGCGGGTCAGGAAATCGACATCGCATTCGGTCAACTGGGGAAGGCGGGGAGCTTGCACCATGAATCTCTTGGAGCATAATCAATGCCAACGCTTTACCACCGCTTTCATGACCTTCCCCACCCCCCAGCAAAAGCCCGAGGACATCTTCGACCTCGTCGACGAGAACGACGCCGTGATCGGGCGGGAACGGCGCTCCGTGATCCACCGCGAGGGGCTCCGCCACCGCGCCGTCCACCTCCTCCTCTACAACGGGAAGGGCGAGGTCTTCCTCCAGCGGCGCTCCCCGGCGAAGGACATGAACCCCGACTGCTGGGACTCCTCGTGCAGCGGCCACGTCGACTCGGGCGAGACCTACGACGTCGCCGCCGTGCGCGAACTCGTCGAGGAACTCGGCGTCGTCATGACCCTCGCCACCCTCCTTCCGATCGAGAAGATCGAGGCGAACCCGGGAACGGCGAACGAATTCGTCCAGGTCTACCGGGGCCGCCACGACGGGCCTTTTGTCCTCTGCCCGGAAGAAATTACCGACGGCCGCTTCTTCCCCCCCGCCGAGATCGACGCCCGGATCGAGGCCGCCCCGCGCGAATTCTCCCCCGCCTTCCGCCACATCTGGGGCCGGGTTCGGGACCGGTTCCCTTCCGCCCAAGCCTGATTGGCTTGCCTCCGGCAGGCGATTCGGGAAAAGATAGCCCCTCCCTCCTCCACTATTATGGCTTCCTCCAAAGGCATTCTCTATTCGAGCCTCACCCTCATCGGCCCCGACCGGAAGGGGATCATCGCCCGCTTCACCCAGCTCTTCTTCCAGCTCGGCGCGAACATCGAGGGCCTGGAGGAGCAGGTCGCCCGGGGCCGCTTCAGCATGACCGTCCTCGCCTCGTGGGACAAAAAGAAGGTCAACCCCGAGGCCGCCCGCGCCGTCCTGCTGCGCGAGGCCGAGGCCGTCCACATGGAGGCGACCCTCCGCTTCGAGACCCCCGGCGAGCCGAAGATGGCGATCCTCGTCACGAAGGAGCCGCACATCCTCGAAGGCCTCCTCGCCGCCACCGGCCTCGGCAAGACGAAGGGAAAGAAGACGAAGAAGACCCTTCCCTGCCGCCCCGTCGTCGTCATCGGGAACCGGCCCGACCTCGAGCCCCTCGCCAAGAAGGCGGGCCTCCCCTTCCACCTCGTCGACTACAAGGACCGCGCCAAGGCCGAGGCCGAAATCCGCCGCCTCCTCGATTCCTACGGCGCCCAGTTCCTCGTCCTCGCCCGCTTCATGAAGATCCTCTCCCCCGACTTCGTCTGGCGGTGGAAGAACAAGATCATCAACATCCACCCCTCCCTCCTCCCCGCCTTCCCCGGCGCGAACGCCTACCGGCAGGCCTTCGAGAAGGGCGTGAAAGTCTTCGGCGTCACCGCCCACTTCGCCACCCCCCAACTCGACGAAGGACCGATCCTCGCCCAGGAAGCCGCCACTGTCGGCATCGGGGAACCGCTCTCGGAGATCGTCCGCAAGGGACAGCTACTGGAGACGAAATGCCTCCTCGCCGGGGTGAAGCTCTTCCTCACGAGGAAACTCGATATCTACTGGGGCCGGGTGCATAGCGCGGAGTAGGCCATGGCCACGGTCCAACGCGTCAGCCCCGTGATGGGCGCCGCCGATTTGGGCGAGACACTCGCTGGGTGTCTGGGCTTTGTGGGGCAGAAGACGGGGTAGGGGGGGCGCGGGTTGGGGGGTGCCCTTCGGGACTTGCGCGGTCGACCCTGTACAGCTGGAGGCGATCCGCTTTAACGCCACAGAGGGGCTCCGCCCCTCCGTGACCTCCTGTTCTGAGGGCCTCAACTAGGCGGACGCGTTTCCCCCTGCGCCTCGTCTCCTAACTGGATTAAAATCGGATGGTTCCAGTACGCCCGAGGGTACGTATTGAAGGGGTAGCAGTACCAATACGCCCAGACTCCTATCGGGAGAGAAGCGTATGGGAGAGATATCTTCAGGGGTTCAGCACCGAGGAGATGGGCCTGCATCCTTGGATGCTCCTTCCCATGGCTCGGCCCTCATAGAGGTTAGATCCAGCGGAGTAGAGTGAGCGCATGAGAGATTAGCCTTTAGGTTCGCGCTTTATTTACACCACGGCCTATCAGAGGGGGAGGTGCAGGAGGGGCGCAATGCCGTCGCGTTAGCGACACTCGTTCTCAGGGGAAACTAACTCGCATGGCCGGGAGGCAACCCCCTCTTGCATCTCTAAACGCGCGTCCGGCATCCAGCTGTACAGGGAGATGTACCCCGTCCCGAAGGGCTGCCCCTCCCCCGCGCCCCCCGAAAGGGTGTTGTTTTTTCCAGTACGCCCTCTTAAGTAGAGGCCCTGCCCATGAGTTCGTCCCCGTCCCCCACTCCCTTCGAGTCCGAAGGCTGCACTGTTCCCGCCTTCCCCACGCTCCCCCGTATCGAGGTCCGGGCGAAGTTCTTCTTCGAGGGGGACCGCAAGTATGTCCTCCAGGGGGTGACCTACGGGCCGTTCCGCCCGCGCGGCGAGGGGCTGCCCTGCTTCCCGACGGCCGACGAGGTCTTCCGCGATTTCGACCTGATGGCCCCGCTCGGGATCAACACGATCCGCATCTACCACACGCCGCCGAAGTGGTTCCTCGACATCGCCGCCTCGCGCCGCATCCGGGTGATGGTGACGATCCCGTGGGTGAAGCGGGTCCTCTTCCTCGACGACGCCGAGGTCCTCCACCAGACGCGGGAGAACCTCGCCGAGGCGGTGAAGGCGAACGCGGGGCACCCGGCGATCATGGGCTACTTCATCGACAACGAGATCCCGCCCGACCTCGTCCGCTGGTACGGGCCGCGCAAGATGGAGGCCTTCCTCGACTCGATGGTCGCCCTGGTGAAGAAGCACGATCCCGGCGCGCTGGCGGCCTACGCGAACTTCCCGCCGACCGAGTACATCCTCCCGGCGAACGTCGATTTCCTCAGCTACAACGTCTACCTCCACGACAAGAAGATCCTCTCGAACTACCTGGGCCGCCTCCAGAACCTCGCGGGGGAAAAGCCGTTGATCCTCTCCGAGTTCGGCATGGACACGATCCGCCATCCCGAGGAGGAGCAGGCGGAGCTGCTGAAGACCCACGTGACGACGGTCTTCCAGGCGGGCCTCGCCGGGACGATCATCTTCTCGTGGACTGACGAGTGGTTCACCGACGGCGTCGACGTGGAGGACTGGGCCTTCGGCATCGTGACGAAGGAACGCCGCCCGAAGGCGGCCTACCACGCCCTCCAGCCCTACCTGGCCAATCCCGACCGGCCCCTCTACGAGCGGTTCCCGCTCCCGCGGATGCCCCGCGTCTCCGTCGTCGTCTGCTCCTACAACGGGGCGAAGACGCTCCGGGACTGCCTGACCTCGCTCGGCAAGCTCGACTATCCCGACTACGAGGTGATCTTCGTCGACGACGGCTCGAAGGACGACACGCAGGAGATCATGCGCGCGTTCCCGGACGTGCGGAACATCGTCCAGGTGAACAAGGGGCTCTCCGTCGCCCGCAACGTCGGCATCCACGCCTCGACGGGGGAGATCGTCGCCTTCACCGACTCGGACTGCATGGTCGACAAGGACTGGCTCTACTTCCTCGTCCAGGCGCTCGACGCGGGCGGGTTCGCCGCCGTCGGCGGGCCGAACATCTCCCCCCCCGCGACCGACTGGATCCAGGCGACCGTCGCCTCGGCCCCCGGCTCCCCCAGCCACGTCCTCCTCACCGACACCGTCGCGGAGCACGTCCCCGGCTGCAACATGGCCTACTGGAAATGGTCCCTCGAGGAGATCGGCGGCTTCGACCCGCAGTACCGCAAGGCGGGCGACGACGTCGACGTCTGCTGGCGGATCATGCAGCTCGGCCACCAGATCGGCTTCTCCCCCTCGGCGATCGTCTGGCACTACCGCCGCTTCACCGTCGACGCCTACTTCGGCCAGCAGCGCGGCTACGGCGAGGCCGAGGCGATGCTCCGGTACAAGCACCTGAATTACTTCGGCTCGACCGGCTCGGCGATCTGGCACGGGCGCGTCTACACGCAGGTCCGCCTCGATCCGTTCTTCAGCCAGCCCCTCGTCTACCACGGGATCTTCGGCACCGGGTTCTTCCAGTGCGTCTACCCGAAGGGGGAGAACCCCTACCTCGGCCTCTTCGGGAGCCTCGAATGGGTCTCGTTCTCGACGCTGATCCTCCTCCTCTCCCTCCCGCTGCCGTTCCTCCGGCTGGTGCCGCTGATCCTCTTCGGCCTCACGATGCTCAACGGCCTCTCCTACATGACGCGGGCCCGCATCGAGCCGAAGTTCGACTCGATCCGCACCCGCCTCCTCCTCTTCTACCTCGCCATCATGCAGCCTCTGGCGCGGGGCCGGGCGCGGCACTTCACCTGGCTGCGCGGGAAGCGGACCCCCGAGGCCGTCATCGCGACGCCGGAGAGCCTCCCCCACGCCTCCAGCAGCCTCCTCTCCGCCGGCCATCTCACCTTCTGGAGCGAGAGCGGCAAGGAGCGGACCGACCTCCTCGCCGAGATCGAGAAGCTCCTCGACGCCGAGGGGTGGAACTACACCCTCGACACGGGGTGGACCGACTGGGACATCCACATCTTCGCCAGCCGCTGGTGGAACATCCGCCTCCGGACGATCACCGAGATCTACCCCCACGGCCGCCGCCTGACGCGGGTCGGGAACTTCCTCGTCGGGAGCATGTTCTCGAACATCGTCTGGATCGTCCTCGTCATCCTCGGCCTCGTCTTCAGCCTGACCCAGGTGAAGGAGCTCCCCTTCGTCAACGCTTTCCACGGCGTCGTCGAGGCGCTCGACAGCGGGGCCTTCAACGAGATCCCCTTCGGCCTCGTCTGCGCCGTGCTGCTGGGCCACTTCGGCATCTGGTTCGCGAACGGCCTCCGCCTTCGCCACCGCGTCGCCGAGCTGGTCCACGTCGCCGCCGTCCACGCCGGGCTCCAAAGCGTGAAGACCGGGAAGAAGGACAAGGAGAAGGCGAAGCCCTCGTCCGAGCCTCCGACGGGCGCGGAGCCGCAGGCCGAAACGGTCGTCTCGCCCCAACCCCCGCAAGCGTGACCGGGACCCCGGGGACCTCATGGATTACCGCACGCAGAAATCGTCCGACGCCGACCGCATGAGCACGAAAGAACCGTCCGCAGGGACCTCCTCGGTCTACCTCCGGGCCATCCGCTTCTACCGGCCCTACCTGGGCCAGATCGGCGTCGCGCTGGCCCTCCTCCTCGTCACGATCGGCCTGAATCTCCTCAAGCCGTGGCCGGTGAAGTGGATGATCGACACCGTCATCCCCGTCGCCTCGGCGGCGAAGAACGGCCCCGTCCCCGACATCGTCTTCTGGGGGATCAAGATGTCGGTCGCCCACGCCACGCTGTGGGCCGCGGGGAGCGTCATCGTCATCTACCTCCTCCAGGGCATCTTCAACGTCGGGAACAACTACATCCTCGTCGAGATCGGCCTCAAGGCCCTCCTCCACCTCCGCACCCGGCTCTACGCCTTCCTCCAGCACCTCCCCCTCCACTTCCACGAGCGGCGGCGGAGCGGCGACTCGACCTTCCGCGTCGCCTACGATTCCCAGGCGATCCAGACCCTCTTCAACCGGGGCTTCACCACCGTCCTCAGCTCGGTCATCACCCTCGTCGGCACCTTCGTCGTCATGTTCTACGTCGACCGGACCCTCGCCTACTGCTCCCTCGCCGTCGTCCCCCTGCTCTGGCTCACGATCTCCTTCTTCGCCGTCCGCATCCGCAAGGAGAGCGACACCCTCCAGCAGGAGGAGAGCGACGTCCTCGCCGCCGCCACCGAGGGCCTCTCCGCCATCCGCGTCGTCCACGCCTTCGGCCGGGAGGAATACGAGGTGAAGCAGTTCGCCCGCGAGGCCGAGCACAGCTACGGGGCGAACCTCCGCCTCACCCTCACCAGCACCCTCTCCAGCCTCATCGTCGGCCTCGTCACCTCCCTCGGCACCGCCCTCGTCCTCTACCTCGGCGTCACCCACGTCCTCCAGGAACGCCTCGACATCGGCAACCTCTGGGTCTTCCTCACCTACCTCACCAACCTCTACCAGCCCCTCGAGCAGCTCAGCTACACGGCGTGGTCGATGGAAGGGGCCGCCGCCGGCATGCAGCGCGTCTTCGAGGTGATGGACACCGAGGACACCGTCCCGGAGACCCCCGGCGCCCCCGCCCTCCCGCCGATCGACGGGCGGATCACCTTCGACCACGTCTCCTTCGGCTACGAGAAGGACGAGGAGACGATCGTGAAGGATCTCTCCCTCGACATCGTCCCCGGGCAGACCGTCGCCATCGTCGGCGGGACCGGCGCGGGGAAGACGACCGTCCTCTCGATGATCCCCCGCTTCTACGACCCGACGGCGGGCCGGATCCTCCTCGACGGCCACGACATCCGGAAGTACCAGAAAAAATCGGTCCGCGAGAACATCGCCATCGTCCTCCAGGACACCCTCCTCCTCTCCGGCACCATCGAGGAGAACATCGCCTACGGCCGCCTCGGCGCGAAGCCCGAGGAGATCCGCCGCGCCGCCGTCCAGGCCCAAGCCCACGACTTCATCCTCCGCCTCCCGCAGGGCTACCAGACGCCCGTCGGCGAGCGGGGCGTCCGCCTCTCCGGCGGCCAGCGCCAGCGGATCGGCATCGCCCGCGCCTTCCTCAAGGGAGCTCCCATATTACTCCTCGACGAGCCGACGAGCGCCCTCGACGTCGCGACCGAATCGGAAGTCATGGACACCCTCCGCCGCCTCATGCGGATCCAGACCACCCTCATCGTCACCCACCGCCTGAACACCGTCCACCACTACGCCGACAAGATCTACGTGATGGACCAGGGCGTCCTCGTCGAGTCCGGGAGCGGTGCCGAGCTGCTGGCCAAGGGCGGCTGCTACGCCAACCTGTGGTCGAAGGGAAATTACGGCGCGTAGCGCACCGCGGATTAATAGGAATCTAGGCGTATTGGTCCCGTCTCCCCCGCAGTACGTACCCTCGGGCGTACCGGAACCATCCGATTTTAATCCAGTTAGGAGACGAGGCGCCACCAATCGCGTCCGCCTAGTTCAGGCGCTCAGAAGGGGACTGCCTGCGCGATAGCGCAATACCTCGTAAAGGGGAAACTAACTTGCAGGGTTGGGAGACAAGTTCCAGGAGGGGCAGAATGCCGTCGCGGTAGCGACACTCGTTCCTCAGGGGACACTAACTGGCATGGCCGGGAGGCAAGCCCCTCTTGGGCTATAAAGCGGGTCGCCTCCAGCTGTACAGGATCGACCCCGCAAGCCCCGAAGGGCCGCCCCGCTTCCCGACATCCAGTAACCATCCTTTTCCGCCCCCCTCATTCGCCAAATCGCAAAAGGTACGCTACTCTTCCCTCACGTGAACCCGACCTTCTTCCGCCTCGCACTGACGCTCCTCCTTTCCGCACCCCTCGCCTCCGCGGTCGATCCGTTCGCGGCGTTGGATAAATTCTCGGTCTTCACCTCGCTCCAGCCGAATTCGATCGGTGCCGACACCGTCCTCGGCCACGCCTCGCCCGCCCTCGGATTCTCCAAGGGCGCCTCGGTCCAGACCTGCTATTGGCTTCCCTTCGCCCCCGAGGCGGCGGCCAAGTATGTCCAGAACTGGAACCCCGTCCCCCATTCCTCCCTCGGCGTCTTCGCCTCGGGCGGACAGGGCGGCTATTCCTCCCTCACCCTGAGCCCCGACAGCTCCCCGCAGAAGTGGCTCGCCGACAAAAGCCGCAAGGCGACCTCCGCCGCCGAATCGGGCGACCTCAACCTCAGCCGCAAGGAAGCCGAGGCGCTCGCCCAGAGCGCCGATCCCGCCCAGGGCTGGCGCGCCATCCTCGCCTCGCGCGAGGCCGAGCTCTTCGCCACCCCGCCGTACGAGATGGGAGGGAAAAGCGTCTCCCCCATCGACGAGCTGCGGGCGCTGCTGACCGACAACCCCAAGATCCGCCAGGAAATGAGCCCCGTTTTCCGCGCCTCCGGCCTCTTCGGGAACAAGGGCGAGGGAGCCGCCGCGAATCTCTTCCGCCACTGGGAATTCCTGACCGCCGAACGGCACGGCGTCCTCACCCTCGGCGCCTCCGTCGCCAGCCCCGGGAGCGAGGGGAGCTGGCAGTTGATCGACGTCGATTACTACGTCAGTGGCTCCTACAACGTCTCCGCGACCCTCTACGAATTCTGGCCCTTCACCGTCGACGGCAAGGCGGGCTCGCTCGTCTGGGAAGACGACCTCGTCGCCTCCTCCTCCGTCGCCGAATCGGGCGGCGGGATGGAAGGAATGGCCGTGACCTCCCTCTTCCTCAAGGAAGTGAAGGAAGCGGTGAAGTACATGAAGGGGGACGCGGGGAAGTAAGGGGGCGCGGGGCGGCGAGATCGGCCTCGCCAAGGAAAGGGCGGCAGGGTAGCGTACTCCTCCCCTTTTCCCCGGAGCTTCCCATGTCCCCCTTCACCGTCACCCTCATCGAATGGAGCGCCACGCTCCTTTCCCTCGTCGGGTTCTGGCTCTGCATCCGCCATCGCGCGGTCTGCTTCCTCTTCTTCCTGGTCGCCGACGCGGGATGGTTCGCCTCGGCGTTCGCGGGCGGCCACGCCTCGCTCCTGGCGCAGCAATCGATCTACATCCTGATGAACGTCGTCGGCTATTTCCTCTGGAAACGGGACGAACGCCTGAAGGAATTGCTCGAAGCCGCCGAAAAGCGGGCGCTCCAGCCCTCGCAGAAACCCGCCCCAGCCCCCGCCCTTCCGGCAGAGGCGACGCGGTAAGCCTCCGTTCCCCGAGAGAGCGCGAACGCTCTCCCCCGGCTCTAGGAGCTAAAGCGACCTACTCGACCGCCCCGCCCTTGCCCTGCACCGCGCGCTTGATCCAGAGCTTCCGGCCCTTGAACGTGATCCCGCTCAGCTTGTCGACGATGGCGTCGGCGTGATCTTCGGCCACGTCGACGAACGACTGCTTCGGCATGAGGCGGATGACGCCGACGGTCTCCTTCGGGAGCTTCGTGGTGCCGACGATGACGCCGAGGAGGTCGCCGGGGCGGATGTCGTGGTCTTTCCCCGCGCCGAGGATGAGGCGGGTCATCCCGGCCTCGTGGGAGTGGGCTCCCTCCTCGCGCTCGGGCCGGTCGAAGGCCGCCCCGCGGGGGGCGCGCTCCGAACGGGCGGGCTTTTCAAATTTGTCGAAGCGGGGACGTTCCGCCCGGTCGCCGTACGCGGGGGCGGGCCGGTCGAAGCTCCGCTGGGGCCGGTCGCCGCGGTCGAAGCGGTCGCCGCCCCGCGCGGGGCGGTCGTCGCGGGAGGAGAACTTGTCGGCGGGCGCGGGGGTCGCGGCCGGTTTCGCCTCGTCCTTCTGGAGGAGGTGGAGAAGGACGGCGGCGAGGTCGGTCGCCGAGTGGCCCTGGTCGAGGAGGCGGCCGATGAGGGCTTCCTGCTTGTCGTACTTCCCCTCGTCGAGGGTCTTGCGAATGAGGTCGGAGAAGGCGTTGGCGCGCTTCGCCTCGACTTCCTCCTCGGACGGCACCTTCTCCCGCCGCACCTTGCTCTGGGTGAAGCGGATGATGTTCTCCATCTTGTAGATCTCGCGCCCGGCGACAAAGGTGATCGCCTTGCCGCTGCGCCCCGCGCGGCCCGTGCGGCCGATGCGGTGGATGTAGTCCTCGCCGTCGTTCGGGAGGTCGTAGTTGAAGACGACCTCGACGTCGTCGACGTCGATGCCGCGCGCGGCGACGTCGGTGGCGATGAGGAACTCGAGGTTCTTCCGGCGGAACTTGTTGATGACGCGCTCACGCATCGCCTGGGTCATGTCGCCGTGCATCTTGTCGGCCTGGTAGCCCCGGGCGATGAGGTGCTCCGTGAGGTCGTCGACCATCATCTTCGTCGCGCAGAAGATGATGCCGAGCTTGATGTCGTGGAGGTCGATCAGGCGGCAGAGGACGTCGACCTTCGCGCGGCGGTCGACCTCGTAGTAGACCTGGTCGATGGCGGGCATCGTCCGGGCCTGGGCCTCGATGGCGACCTGGACGGGGTTCTTCGTGAAGGTCTTGATGAGGCCCTGGATCACCTTCGGCATGGTGGCGGAGAAGAAGACGGTCTGCCGCTCGACGGGGGCCTTGGAAAGGATCGTCCGGATGTCGTCGACGAAGCCCATGTCGAGCATCCGGTCGGCCTCGTCGAGGATCACCATCTTGATCTGGGCGAGCTTCAGCGTGCCGCGCTCCAGGTGGTCCATGACGCGGCCGGGAGTGCCGATGATGATCTGGGCGCCATTCTGGAGGCCCTTCAGCTGGCGGTCATAGGACTGGCCGCCGTAGATGGGGAGTTCGCGGACCCCCTTCTTGAAGGCGGAGAGCTTCGCGACCTCTTCGGCGACCTGGACGGCGAGCTCGCGCGTCGGGCAGAGGATGAGAACCTGGGGGGCGCGGAGCGTGACGTCGACGCACTCGATCGCCGGGATGGCGAAGGCGGCGGTCTTGCCCGAACCGGTCTGGGACTGGCCGACGACGTCGGAGCCCGAAAGGAGGGGGGGAATGGCCTGCGACTGGATGTGGGAGGCCTCCTCAAAGCCCATCTGAGCCACGGCCTTGAGTACTTCGGGGGAAAGGCCGAGTTCGGAGAAAGGTTTCTTCTGCATCGGGTCTTATACTCTCTCGGAGTTCGTTTCACCACACTTAATAACGTGCTTCGTACATCGCCGCTCATTCACAGCTGTACGCAGCAAGTGTTAGGCTGTGCGGTTTTTTTGTGAATAACCCCGTAACATACAGAACACCATCATTTACTGTTTATGCGTAAAAACACACATGGCGGTTTTATTGGCTTTGTATGTTAGAGTTTGACTTGCATGTTCTCTTATGAGATTCTTACACTTAGTATGGACGTACTCGATCTCCGCCCTATGTGGAAAGAAGAGCTCCGCCATCTCGAGGAAAAGCTTAAGTTAACAAAGGAACAAATTTCTGTTCTTAAAGCCAAAATTGAAGGAGCAAATGAAATTTTCTCTCCTCGTCTCAATGGAGAGGGCAAGGGATCATGGCGTGAGGGTGCGGCTGGACTTCCCTTATTTCCCAGCCTCAGCAAAACAGTAGCCATGGTCATTCGCGATCATGGAGTTCAAGAGCCGCTTACGATCGAAGACATTCTCGGAAAGCTGTATCAGTACGGCATTAATCCTAACGAGGTCAAAAGGACGACCGTCTATACGCTTGCGAATCGCCTTTGGAAGCAAGGTGCCGTTACCAAAGGAACGGGCGCTAAATTCGGCGCTAAATTCGATGCTTTACCTCCAGCGCCTAAACCAACTTTATGAAGCCAATAAAAGAAAGCGCCCCCGAAGAAAGCCGAGTCGGTTAGGCGCTGCGCGACAAATGAACCGGAACGGGTGGGGCAAACTTAGCGGAATGAACCCACCCGCTCCGGGAGGCAACTTGAAAGAAACCGAACTTCGATGAAGAAGCTGCGGTCATTGCTCTACCGGAAGGGTACTCTTTGACCTAAGTTCTGTCAATCGAGGTTCATCACAGGAGTTCTATATGGAACGTAATTCTGATGAAGCGCCGCCCGGATATAAGTGGATTTTCCGGCCGTGGAAGACAGATCCGAATACCGGCACTAGAATCTACCCTAAGCGGGCACGATTTTTCCGGATGTTGGTGAAAGTCTGATGACGGATTAAGAAACAAGAAATTTCGCATGGGGGAAACTACGGTTTCCCCCATGCGATTTTTCTTTAGTAGAGTGAGTATTAAACCGTTTCCCCGCAAGGATTGACAAAAATTGGGGGGTCTATACTTTGATCGGTCACTATGGTTCCTATTTCGCAAGCGTGGACGGTCGCCAGTTACGTCCTCGGCCAGAAGATCAAGGGCAACAAGCGTTACCCGCTGGTCATGATGCTCGAACCCCTTTTCCGTTGCAACCTCGCCTGCGCGGGCTGTGGCAAGATCCAGTATCCTGCCCACATTCTCGATAAGCGTTTAACGCCCGAGCAGTGCTGGGCCGCGGCCGACGAGTGCGGCGCCCCGATGGTCTCCATCCCCGGCGGCGAGCCCCTCATCCATAACGAGATCGACCAGATCGTCGCCGGCCTCGTGAAGCGCAAGAAGTACATCTATCTCTGCACGAACGCGATCCTGCTCAAGAAGAAGATCGACCTCTTCACCCCCTCGAAGTACCTGACCTTCTCCGTCCACATGGACGGCGGCAAGGAAGACCACGACGAGGCGGTCTGCCGCGACGGCGTCTACGAGACGGCCCTCGAGGGGATCAAGGAAGCGGTGAAACGCGGCTTCCGCGTCACGACGAACACGACCCTCTTCGACGGGGCGAACCCCGAGCGCGTCCGCGCCTTCTTCGACGAGATGATGAAGCTCGGCGTCGAGGGGATGATGCTCTCCCCCGGCTACAGCTACCAGAAGGCCCCCGACCAGGAGCACTTCCTCCACCGCGACAAGACGAAGGCCCTCTTCCGCTCGATCCTCGAGAACAAGAAGAAGAGCTGGCGCTTCAACCTCTCCCCCCTCTTCCTCGAGTTCCTCCAGGGGAACATCGATTACGAGTGCACGCCCTGGGGCAACCCGACGTACAACGTCTTCGGCTGGCAGCGTCCCTGCTACCTCCTCCAGGAAGGCTACGTCAGCACCTTCAAGGAGCTGATCGAGACGACGAAGTGGGAGAACTACGGCCACAAGAGCGGCAACGAGAAGTGCGCCGACTGCATGGTCCACTGCGGATACGAGCCGACCTCGGTCGACGACACCTTCGGTTCCCTCGCCGGCCTCGGCCGGACGATCAAGGCGACCTTCGGCATCTCCCTCGCGAAGAAGGGGAGCCCCGGCCACAGCGCGCCCCCCGCGCCGCCCTCCGCCCCCGCGCAGGTCGCCGAGCCCGCCCTCCACTAACCCTCCCCAACGCACGAAGTCATGCCGAACGCCGTCGATACCGGAGCGATGCACGCCGCCAAGCAGGCGAACCTCGCCGAGTCTCCCGCCCTCTCCACCCCCGCCGCCCCCGGCCACCAGAGCCTCCACGGCGCCGAGTACACCTTCACGGGTGACCAGGACCGCCGCGACGGGATCGACGCCGCCTTCGATTACCGGGGCGACGTCACCCTCCGCCTGAGCAACGGCGAGGCGCTGGAGTGCTTCCTCTTCAACCGCACCCCGAACAGCAAGCCCCCCCAGGTGCAGCTCTTCGTGAAGGGCGAGGAGACGCCCCGCGTCCTCCCCTACGTCGACATCGTCGGCATCACCTTCACCGGCAAGGACCCCGCCGACGGCAAGTCCTACCTCGCCTGGAAGGCGAAGAAGCACAACGAGCGGGTCGAGGAATCGCGCCGCGTCGAAGAGGAAATGCGCCAGCAGGGAATCGTCTAGCCGATCCCTTCCGAAGATCCCCCTTCCGACGCGAAGCGCGTCCGAAGGGGTTCTTTTTTTAGCCCACCCAAGCCACTTCACCCCATGCGTCGAGACCTCAACTGGAGCGCCAAGCGCGACGACGGGACGAAGTACGAGGTGCGCGTCATCTACTTCGGCAAGAAATTCGAGATCTCGACCCGGGAGAAGACGGGCCGCACCCACACCGTCGGCAAGTCGGGCCGCAAGGACCAGGGCCTCGATCTCTGGGACCACAAGACGCCGCCCTCCCGCGAGGTGCTGGAGGAACTGGTCGCCATCATGGAGCGCTACCACCCGCGCCACCGCGCCACCGACGAGGAACTCCGCGAGGCGCGCCGGATGCTGGCCGAGCACGATCGCCGCGCGGCCTGAGCCGCACGCGAAGCAAGGAACCCCGACCGATGCTCCAGGAAAAACGCGATGCCCTGATCGACGCCTTCCAGTCCCTCCCCGACGGCGAGGAGCGGCTGACCTATCTCCTCTCCATGGGCCGCCGCTTCCCGGCCCTCCCCGACGCCGAGAAGAGCGACGATCTTCTCCTTCCCGGCTGCATGTCCCGCCTCTGGCTCCTCCCGGAATACCGCGACGGGCGGTGCCACTTCCGCATGGATGCCGACGCCCAGATCGTGAAGGGGATCGCCGCGATGGTCTGCACCTTCTACGGCGGCGAGACCCCCGCCGACATCGCCGCCCAGGAGCTCGACTTCCTCGCCGAGGCGGGCGTCCCGCAGCTCCTCACGCCGAACCGCCGGAGCGGCCTCTCGAGCCTCCGCTCCCGGATCAAGGCCTTCGCCGTCGAGCAGCTGGCGAAGGATGGGGTGTAGGGAAAAGAGGTCGCGGGGCGGAGGCGGCCCTTCGGGGCTTGCGGGATCAACGCTGTACAGTGGAGGTAATCCGCTTTATAGCCACAGAGGGGCTTCGCCCCTCCGTGACCTCCTGTTCGGAGGGCCTGAACTAGGCGGACGCGTTTCCCCCTGCGCCTCGTCTTCTAACTGGATTAAAATCGGATGGTTCCGGGGCGTCCGAGGGTACGTACTGCGGGGGTAGACGGTATCAATACGCCCAGACTCCTATTGGGAGAGGAGCGCTTGGAAGAATGGCCGCTTCGGCTCCGCCAGCACTCGGACGCGTGATTCCTCCCAAGCGCGTTAGATCTAGCGGAGTACAACTCTCCGAAGGAGCATTGCCTTTAGATGGAAGGAACCGTTCCCCCTACCGCCTCTTACGGGAGAGGTTCAAGGAGGGGCGACAGCCTGCGCGATAGCGCAACTACTCGTAAGGGGAAACTAGCTTGCCGGGCCGGGAGGCAAGCCCGCTCCTTGGCGTTAAAGCGGATCGCCTCCAGCTGTACAGGCAAGCGCAGCGATTCTACCCTGCCCCGAAGGGGTCTCACCGCCCCCCTCGCGCCCCCTGAAGTCGATTAATCCCAAGCCCCTACTCGGCCCGCGGTCCCCGCAGGAGCGGGGCGGTGAGGCGGGAGAGGCTTTCCCGCTGCGTCCCGTCGGCCTCGAAGTTTTCGGGCGCCAGCCACCGCCGGAAGGAGGCTTCGAGGACGGGCCACTCGGTGTCGAGGATCGAGAACCAGGCGGTGTCCCGGTTCCGGCCCTTCACCACGGCCGATTGGCGGAAGGTCCCCTCGTAGGAGAATCCGAGGCGGCGGGCGGCGCGGCGCGAGGGGTCGTTGAGCGCGTCGCACTTCCATTCGCAGCGGCGGTAGCCGAGGGCGAAGACGTGGCCGATGAGGAGGTAGAGCGCCTCGGTGGCGGCGGGGGTCTGCTGGAGGGCGGGGGAGAAGGCGAGCTGGCCGACTTCGATGACGCCGACCTCGGGGGCGATCCGCATGTAGGAGGCGAGGCCGAGGGGAAGGCCTCCGGCCTTCGGCTTGGCTTCCGCCGCGCCGGCGGGGGCCGTTCCATTTTGGGCGGCTTCCTTCGGCCGCTCCAGGATGACGTAGAAGAGGGGATCGGCTCCGCGGCAGGCGGCCTCCATCCAGGCCCGGTACGCTTCGAGCGTCGGGAAGGGGCCGTAGGGAAGGTAGGTCCACATCCGTCCCTCGCGGTCCTTCGCGTTCGCGGCGAAGAGGGGGGCGGCATGGTCGGAGGGCCGGACGGTTTCGAGGCGGCAGAAGCGCCCCTCCAGCGGTTCCCGCCACGGCAGGGCGGCGGGTCTCCATCCGGGCAGCGGCACGCCGATCGGCTGGCCCAGGTCGTTCAGGGGGGAGGACATGTTCGCCCCTTATGTATCATGAAATCGGACGCGGCCCTAGGGCGAAGTGAGCGACCCAAAATCGTGGACATCGTCCCGCGACGTGGGGTACGGTGCGGGGCATGGCCTCCCTTCCCCCTCTCCACGCGCTGCTCCGGGACATGGTGGCGATCCCGAGCGTGAATCCGACGGGCGATCCCGGCACCCCCCACGTCAACGAGCAGAAGATGGCCGAGTTCCTCCTCGGCTGGACGGAGCGCCACGGGGCCGAGGCGGCGCTGATGCCGGTCCTCCCCGACCGCCCGAACCTCGTCGCCCGCTGGCGTCCGAAGGGGTTGAAGCCGGGCCAACGGCCCCGCCACCGCATCTGGTTCGCCCCCCATACCGACACCGTCAGCGTCGCCGGGATGACCGTCGCCCCCTTCGATCCGGTGATTTCCAAGGGCCGCCAGCCCCGCCTCTACGGCCGGGGCGCGAGCGACACGAAGGGGCCGATGGCCGCGATGCTCCACGCCATCGCGGCGTGGTGGAAGGCGGGCGGGAAGAACGGCGATGTCGAGATCCTCTTCGTCGGCCTCATGGGCGAGGAAGCGGGGAACGAGGGGGCGAAGGCCCTCGTCGCCCATCCGATCCCGGCGGCGGAACGGCCCGACCTCGTCATCGTCGGGGAGCCGACCGGCCTCCGCGTCGTCACCGCCCACAAGGGGGCCCTCTGGCTCACCCTCACGGCGGCGGGGAAGGCCTGCCACGCCTCGACGCCGGAGCGGGGCCGCAACGCCATCGACCTCATGGCCCCGGCCCTCGTCGCCATCCGCAAGCAGCTGATCCCGGCCCTCCGCGCGGAGAAATACCGCCACCCCCTCCTCGGCCTCCCGACGCTGAACATCGGGACGATCCGGGGCGGCTCCAAGGTCAACATCGTCCCCGACGCGTGCGTCGTCGAGGTCGATTGCCGGACCACCCCGGCCCTCTCCCACCCGGCCGTCCTCGCCCTCGCGAAGCGGATCGTGAAGGCCGCCGCCCCCGGCGTCCGGGTCGAGAAACTGCGCGGCTGCCCCGGCCTCGCCACCGATCCGGCCCAGCCCCTGATCACGGCGCTGCGGCAAGCCTCGGCGGCGGTCACCGGCGGGAAGCCGAAGCCCCCGGGCGGCGTCCCGTGGTTCTGCGACGCCGCGATCTTCGACGGCGCGGGCCTCCCCGCCGTCGCCTTCGGCCCGGGGACGATCGCCCAGGCCCACACCCGGGACGAATACATCGCCCTCCGTGATCTCGACGCCGGGGCGGCCGCCCTTCTCAGGTATTTGACCGATCTCCTTTAGTCCAGCCGGGTAAAAATTGCAACCGCTTGGGCCGCAACGGTATTGCCCGATGCCGTGTTTGAGTGTATTTCATGCGCACCCGTATGACCAAACTGCCCAAGGTTCCCGCTCTCCCTGTCACGGAAACGGACCCCATTGAGCTCCAGATTGGCCGCCGCATCCGCGCCCTGCGCCTCGAACGGGACATCACCCTCGACCAGCTCGCCATCGAGGTGAAGCTGACGAAAGGCCAGCTCTCGAAGATCGAGAACGGCAAGGTATCCTCCCCGGTCTCCACCCTCACGCGGATCGCCGCCGCCCTTTCCGTCGAGCCCGGCAGCTTCTTCCAGAGCGCCCATCCCGCCCAGCCCCGCGCCGCGCTGGTGCGGCGGGCGGAGCGGAAATCGATCGCCGGGCGCGGCTCGAAGATCGGCCACAGCTACGAGTCGCTCGCCTTCGGCCTTCCCTTCCAGAAAGACTTCGAGCCCTATCTCATGCGGATCGACGAGAAGGTGATCGATCCCGCGAAGAACAGCTTCCGCCATCCGGGCCACGAGTTCCTCTTCATGCTGAAGGGAAAGATGGACTACCGCCACGGGGAGCAGATCTACCACCTCGGCCCCGGCGATTCCCTCTTCTTCGACGGGACGATCGAGCACGGCCCCTCCGCCGTCTACGGCCCGCCGATCGAGTTCCTGAGCCTGATCAGCAATCCCTGACCGTCGCGAGACAGGCTCTAACCCGCCGCCGAAACCGCGACGGGACTCGACACGGGGCTCTTCGCCTTGTGGAACCGGATCTCGTAGAGGGAATAGGAATAGGCGGCAATCGTGAAGACGACCGCGATGTCGACGGCGAGGAAGAGGAGGCCGAACAGCGCGTAGCCCGGCGTCCCCAGCGGCACCAGCCGGTGGAGCGCGCCGAGGATCAGGACGCCGAGGGGAAGATGGTAGACGTAGACCCCGTAGGAGATTTTCCCGCCGTATTGGAGCATCCGCCAATCGGTGAAGCGGGTCCACGGAGCCCCGCCCATCGTCTGCGCCAGGGCGCACGCCCCGAGCGCCGCGAGGAGGGAGTAGCCCCAGAGGAATTCCCCGTGCCGCCCCATGTGGACCGGATAGCCGAGGCCCGAGGCCTTCAGCAGCGCGCCGACGTGCAGCGGCCCCGCCGAGTCGCGCCAATTCAACGCGATCACGAGGAGGCCGCCCAAGGCCGCGAGAATGCCGAGGGCGAGGAAGACGGCGCGGCGCTGGAAGAAGTGCAGCACCTTGGGCCAGGTCAGCAGCGATCCCATCGCGAAGGCGTCGAGGTAATTCACCGGCTGGTGGTAGAGCCAGAGCGTGACGAACGCCATGTCCCGCCCCTGCCGGGCGAAGAGGAACGCCGCCCCGATCCGGAAGAGCGGGACGAGGAGGAGGAGCAATCCCCCGATCCAGGGGAACGCCTCCTCGGGCAGCCACCAGACCAGCGCCGTCCAGGCGATGTAGATCTGCCATTCGACGGCGAGGCTCCACAGATGGCCGAACCACATCGATCCGCTCTCGAGGCCGATGTGCCAGAAATTCGAGGTGAAGCTCAACAGGTAGGGCCACTGGGCGCGGAACTCCGGCGGACGGCGGAAGAGGAGCCAGCAGGCGGCGAAAATCGCGACCAGGAGGAAGTAGGGCGGGAAGAGCCGGAGGACGCGCCGCCCGAGGAACCCGCCGACGAAGGAGCCCATCGAGCGGTCGATCCCCTTCCGCTTCCGCTGCCGGAGGAGCGAGGTGATGAGGAAGCCGGAGAGGACGAAGAAGAGGAGGACGCCGATCCAGCCGCAGACGATCGTCTCGCCCCAATGTTGCCCCATCACGGCCAGGACGGCGATCGTCCGCCAGGAATCGAGCCGGGGTTGATAGGTCATGAAGGACGGGCGGCGAGGGCCTCTCGCCAAAAACCGGGGTCACCATAGAAATGAGCGCAGGCGGTGTCAATCCGCCGCCCCGACCCCGAACTGTACATCCCCCCGTACATTTCCCCTTCACGAAAGAATCTCCCTCCGTACCAGTACAATACCCATAAAATTAACATGAAAGAACTAATCCGTACGACAAACAAATTACACCATGCATAGGGCTTTTTCTCTCTTATGCCCCTACTAATAGCGTATTTTGCCTTGAAGGGGTCGCCGGTACCTAGGTAGGTTCCCCCTCGTTATGTATCTCAAGGCACTGAACGTGGTGGGGTTTAAATCGTTCGCGGATAAAACGGTGGTTCAGTTCCACCCCGGGGTCACCGCCATCGTCGGGCCGAACGGGTGCGGCAAGAGCAACGTCCTCGACTCGATCCGCTGGGTCCTCGGCGAGCAGTCGGCCAAGGCCCTCCGCGGCGGCCAGATGTCCGACGTCATCTTCAACGGCTCCGAGAAGCGGAAGCCCCTCGGCATGGCCGAGGTCTCCCTCACCTTCGGCGACTGCGAGAAGGAACTCGGGACCGAATACAACGAGGTCACCATCACCCGCCGCCTCTTCCGCGACGGATCGAGCGAATACGAGATCAACAAGAGCCTCTGCCGCCTCCGCGACATCCACCAGCTCTTCATGGACACCGGCGTCGGCCGGACCGCCTACTCCATCATGGAGCAGGGCAAGATCGACCAGATCCTCTCCGCCCGTCCCGAGGACCGCCGCGCCGTCTTCGAGGAAGCCGCCGGGATCACCCGCTTCAAGAGCCAGAAGAAGGAGGCGATGCGGAAGCTGGAGCAGACCGAGGCGAACCTGATCCGCCTCGACGACGTCGTCGGCGAGGTCCGCCGCCAGATCGGCTCCCTCCAGCGCCAGGCCGCCAAGGCCCGCCGTTACCAGGAGCTCTTCGCCGAGCTCCGCGACCTCGAGCTCAAGTACGCCCGCCGCGAATACGCCCGCCTCGTCGAGGATATCACCTTCCTCGCCGAGCGCGCCGACTCGACCCGCGACGCCCACCGCACCCTCGTCGCCGCCGTCGAGGAGGAGGACGCCGCCCTAGGCCGCTTCCGCGAGGAACTCGAGGGGATCGAGGGAGAGGCCGTCCAGGTCCGCGAGGCGCTGAACGAGGCCCGCATGTCCGGGGAACGGGCCGTCCAGCGCGAGAACACGAACGCCGCCCGCGTCGAGGAATTCTCCCTCCTCCGCGAGAACGCCCGGATCGAGCTCGCCGGGACCGCCGAGAAGATCCGCATCCAGGAGGAGCAGCTCGCCGCCCTCGAGACCCAGATTTCGTCGGCCGCCGAGATCCGCTCCGCCGCCGAGGCCCAGCACCGCGAGAAGGAAGAGGCCGTCCGCGCCGTCGCCGACCGCGTCGCCGACAAGGAGAACGAGCGCGACACCCGCCGCCACGACCTCGGCCGCCTCCAGAGCGCCCTCGTCGGCCAGCGCAACCAGCTCATCGCCCTCGAGGCCCAGCACCGCAACCTCCTCCTCCGCATCGAGTCCCTCCGCGCGGAGCAGGACGGCCTCGCCCTCCGCCGCAACGAGGCCGAGGAGCGCCGCGTCGCCCAGGAGTCCGAGATCGCCGAGGCCGGAGCGGTCCTCGCCGCCGCCCAGGCTGCCGTCGCCGAGCGCCAGTCGGTCGTCGCGGAGCGCCAATCCCTCGTCGCCGAGCGCGAGGCCGCCGTCGCCGCCTGCCGCGAGGGGGTCGTCGCCGCCCAGCAGGCCGTCGAGGAACGCCGCGCCGGAATCGCCGAGGCCCAGCAGGTCGTCGCCGGACGGGAAGAGGCCGTCGCCGCCCGCCGCCACGACGTCCGCGCCGCCGAGGAAGCCCTCCGCGCCGTCGAGCGCGAGCACCGCGACCTCCTCTCCGCCCACGAGCGGATCGCCGCGAAGGTCGAGGCGCTGAAGCAGCTCGAGGCCTCCCACGCCGGTTCGCCCCCCGCCACCCAGCACCTCCTCGCCTGCAAGGTGAAGGGCGAGATCCAGTCCCGCATCGAGGGGACCCTCGTCGATCACCTCGACGTCTCCCCCGAGAACGCCGAGGCCGTCACCCTCCTCCTCGGCGAGGCCGTCAACGCCCTCGTCGTCGATGACCGCGCCGGGGCCGAGGAACTCCTCGCCAAGGCGCGCGAAACCGGCAAGGGCCAGGTCGTCCTCGCCCCCGTCTCCCTCCCCCGCAGCGGCCACGTCGGCGCGGGCGAGGAGACGTCGGCCCTCCGCGCTCTCCGGGTCACGAACCCGCTCGTCGCCCCGCTCGTCGAGTCGCTCCTCTCCGAGGCCCACATCGTCGATTCCCTCGCCGCCGCGTGGGACCTGAAGGCCCGCCTCCCGCAGGCCCTCGTCGCCACCCGTGACGGCACCCTCCTGACCCGCTCCGGCCTCGTCCGCGCGGGCAAGGCGGGCGGGGAGGAAGCGGCCCTCGCCGTCTTCACCCGCCGCACCGAACGCGCCGCCTTCGAGGAAGAGGCCCAGGCCGCCCTCGCCGCCGCCGAGCAGGGCGCCGCCCGCGTCGGCGAGGCCGCCGCCGCCGTCGACCACGCCCGCGCCTCCGTCGAGGAGGCCCAGGCCGCCGTCGTCGCCGCCCAGCAGGGCATCCGCGAGGCGCAGGAGGTCGTCGAGGCCGCCCGCACCGGCGTCGTCGAGGCGCAGAGCCACGTCGCCGAGGCCCAGGGCCATGTCGCCGAGGCGCAGAGCCACGTTGCCGAAGCCCAGCGCCACGTCTCCGAGGCCCAGCAGGGCGTCCGCGATGCCGAGATCGCGATGGCGACCCGCCGTCACACCCAGGAAACCCTCGGCCGCACCGTCCTCGACCTCGAGGCCGCCCGTGAGCGCGCCGGCCAGGAGGCCGCCCGCATCGTCGAGCAGATCGGGGGCGACGAGGCCCGCCGCCAGGGCATCGAGGCCGCCGTCGCCGAGGGCGAGGCCCAGATCCGCCAGGTCGAGGACGACGTCGCCGCTCTCGGCGAGGAAGTCACCGCCCTGGAGGCCGAGGAATCGGCCGCCCAGCAGGTCCTCGTCACCAGCCAGATCGGCGTCGCCGGGCTCGTCCAGCAGCACCAGGCCGCCCTCCAGCAGCGCGACGGCGTCCGCCACCGCCTCGCCGAACTCCGCGAGCTGACCGCGACCCGGAGCCGCGAGGCCGACGACTACGCCTCCCGCATCGCCCAGGCCGAGAGCGAGATCGGCCTCGCCCGCGAGGAGAAGGAATTCGTCGCCGCCGTCTTCTCCGAGAAGAGCGCCGCCCTCCAGGAAATCCTCTCCGCCAAGGCCGCCCAGCAGGAAAAAATCACCGAGCGCGAGGAGGCCCTCCGCATCGAGCGCCGCAAGCTCGGCGAGATCCAGAACGACCAGACCGCCAGCGAGATCAAGCTCACCGAGCGCCGCATCGGCCTGGAACACCTCGTCGAGCGGGTCACCCAGACCTACCAGCTCGCCCTCGCGGAACAGCCCCCCCTCACCGACGAGGAGCAGGCCTCGGTCGCCGACTGGAGCGTCGTCGAGGCGCAGGTCGCCGAGAAGCGCGAGAAGATCGAGGGCATGGGCCCCGTCAACATCGAGGCGATCGCCGAGTTCGAGGAACTGCAGCAGCGCCTCACCTTCCTCGAGACGCAGGAAGCCGACCTCAAGAACGGCAAGGAACAGCTCCTCCTCGCGATCAACGAGATCAACCAGACCACCCAGAAGCTCTTCGAGACGACCTTCGAGCAGGTGAAGATCAACTTCCAGCAGATCTTCACCGAGCTCTTCGGCGGCGGCAAGGCCGAGCTCAAGCTCGTCGACGAGAACGACCCGCTCGAATGCGGCATCGAGATCGTCGCGAAGCCCCCCGGCAAGCAGCCGCAGAGCATCACCCTCCTCTCCGGCGGAGAAAAGACGATGACCGCCGTGGCGCTCCTCTTCTCCATCTACATGGTGAAGCCGAGCCCCTTCTGCGTCCTCGACGAAATGGATGCGCCGCTCGACGAATCGAACATCAACCGGTTCATCAAGATGGTGCAGCGCTTCACCGAGCACTCCCAGTTCGTCGTCATCACCCACAACAAGCGGACCATCGGCGTCGCCGACGCGATCTTCGGCGTCACCATGCAGGAGCGCGGCGTCTCCCGCCTCATGTCGGTGAAGCTGACCCCCGACGGCGAGATGTCCCCCGACAAGGCCGCCGCCGTCGAGGCGAAGGCCGAGGCCTCCGCCGCCGAATCCGTCCCCGCCTCCAGCCGCATTCCGACCGGCGAACGGAGCGAGGGCGAGACGGCGACCACCGGTCTCGGCGACAACGCCGGAGACGACGTGGCCCTCTCGAACTGACCGGAAGGGATCTTCAGCCCTCCTTCAAAAACGCCTGAAGCGCCGTCATTTTCGGCTGCTCCGGGAGGCCGAATTCCTGCCGCAGCAGGAGCGGATGGAGGCGGCGGACCCCTTCGATGCCGATCGCCTCGGGATCGAGGGCGAGGTGGGGGACCCCGGCCGGGCAATCGAAGCCGTTCAGGAAAACCATCCGCACCTCCTGCGGCCTCAGCGCGTTCCAGACCGCCGAATCGATCGTCAGCACGCCGTCGATCCGGTGCCGCCGCGCCCACGCCTTCAGCTTCGTCCCGTCCTTCCCCCAATCGGCGTGGAGGAAGGGGAGGCCGCGCGCCACGAGCCATCCCTTGTACCCGCCGATCCAGCGGTGGCCGGAGCGGGTCTCCAGATGGCTCTCCAGCACGAGGCCGATCCGGCGGCAGCCCGCCTGCCACAGCGCCTCGGCCCCGTCGAAGGCCCCCTGGAAGTAATCCATCGCCACCGTGTCCATCGCGGGCAGGTGCTGGAGCGCGCCGAGGGAGACCGCCGCGAAGCGTTCCCACTCCCACCCCGCGAGGGTCCACGCCCCGTCCGAGGGGCCGAAGAGGAGGCCGCACACGCCGCGCTGGTAGAGCAGGCGGCTGAGCCGCCGCTGCGCCGCCTCGCCCGGCGAGGAGAACAACGGGAACCGCTCCACCCGGTAGCCGAGGCGGGCCGCCTCGCCCTCGACGCCCCGCTGGACGATCCGGCTGTAGGGGGTGCCGTCCCGGTCGAGGAAGGCGAGGACGCTCCCCGTCCGCCGCGCCGGGTGGCGGGCGGAGCGGTAGGCGGCTAGGGAGGAGAGGACCGGATCGGGCTGGTAGCCGAGCTTCGCGATCGCCGCGCGGACCCGCCGGGCCGTCTCCGGGACGACGGCCCGGGAACCGCGCACCACGCGGGAGACGGTGACGTGGCTGACCCCGGCGATCCGCGCGACGTCCCGCAGCGTCGGCCTCGGCGTCGAAGGGGGCATGGCCGCAGAATGGGCCATGTAACTGTGAACATCAATCCCCGATTGCCCCGACCCGGCAAAAAGACCACGCTGCCCCATCCTTCAACCCCTCCAAACCATGAGCACTCCCTCCTCCTTCCCGAAGTCGGTCAGCGGCGTCGTCCCCTCCTTTGCCCAAATCGCCGATTTCGGCCCGCCCCGGTCGGAAATCGGCGTCGGCTGCCTCATGCCGTGGAACGGGAAGCTCTACGTCCTGAACTACTCCTCCCACCGCAAGGACAGCGGCACCGGCACCGGCCTGCGGGTGATCGACGGGGACTTCTCCATGTCCCTCCATCCCGCCGCCGTCGACGGCACCTACGCCAACCGCTACGTCCACGCCCCCTCCAGCCAGCTGATCATCGGGCCCCACGTGATCGACACCGAACACCGCGTCCGCACCGTCCACGAGCTCGACAACATCCGCCTCTGCGGTACCGCCACCCACCTCTCCGACCCCGACAACCTCGTCTACATGCTCGGCATGGAGGGGGAGCTCTTCGAGCTGAACGTCCACACCCTCGCCGTCCGCCACCTCTTCGACCTCACGAAGGAATTCGGCACCCCGGGCGAGGGGAGCTGCCACTTCAAGGATTGCTACACCGGCTGCGGCCGCCTCGTCGTGGTGAACAACGACTACGAGGAAGGGGACTTCCTCGGCAAGCGGACCGAGGGGAACCTCGCCGAGTTCGACGGGAAGAAGTGGACCGTCCTCGAGCACAAGCCCTTCATCGGCCTCGGCGGCCTCGGCCACTTCGGCAACACGATCTTCGCCAACGGCTGGGACCGCGCCTCGGCGATCCTCAAGGTCTACACCGCCGCCGACGGCCTCTGGACCACCTACCGCCTCCCGAAGGCCTCCCATTGCTGGGACCACAAGTGGCAGACCGAGTGGCCCCGCATCCGCTCCATCGAGCACGAGCGGCTCCTCCTCGACCACCACGGCATGTTCTACGAACTCTCCCCCTGGGCCTACGGCAACCGCATCTGGGGCGTCCGCCCGATCTCGACCCACCTCTCGGTCCACGGCGACTTCTGCAGCTGGAAGGGGATGCTGGTGATCGGCATGGACAACGCCAGCGCCGACGGCGGCGGCAACGTCCTCTGCGCCGAGCCCCAGTCGGGCATCTGGATGGGCCGGACCGAGGACCTCTGGAACCAGGGCAAGCCGGCCGGCTGGGGCGGCCCGTGGTGGAAGGACGCCGTCACGGCGGGGAAACCGTCCGACTGCTACCTGATGACCGGCTTCGACAAGAAGTGCCTCCACCTCACCGTCGAGGGCGGCGGGAAGAAGGCCTTCCGCGTCGAGGTCGATTTCCGCGGCGACGGCAGCTACCACACCTACGCCGCGCTGGAAACGAACGCCGAGGGCTACGTCTTCCACGCGTTCCCCGAGGGGTTCTCCGCCCATTGGGTGCGGATCGTTCCCGAGGCGGATTGCACCGCGACGGCGCAGTTCCATTACTCCTAGGCCGGTCTTTCCCACCGCATCCCGGCTGCCGATTTCTCGGCAGGCCGGGATGTCGTGCGTACGGGCCATTATATAGCTAGAATCAACTTCTCCTCGCCGCCCGCGTCGGGGGAAGCGACCCTTTTTCAGTCACCCCCCTGACCCCATGATTCCAGCCTCCGACGTTCCCGCCACGCCCACGCCCATTCCCGTCATCCTCGATACCGACATCGGCGGCGACATCGACGACACCTGGGCCCTCGGCCTCCTCCTCCGCAGCCCCGAGCTCGACCTGAAGCTCGCCCTCGGCGAATTCGGGCGGGGCACCTACCGGGCCTCCCTCCTGGCGCGGTTCCTGACCGCCGCCGGGCGGACCGACATCCCCGTCGGCGTCGGGATCGAAGTCCCCGGCCATCCCAGCGGCGTCGAACCGGACACCTCCGAGGCCACCCTCCTCGGCGACTACCAGCTCGACAGCTACGCCGGAACCGTCCACCGGGACGGCGTCCAGGCCCTCATCGACCTCATCATGGCCTCGCCGACCCCAATCACCGTGATCTGCATCGCCTCCCCCATCAACCTCGCCGAGGCGCTGAGGCGCCAGCCCGAGATCGCCCGCAAGGCCCGATTCGTCGGCATGTTCGGCAGCGTCCGCCTCGGCTACGCCGGGAACAAGGAGCCGTGCGTCGAGGCGAACGCCTGCGCCTTCGTCGACTGCACCCGGGCCGTCCTCGGCGCGCCGTGGCAGAACACCCTCATCACCCCCCTCGACACCTGCGGCCTCGTCCGCCTCGACGGCGAGGCCTACCGGACCGTCCACGCCAGCGCCGATCCCGTCGCCCGGGAGATCATCGGCGACTACCGGACCTGGTCCGCCCACCCGCCCGGCTGGGCCAAGGGCCACAAGGACGAAGCCGCGACGCGGAGCACCGTCCTCTTCGACACCGTCGCCGTCTACCTCGCCTTCTCCCACGCCGGGATGAAGCTCGAGTCGCTCCCCATCGCGGTGACCGACAAAGGCATGACCGTCATCGATCCGAGCGGACCGACCCTCTCCGTCGCCACCGAGTGGAACGACCCGAGTGCCATCCAGGCATTCGAGAAACTCCTCGTCGAGCGGCTGACCCGGCCCCAATCCTAGAGCAACGTCCGCCCCTCCAGCGAAAGGAGGATCTCCTTGTTGCGCAGCCCTCCGGCAAATCCGGTCAGCTTCCCCGAAGCACCGATCACCCGGTGGCATGGGACGACGATCGAGAGCGGATTCCGCCCGTTCGCCGCGCCGACCGCCCGCGAAGCCGTCGGGCGGCCGATCCGGGCCGCGATCTCGCCGTAGCTCCGGATCTCCCCGAACGGAATCTCCGAAAGCGCCTCCCACACCCGCCGCTGGAACGGCGTCCCGACCGGATCGAAGGCGAGGGAAAACGCCTTCCTCTTCCCCGCGAAATATTCCTCCAATTGCCGCGCCGTCGCCTGCAGAACCGGAGGAAGGGCAGCGCGCGACGCCTCCGTCAACGGCTCCAGCCGCACCCGCTTCGGATTGTCCTCCTCCCAAAGAATCGCCGCCAACCCCTTGCCGCTGGCCACCAGCTTCAGCCGCCCCACGGGGGAATCGATCCAGGTAAATGAATAGCTCATATCGGGAGAAATGGTTCGGGTGAAAGTTCGGATAAACAACGCGTCCACGATACTCCCCCTCGCCGTCCGGAGCATCCCGATTCTTGCTTTTTGATTCGCCCGCTTCCGGAAAATGGAAAACGTTTTGAAACCCTCCCCTCCCCCATTCAAAAAGACTTGCACCCTATCGCCCGGGAGCCGCATTTCCTCGATCACCTGGATCGCCAGAACGACCGACTGACCTGCAAAACAAGGCAATGTGGCAGAAAGAGCTCGCTCCCCCACACACAGACAATAGCGGCCGTTGAACAAAAACTTAAAATCTTGTAACCGCACCAGGCAGTGGCACATAGTGCCCCGCGTTATCAGCGAAAGCAAAGATGCTCGCCACTCTCATCGCTTATCTCCTCTCCGCTGCGGGATTGACGATCTTGCTTGTCTGGCCGGAAGACGGCCCCGGCAGTTGGCTTCGCGAGAAAGTTCTTCGCCCCCTCCTCCCCGAGAAAGCCAGGGGCGTCCTCGATTGCTATATCTGCTCCGGCTTTTGGTGCGGGCTGGCCATGTCGGCCCTGTGGTGGAGTTGGTATCGCGAACCGTGGCTTTGGACCGGCTGCCTCATGATCCCCGCGCTCTTCTGGTTCGTTCTTCGATCGGGCAAAGCGGGCAACTAGTTGGCGATGAAAAAAGAATCTCACACCACACCCTCTCTGAGGCCACAAGAGGAACCATTTATACCTTCCCAACGAGAGAAGCTCCTACGGGAACGGCTCCGAATCGACACACGCCGCGAGGAACAGCGAGGTTGCGGCGGCTGCCGGGGGCGCCGGATCACCCGGTGACGATTTGAAAGATAAGGATTTAAAGAAAAATTATGAATTCACATCAGCCCGTCTTCCCGGATTCAAAAATGGCTACCCACATGCCGTTTCTCGATGGCGAGACGCTTGTCTTTTGTCGCGCGGACAATTTCATCGAGAAAACATTCGGACAGGGAGCTTCCTTCCCGAAGGAAGCTGACCGGGTGCCGACAAATCGGAGCTTCCTCTACAGGCCCTGGAAATTGGCGTTCTGCGCGTGGAAAAACGGCCATGCCCGATCAATTCAGACCGGACTTCCCGTCGCCGCCATCGAATGCAGCCCGGCGATCTATCGGGAGAATGGGAAAATTTTCCTGTCGTTCATCAGCGGAACGCCGTCCGATGGCACGCTCCACTACCGGCTTTACACATCTTCAGGCCCGACCTTGGAGGAATTGGAGCCTGCCCGCCCTATTTCAAATCAAACAGCGCTCTACGGTTTTGTCAGTGCCGTGCATATTTGTCGCGGCAAGGGAAACGAACTGGAACTCCTCGAAAAGGAATCGGGGAAAATCTTGCGCGTGACGACCGATTTTCAAGGAATTTCCCGCGTTACCTTTCTCTCGGAGGAGCCGCAGAAGCTTCTTATCACAGGCGTGGACAAGGCGCGGAACTACCGGACCGCCCTGCATGATTTGACCACGCAGCAAACCTGGGATCTTTGTTCGGAAGGGAATCTATACAAATCGACCGTCCATGGGGAAACCGTGGTTTTTGCCCACAAACTCGCAGGCAAGGAAAACCGGGAACTGCGTCACGGTCAATACACCCTTTCCCCTTCCTCGCTTCAAATTACCCATCGCTAATTATGTCTGAATACAAGGTTTTGTCTCTGTTTTCCGTAAGTGACGAAGATCCCAACTGGGTCGATTTGGGGGGATTCTTTCAACAAACATACAAAGCTCCTGCTTCTTACAAAAACATCAGTTGGAGGCTGATCAATACCAGCACGGGTGCCGTCGCCTGGTATGGCGACGTTACGGAGACTAACCATCTTGATCCCGGCACGGCACCCAGGAACTTCCGATACTACAATTATGGCCCCAATTGTTTCGACCCCATGGCGCTGGAGATCGAGTTCATTCCCGATCCGTGCCAGCCGTGCAAGTGTCCCTGCGACGATCCCAGCGGCCAGAACTGCTGTCCCGCGAGCGATGCCACCTCGAACTCCGTCGAGCTCGCCACCGGCCGCTTCGTTTTCGAGCAGGAGCTGCTCTCGTTGAGCGGCGTCGGTTCGGGAAGCTGGAGCTTCGGTTTGAATTACAAATCGAACTACGCGATCGACAGCATCTTGGGAAAAAACTTCGCCTACCCCCAATACCTGCACCTGGAACGACTCTCGACGGTCGAGGGCTTGACCAACATGCAGCTGGTCACCAACCAACTTACCCGGGCGATCTTCATCGATAACGGAGACGGAACCTATTCCTCCCCCGCCGGCAACAATACGGGCGGGGTCCTGACCTATGCGGATGAGGTATTCACACTGACGGCGTCGGACGGGTCAGTCACGAAATTCATGGGATTGTATTATGGCACAGAAGGGTGTCCCTTCAGCATGGTCGATCGATACGGCAACAGCCAAACTCTTTCGTGGAGCTTCTTTTATGATTTGAGCGGGCACTATGTCCCGCAACTCCTCAGCGTCACCGACGCTTACGAGAGGGTCATCACCTACACCTACCACGATAGCGGAACACCAGGGGCGGGGCGTCTCAAGCAGATCACCGATTTCCTCGGTCGCCAACTCGACTTCCAGTACGATTCGGGCTCCCGCCTCGTGGCCGTCGTCACTCCCTCGATCCTGAAGGCGGCACCCGGCAATACCTTTCCCGGTGGCACCGCCTATGTCTTCCAGTACGACTCAGGCAACGCCGATCCGGAACGTCGGGACGATCTGATCCGGATTTGGTATCCGAACCAGACTCAGCCTTACCTCGACGTCGAGACACGCACCGTCAATGTCCAAGCGGTCTATCAAAATGCCACGCCACGCTACCAGGTTACCTACGGCCAGGATCCCACCAACGTCGATACCTACGGCAAGGTTCTCACCGAGACCGTCGGCGATCCGCAGAACGGAGTCGGAGGGACGGCGCTTTTCAATTACACCACCACCGATCTTCCCTCGAATCTGATCGATCCCTCGGCGCCGATCACCAGCCGTACCACCCACACCGATCGTAACGGCAATCTCACGATCTACGATTTCAACGCCTATTGGACGACCTCTCGCCTCGAGGTGCAGACCAATCGCGGCAAGAACAGCCTCGAAATCACGCCCCCCACCCTGCCGCCCAACGCCTCCCCCTACGTCACCTGGACGAAGTTCACAGCCCAGAACCAGCCTTCACTCATCGTCTACCCCGAAGGGAACAGCGTCGCCTACACTTATGAAACAGGGGTCATCCCCGGCTTCTCCTCCCCTTACGTCGCGCGGCGCGGCCTCCTGCTGAGCGAGACCCGCCTCCCCGGCAATACCCTCGGCATCCCCCACCGCTCCGGCAGCAACGGCCAGACGGAACTCACCAAGCGCTACTTCTACGATCCCCTCTTCAACCAGCTCTGCGCAACCATCGAGGAGCGGGGCAATCCCATCGACGGGAGCAGCACCTACTTCACCCCGCAGAACGGCGGCACCACGCCGACCAATAGCGACCGCAGCCGCTACGCCACGATCCAGACCTTCGACTACCAGAAGAACCAGCTCGCCACCGTCACCGGCAATGCCGGCCTCCAGGCCCTCCTCGGCCTCGACGCCACGCAGATCGCCGCCCTCATCACCTACGTCGATACCCAGATGAAAGCCACCGACGGTACCGGAGGCCTGCCCGGCGGCTTCCCCCTGAACCTCGGCGACATCAACGGCGACGGCACCGGCGACGGCGCCTCCAGCGGCCTCCCCGCCGCCCCCCTCCTCGGCAACGTCCTCCGCACCGTCCATCCCCCTGTCCTCCTCGTCGGCGGCACCACCCAGAACCGGGTCGAGCTCTTCACCGTCAACCTCCGCGGCCAGACCACCACCGCCACCGATCCCGAGGGGAACCTCACCGTCACCGTCCGCTATCCCGAGAACGATCCCGACGGCGACGGCCTCAACATCGCCCCCGGCCTCACCACCCGGCAGTACGGCCTCGTCCGCGAAGTCCACGTCGACGCCGACCCCGACCAGGTCATGAGCCTCCTCGGCGCCTCCGCCGACCTCGTCGCCTTCACCTCCGGCCTCATCCCCCGGACGAACACCCCCGGCATTTATCAGGACCTCATCACCCGCTACGAGGGAAGCAGCGGCTGCGCCACCTGCGCCTACGACGCCATGGGCAACGCCCTCAACGAGACCGACCCCCGCGGCTTCACCACCGTCTACGACCGGAACGAACTCGGCGCCATCTACCGCACCACCAGCCCGGAGCCCTACGCCTTCCGCGTCGAGACCTACTACGACGCGAACCGCAACGTCATCCGCGTCGACACCGAGGACCGCCAGCCCCTCTACGACTCCATCGACCCCACCTCCTCCGGCTACGGCCACTTCAGCCCCACCGGCAGCGGCGCCACCGCCCACGTCCCCATGACCTCCGGCCCCGGCGGCGCCCTCCGCCCCGGCTGGTTCAGCAACCTCATGGCCTACGACCTCCTCGACAACAAGATCGAGGAAGACATCGACGCCACCGGCTCCACCCCCGCCAGCCTCCTCACGAGATACGCCTACGACGCCAACCAGAACCTCGTCCAAATCACCAAGCCCGCAGGCAACACCGTCGAGTACGATTACGACGAGCGGAACCTCCGCATCGCCGAGCGCGTCGGCTACGATCCCGCCGATCCGGCGACGCATCCCGGGGCCGTCACCGTCAATTCCTACGACGGCAACGGAAACCTCGTCAACGTCATCGCCCCCGTCAACCGGGGCGGCACCGGCACCGCCCTCACGGCCTATATCATGAACGCCTTCGGCAGCGGCTCCCAGCTCGTCGCCACCGGCGATTGGACCGTCCAGAACACCTACGACGGCTTCGACCGCCTCGTGAAAACCACCGACGCCGTCGGCGGCCTCACCAACAACACCTACGACCCCGCCGCCAACCTCGTCGCCCAGCAGAAACAAGGAACCATCGGCGGAGCCACGCCCACCGACCGCACCGGCACCGGCAACACCCCCCTCTCCAACACCGTCCTCCGCTACGACGAGGCCTCCCGCACCTACGAGCGGCAGCAGGATGTTTTCCTCGCCACCGGCGCCACTCTCGGCTCCGGCCGCGATGTCGCTCAGGCAGGCGGCGGCCTCGCCGCCAACTCCACCGCGAACAACCACACCGGCAGTGCCACCCTCACCAGCGGAGGAAGCAGCTACGTCCTCACCCGCACCGTCTACGACGCCACCGGCCGAGCCGCTGCCACGTTGACCGACAACACCGCCCAGACCAGCTACGCCTACGACGGAGCCAACCGCCGCCTCCTCTCCACCGATCCCCTCGGCAACCAAACCGCCATCCAGTACGATGGCAACGGCAACCCCGTCCGCTCCACCTCCGTAGAGGTCTGCACCATCACATTGCCGACAGTCCCGAACGAAACCTTCACCACCTTCACCTGGTACGATTCCCTGAACCGCCCCGTCGTCCAGGGCGGCCAGGGGGCCGATGGCCAGCTCACCGCCAACCTCGGCCTCTGCTGCCCCTGGCAGGGCCTCCCCAGCACCCTCTTCAGCCTTTCAGGCTACGACAGCCGGGGCAACCTCGTCTCCGCCGTCGATCCGAAGCAGAACGTCGTCCTCTCCGAATACGACGGCGCCTCCCGCCTCGTCGAGACCCTCCAGCAACTGCGCCAGGCCGGGCAGGGAAGCAATCCCCCCGAGGCCAACCAGAGCTTCCTCCCCGCCGGGGGCGGCAACATCCGCACCGGCTACGTCTACGACGCCAACAGCCGCCTCGCCGAGCTCCTCGACGACCGCGACGCCGCCACCGTCTACCGCTACGACCTCCTCGACCGCCAGGTCACCAAGACCCTCGCCGACGGCTCCCTCTCGACCAACGCCTACAACCTCGCGGGGGATTTGACCGGCTACACCGACGAGAACGGGAGCGCCTTCGCCTTCACCGTCGATGCCTTGGGCCGCCGCACCGCCGTCGCCATCACCCTCGCCACCGGCGTCCTCGGCACCACCGCCCAGACCTTCCAATACGACGGCCTGGGCCGGAACACCCAGGCCATCGACACCGTCGTAAGCACCAGCGCCGAAGTCGACTTCATCTACGACTCCCTCGGCCACGTCCTTGAGGAAAAGCAGGCCTACGGAGGCCAGACCCGCTACACCACCCATAACAGCTGGTTCTCCCTCGTCCCCGCCGTTGTTGTCTACCCTTCCGGGACCAACAGCTTCGGCAACGGCTACGACCTCCTCTACCGGCGCAACGCCCTCGTCACCACCGGGGCCTCCGGCACCCTCGACACCGTGAGCTGGGAATTCTTCGGCCCCAGCCGCATCGCCGAGACCCGCTGGGGCGGCACCAGCCTCATCGCCACCCAGCTGAACAACGACCGCACCCGCTCCGCCATCCAGACCGGATGGCCCACCCCCGCTTGGGGCGATCAATCGAGCGACCGCCTCGGCTACGACGGCGCGGGCCGGATGATCACCAAACGCTACCTGACCGGGGGATTGGACGGCTCCGGTGCCTACGCCGACACCACCGCCCTCGTCGGCTTCACCGCCAGCCACGACCGCGCCGGGAACAAGATGTACGAGCGCGCTTTGCACGCCGAGAGCCGGAGCAGCCTCTACCAGCCCGTCGCCGATAACGGGACCTGGCAGACCGGGTACGACTCCGCCAACCGCCTCCGGCAATACCAGCGCGGCGTGCTGTCGTCGGCCATCTTCCCCTACCGCGCCGGACCCGGGGCCAGCATCGCCACCCCCCTCCTCCTCCCCGGCAGCGAGCGGAACCGGACCTACGACCTCGACGGCCTCGGCAATTGGAAGAAAACCGACTGGACCCTCGACGGCTACGCCGCCACCACCACCCTCACCAAAGAAGTCCGCCAGCACAACTACGTCAACGAAATCACCCAGGTCCGGGCCACCACCGGGGCCACCGTCACGAACACCCCCTTCACCTACGACCACGGGAACAACACCGACGGCATCCAGGGGAACGGCAACACCGCCAACGACGGCGTCCGCACCTACCAGTGGGATGCGTTCAACCGGTTGATCATCGTCGGTAAAGCCTCCGGCGGGGCCACTCTGGCAACGTACGTCTACGACGCCCTGGGGCGGCGCATCCAGAAAGCCATCGCCGACCTCGGCGCCGGCCTGGGTGGATTGACCGGGGACATCCCGGCGGAAACGACCACCTATCTCTACGACGGGCAGCAGATCATCGAGGACCGGAATGCCGCCGCGCCGGGCGATTGGACGAAGATCTACTTCTGGGGGCAATACGTCGATGAACTCATGGTCATGGCCACCCCGACCAACGTCTATCGCCTCCTCTCCGACCTCCTTTACCGAAGCACGGCCCTCGTCAAAACCGACGACAACTCCATCGCCGAGGTCTACGACACCGATGCCTACGGCATCACCCTATGCTACTGGAGATCGAGCTTCGACGGGCAGTGGTTCACCGATGACGACGAGCCCACGAACAATCCGATCAATACGACGATCTTTACGGGGAGGCAGTTTGATCCGGAGAGTCAGATTTACTATTATCGGGCGCGATATTACTCTCCGATGGCGGGGAGGTTCTTAACCCCCGACCCGCTGGGTGTCGTAGGCGGAATCAATTTGTATGAGTATGTGGGGGGAAATCCAGTTACTCGGGTGGATTTTGACGGTGAGTATGCGACGGCACCTTCGCTTATTATACCCAAACCGTATATTTTGCCTCCACCGATCCCTGTCTTCCCTCTGCCACCCGACTACCCAAATGTTCCTCCATCACCCGATACGGATCCAAATTACCAAAAGCGAAAGGATTGCCAAAATACGGCTCAACAAGTGAGAGATGCTTGCGACAAAAGTTGTGAGCCTATCTGCGATAAAAAAGCAAAGGCACGATGCTATGCGGGGTGCAAGAATAGGTACGATACGGATCTGCGAGACTGCAACGCGAGATACCCTTCCAATCCAACCTATCCCCCCACACGCGATCCTAGAGTGGCTTAATAACGGAGTATTATGTACAGAGAAGTTACTTATGATTGGGGTGATCGAAAAGATGCTGAGATCATCAAAATCGTTTCGATAGAAAAAATAAATGACGAGCGCTGGGAATGTCGCTGGTGTCTTCCTCACATATGCCCAGAGGGATCGTCCACCGGAATCGATCCCTTTCAGGCGCTTCTATCGGCTTTGAGTTCTATGAGAAATCTCATCGCAGATTCAGGTTTCCCCAATTTGACTGTCTATCAATTTGAACCGGGAGATAATGCAAATATCACGCTTGAATACGGAAGCGACGGCGTAGGCCCCGCGCAATAAGGTTCTTATCGAGAGACCCGATTGGGACAGCAGGCAGGATCAACCTTTACGAGTACTGTGGAGACAACCCTCTCGTATTGGTCGATCCTATGGGGCTCAGAGGCTCTACTCCCGGTAATGGTTCGGAATGTTGCTTGGAACACAAACCGCAATGGGAACTCGATGGAGACGGAAGCGCAAACGCATGTATGGATGCTTATGTGGCTCCATACTTGCCACCTGGTTGGGGGCAAGCCGCCGCTGGCCTTGGATTTACCCTGTTAAGCCTTGCTAAGGGGATTGCGGGCACCGCCGGCCAGGGCGGAGGCGCTTTATCGGCTGGATATATTGCAGGTCTTTATTTGCAGGCCGCGATTTATTGCACCAATCAAATCTGCTCCAAAAAAGGAAAAATCAAATGTGGAGATTGTCAGTGAAAAATAGCCGAGTCTTTATCATCGCCTACCAGCTACTGTTTTTTGCCTTGATTGGCCTTCATGTGAGCCAAAGTGGCTTGAAAACTCTAATTCCCTTTCTTAACTGCGCTGGACTCTTACTTGCGAGCATTCATCTGGCGCTTCTGAGCAAAGGCAAGGGAGAGTAGCTGCTACACATGCTCACCTCTACGCATAGCGGCAACCAATAGCGAGCGGCATGCCAACCATTTGCGACACTCGGTTCCATCGAAGCTACTCGCTACTTACGGCCCGGTCAGTGACGGGGTCGGCTTTCACTTATCTTTGGAACGCTTCAGCACACGCCCCCCCTCCATCCCGTACTGGTCCTCGTCAACTTCGCAGGAATCCTTTCAAGGGGCTCTTTCACCAACCCTGCGGCACAACCGAGTTAGAAACGCGACTCCTTTGGCTCTCCCCGATCTTCTTTCCGCCCCCTCGCGACGTTAACCCGCTCCCTAAGATTCCCTGACCGACTCTTTCCACGCCTCCACCCAAACCCACCCATGAACATCGACCTCAACGGCAACACGCTGATCCAAGGCTATTTCTCCGGCATCGGAGAGGAATTGACCGCCCTCAACGCCTCGAACCTGACGACCGGCACCGTCCCCGATGCGCGTCTCGGCGCCGATGTGACGCTGCAGGGGAATACGTTCAACGAGGCGTCGAAATTGGTCCAATTCGGGCCTGATGCGATGATTCCTTTCCCTGACGCGGGAGGAGGGGTGCCTCTATTGGATTTTGTGAAGCTCTCGGCCAATATGGATGATCCCTATTGGGGAGGGTTCAATATTGCGATTTCTCCCGATTACGATCATCCGGCGGAAACGGCGCTTTTCTCCTTTTATGCCAATGGAGCGATGCAGTTCCCCAAGAATGGAAATCCCGATGGCGTCTATGGTTTGATTGTCGGATTCGGCCATCCGACTTCGGGAAGGCATGCGGGAAATATCGATTTCTCCGGCAACGATTTCCCTAACGCAGCAGGAGGAAGCATCGGCCTAAAAGGTGGAAATGCCGCCGGAGCGTGGGCAGGAAATATCAACGGAACGGGAGGATCGGGAGTCAACGCTCACGGGGGAATTATTAATTTTTACGGAGGATCGGCTGCCGGGACCAATGGAGGAACGATTGATATTTCCGGCGGAACGACCTATCCCGGCGGCAGTATCAATCTCAAGGATGGCGCGGGAACTATCCAGCTAGGCACCGGAGCCACGCTAACCCTGCCGAATACGACGGGGACGGTGGCGCTGACCTCGGATGCCTTCCCTCACGACATGATCCGGCTTTCCGGGTCGGGGACGTGGACGATTCCCTCCGGAGTGACCTCCTTTAAGGTGACGTGTATCGGCGGGGGAGGAAGCGGTTCAGCCCAATATTTTTACGGGGGCGGAGGCGGGGGGGGCGGGGGCGCTGTCATCGCCCTCTTCAAGAGCCTCGCGCCCGGGACATCCTTCACTTATGCGGTGGGAACGGGCGGAGCCGGGGTGACCTGTTCTTCGACGGTGACGACTATCGATGGAAATAATGGGGGCGATACGACCTTCGGGGGCCTGATCGCCGGGGGCGGAGGCGCGGGCAATTTCGTGGGCGATGCGGGTTCGGGCGGCGGGACTTACGTGGGATCGATGACGAGCGCATTGGGGCTCAATGGACAAACGGGAGGCTATGCGATTTTTGGAGCAACGTACTTTTCCACGGGCGGCGGCAATCCCGGCGCGGGATTTGGTAATGGAGCTTCGTACACGAACTGCGGGAGAGGAAACGGAGCCCCTTCGGGATATGGCGGAGGAAGCGCCGGGTTTTCCGGCAATACCTCAGCCGGTTCCTCGGTCGCAGGAGGGGACGGCCTGATCCTCATTGAATATTGAGCAAATGGAACACAACCCGCGCCTCGATTCTCTGCGAGGCATCGCAGCGTTGGCAATCGTCAGCTACCATTGGAAGCGGGCTATTCCTTTCGGCTGGATCGGGGTCAGCTTCTTTTTTGTTCTTTCCAGCTACCTCGTCACCTCTCTTTTGATCGAGGCGAAGGATAGGCATCCCTCCTTTATCTCCTACTATAGCTCGTTCCTGAAGCGGAGGAGCTTGAGGCTGCTTCCTCTTTATTTTCTGTTCTTCGCCCTCGTCGTGGGCGTTTCCCTGGCCTCTGGCGTGTTTTTCAAGGTCGCGAACGATCTGATCTATTTGGCCACGATGACCTTCAATTATCGTGCGATTTTCGGAGTGGCAGGCGATTACGGGCACTTCTGGAGTTTGAGCGTGGAATGGCAGTTCTATATTCTATGGGGCCTCTGCGCCTGGTTTTTATCGAGGAAAAATCTGTTGAAAATGGCAATCATCCTGATCCCGCTGGGAATGGTCGCGCGGATCGGAACGTGGGCAGTGTTGACCTCGTGGGGCTGGTCCGAGGGCCGCATTGCAGGAGCTGTTATGTTTAGCTCCTTCACTTATATCGAGGCTTTTTCTTACGGAGTGCTGCTCACCGATCCCGGGATCAGAAAAGGATTCGGCTCGAGGAAGGTGCTGGCCCTTTGCGCGGCGCTGACGGGACTGGGAGGGATATTTGTCACGCTGGAAGCATGGCGGCACGGGTTGCTGGGGGTGGAGATCGGAGTGAAGAATCTGGGATATCCCGATGGGATGGTTTTGTCTCACGAATATTTGTGGGGCTATTCGATCCTCGCTCTCTTCCTGGCTTCTTTCATGGCCTTCGTGATCGAAGCGAAGCCGTGGGATCGCTGGCTCCTTTCGCCCGGGCTTCGTTATGTGGGAGTGATTTCCTACGGGATTTATATCTACCACTTTCCCATCGTTCATTTCTTTTTGAAGTGGTCCCCCTCCCGCCCGGATGTGAAAGGGATCGATGTTTTATTGGATCCGCTCAATGCGGTTTTATTTGCGGCTGCCGTGGCGCTCACCCTGATCGCCGCTCACTTCTCTTATTTCTTCTTTGAAAAACGATTTTTGACCTCATCAACCGCGCGACCCTTCCCCATCCCTCAACCCAGAAACGACCCGACATGAACATCGACCTCAACGGCAACACGCTGATCCAAGGCTATTTCTCCGGCATCGGAGAGGAATTAACCGCCCTCAACGCCTCGAACCTGACGACCGGCACCGTCCCCGATGCGCGCCTGAGCACCGACGTGACGCTGCAGGGGAATACGTTCAATGCGGCGAATCAACTGGTGCAGCTCGATTCGGTCGGTGCCGTGGCCATTGCAGGGTATACAGGCACGCCGTCGGTTTCGCCCACTGGCTGCCCAAAGATCACCGTGAACCCCGGAGGCGGAGTGGGGACGAGATCGGCGCAGAATTTCATGATTTGGATGACCGACTATGCCACGGGTAATCCCGGCGCGTGGAATTTCGACAACGAACCGATCCTCCGCTTCCCCAACAATAATCAAGGCGAGGACGCCGGATATCTCGTCTTTTACAACAAAGGCCCCGGCTATAGTCGGGCCGGGCGGATCGACCTGCGAGGCGGAACCTATCATGGAACCAGCGCCTATTCCGGGGACATCTCCATGGGTGGAGGCAGTGCGGCGGATACGCATGGCGGCGCGGTCGTAACGGACGGCGGCTCCGTGGCCGGGGCTCATGGTGGAGAGCTTAACCTGCGAGGAGGATCCTCCTACCCCGGCGGATCGATTAACCTGAGCAACGGTGGAGGAACGATCGCACTGGGTACAGGGAATACGCTGACGCTGCCGAATGCGACGGGAACGGTGGCGCTTCAATCCGATATTACGGGTTATCTTCCTCTTTCCGGGGGAACGCTGAGTGGATCGCTCAACATTACTCCTGCGACCGGAGAGGCGAGTTTGAAAATTATTAGTGGGGATACCGATTCGTATCTCCAACTCGGGACTGCCGGAACCAGTTACTGGACCTTCTTTTCCGGGGCGGACACCGATTTTCAACTTGCAGGCCCGACGGGCAGTAACCTACGAATCAGCAGAACGACTGGATTCATGTCCTTTTATAAGGACGCCGCCTTTTCCGGCGCTCTCTCGGCCGGCACCTTCTCTGGCTCCGGCTCCGGTCTGACAGGGATCCCTCTTTCCGGCTTGGCGTCGAGTGGCGCATCAAGCGGGGAGGTACCGGTCTGGAACGGAACGGCTTGGGTGCCGGGGACGACTGCGGGCTCAGGCACGGTGACGAGTGTCGGTCTTTCGATCCCCTCGGTCCTCGGTACGGTTTCAGGCTCTCCAGTGACGGGAAGCGGGACGCTGGCGATCACCGCCCCGACCATGGCGACGGGGGCCTTCATCGCCTCCCCGGCAGGAACGAGCGGCACGGCAGTGGCCCGGACGATTGTGGCTTCGGATATCTTCAGCATTCTTTCGGCGGCGATGGACACAGCCTTCGGGTCAGCGCAGGGGAATGTCCTGCAGCGGACGGCGTCGGGATGGAGTGTGCTGGCCCCCGGGACGGCGGGCCAGGTGTTGACGACGAACGGCGCGGGAGCCAACGCGGTCTGGGCGGCCTCGGGCGGGGGAACCTCCGTCCAGGTGCCGGTGCGGCAGACGGCCCTTTCCGGTGCGGTGAATGCGACGGGGCAGGGGAACTGCCTCACGACGGGCTCCGGATTCCAGCCGGGGGTGACGACGAATGCGGGAAGCGATCCTCTGACGCTCGCCTTCGCGTCGGGATTCGGCAGCTCGGGCAATGTCGATTACGTGGAGCAGATCACAGCGGATCAGGCGACTTACTGGTCTGCCTTGCCTGCGAATAATCTCTCCTTCCTCGCCATCACCCGGACGGGTGTCGGGAGCCTCTCGCCCTACGCGACCTTGGCCCCGCCCCAATACGGCTACGCCTACAATCCGACGGCGCAGACGGCGCTCTCCCTCAACAACAAGAGCACGGATGATTTCGGGAATGCCTGGACGAATGCCTCGGTGACATTCACCGGCGCGTCCCCGCAGATCGCGGGAACGCAGGTCGGCGTGTTCAACGGCAGTTCCTCTCGCATGTCCTCCACCAGCTTCACCACCTTGGGGGTGGGAGGGTGGGCGCTGCGGGGATGGTTTAAAATGGGTTCGTTGGCATCGCCACAAGGACTCTTCCAATTCTGCAATTCGGCAAACAATTTAGGGGCAGCCGTTCTTGTTTCTTCCTCGGGCAAGACTCAGCTCAATCTTTCCAGCAACAACTCCTCATGGGATATCGCCAACTCCACTGCGGGATCGATCACGATGACCACGGGGACATGGTATTTTGTGGAACTGACCTTCGATTCGGTGGCGGGGAAATACGTTCTCTACATTAACGGCGTGGCGGATCAGACGATTACCTCGACCTCCCGGATTTGCAGGATCAACACGGGATACGTCGGATTCAACAACCCGACGGGGACGAATACGTGGCTTACGGGCAATGCGCAAGGATTCGAGTTCCTCCCCTACTGCCAGCATCCCAACGGAACGACCTACTCGGTCCCGACCGCGCTCGCCGACGTCACAGCGGCGGGGTACGCCTCCGATTGGTTCGATATCTCGTTTTATACGTTGAAACGGATCGCCGCAGCGTCGGCTTCGTCGGGGGTCAATCCCACGTTTGCCGCGGTGAACCGCGTCTACGTCGGTGAGGCGACCACAGGGGCCTCGACCGTGTCGTCGATTGTGACCTATGCTTATCAGGGGAAGTACAGCACGGGTTTCATCCCCACCCTGCCGGGGTTGTCGGCGGCGGTTTCCTACAACCACAACATTGGCACCAACCTGTTAAGCAATCCGCTCCTTTCCTTGAAATGCCTGACGGCGGACCAGAGCTATGTGGCCGGAGACATCGTCACGGGATGGGGAGGATACAATCCCTCGCCCGATTACGTTCCCGTCCCTTTGACGTGGACCAGCAAGACCATCGGGTTCTCCACGATGGCCAATCAGGCATGGAAGACGGTCTACAAGACCGGCGGCAGCATCGTGGTCATCACGAACTATAGCTATTGGGCCTACCAGATCACGGTCCAGAGAGGGTTTTGAGCAGGCGATGAGAATGGGCTTCGTGATCTTTTAAAGAGCCAGCGTCCTCTAAATAAGCTCGAAAATGAACTTTCTCCACTTTCGAGGAAAGTGGAGCGGGTGAAGGGAATCGAACCCTCGTCTCAGCCTTGGGAAGGCCATATTCTACCATTGAACCACACCCGCGTGCGCCGGTCCTTCGGAGGAAGGAAGCGAGATGGGATCTTACCGAAGTTTGGGGCGGAATCCAGAAATATGTTCCAGGCACTCGGCGATGGCCGGGAGGAGGGGGGGGAGGCACTCCCCGATGGCCCGGGGTTTGCCGGGGAGGTTGACGATGAGGGTGCCGCCTCGGATGCCGGCGGTGGCGCGGGAGAGGAGGGCGGTGGGGACGCGGGCGATGTCGTAGGAATGGCGGCGCATGAGCTCGCCGAAGCCGGGGAGCTCTTTTTCGAGGACGGCGCGGGTCGCCTCGGGGGTGATGTCGCGGGGGGCGGGGCCGGTGCCGCCGGTGGTGACGACGAGGGGAAGGCGCTCGTCGTCGGCCAGCCGCTTCAGGAGGGCGGTGAGGCCGGGGAGGTCGTCGGGCATGAGGACGCGGACGAAGTCGACGGGCTCGTCGAAGCACGCGGAGATGACGCGCTCGATCTCGGGACCGCTCTGGTCTTCGTAGAGGCCGGAGGAGGCCCGGTCGCTGAGGGTGATGCGGCCGATTTTCATGGGGATGACTCTATCACAAGGAGGGGGGCTGGTCGCCAGGGCCGCCACGGTTATTTTTGCCGAGCCGGAAGGCGGGGAAGGTTTCCCGCAGGAGGCCGGTCCAGGCGCGGGCGGCGGGGGAGAGGGGGCGGCCCCGGCGCCAGATGAGGCCGGGGGTCCAGCCGAGGTCGGCGTCGGCGAGGGGGATGGCGCGGATGGGAAGGAGGCGGCGGACTTCGACGACGAGGCGGGGGAGTATCCCGACGCCGAGCCCGGCGGCGACGAGGGCGATGATGAAATCGGGCTGGGCGCTGCGGGCGGCCTCGGCGGGGGAGAAGCCGCGCTTGCGGCAGGCGCTCTCGATGACGGCGTTGAGGGAGAAGCCTTCCTCGAAGAGGACGAAGGGCTGCCCGGCGAGGTCTTTCAGCCGGATCGGCTTTCCCTTCGGCCAGGCGAAGCCGGGGGGAAGGAGGGCCATGAGGGGCTCCCGGTGGATTTCCCTCCAGGCGCATCCCTTCAGGAGGGGCGGCAGGGTGACGCCGAGTTCGAGCTCCCCGGCGACGACTTTTTCCTCGAGCCACCGCCCGCCCGCTTCCTTCAGCCGGATCTCGATGCCGGGATGGCGGCGGCGGTATTCGGCGATGGCCCCGGCGAAGAGGGTGCCGCTGCCGAGGGGCGGGATGCCGAGGTCGAGGTGGCCCCGGCGGAGGCCGTTCAGGGCGTCGAGGTCGCCGCGCAGCCCCTCCTGCTCCCGCAGGAGGGCGAGGCCGCGCCGGTAGACGACCTCCCCGGCGGCGGTAAGGCGGGGCCGTCCCGACCGGGCGCTCCGGTCGAGGAGGGGGGAGCCGCAATCGTGCTCGAGCTGGGCGACGGCCTTGCTGACGGTCGACTGGGTCGCTCCGAGGGTCTTGGCCGCCTTGGAGAAGCCGCCCTGTTCGACGACCTCCTTCAACGCCCGCACGTGCCGGATTTCCATGCCGTGCAATCTGGGGCATTTCATTCCGTTTTGGAATCTCGATTATTCCATCAATTCATTTCTGGAATTCCGATTCGGGAGGCATCCTTTTCCTTCGATGAAGCCCGCTTCCGATCCTCCCCCTCCGTTCCGGATGCCCCGGCTGCTCCGGCTGGCCTCGCTCGGCTACCGGCAGAGCGCGGCATTGCAGGTCGGCTTCCTCACGGCGATCTGGGCGGGGAGCCAGCTCCTGGCGACGGCGCTCCGCATCCCGCTCCCTCCCGGCGTCGTCGGGTTCTTCCTCGTGATTTTCTGCCTCCGGCAGCGGTGGCTCTCCCCGCGCTGGTTCCAGAAGGGGGCGTCGGGGCTGCTGAACCACCTCACGCTGTTCTTCGTCCCCGCGATGGTCTCCCTGATCGGCAGGCCGGAGCTCCTCGGCCCGCTCGGACTGAAGCTCCTCCTCGCCGTCGTCGTCGGGACCCTCCTCGTGATGGCGACGACGGCCCTCGTCATCGACCTCAGCCTCGGTCGGGCGCGGACGGAACCGCCGGCCCCTTCCTCATGAACGTCGTCGTCCCGCTTCTCTGGATCGGGATCACGCTGGCGTTTTACGTCGCCGCGCTCCGGCTCTATCGACGGCACCGGCGCTGGTGGACGGCCCCGCTCCTGGTGACGTGGCTCCTCTGCGGCCTCCTCCTCTTCCTCTCCCGGACGCCCTACCCGGAATACCTGCGCGGGGCCCACTGGTTCGTCTTCCTCCTCGGCCCGGCGACGGTCGCCTTCGCCCTCCCGGTCTACCGGCAGCGGGCGCTGATCCGGCATCACGGCCGGACGATCGCGGCGGGCGTCGTCGCGGGAAGCCTCGCCTCGCTCGGCAGCGGGTGGGCGCTGGCCCATCTCCTCCACCTCCCGCCCGAGATCGAGGCGAGCCTCCTCCCCCGCTCGGTGACGACGCCCTTCGCGCTCGCCGTCTCGGAGCGGCTCGGCGGCATCCCGGAATTGACCGCCTCCCTGACGGCGGCGACGGGACTCTTCGGCGCGGCGATCGGCGAAGGGTTCCTCCAATGGCTGCCGCTCCGGTCGAAGCTGGCCGCCGGGTTCGGCCTCGGCCTGCGCTCGGTCAGCTGCTCCTTCACCTCGGGGGCGATGCTGGGGATGGGAGCCCATGGCGCGGGGGTGGCCCGGGCGCGGGAACGGGGAGACGAGGCGGCGGCGATCGCGGGGCTGGTGATGATTTTCGCCGGGCTATTGAATGTGGCGGGGGCGACGCTCTACGTCCTGGCGCGGAGCTGATCCGAGGCCGCCTCGATCGCCCGCCAGCGCTCCCCCCACGTATGGCGCGCGAGGAACGCCTCCCGCGCCCGCCGCCCGGTCTCGCACAGCGCCTCCCGATCCCTCATCAATAGCATAGCTCGGTCGGCCAGCGCGGCCTCGTCAGCGGCGTAGAACATCTCCCGCTCCGGGGCGAAGAGGGCGGGATAGCCGGGGCGTCCGTCGGTGAGGAGGGGAACGCCCGCCGCCGCCGTCTCGAACATCCGGAAGGGCGCGCCCGACTCGATGCTCTGCGGGTCGAGCCATTGGACCTGGAGGGCCCCGGCGCGGAAGAGGGCGGGCCAGCGGGCGGCGGGAATGTCGGTCGTCTCCCGAAAAGCGACCCCCGTTCCGAGTTCCCGGCGCAGTTCCTCCTCGCGGGCGAAGACCTCGGTCCGGTGGCCGCTCAGGACGGCGACGGGGACCCGTTGCGCCAGGGCGCGGAGGCCCCGGAGGCGGGCGACCCGTTTCCCCCAGCGCCAGATTTCGTACCGGGCCAGGGCGAGGGCCGACGGCGTGGCGAGCCAGCGGTCGAGGATCAGCTTCCGTTTCGGCGGAAGGGCGGCGGCGACGGCATCGGCGAGGGCGTAGGCGGGGAAGGGCCAGGCGGCCTCCTCCATCGCGGCGGTCGAGGCGGCGATCCACTCGACGACGGGGGGCGGGAAGGAGGCGAGCTTCGCCTCGAGCGCCGCCCGTGCGGGGACGGTTCCGAGGAAGACGGCGTGGTCGGCCAGCTCGGGATAGAGCGCCTCCGCTTCCGTCGCCATCCCCCCCTCGACGAAGGCGGCGTCGGCGGAGAGGTCAGTCGGCAGGGCGGGGAATCGGGCGTGCCGTTCCCACTCCCCGCGCCACCAGCCGTCGTGGAAGAAAACGGCGACGCGGGCCTCCTCGTGCCACCGCTTCCAGATCGCCACCCCCTCGGGGGCCATGGTGGCGGGGCAGCGGTAGAAGTCGTCGTACCACAGCGCCGCCTTCGGGATCTCCCGCAGGCGGGCGTCGTACCACAGCCCGGGCCACGCAAGGGGGGTGTCCATCAGGAAGGCAATCCGTTCCGGGGCGGCGGCGGCGATCTCCCCCCGGAGGGCCTCGACGGGGCGGGGCTGCCCGGCCTCGTCGCGGAGGAAGAGGACGACCGGTTCCTTCCCGACCGCACGGACGCCGGAACGGAGGCCCCGGGTGAAGAGGCGCTCGACGCCGTGATGCGATTCGAGGAAGAGAACCCGGCCCGGCATGATGGTCTGGGCCCCGGCGGGGGCTAGGCCCGGGGGATGGAGGCCGCGGCGGTGGCTTGGGCTTCGGCCTTCGCTTTCGCCTTCTTCCGCGCGCCGAAGCGGAAGACGTTGTTGAAGGTCTTCCGCAGCGCTTCCTTCCGCGTGAGGTAACGCTGCTGGAGGCGGGGATGCTTCACGACGGCCTTCAGGACCCCGGCGACGTTGAAGGTCTCGGCATCGAGGATCGAGTAGGAGACCCCGAGGGCCTCGACGTGGTGGGAATCGCTCGCCGCCGTCATCGGGAGGCCGCGCCGCTCGGCGTAGTCGAAGGCCTGCTGGTTCCAGCGGCGGAAGGTGGTGGCGGCGTTGAAGACCTCCAGGGCGTCGAAGGGGAGGGTGTCGAGGACCGACTCCCGGATCCCGGCGCGGAAGGAATCATAGGGGTGGGGCGGGATCGCGATGCCGCCCTGCTTGTGGATCAGCTCGACGGCCTCGGCCGCGGGGATCCCCTTCAGGTCGGGGAGGCGGATGCCGAGGGCAAGGAGGTGGCCCTCCCGGGTCGAGATCTCCTGCCCCGGGATGATGAGGAAGCCGTCGACCGGCTCCCCGTCGGCGCGGAGGAGGCCCTTCGACTCGAAGTATTCAACGCAGGCGCTGGTGTTGTGATCGGTGATCGCGAAGCCGTGGAGACCCCGCGCCTTCGCGACGGCGACCATCTCTTCCGGCTCGGAGACACCGTCGGAGGAGAAGCGGGAGTGGGCGTGGAGGTCGAGGTTCAGGATCACGGCCCCCCCATTTTAAACGCCTCCCGGCCCGGATACAAAGTGCAAAACGCACTTCCCCGTGTTAAAACCCCGCGACAGGCCCGACACGTGTCCCCCCTTCCCTCCCGATGACCACAGCCCCCCAGCAGGAACGGACGAAAGTCCAGGCGATGTTCAACCGCGTCGCCCCCCGGTACGATTTCCTCAATCGCCTCCTGAGCGGCGGCCGGGACAAGGCCTGGCGGCGGGCGCTGACCCGGGAGGTGGCGCGGCAGAAACCGGCCCGCCTCCTCGACCTGGCGACGGGGAGCGGGGACGTCCTCCGCGCCCTCCGGGAGGATGGGGCGCTGGCCGATTCCGGCGTGAGCCTGGGTGCCGACTTCTGCCTTCCGATGCTGGAGGAGGCGCGGAAAAAGGGGATCGGTCCTCTCGTTCTCGCTGATGGTCTTCGACTCCCCTTTGCCGATGGGAGCTTCGATGCGGTGACGATCGCCTTCGGTTTTCGGAATCTGGAGGACCGGGCTGCGGGGCTGCGGGAGATCGGGCGGGTACTCGCGCCGGGAGGGGTGCTTTACATCTTGGAATTTTCCCATCCGTGGCCGGTCTTCGCGCCGTTTTATTTCTTTTATCTCCGCCATTTCCTGCCGACTTTGGCCGCGGCTGTCGGTGCGCCGAGGGAGGCTTATACCTACCTCGGGGACTCGATCCGGGCGTTTCCGAGCCAGTCTCGGTTGGCGGCGTTGCTGAAGGAATGCGGCTTTGCGGAGGCGGGGTGGCGGAATCTTACGGGGGGGATTGTGGCGCTGCATCGGGGGCGGAAGTAGGGGGGGGAGCTGCCCTTCGGGGCTTGCGCGGTCGACCCTGTACAGCTGGAGGCGACCCGCTTTATAGCCCAAGAGGGGCTTTGCCCCTCCTCGAACCTCCCCTTCGGAGGGCCTTAGCTAGGCGGACGCGTTTTGGCGGCGCCTCGTCTCCTAACTGGATTAAAATCGGATGGTTCCGGTACGCCCGAGGGTACGTACTGAAGGGGGAGCAGTACCCATACGCCCAGACTCCTATCGGGAGAGGAACGCTTGGGACGAATCACGCGTCCGGGGGCCGGGGAACCGAAGGGGATTCAGCCTACTGCGCGGCTGGCTTCTGGACTTTTGACTGTCCGTCGGAGAGCCGCGTCCGCCGGATCGAGGGGTTTTCCTCGCGCCCGCCGGAGACGTAGATCGCGCCGTCGGAGGCGCTTTCGAGGTGGGGCTGGCTCTCGTTGAGGGAATAGTAGCTGGCCTGGGCCTCGATGTTCCCGTCGACGCCCGCGCGGCTGTAGCGGTAAAGGGAGCTCCCGGCGAGGCTCAGGATGTGGAGATGGCCCTGGTTGTCGAACTTCGTCACGGGGGTCTCCAGATCGACGATCTCGCCGAGGAGGATGTTGGCGTAGACGGTGTTCAGCGCCTCGTCCTCGACGCGGAGGTAGAGGTCGGTGTTCTTCATCGTCGGGGCGAAGCGGACGAGGGAATAGGTCCGCATGGAGCCCTCGACCGGACGCCGCTCCCGCCACACCGTCTGCCCGGGGACGAGGGTGATGAAGAGGGGGCTGGAGAGGTACTCCCGGTCGGCGAGATCGATGACGGCCTGGACCTTGTACCGACCCGTCGCCCGCATCGCGTAGAGCGGCGTGAGGTCGATCGCCAGCGTCGTCCGCTTTCCGGCGGCGAGGAGGAGGGGCTCCCGGGCGGCCTTCCGGTCCGGGGCGACGACGGAGCCGTCCTCCCGCGTGATGTAGAAGGAGAGCCACGGCTTCTCCCCGGCGTCGGCGAAGGAGAGATCGAACCCGGCGGCGTTCTCGATGGTCAGCCGGAGGGGGATCGCCTCGTAGAGGAGGTAATTCATCCGCTCCGTCTCGACGCCGAGCTTCAGCTGGGCGCGGGCCGTCCCCGCCGCGGCGAAGAAGGCGAGGCTCAGAAGGAGCAGGGGAAGGAGGGACCCGAGGAGCGGAACGGCGCGGAGGGAAGGACGCATGGGGTGAGGGCGATCCTAAGGCTTTCCCCCTCCGCAGGAAAGCGCAAACGGAAGACTCGCTTTTTTCGCGTCGGGAGGAACAATAGGGGAGTCCCGGGGGGGACCGCCTACCGATCTCAACCTCGCCATCACGCGTCCTCCGAGTCCCCCCGAGACCGTCCCGTCCATGCCCGACACGCCCTCCGCCCTCCCCCGGCCCGTCGTCCTCGTCGTCGACGACGACGAGCCGACGCTCCTCCTCTTTTCCCGCAACCTGACGAAGATCGGGTGCGAGGCCCATACCGCCGTCGGCGGGCGGGCCGCCCAGCAGTTCATGCAGGAGCGCGGGACCGCGGGCCTCGACTGCGTCATCACCGACTACCGCATGCCCGGCGTCAGCGGCCTCGACCTCCTCCAGTGGATCCAGGACCGGGACGACACGCTGGCGACCATCGTCGTCACCGCCGAGGGGGAGAAATCGCTCATCGCCGCCAGCCTCCGCGGCGGGGCCGTCGATTTCCTCGAGAAGCCGGTCTCCCGCGAGCAGCTCGGCAAGTCGATCCGCGCCGCGGCGGAGACGACGACGGAGCGCCGCCGCGCGCGGTCGAACGAGGAGGCGATCCGCGAGGTCAGCCGCCTCCAGAGCCACCTCCTCGGCCCCGCCTACTCCCCCGAGCAGCACGGGCGGCCCCCGGCCGAGATCGTCATCCACACGCGGAGCGACGTCGGCGGCGACTTCTCCACCCACATCCCGACCGACGACGGGCGGCACGTCTTCTTCTGCGGCGACGTCTCCGGGCACGACCTCAAGGCGGGCTTCGTCTCCGCCTACTTCCAGGGCGTCGTCCGCGCCCTCGCCGCCCAGGGGACGCCGATCAAGGAAATCGCCCACACCTTCAACGACATGCTGCTCCGCGAGTGGAGCCGCCCGGCCAGCGACGGCATCGGCGTCGGCTTCTCCCTCGCCTGCACCTTCCTCGTCACCGATCCGAAGCGGCGGGAATACCTCCTCCACAACTACGGCTTCCCCCCCGCCACGTGGAGCGACGCCGCCGGGCGGCTGACCTCGATCGCCGACCTCCGCCCGCCCCTCGGCTGGTTCGACGCCCTCGACCCGAACGAGACCCGCCTCCCCCTCGACACCCCCGCCGGCGATCCCGCCCTCCACAGCCTCTGCCTCTACAGCGACGGCCTGGAGGACCTCGCCGAGGCCCTCGACGTCGACCCCCGCTGCCTCCTCCACCGCCTCCTCAACCCGAAGCTCGAGGTCGAGAACAAGGAGCTGATCCGCCGGGGCCACGACGACATCCTCATCCTCCGCACCTCCCCCCCCGACATCGCCGATCCCTTCTTCCCTCTCCTCCTGGAGCACCACGCCGGGGACCGCGCCGCCGACATCGACCTCCTCCAGAAACGGTGGGAACGGAGCCTCGCCCTTGCCCTCGGCACCCTCCCCAAGGGCCGCCTCGGGGACATCCTCCTCTGCTGCCGGGAAATGGTCCTCAACGCCATGAAACACGGCTCCCAGGGGCGGAAGGAGAGCCTCAGCTCCCTCCACATCGCCTGGCAGCCCCGGCCCCCCGCCGCCGCTTCCGGCGCGGCCTCCGCCCCCCTCTCCCCCGCCCGCGAGGGGGGCCGCCTCCGCCTCCGGGTGGAGGACACCGGTGCCGGCCACAACTTCGACATCCACCGCCGCATCGAAGAGCTTGATCAATTGCGGGAAAAGCATCTAGGCTTGAGCATGGTCCGCCTTTTGTGCGACCGAATGACCATGGAACGCCAGGGGGCTATCCTCATCCTCGACTTCGACATCGACCCCACACCCTGACATGGCCTCCATCGTCCACACCCTCGACGCCGAGACGAAGACCCTCCGCATCGAGATCGGCAACGACCTCCTGAGCACCACCTTCGACAAGATCGTCGCCGGGCTCGACAGCATCCTCACCAGCGACGAGGTGAAAAAGGGAACCTGGACCCTCCTCCTCCTCGACCTCACCCAGGCGAAGCTCATCGACTCGATGGGCCTCAACATCATCGTCAGCCTCATCAAGAAGGCCCAGGCCCACCCCGCGAAGATCGCCGCCCGGATCACCAGCCCGACAATCCACCGGACTTTCCTCTTCACCCGGCTGGAGAAGTACATGGAGATCGAACTGGTCGAGGCGTAGGGGGGCGCTTGGGAGAGAGACGCTTGGGAGAACAACGCGTCCTCAGCGCCGTCTTTCGGAGAGCCCTTCGGGACTTGCGCGGTCAACCCTGTACAGCTGGAGGCGACCCGCTTTATAGCCACAGAGGGGCTTCGCCCCTCCGTGACCTCCTGTTCTGAGGGCCTGAACTAGGCGGACGCGCTTGGGCGGCGCCTCGTCTCCGAACTGAATTAAAATCCGCTGCTTCCCGGAGCGCCCGAGGGTACGTGCGATAGGGAGAGACGGGGGCAATACGCCCAGACTCCTATTGGGAGAGGGGCGCTTGGCAGATGAGGCGCGTCCGAGTTTCGCCTCTTCCCTCTCAAATGCGGCCATCGCACTTATCGCACTTGAAGTACGGCCTCAACATTGATAAGGACAGTATCTCTCTTCCCCCTGATTTACCCTATGCCCACCGCTAAAAAAGCTCCCGCCACGGCGAAAAAAGACGTTATCGCCATCGATTCCGTTCTGAAAGAAACGCGCGTTTTCAAGCCCTCCCGCAAGCACCTCGGGGAGACGCTGATCAAGGACCTCGCCGCCTACAAGAAGCTCCACAAGCAGTCCCTCTCGAATCCCGAGAGCTTCTGGAAGAATCAGGCGAAGAACCTCGCGTGGGTGAAGCCGTTCAAGAAAGTCCTCGAGTGGAAGAGCCCCCATGCGAAGTGGTTCACCGGCGGCAAGATCAACGTCGCCGCCAACTGCGTCGACCGCCACCTCGAGACCCCCCGCCGCAACCAGGCCGCGATCATCTGGGAAGGCGAGCCCGGCGAAGTCGTCACCCTCACCTACCAGCAGCTTCACCGCCAGGTCTGCCTCTTCGCCAACGTCCTGAAGAAACACGGCATCGCCGCCGGGGACCGCGTCGTCATCTACCTCCCGATGATCCCCGAGGCGATCGTCGCCATGCTCGCCTGCGCCCGCATCGGCGCGGTCCACAACGTCGTCTTCGGCGGCTTCAGCTCCGAATCGCTGAAGGACCGGAGCAACGACTCGGGCGCGAAGCTCATCATCACCGCCGACGGCGGCTACCGCCGCGGCGCGGTCGTCCCGCTGAAGGAGAACGTCGACAAGGCCCTCGCCAACGGCGGCGCCCCCGGCGTGAAGACCGTCCTCGTCGTCCGCCGCACCGGCCAGCCCGTCACGGTCGAGGCCGGGCGCGACCTCTGGATCCACGAGGAGACGGCGAAGGTCTCCGACGTCTGCCCCGCCGTCGGCTTCGACAGCGAGCACCCCCTCTTCATCCTCTACACCAGCGGCAGCACCGGGAAGCCGAAGGGGATCCTCCACACCAGCGCGGGCTACCTCCTCGGCGCGCAGCTGACGACGAAGTACGCCTTCGACCTCCGCCCCGCCGACATCTTCTTCTGCACCGCCGACATCGGCTGGATCACCGGCCACAGCTACGTCACCTACGGCATCCTCGCCAACGGCGGCACCACCTTCATGTACGAGGGCGCGCCGAACCAGCCGAACCCCGACCGGTTCTGGGAGCTGATCGCGAAGCACAAGGTGAACATCCTCTACACCGCGCCGACGGCGATCCGCTCCTTCATCAAGTGGGGCGACCACTGGCCCGCGAAGCACGACCTCTCCTCCCTCCGCATCCTCGGCAGCGTCGGCGAGCCGATCAATCCCGAGGCCTGGGTCTGGTACCACGACAAGATCGGCGGCAAGCGGTGCCCCATCGTCGACACCTGGTGGCAGACGGAGACCGGCTCCCACATGATCCTCACCCTCCCCGGCCTCGACATGAAGCCGGGCGGCGCGGGCCTCCCGTTCTTCGGCGTCGATGCCGCGATCGTCGACGACAACGGCAAGGAAGTGAAGGTCGGCGCGGGCAAGCTCATCCTCCGCCAGCCGTGGCCCTCGATGCTCCGCACCGTCTACGGCGACGACCAGCGCTACAAGGACGCCTACTGGGGCGACATCAAGGGCGCGTACACGACCGGCGACGGCGCGCACAAGGACAAGGACGGCTACTTCTGGATCATCGGCCGCATCGACGACGTCCTGAACGTCGCGGGCCACCGCCTCGGCACCTCCGAGGTGGAGAGCTCCCTCGTCAGCCACCCCCTCGTCGCCGAGGCCGCCGTCGTCGGCCGCCCCGACGAGCTGAAGGGCCAGGCCGTCGTCGCCTTCGTCACCCTCAAGGGCGGCAACGCCTCCTCCCCCGAGGTCGCCGAGCAGCTCCGCAAGCACGTCGCCAAGGAGATCGGCCCCATCGCGAAGCCCGACGAGATCCGATTCGCCGACGCCCTCCCGAAGACCCGCAGCGGCAAGATCATGCGCCGCCTCCTCCGGCAGGTCGCCGCCGGCGACGAGATCAAGGGCGACGTCACGACGCTGGAAGACCTCACCGTCCTGGCGAAGCTGAAGGGGATCGAGGACTAAGTCCTCTTCCTTGCGCCAAAAACCCCCGGCTCTTCGGAGCCGGGGGTTTTTGTGCCGCGAGAGGGGCTCCCTTTTTCCCCAAGCCCCCCCTTGAGTCCCCCCCAGGTTCTGATACAGTCACTCCCCGTTGCCGCTTCGTCGGCGACACCATGCAAATCGACCCGATCGAAAACGAGTTCCAGAGCGCCCATCCCTGGCGGACCCTTGTCCGCCTCTATTGGCCCGAGCGCCGCTCCGTCCTCCTCGTCATCTGCCTCTACGTCGTCAAGGCGAGCGCGATCTGGATCCTCCCGATCGTCACGGCGAACATCATCGACATCGTCGCCCATCCCGGGCCGAAGGCGGCGGCCTCCCTCTGGATCAACATCACGGTCGGCGCCGTCGCCGTCGTCCAGAACATCCTCACCCACGTCCTCTGGGCCGACCACCTGAGCCGCTCGATCCGCAACGTCGAGATCCGGCTCCGCTCCGCCCTCGTCCGCCGCTTCCAGACCCTCTCCATCGGCTACCACAGCAGCATCGAGAGCGGCGTCCTCCAGACGAAGGTGCTGCGGGACATCGAGTCGGTGGAGCAGCTCGTCCGGGCGATGGCCGACGGCTTCCTCGGCTCGATCATCAGCATCGTCGTCGCCATCGCCGTGACCGCGGTCCGGATGCCCCTCTTCGTCCCCGTCTTCATGCTCTGCGTCCCGATCATCCTGGTCACGCGCCGCCTCGTCTCGGCCCGCCTCCAGTCCCACAACGCGGCGATGCGGCGGGAGCTGGAGGCGATGAACTCGATGGTCATCGGGATGATCTCGATGATCCCGATCACCCGCGCCCACGCCGTCGAGGAGACCGAGATCGCCAAGGCGACCACCCGCTTCCAGGCCGTCCGGGCCGTCGCCCGCTCCTTCGACCGGATCACGGCGTTCTTCGGCGCCTCGATGTGGGTCGTCCTCATGCTCTGCAACCTCAGCGGCATCTCCCTCGCCGCCTACCTCGCCATCCGGGGCGTCGTCCACCTCTCGCCGGGGGACATCGCCCTCCTCGCGGGCTACTTCGCCACGATCATGAACTCGGTCCTCGGCCTGGTGAACCTCCTGCCGATCCTCACCCGGGGCTTCGACGCGCTGGAGAGCATCGGCGAGATCGTCCAGTGCCCCGACATCGAGGAGAATCGCGGGAAGGTCGCCGTCGCCGCCGTGAAGGGGGCCTTCCGCTTCGAGGGTGTCGGCTTCCATTACCGCGGCGGCGAGGAGAAGCCGGCCCCCGCCCTCGACGGCATCACCCTCGAGATCGCCCCCGGGGAGACCGTCGGCATCGTCGGCCCCAGCGGTTCCGGGAAGTCGACCCTCGCCAGCCTCGTCACCGGCTTCCACCGGCCGACCGAGGGGCGGATCGTCCTCGACGGCGTCGACATGGCCGGGATCGATTTCCGGACCTTCCGCCGCCACCTCGCCGTCGTCAGCCAGCAGACGATCCTCTTCGACGGCACGGTCCGGGAGAACATCGTCTACGGCACCCCCGACGTCACCGACGCGGCGCTCCAGGAGGCCGTCCGCGCCGCCAACGCCTCCGGCTTCGTCGCCGACCTCCCGAAGGGCCTCGACACCCTCCTCGGCGCGGGCGGCATCCAGCTGAGCGGCGGGCAGCGGCAGCGGCTCTCCATCGCCCGGGCCCTCCTGCGGAACCCGCGCGTCCTGATCCTCGACGAGGCGACGAGCGCCCTCGACATCGAGGGCGAGGCCCTGGTCCAGCAGGCCCTGGAGCGGCTGATGAAGGGGCGGACGACCTTCGTCATCGCCCATCGCTCCGGGACGCTGCGGCACGCGAACCGGATCGTCTTCCTCGAAAAGGGGCGGATCGTCCGGATCGGGACCTTCGCCGACCTGGAAGCGGTCCATTAGCGCCTTCCCCGCCGCTTTCCGCCCCGCTCCATTCCCCCCGCAATTATATCTGTAGGGATTTCGGGGGAGTGTGGTAAAAGTTCACCCCGCTGTTCCCGCCCATGTCCAAAGACTATTACAAGCATCTCGGCCTTCCCCGCACCGCCACCGAGGCGGAGATCAAGTCGGCCTACCGCCGCCTGGCCAATGCCCATCACCCGGACAAGAACGGCGATCCGGCCCTCTTCCTCGCGATCAACGAGGCCTACGGCATCCTCGGCGACGCCGCGAAGAAGAAGGCCTACGACGAGAGCCAGAGCGTCGCCCTCGTCACGAACCTCGACGAGGTCGCGATGACGGTCATCGAGGACTACTTCAGCCAATTCCAGCAGCCCCCCCACCCCACGCACGAATGAATTATCAAGAGCAGTTCGACCAGATGGTCGAATACGTCGGCAGCTACTTCGCCCGCGAGAAGACCGAGAACATGGCCCGCCGCGAGTTCCTCCGCGAGCGCGAGGAACTCCTCCGCAGCGTCCCCTCGATCGACGCCGAGACCCTCGGCACGAACCCCTACTACGCCGCCATCGGCTTCCTCGGCTTCATCCGCTTCACCGAGGGGCCGGAGCTGAAGGACTTCGACATCCTCCCCTCGCCGACGGCCCTCGCCGCGCTGCGCCAATCGGGCGGCGTCACCATGGAGAAGAGCGCCGTCCCCGTCTGGATCTTCCTGGAGAAGAACCATCCCGACGCCGCCCTCGCCGCCGTCGTCCTCGCCTCGATGGGCCGCAAGAACGAGACGATCAAGAAAGCCCTCAAATAGAGGGTCCCAGGAATTCCCGCAGCCCCCTCACCCCACCCCGAAGCCCCCCTTCCCATGAGCGATCCCGCCAATCCCAACGCCAGCGCCCTCTACATCCGCACCGTCCTGAAATCGTCGGGCGCGAAGGCGACCGAGACCGCCCTGGCCACCATCGGGGCCGACCACGGCGACGAGCAGCTGGCCGTGATCGTCGGGGAGCTGACCCCCGGCGAGGTCAGCCAGATCCTCAGCGCCTCCGACTACACGAAGCCCTCCATCGCCACCCACTTCATCACCGCCGAGCAGCTCCTCGGCGTCCTGGAGCGGATCGGCGGCGAGTGGGGCTCGCTGAAGGGATCGACGATCAACGTCCTCGTCTCCCTCCGGCGCGACATCAGCGACCGGCTCCTCCCCGTCGTCCTCCTCGCCGACGCCCCGCAGAAGGCCGCCCTCCTCGACGGGCTGCTGAAGAACACCCTCTCGCGGAACCTCATCACCGCCCTCCCCCTCTACGAGACCGAATGCCCGGAGTTCTTCACCGAATTCGAGCCGAGCGCCGCGCAGCAGGGGACCTGGCAGGAACTCTACGCCGAGATCCACCACCACTCCGCCGCCGAGTTCGACAAGCTGAAGCGGGCGATCCTCGGCCTCCTCACCAAGCACGGCGAGGGCCCGGGCGAGGAGGACGAAGTCCTCGCCGAGACCAAGGAATCGGAAGCCTTCCTGATGCGCGCCCTCCAGACCCTCTCCGACCGCGCCGCGAAGATCGTCGAGGCGAATCCCGAGGAGAAGAAGGCCCCCGGCGTCTTCGACCGCTTCTGAAAATCACCGCTTCCCGCCCTCCCTTGCCCACCAAGCCTTCCTCCCCGAACGCGAACGCCCTGGCGACGCGCGAGACCGGCCTCCCGGTCACTGTGGCCCTCGACCACGCCTTCAAGGCGGGGCTGATCCCGGTCACCCTCGCCGCCCTCCGCAAGGAGGAGCTGCGCGACATCGTGAAGGACGCCGCGAAGAAATTCGTCGGCTTCCAGAACGTCGAGTCGATCCGCAAGGCGTTGGAGATCGTCCTCGGCATCCTCTCCCTCGCCGTCGCCGCCTCGACGAAGGGGGAGACCGATCCCGAGGCGTGGGCGCAGTACGTCGCCTCCCACGGCTTCGCCGACCTCGTCGGGAAGGCAATCGGCCTCGTCGACCTGGTCCACCAGGACAAAGACGGCCCGGGCGCGAACTACAACTACGTCTTCGAGAACGACAAGCCGACGGCGGCCGTCCGCGACATGCTGCTGAAGTTCGCGGGCGCGCGGACGAAGGACCGCTGGACCGGCTATGCGTCCTACGTCCACGACCGCGACGTCGCCCACCAGAAGCAGGCCGAGGACCGGCTGATGCGGTGGCTCGTCGCCCGGCTCCTCAACGAGAGCCGCCCGCTCACCTCGCTCTATCCGCCGATCGAGGAGGCCGACTCGGCCGACATCGTGATCAACACCCTCCTCTTCCGCCACGCCGCCGACCTCGGCTTCGGCGCCGGCCGGGAGAAGGCGATCCAGCTCCGCAAGGCCGACTTCCTGGCCGTGCGGAAGAAATACACCGCCGCCCCCGCCGCGTGGAAGAAAGCCGCCGCGAAGCGCTACGACACCCTCCTCGCCACGATCCCCGAAACCCTCCTCCCCGGCCTCGGCGACGGCAAGTGGTTCGCCGAAGTCCTGAAGAAAGGCCCCCCCGCCCTGAGCGCCAAGACCGACATGGTCGAGACCATCGACTCGATCACGGGGATCTATTATTACGACGTCCTGGGGTAGCGGGGGGAAGGGCGGCCCTTCGGGACGGGGTACATCTCCCTGTACAGGTGGATGCAACCCGCGCGTTTAGAGATGCAAGAGGGGGCTGCGCCCCTCCTGCACCTCCCCCTCGGATAGGCCGTGATGTAGATAAGGCCCTATCCAAGAGGCATCTCTCCCATCAGTCCGCTCTACTCCGCTGAATCTAACCTCCTTGAGGGCCGAGGCCTGGGAAGGAGCATCCGAGGAGCAATCCTCTCCCCCCGGGGCTTTACCCCTTCAGCACGTAATTCCAACGGAACGTCCCCGTGCCGATCTGATACTGCGGGAGGGTCTCCGGGCCGCACGATTGGGTGCCGAGGCCGCGCTGTTTGAAGTCGAGGTTCAGGATCGTCTCGGGACGGGCCTTGGCTTCGAGTTCGTGGGTGTGGAGGGCAGCGTAGAGGTCGTGGGCGGTGTAGTGGCTCGCCGAGAATTCGAGCGGGCCTCCCGGCGCAGCCTCGACGGCGAGGAGGGCGCCGTTCCGGTTCCCGAGGGTCAGCCAGCGGACATCGGTGTGGTTCCCGTGTTCCTGCGGCATGACGTAAGGGACGTATTGCCCGGTGACGGTCGAGGCATGGCGGTCGACGAGGGCGGACCGTTTCCGGTCCGCATAATTCTCCCACGGACCGCGGCCGAACCATTCCAGCGCCTCGAACCCGGCCGGGAGGGTGAGGGTGACGCCGAGACGGGGGAGGTCGGCAAAGGTGTTCTCCTTGTTCTTTTCGACGGTGAAGACATTCTCCGCCGCCAGCGTCCCGTCGGGGGCGAGGGTGTAGCTGTGCTTCAGGACGACGGCCTTCGCCGAGGCGGCGCATTGCGCCGTGTGGACGAGGGCGACGGTGACGGTGCCGTCGGCGTTCTTCTTCGCCGTCGCGGGAGCGGCGACGATCTCGGTCTTGTCGAGCCCGGCGGCCCGCCATTTGCCGAGCGTCCGCCACGCCTCGTGGGTCCAGCCCTTGATGCCGTCATTGTCGGTCGGGCCGCGCCAGATCTGGAGCTCGGGTCCGGCGAGGAGGAGCTCCTTCCCCTTCACGCGGAAGGCGACGATCCGGCCCGCCTCGACGGAGAGGTGGACGAGGGCGTTCTCCACGACGATCCGGTCGGCGCTCTTCGTGAGGACGAGGGGTGAGGTCTTGCCCTGGGCCGCCTTTACGACTTTGGCCTTGGCCTTCGGCGCGGGGAGGGCGAACTGTTCCCAGCCGAGGAGGTGGCCGGCGGCGCACCACGCGGTCTTCACGGCGCTCTCGAAGCGGAGGTGGAGGAAGGCTTCCTGGCCGGGCTCGAGCTTCAGGGCGGGGAGCTTCAGCTTGATCGCCTCGGTCTTCTGCGGCGCGGTCTTCAGCACGGGAAGCTTCCCCTTCGCCTTCACAACGCCGTCAACCTTCACTTCCCAGAAACCGCGGATCGCGGCGAGGGTGGCGAAATCGAGCTTGTTCTTGATCTGGAGGATGCCGGTCTTCGGGTTGAACGCGACAGCCTTCGCGGGTTGGGCGAGGTAGCGGAACTCGGCGACGGCGGGATGGGGCTTCCGATCGGGCCAGACGAGGCCGTCGCAGACAAAGTTGAGGTCGTTCGGCGTGTCGCCGAAGTCGCCGCCGTAGGCCCAGTAGTCCTTGCCGTCGGCGGTCTTCTGCTTCAGGCCATGGTCGATCCATTCCCAGATGAAGCCACCCTGGAGGCCGGGGTATTTCTCGAACGCGTCCCAGTAGTCGGCGAGGGAGCCGTTGCTGTTCCCCATCGCATGGGAGTACTCGCAGAGGATATAGGGGCGGGTCTGGTCGGGGTGATCCTTGTCGGTCGCCCACTCGATCATGTCTTCGATCTTGTGGTACATCGGGCAGACGATGTCGGTGACGCGGTAGCCGAGGTCGTAACGCTTCCGTCCGTGCTCGGCCTCGGGGCTCTGGGGGCAGACACCCGGCTCGTAGTGGAGGGGGCGGCTCGGGTCAAACCCCCGGATCCAGCCCGCCATGGCGTCGTGGTTCGGCCCGTGGCCGCTCTCGTTGCCGAGGGACCAGAGGATGACGGAGGGATGGTTCTTGTCCCGCTCGACCATCCGGACGGCGCGGTCGAGGAAGGCCCCGGCGTAGCGCCGGTCCTGGTTCATCGTGTGGTAGAAGGCGTGGGCCTCGAGGTTCGCCTCGTCGATGACGTAGAGGCCGAGCTCGTCGCAGAGGTCGAGCCAATGGGGATCGTTCGGGTAGTGGGAGGTGCGGACGGCGTTGAAGCTGAACTGCTTCATCGTGACGGCGTCGAGGCGGAGGGTCTCGCGGTCGAGGGCCTTCCCCTTCGTGTCGTGGTGGTCGTGCCGGTTCACTCCCTTGATGAGGACGCGCCTGCCGTTGACGAGGAGCATCCGGTCCCGGACCTCGACGGTGCGGAAGCCGACGCGGGCCGAGGTCGATTCGATCGCCTTTCCGGCCTTGTCCTTCAGCGTGACGACGAGGCGGTAGAGGTGCGGCACCTCGGCCGACCAGGCGAGGACGTCCTTCACGGCGAGGTCGAAGGAGGCGGCGACGCGGTGGGCGTGCGAGGGATGGCCGAGGGGGACGGGGGAGAGGAGCGGCTTCTTCAGCACGGCTTTCCCCTTCGGGTCGAAGAGGACCGCCTCGACGCTCCATCCGGCCTCGGGCTGGCCGGGGAAGCCGACCGTCGCCCGCGCCTTCAGGCGGCCGTCGCGATAGCCGTTCTCGAGGCCAGGCGTGACGAAGAGGTCGGCGAGGTAAACCGGGGAGGTGGCGTAGAGATAGACCTCGCGGTGGAGGCCGCCCATCCACCATTGGTCCTGATCCTCGATGAAGGTGGCATCCGACCACTTCACGACGACGGCGACGACCTCGTTCGGCTCCCCGGCGGCGACGAAGGGGGTGATGTCGAACTCGGAGGGAAGGCGGGAATCCTTGCCCATGCCGACGGCCTGGCCGTTCACGTAGACGTAGAGGACGCTCTCGGCCCCGCCGAAGTGAATCACGATCCGGCGGCCGTCCCACGCGGCGGGGACGTCGAAGGTCGTGGCGTAGATGCCGGTCGGGTTCGCCTCGGGGACGAAGGGCGGCTCGTCGCTGAAGGGCATCTGGACGTTGGTGTAATGGGGCTTGTCGTAGCCCTGCATCGTCCAGTTCCCGGGAACCGCGACCTCGGCCCAGCCGGAGCGGTCGAGCCCGGCGGAGAGATCCTCCAGCGTCACCTCCTCGGGCTTCGCCGCGAGGCGGAAGCGCCACGGGCCATTGAGGAGGCGGAACCACGGCGAGGCGACGCGGTCGTTGCGCTTCGCCCCGGCGACGTCGGGATAGGGGTAGAGCGTCGCCCGCATCGGGAGCCGGTTGACCGAGACAGTCTCGGGCGAGAGGTAGGTGCGGACGGAGGGAAGCGGGAAGGAGTGTAGCATGGGGGGCGACAATGGGATTGGCTCCTAATCTCCGCGCACCGGCACCGGGAGGCAAGCGGCCTTTCGGGTCGGCCTGGGGTATTTATTGTCTCTTTTTTAGATTTTGATAAAAAAATGGAATAAATGCCTGGAAAAATACAATTCTGGGAAGGCGATATTCAGATCCGGTTGGCGGCGGAGAGCCGCTATTCCTCGGCCCGCACCTTCTATTGGCACCGCCATTCCTTCTACGAGATCGGCCTCGTCCTGAGCGGCACCTGCACGTGGCGGCTCGGCCCCCGGTCGGGCGCGCGGACGCGGACAGTCGTCTCCGCGGGAGAGGCGATCCTCCTCCCGCCCGAGGCGTGGCATGGAGAAGAGATCGCCGCCGGGCAGGAGGCCCGGATCGCCTGGATCGGCTTCGATTGCCCCGCCCCGCCGCCCGCGTGGATGGGGCGCCCCGTCGCCCTCCGCGACGATGCCGCCGAAATCGCCCAGGCATGCCGCGCCATCTACCGGGAACACAGCCGCCCCGGGAACGGCCCCCGCATCCGCCTGGCGATCCAGACGCTGCTCCTCCTTACGGCCCGGCAGGCGGAGACCGGAAACGAGGCCGAGGGAGGGCACCCCGCCGGCGGGAACGAAGCCGGGAGCGGAGAGGCATCGGGGCTCAACCCGCGCCAGCTCCGCTGCGTCGAGGCGGCGGCCCACACCCTCCGGGAGAACCTGACCTCGCGGCTGACGATCGCCCAGGTCGCCACCTTCCACTCCCTCTCCCCCGCCCATTTCTCGACCCTCTTCCGCCGCCGCTACGGCACCTCCCCGCGCGCCTTCCTCCGCCGCGCCCGCGTCGACAAGGCCGAGGCGCTCCTCGCCGCCTCCGACCTCTCGGTCAAGGAAGTCGCCGCCCTCACCGGCTTCGCCGACGCGCCCCACCTGTGCAAGACGTTCCGCTCGCTCCGGGCGCGGACCCCGGGGAAGGGGCGTTCTTCGCAAAAGATTCGCGAAGGGCTCCCCCCACCCCCCGCAAGAAATCGTTAGGAAGGTCCCCGTTTTGGGTTTAGGTTCCGGTGTGTCCCATCAGTCCTTTTCATCGCAGGCATGAATCTCTTGCCTCCCAAACTCACCGTCCGGGTCGGCTGCTCCATCCGCTATCAATGCGCGTTGCCGACGCCGATGATCCTCGTCCTCCGGCCCTGGCGGGATGAGAATCAATTCATCCGGCAGGAGCGCTTCTCCGTCAGCCCCGGCGTCGCCACCCAGGAGTACAACGACATCCACGGGAACCTCGCCTGCCGCACCATCATGCAGCCGGGGGAAAACACCGTCAGCCACGACGCCCTCGTCGACATCTCCCCGGAGCCCGACAACCTCGGCCACCAGTGGTTCGCCCTCCCCGTCGACCAGCTCCCTACCGACGTCCTCCGCTACATCCTCCCGAGCCGCTATTGCGACTCGGACAAGCTCCTCGACTTCGCCTGGCAGCAGTTCGGCCAGACCCCGAACGGGATCGACCGGGTCTACGCGATCTGCAACTGGCTCCACGCGAACATCGAGTACCGCTGGGGCGGGGGGAGCCCGAACATCTCCGCCTCGGAAGTCATCGCGCAACGCTTCGGCGTCTGCCGGGACTTCGCCCACACCGGGATCGCCCTCTGCCGCGCCTTCAACATGCCGGCCCGCTACATCGTCGGCCACCTCCCCGACATCGGCCACATCGACCCCGGCACCCCGATGGATTACCACGCCTACTTCGAGGTCTACCTCGGCGGCCGGTGGTGCACCTTCGACGCCCGGTTCAACGAGCCCCGGATCGGCCGCATCAAGGTCGCCCAGGGCCTCGACGCCGTCGACGGCGCCTTCTCCACCTGCTACGGCCAGGCCATCCTGGCGTGGTTCAACGTCTGGGCCTACCAGGTGAACCCGAACGAAGTCTCGGTCGGCGATCCGATCGACCTGAGCAAGCGCCTCGACGGCGACCTCCTCGTGCGGCGCTGAAGCCGCCCCCGGGAGGCCTTGCCCGCCGCGCTCCGAATTGACGCGCCCCCCGGGGCCTGCCATGCTGAAGCCCGGCCCCAGGCCTTCCCCATTCCCGCCATGAACCCCCGCTTCACCTTCCTCGCCTCCCTCGTCCTCGCCGCCGCCGCGCTGCGGGTGATCCCCCATCCCGCCAACTTCACCCCCGTCGCCGCCATCGCCCTCTTCGCCGGGGCCCGCTTCGCCGACCGGCGGATGGCCTTCCTCGTCCCCCTCGCCGCGATGGCCCTCAGCGACCTCGTCCTGAACCTCCGCTCCCCCAACCTCGCCCTCGCCCTGACGATCCTCCCCATCGTCTACGCCGCCTTCGCCCTCACCGTCGTCCTCGGCTTCCTCCTGCGGGGCCGGTCGAACGCCCTCGCCATCGCCGGGACCGGCGTCCTCGCCTCGGTCCTCTTCTTCGGCGTGACGAACCTCGGCGTCTGGGCCGTCGGCGGCATCTACCCGCACACCGCCACGGGCCTCGCCGACTGCTACGCCGCCGCGATTCCCTTCTATCGCAACGGCCTCCTCGGCACCCTCTTCTTCTCCGCCGTCCTCTTCGGCGGCTTCGCCCTCGCCGAGCGCCGCTTCGAGGGGCTCCGCGAGCCGCGGCCCGTCGCGGCCTAGGGCTTCCCCCATGTCGGCGGCCGTGCTCTGGACCGGGGGGAAGGACTCGGTCCTCGCCCTTCATGAAGCACGTGCAGCGCGGCAGGCGGGCCAAGCTGACGCGGACGCCGTCTCCCTCCTGGTCACCTTCGCCCCGCCGGAAGGGGAGTTCCTCGCCCATCCCCTCCCCGTCCTCGCCGCCCAGGCGGCCTCCCTCGGCCTTCCCCACCGTGTGGTCCCCATCGAGGGGACCGACTACGCCGCCCGCTACGAGGAAGCCCTGCACGCCCTGCGCGGGGAAGGGATCGCGACCGTCATCACCGGCGACATCGCCGAGGTCGGCGGCCAGCCGAACTGGATCGAGGCGCGGTGCCGCGCCCTGCGCGAGGCGGGCCGTCCCGCCCCCGTCCTCCGTCGCCCCCTCTGGGGGCGCGACCGGGAAGCCCTGCTCCGCGCCCTCCTCGCCGCCCGGTTCGAGGTCCGCTTCTCCCACGTGAAGGCCCCGTGGTTCACCCCGGAGTGGCACGGCCGCCCGCTCGACGCCGCCGCCGTCGAGGCCCTGAAGGCGATCCGCGCCGATCCCCGCCTCGCCCCGCCCCTCGACCTTTGCGGCGAGGAGGGCGAGTATCACACCCTCGTCGTCGACGGCCCCGGTTTCGCCCGGCCCGTCGCTTTCCCCTCCCGCGCAGGGACTTGACGCCTCCCCGAAAGAGGGCATACTTTACTTTCCAATACCGGAAAGAACCGAAAAGCCCTGTCCCCTATGTCGCTCGATACCATGATTGAAGTTGAAGGAAAGATCACCACGATCCTTCCCGGCACCATGTTCCGCGTCGAGTTGGACAACGGCCACGTCGTCCTCGCCCACATTTCCGGCAAGATGCGGAAGCACTTCGTCCGCCTCACCCATGGCGACCGCGTGAAGCTCGAGATGTCCCCCCACGACCTCGACAAGGCGCGCATCCTCTTCCGCCTCGATCGTCCCGTCGACGGCAGCCTCCCCCGCCGCCGCCCGCAGCATCGCCGCCGCTAGGGCCGCGACCCGAGTCCCTCCCCCCTTTCCGCCATGCCGTCCTTCGACGTCGTCTCCGAAGTCAACCAGGACGAGGTGCAGAACGCCCTCAACCAGGCCAACAAGGAAATCACCACCCGCTTCGACTTCAAGGACGCCGGTGCCGAGATCGTCCAGGAAAAGAACGACATCAAGCTCCGCGCCGTCAACGCCTTCAAGTTGAAGGCCCTCGCCGAGATCGTCCTCGGCAAGCTCGCCAAGCGCGGCGTCAGCCTGAAGAACATCGAGCAGAAGGAGCCCGACATCTCCTCCACCGGCAAGGCCTCCCAGACCCTCGTGATCAAGCAGGGCTTCGAGGGCGACACCGCGAAGATCATCGTCGCCGCCGCGAAGGCGACGAAGCTCAAGATCCAGGCCCAGATCCAGGGGACCGACGTCCGCGTCACCGGCAAGAACCGGGACGACCTCCAGGAAGTGATGGCCGCCCTCCGCGCCGGGGTCGACGACTTCCCCGTCGCCATCGGGTTCAAGAACTTCCGCGACTAGACCGCCATGGCCTCTTGGTTGGTCAAGCAGGAGCCGACGGCCTACGCCTTCGCCACCTTCCAGAAGGAGAAGGAGACCGAGTGGACCGGCGTCCGCAATTTCCAGGCGCGGAACAACCTCCGCGCCATGAAGAAGGGCGACCGCGTCTTCTACTACCATTCGGTCGAGGAAAAGCGCGTCGTCGGCCTCGCCACCGTGGCCCGCGAAGCCCACCCCGACACGACGGCGACCGAGGGAGATTGGTCGTGCGTCACCCTCAAGGCGGGGAAGGCCCTCCCCGAGCCGGTCACGCTGGAAGCGATCAAAGGCGATCCGTTGCTGAAAGAGATCGCGCTCGTGAGGCAGAGCCGCCTCTCCGTGGTGCCGTTGACGGAGAAGGAAGCGGATCGGTTGGCGAAGCTCGGCGGAATTTGAGGGGTCGCGCAGGGGCTTTTTTTCCCGATAGGAGTCAGGGCGTATTGGCCCCGTCTCTCCCTATCGCTCGTACCCTCGGGCGCTCAGGGAAGCAGCGGATTTTAATCCAGTTCGGAGACAAGGCGCCGCCAAAGCGCGTCCGCCTAGTTAAGGCCCTCCGAAGGGGAGGTTCGAGGAGGGGCGGAGCCCCTCTTGGGCTATAAAGCGGGTCGCCTCCAGCTGTACAGGGTTGACCGCGCAGGTCCCGAAGGGCTGCCCCGCTCGGTGGCGTTACCCAGCGTGGGTCTCCCAGGCGCTCTGTATCCCTACGCCTCATCTTCCAAGCGTTCTTCTCCCATGCGTTTCGTGTCCCATACGCCTTATCTCCCAAGCGTTCCTCTCCCATGCGCTTGGCAAACGGAACGCTTGGGAGACAAGGCGCACGGGGAAAGGGATCGCGGAACGGGAACCGCCCTTCGGGACTTGCGCGGTCAACCCGGTACAGCTGGAGGCGATCCGCTTTATAGCCCAAGAGGGGCTTCGCCCCTCCTCGAACCTCCCCTTCGGAGGGCCTCAACTAGGCGGACGCGCTTTGGCGGCGCCTCGTCTCCTAACTGGATAAAAATCCGCTGCTTCCCTGAGCGCCCGAGGGTACGTGCGATAGGGAGAGGGCCGCTTGGGAAGAATGATGCGTCCGCAGGGCTTCCCAGGTGAGGCGGCTTTTCACCACGTCCTCGACCTTCGTCCGGGGGGAGAGTTCGAGGACTTCGATGCAGCTTTCGGGCAGCAGGGGGATCAACCGGGGGAAGTCGATTGCCGTTCCTTCGGGCAACAGGGGGCGGTGGTCGTGGTCGGGCGGGGTGCAGTCGTGGATGTGGCAGCCGAGGAGGCGGGGGCGGCGGCGGGCGAGGGTCTCCGCGTGGTCGTGCCAACCGAGGTAGGCCTTCCGCTGGGCGTGGCCGAAGTCGTGCCAGTAGCCGACGACCTCGGGCGGGAAATCGGCGAGGCACTGTTCCATTTCGAGCTCGTCGGGGAACTCGCCGTAATCCTCGCGGCACTCGAAGCCGAGCCGCAATCCCCGCTCCCGCGCGGCGGCGACGACGGTCTCCAGGCAGGGCCGGACGCGGCCGTAGACGGCGTCGAAGGCCTTCCGCCGGGCGACGACGGCGGAGAGCTTCGCCCGCGTGTAGTCGCGCTTCAGGAAGCGCCCTTCGTCCCAGAGATCGGCCAGCTTCCGGGAGATGCCGTGCCGGGGATCGCGCTCGACGCGGCCCAGGTGGAGGACGACGGCGGGAGCGCCGACGCGGCAGGCGAAGTCGAGCGTCTCCAGCGTGTATTGGACGGCGAGGGCCCGCTGCCGCGCGCGCGGGTCGCTGAACTCGAAGGCGTTCGGCGAGGGCCGGGAAACCTCGAGCGGCACGGGGCAGAAATTGTGGACCGAGGAGATGGCGGCGATCCCCTCGCGGACGGCGTCGAGGATGCCGGGGCAGAGGCTGTAGCGGACGGCGTGGCCGAGCTCGACCCGGGCGAAGCCGAGGGAGGCGGCCTCCGCGAGCATCGCCTTCCCGTCCCGATGCTTGGAGGCGTTCCATGCGGTGGAAAGGGCGGGGGAGGGCATGGGGAGAGGATGCCGGGAGCGAGGCGGCAGATCAATCCTGCGCCGCCTCCGCCCGCCGGGAATGCAAAATCCCGGGGAAAGCGGGCGGTGCAATGCGAAATGCCTGTTTTCGTTTCGCCCGATTTTCCGGCGCATTTTTCCGATTCCCTTTCCCGCCCAAGGAGTAACGGCGGGCGGGCCGCCGCTGGCACGGGCGCTGCGCCCCTCCTCGTGACATGAAATACATCTTCACTCTCGGCGCGCTCGGCCTGGCGGCGACCCTCTGCATGGCCGATACCGCCTCGACGAACGATCCGGCCAACAGCGCCAACAACCGGAACCAGACGACCACCGCCGCCGACCAGTCGAACGCGCAAAGCGACGTCGAGCTGACGGCGAAGATCCGCTGGGCCCTGACCAAGGACACCCGCCTCTCGACCGACGCCCAGAATGTGAAAATCATCACGAACCAGGGCAAGGTCACGCTGCGCGGCGTCGTCGACAGCGCGGCCGAGAAAAAGCGCGTCGCCCATCACGCGGCCAAAATCGCGGGCAAGGCGAACGTCGACAACGGCCTCGAAGTCAAATAGCCGAAGCCGAAAGCCATTCCCTCTCCTCAACCAACCCCATACCCATCCACCATTATGTCCAAATCGTCCGTTTACGCCCTCGTCGACACCTATCCCCAGGCCGAAGCCATCGTCGACCGCCTCAAGGCCGACAACTTCTCCTACAACGACATCTCGGTCCTCTTCTCCGACAAGGCGGGGACCCGCGACTTCGCCCATGAAAAGCACACCAAGGCGCCCGAAGGCGCGGCGACCGGGGCCGTCTCCGGCGGCGTGGTCGGCGGCGTCCTGGGCTGGCTCGTCGGCATCGGATCGCTCGCCATTCCCGGCGTCGGCCCGCTGATCGCGGCGGGGCCGATCCTGGCCGCCCTCAGCGGCGCGGCGGTCGGTGCCACAGCGGGCGGCGTCGCCGGCGGCCTCATCGGCCTCGGCATCCCCGAGTACGAAGCGCGCCAGTATGAGGAAAAGATCAAGTCGGGGAGCATCCTGATCTCTGTCCACTCGGAGAACCGCGACGAGACGAAGCGGGCGAAGAAGATCTTCGAGGAACTCGGCGCGAAGGACATCGCCGTCCGCGACGAGGAATCGGTCTCCAAGAAGGAAAAGGTCCTTTCCTAAAATCGCCCCTCCCAAAGAAAAACCCGGCCCTCGCTTGCGCGAGAGGCCGGGTTTTTTGGGAGGTGAACAGTCGTTCGCCTGGACCGGATGCGATTAAGCGATCGGGGCCGTCGACGAGGGACGGTTCAGGTTGAACGCGCCCCAGAAGTTCAAGCGGGCCTCGCGGGCCTTGCGCTTCTTCTTCTCGGTGGTGTTCTCGAAGGTACGACGGGTGCGGGCCTCGCGGAGAGTGCCTTCACGGTCGAGCTTCTTCTTCAGACGCCGGAGCGCCTTGTCGATCGATTCGCCTTTTTTGATGCGGACTTCGGTCATTGTTAATTCACCTCGCTTCTTTCTTCCTCCACCGGAACGGGTTGGTGTCCCGGTGTAGAGGGGGGCGTACCTTGCAAGAGGTACGGGGAAAGAGTCAAGTACTCGCTCCCGAGAGGGAAAAAAGCAGGGAACTGGTTGTTTCTACCTAGGCCATTGCCGGAATATACTTAATACGTGTGATGGAGGCCCTTTTCATTGGCACCGCTCCTCAATCTGTTTTATCTGTACGACGCAATCGGGGAATTATGAGGGGCGATAACTTTTGTGCCGGGACGGCCAATCGGGTTTGATAATGGATGAATCGGGGTTCATCCGACCCATCTCTCTTCCTTTTCCCTATTTCATCTTCTTCCTCCATCCATGTCTTCCGCCATCCGGGCTTCGGCCGAAAGTTTCTCTGACAGCCTGCTGGAAGTCATTCGCGAGGATAATCCCGAACGGCTGACCACCATCGCCCGGGCCCTGCCGATCCTCCCGACGGCGATGGTCATCCGCGGAGACGACCTCCTCACCTGGGCGATCCGCAACAACGCGCGGAACTGCATCACCCCGCTCCGCGACCTCGGCTTCTCCATGGACCGCCTCAGCCTTCGCGGGGAGAAGCATCCCCTCGAGGAGGCGATGGACATGCACGCCACGCTGGTGCTGGAGCACCTCCTCGAATGCGGCGCCGACCCGAACGCCCCGCACACCGTCCACGGCACCATCATGCGCGCCGCCGCCATCACGCGGACCATCGACAGCCTCATCCCCCTCCTCTGCGTCCGGGGCAACCCGAGCGTGGCGAGCCCCGACGGCTCCACGCCCCTCCACGCCGCCGTCGCCAACGGCCAGACGCTGAACGTCGAGCAGTTCCTCGACGCCGGGGCCAACGTCAACGCCATCGACTTCATCGGGCGGACGCCCCTCCAGGTCGCCATCACCCGCCTCCAGGAATACAACCCGATCGCCACCCTCCTCCTCGACCACGGCGCGAATCCCCTCATCCCCGACTACGGCGGCCTCACCGCCGTCGAGTTGGCGAAGGTCCGGGGCGACCTCGCCTTCGTCCGCCACCTGGAGGAGCGGGTCGACTGGAACGCACTCGTCGCCACGCCGGTCCCCGTCGCCCCCCTGCCGCAGGGCGCGGTGCGGCCCACGGGGGAGACCTTCCGCAAGGACCTCGTCAACGCCGTGCGGAAGGGGAGCCTCCGCGTGCTGAAGGAGGTCCTCGAGGGCGGCGGCGGCACGTGGTCGGTCTCGCTCCCCGCGGAGCAGGCCCCCTTCCTGCTGGCGCTCGCGAAGAAGCGGTTCGACCTCGCCGCGCCCCTCCTCGCCGCAAAGCTCGGCGCGAAGGACCGCGATCCGCAGGGCCACAACGCGATCTACTGGCTCGTCCTCGCGACGACCGAGATGACCCTCCTCCAGCCCTTCCTCAAGGCCCTTCACGAAATCGACTACGCCCTCCACACCGAAGTCGACAAGGACGGCCAGTCGCAAGTCTTCGCCGCCATGAGCCGCAGCGGCGTCCACAACTCCCGCCAGGTCGAGGCGCTGGTCGATTTCATCCGCCGGTTGTAAAGGGGAAGCCGGCCCCGCGGGAAGACCCCCCTCAGGCTGCCTTGCCAAACGACGCGGATTCTCTACCCTGTCCCGATGGATTCCGCCCTTCTCCGCCAACGGCTCGGCCTCGCCGTCCGCCTCCTGATCTCCGGGGGGATCCTGGCTTACCTCGCCTTCAAGATCAATTGGGCCGACCTCGGTTCCCGCATCGCCGGGGCCGATCCCCTCTGGCTCCTCCTCGGCTTCGTCCTCATGGGCGTCGCCATCTTCCTCACCGCGTGGCGGTGGAAGATCCTCCTCCGCGTCCAGGACATCGCCCCCGGGATGCGCCGCGTCCTCGACCTCACGATGATCGGCCAGTTCTTCAACGCCTTCCTCCTCGGCACCACCGGCGGCGACGTGGTGAAGATCTTCTACATTACCCAGGCCGCGCCGAACCGGAAATCGGGGGCCGGCTTCTCCGTCCTCGCCGACCGCATCATCGGCCTCATCGCCCTCGTCGCCCTCACCCTCGCCCTCACCCTCACCCACCGGGCCTACCTCCTCCAGAACCACGCCGCGAAGAAGGCCGTCCTCACCTTCTACCTCATCGCCGCCGCCATCGCCGGGCTCTTCGTCGTCGCCCGCGCCTTCCCGTGGCTCATGCGCTTCTCGAACTTCAGCGCCTGGGAGAAGAAGGTCCCCTTCCACGACAAGGTGGAGAAGCTCTCCGAGGCCCTCCGCAAGAACATCAAGAGCCCCCGCGCGAACGTCGAGACCCTCCTCATCTCCTTCCTCAGCCACGGCCTCAACCTCTACGCCCAATACTGCGTCTTCCAGGCCCTCCACCTCGCCGTCCCCCTCCTCCTCGCCATCACCGTCACCGGCCTCGTCTACGTCCTCATCGCCATCCCCGTCACCATCGCCGGGCTCGGCGTCCGCGAGGGCCTCTTCATCCTCTTCCTCGGCTTGGCCCCGTGCCTCATTCCCCGGGAGGGAGCGATCGCCGCCTCGGTCCTCGGCTGGAGCCTCACCCTCGGCTGGAGCCTCGTCGGCGGCATCTTCCATCTCCGCTACCGGACGCCCGACCACTCCGTCCTGAAGGACGCCAAGGAAGCGCAGGCCGCCGCCCAGGCGGAGGAAACCGCCGCGCCTTAGCGCCGCCCCCCGCGCGTGAGCCCTTCTCCCGACAGCGCCGGCGCCCCGACGCTTCCCCTGGAGGCAGCCTCCCGCGCCGTCGTCGGGCGGCTCCAGCAGGCGGGCCACATCGCCTACTTCGCCGGGGGCTGCGTCCGGGACCGCCTCCTGGGCCGCGTCCCGCACGATTACGACGTCGCCACCGACGCCCCGCCCGAGAAAGTCCAGTCCCTCTTCCCCCGCACCACCGGCCTCGTCGGCAAGGCCTTCGGCGTCATCTGCGTCCTCGAGCGGGGCTGCCAGGTCGAGGTCGCCACCTTCCGCCAGGACCTCGACTACGTCGACGGGAGGAGGCCGACCGGCGTCCGCTTCGTCACCGCCGAGGAAGACGCCCAGCGGCGGGACTTCACCGTCAACGGCCTCTTCTGCGACCCGGCGAGCGATCCCGCCGCCGACCGCGTCATCGACTACGTCGGGGGACAGGCCGACCTCGCGAAGAAACTCATCCGCGCCATCGGCGAACCCCGCGCCCGCTTCGCCGAGGACAAGCTCCGCCTCCTCCGCGCCGTCCGCTTCGCCGTCACCCTCGGCTTCGAAATCGAGGCGAAGACCTGGGAGGCCGTGCGCGAGGCCGCGGGGGAAATCGCCGTCGTCAGCCCGGAGCGGATCCGCGACGAGCTCGACAAGATCTGGACCGGCCCCGATCCGGCGCGCGGCCTCGACCTCCTCGACCAATCGGGCCTCCTCGCCGTCGTCCTCCCGGAGCTCGCCGCCCTCCACGGCGTCGAGCAGCCGCCGCAGTTCCACCCCGAGGGCGACGTCTTCGTCCACACCCGCCTCATGCTCTCCGGGCTGAGGAACGCGCCGCTGCCGCTCGCCCTGTCAGTCCTCTTCCACGACATCGGGAAGCCCCCGACCTTCGCCGTCGACGAGACGGGCCGCATCCGCTTCAACGGCCACGAGAGCGTCGGCGCGCGGATGACCGAGAAGGTGATGAAGCGGCTCCGCTACAGCAACGAGGCCCTCGAGGCCGTCGTCGCCTGCGTCGCCAATCACATGGCCTTCAAGGACGTTCCGAACATGCGGCTCTCCACGCTGAAGCGTTTCCTCGCCCGCCCCACCTTCGAGACCGAGATGGAACTCCACCGCCTCGACTGCACCTCGAGCCACGGCCACCTCGACATCTACCGCCTGCTGCAGGAAAAGCTGGCGACCCTCCCCGCCGAATCGATCGACCCCGATCCGTTGGTCACCGGCCACGACCTCATGGAAGCAACCGGCCTGACCGAGGGAAGACGCCTGGGCCAATTGGTCCGCCAGATCCGCGAAGCCCAGCTCGACGGGAAGATCGCGAGCAAGGAAGAGGCGCTAGCACTGGCAAAACACCTGCTCGGAAACAGCTAGCCCCCAAGCGCCCCTCTCCCGATAGGAGTCAGGGCGTATGGGTACCGTCTCCCCCCGCAATACGTACCCTCGGGCGTACCGGAACCATCCGATTTTAATCCAGTTCGGAGACGAGGCGCCGCCAAAGCACGTCCGCCTAGCTAAGGCCCTCCGAAGGGGAGGTTCCAGGAGGGGCAAAGCCCCTCTTGGGCTATAAAGCGGATCGCCTCCACCTGTACAGGGTCGACCCCGCCAGCCCCAAAGGGCACTCCAAAAGACACGCCCCCCCTACAACAACCCATTCTCCCGCAAAATCCGCTCCGTCACCTCGCGCGCATCCGTCCCCAACACCCCCTCCCCGCGCAGCATGCACGCAAACGCATACGTCTTCCCACCCGACTCCACATAACCCACGAACCACCCCAGCGCCTTGGTCCCCTGATACCCCTGCACCGTGCTTCCCGTCTTCCCGTAGAAGTTCGCCTTCACGGTCATGATCTGCGCCAGCACCCGCCGCGTGTGTTCCTTCAGCGGCAGCCGTCCCGTCACCACGTCGGCCATCCGCGCGGCCTGCTCGTCGGCGGAGATGAAAAGCGGCTTCACTCCCGCCTTCGGAAGCCAGAATTGGTCGAGGCCCGACGACATGTCCTGGTCCCCGTAGCCGATCTTCGCCAGCCAGGCGGCCATCCTCTCCTTGCCGATCTTCCGCGCGAGATGCTGATAGGCCGGGACGCACGAGAGGGCGAAGGCGCTCCGCACCGTCTGGTCCTGGTTCCACGCCTCGTTCGAGCGGGGCACGCCGTCCCATCTCCAGAACGGGGCGTCGGCTTCGGTGATGATCCCCTCTTCGAGGCCGATGATCGAGTTCCAGATCTTGAACGTCGAGCAGGGCGGCAACTTCCGCGCGCAGGCGGCCGGATCATGGCGGAGCGTCTCCCCCGTGGCGCAATCGATCAGGACGAACGCGCCCTCGCGCCCCGCAAATCCGTTATCGACCGAAAACGGGGTGGCGGGAGAAAAAGGGGACGCCAACGCGGCGGCGCAAACCAGCGAAAGCAGCATGGGGACTACTCCTCGGCCCGTTCCTGCGCGTAGGCGCGGAGGATGGCGCGGACCAGGCCGGGGAACCGTTTCTCCAACTCGGAGGTGCGGAGGGAGTTGTCGCAATCGACGCCGTTCCGCTCGCTGCGGATGAGGCCGGCTTCGCGGAGGATGCGGAAGTGGAGAGAGGTGGTCGATTTCGGCATCAGCCGCTTCCGCTTTTCCTTGCCTTCCCCCTTCTCCTGCCCGAGCGCGCGGGAGACCGTCTCGGAGCAGTTCATCTTCTCCCCGTGGTTCACCAGCTCGCGGACGATGGCGAAGCGCACCGGATCGGCGAGGGCATGGAGGATGCTCGCGACGGTGACGCTCTCGATTTTGGGATGGTGGTGCGGTCTGATGAAAGTACGGTATCCTATCCCGCCCCCCGCCGCAAGGCTTGACAGCGGATTGGTTCAATGGTTCAATTTTAATGAACTAACAGCAGCACCCCATCGAAACCCGACCCACCCCCAAACCCAAAGGATCACCATGGAATACAGACACCTCGGCGGCTCCGGCCTCCGCGTCCCCGTCCTCAGCTTCGGCACCGGCACCTTCGGCGGCACCAACGAATTCTTCCAGACCTGGGGGCAGAGCGACGTGGCCGAGGCGACCCGCCTCGTCGACATCTGCCTCGAAGCCGGGCTGAACCTCTTCGACTCGGCCGACATCTATTCCGACGGCGCCGCCGAGTCGATCCTCGGGAAGGCCGTCGCGGGCCGCCGCGACCAGGTCCTGATCTCGACCAAGGGGACCTTCCGCGCGGGCGACGGCATCAACGACGTCGGCTCCTCCCGCCACCACCTGATTCGCGCCGTCGAGGGAAGCCTGAAACGGCTCGGCACCGATTACATCGACCTCTACCAGCTCCACGGCTTCGACGCCTCGACGCCGGTCGAGGAGACCCTCTCGACCCTCGACGGCCTCGTGAAAGCGGGGAAGATCCGCTACCTCGGCGTCTCGAACTTCTCCGGCTGGCACCTGATGAAGTCGTTCGCCGTTTCCGATCGATACGGGTGGTCCCGCTACGTCGCGAACCAGACCTACTACTCCCTCATCGGGCGGGATTACGAGCACGAGCTGATGCCCCTCGGCCTCGACCAGAAAGTCGGCGCCGTCGTCTGGAGCCCCCTCGGCTGGGGCCGCCTCACCGGCAAGGTGGGCCGGAACAAGCCGCTCCCCGAGACGAGCCGCCTCAAGTCCGACCTCTCCAACTCGAAGGGGCCGCAGGTCGACAACGAATACCTATACAAGGTCACCGACGCCCTCGAGGCGCTGAGCGCCGAGACCGGGAAGAGCGTCCCGCAGATCGCCCTGAACTGGCTCCTCCAGCGTCCGACCGTCAGCACCGTCATCGTCGGCGCGCGCAACGAGGAACAGCTCCGCCAGAACCTCGGGGCCGTCGGCTGGAACCTCACGAAGGAGCAGGTCGCGAGGCTCGACGAAGCGAGCGTCCTCCCCGCGCCCTATCCCTACTGGCACCAGCACTTCTTCACCGAGCGCAACCCCAAGGCGGTCTAACCCTCCCTCCAACCAGCCATGTCCGCCAGCCCCCGCAAGCCGGTCCACACCGGCCTCGCCCTCTTCGCCCTCGCCGCCGCCGCCTTCGGCATCGGGACGACCGAGTTCGTCATCATGGGCCTCCTTCCCGAGGTCGCCGACGACCTCCGCATCTCGATCCCGAAGGCCGGGACGCTGATCTCGGCCTACGCGATGGGCGTCGCCCTCGGGGGGCCGCTCCTGGTGCTGGCGGCGAGTTCCCTCCGCCTCCCGAAGAAGGGGACGCTGGCGAGCCTCATGCTCCTCTTCATCCTCGGGAACGTCGCCTGCGCCGTCGCCTCCGACTACCGCCTCCTCATGGCGGCGCGGATCGTCACCTCGCTCTGCCACGCCTCGTTCTTCGGCATCGGGGCCGTCGTCGCCGCCGACCTCGCCGCGCCGGAGAAGCGGGGCCAGGCCATCGCCCTCATGTTCAGCGGCCTCACCATCGCGAACATCGTCGGCGTCCCCCTCGGCACCCTCCTCGGCCAGGCCGAGGGATGGCGGGCGACGTTCTGGGCCGTCGCCGCCATCGGCCTCGTCGCCTGCGCCGCCGTCGCCCTCTGGGTTCCCCACCTCGCGCGGGAAAAGGGGGAGGGCTGGAAGGGCGAGGTGGCGAGCCTCCGGCTCCCCGCCGTCCTCTCCGCGCTCGTCACCAGCGTCCTCGCCTCGACGAGCATGTTCGCCCTCTTCACCTACATCGCGCCCTACCTCCGCGAGGTCACCGGGATCGCCCCGGGCCACGTCGGCTGGGTGTTGCTCCTCTGCGGCGTCGGGATCACGGCGGGGAACCTCGCCGGGGCCCGCCTCGCCGATTGGCGGCTCCTCCCCTCGCTCCTCGGGGCCTTCCTCGCCCTCGTCGGCGGGCTGGCGCTCTTCGGCGCGGGAGGCCGGAACGTCCTCACCGCGATCCCGCTCCTCTGCCTCTGGGGATTCCTGTCGTTCGCGGTCTGCACCATGCTCCAGGCCCGCGTCGTGAACAAGGCGGCCGAGGCGGGCGGAGGCAACCTCGCCTCGACCCTCAACATCGGCGCCTTCAACTTCGGCAACGCCCTCGGCGCGGCCCTCGGCGGGGCGGTCCTCGACCACGGCCACCCGCTCGCCGCGATCCCGTGGGTGGCGATCATTCCCGCGCTGGCCGGGGCGGCGATCACGCTGGCGTTCCTCCGGATCGAGAGCCCCCGCGCCGCGGCACCGGTTATTCGGGCGTCGGGCTGCCTCGATTAGGGAAGGATCCCCCTACTCCGAACGGAACGCCGTCCGCAGCGCGGGCCGGACGGGGCGGACGGGCTGGGCGGCGGCCATCGGGATCGACCCCGGAATCGCCACGCCCGTCGCTTCCGCGTGGCCGCCGACCAGGCGGGTGAGGATGCCGACGGCGGAGCGGAGCTCGGTCGATTGGGCGCTCAGCTCCTCGGCGGCGGCGGCGCTCTCCTCGGCCCCGGCGGCGTTGCCCTGCGTGACCTGGTCCATCTGGGAGACCGCGAAATTGATCTGGTCGATGCCGGCGGTCTGCTCCTTCGAGGCCGTCGCGATCGTCCCGATCAGGGTGTCGACCTGCCGCACCTTGCCGACGATCCCCTCGAGGCTCTCGCGGACCGTCCGGCTCTTCGCGGCGATCTCGGCGACCTGCGCCGTGACCCGCTCGTTGACTGCGACGCCGCGCTCGCTCCGGGTGACCGATTCCTCGATCATCCGGGCGGTCTCCTTCGCCGCGTCGGCGCTTCGCTTCGCGAGGGAGCGGACCTCCTCGGCGACGACGGCGAACCCGGCGCCCGATTCCCCGGCGCGGGCCGCCTCGACGGCGGCGTTCAGGGCCAGGATGTTCGTCTGGAACGCGATTTCGTCGATCGTCTTGATGATCTTCGAGACGTCTCCGCTCGACTTCTGGATATCGGAGATCGCCGCCGCCATCTCGACGCTCGCGGCCTCGATCGAGGTCGTCGCCTTCTCCATCTCGGCGGTGCGGACGACGCCGTCCTCGGCGGCGGCGCGGGCCTCGCCGGAAAGATGCTGCGCCTGGACCGCGCCCTCGGCGTTGCGCTTCGTCATGCTGCCGACCTCCTCGAGGGAGGCGCTCGTCTCCTCGAGGGAGGCGGCCTGCTGGCTCGCCCGCTCGGCCATCATCTGGCTCCCGGAGGAGACCTGCCCCGCCGCCGAGACGATCTCGTGCGAGCCGTGCTCCAGCATCTGCGAGACCTCACAGAGCGCCGCATTCAGCGAACGGGAAATCACGACTGCCAGGGTGATCCCCGCCACCAGGGCGAGGAGGGAAACGCCGAGGAGGATTTGGAGACCGGAGGCGATCAGGCGATTACTTGTCTCGGAATACGCATGACTCTGCGCGAGCTGGTGATCGAACATCTGCTGGATTTTCACTCCCAGGGCGATCCTCAACGGAATCACCTCTCGAACATTCAATTCAAAGGCCTCGGCCTTCTTCTCGGCCCGGCTCAATTCCAAGACCTTTTCCCGTCCCGCATTGTAGATGCGCCGGGCCGCGTCATATTCGGCCAGGTCTTTCCTCTCTTCGTAGCTCAGGGAGGTTTTGGCGAATTCAGCTTCCAACGCCTCGCCCCGTTCCTTGATATCGATCAGCTTCTTGTCCTGGACCGCCATCAATTCCGGCGTCGGCAAGAGGAGATGGGTCAGCACCGCCGCCACCCGTTCCCCTTGCAGCGCCTCGATCTTCGCCACAAAGACCAAGCCGGGAATAGCGTCGTCATCCACCTTGTGGACCGACGACTTGATGTTGAGGAGAAGGTTGAACGAAGCACCCGCCAAGAACACGAGGAGGAGCAGCACGACCGAGAAGCCGAAGGCGATCCGTTTTTGTAGGGTCCAGTTTTTCATGACTGGAGAGTCGCATCGCCCATGCCACATCGATCCCCGCGCGACGCCCTACTCTGGAAGCTGAGTAGATATAGGGCTCCGAGCAGCCGAACTCTTATCCCCTCAGCCCGCCCCGATGATCAATCCCTGATCACCCGCTGATCACTTCCCGACCAGTCACCCTGTCACGCGATCACGATCGGGAGCGGGGTCGCCTGCCGCACCTTGCCGACGATTCATCGAGACTCTGGCGGACCGGCTCTTCGCGGCCCGGATGCCGAGGAGAAGCTGGAACGAGGCCCCTGCGAGAAAGACCAAGAGGAACAGCACGATCGAGAAGCCGAAAACAATCCGCTTTTGCAAAGCCCAGCTCTTCATGTAACCGAATGACACTCATCTTGAACTGTGTTGTTTTCCACACATTGCAACCCTAAGAAAACAACGTACCCCGCCATCCCCGAAGACCGATTCCATCGGCCTCCTGGCGTTAAACGCATTTGCAAAATCTTCCGGCCCCGCATCCCAGAGCCAGACGGCTCACCGCAGATCGCGGACGCAGCGGACGTAGTTTTCGATCCGTTGCAAGGCCATTCCCTTCGGCAACTTGGCCGGGTCCCCTTCCTTCGGATCGGCCCGTCGGCTCCCGGCCCCGTCGACGTCGAGGAGGCGGAGATTCGTCGTCGAGCCGGGCGGCTTGCCGACGTAGCCGAGGGCGCGTCCGAAGGCGACGGTGAGGGCCGCATCGGAGCGCGGTCCGGCCGCCGTCTGGATCGTCCGCGTCGTGCTCGTCCAGTAGGCGGGGAAATCGGGATTTCCCGCCTCGTTCAGGACCGGACTGACGTCGAAGAGCGGGTCGATCGCCGCCCCGGCATGGTCGGCCGGATCGGCGACGTCGGGGGCGCGGGTGTAATCGACGAGGCTTTGCAGCTCCTTCGCGCTCGGCAGCCGCCACCGGACGAGGCCGTGGAGGGAGAGGGTCTCCGCATATTGCAGGGCCGCCTCCCAGCCCATCGCCTTGCCGCTGTCGCCCTTCTGCCACATCAGACCGGTGGCGAGGTCGCTCACCGTCCCGTCCTGGTTGTCGACGAAGCGGTTCGTCCCGTAGCCGGGATTGCCGCGGACGTAGCGGACGAAGGCCTTCTTCGCCAGTTCCCGCGCCGCGATCCCCATCCCGTTCGGGTCATAGCCGCCCTTGCCCGGCGGCGGTCCAGAGGGATCGACGCCGTAGCCCTGGAGGCGGCCCGTCGCGAAGTCGATCCCGAAGGCCGTCCGGCGGCCCTCCATCGTCGTCGCCGCATAGGGCGTCGCCGACCAGAACGGGGCCTCGCCGATCTTCTCCCCCTTCAGCACGTCGCCGTAGGAGAGGTCGAAGAAACGGGGATCGAGGAACGGCTTCGCGCCGACCGCGGAGGTCGCCCCCGGCTTCGGCTCAATCCCGACGAAGAGGAGGATCGAATCGAGTTCCTTGACCGTCGGCAGCCGCCAATCGGCATAGCCGCCGAGGGCCTGCTTGTCGAACGCGGCGACCGAGGCCGCCGCCTCGTCCCACGTCATCTTCCGGCCCGGCGTCTTCTGCCACATCAGGCCGGTCACCGCGTCGGTGACCGTCCCGTCCTTGTTGTCGACGTAGGCCGGGGAGTTGCGCCGGTATTGGGCGTCCTGCCCGTAGAACCGCTCCTCCCGTTCCGGCGGCGCGATCGCGGCCTGGGCGTCGTAGCATTCCGTCTGCCCCGTATCGACGACGGGATAGGGCACCGCCCCCTGCGCCAGGCCGCAGGCGAACCAGGCGATTCCGGCGAGGGCGAGCGAGGTTTTCATGGGGCCGGTCAGCGATGGAATGTCACCCGCTCGTCGAGGGGGACCCGCGCCGAGGTTGCCGCGATCCCCGGCTTCGGATAGCCGAGGTAGACCATCCCGAGGGGGAGGTGATGGGCGTCGAGCCCCAGCCACGCCGCGAACTCGGGCGCGCAGGCCGCCGGGGGCGTCGCCCAGAAGGAGCCGAGGCCGTGGCCGTGGGCGGAGAGCATCAGGTTCTGGACCGCGCACGCGGCCGCCTCGATCTCCTCCCGTTCGGAAATCTTCCGCGTCGCCTCGGGCTCGACGTAGGCGAGGACGGCCACCGCGACCGGGGCCGTCAGCGCCGCGCCCCGCATCTTCTCCCGCTTCTCCGCCTTCGCGGGCGATTCGGGAACGATCCGGTCGTGGATCGAGACCAGCCCCTCGGCCAGCCGCGCCCGGGCCGCGCCCGCGAACACGTGAAACCGCCACGGCTGCGTCAGCCCGTGGGTCGGGGCCCAATGGGCGTCCTCAAGGATTTCCCGCAGAAGCGCTTCCGAAACCTCGCGGGAAGGGTCCATCTGGGGGGGCTTGACGGTGCGCCGGGTACGGTAGGGCGGGCTCGCGGGAGTCATCGTCAAATCATGGCAGAAGACCCTTCCCCAGCCCAAGAAAATCGGCTATCCCGTACCCACCATGGCCACCCCCACCGCCACCTCCCTTCTCTCCTCCATCCAGGAACCCCTCGCCGCCGCGCAGAAGGAGGGCTCCCTCCTCGCCTCGACCGTCGAGAACATCGTCCGCGTCGTCCAGTCGCCGGAGAGCACCGGGGTCGACCTCGCCTCGGTCGGCGAGCTCGTCGCCGCGAAGGAATGGGCCGAGCTGAACGACCGCTTCTTCAAGGCCCTCGCCTTCGGCACCGGCGGCATCCGGGGCCGGACGATCTGCAAGAAAGTGACGAAGGCCGAGCAGGGGAGCGGCGGCCCCGACGCCGTCACCGCCGCCCCGCCCGAACATCCCGGCACCGGCACCAACGTCATGAACCGGGCCAACCTCGGCCGCGCCGCCCTCGGCCTCGGCCTCTACCTGCGGAAGGCCTTTCCCGGGAAGACGAGCAAGGTCGTCATCGCCCACGACACGCGCCACTACTCCCGCTCCTTCGCCGAACTCGCCGCCGAGAAGCTCCGCTACCTCGGCCACGACGTCCTCCTCTTCGCCGAGGAACGCTCCACCCCGCAGCTCTCCTTCTCCGTCCGCCACTACAAGGCGCAGGCCGGCATCGTCATCTCGGCGAGCCACAACCCGCCCCCGGACAACGGCTTCAAGGCCTACTTCCAGGACGGCGCGCAGCTCGTCGAGCCCGACGCCTCCGGGGTCATCGCCGAGGTCAACGCCCTCGCCTCGGGCCAGCTCGCCGCCTCGGAGATCGGCGCGCCGCAGCTCGGCACCCTCACGATCCTCGGCCCCGAGGCCGACGACGACTACATCGAGGCGCTGAAGACCGCCCTCGTCATCGAGCCGGAGATCTTCGCCAAGGCCCACAACCTGAAGATCGTCTACACCTCCCTCCACGGCACCGGGATCAAGATCATCCCCCCGCTCTTCGACGAGGTCGGCCTCCACTACACCGTCGTCGACGCCCAGCGCCAGGGCGACGGCCGCTTCCCCACCGTGAAGTCGCCGAATCCCGAGGAGAGCGCCGCCCTCGCCCTCGCCATCGCCCAGGCCCGCGCCGAATCGGCCGACCTCGTCATCGCCACCGATCCCGACGACGACCGGATGGGCGCCGCCATCCGCGACGCGCAGGGGGAATACCAGGTCATCACCGGGAACATGATCGGCTCGATCCTCGCCTTCTACCGGATCGACCGCCTCTTCGCCCAGGGCATCCTCACCCCGGCGAACAAGGGCCGCGCCGCCCTCATCAAGACCTTCGTCACCACCGACCTCCAGAAGGCGATGGCCGAGGCCTACGGCATCAAGCACGTCGAGACCCTCACCGGTTTCAAGTACATCGGCGAGAAACTCCGCCAGTACGAGCAGGCGACCGGCGCGAAGGATTACGACGCCCTCCCCTTCGCCCGGCGCCGCGCCCTCCAGCTGGAGAAGGGGACCTTCTTCCTCTTCGGCGGGGAGGAAAGCTACGGCTACTCCGGCGGCGACTACGTCCGGGACAAGGACGGCAACGCCGCCTCCCTCATGCTCGCCGAGGCCGCCGCCTGGGCGAAGAGCAAGGGGCAGACCCTCCTCGACTACCTCGACGCCATCTACCTCCGCTTCGGCTACTACACGGAAAAGCTCGGCACCCTCACTTTCGAGGGAGCCAAGGGCGCGGCCCAGATCCAGGCCCTCCTCGCCTCCTACCGCGCCACGCCGCCCGTCGCCTTCCTCGGCCACCAGGTGATCCGCGTCGACGACTTCGGGAAGCAGGATTTCAAGGACGTCGACGGCAATCCGATCCCGAAGGAGACCATGCTGATCTTCCATCTCTCCGACGGCGGCCGCATGGCCGTCCGCGGCTCCGGCACCGAGCCGAAGATCAAGTTCTACTTCTTCGCCAACGGCAAGGCCGCCGACGCTCCCGCCCTCGCCGCCCTGAAGAAGGAACGCCGCGCCGCCCTCGACGCCTGGTGGGAAGAGGTCCAGGCCGACGTGAAGAAGCGGGTCGAGGGAGTCTGACGCCCCACGCGTCGCGCCTCGGGCGGCGGAAGAATGCCGCCGCCCGTTTGCGGAACCGGGACATGGGTGTAGGCTTACCCATGTCCGACACCATCGCCACCGTCCGCCAAGTCCTCGTCGACCAGCTGAAGGATCTCTACAGCGCCGAGACCCAGATCACCAAGGCCCTGCCGAAGCTCGCGAAAGCCGCCTCCGCGCCCGCGCTCAGGAAGGGATTCCTCCTCCACCTCGAACAGACGAAAAAGCACGTCTCCCGGATCGAAACGATCTGCGCCGCCCTCGACGAGAAGCCGACGGGCAAGAAGTGCGCGGCGACCGCCGGCCTCGTCGAGGAAGGGCAGGACGCCATCGACGAGGAGGCGACGCCCGAGGCGAAGGATCTCCTCCTCATCGCGGCGGCGCAGCGGGTGGAACATTACGAGATCGCCGCCTACACCAGTGCCATCGCCCTCGCCCAGGCCCTCGGATTGAAGACGGCGGCGGCGACCCTCTCCGCGACGCTGAAGGAAGAGGCGGCGACCGACAAGAAACTCGCCGCGGCGAACAAGCCCGCCCTCGCCCTCGCCGTGAAGAGCGCCAAGGAAGATGCCGCGCTCGGGAAGTCGCCGACGAAAAAAACCTTCGTCCGCACCGCCCGCCGCCTCGCCAAGAAGGTTTCCTTTAAAGCTCCCGTCTAAGACCAATCGACATTCAGGACCAGGCCGCGCCGGAGGAGCTAAGCTCCTAGGCGTGCCTGAATGGCACGGGGACGCGATGCGGCCTGAACGCCCTCAAGGAGCGAAACCCAACGAGGGAGAACCTTTAGAAACACCGCGTCCCCCGATGAATGCAGATGGGCCCTAAGCCTGTTAAGCATTTTGAGAGGCCGACGGAGAAAGGAAGGCGTCGACGCGGCCTTCCTCCAGGCTCTGCATCAGGGAGGCGAGCTTCTCCGCGGTGACCGGCTTCACGAGATAGGAATTGCAGCCGAGCGTCCGGGCCATCTGGATGTCGGCCTCCTGCTGGGAGGAGGAGAGGACGACGACCTTCACGTCGGCGAGCGGCGGCTGCTGGCGGATCCACCGGAGGACATCGAAGCCCATGATGTAGGGGAGCTTCAGGTCGAGGAGGACGAGGAAGGGCAAGGGATAGCGTTCCCGGTCGGCGTAGGCGCCGGAGTAGGAAAGGTAGTCGAGGGCCTGCTGGCCGTCGACGGCGACCTGGACCGGGATGGTGATCCCGGCGGCCTTGAGCGCCCGCTTGAGGAAAAAGACATCATCTTCGGTGTCTTCGACCACGAGGATATGCTTCATACGTGTACCTTACGCCTTTATGCCCGGGGAAGGCGAAGCCAAAAGCGGCTTCCCTTTCCGAGTTCCGATTCGACGCCGATCTTGCCGCCCATCCGCTCGGCGGCTTTCCTGACGATGCTGAGGCCGATGCCGGTCCCCGCGTAGGTCTCGGGCGAGTGGACCTTCACGAAGATGCCGAAGATCCGCTCCAGGTCGCGCGGGGCGATGCCGATGCCGTTGTCGGCGAACCAGACGACGACGTCGTTCCCCTCGCGCTCCGCCCGGATCGCGACCTCCGGCTTCCGGTCGGGAGGGGTGAACTTGATCGCGTTGCCGAGGAGGTTCGCGATGCACTGCGTGAGACTCGCCTCGTTGCCCCGGACCGGCGGCAGCTCGCCCTCGATCCGGATCGCGGCGTCGGCGACCTGCATCCCCGGATATTGCTCGATGATGTCGCGGATCAGCCGGTCGAGGTCGACCGGCTGGAGCGGGAGCGGGCCGCTCGAGAGGCGGCTGTAATTCAGGATGTCCTGGATCAGGCTGTCGAGGCGGCGGGCGCCGGAGCTGATCTTCTTGAGGTAGGCCTGGTGCTCGGGGGTGAGGCCGTCGCAGGCCTCCTGGGTCAGGATGTCGGCGTAGCCCTGCATCGCGCGGAGCGGCGCGCGCATGTCGTGGGAGATGCTGTAGGAATAGCTTTCGAGCTCGGTGACGGTTTCCTGGAGCTTCGCCGTCCGCTCGAGGAGCGCCGTGTTCTTCTGCTCCAGCTCGGCGTTGAGCTTGGAGATCTCCGAGGCGGCGCGGGTCCGCTCCTCGACCTGCTCCTGGAGGCGGATCCGGGCCTGGGCGAGCTCGATGAAGACCTCGACCTTGGCGCAGAGCACGTCGGTCAGGATCGGCTTCATGAGGTAGTCGACCGCCCCGGCCGAGTACCCCTTGAACATCATCTCGTCGGTCTTGACCATGCCGGTCAGGAAGATGATCGGGATGTGGCGCGACCGCTCCCGCTCGCGGATCAGCGTCGCCGTCTCGATGCCGTTCATCCCCGCCATCTGGACGTCGAGGAGGATGACGGCGAAGTCCTGGTTCAGCACCTGCCGCAGCGCGGCCTCGCCGGAATCGGCCCGGATCACGTTCTGGCCGAGGGCCTCCAACGTGACTTCGAGGGCGAGGAGGTTCGATTCCTCGTCGTCGACGATGAGGATGTTGACCCGGGGCTCGCCCTTCACGGGGTTCCCTCCTGCCGGGCCATGGTCAGCTCGACCAGCAGCGCGGCGATCTCCCCGATCGGGCGGACGAGGGCCGCCTTCACGGCGCGGAGCGCGGCGTCGGGCATGATCGGGCAGCGGGCGGTGGCGGGGTCCTCGACGATCACGATGCCACCGCGCCGCTCGATGGCCGCCGCGCCGCGCGCCCCGTCGGAACTCGCGCCGGTCAGGACGACGCCGATGACCCCCGGCCCGTAGGCGTCGGCGGCCGACTCGAAGAGGACGTCGATCGAGGGCCGGGCGAAGTTGACCGCCTCGTCGGTCGAGAGGCTGAGGTGCTCTTCCTCGACCAGCAGGTGGTAATTCGCCGGGGCGAGCCAGACGCGGCCCCGCGCGGGCGGGCGGGGGATCGGCTCCTTGTCGACCACCTCGTCGACGGGGAGGGCGACGCCGGTCCTCAGGACCTCGAGGAGGGTCTCGTTGTCCTCCTTCTGCCGGTGGAGGACGACCGCGATCGTCCCGGGGAACGTCGCCGGCAGGCCCCGCAGGACCTCCATCACCGCCTTCATGCCTCCCAGGGATCCGCCGATGACGATCATGCGATCTTCCGGTAAAGCCGTTCCTTCGTGGAGACAGGCTCGTAGCAGTCCTCCTGGGAGGAGAAGCGGAGGCTCTCGCTCCGCCCCAGCCCCAGGTAGCCGAGGGTCGCCAGGCTCTCGGTGAAGAGCGTGTGGACGCGGTCCTGCAGGGTGCGGTTGAAATAGATCATCACGTTGCGGCAGGAGATGACGTGGAACTCGTTGAACGAGGCGTCGGAGGCGAGGTTGTGGGCGGCGAAGACGACGTTGTCCCGGAGGAAGGGGCGGAAGATCGCGTACTCGCTGTCGGCCGTGTAGTAGTCGACGAACTCCTCCTTCCCGCCCGCGGCCTGGTAGTTGCGGGTGTATTCCTGCATCGAGGAGAGGGGGAAGATGCCCGAACGGGCGCGCTCGATCACGACGTCGCTGATGTCGGTGGCGTAGATGCGGCACCGGTCGTAGAGCCCCTCCTCGTGGAGGAGGATGGCGAGGGAGTAGACCTCCTCCCCCGTCGAGCACCCGGCGACCCAGAAGCGGAGAAAGGGATAGGTCTTCAGGATCGGGACGACCTGCTGGCGGAAGAGGAGGTGGAACTGCGGGTCCCGGAACATGGCGGTGACGTGGACGGTGAGCGCCACCACGAGGCGGCCCAGGGCGGCGGGATCGGCGGCGACCCGGGCCCGCAGCTCGGCCAGCGTGATCTCCCCCTCCATGAAGGCCTGCCGCTTCGCCCGCCGCTTCAGCGAGGAGAAGGCGTAGTCCCGGAAGTCGTAGCCCGACTGCTCGTAGATCGTCGCCACGAGGGCCCGCAGGATCGGGAGCTCGGGGTCGAGGCTGATCTCCGGGGAGGAGGAGGCCGTTTTCATGGGGAGAACGTCGACGCAATCGGGGGGCGGCGCAAGGCAGATCATCGGGGGGCGGCGGACAATCGGCGACGAGGCTCCCTACCGATAGAGCCAGACCCGCAGGAGCGACTTGAGTTTCTCGATGTCGACCGGCTTGGTGATGTAGTCGGAGGCTCCCGCCTGGAGGCACTTCTCGCGGTCCCCGGGCATCGCCTTGGCGGTGACCGAGATGATCGGGATGCGGCGGAACCGCTCCATCTTGCGGATCCGGCGGATCGCCTCGAAGCCGTCCATCCCCGGCATCATCACGTCCATGAGGACGATCTCGGTCTCGGGATCGGCCGCAAGGATGTCGATGCCCTCCTGGCCGCTCTCGGCGTACTTCACCACCATCTTCGCCGCCTCGAGCGCCGAGGTGAGGGCGAAGATGTTCCGCACGTCGTCGTCGACGACGAGAACCTTGCGGCCCGCGATGACGGAGTCGTTCTTCTGCACCTGCTCGATCATGTGGCGGGCGGCCTCGGGGAGGCGGGTCTGGACGCGGTGGAGGAAGAGGGCGGTTTCGTCGAGGAGCCGCTCGGGCGAGCGGACGTTCTTGATGACGATCGACTCGGCGACGCGGCGCAGGTCGGTCTCCTCCTTCCGCGTCAGCTCCTTCCCGGTGTAGACGATGACGGGCGGGGCGGCGGCGCCGTACTTCTCCTGCACCTGGCGGATGAAGTCGATCCCCGCCATGTCGGGGAGGCCGAGGTCGATCACCATGCAGTCGAAGTGGACCGCGTCGAGCGCCTTGAAGGCCTCGGCGGCGGTGCCGACCGCCGTGGTCTTCACGTCGCCGTTGCCGATCAGCTCGACCATGCTCTGCCGCTGCGTCTCGTTGTCCTCGACGATGAGGAGGTTCTTCACGGGCCGCTCGACGAAGTCGAGGGTCCGGCTGAAGGCCGCCTGGAGGAGCTCCCGCGTGACGGGCTTCTGGGAATAGGAGACCGCGCCGAGGCGGAGGCTCCGCTCCCGGCCCTCGTCGACGGAGATGATGTGGATCGGGATGTGGCGGGTCTTCGGGTCGTGCTTGAGCTGGTCGAGGACGATCCAGCCCTCGCTGTCGGGGAGGTGGAGGTCGAGGGTGATCGCCGTCGGGACGACCTGCCGGGCCATCGCGATGCCCTGCTCGACCGAGGGGGCGACGACGGCCTTGAAGTTCTTCTCCCGCGCGAAGTCGACCATGATCGAGGCGAAGTTGCGGTCGTCCTCGATGATGAGGAGGATGCGGTCGCCGGGCGCGAGGTTGCCGCGATCATCCTCGACGTCGGAGGGGAGGCTCAGCGCGTTCGGGGCGCTTCCGGCCGCCTCCTGCGACCCGGTCTGGGCGGAATGGGCCGACGACGGAGACGCCTGGCTCGCCGCGGCGCGCCGCTCGCGGGGCGCGGGGGAGAGGGGGACCTTCAGCTCCGCCGGGCCGGCGAGCGGGAGGTAGAGGGTGAAGGCGCTGCCCGCTTCGGGGGCGCTCTTCAGCTCGAGCGAGCCGCCGAGCTGCCACGCCAGTTCCCGGCTGATGGAGAGGCCGAGGCCGGTGCCGCCGTACTTCCGGTTCGTCCCCGCCTCGCCCTGGCGGAACGCCTCGAAGATCATCTGCTGCTTCTCCTCGGAGACGCCGATGCCGGTGTCCTTCACCGTGAAGCCGACGACCGTGCCGACCCGGTCGAGCCGCTCGTTCGGGACGCGCCAGCCGCCCTCGACCGGGCCGATGACGAGGTCGACGGAGCCGTGCGGGGTGAACTTGAAGGCGTTGGAAAGGAGGTTCTTGACGATCTGCTCCAGCCGCCGGACGTCGGTGCGGATCGTCTCCGGCGCGCCGGGGGCGATCTCCGCGCGGAAGGCGAGGCCCTTCGACTCGGCGACGTGCCGGAAGGTGTGCTCGACGAAGCGTTGGAGGTCGGCGAGGGGCATGTCGACGATCTCGAGCTCGACCATCCCCGACTCGATCTTCGAGAGGTCGAGGATGTCGTTGATCAGCTGGAGGAGGTCGTTGCCGGAGGAGTGGATCGTCTTCGCGTACTGGACCTGCTTCTCGGTCAGGTTCTCGCCGCCGTTGTCGGCGAGCATCTTCGAGAGGATCAGGAGGCTGTTGAGCGGCGTGCGGAGCTCGTGCGACATGTTCGCGAGGAAGTCCGACTTGTACTTCGAGGTCTGGGCCAGTTCCTGGGCCTTCTCCTCGATCGACTCGCGGGCCTGCTCGATCTCGCGGTTGATCTTCTCCATCTGCTTCTTCTGCTCGGCCAGGAGGTTGACCTTCTCCTCCATCTCCTCGTTGGTCTGCTGCATCTCCTCGTTGGTCTGCTCGAGCTCCTCGTTCGTCTGCTTGAGCTCTTCCTGCTGTTCCTGGAGCTGCATCTCGGAGGCCTGGAGGCGCTCGGTCTGCTCCTCCAGCGCCATGTTCTTCTCGCTCAATTCCTCCTGGTTCCGCTTCAGGTCGAGGGAAAGGGCCTGCGATTCCTTCAGCAGCGCCTCGGTCCGGGTCATCGCCTCGATCAGGTTGAGGACGACGCCGAAGCTCTCGGCGAACTGGTCGAGGAAATCGAGCTGGACGGGGGTCAGCGGATGGAGGGTCGCCAACTCGATCACCGCCTTCGTCCGCCCCTCGTAGACGGCGGGCTGGACGACGATCTGCCGGGGCTTTGCCTCGCCGAGGACCGAGTTGATCTTCAGGTAGTTTTCGGGGATCGGGTCGAGGACGACGCGCCGCCGGTCGACCGCCGCCTGGCCGGCGAGGCCCTGCCCCTTCCGCAGGCGGGGGGCCGGGTTGTCGTGGGCGTAGCCGGCCTGGAACCGGAGGCCGCCGTCGCCCTCCCCCTCGGGAGCCGCCTCGGCGAGGTAGAGGACGAGGTGGCGGGCATCGAGGAGCGCGGCCAGTTCGGCGAGGACTTTCTGGCAGACGGCCTCGACGTCGCGCTGGCCCTGGAAGACCTGGGAGAACTTCGTCAGCCCGGTCTTGAGCCAATCCTTGTCGCCGAGGATCCGCTGGCGTTCCTCGACCTGGATCGCCATCCGGTTGAACAATCCGGCGAGGTCGCCGACCTCGTCCTTCGTGTTGACGTTGACGCGGTGGCCGTAGTCGCCGCCGCCGATCTTCGACGCGCCGAGGCCGAGGAGGCGGAGGGGATTCGTGATGCTCCGCGAGACGAGCCAGCCGGCGATGCCGACGAGGACGAAGGCGAGCAGGGTCCCGTAGGTGATGACGTTGAAGGTCAGGGTTTCGGTCGCCGCGGCGCGGGCCTGCCGCTGGGCCAGGAGGTTTTCCTCTTCCTGACTCATCTCGGCGACGAGGCTGTCGAGCTGCTCCGACATCGTCTTGCTTTCCCTGGCCACGACGTCCATCCGGGGATCGGAGGCGGCCACCTTCAGGTCGTGGAGCCGGGTCAACTGGAGGAGGCCGTCGAGACGGGCGGAGGTCAGCGGCTCGAATTGGTCGAGGCGGGCAACCTGGTGGGGATTGTCGCTCGTCAGGGTGCGCAGGGTGCGGATGCGGGAGTGGAGATCGCCCCGGGCCTTTTCGACGCTCTCCTTGAAGGCGGGATCGGGCGTGTTCAGGTAGGCCTGGGCCCGGTTCTCGGCCTTCATCAGGTCGAGCATCGTCCCATCGAGCTCCTTCTCGACCTGGAGGGTGTGGGTGACCCACCCCGCGTCTTCCTCCACCTGGCGGAGGTTCCAGTAAAGGGTCATCCCGATCAGGATGAGGGCGCTCATGGCGGCCGAGAAGCCGAGCGCGATTTTCTGGCCGATCGATAGGTTCATCATGTCAGAGAAACGACTAAAATAGGGCGGTTAATAAGGTCAATGCTTTAGGAGTTGAAGGAAAACCGTCAAGTCTTTCTCCACCGAAGGCGCTTACTCTACCGCATTCCCGTTTTTACGCAAAAAAACGGGTGAAAAAAGCCGCTCGCCCGGGGAGGGAGGCTTACGCTCCGCCGGTCTCGCCCCACCAGGCGGAGAGGCGGTTCGCCGGGACAGCGGGGATCGCCAGCCCCGTCTCGGTGTAGTGGGAGGTGTCGTTGAAGAGGGTGAGGCGGGCGCGCGTGGCGTCCTTGAAGTCGACGACGTTCAGGGCGGCGGGGCTTTGGTCGAGGTTGTCCCGGTAGCGTCGCGGATCGAAGCCGAGGAGGGTGCTCAGGAGGAGGCGGATCGTCGCCTTGTGGGAGGCGACGATGACCCGCCCGCCGGGATTCGAGCGGACGATCTCGATGAGGGCCGGAAGGGCGCGGGCCGTCACCTGGAGCCCGCTCTCGCCCCCTTCGGGAGCGAAGGTGAAGGGGTCCTTCTCCCACTCGGCGGCCTCTTCCGGGAAGCGTTCGTCGACCTCCTTCCGCGTCAGCTCCTCCCAGCGGCCGTGGGAGATCTCGCGCAGGCCGTCGCGCGGCTCGACGGGGAGGGCGTGGGGAGCGGCGAGGATGCGGGCCGTCTCCATCGTCCGGTCGAGGGGCGAGGCGTAGACGCGGGTGATCTTCTCCCCCGAAAGCCGCCGCGCCAACCGGGCCACCTGCCCCCGCCCCTCATCGGAGAGCGGAACATTGATCGATCCGGCAAAACGATCCTCGGCAGCAAGACGAGTAGCTCCGTGGCGAATGAGATAGATACGGGTGAATTCGGAAGACATGCACTATTTTACACCCTTTCTCCCAGCCTTTGGAAGCGTAGTTCCTCCCAAGCGGACAGGGGATCTAGCGGACGCGCTCTACCCGAAGCGGACGGCCTAATGCGGTACCGCTCCAAATAGTTCAGGCCTATCAGAGGGGGACTGCCGTCGCGGTAGCGACACTCGTTTCCCAGGGGAGACTAACTTGCAGGGCCGGGAGGCAAGTGCAGGAGGGGCGCAATGCCGTCGCGATAGCGACACTCGTTCTCAGGGGAAACTAACTCGCATGGCCGGGGGGCAACCCCTCTTGCATCTTTAAACGCGCGTCCGGCCTCCACCTGTACAGGGTCTGTACCCCGTCCCGAAGGGCGCTCTCCATAACTTCGCGCCCCCTTGTCCCCCCTGCTATAATCCCCCCATGGACATCCACCCTCCCGGCTCCCGCCCCTCCACCCCAGGCCCCGCCGATTACTTCACCGGCACCGTCCGGATCGATCCCCTCTTCCAGGCCCCGGCCCCGGCGCGGGTGATCGGCGCCAGCGTCACCTTCGAGCCCGGCGCCCGGACGGCCTGGCACACCCATCCCCTCGGCCAAACCCTGATCGTGACCGCGGGCTGCGGCCAGGCGCAGCGGTGGGGCGGCCCCGTCGAGACCCTCCGCCCCGGCGACGTCGTCTGGTTCCCGCCGGGCGAGAAGCATTGGCACGGCGCGACGGCGACGACCGCCCTCACCCATATCGCGATCCAGGAACATCTCGACGGCAAGCCGGTCGACTGGCTCGAAAAAGTCAGCGACGCGCAATACGGCGGCTGAAGACTTCCGCCCGCTTCGTGAGGAGGTCGAGGAAAGTGACGGACGGCTCCCGCAGCGTCCCGCGCCAGAACGCGGCGACGACGATGTCGGGGAAATCCTTCAGCGGAAGGACGCGGACTCCCGGCGGCAGCTTCGCCTGCGGCACCCGGACGGAGAGGCCGACCCCCATGCCGTGCGACACGTAATTGGCGACCAGCTCGACGCCGTTCGCCTCGATCGCCGTCGGCCAGGAGGCCCCCCGGCGGAGGAGCTCGGCGGCGAAGTGCCGCGTCAGGATCTCGTTGCCGGGGAGGGCCACGAGGGGGGCCCGCGCCTCGCCCGTCCAGAACGCCTCGGCCCGCTTCACCCGCGCGAATGAGGGCGGGACGAGGAGGACCATCGGCAGGCGGATGAGGTCGCGGGAGGCGAAGCGCTCGGGGAGCGAGGTCTCGCGGACTGTCACGGCGAGGTCGGCCTCGCCCTCGTCGAGGAGGGCGATCGCCTCCGCCTGGTTCCGCTCGTAGAGCCGGGCCTTGAGGCCGGGGAAACGGCGCATGAGGGCCTGCAGCAGCTCGGGCATGTGGTCCTTCAGCACCTCCCCGAGGGCGACGAGGCGGAGCTGGTGGGAGAACTCCCCGCGCAGGACGGGGCCGAGGTCGGCGACCCGCTCGAAGAACGGCGCGATCTCGGCGAAGAGCCGCCCGCCCGCCGGGGTGAGGTGGAACGGCTTCCGCTGGAACAGGACGAGGCCGAGTTCCTTCTCCAGCGTGAGGATCTGGGCGCTGACCGCCGGCTGCTGGACCCCGTAGGGGATGACGGCGCAGGCGCGGGAGATCCCTCCCGCCTTCGCGACGTAGTAGAAGAGTTCGAGGTGGTGAAGGTTCATTGATTCGATCGATGTACTACAAAAAATTATCGATTAGGTAAATCCCCCATTCTTCGCCTATAAAAAGAAAAAACCCGCCCCCCCACGCCATGAATGATCCCCGCATTGATGCACTCCGCGACGAACAGCACCGGCTCCGCCTCCAGGTCGACACCCTCGGGATGCGGATCGAGTCCCTGGCCCGGGAACGCGCGGAGGAAGGGGAGCCGATCGCCGCCTCCTATGAGGCTGTTCCGGTTCTTCCCCCGGCTCCTGCCTTTACCGACGCGCCCACGCCGACACCCCAGCCTGCACCGAAAGAAAGCGATCCGTTCGAGCTCCACCTCGGCCGGGTCTGGCTCGTCCGGATCGGGATCGGGATGTTGCTGACCGGCCTCGTCTTCCTGGCGAGCTTCACCTACCAGCATCTCGTCGCCTACGTCACCCCGCTGGGCCGGGCGGCGGCGCTCTTCGCGGCGAGCCTCGCGCTCGGCGGCCTCGGGCTCTGGCTCGAGAAGAGCCGGGAGACCCTCCGCTATTACGGGCGGGTCTTGGCGGCGGGGGGCCTCGCGGGCGGCTACTACGCGCTCTACGCCTCCCATTACGTGACCGAACTCCGCTGGATCGAGGGCGGCCTCGCCTCGAACCTCGTGCTCCTCGCCTGGGCCGCCGTCATCATCGGCGTCGCCTGCTGGCGGCGGGCGGAGACGCTCGGCGTCGCGGCGGTCGCCCTCGCCTACTACACCTCGTTCCTCGGGCCCGACCCCGCCTACACCCACGTCTCCAACCTCATCCTGAGCGGCGCGGCGATCTTCCTCACCCTCCGCTACGGCTGGAAGTCGGCCTCCTACGCCGCCCTCGCGGGGACGTACAGCCTCCATGCGATTGCCCTGGCCTCGGCGGGATCGGGCCACGCGACGGGCGATCTCCTCTTTCTCTCCGGCGACTGGCTCGTCTTCACCCTCGGCCTCCTCTCCCCGTGGCCCCGGATGGCGGCCTGGGGAGCGGCGGAGCGCCTCACGTTCCTGACGTTGAACAACGCCCTCTTCCTCCTCCTCGGCGCCCTGACGCTGCCGGGGAGCGGAAGCGCCTCGTTCGACGCCGCCTTTCCGCCCTTCGCCATCGGCTTCGGCCTCCTCCTTGCCGCCACCGCCTTCCTCTCCCGCGCCCTCCGCCCCGGCGAGGCGGCGCAGGAAACGGCCTTCTTCATCCAGGGCCTCCTCGTCGCCACCCTCGGCTGGATCAGCCGCTGGCACGGGACCGACGGCGCGCTGCTCCTCGGCATCGAGGGGGCGCTCCTCCTCTCCGGTTCCGTCTGGCGCTATCACGCCCCGCTCCGCGCCCTCTCCCACCTCGCGGCCCTCGCCGCTTTCTTCTGGGCCGCGATCGGATGGGCGCTCGATCTCGCGCCCTCGGACACCACGCCGCTCCTCCTCATGGCCCTCTTCGCCGGGGAGGCCGGGTGCCTCGCCCGGCTCCGCAAGGAGGCGGAGGAAGACGACTGGGGCGCGGCCCACTTCGCCGTCCTCGCCGCGTTCCTCTACCTGTTCTGGATCTGGAAGCGGGTTCCCGTCGACCACCAGTTCTGGGTCCTCGCCGCCAGCGGCGCGGCGGTCTACGCCTTCCAGTTCGGACGGCCCGCCCGCTTCGTGAACTGGGTGGCGATGGTCTTCTGGGGCCTCGCCGCCGCCCTCTTCGTCTTCGTCTACGGCGAAGCGGAGCGGACCTTCTGGGCGAACGGCCTCGCGCTGGCCGCCCTCTTCGCCCTGGAGCAGGCGGCGATCCGCCGCGTGCCTTCCGCCTTCCTTTCCCGCGAGGGGCAGGGCCTCTGGCTCTCCCTCGCGTTGGCGGGCGGCGCGCTCTTCCTCGGCGACGTGGCCGACCTGCGCCAGCCCGAGTGGTCGATGACCCTCGTCTGGGCCGGGATCGCCGGGACCTACTTCGCCCTCGGCCTCCTCTGCCGGGAGCGCCTCGCCCGCTGGGCGGGCCTCGTCCTCCTCGCCCTCGCCCTGGGCCGGGTCCTCTGCGTCGATGTCTGGGAACTCGGCACCCTCAGCCGCATCCTCACCTTCCTCGGCCTCGGCGGACTCCTCCTCGCCCTCGGCTTCGTCTACAACCGCTATCAGGAGACGTTCCGGAAATGGCTCTAAAAGGGAGGTTCCCAAACCCTTTTTTACACATTTTCATCACATAACCGGGAGATTTTGTTTTGCGTAATTCGTTGTGAAAGATTGACTTGCAAACAAATCGGAACCCTCCATCTTTTCCTCCTCGAAAGGAGGAAAAGACCATGCGCCCCACCCCGAATTCAGCGAATCCGACGAACCCGAAAAACCTGGAAAAGACGGCCGAGATCCGTCGGCGGCTCTACCCGCAAGGACAGGGCGCGGTCGAGACCGACCTCGAGGCGCGCCTCCTCCGCTTCATCGAGAGGGAGGGCGATGTCCTCCCCGCCGCCGAGTCGGCCCTCGGCCAGCTCGGCCGCCAGCTTTACCGGGACGAGGTCGCCCTCGACCGCTGCATCGACATCATCGCGACCGACGCCTCCCTCACCCACCTCGTCCTCCGCGCGGCGAACATCGCCGCCCTCGGCAGCCGCAAGTTCACGATCCCCTACGCCGTGATGTTCCTCGGCCTCGCCCGCCTCCGCGTCCTCTTCGGCGTCGAGGTCCTCCGCCGGATGAACGGGGACCGCCTCTCCGCCGATTGGGTCCCGTTCTGGGAACGGAGCCTCTTCTCGGCCCGCCTCCTCGAGCGGCTCGCCTCCTACTACCATCCGATCGACGGGACCGAGTATCTGGCCGGCCTCCTCCACGACGCCTCGTGGCCGACGGTCGTCACCTTCTTCCGCAAGGAATACTCGATCTTCTTCGACCGCGCCGACGCCCTCTTCCCGCTGGAGAAGACCCTCTTCGGCACCTCCCACGCGGCGATCTCCGCCGCGATGTGCGTCCGCTCCGGCCTCCCCGTCCACGTCGTCGAGGCCATCGCCCGGCATCACGACGCGGCCCTGCCCGAGAGGGCGACGATCACGAACCTCCGCTACAACGGCCCCTTCCTCGGCGTCCTCCTCCAGCTCACCGACGACATCGCCGACGCCTGCGGCTTCCCCTCCGACCGCCCCGCCGGGAGCGACGACGGGAAGACGATGGACGACGTCCTCGCCTCCCCCCGGGTCGCCTGGATCAACGCCTTCGGCTGGCATCCCGACCTGAACACGATGGCCCAGGACGAGCTCCTCCAGGTCCGCAAGGTCGGCCTCCTCCTCCAGGCGTCCTAGGCCAAGCCTGGGCCTGCACCCGCGGTAGAAGCGCGGGGATGGATTGATTTCCGGCGGAAAGACTGCGAACCTGCCCGGCTCTCCCCCCGCCGCCATGTCCCTCTCGTCCGCCTCCCCCACGCTGGAAGAATTGAAAGCCGCCGCCGCGGTCCTCGAAAAGGCGGCGGCGAACCGCGCCGTGCTGAGCCAGCTTTCCGACGAGGAACGGAACCGGTTCCTCCAGGCGGCGGGCGACGTCTTCTGCCCCGACGTCGGCGAGCGGCGGCAGCTGGTCCGGGCGAAGGCCCGCCAGCGCAAGGCGGAGAAGATCGAGCGCGACCAGTCGAAGCTCCACCAGACCGGCATCCGCAAGCTCCGCCGCGAGGCCGTCTTCGTCACCCCCAATGTCTACCCCCCCCTCGCCTTCGAGCAGCACGAGGTGACCGGCGATCCGGCGCTCGAATTCCGCGAAGTCGTCGAGCCGCAGAACTGCTACATCTGCAAGAAGGACTACTCGACCCTCCACCATTTCTACGACCAGCTCTGCCCCGCGTGCGCCGAGCTGAACTGGCTGAAGCGGACCGAGAGCGCCGACCTCCGGGGCCGCGTCGCCCTCCTCACCGGGGGCCGGGTGAAGATCGGCTACCAGGCCGGGATCAAGCTCCTCCGCGCCGGGGTCCACCTCGTCGTCACCACCCGCTTCCCGCGCGACTCGGCGGTCCGCTACGCCGCGGAGCCCGACTTCGCCGAATGGGGCCACCGGCTCGAGATCATCGGCCTCGACCTCCGCCACACGCCGAGCGTCGAGGCCTTCTGCCGCCACATGACGGCGAACCACGCGCGCCTCGACTTCATCGTCAACAACGCCTGCCAGACCGTCCGCCGCCCGCCCGACTTCTACGAGCACATGATGGCCCGGGAGAACGGCCCCCTCCACGACCTCCCCGAGGCGACCCGCAAGCTCCTCGGCACCTACGAGGGATTGCGCGGCTACCACATGCTTCCCGAAGGCCAGGGAGCCGCCGGAACCGTCGGAGCGGGGACGTCCTCCCCCGCCTCCTCGCCCCTCGCGGGGATCACCCACGCGGCGGCCCTCTCCCAGGTCTCGCTCCTGCCGGAGGAACTCGCCGCGCAGAAGGACCTCTTCCCCCAGGGCCGCCTCGACCAGGACCTCCAGCAGGTCGACCTCCGGGAAAAGAACTCGTGGCGGCTCATGATGGCCGAGGTCCCCTCGGTCGAGCTCCTCGAGGTGCAGCTCATCAACGCCATCGCCCCCTTCATCCTCAACGCCCGGCTGAAGCCGCTGATGCTCCGCACCCCGGGCCGGGACAAGCACATCGTCAACGTCTCCGCCGTCGAGGGGCAGTTCTACCGGAAGTTCAAGACCACCCGCCATCCCCACACCAACATGGCGAAGGCGGCCCTGAACATGATGACCCGCACCGCCGCCGCCGATTACCACGCCGACGGCATCCACATGAACGCCGTCGACACCGGCTGGGTGACCGACGAGGACCCCGTCCAGATCGCCGAGCGGAAGACCCAGGAACACCGCTTCCACCCTCCCCTCGACATCGTCGACGGCGCGGCCCGGATCGTCGACCCGATCATCGACGGGATCAACACCGGCACCCACATCTGGGGCAAGTTCCTGAAGGATTATCGGTCGACCGATTGGTAAACGGCCGAAGCTATATTTCAGGCGGTGGGGGGAACTGAAACGGGACAGGCGGGCACAGCGACCTTTTTGCTGCATTCAAAATCGGCAGGGAATAATAGCGATAGACCAGGACGGCCAACCCCAAGCTGCCGAAACCCGGGATGACGCTGTAAATTAAAAAGCGGAACACACTGCTGGAGGCATGACCTGCATAAGAGAAAATGGTGTGCAGCAAATACCATTCGTAGCTGACCACCCCCAAGCCGACCATCGTCCAGGAATTCAAAAAAGCATGCCAAGGACGCCCTGAACCGAGAGAGGAAAAAAGAAGGAAAAAGCACGATAGGCCGATGGCCGGAGGGAACCAAAATGAGGTGGTGTAAGCCTTGATCACAGACTCATACTTCTCGACCTCGACAGCGAGGCCGGCATATCCAAAGCCCACAATAAGAGCGGAAAGTCCGGCGACACCGATGCAAAAAAGAAGGTCGGCATGCTTCTTGAGCGTCTTTGAGGGAACCGAAAGATCAAGATAGGCGAAAGCGATTCCCCAGGCGAAGTATTGAAAGAAGGAGAGAGTTCCCAGCCATGAGCCGCTTGGCAGGGAAAATTTCAGGGAGAGGATTTTTACGGCGGGAGCAAAAAGCCAGAATCCGAGGAGGAGCGCCGAGACGGTTTGCGCGACGGTCAGCCTGCGACATAGAAAAAAGGCGAGGGGAAGCAAAAGATAGAACCAAGCCTCGACACCGAGCGTCCAAAGAACGGCGAGGAGCGGGTTTTCAGTCGGGGCTATCGTGTAATAGAAAAAGGCTTCCTGGGAGATGCGACGAAACAGATCGCCTCCATTTCCCATGAGACAGGCCGAGGCGGCCGCCAACGCGATCGCCAGATAGCAGGGAGGAATGATTTTGAAAACGCGCCGCACGGCATAGCCTTTCAGCCCTACCGAGCGCCCTTCGATCTTCGCCTTGAGAAAGGGCCGGCTGATCAGCAGGCCGGACAGTACGAAGAAGATATCGACTCCCATCCATCCGCTCCGAAGCAAGAGAGCGGGAGCGAAGAGGACCCCATGCGTGCAGCTCCGAAAGGCGAGAAGATGATTAAAGACCACCAGGAGAATCGCCACACCCCGAAGGCCGTCCACGGAACGGTAATGGGAGTCGGCGCGGAGAGTGGAAGGGGTCATTATGGGTGCCTCTTTTATACATAAGCTAAAAGAGCCTTGAATATATAAAATCCGTAAACCTAGCTCGAATGGATCCGGGAAATCCGAAATCGTCGATCCGTCAAGATCAACACCGGCACCCACATCTGGGGCAAGTTCCTGAAGGATTACCGGTCGACCGATTGGTAAACGGCCCCTCTACCCCCCTGGGTCTAGGTAGAAAAAGGGAGTTAATGTTTTGCGAATTCCATCGACGTAGGTTACCGTTATAAGCGGATCATGAGGGTCCGCGCGGCGCAGGGAGGGATTTCCCGGGATGCCGCAGCCACCCATAAGGAGGACCCATGAGCACCATCACCCTAGAACAGGCCGCCACGATCCAGAACCGTCTCTTCCCCGACGGAGCGGTTCCCAACGATCTCGAACAGCGCCTTCTCCGCTTCGTCCAGACGGAAGGCGATGTCCTTCCCGCCGCCGACTCGGCCCTCAGTAATCTGGGCCGCCAGCTTTACCGCGACGACGTCTCCCTCGACCGCTGCAACGACATCATCTCGACCGACGCGGCCCTCACCCACCTCGTCCTCCGGGCCGCGAACATCGCCGCCCTCGGCAGCCGCCACTTCACGATCCCCTACGCCGTGATGTTCCTCGGCCTCGCCCGCCTCCGCGTCCTCTTCGGCGTCGAGGTCCTCCGCCGGATGAACGCGAACCGACTCGGCGGGGACTGGATCCCGTTCTGGGAGCGGAACCTCTTCGTCGCCCGGATGGTCGAGCGGCTCGCCTCCTACTACCATCCCGTCGACGGGACCGAATACCTCGCCGGCCTCCTCCACGACGCCTCGTGGCCGACGGTCGTCACCTTCTTCAAGCGGGAATACGGAGTCTTCTTCGACCAGTCGGACGCCCTCTTCCCGCTCGAAAAGGAGGTCTTCGGCACTACCCATGCGGCGATCTCCGCCGCCATGTGCGTCCGCTCCGGCCTCCCGCCCCACGTCGTCGATGCCGTCGCCCGGCACCACGACGCGACCCTCCCGGACAAGACCAAAATCACGAACCTCCGCTACAACGGCCCCTTCCTCGGCGTCCTCCTCCAGCTCACCGACGAGATCGCCGACGCCTGCGGCTTCCCCTCGGCCACCGACCGCGTCGGCGGCAACCGGAAGATGGAGGACGTCCTCCACTCCCCGCGCGCGATCTGGATCGCCTCCTTCGGCCGCCATCCCGAGCTCAACGCCATCGCGCAGGAGGAGCTCCAGCAGGTCCGCCGCGTCGGGCAGCTCTTCCAGGCGGGGGAATAAGGATCGCCGTCAGCTCACCCGCTGGATGTGGCTCCAGGAGGAGCCGCCCTTCAGCACGCCCTCGACCAGGCCCTGCCTCGCGCTGAAGGTCAGCTCGAGGAGGAAATCGGGCTGGGCCGGGAGGAAGCGGCGGATCTTGAAGGTCTCCGTCATCCGGTTCGCGAAGACGATTTCCGCCGAGGCCGTCGACGCGCCCTCATGGGGCCGCTTCGGAAGAAAGGGGAGGAGAAGGCGGAGCGGGCCGGTCCCGACGGGGAGCGGCGGCGCGGGAGGGAACGGCAGCCCCGCCGCCCACCGCATCCCCTGAAGGGGATGGAGCGGAACGGGTCCCGCCTGCCAGAGGAGCGCGGGGAGACTCGCACGGGTCCCCAGCCGTCCTTCCTCGAAGCGGAGGGGCTGGAAGCACCCCTTTCTCAGCCGGAACCGGAGCGAGGCCGCGCCGTGCTTCGAGCGGGAGATCCAGAGCGAGTCCCCTCCGCCGCACCGATGGAAATCGAGCGCCTCCCGCCATGTCCCCTCCGAGGTGTGGAACGCGTAGAGGGGCGGGGGGCCCCCCGGCGCGGGACGGAAGCAGGCCTCCATCCAGGCCGTCCGCGCACAATTGGAAAGAAGGTCGCCGGGGGCCGGGCACCCTTCCTCGTGATAGTGCCAGGCCTCGTTCGTCTTCGTCCCCGGCTCTCCCTCCCCCCGGCGATGGCTCCGATAGCCGCCCATCCGGAACGGGACGGCGTTCCACCGGCCCTCCCGCTCCTCCTCCATCCACATCACGAGGCGGGGACGGAAGGAGCGGAGGTGGCCGAGGAGTTCCCCGCCCTTCACCGAGGCCCCCCGCTCGACCGCCAGATCGCGTCGCCGGAACGGGAAGAGGCGGACCCGGCGTCCGAGGGGGAGGTCGAGGAGGAGCGCGACGGTCCCGGCCTCGCCCGTCTCGTCGAGGGGGAGGACCCCCGCGATCCGCCCCGCCGCCGGGGCGTAGACCGGGACGCCGCAGGGCCGGGGCCAGATCGCCTCGAAGCCGAGCCCCTTCTCCCCCTTCCGGCCCGGGACCACCTTCCACTCCCCGTCGAAGGGAGGAGCGAGCACCACGGAGACGACCCCGGCACCGGCCTCGGACTCGGACTCCATGCGACTCTCGGGATTCAGCGCAGGCATCACAGACATCACAGGCTCTAGTGGGAGAGCGCGAGGTGAAGCTCCTTCAGGACGGAGAGGAGTTCGCCGAGCGAGGCGCCCTCTTCCTTCCCCCGCTCCGGCGTCTCGAACGCGGCGGAAAAGGCGCGGGGCAGGTTGCGGACGACGCGGGGAGAGAGAGCCGGAAGGACCGGAAGGGCGGCGGCGGTCGGAAGCGACGTGTTCATGGCGGCACGATGAGCCCGATTCCCTCCGCCTTCGAGGCGGGGGGGACGAAATCGGGCCGCGAAGGGACGAAAACCGGAAAACGGGGGACGGGCCGGGCAGGGGCGAAAAAAGCGCCCTCCCGCCCCGAAAATCGGCTTGTTCCGGCCGCGCCGAAGGGAGAGATTGGCCTCCACGATGCGCGACGATTTCCCTCCTGCCGGAACCGGTCCCTCGCCTGCGGGGACCGTTCCGGAGCCCCCCTCCGTCCTCGCCGTCGCCGGGGCCGCCTTCGTCGTCTTCTGGCTCCTCCTCCTCGTCCTCTTCGCCGCGCCGCCCGTCTTCTTTTTCAGCGCCTCGTGGGCCGGGGCCTTCCGGGGCTCGCTGATCCTCTGGCTCCCGTGGATGATCGTCAGCCCGGCGATGCTCGCCGCCGCCCACCTCCTGCCGCCCCGCTTCGGGAAGGGCTCGGGACCGGGGCAGTGGCTCCTCTTCCTCGGCGGCCACCTCGCCGTCTGCGTCGCGCTGATGTTCGCCGCCGGATGGCTGATGATCCACATCCTGCCGAAGCCGCCCCACGCCGAGCATCGGCCGCCCCCGCCGCAGGAGGATCAGTACGCCGCCGACGGCACGAACATCGGCCGCCCCACCCGGGTCGACCGGGTCGTGATGGACCACTTCCTCCAGGGCGTCCCGATCTCGGTCCCGCTCTACGTCGCCTCGCTCCTCCTCGTCTCGGTCCTCGCCTCCCACCGTCGCGCCCTCCGCCGGGAGCAGCGGACCGCCGAGCTCGAACAGCAGCTCTCCCAGGCGCGGCTCGACGCCCTCCGCGCCCAGCTCCACCCCCACTTCCTCTTCAACACCCTCAACGTCCTCGCGGAGCAGATCCACACCGCGCCCGACCAGGCGGAGGAGATCGTCCTGAGCCTCGGCAACCTCCTCCGCGCCGCCCTCGACACCCGGAACAAGACCCGCATCCCGCTCCGGCAGGAGGCGCAGCTCGCCCGCGATTACCTCGGCATCCAGAAGATCCGCCACGGCAGGCGGCTCCGCGTCGAGGAGGAGATCCCGGCGGAGACCCTCTCCTGCGCCGTCCCGCCGCTGATCCTCCAGCCCCTCCTCGAGAACGCGGTGAAGTACGCCGTGGAGGAATGTCCCGGCGAGGCGGTGATCCGCTTCCGCGCCAGCCGGATCGAGGAACGCCTCGTCGTCGAGATCGAGGACAGCGGCGCCGACCTCGGCCCCCGCTCGCGGAGCGGGCACGGCATCGGCATCGAGAACGTCCGCACCCGCCTGGAGGCCTCCTACCCGGGCCTCCCCGTCCGCTTCGACCTCCTGCCGAACCGCTTCGGCGGCATTACCGCTCGGATCGAGATCCCCGTCGTCTCCGCCCTATGAGTTCCTCCGATTCCCATTCCGCCCCGCTCAAGATCGTGATCGTCGACGACGAGGAACCGGCGCGGCTCCGGTTGAAACGCTTCCTCGAGGGGGAGCCGGGGATCGAGGTCGCCGCCCTCTGCCAGGACGGCGAGGAGGCGATCGAGGCCGTCGTGAACCACCGGCCCGACCTCCTCTTCCTCGACATCCGCATGCCGGGCCTCGACGGCTTCACGGTCCTCCGCTCGCTCCCGGCCGAGTTCCGCCCGCTCACGGTCTTCGTCACCGCGTTCGACGAATACGCCGTCCGCGCCTTCGAGGCCCACGCGGTCGATTACCTGCTGAAGCCGTTTTCCAAGCAGCGCCTCGGCGAGAGCCTCGCCCGGGTCCGCGCCCTCGTCGCCGCGAGGAAGCAGGGGGAGATGGCGAGGCAGCTCGACCGCCTCCTCCAGGCCCTCCCCGCGCCGCCGGAGGAGGGCGAGAAGAAAGAGAAGGCCGCCTACCCCCAGCGCCTCACCGTGAAGGACGGCCCCCGGATCGCCGTCGTCCCGATGGAGGAAATCGTCTGCTTCCTCGCCGAGGGGAATTACATCGAGGTCTGCTGCGCCGACGGGCGGAAGCTCCTTCTCCGGGAGACGATGGTGAGCCTCGAGGCGCGGCTCGATCCGGCGCGGTTCTTCCGCGCCAGCCGTTCGGCCCTCATCCACCTCGCCCACCTGCGCGAGATCCGCACCGAGGGGAAGAGCCCCTCGCTCCTCCTCCTCGCGAACGGGGAGAAGGTGACCCTCACCGCCCCGCTGGAGCAGCTGCAGGAGCGGCTCCAGTAGGGCGGAAGGAAGGGCGCGAAAAAGCCCAGTCCGAGGCCTAGGCCTTCGCCGCCGCGGCGACCTGTTCCCGGATCGGGGCGAGGTAGGCGGTGCGGTCGATCTTGCCGTAGTTCACGTCGTTGACGCCGTCGGCGACGATGAACTCGACGTCGGTGATCCCGATGAAGCCGAGGATGCCGCGGAGGTAGGGCTCCTGGAAGTTGTAGGCGGCGTACGGGGTCCCGGCGCGGAAGACGCTCCCGCTCGCGGTGATGATCGTCACCTTCTTCCCCTTCACGAGCCCCTCGAGGCCGTTCGCCCCGAAGCCGAAGGTCCGGCCGACGCGGACGATCTGGTCGATCCACGCCTTGAAGACGGCGGGGATCGAGAGGTTGTACATCGGGATGCCGAAGACGTAGCGGTCGGCGGCATGGATCTCGGCGATCAGCTCGCTCGAGAACGCGAGGGCGGCCGTGTCGGCGGCGGTCGGCTCCGGGGCGAAGGCGGCGGCGATCCACGCCTCGTCGACGAAGGGCGGGGGCTGGTGGCCGAGGTCGCGGGAAATCACCTTCTCGCCCGGATGGGCGGCTTTCCACGCCGCGACGAAGTCGTGGGTGAGGCTGCGGGTGATGGAACGTTCGCCGCGCGGGCTGGCATCGATGTGAAGGAGGGTGCTCATTGCCCCACCATTAAACAACATATGTTGTTAAGTCAACACCCATCGTCCAGGCCGCGCTTCCTCCTCCTTTAGACCCCCGCCGCAGCGCAGCGGCGCAGGTGGGCGGCCCCGGCGCGGCAGATCTCGATGGCCCCTTCGCCCTCGTACTCGAAGACGACCGGCCAGCCCTTTTCCCGGGCGAGGGCGACGATGGGGACGAAGTCGATGTCGCCGAGGTCGGCCCGCACCTCGACCTTCTCGGCGAGGCGGATCTGCTTCGCATGGACGAGGCCGATCCGGTCGGCGTTCTGCCGGAGGAAGGCGAGCGGGTCCTTCCCGACGCGGGCGACCCAGAAGGTGTCGACCTCGAAGCGGACCGCCGCCGGATCGGTCTCCTTCAGGAGGATGTCGTAGCCGGTCAGGCCGTCGCCCGTGCCGAGATCGGCGAACTCGAAATCGTGGTTGTGGTAGTAGAGCTCGGCCCCGTGGGAGCGGAGCGTCGCCCCGGCGCGGTTCAGCCGCTCCGCCAGCTTGCGATAGCCCTCGGGCGACCGCTCCTTCTCGTCGAGCCACGGTACGACGTAGCGGCGGTTCCCGAGCGCGCCCTGGAAGGCCATCTGCTCGGAGAGGTTCTCGAAGAGATCGCCGAGGTGGGCCCCGATGACCTGGAGGCCGGTCTCGGCGAGGAGGGCGCGCCATTTTTCGAGCGGCCAGCCGTAGGTCCCGGCGGTTTCGATCCCGTCGAAGCCGAGGGCGCGGACCTGCCGCAGGGTTCCCTCCGCGTCGGTTTCGCATTCGCGGCGGAGGCTCCAAAGCTGGAGGCCGAGGGGGTGGGCGAGAGGGGAGGTCATGGTGTTTTTGGGGGTTCGGGTTTTCTGCGGTTTCCGGTCGAAAGGGTCGATGGCTCCTACTCCTGCCGGAGGGCCGTGATCGGGTCGAGCCGCGCGGCGCGGACCGCGGGCCAGTAGCCGAAGCCGACGCCGACGCCGACGGAGAAGCCGCACGAGAGGAAGATCGAGAGGAAGGTGGGGATGAGGAGGGCGCCCTGGAAGTAGCCGACGATGAGGGTGACGCCGGTCCCCGCCGCGATGCCGAGGCCGCCGCCGATGAGGCAGAGGGCGACCGACTCGATCAGGAACTGGAGCCGGATGTCGCGGCCCCGCGCGCCGAGGGCCTTGCGGAGGCCGATCTCCCGGGTCCGCTCGGTGACGGTGATGAGCATCGTGTTCATGATGCCGATGCCGCCGACGACGAGGGAGATCGCGGCGACGCTGGCGAGCATCGCCGAGAGGGTGTTCGTCACCGCCCGCAGCGTCTGGGCGACGCCCGACATGTCGATGACGCGGTAGCTGTCGCTGAGGACGCCGGGGATGTGGGGCCACTCCCGTGTCAGTTCCGTCAGCTCGTGCTGGGCCTCCTCGAGGTCGTCGGGGGAGGCCGTCGTCGTGTCGATCCAGTCGACGTAGCGGCGGCCCAGGACGCGGAACATCGCCGTCTGCAGCGGGAGGACGATCCGGTCGTCGAGATCGTTCGACCCGTCGGCCCCCTTCGGCGGGAGGACGCCGATGACGCGAAAGGGGATGTGGTTGATGAGGATCGTCTCCCCGACCGGGTTCCGCTTCCCGTCGGTCCCGAAGAGGCCGGCGAGGACGGTGGTCCCGAGGAGGGCGACGCGGGCCCGCTGGAGGCACTCGTCCTCGGTGAAGAAGCGGCCGTAGGTCGGCTTCGCGTTGAAGATCTCCTGATAGCCGGGCATCGCGCCCCGGGCCGAGGTGAAGACGTTGTTCGAGCCGTAGACGGCCTGGACGTTCCCGCTGACGCCGCCGGTGACGGCGGTGATCGTCGGGATCCGTTTCTGGATCTCGTACATCTCGGCGAGGGTCATCCGGGTGACGGCCCCGGGAGCCATGCGGACGCCGCCGGTCTGCTGCGGGTTCGCGAAGACGGTGAGGCGGTTCGAGCCGAGGGTGGCGATCTGCTGGCCGACCGAGTTCTGCGCCGCGTTCCCGAGGGCGAGCATGACGATGACCGCGCCGACGCCGATGATGATGCCGAGGGCGGAGAGGGCGGCCCGGAGCTTGTTTCCCCAGAGGCTGCGGAAGGCCTGCTGGAGGCCGGTGAAGAAGAGGTGCCAGCGGTGGAGCTGGGGCGGCGCGTCGGCCGGGGCGGCGGGGGCGATCGCCCCGGCGACGGAGGCGGCGGGCGGACCGGCGGGAGTGGAGGCCGGGCGGCGGACATCCTCGACCATGAGGCCGTCGTGCATCCGGATCGTCCGGTCGGCCATCGCGGCGATCGAGGGCTCGTGGGTGACGAGGATGATGGTGAGCCCCTCGGCGTGGAGGGCGCGGAAGAGGGCCATGATCTCGGCCCCGCTCTTCGAGTCGAGGTTCCCCGTCGGCTCGTCGGCGAGGATGAGGGTCGGGCGGCGGACGAGGGCGCGGGCGATGGCGACGCGCTGCTGCTGGCCGCCGGAGAGCTCGTTCGGCTTGTGGTGGCCCCGGTGGCCGATGCCGACGTGGTCGAGGAGGACGTTCGGATCGGCGGGCGGCCGCTGGCCCTGGCCGCCCTTGGCGTAGATGAGGGGGAGGGCGACGTTCTCCTCGGCGGTGATCCGCTTCAGGAGGTGGAACTGCTGGAAGACGAAGCCGATGGTCTCCGAGCGGAGGCGGGAGAGATCGTCGTCGGAGAGCCCCGCCGTGTCCTTCCCCGCGATGCGGAGGACGCCCTCGCTGGGGCGGTCGAGGAGGCCGAGGATCTGGAGGAGGGTCGACTTGCCCGAGCCCGAGGTCCCGATGATCGAGACGAATTCCCCCTCCCCGATCGTCAACGAAACCCCCTTCAGGGCCGAGACGACGGTCTCCCCCATGAGGTACGATTTGCAGACGTTTTCGAGGACGATCATGGGCGGGCGGGAGCCTACTTCTTCTTGTCTTTGTCCTTGTCCTGGTCCTTCTTCTTTCCGCCGGGCGCGAGGAAGGAGAAGCCGCCCTTCTTGGCCCGCTGCAGGGCGAAGGCGCGGCGGGCGATCCAATCGCCCTCGTCGAGGCCGGAGACGACTTCGGTGAACTGCCCGTTCGTCGCGCCGACCTCGATCTTGCGGAGGATCGGGGTCTCCCCCTTGCCGGGGACGACGAGGACCTCGTTCTCGGGCGTCAGCGCGTCGGTCGGGACCTGGAGGACGTCCTTGCGGTCGGAGACGATGAGGAAGACGTTGGCGCTGACGCCGCTCCGGATGAGGGTCGGCGTCTCGGTGAGGAAGATGTTCACGAGGTAGGTCGTGACGTTGTTCACGATGGTCGCGTCGTAGGCGATGTCGTGGACGGTCCCCTTCAGCACCATGTCGGGGAAGCTGTCGAACGTGATCTCGACCTCCTGCCCGACCCAGACGCTCTTCAGGTCGGTCTCGTCGACGTTCGACTGGACGATGAGGTGGTCGGACATCGTGAAGACGGCCTGCGCCGCCTGGACGACCTGGCCGGGGACGACGGCCGTCGAGATGATCCGCCCGTCGAGGGGGGCGATGAGGGGAGCGGGCTTGAAGACGTCGTCCCAGAACGCGATCTCCTTGCCCCCCGCCGCCCGCGCCGCGTCCATGAGGGCAGCCCGGTTCGTCGAGCTGATCCAGCCCAGGATCTGCCCCTGCTTCACGAGGTCGCCGTTGAGGACGGCGACCGAGTCGATCCGGCCCGCGATCGGCGGCGTGACGTTGAGCCGGTGCTCCGGCTGGATGATCGCCCCCTCGCGTAGGGTGACCCTCATCGGCGCGCGCCCCGCCTGGAGGTACTCGTAGGCCTCGCCGCCGGAGACGAGGCCGCCCGGACGGAAGAGGAAGAAGAGGACGACCGCCGCGATGAGGACGACGCCCCCGACCGCCGCGAGGACGAGCGGGTTTTTCCACGGGATCGCGCGGAGCCGGGCAAGGGGGGAGGGAAGATTCATGGGAGGGAGAGGAACGATGGAGGGGGGGATGGGTCTAGGGAATCGCGCCGAGGCCGCGCGCCTGCTCCCACGAGGCCTCGGAGAGGACGGCGTCCCGCCGGGCGGCGAGGGCGCTCTTCTTCTGGCCGACGTAGGTGTCGACGATGGAGTTGAAATCCTGGAAAGTCATGAGGCCGTTCTTGTAGCGGGCCTCGGCGATGCGGTAGCGGAGGACGTTCGCGTCGAGGATCTCCTGCTGGATGCGGACGTTGTCCCGCGCGTTGAGGAAGTTCGTGTAGCTCTGCGCGAGGGTCATCGCCGCCTGGTTCGTCCCCGAGGCGAGGAGGGCGAGGGTCTGCCGGAAGGAGGCCGTCGCCGCCTTCACGTTGAAGTAGGTCTGCCCGCCGTTGAAGATCGGGTAGGAGGCGTTGAGCCCCGCCGACCAGCCGTTGACCTCGGCGGGGAAATCGCTCCCCGTCCGCCCCCCGCTGACCCCGGCGGTGATCGTCGGATACCAGCCGCTCGTCGCCTGGGTGATCCCGGCGGCGGCGGCATCGACGGAGGCCTTCTGCTGGTAGTAGGCGGGCGTCGTCACCGCCAGCTTGTCGAACTCGGGCTGCTTCCCGTCGGGCCCCTCGGAGGGAGGCGCGGTGGTGAGGAGCTCCCCCGAGGCGGTGACCGGGGCGGGGAGGATCTTCCCGATGGCGGTGCCGAGCTGCCGCCCGGAGAGGACGTAGACGCGGCGGGCCTGCTCGAGGTCGTTCACCGACTTGTCGTAATTGGCCTGGCTGAGCAGCATCGCCCCCTTGTCTTCCTGGCCCCCCTCGTAGAGCCGCTGGACGAGGAGGGCGGCGCTCTTGCGGATCTCGATCACGTCGTCGCTGATGTCGAGGAGCTCCTGGGCGTAGAGCAGCTGGGCAAAGGAGCTCTTCAGGCTGTAGCTCGTCGCCGCCTTCTGCGCGTTGAGATTCGCGAAGGCAAGGGCGAGCTGGGCCTTCCCCTGCTCGATGTTTCCCTTCGTCGCGAAGCCGTCGAAGATCGTCTGCGTGAGGGAAAGCTGCTCCTGGTAGGCCGTCGCGTAATTCTGCGTCGAGGAAGGACCGGGACCGACATAACTCCGGTTGTCGCCGAAGGAGATCCGCATCTGCGGGTAGAGCGTCGAGTAGGCCCCGCGCCGCACCGCATCGCTATTGAGCACCGCCTCGCGGGCCGCCTGGAGATCGGTGCTGTTCTGCGCGGCAAGGCGGATGCAATCGGCCCACGTGAGAGAGGAAGACGTCGCGGCAGGCGCGGAGACCGCCGAGGCAGGCGAGGCCGCAGGAGGCGTTTCTTCCGAGAAGAGAGAGGAGGAAAGAGAAAAGAGGACCGCCAACCCCATTGCGAGGAAGAGAGTCTCCTTCCGCATTACATTCATACATTCACTCCGGAAAAGAGGTGTTACTCAATTAAACGCCCCATTGGAAGACGAAAGCGCCCTCGGGCAGTTTTTATGGGGGGGAGGAGTTGCGCTATCACGCAGGCCATCACCCCGCCTTGAACCTCTTCCATAAGAGTACGGTAGGGGAAACGGCTACCTCCAGCCCAAGGCTCGGCTCCTTCGGAGAGAGGCACGCTTCCATCGATACATCTCCCAATAGGAGTCTGGGCGTCTTGGCCCCGTCTCCCCCTATCGCTCGTACCCTCGGACGCTCAGGGAAGCAGCCGATTTAATCCAGTGAGGAGACGAGGCGCCGCCAAAGCGCGTCCGCCTAGTTCAGGCCCTCCGAAGGGGAGGTTCCAGGAGGGGCAAAGCCCCTCTTGGGCTATAAAGCGGATCGCCTCCAGCTGTACCGGGTCGACCCCGCCAGCCCCAACGGGCCGCCCCTCCCCGCAAAACCCCTCACCGCCCCACCCCAAACCACCCCACCCCCGCCCCGAACGCCAGCAGCACGAGCGGATGAACCTTCGTTTTCACCGCGAGCAACGCGCTGACTCCGGTAATGAACGCAAAACCCGGGCTGGTCGCCGCTCCCTTCACGATCAGGACGGCGCTGGCGGCGACGAAGCCGACGGTGACGGGGACGAGGCCCTCCTGGACCCGCCGCCGCCAGGGGCGGTCGCGGAAGCGGTGCCACAGATGGAGGGTGGCAAGGGCGAGGGCCGCCGTCGGGATGAAGGCGGCGAGCGCGGCGACGAGAGCCCCGGGGCCTCCCGCGACACTCCAGCCGACCAGGACGACGATCATCATGTTCGGCCCCGGCGCGGTCTGGGCGAGGGCGAAGAGGGCGCCGAAATCGTGGGCCGTCATCCAGTGATGGACGTCGACGACCTGCCGCTCCATCTCGGGCAGGATCGTATTCCCGCCGCCGAAGGCGAGGAGGCCGAGGTGGCCGAAGAGGAGCGCGAGAGAACCGAGGAGGGCCGTCATGGGGTGGGGAGGCCTTTCCCCGTCTCTTTTCTTTCCCGCCACCACGCCGCCGCGATGCCGAGGGGGATCAGCGCCGGGAGCGTCGCGGCGAGGGGGAAGCGGAAGACCGCGAGGGCCATGAGGCCGATGAGGGCGACGCCGATCGCCGGCGGCTTCCCCCGCAGGGGCCGGGCGAGTTTCACCGCCATCGAGACGAGGAGCCCCGCCGCCGCGGCCGCGAGGCCGGCGAAGAGGTGACGGACGCGGGGATCGTCCTTGTAGTGCGCATAGACCGTCGCGAAGCCGATTGCGATGAGGGAGGGAACGGCCAGCAGCCCCAGGAGGGAGGCCGCCGCCCCGCGTACGCCCCGGAAGCGGAAGCCGATGGCGGCGGAGAGATTGACGATGTTCCCGCCGGGCAGGAACTGGCAGAGGCCGAGGAGGTCGACGAACTCGGCCCCCGTCAGCCAGCGCCGTTCCTCGACGAGGACGCGATGGGCGAGGGGCAGCGTCCCGCCGAAGCTCATCAGGCTGAGAAGGAGAAAGCCCCGGAAGAGGGCGGCGCAGGTGGGCGCGGGCGGGGAGGCAAGAGGAGACGAAGGCGCGGGCGCGACCGGGTCGGCCATGGGCCTAACGCTGGGCCTCGATCGAGGCGACTTTCTTGCCGGGACGCCAGCCGTCGGCCAGCTCCCGCTCCTTCTGCTTCAGCGCGGCGTAGATGATCGCCTCCTCGCCGTAGGTCAGCCAGGGGCCGCTCGGCACTTCGGAGTCGTCGACGAAGCGCCAATGGGTCTTGTCGAGGCCGGTGAGGCCGAGGTAGGCGGCGACGGCGGGGGAGACATCGAGACCGGCTCCGTTGAATTCCTTCGGGCGGGCATCGCCGAAGACGTAGGAGGCCATGTCGGTCCGGATGGGGCCGACGTCCTGCCACTGGGCGTAGGCCGACTTGCCGTTCCGGTTCATGATCTGGATCCACTTCCCCTTGCACTGCGAGATGTAGCGGTTGTCGGCGCCGGGCGTCTTGTACCAGGGGCAATACTTCTTCGCCAACTCGGGGTAGACGACGTCGTTGAAGGGGAGGGCGACGTAGAAGGGATTCTGCGTGGCGGCGAATTTCTTCGGGACGAATCCCTCGTGCCGGGTCGGGTCGTCGACGCCGCCGTAGTTCTTCGTCCACTTCTCGTCCCAGGCGCTCGCCGAGTTCGTCGTGTCGCTATAGCTGCTCGACCCCTGGCCGATCCAGAAGTTCGTGGTGACGATGTTCTTCTTCCACGGGTAGGCCGCCTTCGGCTTCGCCTTGGTCAGGCCGGAATCGGGATCGGTCGCCTCGGCCGCCGCAACGGGGCTCGGGGAAAAAACGCAAAGCGCGTAAAAAGCGGAGAGAAAAAGAGTCGAGATCCCGGCCCGCACGCCCATTGCGCGGGAAAGTGTAAAAACTCGGGTGGCCGGGGAGAATGACATGGGCTCCGTTTGGGGGGAAAACTTAGATGACGCCCATCGTAACTCTTCGGTAAGCCCTGTCAATACGATATTTACGGGAAAACCTTTACAAGAATGACTGTACGTCCCAGGAAAGGTACAGGGAGGCGAACCGTACGGAGGGGGCAAAAGTCGCGCGGGGGAAATTTCTGCTTGTCAAAGGAGGGGAGGCCTCTACTGTTGCACTTCCCCTTTGTTCTGAAGAACCGGGGGGAAAAGAATCCGAAGGCGGGAAGCCGGAGCACGCTTGGACAGCCAGTCTGTCCTCTGAGTCCTGCGCCGACCCCTGAATCAAGGGATCACGTTGCAAAGAACACAACGACGTCCCGGCCGCTCGCCTCACGGATCACTCTAACTTAAAAGTTGTGAAGGATTATGGCCAAAGTAGACATTAAAGACTTGTTGGACGCGGGTGTACATTTCGGACACCGCACGCAGCGTTGGAACCCGAAGATGAAGCCCTATATCTTCGAGGCGCGCAACGGCATCTACGTGATCGACATCACGAAGTCGGCGCAGCAGATCGAGAACGCGGCGAACTTCCTCCGCGGCATCTCCGCGAAGGGCGAGAAGACCCTCTTCGTCGGCTGCAAGAAGCAGGCCCAGCAGGTCGTCATCGAGCTCGCCACCCGCAGCGGCTCCGGCTACGTCGCGGAGCGCTGGCTCGGCGGCACCCTCACCAATCTCACCACGATCAAGAAGTCGGTCGCGCGCATGCGCTTCATCGACGACCTCGAGGCCAAGGGCGGCTTCGACAAGATCCCGAAGAAGGAACTCGCCGCCCTCAAGCGCGAGAACGCCCGCCTTCACAAGAACCTTGACGGCCTCAAGGACATCGACAAGCCCCCGGGCGCCGTCGTCATCGTCGACCTCGTCCACGAGAACATCGCCGTCGTCGAGGCCCGCCGCCTGAAGATCCCCGTCATCGCCATCGTCGACACGAACGCCGATCCCGACCTCGCCGATTACCCCATCGCGGGCAACGACGACGCGATCCGCTCGATCAAGGTCCTCCTCGACGGCCTCAGCGAGGCGATCATCGAGGGCAAGGCCCAGCGCGGCGACTTCTCGCCCAAGGGCGGCAGCGGCGACAAGCAGGCGGCCTCCGTCACCGACGACACCCTCACGGGCGTCTCGGCCTAGTCCTCCGCCGAAGACTTCCAGAACATCCGCCCCTCCGGCATCGAACCGGTCGGGCGGATTTCCGACTTTAAAACCAAGAACCACACTATCACCATGAGCGAAATCTCTCCCGCCCTCGTCAAGCAGCTCCGCGACGCCACCAGCGCCGCCATGATGGACTGCAAGAAGGCCCTCGTCGAAACCAAGGGCGACCTCGCCGCCGCCGAAATCTGGCTCCGCAAGAAGGGCGTCGCCTCCGCCGCCAAGAAGGGGAACCGCGACGCCAACGACGGCGTCATCGCCTCCTACATCCACGCCGGCGACAAGGTCGGCGTCCTCATCGAGCTCAACTGCGAGACCGACTTCGTCGCCCGCACCGACAGCTTCAAGGGCCTCGTGAAGGACCTCACCCTCCAGATCGCCGCCGCCAGCCCCCGCTTCGTCCGCCGCGAGGAAGTCCCCGCCGCCGAAGTCGAGAAGGAGAAGGACATCGTCTCCGCCCAGATCAAGGACAAGCCCCCGCAGGTCGTCGAGAAGATCGTCACCGGCCGCCTCGACAAGTTCTTCTCCACCGTCGTCCTCCTCGAGCAGCCCTTCATCAAGGACGACAAGATCACCATCAAGGATCACATCGCCTCGAAGATCTCCGAACTCGGCGAGAACATCGTCCTCCGCCGCTTCGTCCGCTTCCAGCTCGGCGAGAGCCTGACGCCGCTGGTGCCGGCGGAAGAGCCCGCTGCGGAAGTTGCGGCTGCTTAAGCGACTCTGTCTCCGCGAAAAGCCGGGCTCCCGTGAGGGAGGCCGGCTTTTTTGTTGCGTTGCGGCCCTTCGGGACCTGCGCGGTCGACCCTGTACAGCTGGATGTAACCCGCTTTATAGCCACAGAGGGGCTTCGCCCCTCCGTGACCTCCTGTTCTGAGGGCCTTAGCTAGGCGGACGCGTTTCCCCCTGCGCCTCGTCTCTGAACTGGATTAAAATCGGATGCTTCCGGTACGCCCGAGGGTACGTACTGAAGGGGGAGCGGTACCAATACGCCCAGACTCCTATCGGGAGAGGGCTCTATGGGAGAGGTGCGTTTGGAAGACGGCCGCTTTGGTTCCGCTAGCACTCGGACGCCAGTTTTCCAGTTCAGGCCTATCAGAGGGGGACTGCCGCGCGGTAGCGACCGCCCTCTTCGCGGCCCCCTAGAACTTCGCCCCGACGCTCAGGCTGACGTAGGGAGCGGGCTCGGGTTGGAAGTTGGCGTTGGCGTTGAAGTAATTGAACTCGCGGTAGACGAGGTAGCCCGCGTCCGCTTCGAGGGCCCAGCCGGGGAGGAACTTCCACGAGGCGCCGGCCCCGAGGCCGACCTCGGTGTAGCCGACCCGCGCGCCGCCGAGGCCGGGACGGCCCGTGCTGCTGCCGGTGCCGGGATTGACGCGGAAGGTGCCGCTGTCGATCGCCGCGCCCGCGTAGAGGGTCGTCTTGTTGTTGAGGGAGTATTCGAGGCGGGGTTTCGGCAGGACGCCGTTCAGGACCCACTTCTCGCTCATCCGCCAGCGGAGGCCCATGGCGGGGAGGACGGGGTATTGCCCGCGGGGATCGAAGAGGAAGCCGTAGACATACTGGACGTCGTCGCTCTTCAGGTAGACGGCGCCGACGGTGACGGGGACCGACATCGACTCGTAGCCGATGTTCTCCGAGGTGCCGTAGAAGCCGGGGGCCGCCTCGGCGCGGATGAGCCACTGGTCGCTCGCCTTCCAGTCGACGCCGACGACGACGGCCTCGCTCTCGAGCGTCGAGGGGATGCCGAAGTTCGGGTGGAGGCCGCCCGTGCCGAAGTCGAACCGGTCCCACTCGAGGCCGAAGCGGAGGAAGAGATCGTCGTTGATCTTCGGGACCGCCACGTACTTGAAGTGGCTGCTCGTCTCGGAGACGTAGCCGAAGCCGTCGTCCCCGTGCTTCGCCTGCGAGGCGAAGGCGTGGAGGCCGCTGACTTCGAGCTCCTGCCCGACGTCGTTGCGGGAGGCCTCCTGGACCCGGGGCGTCCCGTCCTTCGGGGCGTCATGGATCGCATACTTCCCGAACTCGTCGGACGAGGCGGTATCGGCGGCGAAGAGCGAGGCCGAAGAAAGGAGGCCGCAGGTCAGCGTGCCGAGGAGGAGGGGAGTGAGGCGCATGGTGAAAAGAAAGATGGAGAACGAATATTAACCCGATTGAAGCGTACGCAACCTGATTTTTTCAGGAGGCGCAAGGAATTCCGCTCAAGACTTCCCCGCAAGGAGGGGAAGCCTAGGAGTAGGCGACGTCCTTGCCGGGCTCCATCTCATAGTTCCGGGCGTCGACCCACGAGACGTTGGGCTCGATGATCTGGCGCTGGAACTGGATGTAGACGGCGCTGTCGTGGACCTGCCGGAGCTTCTCCATGTTGTCGACGTCGTAGGAGAAGAAGAGGGTGAACGGGTTGTGGACCTTGTCGATCCGCTTGCCCACGCGGAGGTTGCTGACCTCGGGGATCTTCAGTAGACGGATACGGGTTTCGACCATGATCGTTTCGATCGCTTCGGGGTTGACCCGGTCGTAGGTTTGAAGCTGGCAGATGTGATGCACCATAAAAAGCGCGGCGCGCAGTCTTGGCGTACCCCCCCACCCCTGTCAAGGCGATAGGAGGCGGTCTGACGGAACCCCTTCTGCGCCACCCTTCCGACGATTGGCAAAAAACGCAATCGCGTCGGGAAAAATGTACTAGACAGTGGCCCTCAAGAAGGGGAATGGTACGGCCATCGTGATCTTCACTTCCAAGAAAACCGAAACGGCCTCGAAGGAACCCGCTCCGTGGGAGACCTCCGTTGTCTCCCCCTACAAGGAAGAATCCCTTTCCAAACCCACCTCCCGCACCGCACCCTCCATGAAAACCGAGAAGACCATCCTCACCGCCGAGACTGAATTCAAGGGAACCCTCGGCTTCCACGGGGACCTCGACCTCAACGGCAAGCTGGAAGGGTCGATCGAGGCCGACAACGGCCTCCTGACCATCGGCGAATCGGCGATGGTGAAGGCCGAAGTCCACGGCCAGGACATCGTCATCTACGGCAAGGTCCAGGGAAACATCATCGCTTCCGGCCGCCTCGAGCTCCGCGGCAAGGCCCAGGTCTACGGCGACGTCCGCGCCGGGAAGTTCCTCATCGAGGAGGGCGCCCTCTTCGTCGGTCGTTCCGAGAACCTCGCCACCCGCTCCGACGAGAAGCCCGACTTCTCCCAGATGTTCTCGAAGCTCGGCGCCGACGCCGCCAAGGCGGCTCCCAAGGCCTAAGGTCCAAAACCTGCATCACCACAAAAAACCCCGCCTCATGGCGGGGTTTTTTGTTGGGAGGGGAGAGCGGAACCGGGGCGGGCCCGCCTCCTCCCGACCGCCCTAAATATCGGCGATCGACCGGACGATCCGTCCGACCAGGCCGTAGGCCTTGGCTTCCTCGGCCGACATCCAGAAGTTGCGGTCGGTGTCGTGCTCGATCTTTTCGAGGGTCTGGCCGGTCTGGCGGGCGAAGCCTTCGTTCAGGCGGAGGCGCATCTTGAGGATTTCCTGCGCCTCGATGCTGATGTCGGAGGCCTGGCCGCCGACGCCGCCGCTCGGCTGGTGGAGCATGAAGCGGGTGTTCGGCAGGGCGACGCGGTTCTGGACGTCGTCCGGGGCTGAGAAGATGAGGGCGCCGGCGCTGGCGACCCAGCCGGTGCCGATGACGATGACGCGGGGCTTCACCGCGCGGATCATGTCGTAGATGGTGTCGCCCGACTCGACGTGGCCGCCGGGGGAGTTGATGAAGACCTTGATCGGGTCGTCGGAGACGGCGGAGAGGGCGATCAGCTTCTCGGTGACGTCCTGGGCCTTCTTCATGTCGATCCCGCCGTAGATCATCACGGTGCGGGTGTTGAAGATCTTTTCCTCGATCTTCGAGCGGAAGGAGGCTTCCTTCTCGGACTTCTTCTCCTTGCCTTCTTCTTCCTCTTCGTCGTGGTCGTAGCGCATCGTTATTTGACTTTAGGCGTGTTTTGGCCGGAGACAAGGCGATCTTCTTCGCACCCCTCCCCCCTTGCGCTTTCCTCTCTTCTGGACGATTCTTCCCGCGCAATGCTCCCCCAGATCCTGGCCGTCTTCTCCCGGCATGAACTCCATGCCGCCGACGGGCTGGCCTTCGTGAAGCACTTCGACACGCTGGCCGAGGCCGCCTCCCTCGGGGACCGCCTCGACGCCTGGCTCGAGATCGTCGACTGGGTGCGCGACGGCGGGGAGCAGGAATGGGATCGGCTCGAGGCCCTCCTCGACCTCCTCGAATCGCTGCCCGAGGTCCGCCTCCGCCTCCAGACGGCGCTGGCCCGGATCTTCGACGAGACCGAGGGGGCGAATCTCTTCGCCGAATCGGGGATGCCGAGCGCCCGGGGGCTCTTCCCCGAGCTGTGGGACCGCCTCGTCCGCGTGATCCTTCCCGAGCCCCGGGACGACCACGACCTGGGCCGCCTCCTGGTCCGGCAGTTCCGGGACAACGCCGCGCCGGAGAGCTTCCGCCGGATGGACCCCGCCCTCTTCCACCGCTTCATCCTCCTCGTCTTCCCGATCGACCACCCGAGCATCGACCGGGGCCTCCGCGCCGCCTTCGCCGACGGCTTCCGCCTCCTCGCGGCGAAGGCCCAGGCCCACGGCCTCGCCGCCGACCTCCGTGCCCGGAGCACGGAGGGCCCGCGTCCGGGCGGCGTCGCCGACTCCCCCTTCTACCGCCTCCCCGCCGCCTCGGAGGAACTGGTCCTCCGGTGGAGCGCCCGGCGGACGGGGGCCGACATCCACCGCTATGCCGAGCTGTGGCGGAAGGAGGCCGCCGCCTGCCGCCAGGCGCTGGCGACGGTGAACCGGCGGCTGGAGACCTCGGGCGTCAGCGTCGAGATCGTCTTCGGCGTCGCCGTGATCGAGCAGGCGCTCGGGCGGATGGAGATCATGGCCGACATCATGACCTCGGCCCCGATGACCGACTCCCCCGACGGGCCGGTCCGCAACCCGGTCCACTCCCACGCGATCCACGTCCTCTTCTGCGACCTCGCCAGCGCCGCCCGGCACGACGCCAGCGTCACCCTCCTCGTCGCGTCGAGCATGAGCCTCCTCCACCGGAAGATCGTCGAGCGTTCCGGCATCACCGGACGCCATTACGTCGCCGAGAACCGGGCCGAGTATTGGTCGATGTGGCGGGCCGCCGCCGGGGGCGGGGCGCTGACGACCTTCACCGCGGCGCTGAAGATGGTGATCACCCATCTCTCGCTCCCCCTCTTCGTCATCGGCTTCCTCTCCGGGCTGAACTACGCGGTCAGCTTCGTCCTCCTCCAGACTTTCAACTTCGTCCTCGCCACGAAGCAGCCCGCGATGACCGCCGCCCACCTCGCCGAGATCCTCCGGGGCCACGGCGAGGATCGCGAGCCCGCGCGGGGGAGGGAACGCGAACGGAAGCGACTGCAGGAGCGGAACGACGCCATCGCCGCCTTCATCGCCCGGCTGGTGCGGACCCAGATCGCCGCCGCCCTCGGGAACATCCTCGTCGTCACCGTCGGGGCCGTCGCCTTCAGCTTCCTCTGGCTCTTCTGCACCGGCCACACCTACCTCTCCCAGGAGACCGCCGACCACGTCTTCCACACCCTCAGCCCGCTCAACAGCGGCACCCTCTTCTACGCCGCCCTCACCGGCGTCATCCTCTGGCTCGCCAGCCTCATCGGGGGCTGGGTCGACAACTTCGCCGTCTACCATCGCCTCCCCCAGGCGATCCGGGAGCACCGCCTCCGGGACCGGCTGGGCCGGGAGCGCCTCGCCCGGTGGAGCGTCGTCTTTTCCGAGAACATCGGCGGCTGGGGGACGAACATCTCGCTCGGATTCCTCCTCGGCATGACGCCCGTCATCGGGAGCTTCCTCGGCCTCCCGCTCGACGTCCGCCACGTCACCCTCTCGACGGGGCAGCTCGCGCTCGCCTGCTCCTCGCTCCAGCATCACTGGTTCCACCAGGGCTGGTTTCTGCTGGCGCTCTCGGGCATCGCCTCGATGTTCGTCCTCAACCTCGGCGTCAGCTTCCTCCTCTCGCTCTTCACCGCGGCCCGGGCCTATGGCCTCCGGACCGGCGACATCGTGGCGCTCCTCGTCGAGACGGGGCGGCGCTTCGTCCGGCATCCCCGGGAATTCCTCCTCCCGCCGCCGAAGGGGGCGGGCGATTCCCACGGCACCTCCCACGGTCATTAGGGCCTCAGAGCCTGGCCCCAGATCCGATTCCGCTTGCGTGCATGCTGGTTTTCCAGCATGATGCTGAAAAAACAGCATATGCCGCCCCGCCCGAAGAAAAGCGCCCCCGCCTGGGAACAACGCCTGAGCCGCCGCGAGCGGCAGGTGATCGAGATCCTCCTCCCCCTCGGCGGGGCGACGGCAGCCGACATCCGGGAGCGCCTCCCCTCCGCCCCCGGTTACTCCGCCGTCCGCGCCCTCCTCAGCGTCATGGAAAAGAAGGGACTCCTGACCCACGAGGAAGAGGGCCCGCGCTACCTCTACCGCGCCGCGATGCCGGGCGACGAGGCGCGCCAATCGATCCTCCGCCGCCTCCTCGACACCCTCTTCCGGGGCTCGCGCGAGGAGCTCGTCGCCGCCCTCCTCAACGAGGACGAACGGCAGCTCGATCCCGCCGAACTCGACCGCCTCTCCCGGATGATCGCCGAAGCCAAAAAGAAAGGACGCTGACCGATGAACCCCCTCCTCCTCTCCCTGCTGCAAAATCCCGCCGTCGAGATCGCTCTCGGCTCGACCCTGATCCTCGGCATCGCCCTGTTCTTCGTCGCCACGGGCGTCAAGGCCTCGGCGGCGGAACGGCACCGCACCCTTCTCTGCGCCCTCGCCGTGCTCGTTTTGCTCCCGCCCGTGGTGTTGTGGGCCCCGAAGAAGACGATCCCGGTGAAAGTCGCCGTCGCGGCGGTCCCGGCTCTTTCGCATTCCGTCTCTCCCGCCGCTCCTCCCTCTGGTTCCTCTGTTGCCTCCACGGCATCGGCCCCCGCCTTCCGCCCGGCTTCCCAAAAGATCTCTCCCGTCCGTCCTTCCGGCACCGCCCTTCTTTTCGCCGTCTGGGGCGGCGGCGTTCTTTTCTGCCTGGCCCGCCTCGGCCGGGGGATGGCCTCGTTGCGGCGGATCGGGCGGGCCGCCCGGCCCTTCGCCCTCCATCCCGCCTACGACGGCCTGCCCGTCCTCCTTTCGGACGCGGTTCCCGTCCCGCTCCTCGCGGGGGCGTTCCCCGCCGTCATCCTCCTCCCCGCCGCGGCCCCGTCGTGGACCGCCGAACGCCTCGCCATCGTCCTCGCCCACGAGGCGGGCCACCATCGCCGGGGCGACCACCTCGTCCAGCCGCTCCTCGGCCTCCTGCAGGCCTTCTATTGGTGGCAGCCGCTCCTCTGGATCGCCTCCCTCCGCCTCCGCCGGGAACGGGAACGGGCCTGCGACGACGCCGTCCTTTCCGCCCATTCCTTTCTCCCCAGCGACTACGCCGCCGTCCTGATCGCCACGGTCCGCCAAACCACGACCGCCGCCGCCCCGCTCCCCGCCGTGGCGATGGCCTCGTCGGGACCCATCGAAGGCCGCCTCCGGGCGATCCTCGCGCCCAACCTGCGCCGCACCCCGGCGGGCTGGATCGTCACCCTGGGGGCCTTGTACGGGTTCTTTTCCCTCGGCTTTTTTGTCGCGACCGCCCGGCTTTCGGCCCAGCCCCCTCCAACCGCCCCGCCGCCGCAAGCCTCGGAAGCGGCCCGGCCCGGGCCTTCGATCTCGATCGAATCGGAGGTCATCGAAATGGACGAGGCGACCTACGACGCGCATCGCGAGGCATGCGCTGCCGCAGTGCGCCAGGGGGACCCTGCCAACCTCGTTTCGATCAAAGGGGTGAATGTCCTGTCGGCCCCGACTCTCCGGGCGAAGACGGGGACCAAGATGGAAATCGCGGTGACACGCCGGATTTACTACCCCACCTACATGAATCCGGCCGAAGAGAAGGCCTGGGACGCCAAGGGAAAAGCGATCGCCGTCGTGCCGCCCACGCCGCGGGACTTCGACCACAAGGAAATCGGCGTCACCATCGACCTCACGCCGCTCCTCAACGGGAACGAGATCGTCCTTCAGGGAATGTTTCACCTCTGCAACTTCATCGGATTCACCCAAAGCCAGGCCGCCAGGCCTCCCTATTTCGAGAAGGGGCCCCTGATGGCCTCCTTCGTCGAGACCAGCGACGCCTTTTACGAGACAGTGCGGGACGGCGGCAGGATCGCCATCCTCCTTCCGGGTGCCAACACCGCCGGGCAACCCATCTGGACCGGGGCCGAGAAGAAGGACGATGGCGCGTCCTCCGGGAGTTCCATCGCCGTCTCGGCAAAATATGTCCGCTATCTTTTCCTCTCCGCCCGCCTCGAGAAGACCGCCCTTTCCGCCAACCCCTAGACGCACCCCTCCTTTTACCTATCCGCTCCATTCCACTTGTTATCCGATATGACACTTGATCGAATGGGGCGATGCCGAATCATCAGGCCATGGAAGACCGCTACCTCGACATCGAGCGGCTCATCGAATTCGATTTCATCCGCGCCACCGAGGCGGCGGCGCTGAACGTCCTCCCGTGGCTCGGCCGCGGGCAGAAGGAGCTGGCCGACGGCGCGGCGAGCGACGCCGTGCGCGGCATGTTCGACCTCATGAACATCTGCGCCGAGGTCGTCATCGGCGAGGGGATCAAGGACAACGCCCCCGGCCTCTTCAAGGGGGAGCAGCTCGGCAGGTGGCTCCCCGGCACGCCGAAGTTCGACATCGCCATCGACCCGATCGACGGCACGACCAATCTCTCCAAGGGGATGCCCGGCTCCCTCTCCGTCATCGCCGCCGCCTCGCCCGAGCCGGGGATCGACCAGGCGCTGATGGACATTCCCTCCTTCTACATGAAGAAGCTGGCCTACGGCCCGCAGGTGAAGCGTTACGCGGAGAAGATGGGCATCGAGACGCTGAACCTCCTGAGCCCGATCGACGAGACCCTCGCCATCGTCGCGAAGGCCCTGCGGAAGCGGGTCCAGGACGTCGTCGTCTGCGTCCTCGACCGGCCCCGCCACGCCGCCCTCATCGCGGAGATCCGCGAGGTCGGCTGCGCCCTCCGCATGATCGGCGACGGCGACATCGGCGGCGCCATCGCCCCCTCCCTCCCGAATCCCGAGATCGATCTCTACGTCGGCACCGGCGGCTCCCCCGAGGCGGTCCTCGCCGCCGCCGCCCTCCGCTGCCTCGGCGGCGATATCCAGGCGCAGATGTGGCCGAGGGACGCCGAGGAACGGGCCTCGATCGAGGCCTCCGGCTGGAAGGAACCCCTCGACCGCGTCTACACCTCCGCCGACCTCGCCAAGGGGCGGAACATCATGTTCTGCGCCACCGCGATCAGCGATTGCCCCGGCCTCCCCGGCGTCCGCCTGACCGGGGAGTATGCCGAGACCCACTCGATCCTCATGCGCGCCCGGAGCCAGACCGTCCGCCGGATCGACACCCGCCACAACCTCGGCTCGAAGACGATCCGCCTCCGCAGCTCCCATTCCGAACACCGGCTCTAGGAGCCAATCGGCATTCAGGACCAGGCCGGACGGGAGGCCGATCCCCCCTGTAAGGGGTTCATGCCGAATCGCTCTCCCGCACTTGCCGGGGCGGGACGGGTGTGCGAGGATATCCCCCCTGTGTCCGACCGCCCCCCCCGTCAACCCGATCCCGAAGAGGGGACCCTTCCCGGCGGAGGGCGCGCCCCCTACGGGCAGACGAAACGGGTGAGGCCGAAGACCTACAAAGTCGCCATCTACCTGGTCCTCGCCGTCTTCGTCGTCCAGGCCGCCTTCTTCTTCACGATCCCGTGGTTCCGCCACCAGATCGCGATCGACACCCGCTCCCCCGAGGTGCAGCGGGAACGGCAGAAGATCGAGAATAGTCCCGCCCCGGCCCCGGCGACGCCCCCCCCCGCGACGCCCGCCGTCCCGCTCAACCCCCTCAAGCCGAGCCTCGGCCCCGCCCGGATCGCCGTCCCCGTCGATCCGGCCCTCCGGGTCGACGAGCTCGTCCGCGAGGGATACAACTACATGCAGCAGGGCGAGACCGATCTCGCCCGCTCCGCCCTCCTGGAGGCCGAGACGATCTCCCCGAAGGACCTCCGCGTCCTCTGCTACCAGGCCGAGCTCGCCGAATCGGAACGGGACTTCGCCCGGGCCGCGACCTACTGGAAGCGGATCGCCGACCTCGGGGCCGCCGCCGGTCCCCTCGCCGATCAGGCCAAGGTCCACCTCGCCTCCCTCGCCAACCGTCCCGCGGGCGATACCGCCCCGCCCGCCGCCTCCCCCGCCTCGACTTCCTCCTCCCTCATCGCCTCGACTCCCGCGCCGACGTCTCCAGCCCCGCCCGCCGCCGAAGCACCTTCGTCCCCCGTCCCGACGGCCCCGGCTCCCGCGGCCCCTGCCGCAACGGACGCCCCCGCCGCCGATGCCAGTGCCACTTCGGCCCCGGCTCCGACCGCCTCCCAGCCGCTTCCTCTCCCCGAAGGCGGGAAGTTCTTCACCGTCCTAACGCCGACGAAGGTCGCCGCCGAGGACGGCACCGGCTTCGTCGTCCGCATCCCGATCGTCTGCGCGATGCGCGCCGGAATCGATCCCGGCAAGGTCGGCATCAAGCTCTTCTTCTACGACCGCCTCCTCGACGGTGCCCTCTCCCCGACCTCGGCGAAGATCGAGGTCGCCTTCGAGAACAGCCACGCCACCTGGCAGGACGGCCGGACCGAAGTCCTCCGCGCCGTCTATCGGAAGCGTCCCCTCTCCGCCGCCGAGGCGGCCAACCCGAAGGGCGTCCCCGCCTACCACGGCTACGTCTTCCGCCTCACCTACGACAACGTCCTCCAGGACGAGCGTTCCGAGCCCGCCGCCCTCCTCCGCACCGTCTTCCCCCTGCCGCCCAAAGGCGCGGCCACCGCTCCCTAACTCATGCCCGCCCCGAAGAAATCAAACGCCCCGGCCAAGGCCAAGGGCAAGGCCTTCTCCCACCTCGACACCCAGGGCCGCGCCCGGATGGTCAACGTCGCCGCGAAGCCCGACCAGCGCCGCCGCGCCGTCGCCGAAGGCTTCATCGCCCTCAGCCCCGCGACGCTGAAACTGCTGAAGGCCCAAGCCCTGCCGAAGGGCGACGTCCTCACCGTCGCCCAGATCGCGGGCATCCAGGCGGCAAAGCGGACGAGCGAGTGGATTCCCCTCTGCCATCCGCTCCCCCTCCACGAGGTCGCCGTCGAGTTCGAGGTCACCGCGAAGGGCGTCCGCATCGTCGCCGCCGCCGAGACGACGGGGAAGACCGGCGTCGAGATGGAAGCCCTCGTCGCCGTCAGCGCCGCCGCCCTCGCCCTCTACGACATGTGCAAGGCCGTCGACCAGACCATGGTGATCGAGGGGATCTTCGTCGCCGAGAAGACGAAGTGGTAAGGGGGAAGCAGCCCTTCGGGGCCGGGTACATGGCCCTGTACAGCTGGAGGCGATCCGCGCGTTTGAACGAACGGAGGGGCACGCCCCTCCGGACCCTCCTGTCTGATAGGCCGTGGTGTAGATAGGGCGCAATCCAAGAGGCCTATCTCCCATACGCCCACTCTACTCCGCTGGATCTAACCTCTATGAGGGCCGAGCCATGGGAAGGAGCATCCATGGAGCAGGCCTATCTCCTCGGTGCTGAACCCCTGAAGATATCTCTCCCATACGCTTCCCTCCCGATAGGAGTCTAGGCGTATTGGTACCGCTACCCCTTCAGTACGTACCCTCGGGCGTACTGGAACCATCCGATTTTAATCCAGTTCGGAGATGAGGCGCCGCCAAAGCGCGTCCGCCTAGCTAAGGCCCTCAGAACAGGAGGTCACGGAGGGGCGGAGCCCCTCTGTGGCGTTAAAGCGGATCGCCTCCAGCTGTACAGGGTTGACCGCGCCAGCCCCAACGGGCGCTCCCCAACCCGCGACCCCTCCCATCCCCATTTCCCCCGACTTCGTCCCAACAAGCTCGCCCCCCGGCGTCCCATGCGGTTAACTCCCCCCCATGCGCCGGATCTTCCTTCTTGGCATCCTCCTCCTGCCCCTTCCCCTCCTCGCGCGCGAGGCCAACCTCATCCGGAATCCGGGGTTCGAGAGCGGCTCCGCTCCCTCCGGCCCCGCCGACTATGAGCTGACGGGGGCCGCCGCCTGGGGCAAGACCGGCAACGACCTCGAGACGGGCACGCGCGGCATCTTCTTCCCCGGCAACGCGCGGGACGGCGGCTCCGTCGCCCAGACCGTCCACGGCCTCGTCCCGGCGAAGGGGAAGTGGCTCACCTTCTCCTTCCGCGGCTTGGCCGAGGAGGGCTTCGTCCTCGGAAGCGAGGCCCTCGAGATGCGGATCGAGTTCTTCGCGAAGGACGGGACCGAATCGCGCGACGGCGCCGTGAAGGCGATCTACCGAGAGATCGTCGCCGACCGCCGCGACTTCGCCGCGAACGGCAACCACGGCAAGGGCGGGGCCGCCGTCTGGCGGACCTACGCCTTCGAGGAGATGATCCCCTTTGCGGAGGTCGACACCGTCCGCCTCTCCGTCGCCTACCGGGACGGCGCGGCCTCCTCCTCCGGGCGGAACGCCGCCTTCCAGATCGACCATTTCTCCCTCGTCCAGCGGCCCGAGTCGCGGACCGGGCGGGTCGATCCCGCCGTGGTCCAGGACAAGGCCAAGGCGGGCCTCCCCTCGGCCTCCCCCGCCGATCCGGCGACGCTCACCCCCCTCGGCGGGCGGTGGTATTACCGGGCCGAGGCCGGGGAGAAAATCGCCCTGCCGCTGACGGTCACCGCCGAGAATGCCGACCGCCTCCTCTACCAGAGCGACCGCCTCGTCGCCCCCTTCGCCGGGGCGATGGAATCGTCCCTCCGCGTCGGCTGGAAGGATCGGGCGGGGAACACCGCCACCGAGGAACGGCCCGTCCCCGACAACGTGACGATCACCTTCAAGGGCGACGGCTTCCTCACCCTCCACTCGAAGAACCTGCCGAACCATCCGACGGCGCAATTCCCCGAAATCAGCGGGAACTGGCGCGGCAATCCCAGCTCGATCCAGGAGCAGGATGAGACCTTCCGCCTCCCCCTCGACCCGAAGCCCGATCCCCAGGCGAAGGCGATGACGGCGAACGACGGGAACATGGCCCTCCCGATGGGGCCGACCGGCGTGGCGGTGAACGGCGTCGTCTTCTTCAATCCCTTCGACGCCGGGATGACCGACGCCACCTCCTTCATGGACCGCTGCTGCGGCCATCCGAACCAGGACAACCAATACCACTATCACAAGTATCCGATCTGCGTGAACACCGCCTTCGTCGACAAGGGCGACGGCCACTCCGAGGTGATCGGCTTCGCCTTCGACGGGCTCCCCGTCTACGGCCCCTACGAGGCGGCGGGCGTCATGGCGAAGGACCTCTCGGACAATCCCCTCAACGACTTCAACGCCCACTACGACGAGGCGCGCGGCTGGCACTACCACGTCACGCCGGGGAAATTCCCCTACCTCCTCGGCGGCTACTTCGCGAAGGTGGAGAAGAGCAACGTCATGTCCGGGCCGCCCGGCGGGGGCGGCGGGCAGGGCCGGGGGCGGGAACCGGGCGCGGGCGGAGGCGGGCCCCCTTCCTTCGGCCCCGGCGGGATGGGGCCGGGCCCAGGCCCGGGTCCGGGCCCGGGCCCGAACGGCGAGCGTCCCCCGCCTCCCCCGCCGTGGTAGGAGGCGGCGGCTTCCGCCTCCCTCGTCCCTCAATACTTCAGCACCTTCTCGAGGAAGGCCCGGCAGACCGGACTCTGCGGCGCGTCGAAGAACGGCGCCGCCGGCCCCGCCTCGACGATCCGCCCCTCGGCGAGGAAGGCGACCTCGTCGGCCACCTGCCGGGCGAAGCCCATCGCATGGGTCACGACAATCAGGTCGCAACCTTCGGCCCGCAGTTCCCCGATCATGTCGAGGACCTCGACCGTCATCTCGGGATCGAGCGCCGAGGTCGGCTCGTCGAGGAGGATCGCCTTCGGCTGGGCCGCCACCGCGCGGACGAGGGCGACCCGCTGGCGCTGGCCGCCGGAGAGCGCGGCGGGCCGCTTCCCCGCATGGGCCTCGAGCCGGAACCGGGCGAGGAGGCCCAGCGCCCGTTCCCGCGCGTCGGCGGGGGTGAGGCCGTGGACTTTCTCCAGCGGCAGCGTCAGGTTCTCCAGCGCGGAAAGATGGGGGAAGAGATTCGAGGCCTGGAAGACGACGCCGAGGTGGCGGCGATGCTCCCGGAGCCCCGCCTCGTCCCGCGGGATCGGCGTCCCGTTCCACCGCACCTCGCCGCCGCTCGGCCGTTCCAGCCCCGCGATGATCCGGAGCAGGGTCGATTTCCCCCCGCCCGAAGGGCCGATCAGCGCGAGGCACCGGGCCGAGGACGCCAGCGTCACGTCGCGGAGGACCGGCTCCCCGTGGAACGTCTTCGTGAGACCGCGCAGTTCGAGGTTCATGCTTCCGCTCAGGTTTCGTATTGGAACCGCTTCTCCAGGCTCTGCGTCCAGAGCGAGAGCGGGAGCGTGAGGATCAGGTAGCCGACGGCGAGCGGGAGGTACGCCTCCAGCGTGCTGTAGGTGAAGGCATTCACCTGCCGCGCATTCTGCGTGAACTCGTCGACCGCGATCAGCGACAGCAGCGACGAATCCTTCACCAGGGAGACGAACTGCCCCGCGAGCGACGGCAGCATGTGGCGCAGCGCCTGGGGCAAGACCACATACCGGTAGGTCTGGGCCGTCGTGAAGCCGAGCGCCCGCGCCGTCTCGAACTGCGACGCCCCGATCCCCTCGATCCCCGCCCGGACGATCTCCCCCACGTAGGCCCCGCCGAAGAGCGAGAGGATGACCACCCCCGCCAGATACCGGTTCTGCAGGCCGAGCGCATCGCCGACGATGTAGTAGAGAATCAAAATCTGGACCAGCAGCGGCGTCCCCCGCACCGCCTCCACATAGACCCGCGCCGCCTGCCGCAGCGGCAAGACCGGCGCGCGCCGCAGCAGCGCCGCCCCCATCCCGAGGACGACACTCCCTGCCAAGGCGCCGAGCGAGAGGGCCACCGTCACCAGCCAGCCCGAAAGGAACTTCGCCCGATATTCCCACACCGCCTCCCAATGCCATTGATAGCGGAGGCTCCCGAAGGCGAGGGTGAAGCCGAGGCTCAGCACCGCGAAGACCAGGAGCCAGCTCAAGGCCCGGCGCAGGCAGGAAGGGGAAGAAGCCGTTTCCGTTTTCATCGCCTCAAAAAACAAAGGGAACGCCGAGGCGCGCGAAAGCCGCCTTCTGCGCCGCGAGATACCGCTCCCCCAGCGCGTCGAAGCCCCCGCCCACGCGGAAGTCCCGCAGGAAGCCATTCACCTCCTCCCGCAGCGCGTCGTCGCCCCGGCGGAGCCCGATCGCCCACGCCTCCTCCCGCAGCGGCTGGAGGAAAGGCCGCGTCGTCTCCGGATGGCGCAGCGCATGGGCCAGGATCGACATCTGGTCATAGATGAACGCATCGGCCTTCCCCTGCGTCACCTCGAGCACCGCCGCATCCTCGCTGTCAAAGACCAGGACGCGGACGCCGGGCAGATGATCCCGCGCATAAAGCTGCCCCGTCGTCCCGTTCTTCACCGCAATGCGAAGCCCCGGCTTCGCCAGATCGCCCGGCCCGGCCAACGGCCCGTTCCGCCCCGCCAAAAGCGCGAGCCCCGTGTGCAGATAAGGATCGGAAAACGCAATCGCCCGCGCCCGCTCCGGCGTCGCCGTCATCGACGAAATGATGAGATCGATCTTCCCCGTCTGGAGCGCCGGGATCAGCCCATCGAACCCGATATTCTCGATCCGCACCGGCCGATGCAGCGCCTCCCCCAACGCCCGCGCCAGATCAACACTCACCCCCGAAGGCTTCCCCCCCGCATCGGTCATCTCAAACGGCGGATACCCCAACTCCATCCCCACCACCAGCGGACGGGGACCGTCCTCCCCCTGATGCCGCCCACACCCCGCCCAGCCCAACCCGAAGAGGAGCAGCACCGGAACCAGAAGAAAACGGGATAGGCAGGTCACAGTTCTAATGCCCTCACGCTGCCCCAACCCCCTCCCCCAAGCAAGGCCGTGATTCCATCGAGAAAAAGCAAGCCCGAGCCTTAAAAGCTGGGGCACGAAAAGGTCACGAGAAATATGACCGCAAAAGACCGGGAAGGCCCGCCAATACTCAGAGAAGAGCAGGGAAAAATGGCTCCGGAGGTAGGGCTCGACCGAAGCGTATCGTTCTACGTCAATACTTTACATCACAAGTCGTTGTCAATCAAGCTAAACTTGTTTTAACTCGCCTCCTACTTTCGTGAACTTCCAGGCCCAAATTTGGGCCCAATTCCGACCGCCACCTCCGGAGGTAGGGCTGAACCTACCGGACAGGTGGGCCCAGTTTTGGGCCCAATTCTTTCGCAGCCCGTGAAAGAATTTGGGCGCTCGATTATGTCCCGGCCGCACACAAAGAATTGGCGACGCCTTCGGAGGCGGTTAGTACAGAAAGATGGCCGATCCGACTCATGACGTGATGGGGGAATCGCGCTTCATCGCCTTTTTCGATGAATGCGGAGATCATTCCCTGACCAAGATCGACAAGGATTTCCCGCTCTTTCTCCTCTCCACCGTGATCGTCGAACGGAGCCACTACGTCGAGGAGCTGATTCCGGCCTTTGCCCGCCTGAAGCTCCAGTTTTGGGATCACGAGGGCATCAATCTGCACAGCCGGGAGATCCGCAAGGCGACGGGGGCCTATTCCTTCCTTCAGGTCCCTGCCAAGCGGCAACGATTTTTGCAGGAACTCAGTGCCACCGTGTCGAAGCTCCACTTCACCCTGTTCATTACCTGCATTCGGAAAGATGCCCACCTCTCCCGGTACAGCGACAAGGCCCGCAACCCCTACGACATCGCGCTGACCTACACCTTCGAGCGTGTCCTCCACTTCCTCGAAGGCCAGGGGGAAAGCAACCTTCCAGTGATCGCCGAAGCCCGAGGGAAGCAGGAAGATGACTCCCTCAAGGCGGCCTTTTACCAACTGATGACTGAAGGAACCCAATACAACGCCCGAGAGCGGTTCCAGAAGATCGCCTCCCCCATTTCCTTTTGCAGCAAATACGAGAACGTGGCGGGCATTCAACTTGCCGACCTGTGCGCCCATCCGGCAGCACGCAGCATCCTCAAACCCGATCAATCCAATCAGGCTTTCGATCTGGTAAAGGGGAAGATTTACCAGAGCGGACGAGTCAGCGGCTGGAAAGTGTTCCCGTAAAAGAAAATGGGCAACTCCGGATATACCAGACGTTGCCCATCGACCGAGAATTCCCAGTCCGGCAGGAAGGTCGCACATCTTTTCCCACCACGCAAGAGCTATCGCGGTGCTTCTTTCCTGCTCGGCATCAGCAAACCCCAAAGGACCAAGCCTCGTCAAGACCGGCAGCGCCGGTCTGCTGTCCCTCTCACTCTCTCTAGCCCGGGCGCGGCAATGAGCGCCAGCCCGCCCGGCGATTGAGGGCCCCCCATCCAACGCCCGACCGACCGACCTCTCCTTACCGATGGGGAGGTCGGGCGGGCGTTCTAACTGGAACCGGGCCAAGCAACCGCCGTGACGCCCCGCAGCGGGGCGGCGCGGCGGTTGCGGGGGGTGTCTTGGTTTCGACAACACCCCGTACGTTGCTCACCCGGTTCAGCATTGGCTCATCGGCTCCGTTGAACCTCCACTCCCGAATTGCGTCACCTCGCACGGGAGAATACCCTTTCATCCCATGTTCAGCCTCCTCATCGCTTACGACCCGACCGCCTGGGAAACCGATCAGGTCATGCGGATGGATGCCGACCGTTTCAAAGAATACACCGACGGCGCAGAGGCCCAGGCCGTCTCCCTCGAAAAACCGAAGACCCTCAAGCTCCTGGAAGAAGCCCCCGCCCTCCTCATGTATGAAGGTGGTCCCGAAGCCTCCCGCGAAATCGTCCGTTACGGCACCCTTCGCAACATCCACGTCACCGGCCAGCACGTCACCTTCCGCTTCACCGAAAAGGGTCGTTTCACCCGTGCCGACATCCTTGAATTTTCCCGTCACCTTAGCATGGGCCATTGGGAGGAAAACCGGACCCATTGGGCCATCAAAGATGGAGACCTTCCCGCCGCCCTCCTCAAGCGGCTGCAAAGCCGCTACGACGTCGTCCTCTCCTTCGCGGGCGAGGACCGCGAATATGTCCAAGCCACTGCCGACTACCTTATCGCCGAAGGCATCCACGTCTTCTACGACACCTACGACGAAGCTAATCTGTGGGGCAAAAACCTCGCCGAGCATTTCGAGTGGGTCTACCGCAACAGCAGCGCCTACTGCGTGATGTTCATCTCGAAATGGTACGTAAAGAAGATTTGGACTATCCTGGAACGCCGTTCCGCCGTCGCCCGCGCTATCGCCGAAGACAAGGAGTACATCCTCCCCGCCCGTTTCGATAACACCGAGGTTCCGAACGTCCTTCCCACCGTCAAATACGTCTCCCTGAAGGACAAGACGCCGCAGGAGTTGGGCGAGTTGATCGTCCGCAAACTGCGTCATCCTTCCGTCACCGGGCGGTAGCCTCGGTGGCCTTCTCCATCGGCTGGCCCTGCCGCAGAAGATAGCTGGAAAAACTCCGAGAATTGGCTTCGCGGTGGAGAATCAACGCCGGAAGACGGGTTGCCTCCTCCCTCATTCTCCGCTCGATGTCCCTCGCCAGTGCGTCCGTGTCCCAGAAAAGAACAGGCGGAACAATAATGACAATATGGGCGTTCTCCTTGCCGCCGGAGGCAGTTGCCTTCCTGACAAACGCGGCCCACATCGCATCGTTCCAGGCGGCGTTCTCACCGCTAACGGCTACCCAGCCTCCGGTTTCGTTTCCTGGCGAGGCTGCCGCTCCCAACGCATAATCCTTGATGGCCTCTTTGTCGGAAAAGGCATTGCCCCGCTCATCGGGGAAATTCGGTCCAGACAGGCCCGGAACGGTCAGGAACGCATCCCGGCTTCCTGGAATCTTGTCCACCACCGCGAAAAATTTACGGATTCCCTTCGGATAAAGCTCGGTGATCTCAAATCCCGCATTCCCTGTCGTGAATGTGGCCAGAACGTCGGGTGGGTCGTCGGGGTTGGAAAGGTGATGTTGCGACACCAGCGGTCCCCACTCCTTTTCAAAGACGGGGAGCCACGGCTTTACGGCAATGGCAAAGTGGTAACACTCCCATCGGGCCTTTTCGTTTTGCACGCCGAAGAACGCTTCGGCCAAAAGAGCTTCCTTGAAGGAAAAGGGGGGCTTCGCCATAGCTTATACCAAAGGCTGGACGGACTTCCGCTGAAACCAAGGCCAAACCGCCTTTCCATTCCCTTTCGCGGAAATTATAAGGGCACAACCAAGCAACGACATGAAATTAATAGGATCTGGCCCAAGCGACTATTATGAAGCCCGGGATCTTACCCCGGAAGAATTACAGTCTCACGAACGTTTCAAGCCCATTTTTATCGAGGCCCGAAACCGTCTTAGGCTATTCCGAATGTTGCAGATCAATTATGATGAATGGCAGGAGCACATTCAATCGCTCTTGAGCGCAAAGAGGTCAGATGATGATGTCGAATGGCTGCACCTCGATAGGCTGCTGCTTAATTATCTGACGTGTGCCTACACGGTTCAGAAGCATTTTACCGTTTCATTCCGACAACGATTCAAAAAGGACGAGACTAAGAAGAAGGAATTTTCAGAGTTTGAGGAAAAGCTTCTCAAGGGAAGTTGGGCATTCGCTTTTTTCCTCGATTTCCGAAACTACGTCCAACACTACGCTTTGGGCATAGGTCAATATAATCGGCAAGTGTCGAAGACCTCTGTCACCCTTCGGATCGGGTGTAATGCCAAATCCCTATTGAAAGACCCTGATGGATGGGAAAGATCGAAATTGACCGCCGAAATGGGGGAACTGAACCTTGTTGAATTGCTACAAGAATTCCATGTTCGACTTCTTCAGGATTATAGAGCGTTCGTGGTGAAACTATTTTTCCCGGAATTGACTGAAGCGGCACAGTTCTATTCCAAATTAACGGAGGAAATAACTACAAAACGCCCGACCTTGCGGATGGCGTTCGCCATCGGAGCAAAGATCGAGCAGAAAGGCTCCCCTAGAAAGATCCAAATCGAAGGAGTGACACTCGTTCCAAATGACGTTTTTACCGAATTGGGAATGACCTGAGCGAGTACGGCTAGGAGACCGCCACTCCTATTCCCCTCCTTTCAACTATGGCTTCTCCTTCCTCCACCCGCACCGCTTCCTCCACCACCGGCAGCACCTCCGCATCCAACCTGTTCGACGCCTGATTCTTCTCCAAATCGAGTGCGTCCATGATCTCCTGCTGGCGCTTCACCAGCCCCTGCAATTTCTCTTCATGCTCGAACGGCTTGTCGGCATGGGGCCGTAGTTCCACGATCCGCTTCTGCGTCGTCTCCAGCTCTTTTCGGTAATCCTGGGCGCGCTCATCCATCGAGCGGACCATGTATTCCAAGGAGCTGATGGTCCCCAAGGGTGACTCTGAGACGGTCGCCGCATACGCATTCTTCCCCCGAACGATCACTTCCTTCGACCGATCCGGCCAAATCTGGAGTGTGAACCCTGCGAAGGCCCCGATTTCGACCGTCTTCTCCGAGAGGAGATGCTTCTGCGCCAGCCGGTTCAACGTCTCCCCCGCCATCTCCCGCTGGGTGTAGTTCCGCCCCTCGATCTTCATGACGAAAGCGTCCCCCTTGGTATTCTGCCGAGCCGCCAAATCGACCACCAAAGACCCGATCTTCTCCTCCAACCGGGGAACATCCTGCTGCGCCTGTCGGATCGCGTTCCGCGTGACGAACAACCCTTCCCGATGTTGCGCCCGAAGCCGTGTCAGCCGCATCACCTCGGCATCCACCTTCGCCTTCTCCAGCACCAGCGGATTTCCCGAGGCAATCGCTTTCACCTCCGCGTAGGTCAACGCCGGGGAATCCAAGTCCTCGATTTTCCGCACATGGCTTTGCTTCGTCATGATCTGTCCGATGAACTTGGCCTTCGTCTCCAGGACGCCCCACATATAGGCATCGAACGATCCCTCGGTGACGTACCGGAAAATCTTCACCTCGGTATTCCGGTTTCCCTGCCGGAGAATACGTCCCTCCCGCTGCTCGATATCGGCGGGCCGCCACGGGGCATCCAAGTGATGCAGCGCGATCAGTCGTTCCTGGACGTTCGTTCCCGTCCCCATCTTCTGCGTGCTGCCCAGTAAGACCCGGACTTGGCCAGAACGCACACGCTTGAACAAGGCGCTCTTCGCCGCATCGGCCTCGTAATCCTGGATGAAAGCGATCTCCTCGGCGGGAACCCCCATCCGCACCAGCTTGTCCCGCAAGTCCTCGTAGGCCGAAAAGACCCGCAACCCTCCCGGCTGCGGCGTCGAGAGGTCACAAAAGACCAGCTGCGCCAACCGCTCCTCCTTCGTTCCCTCCCAGATCGAGAAGATCTCCTTCGCCGCCAGGGAGAGCTTGCTTTCGGGGTGATCCTTCCCGGCCCCGACCAACCGTAAGTCGAGCGCGGCTTTCCGTCCGTCCCCAGTGATCTTGAGCATATTGTCGATGGAGGGATCGACATTCCCCATCCGCAGCTTCTCAGCCCGCTTCACCAACGAGGCGACATAGGCCCTCAACGCGGGCGTCGCCGGGGCGCTGACGATTTGCGGTCTCCCCTGGAACAGCTTCGGCACCGGCAACTCCAGCATTTCCGCCGTCTGGATGTCGGCCATCTGCCGAAACTGCTGCATCAGCTCAGGGACATTCACGAACCGGGCGAACCGGGTATTGAGCCGATACCCCGCGCCATCCGGCGACAACTCCATTGCCGTCACCGGCTCCCCGAACGTCGCCGCCCACGAATCAAAATGTTGCAACCCCTGCCGGGACAGGTCGAGATGCTGCAAGTACCGCTGCATCGTGAACATCTCGGCCATCGTGTTCGTCACCGGCGTCCCCGTGGCGAAGACGACACCCCCGCCTCCGTTCAACGCCTGAAGGTGGCGGACCTTCAGGAACATATCGAACGCCCGTTGCGAGGATGTTTGCGGCAACCCCGCCACGCGGGTCATCTTCGTAACGTAGAAGAGATTCTTGAAATAGTGCGCCTCGTCCACAAAGAGCCGATCCACCCCCAACTCCTCGAACGTCAGGGTGTTGTCCTTTTTCTCCTCGGCGGCCAGCGTTTCCAAACGGCCCTCCAACCTCTTTTTCGCCCGCTCCAATTCCTTCACCATCCGGGCAAAGCTCTTGTCGGCCTTCTGCCGGAGAATCGCCATTTCCAGTTCGTCGATCTGCTCCTTGATGAACCGCTCCTGCACCTCCCGCGCCATCGGAATGCGCTCGAAACCGGAATGAGTGACGATCACCGCGTCCCAGTTCCCGGTAGCGATCCGGGAAAAAAGCTCCTGCCGCTTCGCCGTTTCGAAATCGTCCTTTCCCGCCGCCAAGACATTCGCGCCAGGATAGAGCGTCAGCAATTCGGACGAGAACTGCCCCAACATATGGTTCGGCACCACGAACATCGGCTTCTGGGCCAGCCCCAGCCGTTTCGACTCCATTCCCGCCGCGACCATCGTGTAAGTCTTCCCGGCCCCGACGACATGGGCCAGGAGACTGTTCGGCGTCTGGAGGATACGCCACACCGCCGCCTTTTGGTGGGACCGCAACTGAATCAACGGACTTACCCCCGGCAACGTGAGGTGGTTCCCGTCGAACGTCCGAATGCGGACGTTGTTGTACTCGTCATTGTATTGCCGGGCCAACCGTTCCCGCCGGGCATCGTCCTCCCAAATCCATTGGGTGAACCGTTCCTTAATCCGCTGCTGCATTTCCCGTGCCGCCTCGGTCGCGGCGGGGTTGATGACGCGGGTGTCCTTCTCCGGGCCAGGATCGTAGACCGTGGGCGTCCGCAGGTTCAGGGCGTCCTCGATTAGATGGAGCGCCGAATACCGTGCCATCCCCCATTCGGTGACGTTCGCCACCGAACTGGTCGCGCTATAGTCGGCCTGGACTGTCCAGGCTCCCAACTCCGGCGCGTGCCGGATCTTCACCGTGCCGGGATCGAGCTTCAGCAAATCGTGGGCAAACCCCTGGATGTCGTCGGAGGGTATCCACGCCGACCCGAGCCGCGCCTCGATCTCGGTCGGCTTCAAGTCCTCTGGCTGGACCGCCTTCAGCGCCACGACGTTCTCAGCATACCTGGGATCGCTCACCGCCGCCGCCTCAGCGACAGCCAGCTTTTCCCGAATGTTTCCCGACAGGTAAGCATCTTCCGGCTCCCAGGCGTCGGTCTGCGGGTCGAGAAAGACGACGCCCTTCAATTCGGGCAAGAATTCCTCCACCGGCCGCTTCAGCAACCAGCTCATGTGGGCCAGGTCAACCTTGCCGTTCTCGTTGAGCGAGATGAGCAACGCCTCTTTCGCCGTTCCCGCTGCTTCTGCGGGCTTCTGCCGCTGGATCGTCCGTTCTCGGAAGATGGCCGTCTTCTTCGCCGACCGCTTGATTTCATCGAACTGCTCCAGGGAGAGAAGAAGGGGCAAATCGGGATCGCCCGAAAAGGCACGGGCATTCATCCGCTCCGACACCGGCCCGAACCGGGAATGGAACCGATCATACTCCTGGTTGAGCCATTCCCGCGTGCGGACGATCTCCGATTCCGGGGCGTCCTCGACCTGAGCGTGAAGGCAGGCCCGCACCGCGTTCCGCAACCGGACCATTCCCCGAATACGGCGGGAAGCGTCCGCCGAGAGTCCCTCCAGGATCACCACTTCGGCTCCTTCCCGAATCCCGATCCGCGTGCCCCGGTCGGTTTCGATCAAGGCGAAGGCGTGCGGTTTGATGTCGCCGGGCGCGGGCACCCGGATCGGCTCGCGGGCGGCTTCCTTCCGCCGCGCCGCCTGATAGATGCCTTCGGGCAACCGGCCCACCGCCTCGGCCAACGCCGCCTCCAAATCCCGCCCGTCCGAAACCAGGGCCGGTTCATGGGAACCGTACATCGTTCCCTCCAGTGCCATCGTCCCCAACATCTGCTCGGGCCGAGCGGCGAAATACTCGTTGAGGAGCATTCTCTCCCCCTTGACGTTCTGGTACTCGACGCTCTCCTGCCACGCCGGGCCCGAGGGGGCCTGACCCGGCAGCCGTTTCCGCAGGATCACGATGTCGGTCGTGACCTCGGTGTTGGCGTTCTCCTTGAAGGCAGTGTTCGGAAGCCGGATCGCCGCCGCCAAGTCGGCCTGCTTGGCGACGTGCCGCCGCAAGAGGGAATGCTTCTTGTCGAGGGTTCCCTTCGAGGTGATGAAACAGATCAATCCTCCGGGCCGAATCCGCTCCACTGTCGCCGCGAAGAAATAGTCATGGATATTGAACTTGTACGCCTTGAAGCGTTTGTCGTAAGGCTGGTAGTCGCCAAACGGGACGTTAGAAATCGCCAAGTCATAGAACCCGTCGGCGAGCTGGGCTTTCTCGTAGCCGGTGTGCCGGATGTCGGCGTCAGGATAGAGCTTTTGCGCGAGCCGCGCCGTGATCGAATCCAACTCAATTCCGGTGACGGGTGACTGGGCCGCCATCGTTTCCGGCATCAGGCCAAGGAAGTGGCCCAGACCGCAGGCCGGTTCCAGGATGCGTCCACCCCCGAAGCCCAGCCGCTCGACAGCGGCGTACATCGCGCGGACGACGCCGGGAGCAGTGTAGTGGGCGTTGAGGGTCGAGCCCCGCGCCGCGTCGAATTCCTCGTCCGTCAACAGCGAGGAAAGCTGCTCGTTCTCCTTCCGCCATTCGGGGACGGGAGAGAAGACTTGGGGCAACCCACCCCAGCCGACATACTTGACGAGAACCGCCTTTTCCTCAGGCGTGGCAGGCCGGTTCTCCACCTCGATCCGCCGCAGCGTCTCAATGGCGGCGACGTTCTGCTTGAACCGCTGCTTCGGCCCCCCGGTTCCGATCTTGGCGGCGGCGGTGATCCGATGGTTTGCGGCGTTGCGGATTACGTCGCCGCTTCCGGCGGAAGGAGGATATACCGAATGCGGACGATCTCCCACGCGGCGGCGTGGGCCTGTTCCACCGTCATCCCCTGCTTGCCGATCATGTGCCGCGTCAGGGTGTACATCTCGTCCTTCGTCCTCTCCTCCGCGTCGAGAAGCGCCTCCTCCAGCGTTCCCGCCGTTTCCAGTTCCCGGACCTTGTTCGGCAGGTGCTCCCGCCAGTGGGCTTCGGCCATCCGGCCGTATTGGGTCAGCGTCGTGGTCATGGCGAGGAATATAATCGAAAAGATCGAGTTGGTCAGCCCCAGAGGGCGATTTTTCCGGCGTGGGCATGGGGTCTCATCTGTTCAGTTCCGTGAAACATCAGCCACCTTCGGCTTGGTGAAAGGAGAGGGCGGCAGCCGTACCCAGCGATACCGTTGCTCGCAATGCTTGATGATGGCAACGTGCTTCGGCAGACGCCGCAGAACGTGGGGCTTGATGAGGTACTGGTCCTCGTCGGTCCAACTGACGCTCCGCTTCCCCGAGCCGCTGCTCCATGTCCTCTTCTTGATCGTCCGCTTGCCGATGGATTCGGCGATCATCTCCGAGGCGTCCTTGTCGGCGGCGGTGAAGTGGATCTTGTTCCCCAAATTAAGCCGGAAAACGTCGGCCTTGTCCCGGCCTCCCATCGGCGGGATGTACGAGGTGGGGGATTGCGTCGAGAAGATCGCCGTGGCGCGGGCGCCCCGGATCTTGTCGACCACGTTGTAATCGGAAATCCCGTCCTCGCTCAGAAGGACCGACTCCTGGGCCTCGTCGAAGACACCGACGATCAGGTTCTTCCGCGCCCGCTCCCCGCCAGAGAGGTCATACCGCCGCAAAGCGTGCAGGTAGTACAGCGCCTTCAGCATCAAGCTGACGTACCGCTTCTCGGTCTGGTACTTCTGCGGGATCTTCACGCTAACCAGCCGCCCCAGGTCGATTTCGGCGAGGTCGAAAGTCGGCTCCGTGGGGCAGAAGACCTCGGCGATGTCGGACACCGTGTACGGCTGGAGATAGTTGAAGACCGTGGAGCGGACCCCACCCAACTGTTCCTTCGGCTGGGCCTTGAACTCGCGGAAGTAGTCGAGCAGCGGATCGCGCAACGGACCCGGCATCTTCTCCAGTTCCCCGATCCGCGCTTCCAGCTCGGCCATGTCCATGACGAGGCGGTAGCAGTTCTCAATCGTCACCGGCACGTCGAGGGCCGCCAGGAGGCTCATCCCGTTCTGAATGGCGACCTGGGCGGCGTTCTTGAAGAAGGTCTGCCCACCTTTCTGTCCCGCCGCCGTGGCGACATCGACCAGGAGCTTCGCGTAGGTCGAGGCGGGCAGGGAGGGATCTCCTAGGAAATTGAGGGTGTAGGGCGGCTTCCAACCGGGGGGAGCGTTGTCGGGACGGACCTCCAACTGCCGCAGGTCGGCTCGGCATCCCAGATCGTCGGCCACGGCCTCGATGGGTTCGCTCAGGTCGCCCTTCGTGTCGAGGGCGAGGATGCCCATGCCGGGACGGTTCCTCTTCAGCGCGTGGAGGATCGGGACCACGCCACTCGCCGTCTTCCCGGAGCCAGTTCGCCCGTCGATTTCCCAACCCCGGCAGAAGTCGGCCTCGTTCCAGCGGACGCCGCCGAGGGTGAGGACGTACCGGCTCTCCTTCCCAGGACGGAATGCGCCGTAGACGAACCAGCCGACCGGCACCGCGAAGAGCCAAGAAACGTAATGGAGCGGCCCCGGCTGGAGTTCGATCCCCAACGCCAACGCCGTCGTCGTCAATGCGAAAAGAAATGGGAGTAGGTCCACGGGATGAGTAGGGCCCCGCTGGCGAGGCCCGAGAGGAAGGCCGCTGCGAACCGCTCCCGATGGAGGCGGCGGAACGAACCTTCGGTTTTCTGAAAAAGAGAGGAGAGGACGCCTGCGATGCCTTGTGTGGCCGAGAGAGCGCTCCCGATATGCCGGGTCAACTCAGCCTCGATCTGTTTGCCGAGGACTGAGGGCTTTTCGGACAAAAGGCCGTTCATCACGTCCAGGTGACGAGCCACCTCCTCCAACGCTTTGACAGAACCGGCGATTACCTTGATTCGCTCGTCCAAGGCGACTTTCAGCACCATGCCGGTTTCCTGGAGGGCATCGTTGCTCTGGTTGATTCGTCCCCAATGCCACGCCAGAACGGCGAGGAGAGGGTCGTCGGACGGCACCTTCTGCGCCGCCAGGATGACCTTGAGGTCGTCCGGCAGCGTGTCGGGGTAGGCCAACTCACCGGGAGCCTTCATGCGAGGAGGTGGGATGCCGCCTGGGTGAACTGTTCCTCCATGAAGGTGTGGAACCGGACGCACCTGGAGCGGTCGAGAAGATGAAGTTTCGTGGCGGTTCTCCCTCGGCCCACGGTGAGATTGAGCATCTGGAGCCGGTTCTTCGTCATTTCGGCGAGGCACGGCACGTCAATCTCGACCGCTCCCGCCGCCTTCAGCTTCTTCCGGGTCTGCGCCCCGTCCCACATCGTCAGCTCGACCGAATCGCGGAAGTTCCGGGCGATGAGCCATTTCACCCGCTCCCCGTACGCCTCCAGCACGTCGGCGGCCTGAGAGATGGCGTCCTTGTCGTCGATGGCGACGACCACGAAGACCAGCTCGAACGCCAGTTCCTTCTGAAGCTCGGTCAGGCGACTGTCTTCGATGTAGCGGAGTACCTTCGTGCCGCCCGCCGCCCGGTTATCGACCAGGACAGTATCGACCGTCTCCAAGGCGCTCACCAACCGGTCGAGGACGGCCAGTTTGTCGGCGTCGACGTCGGTGTCGATGAACTCGGCCTCGGGAACATACCGCTGGAAGGTGCTGTTGGCGTGGTCGAGGTCGAAGGTCTTCACTTTGACGCCGCGCTCGACGAGGAAGTCGTAGAGGAGGGTGGCGATGAAGCTCTTTCCGATCCCGCCTTTGTCCTGCGGGCAAAGGATCAGGCGTTTGGTGGGCATGAGTGTATCAGGGTGGGTCGTCATAATTCATCTCGGGCGATGCGGGGGCCGCGTTTGCCGATCTCGGAAGTCAATGGTGGACGCTCGGGTGACGGCGGAGCGTCGGGAGAAGGTTTCTGCGCTGCGACAGCAGCACGGCGCTCGACATCGAGCGCGGTGCGGAGCCGACGCATCTCGGCATGATAACGGCGGCAGAACTTTCGCACTGTCGCGCCGGAGACTTGAACGCCATGCGCTGTCAACGTCTCGGTGATTTTCTCGTAGCTGGCGTATTTTGCCCGCAGCAGGAGAATGGCCTCCTTATAAGGTTCCAGGACGGCCTGGGGCGTGACGCTGTGCTGGTATTGTTTCGCCGATTCCAGCAGAACGGCATGAATGTCGGTTGGCGTGCTCACGCCACCCTATAAACCACAAACCACGGACTGATTTCCAAGTCCCGCTGGTGTTACTTGGTATTACCCATGCGTCCGCCGAGGCATCACGAAAGAGCGATTATGGCACGATGACGATGAGGCGATGAAATAGGAGAAAACGGGCATTGCCCGACCATGACGCCATGAAACGACAATGAAGGGCGAGGCCAGTTCGAGCTGATGAGCAGCACGGCGCCATACCGGAACCATCACGAACGAAGCCGTACCATCGCGGAGCTACCATGAAACGATGATGAATCACGAAAGAACGGCCCGCAATGGCCTCTGGCCTAACTTCGTTAGGGGTGGCGTGTCACTTCTCCTAAACTCCTAGGTCCAGGCGAATGCTCTTTCGGAAAGGCATTTTCAAAAGGTAATACCAGGTAACACCTTCTCTTTTTGGACAGAGCCTCCCTTCTTGGATTAGGAATGAGGCATGGTCCGTTTTGATCGACCCTGCCGCAACAAGCTCGGCGCGCTGAATTACTTCGCCCAGCACATGGCGAAGGGCGACTACCTGACCCAGCATGGCCAATCGGAAATGATCTGGTACGGGAAAGGCGCGGTAAGGCTCGGGCTTTCCGGTCAGGTCGATCCAGAACACTTCGCCCGTCTCTGCGACGGGAAGCATCCCGTGACGGGTAAACTTCTCGGAGCGCGGAACAAGGGAGCCGACCGGCGCGTCTGCTACTTCGGTCAGATCTCGGCTCCCAAGGACGTTTCGCTGGCCTACATGGTGGGCGGAGACGACCGGATCGCCGGATGGTGGGAGGAGGCGGTGCGCGATACGCTCCGCGAAATCGAGGCAACGACGGCGACTCGCCTTCGCAAGCGAGGGCAGGATGAGGATCACGAGACCAGCAACATGGTCGCCGCCGTCGTGACGCACGACGCCAGCCGGAGCCTCGATCCCCAGCTTCATACCCACGTCTGCATCATGAACGTGACATACGATCCGACGGAAGCCCGCTGGAAGAGTGTTCAACCCCTCGGCTACTTCACGCATCAGGGTTATTTCCGGGAGGTCTGCTACGCCAAGCTGGCCCAGCGAATGCGGGAGGCGGGTTACGAATTGGAGAAAACCCGACCCATCGGCTTCCACGTCCGGGGAATACCCCCGGAACTGCGCCAGCAATTCAGCAAGCGCCGCGAGGCCATCGAGGCAATGGCCGAATCCCTCGGTGTCACGAGCCAGGACGGCTTGCAAGGAATCGCCTCGCGGAGCCGCGCCTCCAAGCAGCACGTCGATTCCACGATTCTGCGCCAACGGTGGCGAGAGGAGGCCGGGGAAACGGTGAGCTTGGTCAAGGCGGCAATTGCCAGTGCCGATGGCATTCCGAAACGGGCCGTTGCCATCTCACCAGAACAGGCGTTCACCGAAGCCGAGGCTCACCTTTTCGAGCGGGTGTCGGTGACTGACGAACGGATATTGCTCCGGGAAGCCCTCGTCCAAGGCCGGGGCTATGTCGAACTCGACGCCTTCAAGATCATTCTGAAGGATCGGATCGCCACCGGCGACCTCCTCCGGGAAGGAAGCCGCATCACCTCCCGCAATATGCTCCGGCTGGAACGGGAGTGCGTCGGCTGGGCTCGGCGAGGTCGGAACCGTTGCCCTCGGATGGGCGACGTCTCCGACCTATCCCCTTCGCTCTCGACCGAGCAGCGCAACGCGGTCGCCTTCATCCTGAACTGCCGGGACCGGGTCATGGGATTGGAGGGGGACGCCGGAACCGGGAAGACGACCGTCCTCAAGGAAGTGGTCCGAGGGATCGAGCAGGGCGGAGAGCGCCCCTTCGCCTGCGCCCCGTCCTCCGGCGCTGCCGCAATACTGCGGCAAGAACTCGTTTCCGATGCCGACACCTTGCAACAGCTGCTGGTCAACTCGTCCCTGCAAGAGAAAGTCCGGGGAAGGACGATCCTCGTGGACGAGGCGGGCTTGATCTCGACCCGGCAGATGCACGCCCTTTGCGCTCTGGCCGAACGAAACGGCAACCGGCTCCTCCTAGTGGGGGACATCAAGCAACACGGCTCCGTCGAAGCCGGGGATGCCTTCCGCGCTTTGCAGAAATACGGCGGAATCGACCTCGCCACCTTGACCGAAATTCACCGGCAACGCGATCCCGGGTACCGCAAGGCGGTCGAACTCTTCGCCCGGCGGAAGCCGTATGACGCCTTCAAGCAGCTCGAATCGCTCGGAGCGGTCCGGCAGATTCGAGAACCGGCGCTCCTCTTCGCCCAGGCCGCCGAGGATTACGTGAAGACCCTCCAGCGGGGACACTCGTGCTTGGCCGTTTCCCCGGTCTGGTCGGACATCCATCAATTCAGCCGCGTGGTGCGAACCCGGCTCAGGGAGGAGGGATTCCTGCAAGGCGAGGATCGGACGTTGACCGCATTCGTTCCCTTCCAGTGGACGAAAGCGGAGAAGAAGGATGCCCGGAATTATCAACCCGGCGACGTGCTTCAGTTCTATCGGAAGGCGGCGGTTTTCGAGAAAGGGGAACTCCTCCGTTTCGTGGAACGCATCGACCGACGCATCATCGTATCCCGCCCCAACGGGGAACGCTTCGTCTTCAACCCAGGGCAAATCACCGGATTCGAGCCGGGCCTGGACCGGGAGGTTTCCGTCGCCTTGGGAGAAAAGCTCCTCATCCGGGCCAACGACAAGCCTTCCGGCTTGAAGAATGGCGACATTGTCGAAGTGGCTGGGTTCGGAGTCGATGGCTCTCTCCGATTGAAAGATGGACGAACGCTCCCTTTATTTTTCCGTCAGTTTGCCCACGGCTACGCTACGACTTCTCATGCCGCCCAAGGGAAGACCGTCGATCGAGGACTTTTGATGATGACCGACGAAGCATTGAAGGCAGCGAACCTGAAGCAGGCTTACGTCAGTAATTCTAGATTCCGGCTGACCCAGATAGTTTACACCTCCGACCGGAAGGAAGCGCGCGAAGCGATGGCCACGCCCGCCGAACGGCAATTGGCGTTGGAACTGAAGCAATCGCATTTCCGGCGCTGGAAGATTTTCGAGAAGATCGTCGAGGCGGCAGAAGCGTTCCAGGCTCTGCGTCAACGGCGAGTTACCCAGCAGACAACGAAACAGAGAATCGGCTATGTCGCTTAAAGGAAAGACTTCCCAAAAAATCGCCACACCCTCGGAGAATGCCTTGGAGGGGGCGTGGGGCACCATCGTCCCTCCCTCCACTCCCCTCGACGCCCTGCGCTTCTCACGGGAGCCGGAGGACATCACTTCCTATGCCTATCGCGTCATCGTGAAGTGGCGATGGAAGCCGGGGCCACCCGAGACAATCTTTCTCATCGCGGGGCCGGATCTCGTGACTATCACCGGCCACGGCTTGAAGCGGCTCATAGACGCACTCGATGAAACACGCCTCCAGACGGTTCGTCAGGAGGGGCCGGAGGCTTCCGGACAACGCCCCTGCATTCTTTCCATTCAGATCGAGGAGGGAAGCCGCTAGGCCCCTTTCTCATTTACCCCAACCAACCCTACACCTAGATTATCGTTATGAGATTAACCGACCTCTCATCCCGCGACCTGTCGGCCTTCATCGCCCTTCACCACAAGCGCAATCAATTAAAAGCCGACTTGGAGGCAGTGTTTGCCAAACTGGAATCGTTCGGCTCCCGGCGCGGAAATAGTGCCGTCACGAAACGAAAGAAGCGGACTCGCCGGAACAAGCGCCGCTCGTTGGGAGAAGGCATCCTTCCCCTTCTCAAGGCCGCCGACAGCAAGGGCGTCCATATCGACGCCATCGCCAAGAAGCTGAAACGGGACAAAGCCAGCGTCTCCGCTTGGTTTTACGGGACGGGAAAAAAGCAGGCGAAGAAGGTGGCTCCGGCGACCTACGCCGCAGCCTAGCCTTTACGGGGGCTCTTAGTCGGAGACGCAGAAATACAAAAGGTGCATCCCGTTGAGTTGTTCTCCCATAGGCGACTTGTAGGAGTAGGTCACGACCACGGGAACACTGGTTCCCGACGCATGGCGGATCGTGGTATCGCACATCTCCTCCTGAGTATAGACAGCGCGAAGCGTCGTCGCCGAATAAGCGGGCGGCAGGAATTTGGTGAACTCGCTGAGGAGACAGAGCGGTAGCTCCAAGGTCTTGCCGGGCCTGAAACTGTACTTCACCCCCTTAAAGGGCGGAAGATCGAAGGGAACCTTTGTTTTTCCATCCCCCGCGATCACGGCCCAGTGGAAGTCATCGGCAAAGGCGTCGCGGTTGTTGACGAAAACACCCATAAGTGTGGGGCCGGTATTGATCAGGTCTTTGGTTTCCAGACCATGCAGGTCGATGTCGGGCCGCACCTGTGCCTCCAGCCCCGCCAGGATCTTCTTGCTGATCTGGTCGTTGCCGAACATTTGGAAATAGCCGATGACCACGGCGGGGAAGCCGATAAGCGCCAGCAGCAGGCTCAGGCATCCTTGCCGGGCGGGAAGAGTCCATCTCCGATATTGCTTTCGGTTGGGGAACATTCCCGATGGAAGCACACCCTCCCTCACCCGTCGCGCTCTCTTTGATTCGCTTCTATTCAAATTGCAGTCGTCCCCGAGCCCGGTCGGCGACGATGCGCCTGGCGGTATTGCACTCGGCCAATAGAGTCTCCGTGAGGGCGTCCTGCAAATGGCGTTCCACAGCATTCCGCATCGGTCTCGCCCCCAGCGTCCGGTGATAGCCCTCGCGGACCAGGAACTCCAAGGCCGACTCCTCGATGGTGAAATGGAATCCCATCTTCGCCAATCGCTCCACCTCCCGACTCACCATCAATTCGCAGATCTCCCGCTGCACCTGAAACGTCAGTCGCGTAAAGACCACCTTCTCACTGATGCGAGCCACCAGTTCGGGCCGCAGCGTTTGATCGACGCGGCGCAATACCGTTCGCTCGATAGTCGCCAGTGCCGAATGCTCCATCCGCATCGCCTCGGCGGCCCCGATGTTCGACGTGAAAACGATGTAGTAGCCGTTGAGGCTCCTCGTCTCGCCTGTTGCCAAGGTGATACGCCCCGCATCGAGGATTTGCAGGAAGAGATCCAGCACCAAGGGATGTGCCTTTTCCATTTCATCGAAAAGAAGCGTCCCCCGGTCGGCCTTGGCCAACGCCCGCCCCAGCATCCCGATTTCCGTCTCGCTCTGCCCCAATAAGAGCCCCACGGAGGATTGGTTCTGAAACTCCGACATATCGAAGCGATGGCAATGGCCCGGCCCAAAGAGGAAATCGGAAAAGCACACGGTAATTTCCGTCTTCCCTACGCCCGTCGGCCCAACGAAGAGGAACGATCCCTTGGGCCGATTCGGATGGGCCAGCCCCAGTTCCCCTCGTTTGAGAACGGACTGCACGCGGGGAAGAACATGAGCCTGTCCCCGGATGTTGTTCCGCAGGTAAGCGTCGAGATTCCGTAGCTTGTCGATGTTTGAAGTGGTTTTCATGGGCCGAAAATAAGGCCGCTTTTCGCGGTTTTTCGGCTCATCGACAGGCATCTCTCACTGCTCGTTTCAACCCGCTTCTATCCGCCCGCTGCTCGCTGAGGGGGAAGCTGCTTTTCGTGATGAAGTGGAAAGCGTGACGATCAACCTTCTCACCACTTCGGTTTTCCTGGCCCAGTCGACCGGCAGCACCAGCCAGCTCCGCCAGGGCTTCAACATGGCCCTCGGGATCATGTTCATGTTCGGGTTCATCTGGGGCGTCGTGAAGATCTGGGGCGGGGCCAACGCCATCGGCAAGGGCGATCCCGACGGCAAGGCCGGGATCATCGCCGGAATCATCATCGCCGCCGCCGCCTCCATCATGGGCGCCCTCTTCGCCATCTTCGGCCTGAGCGGCGGTGCCCTCACCCCCACGTTCTGATGAGTGGCACCCATCCCCACCTCCGGCTGACCGATACCAATGCCGCCGACGATTCGGGCGGCTCGGTCTGGGGCCTCGACGGAAACCTGTTCCTTCCGGTCGTGGCCTCGGCAACGCTCTCGATTGGCGTCCTCCTCGTCCTCTTCGCAGCGTTCCATGTGAACTGGCTTGCCAGCGCCCTGATCGCCGCCGTTCCGTTTTCGGGAACGCTCGCCTACGTCCTCCTCCTCAAGCAGAGTAAGCCCCCCGGTTACGACCTCGACTTGTTCGATCTCTGGATCAACGGGCGGGGCTTCTCGCTCGTCCAACGCGGCCAAACCCTCCACCGGAGACCCCTCTCGTGAAAGGCCACGACAAAGCGCCCAATGGGCATTTCGCGGAAGACCTGATCCTTTACGGGAATTTGGAAACCGGCTCGACCGCCAGCAAGGGGTTCGTGCTGGAACCGCCCGACCTCCACAACGCCTCGATCTCCCTCCTGAACGAGTTTCAGGATAAGATCCGCATCTTCCTCGCCACGCTTGGGCCGCGCCAGCGGGCGCAGATCCAATGGACGTGTAATTCCGACTACCGGGCCGAGTTGACCCGGTATTACGAGGAGACGGCGAAGACCGCCGATCCCTACGTGCGCCGCGTCCGCAACGAGCGGTTCACCCGCTACTGGCAGCGGATGCTGAACCGCACCCTGCGTCGGGAACAGTTGGTTCTCTTCATTTCTCAGGACATCGACAGCTATTCCGGCGCGTTGAAGAACCGGGCGGCCCTGTCCGATTACTACGCCAGCACGCTGAAGCAGCTCCGTAACGATTTCGGAGAACTGGGCTCCACCTTGGGAACAGTCTTCGGGAACGGGACGACGCTGCGGCCCATGTCCGACCTCGACCATTTCTCCTACACCCTTCGTTTTCTCAACCCGACCTTGGCCGACAGTCTCGATCTCCGTCCCGAGGAATTGTACCACCCCGATCTCTCGATTCAGGAACTCTGCTGGAACGGGGATGGCGTCGGCATCAGCGAGAAGACCGGGTTCTATCTCGACGGCCACTACCACAATATCTTCTCCCTCAAGCGGTGGCCTCAGAAAACCTATCCGGGAATCATTCACCGTCTCACCGGCCTCCCCTTCCTCGATTACCAACTCACGATCAACATCGAACCGATCCCTGTCCGGCAGGAAATCGGCAAGGAGGAAAAGGCGATGGATCGCCTCCGGGGCGATTTCGAGTCGGAGCGAAAGCAGTCCATCGCCGTCGCCCTGAAGAAGAAGGAGCGGAAGATCGACTCCCTGGCGCAGGGGTTCGCGTTCCCGTTCGACGTTCAATACTTGATCCGGGTCTGGGATCGCACGGAGACCGACCTCCATGCGAAGTGCGCTGCGGTGAGGAACGCCGTTCAGAATATGAATGGGGCCCAGCTTTATGAAACGGCCCTTTCCTCGACCGCGAAACGCCTCTTCTTTGCCACTTGGCCCGGCTGGACGGGAAGCAGCTATCGGCATCGGAATCTCTACGCCGAGGACCGCTATCTGGCCGATATGTTGCCGCTCTCATCGACCTTCACGGCCCATCTGAAGGAAGCCGAGGCACTCTACGACGGCACAAACGGAAATCTCGTCGGTGTCCGCACCTTCCTGGGCGGGACGCCCCAGCACGCCGTCCTCCTCGGCATGACCGGCGCGGGGAAATCCTACTTCATGGACGACCTTCTGGCGCAGACCCAGCTCTACTTCGATTACAACGTCATCGTCGAAGAAGGGCTTTCCTACAAGCGATTTACCGAAAGCCTCGACCAGTCGCCGATCATCGTCCACCCGGACGGGGAACTCACTCTCAACTACCTCGACACCCAGGCCCTCCCACTCACCCAGCTCCATCTGGCAACGGCAGTGGCGCTCGTTTCCCGGATGATCGGAGAATCTTCCGATTCCGAAAAGCAACAGCTTCGGCAGGCCCAGATCGGTCAATACATCAACCAACTTTACATCGACACCTTTGCGGAATGGACGGGGAAGCATTCCGATCTCTTGCCCCAGATCCAGCGTCAGGCGTGCGCCGTCCACCGTTGGCGGCGGGAAAAGATGGAGACGGGAAGCACCTTCCTCGAAGCCTTCGCGGAACTCCGCGATCGGACGGCAACCAATGACGACGAAGCGCAGTCTTTCGTTGCCGGGGTCTCCGAATCGGAGATCACCCGTTTCATCAAGGAGCCCGATACGGAACGCCTCGTCATGGCGGCGGGATACAGCGCGTTCCGTCCCGAGGACTATCCCACCCATTCGGCGCTGATCGACCTGATGTACTTCTCCCGGTTCCCCGAACACCGGAAGGAGGATATCGACCATCTCGCCACGCTCCTGACCGCGTGGACCGCCAGCGGCCAATACGGAAAGCTCTTCGACGGGAAGACGAATACCTCCCTCACGGGCAAGGTTGCCCACTTCGAGTTGGGATACATTCCCGAACAAGCCGTCGAACTGAAGACAGCGGCGGGACTCCTCATCTCCGGTTTCACCCGCCAGCACATCATCACCCTGCCCCGACATCTCTGGAAGCGGATCATCTTCGAGGAAGTGGCCCGGTTCCTCGACGTGCCGGGGGGCGAGAAAATCGTCGCCGAAAGCTATGCCCAACTTCGGAAGTTCAACTGCTGGACTATTTCGATCGTTCAACAGTACAGCAAGTTCAAGGGAACGCGCATTCGGCCCGTGGTGATGGGAAACAGCAAGCAGTTCTTCCTCATGCGCCAATTTGACCGCTCCGACCTGGAGGACATTTCCCAGGACATCCATCTTCCCGAGGTGACGGTCGAATCGATTCAGAACTACCCCCTGCCGGAACAGCAGGCCCCCGGTCAGAAGTTCTCCTCTGTCTGCTACTACTCCCCGACGACGCAACCCGCGACGTGCGGGACGATCCGGAATATTTCCGCTCCCGAACCTGAACCCCACCTCCTCGCCGTATGAAATACCTTCTCCGCCTACTCGTCCTTTTGGTTTTGCCCGTCCTCGCCCATGCCGATTCGATGATCACGTTTGCCGGGGGCGACGGGGTGAGCTTCACGACGACGGTACCGGGGCTTGCCATCGTTTATGGCATCAAGAACGACGACTCCTCTTCCTGGGGCTTTCAGGTGATCAATGCAGCGAACGGGGCAGGGATGGGGGGAGCCCAATTTGACATCGGGTCAAACATCACCTCGGGCCGCCCCATCACTGCCGTCGTCTATCTTTCCCAAGCCGGAACTTATTACATCCAAGGGCACAGCAGCCAAGGAGGGGACAGCTACAACGGCGTTTTCATTCCCGACGATGCAACGGCCTCCCAGGCGGCGCTCGATCAAATCAACGCCGCCATTTCGAGCCTTCAGGATCAGACCGCCCAGAACACCTCCGCCATCGCCTCTCTGTCGACCCTCAACACCACGCTTCAGGATCGAATCGCCACGTTGGAGACGAATTTGAACGCACTTCAGAACACCGTGCAAACGGGCAGTTCCGATCTCCAGAGCCAGATCGACGCACTGACCTCCCAGCTCACGGTATTGAAGCAGGTTTCCGCGACGACGACTCAGACCCTTCAATCGCAGATCAATTCCCTTTCCGATCGGGTGACGACGGTCAGCTCGACGTCGGTCAAGAAATCGACCCTTAACACCTATCTCCTTTATGGCGCGACGGGGCTCGGAGCGGGAGCCCTTGGCGTCGGCCTCTACACGCTCTTTGACAGTCCCTCCTCGCCCACGACTTCCACCCCGAAACCCTCTTACACCCATGCGAAATAAGCTCCTTCTCTTACTCGTCGCCGCCTGCGGCTTGGGCGGTTGCGCCTCCCAACCGACCTATGGTCCCTCCAAGGACGGCGCAGCCGATTACAACCTGGGCCGTTCCGATGCCGTGAAGCAGCAATATTGGATCATCCAGAATCAGCAGAAGGCCCTCCAGACGAAACCCCAGCCAAGAGTGTCGTACTACACCTTCACGACCGGGGGAACGACGACCAACGGTGTCACCACCGTTCCGACCACCGAATACCTCCGTATCGAAAACTAACCCATGAAGTTATTCACAATTTTGGCTGTGGGTGCCGTCCTCGCTTTGGAAGGTGTTTCTTCGGCCCGTGCCCAATATTCCGTCTCCATCGTTTCCGATCCTATCGCCCAGCTCGCCCACTCGGATGACATGGCCCAATGGGCGAAGTCGATCCAGGCCCTCAACACCCAGATCGATCAGTTCAATCAGCAGATCCAACAGATTCAGACGATGAAGAACTTCATCGGTGATCCGTTGGCGGCGGCGGGGAGCATGAACCTCAATCTCCTCGGGGACAGCAATCTGACCTCCTCGGTGGGCCAGCTTTCCTCGACTCTCAATCAGACGGCCAGTGGCGTCCAGGCGTTGACGAATACCTCGGGTGGCCTCTTCACCAGCACCAGCCTTCAGACCCCCAGCGGGTTCGACTTCCAGGCCAACGGTGATCTTTTCAAGCCGTTCGCAGCTATCCAGCAGCAGACGCAAAATGTCACGAGCGTCATCGGCGACACCCAGGCCCGAATCACCCAGCTTCAGCGGGATAAGGCGGCGACCCTCGCCCAGATCCAGTCCTCTACCAACCAGTCCGAAGTCCAGAAATTGCAGGCAAAGGTCGCTGCCATCGACGGGCAGATCGCCGATCTCAACAACCAGCAAGGGACGGCCCAGGCCCAGCTCGTCACTCAGGACATTTCCAATCGGAACGACCGGCAGATGAAAGCCGACGCCGCGAACCAGTCGGCCGATCAGGAAATGTCGGTGTCGCTCGACAACTATTCCAAATGGCAGGGGAACGTCCACGCCAGCCGGAAGGATTTCAAATAGGAGCTTCCCGTGGAAATCAGCGACTTCGTCCCGACGCTCCAGCCGATGGCGGAGCAGATCAGCACCGATCTCCGGTTCGTCTGCTTTTTCGTCCTGACCGCCTCGATCATCGTCCGGGCCTCCCGCACCAGCCACGGCAACGTCGTCGGGCTGATGAAGCCGATCATCACGGCGGCGGTCCTCTGCGGTCTTATTGCTACCCTGCCGGTCTGGTTCAACGCGGCTCGGGACGAGTTTTGGAATATCGCCGTCCTCATCCGCTCGCAGTTTGCCGACGACCCTACTTCGACCAGTTCGGCCCTGATGAAGCTCATCAAACCGCCCGACAACGGTTTCAACTGGCTCGATATTGGGAATTCGTTGATGAAGGCGGTCCAATTCGCCCTTGGTTGGCTCGTCGTCTGCATCGGGGGAATGGTGCAGCTCCCCATGATGATCGGGCAGTTCGTCATGGAATGTCTTTGCTATATGTTCCTCCCCATCGCCCTTTCGCTCTTCTCGATGGAAAGCACGAAGGGGCTGGGGATGCGGTACGTCCAACAGACGCTGGCGATCCTGGCCTGGCCCATCGGGTTCGCCGTGGTCGATCTGGTGGGGTATTCGATTCTGACGGGCCCAATTTCGGCGGGAAGCGCCCTTGCCCTGGCCTACGGCGCGGCGACGAAGTTCACTCCGGCCACGCTTCTCCTCGGATGCATTACCGCCGTCTGGCTCATCCTGGGGAGTCTCGCCGTGCCGATTGTGATGCAGTTGCTCTTTTGTTCGGGAACGCCACTTTCGTCGTCGGTCGGAAAGTCGATTGAATTAGGCATGGCGGCGGGAGGCATCAGTAGACTGTTGTCCGGGAAGCTCGGTGCGGCTCCTTCCTCCTCCGGCCCGTCGTCGCCCGGAACCCCGGGATCGAGCAACGGACCGTCCTCCTCGCCACCGACACCGCCTTCCCCAACACCGGCTGGATCTGGGATGCCCCCGCAACTCGGGACAACACAACAGGCGGCCCTCATGCCCTTATCCGCGCCGGTGAAACCGCAGAAGCCACCACCTTCCTCCGATCCTTCTCTCGACCGTTTCGCCCTCGCCGTCAAACAACTGAACCAGATCCCGCTTGCGATCTCCTACTGAGATGAATGCCGATACCCTCCGCACCACCCACGTCCCCGCCGGGCTTCCCCCTCGGCAATCTCGTCCCGCTCCTACGGTCGTCCGTCTCTTTTCCGATCACGGCTGGGCCGCCCGGATGTGGTTCGCCGTGGCCGTCTGCGCTCTTTTTGCCGCATTGGTGGAACCTTATCTAGTGATTGCCGCCTACCGGACACGGGAGCGGGTCGTGATCCTCGACGAGGCAGGGACGTTTCACGTCTCGCCGCTCCTCAATTTCGAGGATGCCACCCAGCTTCATACCTCCCAAGCGATTCTCGCCTGCCTCGCCCTCTTTCAGAAGAACCCGACCGGATACGATTATCCCGACCTGTTGGAGAAGATGTACCTGCCCGATGCCTTGGAAAAAGCGAAGGCATTACGAAGCGCCCAAGCCGCCGAGTTTTCAGCGAAACAGATCCATCAGAAAGTCGAAATTCAGAAAATCGACATTCTCCAAACACGGAACGATCTCGTCCTGGTCGAAGTGACAGGGCAGCTCCCTCGCGTCGGTGTCTTCAACGGCCAGCCGTTTCCCGAGGCCCCGGCATTCAAAGTCCGCTTCACCCTCGTCCGTAACCCCAACCTGACCGCCAACGGTCGCTTCCCCCTCGCTGTATGGAAATTCGATCTGCTTTGATTCTGCTGTGTGTCTTCGTCACCTCAGTCTGGGCCGATACCCGGCCCGACTTCCGGGCGATCAAGCAATTCCCGCTCGATGACCGGACGGTGTACACCATCCTCATTTCGAGGGACGAGCCGACCACGATCATGTTTCCTAGTGCCCTGACGGCATTGGAAGGGGCCGGGATCACGACCGACCCGGAAGCCTCAGCACCGGTCTTCCTCAATTACACGAAGGGACGGTATTACTTTTCGGTTCGGGCGTTGCAGGAGGCGGCGACGGGACACCTCAACGTCATCTGGAACAAACACACCTATGTCCTGACGTTCCAGACCGATCCCCATCCGTTCAATGCAGTGACGTTCTATCAGCTGACCGATCCCCGCCCGGAGTTGGGACAGCGGGAGGGAGTCGGCCCGACGAAGCTGCTGGGACTACTCGACCGAGCGAAGGCGTATCATCTCATTCAGGGCCAATATCCCGAGGCGTTGCCTCAGATCGACACGGCACAGCCCCATCGCCGGATGTTGTACAAGGATTTCGAGGTCGAGATCGCGGAGGTGTTCCGGTTTGACCCGGAGGACACACTGATTTTCAAGCTCCTGCTCTACAACACTAGCGATAAGGAAATCTGCTACCTGCCTCAGACGTTGGCGGTACGGGTGGGAACGAATGTCTATTACACTTCGCTCCCCGACGCTTCAGGCGTGTTGCCTCCGGGGCGGATCGATCCGAAAACGCAGAAGATCGAGCCCAGCGTCTCGCTGGCTTATTTTGCGGTGACGGGCTCGCCGGACGGAGGAAGGAACAACCTCGCAGTCGATAATCCGTTCAATGTCATCGTGACCCGCGCTCCCTCACCCGTCACGTTGGACGCGGCGACAAAGTAGGCCCCTACTCGAATAACTCGGCCACCTTGACCCGCAAGGCGCGGGCCAGGGCAATGATTTCGACGTCGTTGACCGTCCGCTGACGCAATTCGATCTTGTTGATCGAGCTGCGGCTGAGAAGGACGCCCTGCGATGCCAGCCGCCCTGCGATGTCTTCCAGGGACGCCTTGGGAGTCAATTTGAGGCGGATCGCCCGGACTTTCGCCCCGATCACGTTCTGTTTTCCGTCCCGAGCGCGGGTCCGTTCCCGTTTCGGGCTCTTCCTTGAAATGGATTTGCTCTTCTGAAGCACATCTTGACTTAGCCGACTTGACGTCCAAATATGTTCCTCGGAAGAACATCAAAGACCATTTCCCCTGGACGCCATGAAAACGAGCATCGGTACTGAGTCCTTACCAATCGGAGATCCCTCTACCCGAAAAAAGCCCTTCGTTAAGGCCAAGGCAGGTTTCTGGGCTCCGGCGGACGTTCAGGAAAGTATCCTGGCCCTCGTAGAAAACGGCACCTACGCCGATCAATCCAAGGCCATCGTCGGTCTGCTGCGGAAGGCGCTCCGCGACGATACGCTTATACCGCCACCCCTCCGCAAACGTCTCGACCACCTATCCACCGATCTGGATCGGACGCCTGAAGCCATCGTGCGCCTCTGCGTCGAGGGCATCCTCGAAATGCTCGACGGCCCCGAGGCGACGATTCCCCTGCTGATCGAGGAAGTCCGCTTGCGCCAGCGACGAGGGCAAAACGGCACCTAGATTCCGCGCAAGCCCACTGCTCGCCTGAATCCTCTTTTACTCGCCTGCCGCACGCTGAGGGAAAAGTTCGTTCCGTGATGGAATGGAGGCGTGATCAGCGCCCGCCAATTTCTCGACTTCTTCCAGACGAAGACCGGTCAGTTTGTCGCTTTCGCCGCCGTGGTGACGGTGGCCGGGGGACTCTATTACGGGTTGCGAACCTCCGCGGCTACCTCCGCATCGACTCCGACACTCCCAGCGAAGGAAGCAGCGGCACAGGATCATCCCATCACGGTGAACCGAGAAGGAACGCCCCTGAAGCTTCCCGACATACTGAGCCTTCCCGGAGTCTCCAAAGCCGCTCCTAAGCCACCTGCCCGCCTCCCGATCACCCTTTACGATGGCGGCCCAGACGGGGCGGAGGTCTCGGACACCTATGCCCCCTACGGGCGACTCATTCCCTGCGAGACGGTCATTACGATCGACTCGGCCAAGATTGAGACGCCGATCATCGGTTTTGTCACCGAGGACGTCTATCACAACGGGCGGCTCGTCATCCCGGCAGGGGCCGAAGTCCACGGCAAAGCCCGCACCGATCGTTCCCGCGAGCGGATCGCCAGCGACAACCAGTGGTACATCGTCTGGCGGACGACCGATCAGCTCAACGGGGCCGAACTGGTCGTCAGCGGACTCGCTCTCGATATGGAACGGGACTACGCCAACGGACGCTGGGCCATCACCGACGGCTCCGCCGGCCTTCGGGGCGATCTCATCAAGAGCGACAACTGGGCGGAGATCAAATTGTTCGCAGCCACCTTCCTGAGTGCAGCGGCGGGCGGGCTTCAGGACAACCAGAACATCTTCAATCCGATGACGGGCGGATACCAACAAAGCCCTCTCGATTCTCCGAAGAACGCAGCCCTCCAGGGCACCAGTGCCGTCCTGAACCAATACGCCCAGCAAATCGCCGATTCGATCAAGCAGAACGGCTTTTACGTCCGGGTGCCTGCCGGGAAGCAATTCTATCTCTACGTCATGCAGACCCTCGATCAGGAGAAGGCTCACAAGGCCGAGTCCTTGACCCATTCACCCACGAAATCCCCCACCCCATGAAATGGCTCTATTCCCTCCCCCTGGTCGCGCTGGCCGGGTGCAGCACCACCCCCACCGAAACAACGGTCCCCATTCGGGAGAATCAGGTCGCAGGAACCGCGCTCGACCTTCAGGACACGGAGAATGTCCGGTATAGCGAAGCCCTGAAGGCCTACCCCGTGGGCCGTTATGAAGACCCGAACAATCCCTACGTCCTTCACGAGGCCCACACGATCTACCGAGCCGAGCAGCCTCCTCGCTGGAATCTCAATCCCAACGCCCCGACCGCCGTCCCCCTCGGGCCGACCGTAGCGGTCGCCGATCCGGCGAAGCAGACAGCAGCCCTGAGCGGGGAACTGGAACAGAAGATCCAGCAACAGAACCAGCTTCTTCAGGCAACGGCGGAACAGAACGACCGGCTTTCGCAGGAAATCGATCGGATGAAGACCGAGGCCGACAAGGCTCAGGCCGCTGCCGCCGCGAACGAGGCGTTGCGGCGTCAGGTGGCCGACCAGCAAGCCCAGCTCGATGTCCTGAAAACCCAAGCCGACAAGACTCCGCCCCCCCGGAAGGCGTGGTGGGAGCTGTGGCATTAACTCATCTCAAAGACCCCTCTATGATCATCACCCTGCCCATACCGGACGACGTGGCCCGCGAATACTTTGTGGCCGCCGAAAAACTGACCACGCATCTCGCCCCGCTGGGGCGCTCCCCGGACGCCCGCACCCTCATGGTAATGGCGCTTTCCTCGATGACGGCCGAGGAGATGGTCGGCCACTTCGACCTGGCCCTCCGCAGCATCGTGGGAGTTCCGATCCCCAGCGAAGTATCACCCGATTTTCAGAACTGAACGATTCGTGTGAGAAAGGCGTCCCGGCCCACACGCTAAAGAAATGGCCAGGCGCATCCAACCCAGGAGGCCGATATGGCATTGAAGTTGAAGAATCAGCCCTCTTCCCCGGCGGGAGAGGCTCCCGAGGAGGCGGAAGGCCGCGCTCCCCGGATTAATGAGAAGGTCGATCAGAAGCTGACCTCGTTCATGGAGGAGAACCAGAAGGCGACGGAATACTATCGCAAACTGGTTCGGGAAGATCCGGAACGGGCCGTGCGGACGATCATGCTCGCCAAGCTGAACAAGTACGAGGATCAGATGCGTCTCGTCGAGAAGCAGATGCCCCAGGTGAAGCAGTGGATCGATCAGAACCCCGGTATGCGGGAGAAGATCGAGGCCCGGATCAAGGACGTGAATCCGATCTACAAGGAGATCGCGTTCGTGAACGAGGCCGTGAAGATGCGCGGTCGCCTCGACTTTTCCCCGTCACAGGGAGTCCAGGCGAGTCTCGCGGCCTGAAACGAAAGAACCGCCCCGGAAGTCCGGGGCGGTTCATATTTCCTTGGATGGGAAGCCACTCTCGATTTTTGGCTTCATGGAGTTTATGAATATGGGATTTTATTTGCATTCCCCCTTTTTACCCTCCGTTTGGACTCCTATTAGGAAGTGGGTCATTGTTGGCTGGCGGCCCCTGATCCCGCACGTCGCGACTGCGCGCCACTTTGAGGATTTGAACCAACTGCGGCCATTCCAAGATGTCGGATTCGATCATCTTATCGACCATAGCCATACATTCGCGGACATATTTTCCGAAAGTATATCCAATAAGGTCAGCATCTCTCTTCGCACGATTCCGCATCTCAGGCGGATATTTAACGGAAGTTGGATTGACTGGGAGCATGGAGAACATAATAACATAAACGTTCCCATCGGGAATTATATTTAGGGTATTACTTGGTAATACCATAAAGTTATTTATCCCATTAAATAGACAATATTATACTACCCTGCTATGCACCCCGAAAGGCAGCAGTTTTTGAACTTGAGACGGTCCCCTGCCCGTCTGAATGCGGAAGAAACCGCTTGGTTTCTTGGATTTCTTCCCCATGAGATACCGGTGTTGATGGCGGCCAAGTTACTTAAACCATTGGGTACTCCTGCGGCGAATGGTTGTAAATATTTCTCAGTCTCTGAAATAGACGTTCTTCGAGAAAATCCCATTTGGCTTGCAAAGGCTTCCAATGCGATCGTCACTCATTGGAAAACCAAAAATCGCCGAAGAATTCATAAGAACCATTGAAGTAATTTTTACTTGGTTATTTTTTAGGCATGCGGATTTTTTGGTGTGATTTCTCTGCCTTTCCAAAGCACATAAATCACCGGATAAAGCAGCAAATTCAAAACCGCCGAGGTGATGACGCCGCCAACCATCGGCACAGCGATGCGCTTCATCACGTCGGCTCCGGTCCCGACGCTCCAGAGGATCGGCAACAGGCCGAAGAGAATCGCGCAGACCGTCATCATCTTCGGGCGGATGCGTTGCACGGCTCCTTCCTTTACGGCGGCAAAGAGATCGGCCATCGAATTCATCTGCCCTCGCGCCTTCCGCTCGTCATAGGCTTGATCGAGATAGAGGAGCATCACCACACCGGTCTCGGCGTCGATCCCGGCCAGGGCAATGAGGCCGACCCAGACCGCGACGCTTAGGTTGTAATCCAGCAGGTAGATCAGCCAGAAGGCCCCAATCAATGAAAAGGGGACCGACAGCAGGACGATGCAGGTCTGCGCTGCCGAACGTGTGTTCAGATAGATCAGGACGAAGATGATGAGCAGGGTCATCGGGACAACGAAGAGCAGCGTCTGCTTCGCCTGCTGGAGGGACTGGAACGATCCGGCCCATTCAATGTAATAGCCGGGCGAGAACGACACCCTTTCGCCGATGCGATGCACGGCGGCTTTGACATAGCCGTCGATGTCGGTGGCCGTCGTATCGACAAAGACAAAGCCGACAAGCTGGCCGTTTTCACTTCTCACCTCTGGAGGGCCGCTCTCGAAGGTGATCTGCGCCAGCGTCGACAAGGGGACTTGAGCGCCGGAGGGGGTCGCTACGGGAATCTGCTTGATAGCCTCCACGTTGTCGCGGAAGTCCCGGGCGAACCGGACGCTGATCGGGTATCGTTCCCGTCCCTCGACGGTTTGGGAAACCGTATTGCCGCCGATGGCCGACTCGACCACGGTGTTCACGTCCTCGATTTTCAAGCCGTAACGGGCGATGGCGTCCCGGTCGGTCGTGATGTCGAGATAGCGCCCTCCCGTCGTTCTTTCGGCAAAGACGCTTCTCGTATCGGGAAGATCGCTGAGAGCCTTCTCGATGTCGGTGCTGACGCGGTTGATCCCGTCGAGATCCTTTCCAAATACCTTGATGCCGAGGTTGGAGCGGAACCCGGTCGTCAGCATCTGGGTCCGGGTCTGGATCGGCATCCAGAAGACGTTCGCCATGCCGGGGGTCTTGGTCTTCTGGTTGATTTCCTCGACGAGCTTGTCCCAGGTCATTCCCTTGCGCCATTCCTCCTTGGGCTTGAGCTGCACCGTTGTCTCGAACATCGAGAGGGGGGCGGGATCGGTCGAGGTTTCGGCCTGCCCCGCCTTCCCGAAGACGGTCTCGACCTCGGGGAAGCTTTTCAGGATGCGGTCCTGCCCCTGCAACACCTTGATGGCCTCGTCGATAGCGATGCCGGGAATAGCGGTCGGCATGTAAAGAAGATCTCCTTCGTTGAGAGGAGGCATGAACTCGGAACCGAGCTTCATCACCGGAATGATCGTCAAAGCCAGGGCGATCACCGACAGGAGAATGGTCGTCTTGCGGAAACGGAGAACCCAATCGACCAAAGGCCGGTAGATCCAGATCAGGAAGCGGTTCACCGGATTCTCCGCCTCGGGGGTGATCTTGCCACGAATGAACCAGACCATCAGGACCGGCACGAGGGTGATGGAGAGGAGCGCGGCGAAGAACATGGCGAAGGTCTTCGTATAGGCCAAGGGCTTGAAGAGACGTCCTGCCTGCTCTTCCAACGAAAAGACGGGGACAAACGAGACGGTAATCACCAAGAGCGAAAAGAAGAGCGGGCGGCCCACCAATCGGGCAGCCGCCAGAATAGCTTCGACCCGCTGGCTGTTGGTCAGTTCTTTCCCGTGATTCTCCTCCCTGGCCCGCTCCAGGAACTTGTGGGCGTTCTCGATCATGATGATCGCCGCATCGACCATGGCGCCGATCGCGATGGCGATGCCGCCGAGCGACATGATGTTCGCCGTAAGATGGAGATGCTGGAAGGGAACGAACGAAAGGAGGATCGCCAGCGGGAGCATGATGATCGCCACCAGGGCGCTGCGGAAGTGCCAAAGGAAGACAATGCAGACGAGGCTGACGATGATACTCTCCTCCAGCAGCTTCTCCCGCAGGGTATCGACCGAACGGTGAATGATCTTCGAGCGGTCGTAGACCGGGACGATCTTGAGTCCCGGAGGGAAGGAGGGTTCCAGCTGCTTCAGCTTTTCCTTCACTCCGTCGATCACCCGGAGGGCATTTTCTCCGTAACGCATGACGATGACGCCGCCGACGGTCTCGCCTTTCCCGTCTAGTTCAGCCGCACCATAACGAAGATCGGGGCCGAGAGTCACCGTACCGAGTTGGCTGACGAGAATGGGCGTTCCTCCCGCATCGGTCTTCACCGCGATCTTCTCGATGTCCCGGGTCGATTTCAGGTAGCCCCGGCCTCGGACGTAATATTCGGTCGTCGAGACTTCGAGGGTCTTGCCTCCCACGTCCTGGTTGCTCTTGCGGACGGCGTCCATGACGTCGTTGAGGGAGACGTGGTAGGAAAGGAGTTTGTTCGGATCGAGGTTGACCTGATATTCCTTCACGAAGCCGCCGACCGTGGCGACCTCGGAGACTCCCTTCACGCTCGCGAGCGCGTAACGGAGGGTCCAATCCTGGAAGCTGCGAAGTTGGGCGAGGTTACTGTGGCCGCTTTCGTCGACCAGGGCGTATTCGTAGACCCAGCCGACACCGGTGGCGTCGGGACCGATCGTCGGATTCACTCCCTCAGGAAGGGAGCCGCGCACCGAGTTGAGGTATTCGATGACCCGGGAACGGGCCCAGTAGATGTCGGTCCCGTCCTCGAAGATGACGTAGACGAACGATTTGCCGAACATCGATTCGCCCCGGACGAACTTGACCTTCGGTGCCGAGATGAAACGGCTGGAGATCGGATAGGTGATCTGGTCCTCGACGAGCGAGGGGCTGCGGCCCTCCCAATCGGTGTAGATGATGACCTGGGCGTCGGAGAGGTCGGGAATCGCGTCGAGGGCGGTGTGACGGAGAGCCGTAACGCCCCAAACCGCTCCCAAGAAGACCAGGATGCAGATGAGGAAGCGGTTCCTACCGCTCCAATCGGTGATTTTTTCGATCATAACGTTCTTTCCGTTACGGTTTCATCGCCCCGGCAGCGTCAGGCATCGCATCGGAAGACTGCCGCTCGCCCCAGGTCTTGAGGGCTCCCTGCACCCGGCTTTCGGCGTCGATCAGGAAGTTTGCGCTGGTGACGACCCGGTCGTTCTCGGACAGCCCGGAAAGGACTTCGTAGAAGTCTCCGAACTTTTCCCCGAGATCGGCGAAGCGGGGCTCGAGCTTGCCGCCTCCATGGTCGAGGAAGACGACATAGCGTCGGCCCGTCGGGATCACCGCGCTCGCGGGCACCGCGAGCTTCGTGCCGAGCGCCTGGCTCCCCTCGACCGTGGCGTACATGCCGGGGCTGAACCGGTGGCCCGGATTCGGAAGGATGAAACGGACCGTTTGCCGCCGGGTCTCTTCCATGAGATGGGGATTGATGAAGTCGACCTTGGCGGTGATGGCCTCCTCGGGAAAGGCAGGGAACCGAATCCGGAAGTCCTGGCCCGGGCTGACGTAGCGCACCTGATCTTCGGAGAAATCGGCCTGGACCCACACCGTGGAAAGATCGACGACCTTCAGGAGGGATTGCCCCGCCTCGAAACGCATCCCTTCGGTCGAGGTCTTTTCCATGACGTGACCGCTGACCGGGGAAAGGACGTCGAAGGTGCCCTTGAGACCCTTGCCGGAACGCAGGTCGGTTTCCGACATCTGCACGGCGAACTTTTCCAGATCGGAAATCTGAGATTCGGAAAGATCCCAGACACGCAGTCCCTTCCTCATCCGCTCGATCTGCTCGAAGACAAGGCGGCTGTTCGTGTTGTTCATGCCACCGTCCGAGGTCCGGGCGTAGGATCGGTAGGCCTTGATGTAGTCGAGTTGAGCGTCGATCCATCCCTCGACCAACACCGTCATCAAGGGCTGGCCTTCGATGACGGGTTTGCCGACGTAACCGGCGTAGAGCTTGACGATATAACCGCCGCTCTTGACGTTGACGTCCCGCACCCCGGCCTCATCGATGCCCACTTTGGCCGGAGCGCTCAGGGGACGCTGTATTTCCTGCTTCGCCACGACCCCGGAACTCACGCCGATGGCCTGGAGCCGTTCCGGCGGAATATCGAAGGCGTTGGTTTCCGGTGCGGCGGCTGCCGCTGTCCCTGCGACGGCGCTGGCTCCGCTCTTCAGGACCGGCACCAAATCCATGCCACAGATCGGGCACTTCCCCTTCGGGTCCTGCGAACGGACGCTGGGGTGCATTGTGCAGGTGTAGTAGTCGACGTTCGGATCTTTCTTGGCCGATCCTTCTCCGGCCTTCGTGCAGCCGAAGAAAAGAAGAGTGCCGACGGCACCGGCGGCACCGGCAAGGAATCGGCGCCTCGGTAAGGGAGGTGCGGGCTGGCTATCGGATTGATTCATGGAAAATGGGGGGTTCATAACGTGATCGACGGTTGAAGTGGAAGGGAGACCGAGTGGATCTCCTTGGAGAGGGAAGGCGCAGAACCGTTTTGACCCGCAGCGGACCCGCCACCATGACGGCGTCCTGCAAAGGAGATAAACGGAAGGCCTTCCTATCGGGAGGCGGGGGGAATCAAATGAGCCAGACGCTCAATTGCGGGCGCGAAGGGCCGCTTGGGAATCGACCGGGATCGGCCAGAAGACCCACCTCATACCGATGCGGCAAGCTAACGGTCAGAGCCGGAGCATGCCAGGGCACCGCCGCAAAGAGAGAAAGGAAGTCCACCCGGAGCGAAGGCACCATGCCCGGCTCGATCACGACCTGATGTTCCGTCGTATCGGCGATGCACATACCCTGCGAGCAGGGACAGCATTCCCCGTGGCAAGCCTTGGCCATGGAACACATGCCCAGGGAATAGCCCGATGTCAGGATCGTCAGCAACAGAAGGGCCGACGCGGAGAGCATCAGTCCCTTGATCCAGACGGAGGAAAGTGAGGTGCGCCAAGGCATCAAGGGGTTCATAGCAGCTTTCGGACCAGTGTTCAAATGCCCTTGTTGCCCGATTTTTCATCCGGCCCGAAAAATGCCCTTAGCCGGTCCCGCAAAAGCTGCCGGGCCCGATACAGGCGCATCTCCACGGCCTTGGCGCTACATTCCTGAACCCGTGCGATTTCCTCGTGGCCGAGATTTTCGTATTCGAACAGGAGAACGGCAGTCCGTAGGTCTTCAGGCAGTAAGGTGATCGCGGTTTGGACAGCCGCTGCCTTTTCGCGGGCAAGGACCGTCTCGGAGGGGGTCGCCCCCGGATCGACCGGCTCCTGCCGTGGCGAGTCTTCCCCGTCGGCCTCGACCCCCAGGGGAACCGTCGGGTGCCGGACCTGCCAGCGGACATGGTTGCGGCAGAGATTGGTCGCGATAGTGAAGAGCCAAGTAGCAAATTTTCCCGTGGGCTTGTAGCGCCCGCGCTGTTCGTAGACCCGCACGAAGGTCTCTTGGGCCAGGGAGACAGCGTCATGCTCCCGCCCGAGATGCCGGAAAAGATAATGGGTCATCGGTCGCTGCCAGCGGTCCATGATCTCCTTCAACGCCAAGTCGTCGCCTTCGCTCAGGCGCCGCATGGCCGCGTTGTCTGCGTCTTCGAGTTCCGGCACCATGGCTCAGGGGAGAAGAGGCGTTTCGGAATTCCGCGACTCAGGCCGCAAGACATGGGGTTCCATGACTTTCAAGTAGCGTTGCCGCTGGTCGGGATTCATGACCTGGCCTTCGCGGTAAATCTCTTGCAGCATGGCCGTTTGGCACGCCTCTCGCACTTGAGCGACTTCCCTGAGAGCTTGGGCAAGTTCCGGCGTGAGGGATTGGTTCTTGCCGACAAGCTCCTCAAAATTCGTTTGGGCCTTGATCATCCGCTGGCATAAGGCGTCACACTCGGGGTCGTAGGCCCCGTGAAGACGCTTGATCTCGGCGAACTGTCGGTCGTCCAGCTTGAACTCGTGGCGCAGCCATTCCAGCTCCGCATCCCGGGACTCGACCAGGGAGCGGGTAGGATGCATGCCCAGCCGATAACTGATCGACCAGACCACCATGACGGCCATCCCCAGGAGCAGGGCTAATACGAAGAGCCGCTTCATCGTCAGGGCCTCAGCTTCATCTGCGCCTTGGCGTAAGGATCGATGGAGAGGGCGTAGCTCGTCCCCAGCCGGTCCCACTCGCGGGAACTCGCGACCTGGGACTGGATCTGCCCCGCCAATAGGGCGGTCACCAGCACCACTCCCGCCACGGAAACCGCAAAGCGCGGCTGCCGCCACCCCTCGGCCAGCCAGAGGGCGGCACGATTCCACCATTGGGCCTGACGGTTTTCCTCCCGCACCGCGATGCGATCCCAGACTTCCGCCTGAAAGTCCCGGGGCAATTCGGTGGAGGGTTGCCAGGTCTTCAAGAGATCGCTCAGAGGTTGGTTTTTTTTCATGATTTAAGTCTCCGTGTGGATGGATGCCTCATTTCTTTGGGCACCCTGCTTGTCTTTAGCCCAAGACGCGCCGCCAAGCGAGGGTACCCTTCAACGATTCCCTACATGGAACAGCCGCTCCCCATCGCGCAGCCCGAAGATTGGGAAGTCTTCACGCCGGGAGCCGGAGCGGGGTTCTTCTTCATCGCGGCGTCGATAATCGGCAAATACTTTTCGGGAGCGGCGGCAAACTTGGCCGGACAAGCCGGGCAACAGAAGCGGACCAACCGGACGGAGTCCTTCCCGTCCACCTTCGTCTTGTAGAGATAATCGACCGGCGGCCCCATCTGCCCCAGCTTGCTCCCGGAAACGGGGCAGGTGTCCAGGGGATAGGTTTTGACAAGCTGATCGATCGTCTTCTGGTCTTCGGCGCTGGTGGCCGCCGTGGCGCTCAAGGGCGAAAAGCCGATCGCGCCTAAAGCCAGAATCCACAGTGTCATTACAGTCCAGTTCTTCATCATTTTATCCTTTCGGTAGGGGCACGGGGTTAAAAACGTGCCGGTTCAGAACGAAAAACACCGGCCACAGCTTAAACCCTCGAACTTTTTCAAAGTTTTTTCAAAAAAACAAAGCCGCCCGTGTTTTTCACCTCCGGGCGGCTCGTTTTTAAGTTTCAAGCTTTAGGTCTCAAGCTTGGACGAACTAGCGGACGTTGCAGTTCGCCAGGGCCATACTGGGGCAACTGGTCGTGGTCGAGACCTGCTTGCCACTATCGCGATGGAGCCCCGTCTTGCAGTCCTTGCTCGCGAAGGCCGCGCCCGATTCCGTGATCGTCGTGTGGCCCTTGCTGTCGAGGCTCCGAGTCCGGTTTTCGGATGTCAGCGCCATAGCGGCGCAGCGGGGGGAGACCGTCTGGGGCTGCACGGAGGTCGGGATATTCAGGTCGCTTCCGAGCCGGGTGCCCTTGGTCGTCTCCGCCGCTGACGCCTGCACTTGGGACAGGGCGATGATTCCGAAAGCCACCGCCGCCAAAGTCCACTGATTGATCTTCTTCATTTTTACTCCTAGTGGAGGCGGGGGTTAAGGAAACCGCCTCACATTAGGATAAACACCGGGGAAGAGGAAAACCCTCGCCTAAAACTCGTAACACTTGAGCGATTGACGGCAGAGCCTTCTTCTCCAAAGTCTTTCAGGCCTTCTGTGGCACCCAAGCACACTCCATCCGTGAAAAACATTCTTGGTGCATCAGCTATTTTTTGGAGCCTTCTTTGCGGCTCAGAATGCACTCTTTTTGCGAGTGAAAATTCGCCAACCGATTCTTCCCCGCCTGTTACGGCGACCCGATCTTCTGACTCGATCCCCAAATCGATCTGGGAAGGGAACACTCTTACCGGGAATTGGGGCAGCCTGCGTCCGAAGCTTGCCGACCGGGGCGTCACCGTTGCGCCTTCTCTGGTAGGTGAGGACTTCGGAAACATCCATGGCGGAATCCGGAAAGGGAACGTGGGCAATGGACTCTTCTCCCTTCTTCTCGATGTAGATACGGCGAAGCTGACCGGCTGGCATGGCGGAGGCATCTTCCATACGAACTTCCTCTACGCCTTCGGGCCAAATCTTGACCGGACCGATGTTGGCGACATCGCCACCCTCAGCAACATCAGCGCCTACAATACGCCTCACATTCAGGAGCTTTGGTACCAACAGCCGTTTTGCAGGCAGAACGCAACGATAAAGGTCGGATGGATCGCGGCCGACTCTGAATTTTTCACTTCCTCCTCCTCGTCCGTTTTCATCGATAGCGACTTTGGCACTCTTCCCCTTCTTTCGGCAAACGATCCCTACGGCCTCCCGATCTATCCAATCGCTGCTCCCGGCGTCAGGCTTCGCGTCCAACCCAATCCGAGTCTTTATTATCAAGGAGCCGTTTTCAGCGGTAATCCTGGTTCAGCCACCCAGAACGTGAACGGTCTCGATTTCCGGATCAGCGGCAAGACGGGAGTCTTCATCATAAATGAAGTGGGCTATCTCCTCAATCAGGGTCAGGATGACAAGGGTCTTGCCGGAGCCTACAAGATCGGTTCTTTTGTCCATACCGGTCAGTTCCACACTTGGAGTTCTCAGGCCGACAGCGCCCTCAACGGGGGGCTGCTCGACGAACAGGGACCCGATTTTGGTATCTATGCCGTCATTGATCAGCAGGTTTGGAAGGAGGAGAGCAAGATTCTTTCCGTGTTCGCCCGAGGCGGCTATGCGCCCTCGGACATCAACGTCGTGAATCCCTACATTGATATGGGATTAAATCTGATCGGCTTCGTGCCGCGGCGGGACAATGATGTGGCCGGGATAGGGTTGGCGCGCTCATTCATCAGCGGCCCTTATTCGGCCTTCAATCAGGCGGCAAACGGGGCCGCCTCGACAATGACAGCCGAAACCGTCATCGAGGCGACTTACAAGTTTCAGATTGCGCCGTGGTGGACGATCCAGCCTGATTTTCAGTACATCTTCACACCGAGCGCGGTCAACGGGTCGCGCGATGCGGCGATTCTCGGCCTTCGAACCTCGGTGGTGTTTTAGGAAATCCCGGCGTTTTCCGGGGCAGAGCTTTGCAGCCGCAAGGCATTGCCGATTACCGAGACCGAACTCAGGCTCATGGCGACGCTGGCGATCATGGGACTCAGCAATAGCCCGAATGCAGGGTAAAGCACCCCGGCAGCTATCGGGATTCCGAGTCCGTTGTAGAGGAACGCGAAGAGAAGATTCTGTCGGATATTGCGCATGGTAGCGCGACTCAGCGCAATGGCTTTCACGATGCCTCGGAGGTCGCCCTTGACCAGCGTGATTCCGGCACTGTGCATGGCAACGTCGGTGCCGGTTCCCATGGCGATTCCGACGTGCGCCGCCGCCAAGGCAGGGGCGTCGTTGATGCCGTCCCCGGCCATAACCACCGTCTTCCCTGCTTTCTTCAATTCCACGATCCGGTCATATTTTGCCTGGGGAACGGCTCCACCGATTACCTCGTCGATTCCAAGCGTTTTGCCGATCCGTTCGGCGGTTTGCTGGTTGTCTCCCGTCAGCATCACGATCCGCAGACCCATTCGATGGAGCGCCTTGATTGCCTCGGGGGTGGTTTGCTTGATCGGATCGCTCAAGGCGATAAGTCCAGCCACCTTTCCGTCGATGCCGACGGCGATGACGGTGTTTCCCGATTCGGCGAGTTTCTTTACGTCGGAGGCCACGTAGGAAATGGCAATGCCCTTCTCTTCGAGCAGGGCGGGCTTGCCCACCAAGATTTCCTTCCCCTCCCACCGTCCGCGCACACCGCCCCCAGTAATCGAGTCAAAGCTCTCCGGTTGTGCCCAAGAGAGGAATCTCTCCTGCGCCGCCTTCACGATGGCAGAGGCCAAGGGGTGTTCGCTGCGGTTCTCCAGCGCAGCGGAGGAGCGCAACACAGTCGCCTCGTCAAAACCGGAAGCGGGATGTATTGCTGTCACGGTCGGTTTGCCTTCAGTGAGAGTGCCAGTCTTATCGATTACCAGCGTATCGACCTTCTCCAGCATTTCCAGAGCCTCCGCGTTTTTGATCAAAATACCGGCATGCGCCCCCCGTCCTACGGCCACCATGATCGACATGGGGGTGGCAAGGCCGAGCGCACAGGGACATGCAATGATCAAAACTGCGACAGCATTCACCAGAGCATAACCCAGAGCTGGGATCGGCCCCCAAACCATCCAAACGACAAACGTAACCACCGCGAGCAAGATCACGGCTGGCACGAACCAGCTCGACACCATATCGGCGAGCCGTTGAATGGGTGCTCGGCTACGCTGCGCCTGGGAAACCATCTGAACGATCTGGGCGAGAAGAGTTTCCCCGCCCACTTTCTCGGCGTGCATGACAATGCTGCCGTTGCCGTTGATCGTTCCCGCGACGACCGATTCTCCGACCTCTTTTGCCACGGGCATCGGCTCTCCGGTGATCATCGATTCGTCAATCGAGGTCTTTCCTTCAGTGATCCGGCCGTCGACCGGGATCTTTTCGCCGGGCTTCACGCACAAAAGGTCGCCGATGACGATCTGGTCGAGAGGGACATCCTGCTGGACACCGTTCTGAAGGCGATGCGCGGTCTTCGGAGCCAATCCGAGGAGTGCTTGGATTGCCTTGCCTGTGCCTGAGCGAGCCCGCAATTCGAGAACCTGTCCCAGGAGAACCAGCGCGGTGATCACTGCCGCCGCCTCGAAATAGACAGGAAGCATATCGCCGTGCCGGAAGGATTCGGGAAGGAGATGTGGAAAGAGCGTCACAAAAACACTGAACCCATAAGCTGTCCCTATTCCGAGGGAGATCAACGTGAACATATTCATGCTACGATGGAGCAAGGAACGCCAAGCTCGCGCAAAGAAGGGAGCGCCCGCCCACAAAACGACGGGCGTGCTGAGAGTTCCTTGAATCCAAATCGAAAGGGAGGCGGAAATATCGCGAATCAAAGGTAATCCTTGTCCCATCGATAGGACGAGGATGGGAAGACTCAGGGCAGCGGCGATCCAGAACCGGTGGGTCATGTCGTCCAGTTCGGCGTTTTCTTCCTCTTTGTCACCGGAATGAGCGGCTTCGGGCTCCAAGGCCATGCCGCAAATTGGACATTCTCCTGGATGATCTTGCCGTATCTGCGGATGCATGGGACAGGTGTAGGTCGATCCCGATGTGGGGTGGAAAGCCGGGTTTCTTTCCAGGGCCATGCCACACTTCGGACAGGCTCCAGGCTGATCCGATTCGACGCCCTCGCACATTGGGCAAAAATATCTTTTTCCAATGGCGGAGGCATGCGTGGTCGGCGAGTCCTGTTCTTTGTGGGAACAACAGGAATGTTTATGGACTGTTCCGTTGTCGTGATGGTGGCCTTCGTTCATATTGATTTTTTACACAGCCTCGCTTTGCCGAGGCCTGATAACGCCAACGCTAGATAAGCTTTAAGTATAGCACTCTCTCCGCCGCAACGCCTCCCATGCTGCCGAAATGCTTTCCAAACCCGACAAAGCCGACCTTTTTCAGCAAGCCGTTCACCTCGGGGACGTCTGCCCTTGCGCGGGCGACGATGCAGTTGTATCCCGATGCCTTGGCTTTCTGTCCGTCGGAAATCAGGAGGCTGGAAGCGCACCCTCGGTTTCTCGATTTAATAGCTGTCGCTATCGTTGACAAATAAAGGATTGGAGCCGTTGCCGACTCAACATCAATAGCCCCGACAATCAGCCGCCAATTCTCCCAAGGCACTTGCAGGCTGAAGGCCAAAACTTCCTTCTTTGCCCCGAGAATGCATGAACACCAGCCTCCAACCAAAAAATGTCGCAGAATAAAATCGCTCGCTTGCTGGCCTGTCCAAGCCTCGTTCCTTGGAGGAGTGCTGAAGGTCGCGATAAACAGCGCGGAAAGCTCGACGATTCGCGCATCAAGCTCTTCCGCTGACGAATAAGTGATCGGTATGTGTTTTGTGCCCAGCTCTAGAAAGCCCTTATTATTCATAAAAACAAGAACTCTCGATTCGACTGAGCTGAAGAGCGTTGAAAATGAGGAAGAGAACTAAGAATTGTTTTCGATTCTTTTGGCCATGGTCCCGGCGGGATTCTTGTACCAGCCGGGATCGTCATAGCTCGCAAGGTTTTCACGAATCTTGACGACAGTGAACATTCCTCCCATCTCGACAGGCCCGAAAGGACCGGTGCCGGTCATCATAGCTAGGGTATTCTTGGGGCCTTTCATCTGCATCTCACCCATTTCGCCCATCCCGTCCGTTCCCATTTCCATGTAGCCGGGAACGAGCTTCTTGATCTTCTTCGTTACCGAATCCTGTTCGACGCCGAGGAGATTCGGGATGTCGTGAGCCATCGCGTTCATCGTGTGGTGGCTCTTGTGGCAATGGAACGCCCAATCGCCCGGATTATCGGCGACGAACTCCATGGTCCGTGTCGTGCCGGGCGGAACGTTGACGCTTGTCTCGGGCCACCACGCTGTCTTCGGGATCTGGCCGCCATCGGTCTGGGTCACCCAGTAACGGTGGCCATGGATGTGGATGGGGTGACTGTCCATGCTGAGGTTGGCGACCCGGATGCGCACCCGCTGTCCCAGCTTCACGATCAGGGGATCAGTGCCGGGGTAAGCGCGGCTGTTGAAAGTGAAGGTGTTGAAATCGGTCATCACGCTCGCCCTCGGTGTAGCGGTGCCGGGATCGACTGCCCACTCCATGAGGAAGAGGGCGAAGTCGCGGTCAATCTTGGTCTCCTCGCCGCCCTTCGGGTGAATGATGAAGAAGCCCATCATACCGACGGCCATCTGCACCATCTCGTCCGAGTGGGGGTGGTACATGTAGGTGCCATGTTGTCGTAGGGTGAACTCGTAAACGTAGGTCTCGTCCGGCTCGATGGACTTTTGAGTCAAACCGGAGACGCCATCCATCCCATTCGGCAGAAAGATGCCATGCCAGTGGACGGAAGTCGGCTCGTTGAGTTTGTTCGTGACGAAGATGCGGATACGATCGCCCTCGACAGCCTCGATGGTCGGCCCCGGCGTCTGGCCGTTGTAACCCCAGCAGTTGACAATCATGCCGGGGGCGAATTCCCGCTTCACCGGCTCGGCGACGAGGCGAAATTCCTTCACCCCATCCTTCATCGTCCACGGCAGGGTCGTGCCGTTCGGCGTCACGACGGGAGTGTAGGAGCCGTTGCCGGACGGCGGGGGCGGCGTCGGCTCCGTTCCCGAGATCGCGGCGAGAGCCGATTGGGCTTTTCCAAAGAAGGTCGTCGTGAGGGCGGTTAGGCCCGTGGCGGCGAGGAGCTGGCGGCGGGAAAGGTTCATAGGCGTTTGCTAGTGGTTCATCTCCATGGGAGCCATGGAGGGAGCGGACTCATCGGATTTGGGAGAGGTCATCGGCATCGGCTTTGCTTCGGAGGTATCGACGGGCAGGAAGCCGCCCACGGCCTTTTCCAAGGCGGCCCGCGAAGTCCAATAATCGCGCCATGTTCGGATATACCCCCGCTCCGCTTCGACTTCGTGCTGTTTGGCCAGTAGGAGATCGTAGCTTCCCTTGAGCATGAAATTGTACTCCTGCTGGGAGAGCTTGAGAATGTTCACCCGCTGTGGGAGGAGCGTGCCGCGATAGTGTTCCGCGAGATTACGCCGGGCCTCGACGGTGGAGCGGGCCTCCCGGATCTCCGAGCGGACATTGACGATCAATGCCCCGAGCTGAGCCTGGGCCTGACGCAACTGGGCCTGCAATTTCGCCACGTCGGCCTGTCCTTGATCGAAGATCGGCAGTTCGATGTCGATGGAAGGACCGGTATAGCGAGAGCGGTCGGGATTCTTTTCGGTATCGACGCCGAGGGTGATGCCACCGGGGAAGAAGCGGGTGTCTTCCTTTACCCCGAGAGCCTTTTGCAATATCTCGACCCGCTTCCGGGCGGCAGCGACGTCGAGTCGCTGGGCCAGAGCGCGTTTTTCTAGTGCCTCAGCCGAGACGGGATTGGAGGGAATGGCCGGAAGCTGGGCCGAAACGGTCCATACGGAAAGATCCTCCGTCCATCCCAGAAGACGGTTCAATGCCTCGCGGTTCTGAACGGCCTCGATACGAGCCTCGGCCAACTCGGCCTGACTTTCGGCATGGGTGGCCCGCTGGTTTTCAAGGTCGAGGTCGCTGAGATTCCCTGCCTCGTGCTGTTTGGTCGCAAGCTCGACGGCGGTGTTGTTGATGTCGTCGATCAAGCCGAGGCGCTGCACGAGTTGTTCCTGGGCCTGCACGGTGTAGAAGGCTTCCTTCACCTCAGTGGACAACATCAGGACTTCGTTGCCGACGCGAAGTTCGGTCTCCTCCAGTTGAAGTTTCGCTATCCGCTTTCGTAGCGGGAGGATAAAGAGATCGAGAAAATCCTGGGCGACGGAGAATTCCTGGTCAGCCCCGAGGGGTGGTGTACTGGGGAAGCGCACCAAGGCGCTGAAGCTCGGGTTCTTGAGAAGGCCCGCCTGCACGAGATCGGCCTGGGAGATGCCCAGTTCTTCGTAGGACGCTTGCAGGGAGGGGTTGTTCAGCAAGGCCACCTGCACCGCCGCGTCGGCGGTCAGCGGCTTGGAGAGTAGGGCTTGAACCGATTTGACGGCCTCCTGGTCCTCGGGGGTGCCCCGGTTCCAAGCAATCCGATGGCCTGTGCGATCCTGTATCGTTCCCTGAACGGTGTCGAAAGAGGCTTTGGGGTCAACCGACGCGCACCCAGCGAGCGTGAGGGCTCCGGCCGCTGAAACCAGGGAAATGAAACGAAAAGAAATCAGTGTCATGGGTAGTAATCCAATCCGTAAACCAAAGTTCCGCCCAAGTGACCGACGACTGCCGTGGCGAGCGCGACTAGCCAGAGGACCACGCGGTAGAGATAAACTTCTTGTCCGGTTTGCATCATCCGGCACTGCAAGACCCAAGCAACGCAGGAGCCCAGGGCAACACCCGTCCCCAGCCATCGATGCCAAGCGAGGATCGGTTTAAGCTCTGCCTCAAAACCCATGCCAAAGGCATCGGCCCAGCCAAAGCCCGCCGCAACGAGGGCGGCGACCGCACCCAAACCCAGAGTCAATCGAATCGAGAACGTCAGCTTTTCCGAAGAGCCCCTCAAGGCGGCGACTGCTTCCAGCAGTGCCGCCAAGAGGAGCAGGGCGATGGGAAAGTGAACAACGACCGGATGGAAAACGCCCAGCCAGTGGAGGACAACTCCTCCGGCATGGGCGCTTCCGGTCGGGGAAGCCGTCTCGGCGATCTGGGCAAGGAAAGGCACGAGCGCGGTTCCGGGATTCTTACATTCCTTTGGCACCGCCCATGGCCGTAGGGGCGGGGGCCGACGCAGCCCCGGAGGCTTTCTTGGCGGCGGCATCGTCGAGAACCTTCAGGGTGGGTGCAGGGTCTTTCTTGAACTTCCGCACGCAAGAAGGGCAGCAGAAGCGAACGAGACGGGTCGTCTCCTTGCCGCTGGCATCCTTGGCGGTGTAGAGGTAGTCGATCGGTTTGCCCATTTCTCCGCCCTCCAGCTTGTCGCCGGAGATGGGGCAGGTCGTGAGGGGGTAGGTTTTCTTCATCTCCTCGATCTGCTGCATCTGGGCGGGAGTGTAATCTTCCGCTTTAGCGGTCGGTGCCGTGAGGGCCATGGCGGCGAAGGCCATCAGTCCGAGGAGCATTCCAAAGGTCGTTTTCTTCATGTTGATAAAGGTTTCTGGTTTTGCCGGGATCTTTCCGGGTTCGTGAGGTGAAACGAAATCCGTAGGGACATCCCTCAATCTTTTTTCATGGGAAACGATTTTTTGAGGGATCGGCCTCTCGATTTCGTTTGATAGAGTATGAAGACGCTCTCTTTTCCCGGAATTGCCAGGCGGTTTTGTCGGGTTACGGGAGCAATCCTCCTGACAGGCGCTATCTCCCTAGGCGTCGCATCGGCGGAAGCCGTTCCTCTTTCGACCGCTTCCAAAGACAGCCGGATTCTCCATGTCGAGCGGGTGTTTCTCGCCCCCTATAAGGGAGGGGTGTGGGTTTCGGGTTATCTCTCCAAGACGGCGAGGCAGTCTTGGGTAAGTCCCTCGGCCCACGTCCACATCGAGGTTTTGAACGCCAAGGGTAAAATCCTTTGGGACAAACCGGAGAACTTGAACACCTATATTCTGAACTATCCTCCTCGGGAGGGAGGCCGCGATTATCTTCATTATGGTTCTCTCATCGACAAGCTCCCGGAGGGAGCGGCGAGTGTGGTCGTGGTTTGCCATACCGACGGACACGTTCACTAAGCAGTAGCGCCCATTTACAGAACCGAGAAAAGTTTTATGGTTACACGCATGAAGGCTGAAGAATTCGACTGCCTCGTTGGTGATCTTGCCCGCCAACCGGTCCCGCCGCTTGATCCCCGTTTCAACGACGCCGTCTGGCGGGCGATTCGCCAGCGTAAAGCTGAAGCGCCGTCTTCGGTGTGGTCTCTTTGGGATGGATGGATTGCCGCGCTTTTGCGTCCCCAGCCGATTCTTGCCTCGTTCGCCCTAGCCGTGGCCTTCGGCCTGTTCTCGGGGGTCTTGCTGAAGGAAAGCCGTTCCGCTCCGACGACGGAGCTGAGCGTCTTCAGTGCTCACGCACCGGGAATGCTCGCAACCTTGATGGAGCACTAGGATGCAACGCATTGTCTCTTTTGTCCTCTTGTTGGTCTTGGTATCTTTGATTGCCGCCGGAAGTTGCTTCATTGTGGGGCGCTATACCAAGAATTATCGAACTGAACCTGCGATGGGCCTCCACGCGGTGATTCATGAACGACTGAAACTGACGAAGGAACAAGACAAGCAACTCGATCCCATCGAAGCCCGCTTTGCGGAAAAGCGGCGTCACTACGCCGAGCTAATCCGCATCGCCAATACGGAACTGGCCGACGCCATCGTCGCCGATCAGGCGGACTCCCCCCGCGTCGGGGACGCCGTGGAAAAGATTCACATGGCGATGGGCGATCTTCAAAAGGCGACTCTCGATCATGTCTTCGAGATGAAGTCGGTCCTGACGCCGGAGCAGTATAAAATGCTGTTGGCCTTGACCGCCGAGGGACTTCGTCGTCAGCAGTAAGCGTCGCCCTTCTATGGCGCATCCCGATCCCGACCTCCCTTTGGTCGAGGCCCTACAGCGGGGCGAAGTTCAGGCGCTAGACGCGTTGATGGAGCGCCATCGGGAGGCGGTTTTTCGATTCGTCTTCCGGTATGTCGGTAACGAGGCCGATGCTCGGGAAGTGGCGCAGGACACGTTCGTTCGAGCTTACTTCAGCATCGGGAAGTTTCGCCCTTCCGCCTTGTTTTCAACTTGGCTGTTTCAGATCGCGCTCAACCTTTGCCGGGATCGCGTGCGAACAAAAGCTTATCGACAGACCCGCCAAACCGATTCCCTGTCGAGAACGCCTGAGGAAGTGGAAGCGAGGGGGGAACATGAACTCCCCTCCTCCATTCCCGATCCCGCCGTTCTAGCTCAACAGAGCGAGAAGATGAGGGCCTTGCAGGATGCGATTAACGGACTTCCCCATGGGCTGAAGGCCCCATTCTTGCTTGCCGTCATGGAAGGTCTTTCTCAAGAGGAAGCCGGGAATCGGCTAGGGCTAACGGCCAAAGCGATCGAGGTCAAAGTGCATCGAGCCCGTAAACTGCTTTTGAAGTGTTTGGAAAAACACTTTTAAGCATCCCCGGAATGTTCATCGTTATTCAACGTAACGTCCCAGCACCTGCCGATGGCGTGTTTTTGAAGGACGCGGCGATTTTTGGAGATGCCTCTCCCATTATAGCCTTAATACGATCGAGACCTGCGTTTCTCTTGGCGAGCATGAGGTAAAGCGCCGTCGCTTCCCCGATATTGGATTGGCTGAGACCGGCGTATGCCTCCCGATCATGGGCCTCCCGATCCAACCAGATCTGATAAAAGAGAGAAACGAGCGCCTCCAATTGAACGTCCGTAAGCTTTCCTTGCGATTTGGCCATGACGTAGTACTCGCTCAGGCTGACACCGAATTTCTCAGCATCAGCACGTTCCGTCGATTCGAGCAGGGCCGTTTTTGTTTCGATAAAAAGAGCATGGTGAGAACCCGCAGCATAGCCTTTGTCTTTCAGCACCTTTCCCTCTTTGGAAATCTCTTTGGTTGCTGGTTCGCCGGTCGACACATAGATAGGCACGGCACACTCCTCGTCCTTTGCCTTTTGATAATGGTAAAGGCTAGTGGCTTTATAGATCCATCCCTGCCACACATCGCCACTCGTTAGGATGCCGGAACATCCCAGCAGCAAGGCAGTTCCTTCTCCCTCCTTAACCAGAACTCCTTTCCCTCCTTCGATTACCTGAAGCACTTTCCCCTCGAACGCAAAAATGGGCTGTTCCAATTCCTGTCTGGGCGAAGAGGGAACGGGTTCAAAGGTCTGGGCGTGGAGGGGCAGAGAGACGAGCAGAGAGGAAAAGATAAGACTGCACGTTTTCATGATCGGCTCTTTTTCGCTCTCAAATCGGTCTCACCCTACTGTGACGACACGATATCTTTTTTCGTCCTTCCCTCCACCCAAACATAGAGTGACGGCAACAGAAGCAACGTCAGGAATGTGGCACTGACGATACCGCCGATGACGACTGTCGCCAGGGGACGCTGCACCTCGGCCCCGGCACCATGGCCGAAGGCCATCGGCAGGAAGCCGAGGTTGGGGACCACAGCTGTCAGAACAACGGACCGGAGGCGGGTCATCGCCCCTTCGCGCACAGCTTCTTCGACAGTGCGGCCCTTTTCTCGAAGTTGATTGAAGTAACTGACCATCATTACGCCGTTGAGGACGGCGACCCCCGACAAGGCGATGAAGCCCACGCCCGCGCTGATGCTGAAAGGGAGCCCGAAGATCCAGAGAGCGAAGATACCGCCGGTCACCGCGAGGGGAATGCCGCTGTAGACCAACAACGCCTGCCGGAGGCTTCCGAATGCCATGAAAATCAGGACAAAGATCACCAGCAGCGCGACGGGGACGATGACGGCGAGCCTCGCCCGGGCCTCCTGGAGGTTCTTGAAGGCCCCGCCGAACTCGATGGTGTAGCCGGGCTGCAATTTGACCTGCTCCTTCACCTTCTGCTCCGCCTCACGGACGAAACCCTCCACATCCCGACCCCGCAGGTTCACCATGATGGCGGCGCGGCGCTGGCCGAACTCGCGGGTGATCGCGTTGACCTTGTCGTCGACGCTAAGGGTCGCCACCTGCCCGAGGGCCAGATAGCCACCCTCGGCGGTGCGGACCGGAAGAGAGTTGATGACGGAGCGGTCCTTCCTCGATTCCTCCGGCATCCGAACCACAATGGGGATGCGCTGGTTTCCCTCAATCAGCTTTCCCGCCTCCTCCCCGGCGAGCGCGGTGGTCACGACCTCGTTGATCTCCTTTGCATGGAGGTTGTAACGGGAGGACGCCTCCCGGTTCAGGTTGATCTGGAGGAGGGGGGCGCGGCCTAGGGCATCGAACTCGACGTCGGCGGCTCCCGGCACCTTTTCCAGAATGCTTCGGGTTTCCCCGGCGATGCGCTCGATCTCGTCATAATCAGTCCCGAAAATCTTCACCGAGATGTCGGCGCGCGTACCCTCCAGAATCTCGTTGAACCGCATTTCGATGGGCTGCGAAAACAGGAGGGATTGCCCGGGAACCTCCACCTGAAGCTCTTTCTCCATAAGATTGGTGAGATCCTCCTTCCCGATCCGACGACCGTCCACCTTCCTCCATTCCGACTGCGGCTTGTAGAAAATGTACATGTCGGCGACGTTGATACCCATGGGGTCGGTCGCTACTTCGGCGGTGCCGATGCGGGAGAAGGTGCGGGTCACTTCGGGGAACTTTTCCCGCAGCACCTGCTCGGTCCGCTCCTGCATCGCCAGTGCAGCAGTGAGGCTGATACTGGTGGGCCGGATGATGTTTGCCGTTATCGAGCCCTCGTCGAGCCGAGGGACAAAGACGGCACCGAGACGGAAGAAGACGACCAACGAAAGGGCGAAGACCGCCAAGGCGCCCCCCATGACCACCCAGCGACGACGAATCGCGAAGTCGAGCGCTGGACGGTAGAGCGCCTTCAGCCACCGGATCGCGAGATTGTCCCCTTCGCTGATGCGGCCCTTCAGGATGAAGGAACAGAGGACGGGCATGAGCGTCAGGGCCAGCAACAACGCACCGCCGAGCGCGAAGATCACCGTCTCGGCCATCGGCTTGAACATTTTCCCCTCCACTCCGGTCAGGGAAAGGATCGGGATGTAGACGATGGTGATGATGAGGACGCCGAAGAAGGTCGGCGATCCAACTTCCTTGGATGCGGACAGGATCGTGTGCATCCGCTCTTCGGTCGAGAGTACCCGCTTCAACTCGTGCTGGCGCTCGGCCAGACGGCGGACGATGTTCTCTACGATGACGACAGCACCGTCGATGATGAGGCCGAAGTCGATGGCTCCGAGGCTCATCAGGTTTCCCGAGATTCTCGTCTGCACCATCCCGCTGATGGCAAACAGGAAGGAGAGCGGGATCGCCACGGAGACGATCAGCGCAGCCCGCCAGTTCCCCAGGAGCAGGAGCAATCCGACGACCACGAGGACGGCTCCCTCGAAGAGGTTCCGCTCCACGGTCGCCACGGTCCGGTCGACGAGTTCGGTCCGGTCGTAGACAGTGCGGATTTCGACGCCTTCGGGGAGGGTCTTCTCGATGTCCTTCAACTTCGCCGCGACCCGCTTGGCGACGACCCGGCTGTTCTCGCCCGTGAGCATGAGCGTCGCCCCCAGGACCGATTCCTTCCCGTTAGAGGTGGCGCTGCCGGTTCGGAGGCTCGTTCCGATTCCGACCTCGGCCACGTCCTTGATCTTCAACGGTGTCGCCCCGGCCCGGAACTTCACCGGAAGATTGCCGATTTCCTCGACGTTCTTGACCCGCCCATCGGCCCGGATGGCAATCTGCTCCCCGCCGATCTCGACCGCTCCTCCTCCGGCGTTCTCGACATTTTCCTTCACCACATCGGCGATCTCACTGAAGGTGACGCCGGTGGAGAAGAGGCGGTCGGGTCGCGCTTGGATTACCACCTGCTTTTCGTAGCCTCCCTGGGAATTGACCTCGGCGATGCCTTGGACCGTCCGCAGCTTGGGCTTGATGACGTAGTCATGGAGCTGGTTCAACTCCATCAACTGCTGCTCACGGGTTTCCGGTTTCCCGGCAAAGCCGTCTTTGTAATCGACGATATAGTAGAAGATTTCTCCCAGGCCCGTGGTGATCGGGGCCAGTTCCGGGGCAACGCCCCGGGGAAGATCTTCCGACGCTCCGAGCATCCGCTCGCTGACGAGCTGACGAGCCCGGTAGATGTCGGTTCCGTCCTCGAAGACCAGGGTTAACTGGGAGAGGCCGAATTTTGATAGCGACCGCATCTCGACCATGCCGGGGATACCCGACATCGACGTTTCGAGCGGGAATGTGACCAGTTTTTCGATTTCCTCGGGGGCGAACCCCTTGACAGAACTGTTGATCTGGACCTGGATGTTGGTGATGTCGGGAACGGCATCGATGGGCAGCTGGGACGCGGACCAAAGGCCCGCGCCGAGGAGGGCGACGGTCGCCAGCAGGACAAAGACCCGCTGACGCATGGAGAATTCGAGAATCTTGGAAATCATGGGATTATTCGCCTGCGCCGCTCTTGGTGGCGCGGAGTTCGATGAGGTAGAGAGTTTCGACGGATTTGGCCGCCACGGTGGTTCCTTCCTGGAGGCCTTCGGTGACTTCGACGGCCACTCCCGATGCGGTGCCGACCTGGATCGGTTGGCGCAAAAGGCGGTCGCCGTTCTTCACGTAAGCGAAGGTTCCCGTCGCTGTCTTCAGAACAGCGGTGGCCGGGATGCTCAGGCCTTCGGGTCGGGAGGCCGCCGATTCGATTTCGGAGGGGACGAATGCTCCGACCGCCAAGCGGCCAGCGGGGTCCGGCACCTCGATCAGCATCTCGCTCTTGCCCGTGACGGCGTTTTGCGTGGTATCGATCTTCCAGAGGACGCCTTCCCTCGGCTCGCCTTTGAAACGGGCGACCAACCCGGGCTTCAGGCCGGTCAGGGTGTCCGAGGGAAGCGTTGCCGTCAGGTAGGCAAACCCGGCCTTTTCTCCGCCGTACCGCAACGACGGTTCCGTTGCGGCACGATAAACCTGGGCCGTCACGGAAAGGCTCGGCTGAAAGGCCTGCTTTCCCACCGCGACGAAGGCGAGGCCGATGGCGGCGCGGGAGCGCTCGCCTAGGAGTAAGCCTTTGCCGTCCTCGTAAGAGGGTTCGTCCGAGCCTTCCGAGGTGGGGGCCTCCGCATTTTTTCCCTCCGCGACGGACTTCGGCTTCTCGGAAACCGGTTTGTCGCAACCCGCGACCAGCATCGCCGCCAATGCCAATCCGAGCCAATACGGGGTGATCTTCATTTCAGTTCTCCTTCGGCGTGGCCGGTAAGCAGTTCGATGTCGAGGATGTCGCTCCATGCGCTCAAGACCGCCTCGTTGCGGGATTGTTGTACCGACAGATACCCCCGCTGCGTTTCCAGAAAGAGTTGGATGCCGATGACGCCGGTCCGATACTGGCGGTCGGCCAGCGCGGCGGCTTCGCGCAATTCGGAGACGATCCCTTCCGGCGTCTTGGCAAGTTGCTTTTGAACCAGCTCGTAGGAGCGAAGCCGACGCAGGATCTCGGCTTCGGTCTTGCGGCGCGCGTCGAGGAGCAGCGCGTCGGCCTGCTCCCGCTTTGCTTTCGCCGCTGCGATGTTCCCCTGATTCCAGTCCCAGAGCGGCAGGGTGGTCGAGAAACCGATGCCAACGTTCTCCTCGTTGTCACCAGCCCGGTCTTGGCTGAAGAACGGCCCCACCGCGAAGTTCGGAGCGATGTCGAGTTTGGCGGCGGAGACACTACGAACCGCCTTTTCCAGTTCGACGATCCGCGTCTTCAGCAATAGGTTGCCCGCGAGTCCTTGCAGGACGAGGGTATCTCGGTCCAGCGTCAAGGAAGGGAGGGAGAGTGGCGTCTTGATCCGCAACGGCTGGCTGGCTGGAAGGCCCAGCAGCCGGTTCAACTCCAGGGCCGCTTCGTCCCGTTGGCGCGTGGCTTCCCGAACACCCTTCTGCAATTCGATCAGGCTCCCCTGGATGATCCGGAGTTCGAGGAATTGCTGCGTTCCGGCGGAGGACCGCTCGCCCAACAGTTTGACCAAGGCCGTGCTCCGCTCCTCGACCTCCCCGGCGGCCTCCGCCTGCTCGGAGGCGGCGAGGTATTGGTAGGCGAGGGAGCGGATCTGCCCGGCCAGTGCCAAGCGAAACTGCCGTAGACCCAGCTCGGCGATTTCGATTTCCTTGTTGGCGATGGCCTTCCGCAGGGAACCCTTGCCCGGGAACTCAAAGGTCTGAGAGAGGGACGCGCTGCGGGTGAATCCGTCCGCGAGGGAGCCGGACTCGCCGTTCGTCACGCGCCGTTGGCCGTATTCCCCGGTAAACTCGGGGTTCTTCCACAAGCCCACCTTCGTACGCTCTCCTTTGGAGGCGGCGACTTCTGCCTCGTAGTATTTCATCTCGGCGTTCCGCGCGAAGCCCTGCGCCACCAGCTCCTCAACCGTGTATGACACGGGTGGTGTCTCGGCCCAGCCGACTGTGTTCAAAAGGAGCAGAAATGCTCCAACCACTGTGATCTTCCTCATCGAATACTCCGAATTAGGATCGCGTGTCCGACTTCTTACAGTAGGCGTGCGGGTAGCCGTGGTAGACCACCCGGACCGCCTCGGCTCCGCGCACCTCGGAGGGCGCGAAGGAGACCGAATAAGGCCCCCTCGGCGACAGGGCCGGGGTTCCCGAAAACAGGACAGCTCCGGTTTTCATCGCGACCACCGTCCCGGCCTTGTTCAGCCACTCGACATGGACGTGGCTGGCCGGAGAACCCCCACTGTCCCGGCGCACCATGCCCCGGACGTAGATTTGGCCCTTGTAGGGCTCCGCTTCGGTCGAGAGGACCCGCCGCGTCTTGTCCTCGATGATGCGGACGTGCAGGGCGGGTTCGGTGGTTTTGGCGTTCAGCGTGGGGCTGCTTCCCGACAGGAAGACGAAGGCGAAGGCCACGGCGAAGAGGCCGAGGGAAATCTTCTGAGACAGATGTTTTGCGAAAGAGAGAGACATATTCTGATTCCAGGTAGCCGGAACGCACGAGGCGTACGGCATGGTTGAGACGCGATGCCCGATCCCGAAAGGGATGGGCGAGGGTCAGGAGACGAGGGGGAAACCCCCTCGGGAATCAGGACAGCTTCGGCGGCTGGTCGATGGCGTAGCAAGGCTCCTCGGGAGCCAGCGCCTTGCCCCAGGGGAAGGTTTGCTGGTGGGACAGCAAAGGACCATTAATCGAAATCGGAGAGGAAACCCGGAACAAGGACGGGTGTGCATGGGAACAGCAATGGCCATGGTCGTCCTTCTGTTGGCAAACATCTCCGGCATCGTCATGACAGCAGACCAATCCGGCCTGCTCTGTCGCAATAAAGCCTACTTGGCAGACGAAGACCGCCAACAGCAGCAACGCCAGCATCGGAAGCAGGCGGGCGAGGTGGCGGTTCATAGGGGTACGGTTAAGCCGGGGCGGCGAAATGTCAATCCGGGCGGTGCTTACGGCCGCAAAAGCCGCATGGCGTTCATCACGACGAGGAGCGTCGCCCCCGTGTCGGCGAGGATCGCGAGCCAAAGACTGGCATGTCCGGTCACTGCCATGGCCAAAAAGACTGCCTTCAAGGCCAGGGCGAAGCCGATGTTGAACTTGATGACGCCGACGGTGCGACGGCCCAGCCGGATCGCGTCGGCCACCTTGGTCAGGTCGTCCTGCATCAACGCCATGTCGGCGGTCTCGATGGCCGTGTCCGTCCCCGCCGCGCCCATGGCGATCCCGACCGTCGCCGTCGCCATGGCGGGGGCGTCGTTCACGCCGTCGCCGACCATGCCGACGAAGCCGTGGGAGCCGATGAGCTTTTTCACGTTCTCCACCTTCTGATCGGGAAGGAGGTCGCCGTGCGCCTCGTCGATCCCCGCCTTTTCGGCGATGGCGGAGGCGGTGCGCTGGTTGTCGCCGCTGAGCATGACCACCTTTTCGATCCCCGCCTTGTGCAGAGCCGCGATGGCTTCGCGGGCGTTCGCCCGGATGGCGTCGCCCACAGCAAGGATGCCCAGGACTTCTCCCGGACAACCATCGTGGGGACGATGGCCGACGATGACAACCGATTGGGCATCGGCCTCAATCTCGGAGAGCTTCTTTTCCAGGTCGGGGGTGCAGACGCCCAACTCGTGGGTGAAGCGGTGGTTCCCGACGAAGTAGCGATGGCCCTCCACCGTCGCCTCGGCCCCGCGCCCGCTCTTGGACTGGTATTGCTCGGCCTTGGGGAAGGCAATCTTCTTCTCGTTGGCGTAGGAGACGACTGCCTTGGCGAGGGGGTGTTCCGAGTGGGTGTCGATGGCGGCGGCGATGCGGACGATCTGGTTCTCGTCGTCGGCCTTCCAACGGACGATCTCCGTCACCCGGGGCTTTCCCTCGGTGATGGTGCCGGTCTTATCGACCGCCAGGGCCTTCAGGCGGCCCACGGCTTCCAGGACCGCCCCGCCCTTGATGAGGACGCCCCGCCGCGCCATGGCCGTCAGGCCGGAGACGACGGAGACCGGCGTCGAGATGACGAGGGCGCAGGGACAGGCGATCACGAGCAGCACGAGGCCCCGGTAGATCCAGGTCATCCACTCCCCGCCGAAGGCCAGCGGGGGAATCAGGATCACAAGAAAGGCAGCGACCATGACGGCGGGCGTGTAATACCGGGCGAACTGATCGACGAACCGCTGGGAGGGGGCCTTCTGCGACTGCGCTTCCTCGACCAGATGGATGATCTTGGAGAGGGTCGTGTCGCTGTAAGCCTTGGTCGTCTCGATTTCGAGGGAGCCGTCCCCGTTGATGGTCCCGGCGTAGACCTCGTCGCCGGTCTTTTTGGCGACCGGCATCGACTCCCCGGTGATGGGGGCCTGATCGACGGAAGATTCGCCCCGGACGACCTTGCCGTCGAGGGGAATGCGCTGGCCCGACTTCACGAGGATAGTCGAGCCGGTTTCGACCTCGGCAACGGGAACCTCCTCGAAGGAATCGCCCTTCTTGAGGAGGGCCACCTCGGGGGTCAGCTTCATCAGGGACTGGACCGCCTTCCGGGCGCGGGTGAGGCTGAACGCCTCCAGCAATTCGGAGAGGGCGAAGAGGAAGGCGACCGCCGCCCCTTCCGACCACTGGTGGATCGCCAGCGCCCCGGCGACGGCGACCGTCATCAGGACGTTCATGTCGAGGGAGAAGCGGGAGACCGCTCGGATCGCCTTGGGGACCACGAACCAACCGCCCGAGACGATGGCGATGGCGAAAGGAATGTCGGCAGCCCAGGCGGGGCCGAGCTTCATCCACCCCATGAGGAGGCCCAACCCCGTCGTGACGCCGGAGATCCCGACAGCGATCTGCCGCTGGCGCTTCAGACTGTCCACATCCTCTTCTTCCCCCGGGGCGTCGTCTCGGCTTCCTTTCAGGCCCGCCTTGGCGACGAGCTGGATCAGGTCGTCGGGAGAAACCGTCTCGTCGTGGCGCAGGGTGACCTTGCCCCCCATGAGGTTGACCTTCACCTCCCGGATGCCTTTCACGGGACGGAAGACCTGCTCCAACGCCTCCACCTCGTCGGCACAGTCCATCCCGGCGACGCGGAGGGTCGTTTCGAGATTGCCCTTTGACTCGGCGTTCAGGGCGATGCTCTGCGGCTTCGCGTCCGGCTTGCCGTGGTCATGATCGTGGCCGCAGCAGTCGCCCTTCTCCTTGTGGGAATGGTCGTGTTCGTCGTGGGAGTGATCGCCGTGGTCGTGATCGTGGGAATGGGGTTTCATGGGAAAAGGGATGCAAAGGATCGTTTTTGAGTTACGTTGAGTAAACACCCTGAAGCTACTTCAGGGTCAAGCCCCTCCCAAAAATATGAAGATCGGAGAACTCGCCGAAGCCGCGCAATGCACGGTCGAAACCATCCGCTATTATGAGAAGGCGGGCCTCCTACCGAAGACGGACCGCACCGGGAACAACTACCGGCTCTACAGCCAGCGCCACCTGGACCGGCTCCGCTTCATCCGCAACTGCCGCTCGCTAGATATGTCCCAGGAGGAGGTTCAGTCCCTGCTGGCGCTGATGGAAAAGCCGGAGAAGGACTGCGATTCGGTCAACCACCTGATCGACGAGCATATCTCCCACGTCGAGATTCGGATCAAGGAATTGCAGGGCCTGAAGGAGCAGTTGACCTCGCTGAGAAAGCAGTGCGAAAGCAAGCGCCGGGTGAAGGAGTGCGGGATCGTCAAAGGCATTTCCTCGATGCGGGTGAAGGGAAAGGCAGTGGCTTCTTCTCACTTAGGATGAAGGCAATCTAGCAAGAATCAGGCGCAACCTGCCTGACACTGCTTCTCAAACCGTTTCATGTCCCGTTGAAGCTGCTTGTCAATGTCCCACACCTTGCAGAGGGCGTCCAAAGCCTCCAGCCACGCCTCCGGCAGCTTCTCGGCCAGCCGGTAGTGCATCCATGTCCCCTCCCGCCATCCTTGCACGAGTCCCGCTTGCCGTAGTATGCCAAGGTGCCGAGAGACCGCGTACTGGGGAAGTTCCAGAACGGCCATAATCTCGCAAACACACAGGGACTGTTCCTTTAGGATGCGAATAATCCGAAGGCGGGAGGGATCACCCAGGGCCTTCTGCTGACGGGCGAAGGATTCGAGATCGGGCATGGCCCTACGATTCTCCTCCTCCCCCTCGAAGTCAATTCCGTAGACGCGAGATTGTTGCACGTTTGACATTCATGCGTAAAAGCGCATATGTATTAATAGGCCCTATGCCTGAAAATCTTGTCATTATCGGTTCCGGCCCTGCCGGGTGGACGGCTGCCATCTATGCCGCCCGCTCGAACATGAAACCCCTTCTTGTCACCGGCCAACAACCCGGCGGTCTCCTGACGACCACCTCCATTGTTGAGAACTACCCCGGCTTTCCCCAGGGCGTGGATGGCAACGACCTGATGGCGGCCCTTCAGGAACAGGCCAAACGATTCGGCACCAAGGTGCAGTACATGAGCGTTGTCGATCAGGTCGATTTCTCCCAGCGCCCCTTCAAAATCACCGTCGATGGGGAAGTGATCGAGGCCAAGACAGTCGTTATCTCGACCGGAGCGGGCCACCGGCACCTCGGCATTCCCGGCGAACATGAGTTCGAAAACAAGGGCGTCACCTACTGCGCCACCTGTGACGGCGCACTCCCTCTCTTCCGCGACAAGCCTCTCGTCGTGGTGGGCGGGGGTGACTCGGCCTGTGAGGAGGCCACCTACCTGACGCGATTCGGTTCCATCGTCTACCTCGTCCACCGCCGGGATACCCTACGGGCTTCCAAGATCATGGCCGACAGGGTACTTTCCAATCCCAAGATTAAGCCCGTCTGGAACGCCGCCGTGGAGGAAGTTCTCGGCGAGAAAAGCGTTACCGGCGTCCGCCTCAAGGACACCGTGACGGGGGAGAGCCGCATCCTCGACTGCGCAGGGGTCTTCGTCGCCATCGGCCACGTCCCCAACACCCAGCTCTTCAAGGGCCAGATTGACCTAACCGAAGCGGGCTACGTCGATTTGAAGGCCGGAAGCCGAACCAACATCGAAGGCGTCTTCGCGGCAGGTGACTGCGCCGATCACGTCTACCGGCAGGCGATCACCGCCGCAGGGATGGGGTGCGCCGCCGCCATCGACGCCGAACGCTTTCTTTCCCGCTCCACCACCTAAACCAAGGAGAACGCCATGGATACCAGCAAGCCCTTCAAGATTCTCTTCCTCTGCACCGGGAACACCGCTCGGAGCGTTTTCGGAGAATTCCTCATCAAGCGGATCGGCCAAGGCCGGTTCGAGTCGTACAGCGCCGGGGCGAACCCCAAAGGGAAGGTGAACCCCTACACCCTTCGCGTCCTGAGCGAGATTTATAAGATCGACGCCTCCTCCGCTCGGAGCAAAGGCTGGGACGAATTCAGGAACGTGCATTTCGATTTCGTCATCACGGTCTGCGACAATGCCCGCGAGTCGTGCCCGGTCTGGCCCGGTCAGCCGATTATTGCCCACTGGGGCTCGCCTGACCCCGCCTCCTTCGTGGGGACCGAGGATGAAATCCTCGCCAACTTCACAAAAGTCGCCTTCCAGATTCAGCGCCGTATCGAACTCCTTTGCTGTCTGCCCTTTGAAAAGCTCGACCGGCTCCGGCTGGTCGAACTGACCAAGGACATCGGCTCCAAAGAAACCCTCAACTCCACCATGCCTACTTGATGACCGTGCTGCTTTCCTTTTTATTCGACTCGCCGACAGGGAAAGGCATCACTGTGAAGTATGACCATCCTCTCCCTCTACGGCTTCGTGTCGGTCTCCTTGATGCTCCTCTTCTATGCCTTGGAGCATCGCTCGCATTGGTTCGTGTTGGCCTTTGCGGTCTCGTGTCTCATGTCGTCCATCTACGGCTTTTTACAGGGGGCATGGCCCTTTGGACTAGTCGAGGGCGTCTGGACGCTCGTTGCCTTGAAACGTTGGTTCTCACTTAAATCCCCTCCCACTCCATGAACAAGCCCTCCGTCCTTATCCTCTGCACCGGCAATTCCTGCCGCAGCCACCTCGCCGAAGGTATTCTCCGCAACTACGCCGGGGATCTCTTCGACGTTCACAGCGCCGGGTCGAAGCCTGCCGGGTACGTCCACCCGAAGGCGATTCAGGTCATGCAGGAAATCGGCATCGACATCTCCGGCCACTCCTCCAAGAGCATGAACGAGTTCTTGGACAAGAAGGTGGACATCGTCATTACCGTCTGCGGGAATGCCGATCAGGCGTGTCCCATGTTTCCCGGACAGGTCAGCCGCCACCACTACGGCTTCGACGACCCCGCCCACGCCGAAGGAACCGACGAGGAAGTCCTCGCTGTCTTCCGTCGAGTCCGCGATGAAATTCGCCGTCTCTTTGAAGCCTATGCCGATGGTCGGCGCGATGCTCTGAAAGCCTAACCCTCAACCCCGTCACTCCTATACCCATGAAAACCTCCGAATTCGTCCAACTCATTGCCGAACACCCGACGAAGCTCCTCCGCTTCCTCGATCACCAGAAGACCGTCGTTCATCCTTCCTATCATGTCTCCGAGGTGAAGACGGCGACGTTCGAGACGGTCGACTGCGGCGGAATGGCCCACCACTGGAAAGAGACGATCTTCCAGCTCTGGCTTTCCGATGATCCCGATTCGGAGCGGGCGATGGCGACGGGGAAGGTGACGGGCATTCTGGAGAAGGTCTCGAAGCTCATTGCCGTCGATCTCGATACGGAACTGCGGATCGAATACGGCAACGAGGAATTCCCTCCGGTCGTCTTCCATATCGACAAGATCGCGGTCGAGACGGATGCAGTCGTCGTCTCCCTTCGTCCCCCGGTGCTGCAATGCAAGCTGGAGGAGCGGGGTAGCTCCTGCGCTCGCCCGGAAGAGGCCCCGGCTGACGCGAAGGAAGAGAGCGGCTCCTGCTGTTCGGGAACCAAGTGCTGCTAGGTCATTCCATGACGACCTCCAATACATCGGTTAAGCAGCTCGACTTCTTCGAGCGGTACCTATCGGTCTGGGTGCTGGCCTGCATGGTCATCGGCATGGCCTTGGGCCTCCTCTGTCCCGGCCTGACAACTCGACTCTCCGAGTTTGAATTCGGGGCCGGCTCCCACGTCAACGTCGCTATCGCCGTTCTGATCTGGCTCATGATCTACCCCATGATGCTGAAGATCGACTTCGGAGGTTTGGGCGGAGTCTTCACCAAGCCGAAAGGGCTTTTCATCACTCTCTTTGTCAACTGGATCGTGAAGCCCTTCAGCATGGCGTTACTCGGCTGGCTCTTCTTACAGAAGGTCTTTGTCGGCGCTGGATGGATGGATTCCGAAACTGCGAAGAACTACATCGCCGGGCTCATCATCCTCGCCGCCGCCCCCTGCACGGCAATGGTCTTCGTCTGGAGCTACCTGACGGACGGCGACGGGCATTACACCCTGGCTCAGGTCGCCATCAACGATCTCATTATGGTCTTCGCCTTCGCGCCGATTGTGATGCTCCTCGTCGGCGTCACCGGGGTACACATCCCCAGCAACGTTCTGTTGATTTCGGTAATCGTCTTCATCGTCATCCCCCTCGTTTCCGGTTGGTTCAGCCGGAGCGTTCTGATTCGAACCAAAGGGCTGCCTTGGTTTGAAGGAGATTTCCTTCCAAAATTCCGGCCTGTCACAATCGTGGCGCTGTTGGCCACCCTAGTGCTGATCTTCGCTTTCCAGGCTCAGAACATTCTCGATCACTGGACAGCAGTCTTCCTGCTCGCCATTCCCATTCTGATCCAGGTCTACTTCAATGCGGGCCTGACCTATTGGTTGATGCGCTTCTTCGGCGTGAAACACAACGTGGCAACGCCGGGAGCCCTCATCGGAGCCAGCAACTTTTTCGAGCTGGCGGTCGCCGTGGCAATCACCCTCTTCGGCCCAAAATCCCCCGCCGCCCTGGCAACGGTGGTCGGTGTCCTGGTCGAGGTGCCGGTGATGCTTTCGGTCTGCCGCGCGTGCATCGGATCGAAGAAGTGGTACGAAGAGAAGGCTTCTTAAAAGTTCATTTCATCGAACCGATTCAGCCAATACTGGCTGCATTTGGAATTCGATGATCTTTTTGGCCTTTTCCGTTTCGTAATGCTCGATAGGGAGGGTGGCAGTTAACGCACCCCTGCCATACGCGGCATGGATGGCCCGCGATTTGTGTCCAAGGTGATTCATCGCGTCCCGTTCCGGCATCCCTGCCGCACGGGCGCGCTGGGCCCACGCATAGCGGTAAGAATGAAGCACCCGACTCTCAATCTTGAGCGTCCGGCAACGGCGTTTGAACTCAGCAGCGCGATGCTTTGGCTCTTCCTGTCGAATGATCGGGAAGAAGTACCCCGTCTGCGGGAGCTGATCCAAAATGGTTTGCAGTTTGGAGCCGATATACAGGCAACTCGCCCCGCCGCCCAATCCGTCTCCCTTCCCTTCCAGCTTCCTACGGGAAAAGGTGATCTGCCGGTTTTCTAGATCGACGTTCTTCCAACTCAAGGTGGCAATGTCGGTCTGAGAACCGCCTGTCTCCCATAGGAGCTGATAAAACAGCCGCCGCTCCGGATTGTTTTCCCGCTCGATGATCCGCTGATGCTCGTCCTCCGGGATCGCCTCAAATTTCTTCCTCCGCATCGTGGGCCAAGCAGCCTCGGCCATAACCGGGGCTAGAAGCCATCCTAGATGTAGAGCGAAATTGTGAAGACGCTTCAGGTAGTGGTATGTCGAATTTCCCGCCTTCTTGTGTTCCAAAACGGTGAAGAGATGAATCGCCTCCGTTTCAATGATCTTCACCGGACGCAGCATGGCAAAGGGACGGCTTCGGAAGGCGCGTTCCTTGCGGTCGCGGGTCGATTCGACCCCCGACTTGACGTACATCTCCATCACATCCGTCCATGTCCGTTGCGTGAACTCGGGCGAGGTGGCCGAGAGATAGGCTTTGGCCATGCTCTTGTTGAGCGAGGGTTGCTCAACGGCTTGGTTTTTCGCCGCGATGAGGCGGCGGGCCTGTGAAAGGTCTTGGGTGCCCAAGCTCTCCTTCTTCATCGTGACGGTATCCCGGGCGTAGTAGGTTCCGCCATTGCGGCGGAAAATCCGGTAACGATCTTTCATCGGTGGTCTCCGTTTCGAGAACGAGACTACCGGCGTTCGGGCAACTTCCCTTAGCGAGCTGTAACCGGATTCAAGACCGTTGAGCACGGCTCATCCGAATCACATCACTATCGGGGCGGTCAGGCCCAAAACTGGGCCCAAGTTGGGCCCACGAGCCTAAATCGAAGTCAGTTCCATTTGCGCATCAAGAACTAAGCAAATGGCTCCGGAGGTAGGGCTCGAACCTACGACCAATCGGTTAACAGCCGACCGCTCTACCACTGAGCTACTCCGGAATGGCAGGGAGGGGGAAGGTAGCAAATGCCTGCAGCCGGTTTCAACCCCTAAGTACGATCTTTTCGTACTTCTCGGTTAGGCGGGGTTGAGGTCGGGGCGCTCTTGGTGGATGAGGGCGACGCTGTCGTTGAAGAGCTGGCGGGCGGTGGCGAGTTCTTCGGGGGTGGGGACGGGGCCGCCGGACTTGGTGCGGGCCTCGATGTCACGCATGAGGTGGGCGAAGGCGAGGAAGCCGAAGGAGGAGGTGGAGCCCTTGATCTGGTGGGCGAGGCGGGAGACGCCGGTGGGGTCGCCGATCTCGACGAGCTTGGTGAAGTTCTGGAACTGGCCGTCGAATTCGCCGACGAGGTCGGCGAAGATGAGGGCGGCCTCGCTGCCGCATTCGCGGCGGATGAGGTCGAGCTGGGTCCAATCGATGAGGGTGGCAGTACCCATAGTGATCTGAAAATAGAAGGTTCGCGGCCCGGGTGCAATCGGTGTTTCGACGGAGGGGGAAAACAAAAAACCGATCTCCCGGGAGAGAGATCGGTTCTTGGGAGCCGGACGGGCCTTAGCGGGCGTGGGCGAGGACGTTCTCGGTGGTGAGGCCGAGTTCCTTGGCGATCTGGGGGGCGGGGCCGGAGGCGCCGAAGCGCTCGACGCCGACGAACTTGCCCGCGTCGCCGATGTAGCGTTCCCAGCCGAGCTTGATGCCGGCCTCGACGGCGACGCGCTTGGTGACGGCCTTGGGGAGGACGCTTTCCTTGTAGGCTTCGCCCTGTTTCTCGAAGAGTTCCCACGAGGGGAGGGAGACGACGCGGACAGCCTTGCCTTCTTCGCCGAGTTTCTTCCCGGCCTCGAAGGCCTGCTCGAGCTCGGAGCCGGTGGCGATGAGGATGACTTCGGGGGTGTTCCCCTTCTTGCTTTCCCAGAAGACGTAGCCGCCCTTGAGGACGTTGGAGGCGCAGGCGATGCCGGTGGCCTCGCTACGGTCGTAGACGGGGAGGTTCTGGCGGCTGAGGATGATGCTGGTGGGGCCGGTCTTGTTCTGGAGGGCGGCGAGCCAGGCGTAGGAGGTCTCGTTGGCGTCGGCGGGCCGGATGACGGTGCTGTTGGGGATGGCGCGCAGGGTGGCGAGATGCTCGACGGGCTCGTGGGTGGGGCCGTCCTCGCCGACGAAGACGGAGTCGTGGGTGAAGACGAAGAGGCTCTGGATCTTGGACAGGGCGGAGAGCCGGATGGGCGGCCGCATGTAGTCGGTGAAGACGAAGAAGGTGGAGCCGTAGGGGAGGAAGCCGCCGTAGTAGGCGAGGCCGGCGACGATGCCGCCCATGCCGTGCTCGCGGATGCCGAAGTGGAGGTTGCGGCCTTCGTAGCTGGTCTTCTGGAAGGAGCCGAAGGCCTTCACGAGGGTCTTGGTGGAGGGGGCGAGGTCGGCGCTGCCGCCGATGAGCCACGGGACTTTGGGGAAGAGGGCGGCGAGGACGTCACCGCCGGCGTTGCGGGTGGCGGCGGGCTTGCCGGCGGGGAACTTCGGGAGGGCCGCTTCGAGGTCGGCGGGGAGGTTCTTGGCGAGGGCGTCCTGGAAGGTCTTGGCCTTCTCGGCGTTGCGCTTCGCGTATTCACCGAAGCCTTTTTCCCACTCGGCGCGCTGGGCGGCCCAGACCTGGCGCTTCTCGGCGAAGAGGGCCTTGACCTTGTCGGGGACGACGAAGAACTGCTCGGGATCGAAGCCGAGGTTTTTCTTGGTGGCGGCGACTTCCTCGGGGCCGAAGGCGTCGGAGTGGGCCTTGTGGGTCCCGGCCATCTTGGGGGAGCCCTTGCCGATGACGGTCTTGCCGATGATGATGGTCGGCTTGCCGACGGTGGCGTTGGCCTCGGTCAGGGCCTTGTCGATCTGGGCCCAGTCGTTGCCGTCGATCTCGATGACGTGCCAGTTATAGCCCTTGAAGCGGAGGGGAACGATGTCGCTGTAGGCGATGTCGTTGTGGCCTTCGATGGAGACGTTGTTGTCATCGTAGAACCAGATGAGGTTGTCGAGGCCGAGGTGGCCCGCCAACGCGGCGGCCTCGTGGGAGACGCCTTCCTGGAGGTCGCCGTCGGAGACGATGGTGTAGACCTTGTGGTCGCTGACCTTGAAGGAGGCGTCGTTGTAGACGGCGGCGTTGTGCTTCTGGCCCATGGCGAGGCCGACGGAGTTGGCGGTGCCGGCGCCGAGGGGCCCGGTGGTGACTTCGACGCCCTCGGTCTCGAACGACTCGGGGTGGCCGGGGGTGCGGCTGTGGAGCTGGCGGAATTTCTTGATCTCTTCCAGGGGGACCGACTCGAAGCCCGCGAGGTGGAGGAGGCTGTAGACGAGCATGGAGCCGTGGCCGGCGGAGAGGACGAAGCGGTCGCGGTTGGGCCACTTGGGGTTCGTCGGGTCGATCTTCAGGAACTTCGTCCAGAGGACGGTGGCGAATTCGGCGCAGCCCATGGGGAGGCCGGGGTGGCCCGACTTCGCGGCCTCGACGGCGTCGAGGGTCAGGGTGCGGATCGTGTTCGCCGTGAGGACTTCGGCGGAGGCGGTCTGGAAGGTATCGGCCATAAGTGGGGTGTTCAGCTAAGGTTGAGGAGGCCTCACGGTAGAACAGGGGGATGCGGGGTGTCGAGGCCCTTTCGCGCTTTACAGAACAGTCCGGCTACGGCGTCCCATGAACGGGGCTCATCTCCGCCGCCCGCTCCCGTTCCTCGATCTGTTTGACGAATTCGAGGAATTCCCCCTTGGCGAGTTCGGAGACGGCGAGGTAGTTCATCCCTTCCTGGGACCAGCCGTAGGTGTGGTAGCCGTTCTTTTTGACGAAGGCGCGGCGGAGGGGGCTGGAGGCGGCGGGCCAGATGAAGAGGTTGATGGCGTGCTTGCGCCGCTGGTAGACGAGGGCGGCGACGGTGCGCTGGTTCAGGAAATCGAGGCGGCCGCCGACGAGGGGGTAGCCGACGGAGGCGGGATCGATGACGGCGGGGGAGTAGTCGAGCTTCCCGGCGAACCACGGCTTGACGGTGTGCTGGTCGGTGGAGGCGACGTCGGTGAGGTGGTCGGCGAGGAGGGAGCGGGTGTGGTCGGCGATGGCCTCGTCGACGAGGCGGTCCCGCCCGCCGGGGAGGAGAAGGAGGGTGGCCACGACGATGAGGAGGGCGGCGCAAGCGGAGGCCCACGCGCCGGAGAGGGGGAGGCTCCACGCCCGGACGAAGAGGGCCTGCCACCCGGGAAGGGAAGGCCGGACGCCCCTCGATTGCGCCCGGATCGCGGCTTTCAGGCGGGGCGGCGCGGGGTGGGCGGGGAGCTGTTCCCGCAGGGCGGCGCGGAAGGCGGCGCGGCTCTCCCGTTCGGCGCGGCAGGCGGGACAGGCGGCGAGGTGGGCCTCGACGGCGAGGCTGGCGGTGAGGTCGAGTTCGCCGTCGAGGTAACTGTCGAGGAGGGGGAGGGCGGCGTGGCACGTCATCGGAGGGCCTCCTGTTTGAGGAGGGCGAGGGCCTCGGCGCGGAGTTTCCCCCGGGCGCGGGAGAGGCGGGACATGACGGTGCCGATGGGGAGGTCGGCGACGACGGCGATTTCCTTGTAGCCGAGGCCCTCGATATCGCAGAGGACGATCATCTCGCGGAATTCGGGAGGGAGTTTCTCGAGGGCCTGCCGCAGGAGATCGGCGCGGGCGGCCCGCCAGAGGGCGGCGTCCCCCTCGCCTTCGGCCTCGGGCTGGTGGAGCTCCTCGTCGAACGGTTCTTCGGCGTCGTGGCGGTGCCGTTTGCGGAGGGAGGTGTAACAGACATGGCGGACGATGGTGAGGAACCAGGCCTTGCACGCCCGGGGATCCCCGCCCCGGAACCGGGCGAAGGCCTTGTAGGCGCGCAGATAGCTTTCCTGGACGGCGTCCTCGGCGTCACGGTCGTTCCGCATCAGCCACCGGGCCAGGTTGTGGGCGGCATCGCAATGGGGGAGGAACCGTTCCTCGAAGCGTTCCCCGGAGATTTCGATGCCGCCTTCCATTGGTACTGAGACACGCGGCCCCCCGTTTTATTCCCGGCGGGGGGGGAAATTCTTTTTTGGGATCTTTTCGGGAATAAACGGGCCGGTGCCGGGGTTGATTCCGTACAGAGGGCGTTCTTCCGCCCGATGACCCGACCTCAACCCCAACCGATCCCCCTCTTATGGACAAAAACGACCTCATTCACGACATCAGCAAGGACGGCGTCGACCGGCGCGGCTTCCTCAAGTGCATGGCCTGGACCGGCACCGGCCTCGTCTGGTCGATCAACGGCGGCATCCTCTCCTCCGCCGTCTTCGGCGCGAACAGCGCGGCGGCGGCGACGGCCGAATTGAATTTCGTCCAGATCAGCGACACCCACGTCGGCTTCAACAAGCCGGCGAACCAGAACGTCCTCGGCACCTTCCAGGAGACGGTGAAGCGGATCAACACGCTGCCGAAGACGCCCGACTTCATCCTCCACACGGGCGACCTGACCCACCTCGCCGCCGACGAGCAGTTCGACACCGTCGACCAGGTCCTGAAGGGGGCGAAGGCCTCCCAGGTCTTCTACGTCCCCGGGGAACACGACATCCTCAACGACAAGGGGGCGCAATACCTTCAACGCTTCGGCAAGGGGACCCAGGGGAACGGCTGGTACAGCTTCGACCAGAAGGGGGTCCATTTCATCGGCCTCGTCAACGTCTTCAACGACACCGAGGGCGGCATGGGCATCCTCGGGGCCGACCAGCTCGACTGGCTGAAGAAGGACCTCGCCGGATTGGCGACGAGCACGCCGATCGTCGTCTTCGCCCACATCCCGCTCTGGGAAGTCTACGCCCAGTGGGGCTGGGGGACGACCGACGGGGCGCAGGCCCTCGCGCTGCTGAAGCGCTTCGGCTCAGTGACGGTCCTCAACGGCCACATCCACCAGGCGATGCAGAAGATCGAGGGGAACATGACGTTCCACACCGCCCGCTCCACGGCCTTCCCCCAGCCCGCGCCGGGGAGCGCGCCGAAGCCGGGGCCGATGGTCGTCCCGGCGGAGCAGCTCCGGGGGATGCTGGGGCTGACCCGGGTTTCCTACGTGGAGACCGATAGCCATTTGGCCATTGTCGATTCGACGTTGGCGTAGTCCGATGCACCTCGATCCGCTCCTTTGGCCGAAGCTCCATGGGGCGAGCGCCCACTTCCCCATCGCCCTGACCCTGGTCGCGGCGGTGTGCGAGGGGGTGGCGCTCCGTCTGGCGGAAGGGCCCCGGCGCGAGGGGCTGCGGGCGACCGGGTTCTATTGCATCGTCGCCGCAGCGTTGGGGACGGTTCCCGCCGTCCTCTCCGGGCTCGTCATGACGCACGGGGAGACGATGGGGCACGATCTCCTTCGCTGGCACCATCTCTTCGTCTGGCCTTCCTTCGCGCTGATCGTCGGTCTCGCGGTCTGGCGATTCAAAGGGGAAACGGGAGAGCGGCTCTATATCGCCGTGCTGATGGCGGCAGCCGTACTGATCTCCCTCGCCGGATATTGGGGCGGGGAGATGATCGTCAACGGGTGAGGCCATGACGCCTTTCCCTACCCCCTTCCGCACCGCCCTTCTCGTTTCGGTCGCCGCGTTGGGCGGCGCTTGGTTCCTGGCCCGGTGCCTCGCCCCGGGAACGGGCGGGCCTCCCCTTCCCGCCCCCGACCTCGCCCAGCAGGTCGCCGCCGGGAAACGCTTCTACGCCCAAAGCTGCCTCCACTGTCACGGCACCGAGGCCGACGGCGAAGGCGAGGACGGCGGGGCCGACCTGCGCGGCCTCCGCCTCAGCCACGCCCGGATCGCCGGGGTGATCCGCAACGGGATCAAGGGAGAAATGCCGCCGTTCCGGAAGAAGTATGGAACGGCGGAGATCGACGCGCTGGTCGCTTACCTGCGGACGCTGCCTGCGCAGTGAAATGGATAAAAGTGTAGACCTGACACCGATGCTAACGAAAAGGGGTCAGGAAAAGGGGTCAGGCATCAATTCTTAAAATTTTTATCCTAGGGAAGCACTCCTCGGAATCGGACCTCACAACGCTCAGCCCTCTCCCCACTAGCATCATAACGCGTAGAAATCCAAGCAACCCTCTTATATCCACGCGATGGAATTGCCTTTGAAAGAAGCTCACGCACAGAGATGTTATTCCCCGTGACTTCTATCGGCGTACCGAAATCGAATCCCACCGAAATAACGTTTCCTTTACTGTCAGTGGCATTTTCCGTCATGGAGTATCCAGAAGCAGCAACAAGAGTAGGCAATCCGAGAGCCTTAACCATACCCATAATAGGTCCTTTATACTTAAAGTTTGGAACCACCCCATTCATTTCATAGTCCTCGCCCCTCCCTAAACCCCGAGCAATGATATGAATTACTTTCTTGTTAGAAGCACTCGGCGAAATATCCGCCATCGGAAGAAGCTCGGAAATTTCTTTTAAATCGAAAGATCCACCGGATCCCGACAAATCCCGCACTCCATCAATATTAACAACGGAAGGAATGGCGAATTTTCCATTTTCATATTTATTTTCGATTGTAAAATAGACATCCAAGACATCACCGAATTTAGCCAAAAAATCATTGAGACCCTGAACGGCGCCATTTCTATCTTGCGCTAAAACCGGAAGATGTACGGCCAAAAACACTATTAATAGAAATATTTTTCTCATGACTAGGGCCAATCGATTTTAACCTTATTGGTGCGGGAAAAGGGGTCAGGCATCAATTCTTGACAGATTTCAGCCACAGCGATTGCTCCTTTTCCCAAGAGGAGCTCCTTCCTTTTGTAACGCTTGACTTGCTGGCTCATTGGCAGCGCTTTTCATTTCCAACCGTTGCGCGAAATCCTGGGCCATCATAATCGATTGCTACAGAGTAAAATTTGTTGGAAATCTTTTTAAGATGAAGAGGCTCTTTCGTAAAAGTCCCCGTAAGGACCCATTGTCGGTTTGGAGAAAGGCCCATTTCTTTTTGAGTCCTTACTACCTCTGTTAATACGTCATAATCATGAGTCGCGTAACTACGATCAGGAACAAATCCCAATACTCCTCCTGCAAAGCATTGGAACATTGGTGTCAGCTCTACACATCACACATTCGCTCTTCCCATGCCGCATTCGCACCCAGTGTAGCCCAAATCTTGCCACAGGCATAGCCGATTCCGAGCGGAATCGGCTGCCCGTGGAGCCGTCGCCTCAGTCCCGCTTCTTCCCCTCGATGTCGGGGAGGAAGCCGGTGAGGAGGCCGATGAGGGGGAGGAAGGCGCAGACCTGGTAGACGAAGTCGATGCTCGTCCGGTCGGCGAGTTTCCCCAGCACCGCCGCGCCGATCCCGGCCATGCCGAAGGCGAAGCCGAAGAAGAGCCCGGCGATGAGGCCGACGCGGCCGGGGACCAGCTCCGTGGCGTAGACGAGGATGGCCGAGAAGGCCGAGGCCATCACGAGGCCGATGAGGACGGAGAGGATCGCCGTCCCGACGAGGCCGACGTGGGGGAGGAGGAGGGAGAAGGGGGCCATGCCGACGATCGAGGCCCAGATGACCCACTTCCGCCCGAAGCGGTCGCCGACGGGGCCGCCGATGATGGTCCCCGCCGCCACCGCGCCGAGGAAGGCGAAGAGGAGGAACTGGGAGTCCTGCACGGAGACGTTGAATTTCCCCATGAGGTAGAAGGTGTAGTAGCTGGTCATCGAGACGAGGTAGAAGTACTTCGAGAAGACGAGGGTCAGCAGGATGCCGAGGGAGAGGACGACGGTGCGGCGGGGGAGCGGGGGGCGCTCCGTGCCGCGCTGCACGGCCTTCGCGAGGCCCTCGGCGAGGCGGCCCCGGTACCACGTGCCGACGCGCATGAGGATCACGATCCCGGCGAGGGCGGCGAGGGAAAACCAGAGGATGTGGCGCTGGCCGTAGGGGACGACGATGAGGGCGGCGAGGAGCGGCCCGAGGGCCGACCCGGCGTTCCCCCCGACCTGGAAGAGGGACTGGGCGAAGCCGTGCCGCCCGCCCGAGGCGAGGCGGGCCATGCGGGACGACTCGGGATGGAAGATGGCCGAGCCGAGGCCGACGAGGGCGGCGGCGGCGATGACGGCGGGGTAGCTGGGCGCGTAGGCGAGGAAGACGAGCCCGCCGAGGGTGATGGTCATGCCGAGGGCGAGGGAGTAGGGCTTCGGATGGCGGTCGGTGTAGAGGCCGACGAGGGGCTGGAAGACCGAGCCGGTCATCTGGAAGGTGAAGGTGATGAGGCCGATCTGGGTGAAGTTGAGGCCGAAGGAATCCTTCAGCAGGGGATAGACGGAGGGAAGGAGGGCCTGGATGGCGTCGTTGAGGAGGTGGGAGAAGCTGAGGGCGACGAGGATGGCGAGGACGGCCTGCTGGCCCCGCGCGGGGAGGGAGGAAGAGGAGACCGCATCGGCGGCGGCGGGCTGGGGTGCGTCTTCGCTGCCCCGGGGCTGGACTGTGGGAACGTCTCTTTGCATCGTTCCTTTATCGCGCGGGGCCGCCCCCGGCGCAACGGGGCTCCTTGGCACTAGGCGGCCCGCCTCTGGTATTTTTCTCGGATTTTTTGACGAAAGGCGGAAGGCGACGCCCCTTCCCCGCGGAGGAAGAAGCGGCCGAAGTAGGAGGGATCGGCGAAGCCGAGGCGGTAGCCGATCTCGGCGGCGTCGAGGTCGGAGTGGAGGAGGAGCCGCTTCGCCTCGAGGAGGCGGCGCTGGCGGACCCATTCCCCGGCGGCCTGGCCGGTCTCGCGGCGGAGGGTGTCGTTCAGATGGTTCGGCGTGACCTGGAGAAGGGCGGCATAGGCGGCAAGCGTCACTGGTTCGGCAAAGCGGCGCTCGACGGCGAGGAGGAATTCCCGCGCCAGCCGCGCGGGCCGGGAGAGGGAGGAGGAAGGGGAGGAGGACGAGGCGGGATAGAGCCGGGCGGCGCGGGTGAAGATGATCTCCAGCAGGGCCCGCATCACCGGCCCCGCACCGGGAAGGCCCGAATCGAATTCCCGCTTCAACTCGGCGAAGAGGGCGCGGAAGCGGGCGGCATCGCCTCCCTTTAAGCGAAGGAAAGGATCGACGCCGGCGGCGTAGAAGAAGGGGAAGTCGGGAAGGCGGCTGGGCGGCGGCGCGGCCTGGTCGAAGAAATCGGGGGTGAAGGAGACGAAGAGGCCGCGCAGCTGCGGCGTCAGGCTCATCGCGTGGACCTGGCCGGGGCTGACGAAGGCGAGGACGGGACCCCGGATCGCATAGTCGCGGAAGTCGTGCATGAAGCGGCCCGCGCCGCTGGCGAAGAAGACCTGGAAGAAGGGATGAACGTGGGGATGCCGCCGCTGGTAGTAGTGGGCGAACGACTCGGCGAGGGTGCAGACGTGGACGCCGTCGGGGCTGAGCTGGGGGCGGCGGTATTCGCCCAGCTGGTAGACGGGGATCGATCTACCTTTGCCCGTGCCGGTGCGGGTACCCATGGGTCCCCCTTCTCAACCGAGGACGTGGACGAGCCAGAGGATCGCGACGATGAGGGCGCCGAAGACGAGGAAGAACCGGGCGCGGTCCCGGCGGCGCATGGCGCTGTGGCGGAGGACGGGGGCTTCCCGCTCGTCCTCGGCCTTCTCGGAAAGGGCGGCGAGGGCGGGGTTCTCCTCGCGGATGCGGAGGGTGCGGGCCTCGGCGGCGGTCCGCTCGGCCTTCTCGGCCATGCCGCGGCGGAGGCGCTCCGTCTCCTCGGCGAGGCGCTTTTCCTCTTCGGCGAGGGCGCGTTGCCGTTGCTCGAACGGATCGCCCGGGGAGTTCGACCGCGCCATAGGATGAGGGGGGGAAGGAGGAAAACTACTTCGCCCCGGCCGGGGAGTTGGCGGCGAGCCAGAGGAGCATCAGGAGGAAGAGGCCGACGAGGAGGGGCAGGCTGTAGGCGAAGCCGCTGCCGACCTTGCCCCAGAAGCCGATCCCCTGGCCCGCCCCGTGGCCGGTCTCGACGTTGAGGGCGTAGGCTTCCTCGCCCTCGGCGACGGCGGCGGCGGCCGCCGCCGCATCGTGGGCCGCCTCGTTGCGCGCGTTCTTCCCGCCGCTGGTCGAGAGGCGGCGGAGGGCCTCAAGGCGGACCTGGGACTGGTTGTAGGCGATGCGGGCCTGGTCGACGGTGGCGAGGGCGCGGGTCAGCTCGTCCTCGAGGTCAGCGGGGTTCCAGTTCTGCGGGAGGATCGACTCGAGCTGGCGCAGGTGGGCGGCGAAGGAGTCGCGGATGAGGGCGACTTCCTCGCACTCGCGCTTGAGGTCGAACTCGTGCTGGTCGAGGAGGACGACGCCGCGGCGGAGCTGCTCCACCGACTCGCGCTGACCGCCCTCGAACTCGTACTGCTTCCGGCGGATCTCCTCGAGCTGGCGCTTCTGCCGCTCGATCTGCTCGCGGCGGCGTTCGAGGTCGAGGAGGACTTCCTCGGCCTGCTGGACCTTCAGGTTGAGGTCGTCGACCGAGAGGGCCGAACCGGCCGAGCTGGAGGCGCCGATGGGGCGGCTGGCCCGGGGGGCGGCGGAGGGGATCAGCTCGTCCTGGGGATCGAAGGCTTGGCTCATGGCGCGGGATTTAGGGAATGCGGATCTGGGTGCCGATCTTCAGCGGCTTCCCCTCGGCTAGGACGTCGGTGTTGGCGGCCTTGATCTTGGCGATGCCGTCGGCGACGTGGCCGGGGTAGAACTGCTTCGCGATCTTCCAGAGGGTGTCGCCGCTGACGATGGTGTAGGGCTGGCCGCCCGCGGCGGTCGGCGAGGTCACGGGGGCGGGCGCGGCCGCCGGGTTCCCGACGATGGGGGCGGGGGAGACGGAGGGCGTGACGGCTACGGCGCGGGGGGCCGGCTCGGCGGGCGCGGCCGCCGCCGCTGCCGAGGTGGCGGTGCTCTCGGCGGTGGCGACCGAGGTGGCGTCCTTCAGCGCGGGGACCGAGGTGGAGGAGGCGTCAGGGGCAGGACCGGACTCGGACTTCACCGAGGAGGCGAGCTTCGAGAGGAGCTCGTTCACCCGCTGGTTCGCGGCGCCGAGGGAATGCTGGAGGTCCTGGTTGTCCTTCTGGAGCTTGGCGAAGACCTCGGCGTTCTGGATCGGGGAGTTCGGCACCGTGGCGGCGAAGCCGACGGCGGCGGCGTTCAGGCGGGCCTGGGCCTGCTGGGAGTTGTCGCCGTTCGGGCGGTCGAGGAGGTATTGGTTGAAGTGGTAGAGGGCGGCGATGGGCTGGCCGAGGTGGTCGCCGTAGAGGAGGCCGAGTTCGTAGTGGGCCTCGGTGACGGCGGGATTGGCGCGGAGGGCCGCCTCGTATTCCTTCGCCGCCTCGGCGAAGTTCTGCTGCTGGATCTGGAGGGTGGCGGCGTGGAAATGGGGATTGGTGTCGTCCTCGGCCGAGGCGGTCTTCTCATCCTTCTGGCAACCGGCGGCGAGGAAAACGAGCCCGAGGGCGGCGCCGAGGGAGAGGAAGAGGGAGAAAGGGCGGCGGGGGAAAGGGGTGGGCGTCATAAGTCGATGAGGATCACGTATAGTACCACCCGAAGCGGCGGGCGCAAGGCGGAACAGAACGGGGGGACGGCGGGAGGCCCCGGGCGCGGCCTGCGCGGGCCTGGAGAGGACCCTTATTTTGCACGACCTTGCACGGCGCATTGCCATCGGGGGTCTTTTTCCCTCACAATCGCCGCTTCCCATGCCCAATCCCGATCCCCTCATCCTCGAATCCCACGGCATCGAACGCCTCCGCAGCGGCAAGGTCCGCGACCTCTACGCGTGGCGCGAGGAACTGTGGATCGTCGCCAGCGACCGCCTCTCGGCCTTCGACGTCATCCTCCCCTCCCTCATCCCCGACAAGGGCCGCCTCCTCACACAGCTCTCCCGCCATTGGTTCGAGCTCCTCTCCGACATCGTCCCGAACCACGTCCTCTCCTACGACCTCCCGGAGGGGATCTTCCTGCCCGAGTGGGAGGGCCGCCTCGTCCGCGCCCGGCGCTGCCGCGTCGTCCCGGTGGAGTGCATCGCCCGCGGCTACGTCTCCGGCTCCGGCTGGAAGGAATATCAGGCGCGCGGCACCGTCGGCGGCTACGTCGTCCCGCAGGGGCTCCTCGAATCGGCGCAGCTTCCCTACCCGCTCTTCACCCCCTCGACGAAGGCCGACCACGGCCACGACGAGAACATCGACGAGGCCGCCGCGCGGAACATCCTCGGCGACGCCCGCTACGAGCAGCTCCGCGACCTCACCCTCACGCTCTACACGAAGGCCGCCGCCTACGCCGCCGCGCGGGGCATCATCATCGCCGACACGAAGTTCGAGTTCGGCCTCACCCCGGACGACCAAGTAATCCTCATCGACGAGGCGCTGACGCCCGACAGCTCCCGCTTCTGGCCCGCCGACCAGTATCAACCGGGCGGCCCGCAGCCGAGCTTCGACAAGCAGTACGTCCGCGATTACCTCGAGACCCTCGACTGGGACAAGCGCCCCCCCGGGCCGTTCCTCCCGCAGGAAGTGATCGAGGGCACCCTCGCAAAGTACCGCGAGGCGCTGGAGCGGCTGACGCGGTAAGGGTACGGCAGGCGTCGCGTTCAGCTCACGTTGAGCGGCTTGTAGCTCAGCGCCGCCAGCCGCAGGTGAGCGACGATCGCCGCCACGGCGGTGAGGCCGGTGATCCAGACCGCCGGGGCGTGCCAAAAAACCTCCGAGGCCGAGTTCGCGAAGAGGAGCCCGAGGGCGACGCCGTTCCCCGCCGCGATCAGGAGGGCGCTGGTGTAATCGTGGAACCGCCGCCCGGCGTTGGCGCCCTTCGCCCACTGGGGCTGGAGGTTGAAGCTCGGGAGGACGAGGCCGGGATTGTTCAGGCTCTCCAGCTCCGAGAGGAAGCGCCGCAGGTTGGCGATCGTCAGCTCGTACTTGAAGTTGAGGAGCGTGAGGCACGCCGAGGCGATGGCGAAGCCGTAGAGAATCCAGAACGAGGCCGTGCTCGCCGTCCCGTCGGGCCGCCGGGTCCCGAGGAGGGCCGCCAGCAGGCCGAAGACGAGCGTCGAGTAAAAGACCAGCGACTGCTGCCGTTGGGCGACCCGCGCCGTCACCTCGTTGTAGGCGGCGATGTAGCGGTAATTGGCGGCGACGTGGTCGTGTTCGGGGGACATGGGGTGGGATTTACTCCGCGTCCTCGCCGGTCAGTTCCGCGCCGAGGCCGAGTTCCTGCTGGTATTGGTTCAGCTTGTTCCGGAGGGTGCGGACATTGATGCCGAGGAGGCGGGCCGCCTCGTTCCGGTTGCCCTTGGTCTTCTTCAGGGCGTTGCCGATGAGCCGCTTTTCCATTTCCTCGACGGTCAGGACTTCGCCCTCGGCCATGACGGGGGCGACGGCGTTCGGCGCGGGGACGCCCGCCCCGACCGAGCCGACGACGGCACCGCCCGCGCCGGCTCCCGCCTTCGCCCCGATCCCGGCGCCGCCGCCGGGGCGGGAGGAGATGAAGTCGTGGAATTCGAGGGCGCGATTTTCCTCGGCGAGGATGACGGCGCGCTCGGCGTAGTTCTGCAGCTCGCGGACGTTGCCCGGCCAGTGGTATTCGGAAAGCTGGCGGAGGGCCTCCTCGCTGACGATCGGCGTCGGCTTGTTGTATTTCTTGGCGAGGCGGTCGAGGAAGCTCTTCAGCAGGTACTCGACCTCGCCCGCCCGCTCGCGGAGGGCGGGGAGCTTCACGGGGACGACGTTGAGGCGGAAGTAGAGATCCTGGCGGAAGTCGCCCGCGGCGATGCTCCGCTCGATGTCGCGGTTCGTCGTGGCGAGGATGCGGACGTCGACGCGGATCGTCCGGTTCCCGCCGACGCGCTCGAATTCCTTTTCCTGCAGCACGCGGAGGAGCTTCGCCTGGAGGCCGAGGGAGATCTCGGTGACCTCGTCGAGGAGGAGGGTCCCGCCGTTGGCGAGCTCGAAGCGGCCCTCGCGGCGGCTGCTGGCCCCGGTGAAGGAGCCCTTCTCGTGGCCGAAGAACTCGCTCTCCAGGAGGTTCTCCGGGACGGCGGCGCAGTTCACCTTGATGTAGGGGGCGTTGGCCCGCTGGCTGTGCTGGTGGATGGCGCGGGCGACAAGTTCCTTCCCCGTCCCGCTCTCGCCCTCGATGAGGACGGTGGCGTTGGTCGGGCCGACGCGCTTGATCAGCTTCTCGACCTCGGCCATCTCGGTGCTGGTGTAGAGGAGTTCCCCGGTCGAGGTCTCGGCGGCGAGCTGCTCCTTGAGATAGTCGTTCTCTTCCCGGAGCTTCCGCTGCTCGAGGAGCTGGGAGAGCGCCATGTCGAACTGGGCCAAGGTGAAGGGCTTCAGGAGGTAGTTGGCCGCTCCCATCTTCATCGCGTCGACGGCCGACTCGATGCTGCCGAAGCTGGTGACGATGATGCACTCGACGGGGCCGAGTTTCTTCACCGCCTGCATCACCTCCAGCCCGTTCCCGTCGGGAAGGAGGAGGTCGATGATCATCAGGTCGGCCGGTTCCTTCTGCTGGGCCTCGATGGCCTGCTGGCAGTTGACGACGCCGAGGACGGGGAGATTCTGTTTCTGCAGATGGCCGACGATGAGCCGCCGGATCAGGGGATCGTCGTCGACAACGATGACGCGTTCGAACTGCATAACGTTCTGCTTCTTAAGAAGAAAACGTAAAAAAGTCGATCTCTATTGCGGTATTTTTTTCCGACGAGGGGAAAAAGCGCCCGAACAGGAACTCGGGCAGGAAATCGGAAGCGGCTATTTTTTCACCACCGTCGGCTCGGCGAGGTAAAAAGTACCCCGTCCGTGGAGCGACCATTGGAGGCGGCACTGGAGATCGCTTGCCTTATGGTCCCGCAGATCCATTCCTTCCTTCGTCGTGTCGCCGGGGCGGACCCGGAGCGGAATCCGGTATTCGGACCAGCTCGACCCGAGGTTGATTTCCCGGCTCGTGACGAGGGGGGGAAAGACGTCGAAGCCCTCCTCGTTATGGAGCTTGGTGACGACCCCGACGGTGACCTTGTCGAAGCGGTCGCCCTTGGCCCAGAAATGGAGCTCGTAGTTGGTATCGGGGGTGAGCATCAGGTAATCGGTGTCGCTCCCGCCGAAGCCGGTGCCGTTCGGGATGTAGCAGATCTTCCAGGTGTAGAGGTTGAGCTCGAAGATGGGGATTTCCCGGTTCTTTTCCCGCGCCTGTTCCTCGAAGATGTAGGCATCGGAGACGGTCCCCTTCGGCTGGGGGACGAAGGAGAACTTCAGCGCGTGCTTCGATTTCGTCCCGGCCGGCATCTCGAAATCCTTCTCGTACATCGCGGCCTCGGCCGGTTCGGCGCTCACCGACTGGAGGACGAAGAACGACGAGGCGGGCGGGACGCTGGGAATGCCGTAATACCGGAGCCAGTTCCACCGCACCGGCTCCATGGTGGCGACGCCGGGAGGGGCGATCTTCACGGCATCGACCTTGTCGAACTTCGGCTCGGCGACGGTTCCGGTGTTGCGGGCGATGCGGACGGGGTTGGTCCGGGTGACGTCGGAGTCGGAGGCCGAGCTGAAGAGGATGACCGGCTTGCCGTTGCCGTCGAGGTCGCCGATCGTCGCGCGGACGAGGGAGCCCCAGCCGGTTTCCTTGCCGTTCAGCTTGAGGAAGATCGGTTCCTTGAACTTCGGCTGCGTCGCGCCCTCGGCGGTGTCGTTGAGGTAGAGGAGGAGGTGGCCCTCGCGGTCGCCGACGAAGAGGTCGGGCTTCTTGTCGCCGTTCCAGTCATAGGAGCAGACGGAGAGCTGCTCCCGCCCCTCGCCCCGGAGGAGGAGGACCCGCTCGGCGAACTGGGGACGGGCGTTGCTTCCGGTGTTCTTGAGGTAGTAGATGTTGTCGGCGGCGTAGGTGCCGTCGCCGACGAGGAGGTCGGCGTTCTCCGAGCCGGGAATCCACTGCGCGAGGGCGGGGGCGAGGTAGGCGCACCAGAGGCCCTTGGCGCTGGTGGGAATGGCGACGGCGTCGAGGTTCTGCGTCGCCTCGAAGCGGGGGATCGCCGAGTTCTCCATCATCCGGACCCGGAAGAGTTCCCCCAATCCGTTGCCGAAGAAGAAAGTACGGAGGCCGCCGGCGTCGGGCGGGGTGATGTCGAACGCGAGGGGAGAGCCGCCGAGGTCGATCGGGATCGGGATGCCGGCGTCGAACTTCGCATCGGTCTTGGTCCCGCGGTTGTAATAGATCCAGAGACCGCCCTGGGCGTCGGACATCACGAGGTCGAGGAGGCCGTCCCCGTCGATATCGGCGAAGCGGACGGCGGGGGGGAACATCTTGAAGGTCAACTTTCCCTTCGAGTCGACGACGGGGCCGCCGCCCTGCCGCCCGGTCGGCTCTCCGAGGGTGTTCGCGCCCGAGGCCCAGAACTGGACCCCGGAACGGACCTCGTCGAGGCTCCGCTCCGGGATCAGGCTCTTGACGGGCGCGTCGTCGGCCCGCAGCGAAAGCGGAAGAAGCGCCGCGCCGAGGAGAAGCGGGAGCAGAAGGAGGGACGCCGGGGCGCGAAGGAAGGACAGCATCACAGGTTGTTGAGTTTTTCCTGAAACCGGGTGAGGAGGTGGGCGACGATGTTCGTCCCGAGCTGGAACGATTTCTCCGACGCGTCGATGGTCCAATTCCGGTAGGGGGCGAAGATGACGCTGCTCTGGTTGGACAGCATGTAGTTCTGCCGCTGGCTGACGATCCCCTTCTTGTCCCCCGCGATGTTGTGCTGCCAGCCGTCGAGCTTGTTCCCCCCGCCGGGCGGCTTGATGGGGGGCCTGAACGCCATGTTCATCATGTCGGTGTAATTGTTCGGCGTGTAGAGGATGGCGATGCAGTCGTCGATCTGGAGCATCTCCAGGGCCTCGTTGCGGAAGTTCATCCCCGCCGGGACGGCGTCGAGCTGGTAGTAGGCGTCGCGGCCCTTGAAGATCGGATGGTCGAGGGGGATCGGCTCGAACTGCTTGTCGGGGTCGGGGATGACGCGCTTCATCTCCCGGCGGAAGGCGATGTCGAAGCGGGAGCCGTACCCGGCGAGGCCGTTGTCCCCCCAGACGGCGCCGCCCTCGATGAGGTAGCGGCGGAGGGTGGCGACTTCCTTCTCGGTGAGGACGAAGTCGGCGAAGCCGGCGAAATAGACGAAGGGCGGCTTGATCCGGAAGATCTCGTCGGTCGAGAGGTCGATCGGCGTCGGCGTGAGGGAGGCCTGGATGCGGTTGCCGCTCCACGCGTTGATCATCGTGAGGAGGTTGATGATCGGCCCGCGGACGATCTTCCCGTCGACGACGTCGTGGTAGTCGGCGGGGTTGAGGGTCGAGGCCTTCGCGAGGTAGCAGGAGAACTTCGCGCGGAGGTTCTGCCCCTTCCCCTGCGGGCCGCTCTTCCCGTCCTCGCCCCACGTGCCGACGGTGGCGCGGATCGCCGAGGCGCGGGAGGCGAAGCTGTTCGTGTTCCGCGGCGTGCTCGGGGCCGCGACGTTCTGCTGCGCGGTGGTCGGCGGCGCGATCGTCGGGACGGCGATCGTGACGGGGACGGTGAAGGCGCTCGGGTCGTTCGTGAGGGCGCTGATCGGGTCGTGGGGGGTCGGCGTCGTCTCGGTCGGGACGGGCGGGGTCTCAGTCGGCGGGGTGACGGGGGCGGGGGGCGGCGGCGGCGCGGCGGGCGGGCCCTGGGAGACGTCGGAGGCCTCGAAGTCGCCCTTCGGCCCCTTGCCGCCGGGGAAGAGGACGCTGCTGCCGAAGATCAGGAGGAGGAGGAGGTGGAGGAGCCCGGCGACGACGACGTAGGGATTGCGGAGTAGCTTCTCCCACCACGTCTTCTTCCGCTCGCCCGCCTTGAGGTCGGCGAGGACGGGTTTCGTGTGGGGATCGAGTCCGGTGCTCATGAAAGGGAGGGAAGGGGCGCGCTAGGAAGAGCCGAAGGAGATGTTCTTCACCCCGGCGGCGCTGCAGGCGTTGAGGACGTCGATGACCCGTTCCTCGAGGGCGTGGGGATTGGGGGCGATGATGACGGCCTGCTTCTCGCCGAACTGCTTGATCGCGTCGGAGAGCTTCTGCTTCAGCTCGGGCAGGTCGTGGTTCTTCGGCGCGTCGATCGGCGTCTGGTTGAAGGAAACCTGGCCGCCGACGTCGATGCCGAGGGTGATCGGGGTGTCGGGCGTCCCGGGGCTGCTCCCCTGGGAGGGGAGCTTGATGCCGAGCTCGGTCTCCTTCACCTGCTGGGAGGCCGTGACCATGAAGAAGAGGAGAAGGACGAAGAGAAGATCGAGCAGGGGCGCGATCTGCAGCCCGAACTCGCCTTCCTCGCCGCCGCCGCTCGCCATGGCCTAGCCGCCTCCCGCGGGTTGGGCCTTCTGCTGGCCGGGCTGTTCGCCGCTCAGCACCGCGAAGGTGACGTTGGAAATCCCGGCCTGGCCGCAGGCCCGCATGAGGTCGGCGACGTAGGCGTACTCGACCGACTTGTCGGCCCGCAGGAGGACGCGGAGGACGGGATCGGCCGAGACCTTCCCCTGCAGGTAGGAGGTGAGAGCGGCGGTGTCGGGGACGGTCTGGTCGTCGATGTACATGGAGCCGGTCTTCGCGACGATGTCCCAGCGGACGTTGATGACGACCTGGTGGCCCTTCTGCTTGTTCTCCTTGCTGTCCTTCGCGACGGGGAGCTTCACGTTCTTGTCGGTCCGGAGGACTTCGACCGTGGTGATGCTCATGAAGAAGACGAGGAGGACGAAGAGGAGGTCGGCCATCGGCGCGACCTGGAACTCGGGCTCGCCGCCGTCGTCCTGGAGGGCGCGGTTCACCCGTTTCTTGCGGAGCTTGGCCATGGGAGGGACGACGCGGGGAGGGAAGGTTGCGCGGGAAGGGTCAGGCGGAGACGACTTCGCCGCCGACCTCGCCGCCGTTCTCGAAGGCGCCGCCGCCGGGCTGGCCGACGACCATCCCGGCGACGTGCTCGTAGGGGATGTTCTCGAAGAGGCGGTAGATGGCGAAGTCGGCCATCATGATCGCCGTCTGCGCCTTGTTCTTGAAGACGTAGAAGAAGAGGAAGCCCGGGATGGCGACGATGAGGCCCGCCGCCGTCGAGGTCAGCACCTCGCCGATCGCCGCCGCGAGGCCGGAGGGATCGCCGATGCCCGACGCGCCGAGGGAGTTGAAGGCGCTGATCATGCCGATGACGGTACCCGTCAGCCCGATCATCGGGGTGACGACGCCGATGACGGAGAGGTAGTTCATGTTCGCCTTCAGCATGACGGCCTGCTGGGAGGAGACCTCGTCGAGGGCGTGGGTGACGGCCTCGTGGCCGCGGCCGATCCGCTCCAGCGCGACGCCGACGACGCGGGCGAGGAAGGAGCGGTTCTCCTCGCAGAACTGCCAGGCTTCCTGATAGGAGCCGTAGCTGATCAGCTCCTGGAGGCGGGCGAGCTGGGCCTTCGGGGCGAGGGCCTCGAAGCGGAGCTTCAGGAAGCCCTCGATGATGAAGCCGGTGACGACGATGGAGAGGATGGCGCAGATCCAGACGGCGAAGCCGGAGTGGGTGATGACGTGCATCAGGGTCTTGTCAGAGGCCACCGCCTTCGGCGCGATCGTGTCCCCCGCGGTGGCCGCGGCTTCCTGCGCGTGGAGGGCGGGAGCGGAGAGTTCGAGCAACCCGACGACGCCGACGGCGAGGACGAGGAGGAAGAGGAGGTGGCGGAGGGAGAGGCGGTTCATCATGGTTTTGGGTCTAGGCTCTGGGCTATTAAAATGATCGAAACTATTAGTCTATCTAAAGAATTACGTCAGCACTGTAAAGCGATTTGGGCCACACGAAAGGGAGTGAGTCACTCGGAGCGGTTCCCTCTCTCACTAGGGAACCTGCAGGGCGGGCGTCGCCCCGGTCAGGCTGGCGATCTTCTGCTGCGCCGCCTTCACGCTGGCCTCGTTCTGGTTGAAAAGGGTGACGGTCGTGAGATAGGACTCGTAGGCGGCGGCGGTATCGCCCTTCGCCTCGAGCACCTCGCCGTTCAGGAGGAAGAGGGAGCCGAGGGAATCGGCGGCGGCGGCCGAGCCGGGGGCCTTCTTCACCTCGGCGACGATCGGCTGGAGGAGGGCGAGGGCCTCGTCGACCTTCTTCTGGATCAACGCGTAACGGGCAAGGGCGATCTTCGCCGCGATGGGGGATTCGGGACCGCTGTAGAGGGAGGCGAGGTCGGCGTAGATGGCGGCAGTCTTCGCCGTGTCGCCCTTCTGCTGGGCGGCGTCGGCGAGGCGGGCCATGGCCATCGGCACCCAGGGGACGGGAAGCCCCTTGTATTGGTCGACGAGGGGCTGGAGCGTGCTCTGGACGAGGTCGGGGGAGGCCTTTTCCGTCGCCGCCATCGCGGCGGGGACGGTCATGTCGATCCGCGCCACGTCGGCGACGGGGACGCCGATGACCCCCGCCGGAAGCTTCAGCATGATGTTGCCGCCCTGGAACTGGGTGATTTCCCCGGTCAACAGGGAGCCGTCCTTTTTGTAAAGCGTATCGTCAGCCCGAAGAAAGCCGGGCAGGAGGAAGCCGAAGGCGAGCGCGACGATGAGGCATCCCTTCCCCACGCGGACGACCGCCTGATCCATTTCAGATGAAAAGAAGGATGAAAAAATCATGCGAGCGAAGAGCAGGTTACGAAGTTAAGTGGTTCGCGAGGGAGTTCGTACAGCCAAACACTTAAAATCTCACCGAGGGGACCTATTATTAGCAATCACGCCTTGCATTGCAAGGGCGAGTTTCAATTGCTTGTCTAAACATTTTAAGGAGAACCTTCAGAGAGGAAGCGATTTTTGATGATTTTGTAACCTTAGATAGGGCTGAACGTCTGGCTTGTGTCTTTTTCTGTTTCCCAAGCCCTCCCTCTCCCAACAAGGAGTCTGGCCATATGGGTCCCCTCTCCCCCCGCAATCCGTACCCTCGGGCGTACCGGAACCATCCGATTTTAATCCAGTGAGAAGACGAGGCGCCGCCCAAGCGCGTCCGCCTAGTTAAGGCCCTCCGAAGGGGAGGTTCCAGGAGGGGCAAAGCCCCTCTTGGGCTATAAAGCGGATCGCCTCCAGCTGTACAGGGTTGACCGCGCAAGTCCCGAAGGGCATCCCCAGTCCGCGATCCCCCCCACAACCCAGACTTCCCAAACCGCCCCACACCCCCTAAGCTAGCCTCCTTCCAAAGAACCCCATCCCCTTCCCCATCCTTATCCCCATGAGTTACGATCTGGTAGTCATCGGCGGCGGTCCCGCCGGATATGTCGGTGCGATCCGCGCCGCGCAGCTCGGCAAGAAAGTCGCCTGCGTCGAAGTCGAGCGCGCCGGAGGCACCTGCCTCAACTGGGGCTGCATCCCGACGAAGGCCCTCCTGAAGAGCGCCGACTTCTACCACCAGGCGAAGCGGGCCGAGGAATTCGGCTTCAAGATCGGCAAGATCGAGTTCGATTTCGCCAAGGTCATGGCCCGCAGCCGGGGCGTCTCCGACCAGATGGCCAAGGGGATCGAGAGCCTCTTCCGCAGCAAGAAGGTCGACTACCTCGTCGGCCGCGGCCAGATCACCCCCGACAAGAAAGTCATCGTCACCGCCGCCGACGGGACGAAGCAGACCCTCGAGGCGAAGAACATCCTCCTCGCCACCGGCTGCACGCCGAAGGCCCTCCCCGGGCTGAAGCCCGACGGGAAGAAGATCTTCTCCAGCCGCGAGATCCTCGCGATCAAGGAGCAGCCGAAGTCGATCATCATCCTCGGCGCGGGCGCGATCGGCGTCGAGTTCGCCCACTTCCTGAACGCCTTCGGGACGAAGGTCACCCTCGTCGAGATGATGCCGAACATCCTCCCCATCGAGGACGAGGAAGTCTCCCGCCTCCTCGGCCGGACCTTCGTGAAGAACGGCATCGAGGTCCTCACGAACACCAAGGTCGAGAAGACCGAGGTGACGGCGACGGGCGTCAAGATCACCACCTCCTCCGCCACCGGCGAGGCCGGGACGGCGACCTCGACTTACGAGGCCGACACCCTCCTCGTCGCCATCGGCGTCCAGGCGAACACCGAGGGCCTCTTCGCCGCCGGCGTCGCCCCGGAGCTCGACCGCGGCTTCCTCAAGACCAACGGCAGCTACCAGACCTCGATCCCGGGCGTCTACGGCGCGGGCGACATCGTCGGGCCGCCCTGGCTCGCCCACGTCGCCTCCCACGAGGCCGTCGAGGCCGTCGAGGGGATCTTCGTCCCCGGCAAGAAGCCGAAGAAGGTCGAGCTCTTCCCCGGCTGCACCTACTGCAGCCCCCAGGTCGCCAGCATCGGCCTCACCGAGAAGAAGGCGAAGGAAAAGGGCCTCAAGTACAAGGTCGGCAAGTTCCCCTACGTCGCCAGCGGCCGCGCCGTCGCCGTCGGGGAGCCCGAGGGCTTCGTGAAGCTGATCGTCGCCGAGCCGCACGGGGAGATCCTCGGCGCCCACATCATCGGCAGCGAGGCGACCGAGCTCATCGCCGAGCTCGGCCTCGCGATGACGCTCGAGGCAACGGTCGACGAGATCCACTCGACGATCCACGCCCATCCGACGCTGAGCGAGATGATCGCCGAGGCGACCCTCGCCGCCCAGGGCCACCCGATCCACATTTAGTCTTCAACCGTCCTCCCTCCGGCCCGCCATGCTCCTCCCCTCCGAATGGAATATCCAGAGCCCCGCGCACGCCTGCGCGGCGACGGGGAAGCCGTTCGCCGAGGGGGACAAGGTCGTCACCGTCCTCCTCCAGGACCGGAAGGGCGAGTGGAAGCGCCTCGACTACGCCGCCGGGGAATGGCCGATCCCGACGCAGGGGAACCTCATCAATCCCCTCGACGAGAAAGGGATGGAGCTCCTCTCCTCGTGGCGCTCCCTCTATAAGCCCCGCCCCCAGGCCGCCACCGCCCTCCACGGCATCAACGAGACCCTGACGAAGGACAACGCCGAGAGCCTCCTCCGCCGCCTCCTCTCGGAGCGCAACCCGGCCCACAACAACGCCTGCTACATCCTCGCGCTGATGCTGGAGCGGAAGCGGATGTTGAAGGAACTCGACCGCCGCGAGATCGAGGGGATCCCCTGCCTCATCTACGAGCACACGCCGAGCGGCGAGACGTGGATCATCCCGAACCCGCCGATGCGCCTCGACGAGATGACCCGCGTCCAGACCGAGGTCATGAACCTCCTCGCCGGACCCGCGCCCGCTCCTGCCGTGGAGGTTCCTGCGGAGATTCCTGCCGAGACTCCCGCCGAAGCCGTCGCCGCCGAGGAAACTCCCCTTCCCGCGACGGAAGCGGCGGAAACCCCGGAGACCCTCGCGGCTTCCGATGCCGAGGGCAACCCCTCGTCGGATCGGGCCGAGGACGAGGAAGTTTCCTCCCATCCGCTCGCCTAACACCCGGGGAGCGACCCGCCCATGCAGCGGATCCTCTCCACCCTCCTCGCCTTCGGCTTCCTCCTCGGCTCAACGGAAGCCGACGACGTCACGTCTCCGCCCCCGCCGAAGCTCGCGCCGTTGATGCGCGATTTCATGGGGATCAACGGCCACTTCACATTCCGCCCCGCGCTCTACCGCCCCGTCTGCGGCCTCGTCCGCAACTATCATCCGACCGGGTGGGACATCGGCGACGACACCTCCCGTCCTCCCGACTTCCCCGTCGCCCGGACCAACCGGGTGAACTGGGCCGACCTCTACGGGAGTTGGAAAAAAGAGGGCTTCACCATCGATGCCTCGCTCCAGTTCGAGTCGATCCCGCAGGCGAAGTGGAAGAGCCCCGAGGCCGACGCACGGGCCTACGGCGAGGCCTTCGCCCGCGCCTTCGGCCCCTCCACGCGCAACCTCGTCACCTCGGCCGAGATCGGGAACGAGCCCGAGAAATGGGATCTCCCCGCCTACCGGAAACTCTTCGAGGCGATGGCGCGGGGCCTCCGCGCGGGCGATCCGAAACTGAAGATCGTCACCGCCGCCGCCTCGGCCTCGCCCGGGAAGCCCGATCCCTATTCCCAAAGCGTCGCCACCTTCGACGGCCTCGGCGACCTCTACGACGTCCTCAACGTCCACACCTATTCGATGATCGAGGGCTGGCCGACATGGCGTCGCGTCGCCCCCGAAACCCCCGGCATCCCCTACCTCCGGGCCGTCACCGAGATGACCGCCTGGCGCGACGCCCACGCGCCGGGGAAGGAAGTGTGGGTCACCGAATTCGGATACGACGCCGGGACGAAGAAGCCGGAGCCCGGCACGTTCGAGAAATGGGTCTCCTCCACCGAGACCGAGCAGGCCCGGTGGCTCGTCCGCTCCTTCCTCCTCTTCTCCTCCCTCGGCGTCGACCGCGCCTACCTCTACTATTACGACGACCGCGACGAGCCGAGCTTCCACGCCTCCTCCGGCATCACGCGGAACTTCGTCCCGAAGCCCGCCTACCACGCCGTCGCCCATCTCTACGCGACGCTGGGCGATTATCGCTTTTCCCGCGTGGTAAAAGATCGAAAAGAGGACGGCCTCCACGTCTTCGAGTACGTGAACCCGGACAAGCCGAAGGAGCCGATCTGGGTCGCGTGGCTCGGCGGCTCCCCGGCCGAACGCGATCTCGCGAAGGTCATCGTGAATCTCGACCTCCCCGAAGGCGCCCGCGTCGCCCGCCTCGAGACGATGCCGCTCGGCGCCGGCGCGCCGCCCGACGAGGATGCGATCATCGCCTCGGCGAGCGGCTGGAGCGGCCGCCTCGGCCCCTCCCCGGTTTATCTTTGGCTGAAGCTTCCTTAGATTATTACGCCTTCCCGTCGAGGAGCTGGTAGAGGCGGTCGGCCGACTTCGGGGCCTTGACCTTGCCGTTGAGGAGGTCTTCCTGGCGGTAGCCGGAGCCGTAGGCGTCGCGGTTGATCTCGTTCTTCCGCTTGATCGTGGCGCCGCCGAGCGTCGCCCCGCCGAAGACGCCCTCGCTGTCTTCCTTGTAGATCACGACCTCGCGATGGGAGAGCTCGTCGGTCGTGACCCGCTCCGTCGCGCTGGTCGAGCCGGCGGTCCCGGTCGCCGTGGCGTTCCACTCGAGCTTGCCGTGGCCGAGGAAACGCTGGACGGCATCGTCGGTGTTCAGGACGACGATGTACTTCGCCTGGGTGAAGCCGAGCTGCGCGCCGACGCTGCCGCCGCCGATGTTGAAGGCGACGGGGGCGGTCCAGAAATGGGACAAGGTCGTCGCCCGGCGGGTGACGACGATCCCCTCGCCGCCGACGCCCCCGATGCCGATCCCGGCCTTGGTCAGATCGAAGATGGCGACGCCCTTCGCCTGGGCGAGGAGGTCATTGGGGATCGGGTCGCTCGAATGCTGCTTCTGCGCGAGGACGGCGGTGGCGGTGTGGATCCGCTCCTCCAGGTCGGCGGCCTTGAGGCCGGGGGTGAATTGGACGCAGAGGCAGGCAAGGGAGCCGAGGACGGCAAGCTTCAAAAAGTTGGCTTTCATGGTACCAACGTAAGGCAGACCCGCCGATGCGCAAATGGGGGCGGTGAAAAAGGGGTCCGCCCCGCTCCCCGAACGCGTCGTCCTATCGCGTCGCCCTACTCGACGATCATCTTGAAGCCGGGGACCTTGCCGGAGGCGGCGACGTCGAGGAAGGCGCGGTAGACGATGGGGTCGTAGAGGTGGGCGTGGGTGGCGAACCACGGGGCGGCCTGCTGCTGGCGCTCGGCGATGTCCATGAGGCTGCGGGGAAGGTCGATCCCGGCCTTGCGCTTCGCCCATTCGGCCGGGGAGAGGCGGCTGGTGAGGTTGTGGTAGGCGTCGGCGAGGGAGATGATCTGGGCCTCGCGCAGGATGAGGCGGAGGGGGAGGCGGTTCGGGAAGCCGGTGCCGTCCCCCTGCTCGTGGTGCTGGGAGACGATCTCCCAGACGCGGCCGAAGCGGTTGATCCGCTGGAGCATCGCGACGCCCCGGGCGACGTGGGATTCGTACTCGGAGAGGGCGGCCCCGCGGAGGGTCTCGGGATCGGCGACGCGGATTTCCTCGCGGAGCTCGGCCTTGCCGATGTCGTGGAGGAGGGCGGCGAGCTCGATCTCGGTGCGGGCCTCGCCGCGGTAGCCGATGGCGTCGGCGACGGCGACGGAGATGCGGGCGACGGCGTCGGCGTGGTTGTCGTGGTAGTGGCCGCCGTTGCCGGAGAGGAGGGTGCCGAGGACGCGGGCGGTGGCGATGAGGGTGGCGCGGGCTTTCTGGTGGAGGAGGAAGAAGTCGCGGTTGACGCCGGTGAGGTCGCCCCGGATCTCGGTGAGGACGTCGCCCTGTTCCTCGGCCTCGCCGGAGGCGACGCGGTTTTCCTGGAGGAGGTCCCGGTGCTGGAAGCAGAGCCGGATCATCTGGACGAGCTCGCCGGGCTGCCACGGCTTCGAGATGTAGAGATGGATCTGGCCCTTGGAGATGCCGGTGATGATTTCCCGGATCTCGCCGTAGCCGGTCATGATGGCGCAGACGGTGCTCGGCAGGAGCTCGGAGACCTTCGCGATGAGGTCGGTGCCGCTGAGGGCGCCCATCCGCTGGTCGCTCAGGAGGACGTCGGGCCTGGCACCGGCCTCGATGGCGGCGAGGGCGGCCTCGCCGGAGCTGAACGCGGTGACCTCGTAGAAGCGGCCCAGCAGGACCTCGGCGACCTTGAGGATGCCGGGATCGTCGTCGGCGACGAAGAGGCTCCGGCGGCGGCCGCCCTGGGGCCGCGTCGGCATGGCGGCCAGCTTCGCCCCGGGGGGCAGGGAAGGCGTCCCCGATGGCGACGATCCCCCGCCGGAAAAGAGGGCGGCGAGATCGGGTTCGGGTTGCATCGGGGTTCCTTCCCTGACTGGGCTGAAGTCGGCCGGCCTAGCCGTCGAGGTTCGGCTGCTCGGCCTCGCCGTCCTCGGCGCTCTCGTTCTTTTCCGAGATGACGGGGGCGATGGCGAGGAGCTTGTCCCCGGCTTCGAGGTTGATCAGCTTCACGCCCTGGGCGTTGCGGCCGGTCTCGCGGATGTCCTTCGACGAGGTGCGGACCATGAGGCCCTTCTCGGTGATGAGCATGATCTCGGTCTCGCCGGTGACGGTGAGGGCCCCGGCGACCTGGCCGGTCTTCTCGGTCGTCTTCATCGTGATGATCCCCTTGCCGCCGCGCGACTGCTGGCGGTATTCGGTGAACTCGGTCCGCTTCCCGATGCCGTTCTCGCCGGCGACGAGGAGGGTCGAGTTCGGGTCGACGAGGGCGGTGGCGACGACTTCGTCGCCCTTCTCGAGGGTGATCCCCTTCACGCCCGAGGCGGGACGGCCCATGAAGCGGACGTCATTCTCGTCGAAGCGGATGCTCATCCCGGTCTTGGTGATGAGGACGACTTCCTTCTTCCCGTCGGTGAGGACGACCGACATGAGGAGGTCCTTGTCGGCGGGGTCGATCCCGATGGCGATGATGCCGCCCTTGCGGTAGTTGGCGAAGTCGGAGAGCTTCGTCCGCTTGACGGTCCCCTGCTTCGTGGCGAAGAAGAGGTAGTCCTCGGACTCCCAGGTGATGTCCTCGTTCTTGCTGCTGCGGCGGGACTCGATGCGGATCATCGCGGCGACGCTCTCGTCCGACTTCAGCTCGAGGAGGTTCGCGATGCTCTTGCCCTTGGACGCGCGGCCCATCTCGGGGATCTCGTAGACGCGCTCGACGTAGACGCGGCCCGTGTTCGTGAAGAACATGAGGTAGTCGTGCGTGGAGGCGGTGAAGAGGTGCTCGACGAAGTCGCCCTCCTCGTTCCGGTTCTCCTCGGAGGCGGCGTGGCCGATGACGCCCCGGCCGCCGCGCCGCTGGGAGCGGTAGCTGTTGATGTTGGTCCGCTTGATGAGGCCCTTGTGGGTCAGCGTGATGATGACGCCCTCGTTGGCGATGAGGTCCTCGAGGAGCATCTCGCCCTCGTCGGGGACGATCTCAGTGCGGCGCTCGGTGGCGTGCTTGTCCTTTAGGGCGCGGAGCTCCTTCTTGATGATCGTGAGGACGCGGATTTCCTTCGAGAGGATGTCGATGAGGTCGCTGATCCGCTCGAGGAGCTCGTTGTATTCCTTCGTGATCTTGTCCCGTTCCAGTCCGGTGAGCTGGTAGAGGCGGAGGTCGAGGACGGCGTCGATCTGGCGCTCGGTGAGGAGGTAGTTGCCGTCGCGGAGGCGGCGCTCGTCGCGGATCTTGATGCCCCATTTCTCGACGGTGGCGCGGGGGAACTTGAAGTCCTCGAGCTTGTGCTTCGCCTCTTCGCGGTTCTTCGACTCGCGGATGATGCGGATGAACTCGTCGAGGTTCGACTGGGCGATGAGGTAGCCCTCGAGGAGCTCGGCCCGGTCCTCGGCCTTGCGCAGCTCGAAGCGGGTGCGGCGGAGGATGACCTCGCGGCGATGCTCCACGTAGCAGTTGATCATCTCCTTCAGGTTCAGCGTCTTCGGCTTGCCGCGGTCGATGGCGAGCGCGTTGACGGAGAAGGAGCTCTCGAGGGAGGTGAGCTTGAAGAGCTTGTTGAGGACGACCTTCGGGACGGCGTCCCGCTTGATCTCGATGACGACGCGGGTGTTCTCGTCCGACTCGTCGCGGATGTCGGAGATCTCCGGCACCGTCTTGTCGCGGACGAGGTCGCCGATCTTCTCGACGAGGGTCGCCCGGTTCACGTTGAAGGGGATCTCGTCGACGATGAGGACGGTGCGGCCGCCCTTCTGCTCCTCGGTGTGGACCTTGGCGCGGACCTTCACGCTGCCGCGGCCGGTGTGGAAGTAGTTCTTGATCCCTTCCTGGCCGAGGATCTGGGCGCCGAGGGGGAAGTCGGGGCCCTTCATGACCTTCATCAGCCCTTCGATGGAGACCTCGGGCTTGTCGATCACCAGGCAGATCGCCTCGACGACCTCGCCGAAGTTGTGGGGCGGCATGTTCGTCGCCATGCCGACGGCGATGCCGGTCGAGCCGTTGACGAGGAGGTTCGGGAAGGCGGCGGGGAGGACGACGGGCTCGGTGAGGCGCTCGTCGTAGTTCGGGACGAAGTCGACGGTGTCGCGGTCGAGGTCCTCCATCAGCGCGATGCCGAGGTGGGTGAGGCGGGCTTCGGTATACCGCATCGACGCCGGCGGATCGCCCTCGATGGAGCCGAAGTTCCCCTGGCTGTCGATGAGGGGCTCGCGGATCGCCCACGGCTGGGCCATGTGGACGAGGGTCGGGTAGATGGCCTGGTCGCCGTGCGGATGGTAGTTACCCATCGTGTCGCCGACGATCTTCGCCGACTTCAGGTGCTTCCGGGTCGGGGTGAGGTTGAGCTCGCCCATCGTGTAGAGGATGCGGCGCTGGGAGGGCTTCAACCCGTCGCGGACGTCGGGCAGGGCGCGGGAGACGATGACCGACATCGAGTAGTCGAGGAAGCAGCTCCGCATCTCTTCGGAGACGTTGATGCGCTGGAATTTCTCGCCCTGGGCAAAGAGGGAACCGCTGCCCGAGGAGGGCGCGGGAGTGGGGGGAACGGGTTCGTCGGCCATAAGTGGATTAAGCCCGTTATTGGAACATGCCCCGGCGCGGGGGGGAAGCAAAGAATGTCGGCGCGGGGATGCTCTCCCGGTGGACTCGAAAAGGGCTTGTTAGAGAGAGGGCCGACCCCCCACCCTCCCGGCGTGAAACAAAAATCCGGGCCGTCGCGCTTCCGTCGCTTTTCGTTGATTTTCGGCGTTTTAGGCGCTTTGGGCGTGCTCCCCGCGTCCCTGACTCCCGTCCACGCGGGCGGCGTCTATGGCAATGGCGTCGGGGCCCGCTCGATGGGCATGGGCGGGGCCGACGTGGCGTGGGCCTCCGATCCCCTCGGCGCGATGGGGGTGAACCCGGCGGGCCTCGCCGACCTCACCGCGCCGACGCTCAACCTCGGCGGGGTCGGCGGCATGGCCCAGGGCCATTTCAACAAGCCCGGCATCTCGAGCGGCAACCTCGACATGACGCCGATGGGCGCGCCCGAGTTCGCGTTCGGCACCCCGGCGGGGTCCCTCCCCTTCGTCGTCGGCCTCTCCCTCGTCCCCGAAGCCGAGCTGGGCGGCACCTGGCATTACAACGACCCCCCCGGCGGCCTCGCCGGGACGACCTCCTACGGGAACACGGAGGACAAGTCGTCGATCACCAGCCTCCGCTCCGCCCTCGGCGCGGCGGGGAAGATCACCTCGGCCTTCTCCGTCGGCGCGAGCGTCGGCCTGATCTACAACGAGAACCGGCTCGTCGCCCCCTACACCTTCCAGAACCTCCAGCCCGGCGCGGGCGGCCCCGCGAACAGCGGCCTCAACGGCGCGAAGACCCTCCTCGACCTCCGCACCTCGGGCCTCGGCTGGAACGCCCAGGTCGGGATGCTCTACCGCGCCACGCCCGACCTCCAGTTCGGCCTCTCCTACGAGAGCAAGACGAAGATCCACTCGACCGGCGACGCGACGGGCGACCCAAGCCAGCAGTTCGGCCAGGCCCCCGGCTCCCTCCCCTTCCACTACGACGCGACCGCCGACACGAAGCTCCCGCAGGAAGTCCGCGCCGGGGTCTCGTGGAAATTCCTCCCGAAATGGCGTCTCGCCCTCCAGATGGACTGGATCGATTGGGCGAGCGCCTTCGATTCCCTCCCCCTCACCTTCAAGAACGGGAACAACGCCACGGTGAACGGGGCGCTCGGATCGAGCTTCAGCGAGAACGTCCCGCTCAACTGGGACAGCCAGTTCGTCTACCGGGCGGGCGTCGAATACAACCTCACGGAGAAGCTGACCCTCCGCGGCGGCTACTGCTACGGCAACAGCCCCGTCCCCGCCTCAACCCTCTCCCCCCTCACGGCGGGCATCCTCGAACACACGCTGACGACCGGCCTGGGGTATCAGTGGAAGCAGCTCCAGATCGATCTCGCATATCAGTATGATCTGCCCGCGACGCAGACGGTGGGGAATAGTGCGCTGCGGTCGGGGGATTATTCGTATAGCTCAACGACGGTGGAGGCGCATACGGTGGCGTTGACGACGACGGTAAAATTTTAGCTATTCTAAATGCACTTTTTCAATCCAACATTCATGTATGGATATGATCGATGAATTTATCAAATTTTGGGGGCGCTCCTTAGAAGATGCTTTAGCACTTTGGGCTGGAACATACGGAATCGCTGTCGGCGTTTACACTATCATTTGTATTTTTTTTAATTCCAGAGGAAAAAAAATCTCGGTGGATCAATAAATTAAAGCAGTGGAGAAAATTTATTGTAAAACCTATTTTTGTATTCTTGTTTTTTCTCATACCCCCTTTTCTTGAATTCAAAAAAGCAAACGAGCTTCGAGTTCTAGCCCAGAAGGAAAGAGACAAAAACACCACCATTTCGGCCAATAACTCACCAGGCACCATCCAAGCTGGACGCGATATCATTGTTCAACATCTCCCGAGAAATGGCTTACGACTCCTCAACACTTCTCAAGAGGCCGATGCAAATGGATTGGCTGTAACTATTTTTGAATTTGGTTCAGAAGCAGCCACTGAAAATATTGATCCTTACAAGGTAGCGCTGTCATTTTCCGAACCATTTGAAAACGCAACTCATTACATAAAAGCTTTGAATCCCCATTTTCAGGCCTTTGGCGGAAGTAGCGCAGCAATCGACGCGACAAAATCCTCCTACACCGTTTCGGGAAGAGATCTGAGTGAAGCTCACTTAATCGTAAAAATTATTGCTTCTCATCCCATGCAACCCTCCAACATAACAATGGAGCCTAAATCCGAAAACTAAGCCTTCTCCTACTGATACATCAAATAAGGAGCCCGCACTTCGCGAAACCGGCTCACGTTCGGCTGCCAGGCGGAGGCGATTTCCCCCGCCGACAGGCGCTGGTCCTGGATCTTGTCGCGGATGCTGGCGCTGCCGTAGACCTTGTAAAAAAGGTTGAGTGCCATGGAGGGCGATTTCTCGAAGAGGTCGCTGCTGCGGGAGGCCTCGCGGAGGAGGTAGACGGCGAGGAGGCAGAGGTTCCCCTCGGTGTGGGGATTGACCCGGAGGACGAGGCCGGGCCAGCCGATCTTCGCGTTCGGGACGGCCTCGGCGGTCATCCCGGCGGCCTTCATCCCGTTGATCTTCGCGGCGAGGGCCGGGGCGGGGAGGCCGGGCGCGTAGAGGATCTGGAAGGGGGTCGGCGTGCCGACGCCGATGTTCACGCCGTTCAGGCTGCCGACGATTCCGGTGATGACGTAGTAGAGGGGCGAGGTGGCAAAGGGGATGTTCGGCGAGGTCTGGACCCACTTCAATCCGGTGTCCTGCCACGTCATGTCGCGCTTCCAGCCGACCATCGGGACGATGGTGAGGCGGCGGCACTTGCGGCTCGTCCAGCCGAGATCGTTGCCCATCCGGGCGGCCTCGCCGACGGTGAGGCCGTGGACGTAGGGGGTCGGGATCTGGCCGACGAACGACATCCAGCGGGTCTCGACGGGCGGCCCCTCGACGCGCCGCCCGCCGAGGGGATTGGGCCGGTCGAGGACGACGAACTCGACGTTGTTCTCGGCGCAGGCCTCCATGCACTTGATCATCGTGCTGATGTAGGTGTAGCTGCGGGCGCCGATGTCCTGCATGTCGTAGACGAGCATGTCGAGGCCCTTCAGCATCTCGGGGGTCGGCTTCCGCGTGTCGTCGTAGAGGGAGTAGACGGGGAGGCCGGTGAGGTCGTCGTCGCGGGAGCGGACATATTTCCCGGCGAGGATGACGCCGTCGATGCCGTGCTCCGGCGCGTAGAGGCGGACGAGCTTCACGCCGGGCGCGTTCTTCAGGACGACGCGGGTCTTCCGCCCGAGGCCGTCGACGCCGGTCTGGTTCGTGACGAGGCCGATCCGCTTCCCCTGGAAGAGCCGGAACTGGTCCTTCTCGATGACGTCGATGCCGAGGGAGATCCGGGGACCGGAAACCTCGGCGGGGGTGGAGGCCGGTTTGGGAGCCGGAGCCGGGACTGGAGCCGGGACCGGGGGCGGAACGCCCCCCGGCGGTGCGGCGCGCAGGGGGAGGAAGGGGAGGAGAAGCAGGGCCAGGACTGAGGGGAAGCTTCGCACCGTGCCCCAATGTACCGACCCCGGGTACCGGGCGTCAATCCCGGGGCTTACGTGAGGAAGAACCCCTGCCCCGGACTCCCTTTCCGGATTCTTCTTACTTCTTTTTCTCGCCGTGATGGATCAGCGAGGCGGCGTCGAGGATGAGGCCGACGGTGCCGTCGCCGAGGATCGCCGCGCCGGCGAGCGACTTCACGCTCTTGAACTGCTCGCCGAGGCTCTTGATGACGACTTCCTGCTTGCCGATGAGGTCGTCGACGAAGAGGGCGGCCTGGTCGTGCCCGGCCTCGATCATGACGACGATCCCCTCGGTCGCCTCCTGGATCGCGTCGGGGACCTTGAAGAGCTCGTGGAGGCGGACGAGGGGGAAGATCGAGCCGCGGACGTTGACCATCTCGTTCGTCTCGTGGAGCGTCGAGACCATCTCCGGGGTGACGCGGAGCGATTCCCGGACCGAGAGGGTCGGGAGGATGTAACGCTGCTTCCCGACACGGACGATGAGGCCCTCGATGATGGCGAGGGTGAGGGGGAGGTAGATCGTGAAGGTGGAGCCCTTGTCCTTCGTCGACTGGATGTCGATCTTGCCGCGGAGCTTCTCGATGTTCCGGCGGACGACGTCCATGCCGACGCCGCGGCCCGAGATGTCGCTCACCACGTCGGCGGTGGAGAAGCCGGGGGCGAAGATGAGGTGGAAGATCTCCTGCTCGGTCGGCTCGGCGTCGGGGGCGATGATGCCGTTTTCCTTGGCCTTGCGGAGGATGCGCTCGGTGTTGAGGCCCGCGCCGTTGTCGATGAGCTGGATGACGATGTTGCCGCCCTCGTGGAAGGCGCGGAGCTCGACGAGGCCCTGCGGGGGCTTCCCCTTGGCGACGCGGACCTCGGGGGTCTCGACGCCGTGGTCGACCGAGTTCCGGACCATGTGGAGGAGCGGGTCGCTGATTTCCTCGACGATGGTGCGGTCGAGCTCGGTGTCCTCGCCGCTGATGACGAAGTCGATCTGCTTGCCGATCTTCGCGCTGATGTCGCGGACGACGCGGTTCATCTTCTGGAAGGTGCCCCGGATCGGGACCATCCGCATCGACATGGCGGTCTTCTGGAGCTCGTCGGTGATGCGGGAGAGGTGGGAGATGTTCCGCGAGAGGCGCTGGCTGGTGACGAGCTTCACGTCGGGGTCCTGCGCGACGAGGGACTGGGCGATGACCATCTCGCCGACGAGGTCGAAGAGGGCGTCGAGCTTCGTGGTGTCGACCTTGACGAAGGCCATCTTCCCCTCGGTGGCGGGGCCGGCGGCGGCGTTCGCCTTCGCCTGGGCGACCTGCTTCGTGGTGAGGGCGGCGGGCGCGGGGGCGTGGTGGTCGTCCTCGTCGTGGTCGTGATCGGCGGCGGCGCTGGCCGAAGCGACCGGTGCGGCCTTGGCGGCGGGCGCGGGGACGGCCGAGGCGGGAACCTCGCCCCGGGCGATCGCCTTGACGCGGACGATGAGGGCCGAGGTCGGGATGAGGATCGGCTCGACCTTCTTCTTCCCGTCGATCTGGGCCTGCATCTCGACGACGAACTGCTTCAGCACGTCGCCGCCTTCAAGGATGATGTTGATGACGGGGGTGGTGACGGCGAGCTTGTCCTGCCGGGCGAGGTCGAGGAGGTTCTCCAGCTCGTGCGCCGACTTGTTGATGGGGACGAGGTTCAGGAAGCCGGAGCTCCCCTTGAAGGTGTGGAACGCCCGGAAGATCGAGTTCAGGGTCTCCTTGTTCTGGGGGTTCTCCTCCAGCTCGAGGACGCCGTTCTCGATGTTCGTGAGGTGCTCGTAGGACTCGACGATGAATTCCTTCAGCATCTCGCCGTCGGACTCGAGGTCGAAGGTGAGGACCAGCTCCTCGGCGGCGGCCGTCGGAGCGGGGGCGGGGGCGGTCGTGGGCATGGGCGCGGGGGTGGGGGGGATTTCTTTGCCTGCGAAGGAGGCGGGGGGAGCGACGGCCTCGGGGGCCTCGAAAGGGAGGGCGGAATCGGCCCGGAGGGCCTTCGCCTGGGCGAGGAGGCCGCGGAGGGCGGAGAGCTCCGGCTCGGTCCAGGAGGCGAGGCCCTCGAGGACCCGCTCGACGTAATCGGTGGCGAAGATCGCCGCCTCGTGGAGCGACTTCAGGGCGGGGTTGCCCCCGGTCTTGTCGCGGAGCTTGGAGAAGAGGTCGCGGATCGGGAGCTGGCCGCCGTCGGTGCCGGGCTCGGCGAGCTTCAGCTCCGACTCGAGGTGGACGAGGGCGTCGTCGATCTTCGTGTAGTCGACGGGGGGGAGCTCGAAGTGGCGGAAGGGGTCCTTGCGGAGTTCCTTGAGCTCGTCGAGCGCCTTGCGGATCTCGGCGAGGTCGGCCTCGGTCCAGTTGCCGAGGGTGTCGAGGACGGCCTCGACCTTCGCCGTGGCGTGGGCGGCGCAGAGATGGATGGCGTAGAAGCCCGCCTCGGACTCGGCGACGTCGCGGAGGGTGGCGAAGAGGTCGCGGATCGGAAGCTGGCCGCCGTCCTCCCCGACTTTAAGGAAGGAGAACTCCTTCTCGGTCTTTTCGAGAAGACGGTCGATCTTCGCGTAATCCAACGACTCCGGGGTGGAGGCTGATGCGGTTCCTTCCATAAGTGTGATAAGAGAGGGTCTCCCGGACCCGATTTATATACGGGCCTCAAACCTTTAGCCAATGGTTTTGTACACGCATGAGTAGATTTAGGCGTTCCGCTGCGGAAGGGGGACCAAGGCCTCCCCGGCTCCAGCGGTCGCCCTCCAGCCCGTCGGGAGGGAGATGGGAGGGGCTTCGCCCCTCGGAAGCGTTTTACGCCTCCGCGTGGAACCGCCGCCCCGTCTGCGCCTGCTCGATCGCCTGAACCTCCCCCTTGGCATTGTAGGAAGTCGTCTGCGGATGGGGCTGGGCGGTGGTGGGGACGGGGGTCGAGGTCGGCGCGGCCTGCCGCTGGATGGTCTCGCGGGCGACGTCGGCCTTGGCCGCGTTGGAGGCCGCCCGGGCCGAGGCTTCCTGGGAGATGCTCTGGGGCTTGCCCCGGTGGACCTGGTCGGTCGAGATGGCGGCGTTGACCGAGGTGATGCTATGCGCCGCGGGGGCGTGGGAGAACCCACTGACGAAGGGGGAGATCGTCGGCATGACAAGGGAAGCGTAACGTACTTCGGGGCCGTTGGCCACCGGTAAGTGTAGCCCGTTTTTCCGGCGGGGATTGCCTCATTGATTCCTCAGGGAGAAGAAGATAGAGTGCCCAGTCCCATGCCGACTCCCGCCCCCCGCCTCCGTCCCGAGCTCCTGGCCCCCGCCGGGAACTGGGAGTGCGCCCGCGCGGCGGCGGCGAACGGGGCCGACGCGGTCTTCTTCGGCCTCCCCCGGTTCAACGCCCGCCTCCGGGCCGACAACTTCACGCTGGAGGAACTCCCCGCGGCGGTCGAGTGGCTCCACGCGCGGGGCCTCCGGGCCTACGTGACGATGAACACCCTCGTCTTCCCCTCGGAGCTGGCCGACGCGGAGCAGTTCCTCCTCGCCCTCCAGGCGGCGCGGGTCGACGCGATCATCGTCCAGGACCTCGGCCTCGTCGAGCTCGCCCGGGCCGTCGCCCCCGACGTCGAGATCCACGCCTCGACCCAGATGACGATCACCTCGCCCGAGGGGGCCCGCTTCGCCTCCACCCTCGGCGTCACCCGCGTCGTCCTGGCGCGGGAAATCTCGATGCGGGACATGGCCCGCTTCCAGGACGAGGCCAACGAGGGGCTGCCGCCGCTCGAAGTCTTCGTCCACGGCGCCCTCTGCGTCGCCTACTCCGGCCAGTGCCTGACCAGTGAGTCCCTCGGCCAGCGGAGCGCGAACCGGGGCGAGTGCGCCCAGGCCTGCCGCCTCCCCTACGGCCTGGTCGTCGACGGCGCGGTGAAGGAGCTCGGCGACAAGGCCTACCTCCTCTCCCCGCAGGACCTCGCCGCCGTCGCCGAGGTGCCGAAGCTGATCGAGCTCGGCGTCGCGAGCTTCAAGATCGAGGGCCGCCTGAAGGCACCCGAATACGTCGCCGCCGTCTGCCAGGTCTACCGGAAGGCGATCGACGCCGCGCTGGAGCATCGGGAAGAGGCCGTCACCGAGGCCGATTACCGGAAGCTGGAGCTGACCTTCTCGCGCGGCCTCTTCTCCGGCTGGATGCACGGCGTGAACCACCAGCAGCTCGTCCACGCCCGCTACTCGAACAAGCGCGGCCCCCTCGTCGCCCACGTGCGGAAGACGCGGCCCGACGGAAGCGTCGAGGTCGAGTGGACGGGCGAGCCGCTCCGCCCCGGCGACGGCCTCCTCTTCGACTCGGGCGGCGACCAGAACCGGCAGCAGGGGGGCCGCATCTGGACGGCGGCCGGGGCGCGGGGGAACCACCTCGCCTTCGAGCAGGGCCGGATCGACACCGCCCGCCTCCGCCCCGGCGACGCCGTCTACCAGACCGACGACCCCCGCCTCGACGCCGCCCTCCAGAAGACCTTCGCCCGCGACCCCGAGCCGAAGCGCGAGCGGCGCTCCGTCTCCTTCGCCGTCTCGGGCCGCGCCGGGGAGCCGCTCCGCCTCGAAGCGACGCTCGATGGAACCCCCGCCAAGGTCGTCCTCCTCTCCGCCGTCCCCCTCGACACCGCCCGGAACCGCCCCCTCACCGAGGCCGGATTGCGCGACCCCTTGGGCCGCCTCGGCGAGACGCCCTTCGTCCTCGGCGCGGTCCACTCCGCCCTCGAAGGGGAGACGATCCTCCCCGTCAGCGAATTGAACCGCCTCCGCCGCGAGGCCGTCGCGGCGCTGGAGAAGGCGGCCGAGGGCAAGGCGAAGCCCGCCGCGCCCGCGCCCGGCGTCCCCGCCTTGCGGCGGCTCCTCCCGCCGGTGCCGGGGAAGGCCGATCCCGCTCCCGCTACCCTCTCGGTCCTCTGCCGCACCCTCGACCAGATCGCGGCCCTCCTCGCCTCCGATCAGGCCCCCCGGATCTACGCCGATTTCGAGGACATCCGCCGCTACAAGGAGGCCGTCGCCCTCGTCCGCGAGGCCCAGGAGAACAGCAGCCAGGCCGAAATCTGGCTCGCCACCCCCCGCATCCAGAAGGCGGCGGAGCAGGGCTTCTTCAAGCTGATCGAGAACGCCGCCCCCGACGGCGTCCTGATCCGCAACCTCGGCGCGCTCGACTATTTCAAGACCTCCCCGCTGCGGAAGTGCGGCGACTTCTCCCTCAACGTCGCCAACGCCCTCACCGCGCAGATCCTCATGCGGCCCGAGTCGGGGCTGGGGCTCGAAACCGTCGCGATCTCCTACGACCTCAACGCGCGGCAGGTCGAGGACCTCCTCCGCTCGGCCCCGCCCGCGTGGTTCGAGATCGTCCTCCACCAGCACATGCCGATGTTCCATATGGAGCATTGCGTCTTCGCCGCCTTCCTCTCCGAGGGGAAGGACCACACCGACTGCGGCCGCCCGTGCGACCGGCACCGCGTGGCGCTGAAGGACCGGGTCGGCATGGTCCACCCCGTCGTCGCCGACGTCGGCTGCCGGAACACCGTCTTCCATGGCCGGGCGCAGAGCGGGGCCGCCTACGTGGCCCCCTTCCGCGCCGCCGGGGCCGGGCGCTTCCGGCTGGAGCTCCTCCACGAGGACGGCCCCTCCGCCCGCCGCATCTACGAGACCTACCGCCGCCTCCTCGACGGCGGGACGACGGCCTCCTCCCTCATCGCCGAGCTCCGCGTCGCCGACCAGCTCGGCGTCACCAGCGGGACCTTGACGGTGCTGGGATAATGGGGGCCTCCATGAGCGCCTCCCCTTCCGATTCCCCGCTTTCCTCCCCCTACGGCCGGGCCGTCGCCCATCCCGCCTTCCCCGTCCTCTTCCCCGCCCTCCTCTGGCTCGCCTTCACCCCGCTGCTGGCGATCCACCCGCTCGCCGTCTACGTCGTCTATCCGATCCAGGTCTTCGCCGTCCTCATCGCCCTCGGCTTCCAGGCCTCGCGCCTCGGCGTCCCCCTCGCGGGAAGCGGGGCGGGGGTCTTCCGGCCGATGTTCAGCTTCGGCGCGGGGCTCCTCGCCTTCGCCGCGTGGGCCGTCGTCCAGACCGTCTGGCCGATGCCGCCCCACGGCCTCGCGCTGCCGGGGAACGTCGGGGAGCCGTTCAATCCCTATTACATTTTCGGGGCGGGGGCCGTCGCCCGGGGGGAGGCCGCCTTCCGGCTCCTCGGCGCGGGGATCGTCCTCCCGCTCGTCGCCGAGATGGCGATCCGGGGCTGGCTGATGCGGCGGCTGATCGCGCGCGATTTCCTCTCCGTCCCGCTCGCCTCCTTCACCCCGTTCTCCTTCCTCGCCAGCACCGTCGCCTTCGCCCTCTTTCGCCCCACGGCGTGCGGGCCGGAAATCGCCGCCGCGCTGATCCTCGGCATCTGGTTCCTCGCCTCGCGGAACTTCGCGGGCGTCCTCCTCGCCTCGATCGTCTGCCACCTCCTCGCCGCCCTCGACGCCGTCACGGCTGCGAAGTGGGTGCTTTGGTAGGGACGGGAATGACGACCTGCCCGAGGGTGTTGTCCCCCTCGAAGACCCGGGCGGCGTCGGCGACGCTCATCGTGATCCGCTTGCCGCCGTCCTCCTGCGTTTCGGAATAGGGCTCGCCGAAGGCCGTCTTGAAATCGGGGTTCTTTTCCGCGGGGAAGCCGACGATGCTCATCCAGCTCCCGTCGGGGTCGGTCCACGACTTCAGCGTGACGAAATAGGCGGCGTGCCGCGCCTTCGCGATCTCGTAGATGCCCTTCGTCGAGATGAGGGCCGACCCGGTCGGGCCGCCCTTCTTGCGGATGACCTGGACCTTCGAGGTATGGGTCGTCTCGTTGCGCTCCAGCTCGTTCACCTTGATGTCGAAGGCGGGATCGGTCCCCGGCCATTTCGTCGAGTCGAAGCGGACAAGCGGGCCGTCGATGCTCTGACCGAACGAGGCGGGAACGAGAGCGGTGCCGAGCCAGACGAGAAGAAGAACGAGGCGGCGCATGGACCCACTGTAGCACGCCGCACAAGGGGGGCGGCTACCTGGAGGGGACGGCCTCGGCAGTCGCAGCGGGAGCGTCGGCGGCCTTGGGCTCGGCTTTGGGTTCAAACAGCACCGCGCACTCCGCGACGCTGAAGCAGACGCGCGTCTTCCCGGAGAGGTTCTTCTTGCTGTAGGGAACAGGGAAATCGGTCTCGACGTTGGGGTGGTCGTTGTCGGGGAAGCCGACGACGAGGGACCAGTTCCCGTCGGGGCGCATCTTTTCCTTGAGGGTGATGAAGTAGGCCGCATGGCGGGCCTTCGCGATCTGGTAGATCGCCTTCGTCCCCATGACGAGGGAACCGCGCGGATCGCCCTTCCGGTGGATCGCCAGGAGGGTCGAGGTGTTCCCCTCCCGCTTCTCCTCGGTCACCTCGATGTCGTAACCGGGATCGGCGACCAGATCGGACTGGAAATGGACCAGCGGCTCTTCCGCCGCCGGGGCGGGAGTCTGGCCAAAACCGGCGCAGGAAAAGGCGAAGAGCACGACAGCGAGGGAAAGGGAAAGGCGCATGGCGACGGGATCGTATCACCGATTGAAAAAGCGTCACGCCTCGGCGATCGGGCTGGGCTAATTCAAGGGGTCGCGAAGAGAAGGTGAGCGCCCTTCGGGACGGGGTACAGACCCTGTACAGGGGGAGGAACCACGCGTCCGAGTGCGGGCGGACCCGAAGCGGCTATTCTTCCAGACGCTTCTCTCCCGATAGGAGTCTGGGCGTATTGGTACTGCTCCCCCTTCAGTACGTACCCTCGGACGCCCCCGGAAGCAGCGGATTTTAAAACAGTTCGGAGACAAGGCGCCGCCAAAGCGCGTCCGCCTAGTTCAGGCCCTCAGAACAGGAGGTTCCAGGAGGGGCGAAGCCCCTCTTGGGCTATAAAGCGGGTTACCTCCAGCTGTACCGGGTCGACCCCGCAAGCCCCAACGGGCCGCCCCACCCCAGGATTGTCTTTTACACAGCGACCGTTACGATCCCGACGTCATGCGCCCCCTCTTCTCCTCCGCGACGCCGCTCCTTGTCCTGGGCCTGGCCCTGGTTCTCCTCGGCGGCCCGGCCTCCCGGACGCATGCCGCCGACACGCTGACCTTCGAGGCCGATCCCTACATGCCCTACACGGGGGACTCGGAAAAGGGGGAGACCGGTTTCATGGTCGACATCGTGAAGGCGGTCTTCGAGGCGAAGGGCTATAACGTCGTCTACCAGTCGACCTCCTGGAACGCCGTCCTCCACCACGCGAAGGAAGGGCGGATCACCGGCATCGTCGGCCTGAGCAAGATCGACGCCCCCGACCTCCTCTTCCCGAAGATCGAGGAAGGCCGGGCGCAGGGGATGTTCTACGTCGGCATCGAGAGCGACTGGAAGTACGCCGGGGCCGGGAGCCTCGACAAGATCGTCCTCGGCATCATCGCCGACTACAAATACAACCCCGAGGTCGGCGCCTACATCACGAAGAACCGGGGCGACGTGAAGAAGATCTTCCCCGTCCTCAGCGACAACAGCCCGCTGACCGCCCTCGCCACCGCCCTCCTCGACAAGCGGATCACGACCTTCGTCGAGGACAAGAACGTCGTCCAATACTTCCTCAAGAGCTACGACAGGGCCGACCGGCTCGTCGAGGCCGGGCCGCTGAAGGCGTCGACCGACCTCTACGTCGCCTTCTCCCCGCTCTTCCTCAACGCGCCGGAGCTCGCCGCCCAGCTCTCCGAGGGCGTCGCCGCGATGCGCGCCGACGGCCGCCTCGGCAAGATCCTCGCCAAATACGGGGTGACCGACTGGGCGACGGCCGCCGCCGCGCAATAGCGGCCCCGCCGTGAAGTCCGCCGCCTCCTCCCTCTCCCTCTTCTCCGCCCGGCTCCGCCTTCGGCTGGCGCCGGGCGAGGGGGCGATGCTGGCGGCGTTGACGGCCCTCTTCTTCTGCCGGGGCGCGGCGGCGGTCTGCTTCGACACGGCGGCGGGGACCGCCTTCCTCTCGGAGTTCGGCGCGGCCCGCCTTCCCTTCATCTACCTCGGCGGGGCGCTGGCGGGGGTCGCCTTCGGGACCCTCTACGTGAGGCTCGCCGCCCGGCCCGGGATGGGGGCACAGCGGCTCCTCCCGGGGACGCTCGCCGTGGCCCTCGGCGTCGCGCTGGGGGCTGCCCTCGCCGTCCGCCACCCGGCCCTCGCCTGCGCCGCGATGCTGTGGAAGGAGATCGCCTTCAACTTCCTCAACATCGTCGTCTGGGGGACGGCGAGCCGCCTCTTCGACGTCCGGCAGGGGAAGCGGCTCTTCGGCTTCGTCGCCGCCGGGGGGATCGCGGCGAACATCGCCGCGGGCCTCGCCGTCCCGGCCCTCGCCCGCTGGGGCGGCGTCCCCGGCCTCTTCTCCGTCTCGGCGGCGGCCCTCGCGGCAGGGCTGGCCGTCCTCCTCGGCATCCTCCGGGCCTTCCCGGAGAAATTCGCCGCCGGCCCCTCCTCCCCCCACGTCAGGCCGGGGAAGAGCGAAGCCGCCGCGCCGGAGGAAGGCGGGGGCGGCGGCGGTCTCTGGCGCTCCCTCGCGGAGGACCGCTACCTGCGGCTCTTCCTCTTCCTCTCGGTCCTCTCGAACTTCGCCTTCTTCTTCACCGACTTCCTCTACTTCGACCGCCTCGACGCGATGTTCCACACCGAGGAGAACCTCGCCGCCTTCATGGGCCGCTTCTCCGCCTGGGTCGGCGTCGGGCAGCTCGTCCTCAGCCTCTTCCTCTCCGGGACGATCCTCAGCCGCTTCGGCCTCGCCGCCGCCCTCGCCGTCCTGCCGTGGGCCTGCGGCTTCGCCGTCTCGGGGGCGGTCGGGGCGCTCTCCCTCTTCGGGACGGGCGGCGGCTTCTTCTGGCTCATCATCGCGGCGAAGCTCGCCGACGAGGTCTTCCGCGCCGCCCTCCTCGGCCCCGCCTTCCGCATTCTCTACCAGCCCCTTCCCGAGGACGAACAGTTCGTGTTCCAGGCGCGGGCCGAGTCGGTGATCGATCCCGCCGGGGCGGGCCTCGCGGGGGGGCTCCTCCTGCTCCTCACCGTCGCGTGGGCCGTCCCTCCCGCGTGGCTCTGCGGCCTCCTCGCCCTCTTCCTCGTCGGCTGGATCGTCGTCGCCCGGAAGATGGGCGGCGAATACGGGCGGCGGCTGGCCCGGGCGCTGACCCGGCGGCGGCTCTCCGGGACCGCCCTGACCCTCGACGACGCCTCGGTCGCCCTCCTCCTGAAAATGGCGGGGAGCGCCGATCCCGGCGCCGTCCTCCACGCCCTCGACCTCCTCGAACGGGCCGACCGCCCCGAATGGCCGCAGCTCCTCGCCGCCGCCCTCCGGCACGAGGCGGAGGAAGTCCGGCTCTGGGCGATCGAACGCATCGGGCGGACGGGAACCCGCTCCCCCGCGCCCTGGGAAGCGCCGCTGCGGGCCCTCTGGATCCCGGGCGGCGCGGCCGAGGCCCGCATCGCCCGGGCGGCACTCGGCGCGGCGATCCGCCTCGGCCATGCGGAGGCCCTCCGCTTCGCGCAGGCCCGTTTCCCCGGCTGCGACGGGGAGACCCGCCGGGAAGTGCTCGCCGCCTTCCTCGCCCGGTCCGCTCCCGCGCCGGAGGAAGGGGGCGTCGAGTCCGGACCCGACGCCTGGGCCGACGAACGGCTGGCCGGGCTCCTCCGATCGGGAACCGCGAGCGACCGCCTCGAGGGGATCGCCGTCCTCACCCGCCTCGGAGCCGAAACCCGTTCCGATCCTCTCAGTTGGCGCACCGCCCTCCTCCCCCTCCTCTTCGATCCCGACGAGAGCGTCCGCCTCGCCGCGCTCCGCGCCGCCCTTCCCCTCGCCGGGGAGGAACTCGTCTCGCCCCTCCTCGCCGCCCTCCGGGAGCGCCCCTTCCGCCCGGCCGCCGCCGCCGCCCTCCACGCCTGCGGCCCCGCGGCGGTCGGCCCCCTCGGCGTCGTCGCGAACGGGGCCGAGACCTTCCCCGCCTCGGCCCGCCGCGTCGCCCTCCGGCTCCTCGGCCGCGCCGAGGCGGGCACAACAGCCTGGGACCACGCCCGGGAGGCCCTCCTCTCCGCTCCCGACGACGAGGACAAGGTCCTCCGGCAGGAACGGCTCCGCGCCCTCGCGCAGACCGGCTGGACCGTCCCGCGCCGGGACCGTGCCGCCTGGCTCGCCCGCCTGACGGAGGAAGCCGGGGAAGCCGCCGGGTTCGACCACCTCGCCCGCCTCCTCGCCGCCCATCCCCCGCTCCGCGAGGCCCTCGAGCGCGAGGCCCGCGAAGCCCGCCTCCAGATCCTCCGCCTCCTCTCCCTCTTCCCGGGGGGCCGGGAACTCCGCGCGCTGGAGACCGTCCTCGTCGGCGAACGGGCCCGTCCGGGAGCGGCCTCCCCCTCGCCCGCCCTCTCCCTCGCCGCCTCCCGCCGCCGCGCCAAGGCCCTCGAACTCCTCGACACCCTCCTCCCCGCCGAGGCGAAAGGCGTCGTCCTCCCCCTCTTCGATCCCGCCCCCGCCTCCCCCACCAACAAGGGCGATCCCGCCGCCCTCCTCCTCGACCTGATCGCCGCCCCCCGCAGCGAGATCCTTCCCTGGACCCGGGCCTGCGCCCTCTACGCCCTCGGCGGGAGCGCCCACGCCCAACCCCGCGCCGGGACCCTGAAATCGGCGCTTCCCGCCCTCCGCGCTTCCGTGGAGGATGAAGAGGAGGAAGCCTTCGTCCGCGAGACCGCCCGCTGGGCCGAAGGCCGCATCCTCGCCCTCGCCCCCACCCCCGGCCATTGACCCGCGACCATGCTGACGATTGAAAAAGTGATGCTGCTGAAGTCGGCCAGCGTCTTCTCCGGCGTCCCGGAGGAGATGCTCGTCGCCCTCGCCGAGACGGCGCGGGAGCGGGAGTTCGCCCCCGGCGCGCCGATCTTCGCCGAGGGCGAGGAAGGGACCTGCCTCTACGTCATCGCCCTCGGGGCCGTCCGCATCCACAAGGGGGACCACCTCCTCGCCCGCCTCGGCGCGCGGCAGGTCTTCGGCGAGCTCGCCGCCCTCGACCCCGAGCCCCGCTCCGCCTCCGCGACCGCCGACGACGCCGGGGCCCTCCTCTTCGAGATCGGCAACGAGGCCCTCTACGAACTCCTCGCCGACCACGCCGAAGTCGCCCGCGACATCATCGCCGTCCTCTGCCGCCGCCTCCGCGACGCCGGGAAGCGGTAGGGGTCACCTCTCCCCGAGGTAACGCCTCCAGCCGTCGCCCCCGTCGTTCTCGGCGGCCTTCCGGACCGCCGCCGCCTGGGCCGCGATCAACCTGCGCATGTGGGCGCGCAGGAACAGGGCATCCGCGAGCGATCCCAGCCAGCCGCAGGGCGTCGTGAAATCGAAACGGTCCTCGACGACGGTCCCGCCGTCCCGCGCGGTGAAGAAATGATCGTGGTCGAAGCGTCGGAACGGACCCTCCACCATCGAATCCCGGAAATGCCCGGGCCGGGCGAAGGCGGTGATCCGGCTGGTCAGCGTCTGGGAGAGGCCGAACTGCCGCGCCCGCCACGTCACCGCGTCGCCGGGACCGAGAAGCCCCCGGGTGACCCCGGCGATCGCCGTGGCCTGCGCCGGGTAGGCGGCCTCGGCATGGAGGTCGACGCTGAGAGCGAGATCGAAGACCCGCTCCGGCGGGGCCTGGATGAAATGAGTGACGATAATGAGGGGCATAAGAGTCGGAATTCAATGTGGATCAGCGTTCTCCCTCGGTCTGGCACAGGTCGCGGGCGGCCTCGCCCCACTGGGGAAACCGGAAGGCAAAGCCTTCCCGGAGGAGCCGGGCCGGGACCACGCGGCGGCTCTTCAGGATCAGCTCGGTCTCGGTCCGCAGGAAGAACGCGGCGATCTCCAGCAGCCAGCCCGGGGTCGGAAGGCCGAAGCCGCCGGGAATCCGCGCGGCGCGGCGGAGCCCCGCCATGAAGGCCCCGTTCGGCAGCGGATGGGGCGCGGCCAGGTTGATGTGGCCCGAGATCGCCCCGTTGCCGATCAGCCAGGAGACGGCGCGGACGAAATCGTCCCCGTGGATCCACGAGACATATTGCCGCCCGTCGCCCGACCGGCCCCCGAGGCCGAGGCGGACGAGCCGCCGCAGGAGGTCGAACGGGCCGCCCGCCCCCGGCGTCATCACGATCGCCGAGCGGAGGAGGACGAGGCGGGTCGCCGGGAGGGGGACCCCGGCCAGCGCCGCCAGCGCCGTCTTTTCCCACGCCGTCGCCACCGCGATGCTGAAGTTCCAGGTCTCGGGCGCTCCCGGCTCGTCGCCTCCCAGGAGGCCCTCCTCGTCGTTCGCCGCGTCGTAACGATGGGCGTAGATCGTCGCCGTGCTGGCCTGGAGCCAGACACGCGGCGGTCGCGCCGCGCGGACAATCGCCTCGCCGAGGACCCGCGTCGAGTCGAGGCGGGAGTCGACGATCTCCTTCCGGTTCGCCGCCGTATAGCGGCAATTCACACTCCGCCCCGCGAGGTTGATCACCGCGTCGGCCCCCTCCAGTTCCGCCTCCCAGCCCCCCGCCGTCCGCCCGTCCCACGGCACCACGCGCCACGGAACGGCGGCGGGCGGCCCCGCCCGGCGGCTGAGGACGACGACTTCATGGCCGTCCCGATGGAAGGCGCGGGCAAGGAGGGTGCCGACCTGGCCGGTCCCTCCGGGAATGACGATTTTCATGATGCGTTTTGGATTTGAAATGGAGATCGGGATCAGACGAGATGCCGCAGGACCAAAGCCCAGAAGGTTCCGGCCATGGCGATGAAGAGGCTGGTGAGGAGGGTATGGCCGATCACGAACTGGGGACCCTTGGGCCAGTCCCGGTGGTCGAAGTAAAAGAAATCGACGGTGAGGCGCATCGTCCAGAAGACGGCGATGAATCCGGTGAGCGCCAGCGCGCTCTTCCCTCCCGCGAGCATCTCCGCATGGAGCACGGCGGTCAGCAGGAAGAAACTGACGATCGTCAGCCCGATCGTGCCGTAGTAGGTCACGAAGATCTTCCGGTTGAAAGGCTCGAGCTTCGCGAAGTCCCTCTTCCACTGCAGCCGCCAGGGAAGCTGGACCCCGGCCGCAATCGCGAAGAGATGGCCGACGGTGGCGAGCCACAGCGCAAGGTTCAGATACCAGCCGACAGGCCGGGCCGCGAGCGCGAGGTGGAGGTGGTGATAGAGCGGAAGGATCAGGGCCTCCATGAACGGCCCGTGGAAGAGGAGCGGGGCCGGGGCCAGGAGCCAGAACCAGGTCCAGACCCTCCGCGCCGGGGCCGGCCACCTCGCCTCGATCCGCAGCGCGCCGCGCTCCGCCAGCACCAGGATTCCCTGCAGGACGAAATAGCAGAACGGCCCGCCCCACCCCCCTCCGGCGGGATAGCTGAGGGCGCTCTCGTGGAGCAGCCCGGAGAGAACGAAGATGGCCGCGATCGACCCCGCCGCCCCAAGCTTCCGCCGGAGCGTCGGGAAAAGGAGGATCCTCCCCAGCTGGACAAAGGCGAGATTCCAGCGGCGGCTCCAGAAATCGTGGAGCGAGGCGCTGCGGAAGGGGTGGTCGAAGAGCGGAGCGACCGGCCAGCCCGCCGCCCGCATCAGGTAAGCCAGGATCTCCGCATAGCCGCGATGGACCGCCAGCAGAATCGCGAGGAGCCCCGCCCAGGCGACGACGGCGGGCGGCAGCGCAGGCTCCAAGAGGGCAAGGAGAAGCGCCAAGACCAAGCCGCCGAGCATCGTCCGGTATCCCTGGAAAAAGCGGGCACTCTCCCCCTCCGGCAGCTCGGCCGCCACCCGCCTTTCGAAGGGCGCAGCATCGATGCCCGGCCACAGCGTCAGGTAGACGAACAGGCCCGTCTTCGGGAACGCCGCGATCCGGTCCCGGGGATAACGGAAGAGGACCGAGCCCTTCAGCAGGTAGAGCATCGCCGCCGAGGCGACGATCAGCCGCTGCCAGGGCGCCAGCGCCGCCCCGCACCCGATCCCCGCCGCCCAGCCCGCGAGCGGAAAGAACCAGCCCGCCGCCCGGCGCAGCGCCGTGCCGGGAAGGAGGTAGAGGGCGGCGACCAGGAGGAACCAAGCGGCGGCGAGGGCGGAGAGGAAGATCATGGGGGGAGGAGAGTTGAAGGTTTCCGCGCGGGAGCGGGACTAGCCGAGGTCGGGCGCGGGAGGGATCTTCGCGAGGGCGTGCTTCCGGCGCATCCGCGAGAGGGTCCAGAAATTGCCGAAATGCATCGCGCCGAGAACCAGGAGGACCTGTCCCACCTTCACGCTCAGCACCTCGATCACCTGCTGCGTGTCGGGGATCTCCGCCGTCGTCTTCAGCGCGAACGTCACGAAACCGAGATTGATGAGGTAGAAGCCGACCACCAGCAGCTGGTTGATCGAATCGGCCAGATCCTCCCGGCCGTCGAAGCAATCGACGAGGAAGACCCGTCCGTTCTTCTTCAGCGTGTGGGCGACGCCGACGGTGAGGAGGAGGCTGATCGCGAGGTAGATGAGGTAGAGGAGGGTGGTGGGGTTCATCGGTTGGATCGGGTTTATTGTTTTATTATTTCTATATTTTCGAAAATTAATGAAAATTAAGCCTAAAAAAAGAGCGCTCCGGTTTCTTCAGATTTTCTTCCCGAGGAACTTCAGGGCGACGGGCATCAGGGCGCTTTGCTCCGAACGGGAGATCCGCTCCATCATCGAGTCGGCGAGCCCGACGAATTCCCCGAGCGCCTTCACCTGCCTGTTGAACGTCGCCGCCTTCTCCCCCTTCAGGGAGCGCGTCTGCGCCTCGCACTCGCGCAGGACGCCGAGGACCGGCTCGATCTCCCGCCGCTTCCGGTTCCGGGCGATCGTGCAGAACATCTTCCAGACATCCTTCTCCGACTCGTAGTAATCCTTCCGCTCCCCCTTCACGATCACGCTGCGGACCAGGCCCCAGTCGATCAGCTCGTGGAGGTTCTGGTGGGCGTTGCCCCGGCTGATCTCCAGCTCGGCCATCACCTCGTCGGTCGTCAGGGGCCGCTCGCTGACCATCAGGAGGGCGTGGATCTGGGCCATCGTCCGGTTGATCCCCCAGGCGCTCCCCATCGTCCCCCAATGGGAGATGAACTCGTCGCGGGCCTTCTTCAGGGCCTCGGTCTCGGCGGGTTTCTCGCTCATATTTTCAATATATTCTGAAAATACAATTTTGTCAATCATCTGTTTTCCTCCCGGCCCCGAATCGGAACCCTCTCCTCTCGACTCCCCGCGCCGGAGTCTGATAGCGTGAAGCCCGCGCGACCGGTAAAACTGGGACAGATGGCCGAGTGGTTTATGGCTGCAGTCTTGAAAACTGCCGTGCCTGCAAAGGCACCGTGGGTTCGAATCCCACTCTGTCCGCAGCGGCCCTACGGGCCGCAAGGCAGAGAAAGCTAAAAAAGCCGGAGGCGATTATCGGATGGCGGGCCGGGAGGTCGGGGCCGCAATCCCACTCTGTCCGGCGCTCCGCGCGGACAGAGAGTCCCAAAAAGCCGGAGTGTCCGCGCCCCTTAATACCCAAATGGCCGAACGCCCTATTCTCCGAACGAAATAGGGCTTAAATGACCGAACGTTGCCCGTTCGTCTGGGAGTTTGTGTTTCATTGTGGTGCGCTAAAATTTTGGATAAAACTGTAAAGAGACATGGAAGATCAAGAATACATCGAGCCTCCTCCACCATGCGCAGAGAGGGTGGCTCGCCGAGCGTTGATCCTATCCGCTATCGCCTGTCGTGGTTTCGCTGAAAATGAAAAACCGGAAGAGGCAGTGCCTATTGCAAAAGACTGTCTCAATTGGCTAATCTCCTTAGGTCTGGACGACGATTTGAGCGAGTGGGAGAGAGCGTTGCTGCAAGCCCCGTTAGGGAGCCTTTCCAGTCGAGACAAGAATAACGCGAGTTGGCTCAGTGAAGCTGTCGCCGTATTAGCTTGGTCACTTGGAAAGGCTGATTTGCCCTTGTTTGACAAGCAATGTGACCCTGCCGGGGTGGCAAACGGCCTCGGCTTTCTTCAACCTGCTGGGGAAACAATCTTGAATAATCCCGCATTGCTTTCCCCTGACGAGCTAGGTGATTACAACGAGTTCATTTACAATTTGCATTGGCGACTTCGCAGTTTTTCAATCAATAAACAGAAATATGATTTTGAGTCGTTAGCTCGTAAGGCTTGGGGAGAGCCAGTCGCGAAATATGGGCTTCAGTTTTTGGAAAAAGACCTGTCTCTTGGTGGCGTTCCGATAACACAAGCACAGGAAGTTACGTGGCGCACAGTCTTGAGCATTACACAAGAGAGGCACCGGGCTTCAAATTGGCTGACTGGTTATGCCTCGGAAGATTTTTACGAAGTGACGACGGATACATAGATAGTTCGGCTTCGTTCAGCGAGTTGGAGCATCCGTCCGGGAATTAATGTGTTCGGGCGTTCGGACAATAAAGGCTCCTGACAGCCGGAGGCGATTATCGGATGGCGGGCCGGGAGGTCGGGGCCGCAATCCCACTCCCCACGCGAAGGACGTTCCCTAGCCCGCCAGCAGCCCATCGCACCCGAACAACCGAAGACAAAACCGACCTAAGCGGCTGCCGCGATGAACACTTCCCCCAAAAAAAGCCTTTGGTTCCCGCATGTCATTTCCGAATACTCATGCCGCCAATGCGGGCACGTCCATTCCCTGTCTGCCCCGATGCTCTCCCGTCTTCATGCCATTGCGACCATCGTCGCATCACTCCCCCTCTCGTTTATTTTGGCGAGTCCACCTTGGAACCTCTCTTGGTATAATGGAGTGGGGATCTTCGCCGGAGAGACTCTTACTCTCTTCGCCGCAGGCTGGCTTATCGGCCTGCTGCAGTCGGTGCGTCATGCACACAATACTCGCCAATGCCGAAGCTGTGGGGGCCCCATGATGTTCTGCGGTCGCCATTTTCCCGGAAACGGCCACATCCAAAGAATCGATAAAGCCGTTTTCCTCCTGTTCTTCGGGATCAACGCAACCCTTTGGGTTCTCTTGTAGAATCGAGTGCCGTTATTCTCGGCCCCCACCCCACCCTTGCGTCTCCCCCCCCGCTCGTAAATAATCCCCCCCACCCATGCGCCCCTCCCTGTTCGCCGCCCTCTCCCTCCGCCTGGGCGCGTTGTGGTCCGAGGTGGGCCATGCGCCGGTCGCCCCGTCGCTCATCTCGGGGATGATCGTCGCGATGATGGCCTCGGTCATGGGGGTTTCCTTCGCCGCACTGGTGTTCGGCGGGGAGCTTTCGGGGTGGATTCCCTATGGGGTCAGCCTTTTCCTGCTCGGTGCGCTTCTGCTCGGCGGCGGCACGGCGCTCCTCAGCGCCTTTCCCGGGAGCATCACGGTTCCCCAGGATCGCTTCTTCCCGATCCTCGGCCTGATGGCGGTCGGCATGACGGCGACGCTGCACGGGGCGGCGTCGCCCGACGACATCGCCCGGACGGTCCTCGCGACGATCGCCATCGCCTCCCTCCTCACCGGCCTCGCCTTCTACCTCCTGGGCCGGTTCGGCCTCGGCAACCTGATCCGCTTCATTCCCTATCCGGTGGTCGGCGGGTTCCTGGCGGGGTCGGGCTGGCTCCTCTTCTCGGGATCGTTCCGGGTGATGACGGGGAGCACCCTCGCGCTGGCCTCGCTCCCGGCCCTGGGCCGCCCGGAGACGGCGGCGCTGTGGGTTCCGGGCCTCCTCTTCGGCACCGTCCTGTGGGCGGTCCTCCGGTGGCGGCCCCACGTCCTCGCCGTCCCGACGCTGCTGGCGGTCGGCGTCGGCCTCTTTTACCTCGCGGTCGCGCTGCTCCACCTGCCGCTGGCCCACATGCGGGAGACGGGCTGGCTGCTGAAGAGCCTCCCCTCGGTGCCGGTGACGGAGCTGCACGGCCTCTTCGCGGCGCGCGGCGTCCACTGGGAGGTCGTCGCGGCGCAGGGCGGCTTCCTCTCCGCGCTCCTCCTCACCGCCGTGATCTCCCTGCTGCTCAACATCACCGCCATCGAGCTGACCGCCGACCGGGAGATCGACCTGAACGCGGAGCTCCGCGTCGCCGGATGGGTCAACCTCGCGGGGGGCGTCGCCGGATCGTCCCCGGGGTTCCTCGGCCTCAGCCTCACCCGGCTCCCGCTGAGTTTCGGGGCCTCCAACCGGCTGACCGGGCTGGTCTACGCGGCCTGCTGCGGGGCGATCCTCCTCTGCGGCACGGCGTTCCTTTCCTACATCCCGAAGTTCGTCCTCGGCGGCTTCCTCCTCTACCTCGGCCTCTCGATGCTGATGGAATGGATCGTCGACGGGCGGCGGCAGCTCCCGGCGGCCGACTACGGCGTGATGCTGCTCATCCTGATCGTGATCGGGACGGTCGGCTACCTGCAGGGGATCGCGGTGGGGATCGTCGCCGCGTCGGCGCTCTTCATCGTCGGCTATGGCCGGGTGAGCGTGGTGGCCCGCCGCCTGACGGGGGCCGAGCAGCGGAGCAACGTCGACCGCGCCGAGGCCGACACCCATCTCCTCCAGGAGAAGGGGCGGGGGCTCCTCATCCTGAAGCTCCAGGGCTTCATCTTCTTCGGCAGCGCGAACAAGCTCTACGACACGGCGCGGGACCGCCTCGCCCTGCCCGGCGAGGAGCCGCTCCGCTTCGTCCTCCTCGACCTGGGGCAGGTCACCGGCCTCGACTCCTCGGCCCTCCTCAGCCTCGTGAAGATGCGGAAGCTGGGGGCGAAGCGGGGCTTCCGCCTCGTCCTGGTCGTCTCCCCGGCCTCGGCGCGGCTCCGCGCCCAGATCGAGGCGGGCGGCCTCCTGAACGCCGACGGCGCCCGCCTCTTCCCCGACCGGGACCACGGCCTCGAATGGTGCGAGGACGAGATCCTGAACGAGGTCCGCCTCGGATCGGGCATCGAGGTCCGCGAGGAGGACGTCCCGCTCCTCCTCTACCTGCAGCGGCACTGGCCCGCCGACTCGAACCCGACGCGGCTCGACCGGTACCTGGAACGGGTCGGCGTCTCGGCCGGGGAGCCGCTCTTCCGCCAGGGCGAGCCGTCGCGGGAACTTTACTTCGTCGAGGAGGGCCGGGTGCGCGTCGAGCTCGAGCTGGGCGACGGGCGGGTGATCCGCCTGCGGAGCCTGCTGAAGGGAACGGTGGTCGGGGAACTCGGCTTCTACCTCCACTCCGCCCGCGGGGCGACGGTCCGCGCCGAGACCGCCTGCACCCTGCGCCGCCTCACCGACGAGGGGCTGAGGCGGATGGAGGCGGAGGAGCCCGGCGCGGCCCTCGTGTTCCACCATTACATGAGCCGCTTCCTCGCCGACCGGATGACCTATACGAACCGGGCGCTCCAGGCGGCGCTCGAATAGGGGAGCGGCCCCGGCCCCGCTCAGGCGGCGGGCTTCGCCCAGCGGATCGCCGCCAGCGCCAGCGCGTCGATGGTGTCGATCAGCGGGACGGCGATGTCGTGGTGCGGCCCCGCCTGGATGCCGAGCGGGATTTCGGTGCAGCCCAGCACCACGGCGAGGGCTCCCCGGGAGGCGAGCAGCTCGGCGGTCTCGGCGAGCGGGGCGTACGATTCCGCGAGGCGGTTGGCCTTCACCGAGGCGATGGCGGGCGAGACCAGGCGGGCGGTCTCCGCCTCGTCGGGCGTGATCACGTTCCAGCCCAGTTCCCCCAACCGATCCTGATAGAGCCGCATCGCCAAGGTCCCCGCCGTCCCCATCACGCCGACGGTCCCGCTCGGGGCGACGCGACGCAGGGCCTCGGCGGTGGCGTCGACAATGTGGAGGATCGGGAGCGGCGTGGCGGCGGCCATTTCCCGATACCAGCCGTGGGCGGTGTTGCACGGGATGGCGATCGCGCCGCAGCCCGCCGCCTGGAGACCGGCGACGCCGCGCAGCAGGAGCGGCAGCGGATCGGGGCCGCCGGAACGCGCCTGGGTCCGGTCCGGCACGCGGGGATCGGACCAGAGGACGGCGGGGATATGTTCCTGGTCGGTGGCGGCGGGGGTGAGCAGGGTGAGGCGGCTCATGAAATGGGCACTCGCCAGGGGGCCCATCCCCCCGAGCACGCCGAGGGTGCGATTGGTCATGCCGCAAAATGGCCCAAACCCGCCGGGATGGACAGCAAAAGCATCGGGTAGCGCCCCGGCCCCGATCAGCTCAGCTCAACTCTTGAAGACCGGCAGCGTTTCGCACCGGTAATCGGGATTGAAGAGGGAGAGCGTCTCGTTGACGTAGAGGGAGCGGTGGACCGCCCGGGCCTGCTGGATGACCTCGGCGGGGAGCGTGTCCCGATGGTACTGGCAGATCCCCATCAACTCGGGCCGCCGGCTGAAAATCTCCTCGAGCCGGTGCTCGTATTCGACGAGCTTCTCGAAGTTCTTTTCGGAGCCGAATTCCCACGTCATGTCGCCGCTCGCCCAGAGGCCCTTGTAGCCGTCCCGCAAGGCCCGATCGAGCGTCTCCTCCAGGAGGCCGAGCATCCCCGTCACGTCGAAGACGCCGTCGGCGGAGACGCACGAGTCCGAGGAGAGGACGAGGCGGCCCCGCTGGACCTCGGCGGCGACGTCGACGCCGAGGGCCGCGAGGCTCGAACGAATCCCCATCACCATCGGCTTGCTGTTGAGATAAAGGCACCGGTAGCCCTCGTTCAGCCGCCGCTGGATCGTCGCCGTCAGGGCGGGAAGCTGCAGGGCGGGGGACCCCTCGTAGACGAGGCAGTGATGGCGCGAAGTGCATTCCATGGCGGGAGGAAGGCCGGTTTCCCTATTTTCGGCCCATTTCCTCCGGGAATCAACCCCGACTTTGCCTCATTACCGTCTTAAACAGGGTAACTTATCAGCCTCCTCACCGCGCCAAGACCGGCTCAGGCTCCTTCTGCGGGCGGGGCCCGGGCAGGGGCAGGTAGACGCCTTCGCTCCGCAGCCGGTCGCGCAGCGCCTCGGTGTCGACGGCGTGGACGTCGGAATCGAAGCGTTCCCCCGCCAGGGCCGCCGCCATCCCGGCGGCCTCGCCCATGGCGAGGCAGACCGGCATGACGCGGATGCTGCCGTGGACGATCCGCTCGCACGAGATCGACCGGCCCGCGACGAGGACGTTCCGCAGGCCGGCGGGGGTGAGGCAGCGGTAGGGGATGCCGTGCGACTCGCCGGGGCCGTAGTGGGCGAAGCGGGTCTCGACGTTGACCTCGGTGACGTCGAGGGAGGCGGCCTCCTCGCGGGTGAAGTGGAGGTCGATGAAGTAGCAGTTCCGGCAGATCTCGTCGTCGAAGGAGCGGCGGGCGGCGTAGTCGTCGAGGGTCAGGCAGTAGTCGCCGACGATGCGGCGGCTCTCGCGGATGCCGACGGCGGCGCCGGTGGTGACGAGGTGGGCGTTGCCGAAGGCGGCGGGGGCGAACTCGGCGAGGGCGTCGCGGTAGGAGGCGGCCATCTTCCGGCCCAGGACCAGGGCGCGGGAGACCGAGGCGGGATCGGTGCTGTCGACGTTCCAGAGGTGGCCCGCGTTGAAGCCGACAGTGCCGGGACCGATGAGGTTCTGGCAGAGGTGGGTGTCGGGGATCAGGGGATAGCGGCCCGACTTGAGGATCGCATGGATCGGGCTCTCCTTGTTCGTGGCGAAGAGGCCGGGGCCGGAGAAGTAGGCCTCCTCGTCGACGTTCGCGAGGATGAAGCAATGGGTGGCGGGCTGGACGGTGCCGTCGCGGTCGCCCTGCTGGAACTCGGCCCCGGCCCAGGCGGCGAGGTCGGCGTCGCCGGTGCAATCGACGTAGACCTTCGCGCGGAGGGCGGAGAGGCCCGCCTTGTTCGAGACGACGAGGTGGGAGACGACGCCGTCGGCCGGGTCCCCGCCCCCGGCCAGGACGACGTCGGAGAGGACGGTGTGGAAGAGGATCTCCGCGCCGGAAGAGGTGACGAGGTGGTCGTAGACCCGCTTCAGCCGCTCGGCGTCGATGGGAACCCAGTCGAGGTCCTTCTCCTTCACGTGGGCGAGCCCTTCCTTCGCCGCGCGGAAGACCTTTTCGGCGATGCCCCGGTAGATCACCTTCTCCTTGTCGGAAAAGGGACACCAGGCGGGGACGAGGGCGGTGGTCCCGGCCCCGCCGAGGGCGCCCGACGATTCGACGAGGAGGGTCCGCGCCCCTTCGCGGGCCGAGGCGATGGCGGCGGCGCATCCGGCGGGGCCGCCCCCGACGACGATGACGTCCCAGCGGTCGTCGAGGGGAACGGAGCGGGGGGCGAGGGAAATCGTCTTCGGCGTCGCGCGGAAACTCATGCCCACTATCTTCCTCCTTAAGAGCGGGTTACTCGATGCTTTCAGGTTTCAGTTATTGGTTGAAAAGTTTCACTTTTCCACCATTCCCCGACGCCGGAACCGGCCCCGGAAAGCCGATGATTTACTTCGGCCCCGACGCGGGCCAGCCTGGGGACCTTCCCCCCCCATGATCCCCTCCCCCGCCAAGCCCCGCTGCGCCTGGGTCCCCCTCGACAAGCCCCACTACGTCGCCTACCACGACACCGAATGGGGCGTCCCGGTCCACGACGACCGGCTCCTCTTCGAGATGCTGATCCTCGAGGGAGCGCAGGCCGGGCTGAGCTGGGAGACGATCCTGAAGCGGCGCGAGGGCTACCGGAAGGCGTTCCGCCAGTTCGACCCGAAAAAGGTGGCGAAGATGACCGACGCCGAACTGGAGGCGCTGATGGACGATCCGGGGATCATCCGGCTGCGGCTGAAGATCGTTTCCGCGCGGAAGAACGCCGTCGCCTTCCTCGCGATCCAGAAGGAGTTCGGCTCCTTCGACGCCTACCTGTGGAACTGCGTCGGCGGGAAGCCCCGCGTGACGGCGCGGCAGGCGGGAAGCACTCCGACGGTGACCTCGCCCGAGTCGGACGCGCTCTCGAAGGATCTGAAGAAGCGGGGGATGACCTTCGTCGGCTCGACGATCCTCTACGCTTACCTCCAGGCGGTCGGCGTCGTGAACGACCACTCGGTCGATTGCTTTTGCTTTTCCCGCCGGGGGAAATAAGGGCGGGGCAGGGTCTTTTTCCATTTTTCCGAAAAAAGAGCGCGCCGATTTTCGATCCGGTTCGTTTCTCCTCTTGAATGGACGCTTCCGCCTCTGCCTTTGAAACCGTGATCCGGGAGCACGGACGTCGCCTCCATGCGATCGCCTACGCCGTCCTCCAGGACGGAACCGAGGCCGAGGACGTGGTGCAGGAGACCTTCCTCAAGGCCTACCGGACGCAGCTCGAAGGCCGCCGCTTTCCCGAGCCGGAGAAACTCCCCGCCTGGCTCGCCGCGCTGGCCCGGAACGCCGCCATCGACCGCCTCCGCCGGAGCCGCCGCCAAAGTCCCCTTCCCGACGATGCCGAGGAGACCCATGCCGACGTGCGCGGGACGACGCCCTCCGCCGCCCTCGAAACCCGGGAGCGGACGGCCCAGGTCGACGGCCTCCTCGCCGCCCTCCCCGAGGCCCACCGCATCGCCGTCACCCTCCGTTTCATGGAAGGGATGGATTACGCCGCCATCGCCCTCCACATGGGCATCAGCCACGGGGCCCTGCGCGGCCTCCTGGGCCGGGCCATGCAAACCCTGCGCTTGCAAGCCGCCCTCCTTCCCTCCCTCCTGCCATGAGCACCCCCTCCGAACGAGAACTCCACCAACGGATCGACGACTGGCTGGCGCTGGCCGAGGCCGACGCCCTCCCTTCCGAAGAGAAGAAGGCCCTCGACCTTCACCTCGCCGCCTGCCCCGCCTGCCGCCGCATCGCCACCGAACACCACGCCATGAGCCAACACCTGAAAGCGACCCTCGAACCCCGCCGTCCCGACGCCGCCTTTGAAGAGCGCCTCCTCACCCGCTTCCGCGAGGAAGCGACGGAACTGGAAGAGGAAATCACGTCCGCTCCTTCTTCCCGCTGGAATCTCTCCTACCTCATGGCCGGGATCAGCCGCGCCTTCCGCGTTCCCGCCTTCCGCTACGGCGGGGCTGTCGCCGGACTCGCGGCCCTCGTCGTAACCGGGGCAGTGTTGACGCAGGAGCCGATCCCGGAAGGGGGGCCGGTCTTCCGCTCGCGCGTCCCGTATGGGTTGGCGAAGAAAGAGTATGCCTCGGATGCGCAGAGCTACGCCCCGACCCCGGCCCGGCCCTCTTCCAGATCGGGCGACATCGGCGACTTGCCCGATGCCGGCGGCAGCGCGGCACCCGACTCTCCGGCGTTCGCTCCCTTCGACTCCTCGACCCGGATCGCAACAGGAGGGCGGTTCGCTGTCAGCGCCGCCAAGATCGCCATCGCCCACCCCGTCGGCAACGTCTGGGCTTCCGCCGCCTCCGAAGCCTCCCCGGCCTCTCCCGCTTTTGCTGGTGCCATGGCGGCCCCGGCTCCCGCCCCCGCCTCCGACGTGGCGAGGAAAATCATCCGCCGCAGCCATGTCGAGATGGAAACCGCCGCCTTCGCTCCCGCTTTGGCCGGGATCGACGCGGCGGCGAAGGCGGCGGGCGGCCTCATCGACACGCAGAGCCAGGCGCGGGGCGCGAACGGCAAGATCTCCGGCACCCTCGTCGTGAAGGTCCTGCCCGAGAACCTCGACGCCTTCCTCGACCGGATCGCCGCCCTCGGCGAGGTGAAGAGCCGGACGACCGACGCCGACGACATCTCGAAGGCCTACGCCGACACGACGGCCCGCATCGCGAACAACCGCGCCATGGAGGCCCGCCTCGTGAAGATGATCGCGGAGAAGGACGGCAAGGTCGGCGACCTCCTCCAGGTCGAGCGCGAGCTGGGCCGCGTCCGCAGCGAGATCGAGACGATGGAGGCCGAGATCCGCCTCGACGACGCCCTCGTCCGCTACGCCACCGTCACGATCGCCCTCCGCGAGCGCGACCTCGCCCACTCCGCCGTCCCCGACCGGGCCGTCCTCGCCCTCACCCTCATCGTCGCCGACGGGAACGTCCCCGCCGCCGTCGACCAGGCGAAGGCCGTCCTCGCCGCCCAGGCCCCCCAGGCCGAGTTCCTCTCCGCCCGACTCCAGCAGGACGGGACCGAGGGCGCCCCCGCCACGACCGCCGAGGCGACCCTCGCCGTCCGCGCCCCCGCCGCCCAGGCCGTGGCCGCCGAGGCCGCCCTGCGGACCCTCGGCCCCGTCACCGCCTTCACCCGGACCGACGAGACGACCGACGCCGACGCCCCCATCCGCTTCGAGGTCCGCCTCGTCTCCGAGGCCGACCCGATCCAGCAGACCGACCTCGTCCTCGGGCTCCCCGGCGACGCCGTCGAGGGGAAAGCCGCCGCGCTCCGCGGGGAGGCCGCCTCCTTCGGCGCGACCGTCCGCGACTCGGGCTTCACCCGGAGCGACGACGGCCGCACCGAGGCGACCCTCCGCCTCCGCCTCCCGCTCGAACGCTATCCGGCCCTCCTCGCCCGCCTCCGGGGCGAAGGAAAGATCGTCCGCTTCACCGAAGAGCGCCACGACACGAAGACGGCGGAAGCCCATGCCGGCGGCAGCAAGCAGACCGCGACCGCCGAGATCGCCCTCACCCTCCAGAGCGAAGCCGCCATCGTCCCCGACGCCAACGCCCCCTGGGCCGTCCTGCGGAACACCCTGGCCCAGGGAGCCGCCGCCCTCGGCTGGAGCCTCCGGATGATCGGGGTCGCCCTCGCCTTCCTCGCCCCGTGGGTCGCCGTGGCGGCGCTGGTCGGCGGGATCGTCTGGCTCGCCCGGAAACGGAAGAAGTAAGGGAAGGACCAACTACCGCGCCAGCACCCCGGTCCCCTGCGGGACGGGGCTGGTGCGGCACTCGGGGCAGAACTGCGACCACATCCGGCGCACCGCCTCGGCCAGGATGCGGACGTCGCTCCGGGCGTCGTGGCGGCGCTCCCCATCGGCTTTCAGATTGAGGCGGGCCATCACCGCGTCGAGGCCGTGGCCGCCCCGCCCGCCCCATACGCGCTTGGAAAAATCGATCGAGTCGAAGAAGCCGACGGGCCGCGTCTCCAGCCCTTCGCGGGCGCAACTCTCGCGAAGGAACGGCATGTCGAACCGCCGTCCGTTGTGGGCGATGAGGACCGCCCCGCCGACGAACTCGGAAAAAGCGCGGAGGGCTTCCGCCGCGCCGGGGGCCTCGCGCACGTGATGATTCGTGATCCCGGTGTAGGAAGAGATGAAGCCGGAGATCGGCTGGCGCGGACGGACGAAAGTCGAGAAGGTCTCGCTCTCCAGCACCTGCCCCGTTCGCATCCGCATCCCGGCGATCTGAATGATCTCGTCGCGGACGGGAGAGAGCCCCGTCGTCTCCAGGTCGAAAATCACCGTGTCCATTATTCCGCCTCTACTGCGCTTCCCGCACGATCACGTCGCCGCGCCGTTCGGGCGGCGTCACGGTCAGCCGTTCGAGTTTGCCGTTCTTCAGCACGCCCTCGACGGTCGTGTTCCGCGCCGCGTGGAGCTTGAAGGAGACGTTCCATTCCTTCGGCCACGCGGGGAAGAGGACGATCTTTTCGCCGCGCTGCTGGAGGAGCATCGATTGGAGGATGCTCTGGCCGACGCCGCCGTTGTCCAGGGCGGGCTCGGTGCCGTTCCCGGGGCCGGAGCTCGGGCCCGGCTTCCAGAACCACTTGAAGCGCGCCTCGCGGCTGAAGGCGCTGAGGCCGGGGTAGTTCGGCCCGTGGCCGGTGTCGGGGTTCCGGTCCTCGGCGAAGTTGCGGATTGCCTCGCGCTTCGCGTCGTCGCTCAGGCCGAGGCAGGCGGCGACGATGCCGTCCCAAGCCCAGCCGGTGCTGTCGGTGAAGTTCCGGGCGCGGAAGGTGTTCAGCCCGAGGTCGATCTCGGGGAGGCCGACGCCGAAGAGGCGGTAGGGGAAGATCGCGTATTCCTCGGGGTTCTCGACATTTTTCTCGGTGCCGTAGACCTGCGCGGGGAGGAGGATCGGCGCGCCGTCGTCTTTCTGCGTCGTCGAGGGGATCGGCACCTTGTCGGGCGTGTTGTTCCGTCCCGTTCCCGTCTTGCCGCGCGGGAGGGGAGGGAGATCGGCGAGGGTCTTCTTCCACGCGGTCCGCTGCGCCGCCGTTGCCGTTCCGGGCGGCAGGGCGATGAGGCGGGGGAGGACGGCCATCAATCCGGCGATGTCGGGGAGCGGGTTGACGACATCCTTTCCGCTGGGCGATTGATAGGTGGTCAGCGATTGCGCAGGGCTGAAGACGATTTTTCCATCCCCACCCCGCTGCCAATGTTGATCGTAATAGGCGGCGACGCCGTCGGCGAGGGGGAGGAGGGTGTTGACCAGAAAATCGGTGTCCTGCGTGGCGTCGTAGTAATCGAGCATCATCGCCGTCAGCTCCAGGCCGCCCTGAATCTCGTACCGGATCGCGAGGTTCTGGAGAACGGCCTCCTTGTTCCCGATGCCGAAGTCGGCATCGTTCGGCAGGCCCCAGAAGAAGCCGGTCTCGGGGAAGGCCGCGCCCGCGTGCTTGTCGTAGAGACGGGTCCGCTCGGTCAACAGCGCGAGGTTCTCCCGATAACGACGGAAGAAGGGGCGCATGAGGTCGTAGTCCCCCGAGGCGAGCATCGGCCAGTAAATGTGGCGGGTGTTCTGGAACGGAATGTTGCCGCCTCCGGTGCGGAAGTCGGGATTCCCGGTGTCGCCTTTGGCGGGGTCGTATTTTTCCTTCGGCGTTTCCTTGCCGACGGTGAAGATCGCGCCGTTGAACGGGATCGGCATCGCGGCGACGGAGCGGCCGCTTCCGGCGGTCATCCACCGTTGCATCGCGTAGCTCTGGGTGACGGCGCGGGCCATCTCGCCGTCGGTCGGATCGCCTCCGGGCAGGTCGTTCCCGTCGACGACGATCCAGCTTCGGCCCCAGAACGCGCGCCACCAATTGCGGTGGGCGAGGCGGGCCGCCTCGATGTCGAGGCCGGAAAGAGTATCGGCGAGGACGCCCGCATCGTCGGCCCAAGCCTCGACGTCGGGGGCGGTGGTGGCGAGGGCGTAGAGATCGAGGCGGAAGGCGGCGCTCTCCTTCATCAGCTTCAACGTCCGGTCCCCGGAGGCGACGAAGCCCGGTCCTTCGAGGACCGCGCCGAAGGTCCGGTTCAGGAGCGGGTCGGGGTATTTCGGCAGGAGCGATTCGAGATGCTGATTGGCGAGGAGGGCTGGGTAGAGGCTCCGCCCGTTGTGATGGCACCAGGCGATCCGGTCGCCGCCCGGTTTCGCGGGGAGGACGGTATCGGGATCGACGGTGACGAGGCTGCCGGGGGTATCGCGAAGCTCGCGGAAGCCGTCGTTGAACTCGACGTTGTCTCGTTCCCGGCCCTTGACGCGGCGGACCTCGCGGGGTTCGTTCCGCCAGAGCTCGAGGTCGGCCTGCGCCCCGGTCGCCTTGCCGGAGGCGGTGCGGACCTCGACGTGGGCGACGGGGTGGTTCGCGTCGACCCAGACGCGATAGAGGGGGCGGGGCGCGTCGGCGGGGGAGTAGACCTCGACGGCCCCCTCCTCGGGCTTCAGCACCTGCCGGAACGACTTCGCGACAAGCGGGGAGGCGGCGAGGTGGAGGCGGACGCGCCCCAGTTTCAGGAGTTCGCCGTTCTCGCTCCACGCGTCGGTCTTGCCGATGAGGAAGACGAGGTCGCCGTTTTCCTCGACCCAGACGTTGAGGCCGAGGTCGCCGTTGCCGAGGGGCATCGAGCCGAGCCACGGCTTCGCGGCGGAGTTCTTCCAGGCCACGCTATCCCACGTGACGTCGTAGGCTCCGGGGGCGGGCTGGGCTTGCGCTCCGGCACCCACAATGCCCAAGGCGACGAGAAGGAGTGAAAGGACCGGCTGCCGCATCGTGTTCCCCAGGAAGACAGGCGATTAGGGTGAATCGATCTCTTGCGGCAACGGATCGTGCTGACGGGAGGCGATCTCCCCCTCGCTCTCCCACGCCCCGGCGGCGAGGCCGGAGAGGATGACGCCGGTGCCGAGGACGGCGAGGGCGATGAGCGGGAAGACGACGTTGGCCAGCGCGACGGCGGCGAGGGAGACCAGGGTGATCGAGGCGAGGGTCGTCCCGATCAGGAGGAGGGCCCGGCCGAAGTGGAAGCGCCGCGCCGCATAGGCGAGGACGCCGCCGGTGACGAGGAAGAGGAGCGAGGCGAGGGCCTTCGGGATCGGGTGGAGGAAATCGCCCCGGACGATCTGGGCCGAGGCGGCCATCGCGACCTCGACGGGGGCGCGGAGGCCGCCCGGGGTCTGGAGCGGCTTCGCGACGGAGGGATCGGTGGCGGCGATCCAGACCTGCCGCCCGGCGAGGGAGGCCATCGGGACGGCGTCGGGCCGGATCCCGCGCTCGACCTGGTCGGCGCCGAGGACGAAGTCGTCGTTGCCGATGCGGAGGACGGGGAGGCCGGGGCTGCGGAGGCGGAGGCGGAGGGAGCCCGAGGCGTCGATCGGGACGCGACGAAGGGTCTTCCCGTTCCCGTCCCGGAGGATCACCTCATGGCCGGGCCGGACCTCGCTCCGCGCGAGGTCGGCCCCGATCCGGGAGGCGGCGGCGGCGAGGGCGAGGGAGGGGAGGATCTTGTCGCGGACGCGGAAGAAGAGCGGGACGTGGCGGAGGACGCCGTCGGTGTCGGGGCCGAGGTTCGTCACCCCGACGAAGGCCCCTTCGGAGAAGGTCGGCACCGGCCAGAACAGGGAGCCGTAGCGGGTCGGCATCGCCTTGTCGGGATTGGCCTTCGGATTGGGTTCCGCGTCGGGTTTCAGGTCCGCCTTGGGATCGGAGGAGGAAGGGAGGGCGAGGGAGAGCGCCAGGGCATTCTCGGGCGGCGGGGTCTTCGCGTCGGTCTGGAGGGCGGCGGCGGCGAGGACGACGGCCCCGGTGCCGCAGCGGCGGATGAGGGAGGCGAAGGTGTCATCGAAGGCGGTGTAGCGGGGGTCCTCGTCGTGCATCAGCATCTCGAAGACGACGCTCCGGGGATGTTCCGGGAGGAGGCCGCGGAGGAGGATGGCGTAGTCGAGCCGGGGCCACGGCCAGGGGCGGTCGCTCGGCACGCGGTCGATGGAGAGGAGGGCGTAGGCGTCCTTGTCAGACTGGGCCGGGGCGGAGGCGATCCAGGTCGTCTCCCAGTCGACGAGGCGCTCCTCGGCGGCGTCGAAGAACCCGCCGAAGTGGAAAAAGCTGACGAGGACGGCCCAGACGAGGCCGAAGCCGGCGGCGATCCGCGCCCGCTTCAGGTCGAGGCGGCCCGTGAGACCCAACGCCGGAAATCGCAGGGCCCCATCCGTGGGGGCCGAAGGCGTCTTGTCCATGGAGTAGGGTTTAGGCAGCCGGAAAGGATTAGACAATCGCGATGTGCAAGAGCGGTTTTTCCTTAGATCACGGCGTCGTGGGCGACGTAGGGGGCCTCCAGGGCGGCGGCCTCCTCAGGGGTGAGGACGAGCTCGAGGGCCGCCACGGCGTCCTCCAGATGGCGGGGCTTCGACGCGCCGATGATCGGGGCGGTGACGACGGGGTTCCGGAGGACCCACGCCAGGGCGACCTGCGCCGGGGGGAGGCCCCGCGCGGCGGCGATCCGGCCGACCGCCTCGACGACGGCCCGGTCGGCCTCGGCGGTCTTGTCGTAGAGGCGGCGGCTGACGAGGTCGGAGCCGTCCCGCGCCGTCGCGGGCGATTCCGCGCCGGGCCGCGCGGGCTCCGGCGCGGGCCGGGCGAGCTTCCCCCGGGCGAGGGGGCTCCACGGGATCACGCCGATCCCCTCGTCCCGGCAGAGGCCGAACATCTCCCGCTCCTCCTCGCGGTAGATGAGGTTGTAATGGGGCTGCATCGAGATGAAGCGGGTCCACCCCCGCCACTCGGCGACGTGGAGCGCCTTCGCGAACTGCCAGGCCCGCATCGACGAGGCCCCGAGGTAGCGGACGCGGCCCGATTTCACGATGTCGTGGAGGGCCTCCATCGTCTCCTCGATCGGCGTGTGCGGGTCCCAGCGGTGGATCTGGTAGAGGTCGATGTAATCGGTGCCGAGCCGCCGCAGGCTGTCGTCGACGGCGGCGAAGAGGGCCTTGCGGGAGAGGCCGCCCGTGTTGGGCCGGTCCCGCCACGGGTGGTAGGCCTTCGTGGCGACGACGATCTCGTCCCGCTGCGCGTAGTCCCGCAGCGCCCGGCCGACGATCTCCTCGCTCGTCCCGTCGGAATAGGCGTTCGCCGTGTCGAAGAAATTGATGCCGAGGTCGAGGGCCCGCTTGATGAAGGGACGGCTCTCCTCCTCGGGGAGGGTCCACGGATGGTTCCCCCGCTCCGGGAGGCCGTAGGTCATGCAGCCGAGGGCGAGGCGGGAGACGACGAGGCCGGAGGTGCCGAGGCGGAGGGTGTTCATGGAATCCGTACCTTAAGCCCTCCCCCCCGCATTTCAACCGCCGGGGAGCGAAACCGGGGTAAACGCGCGCGGCCATGGCCTTTCCGCCCGGTTTGGGTTATCTTTTCCCGATATGACTCTGAACGAGCCCGCCTTCTTCGACCTGCCGACGCCGACCGGACCGATGCGGGTCCATCACTTCGTCCCCGCCGGGGGGAACCGCTGCCCGGCGGTGATCCTCTATTCGGAGATCTTCCAGGTCACCGGCCCGATCCGGCGGCTGGCGGCGAAGCTCGCCGGGGAGGGCTTCGAGGTCTTCGCGCCCGAGGTCTACCATGAGTACGAAGTCCCCGGCGCCGTCCTCGCCTACGACCAGGCCGGGGCCGAACGGGGGAATTTCCTCAAGTTCGAGAAGCCGGTCCCCGCCTTCGACGCCGACGCGCGGGAACTGATCGAATGGATCGTGAGCCGGGAGAGAGGCTATCCGTGGCAGGGCGTCGGCACCCTCGGCTTCTGCCTCGGCGGCCACCTCGCCTTCCGCGCCGCCCTCTATCCCCGCGTGGCGGCGACGGCCTGCTTCTACCCGACGAACCTCCACACTGCCGACCTCGGCAAGGGCCAGCAGGACGACACCCTCGCCCGGAGCGGCGAGATCGAGGCCGAACTCCTCCTGATCTGGGGCCGCCAGGACCCCCACGTCCCGCTGGAGGGCCGCCGCAAGATCTACGAGACGCTGACCGAGAAGGAGCGCCACTTCCAGTGGCACGAGTTCAACGCCGCCCACGCCTTCTCCCGCGACGAAGGCCCCCGCTACGACGCGGCCGTCTCCCGCCTCGGCTGGGAGCTGACGCTGGAGCTCTTCAAGCGGAAGCTCTCCGTCCCGGCCTACGCCTAGGCTTTAGTTCTGCGGGGCGGGAGGCGTCGTCTCCGGCGCCTGCGGCTTCGCCTTCCGCAGCGGAACCCGGTTCCGGAACGTGATCGAAAGGCGGTTCCACGCGTTCATCGCGACGATGACCAGCGTGAGGTCGACGAGTTCCTTCTCGGAGAAATGTTCCAGCATCTCCTCGTAGAGCTCGTCCGAAGCGGCGTTCTCCCCGAGCAGCGTCACCTCCTCGGCCCAGGCCAGGGCGGCGCGCTCCGAGTCGCTGAAGAAGGTCGTCTCGTTCCAGATGGAGAGGACGTCGAGGCGCTGCTGGGCCTCGCCCGCCGCGCGGGCCTCCTCGGCGTGGAGGTTGATGCAATAGGCGCAGCCGTTGATCTGCGAGACCCGCAGCTCGACCAGCGCGCGGAGCTTCGCCGGGACGTTCTTCGCCGCATAGCCGGAGAGGCCGCCGAGGGCCTGGACCCCCTCGGGGGCGGCATTCTTGTAATTCAGGCGGGGGGCGGCGTGGGATTCGTATTTCATAAAGAGGAACCCACCCTAGGGCCTCTCCCGCACTTTGCAAAGGCTACGCCTCGGCGAGCGCCTTGATGTGATCCAGGACGCGGAGGTGGATGCGGTGGATGATGAAGTCGGTCCAGAGCTGCCAGTAGGCGACGGGCCAGATGCGGTTCCGGTACCAGGTCGTCCCCTCCAGCCGCGTCCGCCCGCCGGGAAGCGGGACGAGCCGCAGCTCCCCCTCCTCCGATTCCATGTAGCCGTGCAGGTGGGCCGGATGGATGTGAGGATAGGGACTCAGCTCCTCCAGCGGCTCCGGCTGGGCGGCGACGGAGAACCGCAGCCGCCGGGGCGCGTCCCAGACCTCGATCGGCTCGACGAATTCCCCGGTCGAGAAGACGCAGTGGCGGACCGCCCCGACCCCCTCCCCGTCGATCACGGCATGGGTCGGGTAGGCAATCCCCGTCCGGAAGAGCCATTCCCGCTTCTCGGAAATCGGGGAAAAGGCGACGACGTTCGGCCAGACCTTCTCCGGCGAGGCGTCGATCTCGACCGCCGAGGTGACGCTGAGGAGGGGCGGCTCCAAGTGCGCCGCGCCCTCCATCCCCATGAAGAGCGGCATCGAGGCGAGGAGGAGCGCCACCGGCAGGCGGGAGCGGGCCGCATGGCGCGAATCCTGGATCGTATGGCCGACGAACCCGCCGAACCACGCCAGCACCACCGCGATGGGCGACGCCATGAGGAGGCAGACGACCCCCTCGATCGCGATCACCAGGAGGGTGATCCCGACAAAGAGCAACGGAAGAAGCGCCACGGTCAGGCACATCCCCAACGGACGGGGACGCTGCCGCGCGTAGAGCAGGACCGAGGTCATCCCGAGCGCAAAGGGCAGGCCGACGAAAAGGCCCCAGCCGTAATCCTGGGCCACCTTCACCCCGATCACCACCAGCAGCGCCCCAATGGGGCCCACAATCGCGATGCTCCCGCACGCGCTCACGACCGCCTCCCGGTCCCAGGCCGAGGGCTTGGCCTCCGTGGCCGGAGCCGCCGAGGGAGGCGGGACCGGCGCGGGCCGGTTCCGCAGCAGGCTCAGCGTGATGAAAAAGAGGAGATTCACCACCGGCACGAAGAAGAGGCAGCAGAACACCGCCGGCATGTCCACCGTGCGGAGGCGGCGCAGCGTGAGGACGATCCCGACCGCGAGGAACGGAAGCGAAGTCAGCAGCAGGAAAAGATAAAACCCCGAATCACCCCCCGTCCCCACCCCGCCCGGAGAGACATAGTTCCAGGCATACCAATCCCGATGGAAGCAAGAGTGCGCGATAAGCCGGTCGAGGTTGTACTTCAGCGCAACCAGGACAAACCCCTGCCAGAAATAAGTCCACCCATCGAGAGGCTTCCCCCAGAACGCGGTCCACAACGCGGCCAACCGGGAGGGTTCGGGAAGAGATGAATTCGAGGCCATAGATAAAGGCGTGATCGACTTTGACCCAAGGCCTCAATTCCAGTCAGGACTACGGCTGGAAGGTCGGCAACGCGGCATTGCCCTGCGTCGTCCAGATGGTCGTGAAATTCCACGAAGCGGGATAATTCGCCTGGAGCTGGAGCCAGGATGTGGTTTCGCCTACGGCGCCGCGCTGGCTCTGGCCCGAGGTGCCATAGCCCGAGGTAGTGACATCCCAATAGCTGGCGGTCACCGTCACGGAAGAGGCTTTTGCGCCCAACAAACCGCCCAATGTCGCTCCGGAAACGGCCCCGGTCGAATAGGAGGCCGTGATCGACCCCTTCGTGCTGTTGCCGATCAGGCCGCCGACCGTGCTGCTCGTCCCGCCCGAGGCGGAGCCCGTCGCGTAGGTCGCGGTCACCGCGCCCCGATTGATGCCCAGAAGGCCGCCCACCGTCGTACTGTCCGTTCCTGTGACCGATCCCGTGGCATAGGAGGTGCCGAGAGTACCCGCGTTAAACCCGACGAGGCCGCCGACCGTGCTCGAGCTCTGGCCCGAGACCCCGCCGGTGGCGTAGGAGCCGGTGATCGAACTGGAGGTTTCGGCATCGCCAGACAATCCGCCGATCGAGCTGTCGGTGCCGCCGCTGACCGACCCCGTTGCATGCGAGGTCGCGATGGAGCCGAAATTGTAACCGACGAGACCGCCGATATTGGTGTCGTTCCCGCCGACGACGGTTCCCGTGGCGTAAGACGTCGCCACCGCATGGTCGTTGATGCCGATCAGGCCGCCCGTCGCCGTCTCGTTGCCGCCCGTCACCGATCCGGTGGAGTAAGAGCCGCTGACCGTACCATCGTTATAGCCGACAAGGCCGCCCGCAGTGCTGTTGGTCCCGGCCACGACGTTTCCGGTGGCATGGGAGTTGGTCACGCTCCCGCTGCCGTCGATCGAGCCGACGAGGCCGCCCGTCGAGGTGAAGTTTCCGCCGGTCACGGCCGCCGTCGAGGTGACGGCACTGATAGAACCATAGTTCTCTCCTACCACGCCGACATTGGCGTTGTCGCCGCCCACGATCGTACCGCCGACCGCGAGGTTCTTCACGCTGCCGCCGCTCTCATTGTAACCGACGAGTCCCACATAGGTCGCAGTGGTGTTGCTGATGGAGAGCCCGGTAATCGCATGCCCGTTGCCGTCGAGGGTTCCATTGAATCCGGCAGCCCCCGTCCCCTGGCCGATCGAGACGAAGCCCGCGCCGGAATTCCAACCGCTCGTACTGCTGGCGTCGATGTCGTTGGCGAGGGCCCACTTCGCGGTCCGCAGGGTGCTGGTCGACCCGACGCCTTGGAGGCCGTAGACATCGGCAACCTGATAGGGACTGGCGGAGGTGCCGCTGCCGCTGACGACGCGGAGGAAGCTGCCGCCGCTGATCGTGAAGTTCCCCGCGCTGAAGCCCGGCAAGGTGGCGCTGTTCTGGACCCAGCTCCCGCCCGCCAGAGTGAAGTGGCCGACCGAGATCGCGCCCGTGTCACTGATGGTGCCGCCCGAGTTGACGATCAATCCATTCCCGGTGGTACCGGAGACGGAGCCGTTGAGGGCCATGTTTCCACCTGAAACGAGGGTGAGCGTATTCGAGCCAAGGGCGATGTCTCCTGCGGTCAGGGTATTTCCAGCCGTGGCAGTGTAGTTGCCCCCGCTCACCGCGGTGGTTCCCCCGAGGGTGATCGATCCGGTGCCGCTTGTGGTCAAGTTTCCATTGAGCGTGAAGCCGCCGGTGCTGACGAAGTTGACGCCCGAGGCGACGGTGACGTTGCTTCCCGAGACGCTGTAAAGACTGGTTTGTCCAGAAGGGTTCGCCTGGCCCATGAGGCTGTTGCTTCCCCCGACGGCGGTGACGGTATTGCCCCAAATATTAAGGCCTGTTCCTTGGGATGCAACGGTTGCTCCAGCTGAGGTCCCCCCATCGGTTAATAGAATTTCCCCACTGGTGAATCCGTTGGAAATGTATTGGTAGGTTCCGCCAGCGCCTGTCGTCGTGGTCCCTAGCAGCATGCCGTTGTTATAAGCGCTAATGGTGACGCCGGAACTCAGCGGAGTGATTCCCGCATCGCTATAAGCCGTTCCCGATGCAATGACCGACAGCATTCTTAGCAGCGGTGCCGTCACTCCGTTGACCATCTGCCAAGTGTTGACGAAATCGAGGGCGCTGAAATTCGACTGTTGAAGGAATTGCGTTGAAGTGAGGCTGACGATGTTAGTCGCCGTCCCCACGTTGTTGCCGATGCCACTTACCCCCTGAGTTGTAGTATCCCAATAGCTATCGGCAATCACGCTGCCAATGCCGGTGTTCCCGACGAGGCCGCCGACAGCGTAATAACCACTAACGCTCCCGGTTGCGTAGCTGGTCCGCACCAGGCCGATACTCGATCCGACCAAGCCGCCGGAACTGGCATTGCCGGTGCCGACGACGTTGCCGGTGGCATAGCTATTTTGAACCGTACCGGTATTCCAGCCAACCAAGCCACCGACGGAAACATTGCCCCCTACGCCACCACTGATATTGCCGGTGGCATAGCTCTGCTGAATGGTGCCGTTATTCGTTCCTGCAATGCCGCCTGCCTGAATATTACTGGTGCCAGAGACGTTGACCGTTCCAGTGGAGTAGACATTCTGGATCAAGCCGTTGTTGATACCCACCAAGGCACCCGCATTGAGATAGCTCCCGAACGATCCACCCAGCATAGCCACATTTTCAAGGGTCCCCATCGACGTGACGACACCGAAGAGGCCGGAGTTGGCGATGCCGTAATTATTGACCGTCAAGCCGGTGATGCTGTGGCCATCCCCCTCAAAGAGGCCGCTGAAGCCCGTGGTACTATTGCCGATCGGATTGAATCCAGCCCCGCCGTTCCAACTTGTCGTCCCGCTGGCATCGATATTATTCGCCATTTTCCAATTTGCAGCAAGGAACGCACTGCTCGATCCAATGCCCTGCAGGCCGTACACATCGGCGACTTGGTAAGGACTCCCTGTTGTTCCGCTTCCGCTCAAGACGCGAAGGAAGCTCCCGCCATTGATTGTAAAATTATTCGCGCTGAAAGTCGGGAGAGTCCCCGTATTCTGCACCCAGTTCCCGCTCGTGAGCGTGAAGTTCTTCACCGTCACGGAGCCTGAATCGGAAATTGTCCCGCTCCCTGCCGCGATGTTCAGGCTCCCGCTCGATCCGGAGATTGAGGAGGCGATGGTTATGTTCCCCGACGAACTCAAGGTCAGGGAGCCCGTTCCAGCAATCGTTGCTCCGGTGATGGAAAGCGTCGAGGCGGAGTTCAAGGTGACGGCTCCCGTGATTGCCGCCGATCCGGTCAGGGAGAGGCCGCCGCTGCCCGTCGTTGCGATGGTTCCGGCGCTCAGAGAGAGGGAAGCACCGCCCACGTTCAGCCCCGCCGCCATGACGGAGGAGAGAGACACCGTTCCCGAAGTGCTGATGATAGTGGGCGTGTAGCCGACGGCATTAATCGCGCTAGAGAAACTGATCGAGCTCGCGGCCGAGACGCTGGCATTGCCGGGCAGGGTGACAGTGCCGTTGAAGGCAATTGTTCCCGATCCCGAGGCGGTCAAATTTCCATCGAGAATGTAGGAACCGTTAGAAAGAAAACTGACACCCGAAGCAGTGGTAATATTGTTGCCCGAAGCAGAATAAAGGCTGGTCTGCCCGGATGAATTTGATTGAGACAGCAAGCTGTTGCTAGCGGAGACCGTTGTTACTGTATTTCCCCAGATATTCAACGTACCTCCAGTTGTTGAAACTGTTACGCCTTTGATACTGGCATTGTCAGTTAGCAAAAAGGCCCCGCCGCCGCCGAGAACGCCGTTTTGAACATAATTGTAAGTCCCTCCCGTGCCGGTAGTCAGAGTGGTCAGGGCACCGTTATTATAGAGGGAAACCGAAATGCCCGATCCGACATTGGTAATTCCTGCATCGCTATAAGCGACGCCAGAAATGATGATGGAACTGGAGCGAAGCAAAGGAGCGGTGACTCCATTGAGAATCTGCCAAGTGTTAGTGAAATCGAAACCGGTGAAGTTCGATTGCTGCAACATTTGTGCAGAAGTCAGAACGGCTCCACTGCCTCCATAACCATAGTCAGTGCCGACTACTGTACCTGTCGAAGTATAAGCATTGTAGACGTAGCCGATTTTAGAGCCGACGACGCCGCCTACATCTCCGAGACCAGTGATTGTGCCGGTATTGTAGACATTCTCGACCAAGTGGGCCAAAGAGGGGGAATAAGAAACATTGCTAATGTAGCCAGCGATGCCGCCAGTCCCGTAGGATGAAGGTTGACTGATGTTTCCGGTGTTAAAAGCGTTCATCACCGTGGCCTCGGTCCATCCGACGATACCGCCTACACAATCCTCAAAATCAGTACCAGTGCCGCTAATATTTCCGGTATTGTATGCACCGTTGATCACGCTGGTGCTCCAGAGTGATCCAGCGATGCCGCCCACACCGTCATTACCCGTCACTGTGCCGGTGTTAAAGACATTCGAGATGTAGCCGGGATTGGCCAAGCCGACGATGCCGCCAACGTTGGTCCCGCCAACGATGACGTCGTTGGTGAGCCCCAGGTTTTGAACGGTTCCTCCGTTAAGGACGGAAAACAATCCAACCTGATTCGCCGAAGGACGATTGATATTCAAGAAGTCGATGACGTCGTTGTTGCCATCGAATGTCCCGCTGAATCCGTTGGTTGCCGTTCCGGTGTAGCCGATGGGATTGAAGCCCGCTCCCGCATTCCACCCACTCGTCCCCGAGGCATCGATGTTATTGGCGAGCTTCCAATTCGCGGCGAGGAATGTGCTGCTGGAGCCGATCCCCTGCAGGCCGTAGACGTCCGCCACCTGGTAGGGGCTGGCGCTGGTACCGCTTCCGCTCACGACACGGAGGAAGCTCCCCCCGTTGATGCGGAAATCGACCGCGCTGAAGGTCGGCAGCGTGGCGGCATTCTGCACCCAGTTCCCCGAAGTAAGCGTGAAGTTCTTCACCGTGACCGAACCGGGCGCGGTGATCGTGCCGCCGGAGTTGAGGACGAGGCCGCCGCTGCTCGCGCTGATCGAGCCGTTGAGGGCGATGTCGCTTCCGGCGTTGAGGGTGAGGGTGCTCGCGCTGGTCCAGGAGAGGGCGGCGTCGGAGTTGAGCGTGAGGGTCTGGGCGGCGCTGTTCGTCGCGCCCGAGGTGGCGAGGGTGACGTTGGCGCTGCCGAGCTGGGTGTTGAGGTAGCTGTCGAGGAAGGTGTTCGTGTTGTCGCCGGTGCCGCTGTGAATGATGGTGATCGAGCCGGGATCGAAGAGGAGATCGCCGTTGCCGCCGGGGCCGCTCAGGTCGGCGTAGCCGGTGACGCGCAGATTCCCGCCCGAGATCTCGGCTTGGCCGCCCTTTCCATCCCCCGCGCCTTTGGCCGAGAGGGCGCCGTCGAAGGTGGTCGTGCCGCCCGAGACGATCTTCACCGAACCGCCCCGGCCCGAGACGGTGGCATCGGCGACGAGGCGACCGGTCGAGGTCACGTCGATGTCGTCGTCGGAAAGCAGGTCGATTCCCCCGCCGCCCGTCGTCCCGCTGGCGTCGACGAGGCCGCTGTTCACGATCTTGCCGCCGCCGCCGAGGACGCCGAGGTGGACGACGCCGCTCTTCACGCTCGCGCCCGTCGCACGGATAACTCCGGTGTTGTTGATGGCGAGGCTGTAGAGGTTGCCGGTGGCTTTGAGGTCGGCCTGGACGGCGTTGATGAGGCCGCTGTTGTTGATGCCGGTGCCGGCTCCACTGCTCAGGCTGCCGCTCCCGACGCGGACGAGGCCGCCTTCGGGGACGCCGGTGGTCAGATAAAGTTCGTCGGTTGCGTAGACGCCGACGAGGCCGCCTTTGCCCGCGACTTCGCTGGCGTTGACGGTGCCCTGGTTGTCGATGTGTTTGGCGATGAGGTAAACATCTCCGCCGACGGCGTTGATGGTGCCGAGGTTGGTGATGGCGGCGGTGCTATTGCCGACGAAGTGCATCGCTCCGCTCCCGTTGTTGGCGATGAAGTCGGCGTTGTTGATGTCGAGGGTGCTCGCCATGAACCCGGCGGTGTTGACGATGCCGGTGGCGCCGATCATGACGCCGTTGGGGTTGATGAGGAAGACTTTGCCGTTGGAACTCAACGTGCCGTAGATCTGGGAGAGGTTGGTCCCGACGACGCGGTTGAGGACGGTGCTGTTGGCGTCGCTCTGGATGAATTTGGTCAATTCCCCAGCCCCGATGCTGAAGTCTTGCCAGTTGATGACGGCTCCGTTGCTGTTGACGACGGTCAATGTGTTGCCGCTGCTGCTGATGTTGGCCGTGCCACTGACGACGTCGCCCCCGGTGGGGTTCGCTCGCAGTTCCCATGGGGTGACGCTGAGGCCCACCATGATCCCCAACAAAAAGAGGGCTGAAAAGGACCGCTGCGCTGCGCGCTTCTGGAAGGTAATCGATTGATCGACGGATTGCATCGTGGGATTCCGGCTAAGTGATATTTTGTTACACATTCGACAATGAATGTGCTCCGCGTATTGCGAATTAGCATAAAAAAGCCCTTCGGCAACCTTCTTCTGAAAGCGGGCCGCGCGCTTCCGCGATGATCAAAAATCAGCCCCAGACCTGCCGATCGAGGGAGCGGAATTGGACGGCTTCGGCGATCTCGGCTTCGCCGATGTGGTCGGCATCGGCGAGGTCGGCGATGGTGCGGGCGACTTTCAGGATGCGGTCGTAGGCGCGGGCGCTGAGCCTGAGGTCGTCGAGGGCGGCGGTGAGGAGGAGGCCGGCCGATTCGTCGAGGACGCAGTGCTCGCGGATTTCCTTCGGGGTCATCCGGGCGTTGCAGAGGGTCTTCCTTTTCCCCTTCGATTTCGCGAAGCGGGCGCGCTGGCGCTGGCGGGCGGCGACGATGCGGTGGCGGATGGCGTCGGACGACTCGGCGGGGCCGGGGTTCATGAGGGTCTCGCGCTTCACGGCGGGGACCTCGATGTGGATGTCGATCCGGTCGAGGAGGGGGCCGGAGACCTTGTTCAGGTATTTCTGGATCGCGGCGGGGGTGCACTTGCCGAGGCGGGCGTCGTCGAAGCCGCCGGTCGGCGTCGGGTTCATCGCGGCGACGAGCATGAACTGGGCGGGGAAGGTCATCGTCCCGGCGGCGCGGCTGATGGTGACGGTGGCGTCCTCCAGGGGCTGCCGCAGGACCTCGAGGGCGGTCCGCTTGAACTCGGGGAGCTCGTCGAGGAAGAGGACGCCGTGGTGGGCGAGGGTGACCTCGCCGGGGGAGAGGTTGGCGGTGCCGCCGACGAGGCCGACGTCGGAGATGGTGTGGTGGGGGGCGCGGAAGGCGCGCCGCCGGACGATGGGCTGCCCGGCGGGGAGGAGCCCGGCGACGCTGTGGATCTTCGTCGCCTCGATCGCCTCGTCGAGGGTGAGCGGGGGGAAGAGGGAGGGAATCCGCTTCGCGAGCATCGACTTGCCGCTGCCGGGCGGCCCGATCATGAGGAGGTTATGGCCTCCGGCGACGGCGATCTCGATGGCCCGCTTGACGCTTTCCTGGCCCTTCACGTCGGCGAAGTCGAGGTCGTGCCATTCGCCGTCGACCGGCTGGAAGGCGGGCTCGTCGCCGCGGGGTTCGGGATTGGGGGGAAGGGCGGCGAGGCGGGCAGGGGCGTCGCCGACGATCTCGGCGGCCTCGCGGAGGGTCGAGACGGGGAAGACGCGGAGGCCGGGGACGAGGGCGGCCTCGGCGGCGTTGGCGTGGGGGACGATGAGGGCCAGGCGACCCTGCTTTTTCGCTTCCAGTGCGATGGGGAGGACGCCCCGGACCTGGCGGACCTCGCCGGAGAGGGCGAGTTCCCCGACGATGAGGAAGCGGTCGAGCGACTTGTCGGCGGGATCGGCGGCCTGGCCCTTGCCGTCGCGGAGCTGGTCGGTGGCGGCGAGGAGGCCGAGGGCCATGGGGAGGTCGAAGCTGGGGCCTTCCTTGCGGATGTCGGCGGGGGCGAGGTTGATCGTGGTGCGGCCGAGGGGGTTCTTGAAGCCGCTGTTCTGGAGGGCGGTGTAGACGCGGTGGCAGCTCTCGCGGACGGCGGCGTCGGGGAGGCCGACGACCTTCGTGTCGTAATCGCCCCAGGTGTTGTTGACCTCGACCTCGACGCCGAGCGCCTCGACACCCCAAACCGAAGCCGAAAAAATCCGTGCCAGCACGGGAGGAACGGTACCGATTGTTCGGGCTACGGAAAGCACCTTTTAAGCACATCGCCTCCCGGCGGGCCGGGGGGGAAAGCTCAGGACTGCGCCGGAACGGGCGGGGGCTGGTTCAGGAGGAGCCAGTAGAGGCCGAGATGGCCGATGACGTCGACGAACTGGTCGAAATCGACCGGCTTGCGGATGTAGCTGTTGGCGCGGAGCTCGTAGCTGGCGACGACGTCCTCGTCTTCCTTCGACGAGGTGAGGACGACGACGTTGAGGAGGGAGGTCCGGGCATGGGCGCGGAGGCGGCGGAGGACCTCGATGCCGCCGAGGCGGGGGAGGTTGATGTCGAGGAGGACGAGGAGGGGGAGCGCCCCGGGCTCGCTCCCTTCCCTGCCGTGGAGGTAGTCGAGGGCCTCGACGCCGTCGCGGACGACGACGACGGGGTTCGCGACGTTCTGCTTGCGGAAGGCCCGCAGGGTGAGATCGACGTCGTCCTGGCTGTCTTCGACGAGGAGGATCGGGGCGGTGCAGTTCATGGGAGGGGGGCGGCGGGCGCGGGCGAGGTTACCACGGGCCGGGGCTCCTCGCCGAGCGTAAAGAAGAAGGTCGCCCCCTCCTCGACGGCCGATTCGGCCCAGATCCGGCCTCCGTGCCGCTTGATGATGCGGGCGACGATGGCGAGGCCGACGCCGGTCCCCTCGAACTCGGCCTGGGAATGGAGGCGCTGGAAGTTCTGGAAGAGTTTGTCCCGGAAGCGCATGTCGAACCCCGCGCCGTCGTCCCGGACGTAGTAGACGGGACGCCCGCCCTGGAGGAGGCTCCCGAACTCGATCCGGGCGGTGGGGTGGCGGCCCGTGTATTTCCAGGCGTTGCCGAGGAGGTTCTCCAGGACGTTTTCGATGAGGCGGCGGTCGCACCGGGCGAGGAGGCCGAGGGAGATGGAGAAGGTGGCGGTGGCGGCCCGGCCCGGGGAGGAGGCGCGGAGGGTGTCGGAGATCCGGACGGCGATGGCGCTGAGGTCGACCTCGTCGGTCTGGGCGATGGCGCAGCGGGAGATGCGGGAGAGGGCGAGGAGGTCGTCGATGATCTGGCCCATCCGGCGGCTGGCGTCCTGGACGCGGTCGAGGTAGCGGTGGCCCTCGGCGGGGAGGAGGGACCCGTAGTCCTCGATCAGGGCCCGGCAGAAGCCGTTGATCCCGCGCAGCGGGTTGCGGAGGTCGTGGGAGACCGAGTAGCTGAAGGCTTCCATCTCCCGGTAGGCGGCCTCGAGTTCCTCGGTCCGCTCGCCGATGCGCTGCTCCAGCTGGGTGTTGAGGGAGCGCATCGCCTCCAGCGTCGACTTCTGCGCGGTGATGTTCCGGGAGATGCCGACGATCTGGACCACCGCCCCGCCGGCGTCGAGGACCGGGACGAGGGTCGTCTCGAAGACGATGCTGCCGGAGGAGCTCTTCGCCGTCTGCTCGTAGGTGACCGGCTGCCCCGCCGCGACGCACCGCCGGTAGTTCGCCTCGAAGCGGAGCCCCTTCTCCCCGGGGAAATAATCCCGGGGGCGGCTCCCGATGAAGCGTTCCACCTCGATGTCCCCCATCGCCGCGCCGGAGGGGTTGATGGCGGTGTAGCGGAAATCGCCGCCGGCCTCGACCCGGAGCGAGAAGAGGAGGTCGCTGCTGTTCTCGAAGACCGCGCGGAACGCGATGTCCCGCTCGCGGAGGCGGTATTCGGCGGCGAGTTCCTGGTCCTGCTCGTAGAGGAGGACGATCTGCCGGAACATCGCGCAGAGGACCATCGCGGCCGACCCGATGTAGACGGCGATGCCGACGATCGACCGCTCCCCCTCCGCCTCGAAGCGCCGCGCCCCGTAGACGACGCCGACCCCCGCCGCGAGGACGAAGAGGAGGGGCAGGAGGCGATGGAGGCGGTCGAGCCACCGGACGTAGGGCCCCTTCGTCACGATCCGCCCCCGGACGGTGGCGAGGCCGTAGAAGAGGAGGGTGTGGCTGAGGGAGAAGAGGTAGGAGAGGAGCCCGCCCGTCGTCGGCACGCCCTGGAGGAAGTCGAGATTCCACTTCAGCCAGGTGAAGGAGAGGCCGCCCATGCCGAGGAGGGCGAGGAGGGGGCTCCCGGCGATGTCGATCCGGCGGACGAGGACGATCAGCCCGATCATGCCGAAGGCGGTGAGGAAGAGGACCGGATAGAGGCCGACGACGAAGAGGGTGCCGTTTCCCCAGATCCCCCGGTTCGGAAGATAGAGGGCGACGATCAGGGTGGCGGCCATGAGGCCGAGGCCGGTCATGTCGAGCCAGACGGCGCGGCGCTTCTTCCCCTCCAGGCCGATGTCGAGGGCCGGGGCGAGGGCGATCAGGAGGGAGAGGGGAAGGAGGGGGAAGAAGAGGTCGGAGAGGCCGGGAAAATGGAGGGTCCCCGTGAGGAGGCCGAACACCCAGACGAGCTGCCCCGCCGCATAGCCCGCCGCCCCGACGATGAACCAGGAAAAGCTCCGGGGCGAAGGCGCTCCCCCCGCCGTTCCCGCGTGCTCCCCCTGCGAGGACCGACGACGGAGGACGAGGACGAGGAGGCCGGCGAGGATCTCGAAGGTCCACCGGGCATTGTCGGCGACCAGGTCGACGAAGGGGCTGCGGCAGACCGCGTGGAGGGTGAGGCTGACGGCGAGGCCGAGGGCGATGAGAACCAGGAGCACCCGCTCCAGCCGGGTGAACGCCAGGCGGGCGACGAAGCCGGAAAGGGGGAAGGAGGGCTTCATCGTGGGGTCGGAAAACGAGGGCTCTAGCGGGCTCTTTTGAGCGCACTCTGACACAGAGCCCCTTCCCGGGCAATCGGTTCTATATCGGAGCCCGCAACGCCGGTTCCCCCTTTACCTTCTCCCCTCCGCCGCGATAAAGTCGGGGAGCGTCCCCCCGGTCGTCCCCCCCGCTGGCTCCTATGGATTCCACCCCCCGCCTTTACGTCATCGACGACGATCCGTTCTGCTTCGAGATGATCGCCCTCCTCCTGCGCGGCGAGGGCTACGAGCTCCGCTACCTCGACGACAGCGAGAAGGCCTTCGACCAGATCCGGGAGGGCCGCCCCCACGTCGTCCTCAGCGACCTCATGATGCCGAAGGTCTCCGGCATCGAGCTTTGCAAGCAGCTGAAGGCCGATCCCCAGACCCGGGACATCCCCGTCATCCTCCTCACCGGGATCGACGACGAGGCCTACCTCACCCGCTGCGTCGACGCCGGGGCCGACGACTTCCTCGACAAGGGGATCTCCGCCCCCGTCCTCCGGGCGCGGATCCGCTCCATGCTCCGCATCCGGGCCCACTACGATCTCCTCCGCGAGGCGATGCGGCTCCGCGAGGACTTCGCCAACATCGTGATCCACGACATCGGCAACCCGCTGGCGACGATCGTCATCGAGACGGACGACCTCCTCGCCTGCGATCCCCGCGCCGACCAGGTCGAGAGCCTCACCACGATCAAGAACAGCACCCGCCGCCTCCGCGACATGGCCCACGACATGCTCCTGCTCGCGAAGATCGACCAGGGGAAGCTCCACCTCGACCTCGCCGAGTACGACCTCGCCGCCCTCATCGCCGAGGCCGCGGGCCACGCCGCCCCCCTCGTCCGCCGCCGGAAGCTGAACCTCCAGGTCACCCGCTCGGGCGAAGACGGGGACGCCCATCCCCCCGTGTGCGAGTGCGACCGAAACCTCGTCCTCCGCGTGATCGACAACATCCTCTCCAACGCCATCAAGTTCTCGCCGCCCGGCGGCCGGGTCGAGATCGGCCTCCATTGCCTCGGCGGCAGCGAGGGGGTTCCCGGGGGCCGCTTCCGCATCGAGATCGAGGACGAGGGAACCGGGATCCCCGAGGCGCTCCGGGAAAAGATCTTCGAGAAATTCGAGATCGGGCAGGTGAAGCGGGAAGTCCCGCAGATCGGCCTCGGCCTCGCCTTCTGCCGCACCGCGATCGAGGCCCACGGCGGGACCATCTCCGTCTGCGAGGGCCGCTCCGGCCGCGGGACCCGGATGATTATCGATCTCTAGGTCGCGTTAACGAACCCCGGCGGGAAACTCGATCCGGGGCCGTGGGAGGAGGGGCCGTTCCCGCTCCCGAAGGAGCGTTCTCCGCCCCCTACCCCTTCAACTTCGCCTATTGCCCCACCGTCGGCGCGGTCGACTGGATCGCGGGGGCGGCCGCCCCGTCGGTGGTCAGGAGGGCGGCGACGGGGCCGACGGGCTGGGTGACGACCTGTTCCTCCCCGGCGAAGAGCTGCTGCGCGACGTAATAGCTGGCGCCGCCCGCGAGGAGGGCGAAGACGAAGGCCTCGGCCAGCCGTCCCCAGCGGAAGCCGCGCTGCGATTCCATCCGGATCGCCGTGACCCGGGGGACGGCGACGACCTTCGGCGGGGGCATCTTGACCACCGGCTTCGTCTCCGCGTGGATGACGGTATGGGAGGGCGAGGGGGGAGGGGAAAGGGGGACGGCCGAGGAAAGGCTCGGGGCGGGCGGGACGGCTCCGGCCTTCGCTTCCGCCTTCGTGGCGGGCTCGGTTTCGAGCTTCGTTTCCAGCTTGGGTGCGGGCTTTCCCTCCGTCGGGGACGGGGAGGCCGGGATCGCCGGGGTCTTTTCCGGGAGAGGGGAGGCGGGCGGCTGCGACATGGAAGGAGGTTAAGACTCCTTTCGGGGGGAGACAAGCGCGATGTCCCGCCTTGCTTTCCTGAAAACAGGCCTGCACTCTTTCCGCTACCCTTTTTCCCGCCGTTACCCTTCGTCCCTTCATGCAGCCCCACCTCGATCATTTCCGAGCCCTCCTCGCCGAGCGGGATCGCTTTTGCATCCTCTCCCACATCCGCCCGGACGGGGATGCCTACGGGTCGGCCCTCGGCCTCGCCCTCAGCCTGAAGGCGTTCGGGAAGGAGGTCTCGGTCTACAACGAGGACGGCCTCCTCTGGAACTACCATTTCCTCCCCGGCAAGGAGTGCATCGAGAAGACGCCCGCCGCCGCCCCCGGGCCCGACGTCGCGATCATCGCCGTCGACACCTCGACCCAGGAGCGCCTCGGGGAGACCTTCGTCGGCTGGAACCGCCAGCCCGACGTCAACATCGACCATCACCAGAGCAACCCCGGCTTCGGCCGCATCAACCTGATCGATGCGGAAAGCCCCGCCTGCGCCCAGATCCTCTACGACCTCATCGAGGCCGCCGGGCTCCCCTGCCCGCCCGAGGCGGCGACGAATCTCTACGTCGGCCTCATGACCGACACCGGCTCTTTCCAATACCGCCACACCACGGCCCACACCTTCGAGGTCGCCGCCGGGCTCGTCTCGCGCGGGGCCGACCCGACGGCAATCGCCCAGCGCTTCTACCAGTCGACCTCGGTCGAGAGCTTCAACCTGAAGCGGGAGGTCCTCGGCGTCACGAAGTTCACCCACGGGAACCGCGTCGCCCACTACCGCCTCACGCGGGAGATGTACGCGAAGAGCGGCGCGCGGACCGACGAGGTCGAGAACTTCCTGGAGCAGCTCCAGGTCGTCGGCAGCGTCGAGGTCGCCTTCATGCTGGAGGAGATGGAGGGGGGAAAGACCCGCGTCAGCCTCCGCTCCCGCGGCACCGTCGACGTCAACGCCATCGCCGGCGGCCTCGGCGGCGGCGGCCACCGGCTGGCCGCGGGCATCCGCTCCTCCCTGCCTCCCGACGAGCTGGAGGCCCTCCTCCTCCGGCAGATCGGCGAGGCGCTGGCCGCCCACGGCGGCTGAAGCACGCCGCGAGGCGGGAGGGATGCCTTCCCTTCCTTCCGCGACGCCCTCGGCGCGGCACACCCGATCCCCCCTTAACTCTCCCCCCCCACTCTTTCATGGAACTCGACGGCGTCCTCCTTCTCGACAAGCCCAACGGCCCGACCTCCCACGACATGGTCGACCGCGTGCGGCGCAAATTCGGCCTGAAGAAGGTCGGCCACTGCGGCACCCTCGATCCCGCCGCCACCGGCCTCCTCATGATCGGCATCGGCAAGGCGACGAAGATCCAGGACCTCCTCATGGCCGAGGACAAGGTCTACGCGGGCCGCATGAAGCTCGGCGTCACCACCGACTCCCAGGACGCCCAGGGCGCCCCCCTGGAAACGAAAGAAGTCCCCCCGTTCACCCCGGAGCAGATCGCCGCCGCCTTCGCCAAATACCAGGGCGATTTCTACCAGACGCCGCCGATGGTCTCCGCCGTGAAGAAGGACGGCGTCCCCCTCTACAAGCTGGCCCGCGCCGGGAAGACCGTCGAGCGGGAGCCCCGCCTCGTCCACGTCTACTCCCACCGGATCACCGAGCTCGCCCTCCCCGAGATCGCCTTCGAGATCACCTGCAGCAAGGGCTTCTACGTCCGCACCTATTGCCACGACATCGGGGCCGACCTCGGCTGCGGCGCCCACCTCACCGCGCTGAGCCGCCTCCGGTCGGGGAACTTCTCCCTCGACCGCGCCGTCTCGTGGGAGACCCTCGACGCCCTCCCCGGCGTCCAGGAACTCTCCCGCCACGTCCTGAGCCTCCCGGAAATCTCCCGGCTGCGGCGGCAGTAACGCGCCCTCCCGCGACGACGCCCTTCCGCCATGGCCATCCCCCTCCTTCAGGCGCCCCCGATGCCCGGGGTCACGGGGCTCGCCGTCGGCGTCTTCGACGGGGTCCACCTCGGCCACCGCGCCATCCTCGCCGAGGCGCGGCACGGCGGCGGCGAGGGGGCGCACGGCCAGACCGCTGCCCTCACCTTCGATCCCCATCCGATGGTCCACATGGCGCCGGAGAAGGCCCCCTCCCGCCTCAGCACCGCCGCGCAGCGGACCGCCCTCCTCCTCGATTCCCGCGGCGGGACCCTCAGCCGCGTCGACGCCGTCCTCACCATCGCCTTCAACGAGGCGCTGCAGCACCTCCCCGCCGAGCGTTTCCTCGAGGAGATCGTCCGCATCTTCCCGAACCTCCGGCGGATCGCCTCCGGCCCCGACTGGAAATTCGGCCAGGGCCGCCGGGGCGACGCCGCCCTCATCGCCGGGTTCAACGCCACCCACGGCTTCCCCTTCCGCGCCTTCCCCGTCCCCGCTGTCCTCCACGGCGGCAGCCCCATCAGCAGCACCCGCGTCCGCGAGGCGATCCGGCAGCGGGACTTCGCCGAAACCGCGGCGATGCTGGGGCGGGAGTACGACATCGAGGGCCTCGTCGGCCACGGCGCGGGGCGCGGCTCCGGCATCGGCTTCCCGACGGCGAACGTCGGCGGCATCGCCCAGCTCCTCCCCCCGCCGGGCGTCTACGCCTGCCGGGTGACGGTGAACGGGGAGAGCCACCGCGCCGTCGCCAACCACGGCTCCAACCCCACCTTCGGCCCCGACACCCAGACCCACCTCGAGGTCCACCTCCTCGACTTCAAGAAGGATCTCTACGGCGCGACGCTGAAGATCGACGCCTTCCGCTTCCTGCGCGACGAGCGGAAGTTCAGCTCCGTCGAGGCCCTCATCGCCCAGATCGGGGCCGACGTGGCGACGGCGCGGACGATGGCCGATTCGGCGTTGTTCTAACCTCGGCCTAGAACTCGATCGCGTCGCCCTCGTGCGGGAGGACGACCTCGCTTCCCGGGTAGGCGGCCTGGAGCGATTTCTGGAAGGCGAGCCCGGCGTGCTCCTCGCCGTGGACGAGGGCGATCTTCCGCTTCGTCCCGCCGACGCGGGAGGCGTAGGCCAGGAGCTCGTCCCGGTCGGCGTGGCCGCTGTAGGCGTCGATCTTCACGATCTCGGCGCGGACGTCGAATTCCTCGCCGAAGATGCGGACCCGCTTCTCCCCCCGCAGCAGCTGGGCGCCGAGGGTGTTCTCCGCGCAGTAGCCGACGAAGAGGACGGTGTTCCGCGCGTCGCCGATGTGGTTCCGCAGGTGGTGGAGGATCCGCCCCGCCTCGCACATCCCCGAGGCCGAGATGATGATCGCCGAGCCGGGGAAGGTGTTCAGCTCCCGGGACTGCTCGACCTCGCGGATGTAGCGGATGTCGCCCCAGCCGAAGGGGTTCTTGTTCTTCTGGAGGTATTCGTAGAGGTCGGCGTTGAAGCACTCCGGGTGGAGCCGGAAGACCTCGGTCGCGTTCACGCTCAGCGGGCTGTCGACGAAGATCGGGAGGGCGGGATAGCAGTCGATGTCGCGCAGCTTGTGGAGCGCGAGAACGACGCCCTGCGCCCGGCCGACGGCGAAGGAGGGGATGAGGACCTTCCCGCCCCGCTCCCGCGTCCGGTTCACGACGGAGCAGAGGAAGTCGGAGGCCGAGTCGGTCGCCTCGTGAAGGCGGTCACCGTAGGTGCTCTCCATGAGGAGGACGTCGACGCCGTCGACCGGCTCGGGATCGCGGAGGATCTCGCTCGTCCCGTGGCCCCGTCCGACGTCGCCGCTGAAGAGGAGCCGGGCCTGGCGTCCCGCCTCGGAGAGGTCGAGGGCGACCTGCGCCGAGCCGAGCATGTGGCCCGCGTCGTGGAAGGTCGCCCGCACGCCGTCGACGACGGGGAAGCGGCGGCGGTAGTCGATCGAGACGAACTGGGACATCGTCCGCTCCGCGTCCTCGCGGGAGTAGAGCGGCTCGACGGGCGGGAGGCCCTGCTTCGCCCGCTTCTTGTTCACGTAGGCGGCGTCGCCGTGCTGGATCTTCGCCGAGTCCTGGAGCATGATGCCGCAGAGGTCGCGCGTCGCCGGGGTGGCGTAGATGTTCCCGGCGAAGCCGTGGCGGACCAGGTTCGGCAGGTTCCCGCTGTGGTCGATGTGGGCGTGGGAGAGGATGACGGCGTCGAGCGAGGCGGGATCGAAGGGGAACGAGGCGTTCCGCGCCCGGCTCGCCTCGCGCTTCCCTTCGGCGAGGCCGCAATCGAGGAGGACGCGCGCGCCCCCCACTTCGAGAAGATGTCGGGAGCCCGTCGTCATCCGGGCCGCCCCGTAGGGGGTCAGCTTCATGGCTTCAGCCTAGCGCGAAAGGGAGCCGATTGCGATGCCTCATTTGGTACCCGGCGAAATCGGGTTATAGTATCCGATTCCTTCCATGAATGCCGTCAACATCATGCCCGAGGTGATCCGCCTGGGGCCGCTCGGCTGGGTGCCGAACAATCCCCGCCTCCCCGTCCTCTTCTACCACGACGCGATCCCCTCCGACGGGATCGAGCATGCCATCGGCTTCGAGGGGGCCTTCGGCCTCCACGGCTGGCCCGCGCAATGGCGGGGCGGCATCTACGACTTCCACCACTACCACTCCAACGCCCACGAGGTCCTCGGCGTCGTCTCGGGCTCGGCCTGGCTGATGCTCGGCGGGCCGGGCGGGCGGCTCGTCCGGTTCAAGGCGGGCGACGTCGTCGTCCTCCCCGCCGGGACGGGCCACCGCCGCGTCGAGGCGAGCGACGATTTCGTCGTCGTCGGGGCCTACCCGCCCGGCCAGCGGTGGAACCTCTGCCGGGAGAGCGACGGCCCTCCCGCCGAGGCGGTCCTCGCCCGGATCGCCCGCGTCCCCTTCCCCTCCTCCGACCCGGTCTACGGCGACGAAGGCCCCCTCATCGCCCTCTGGCGGCACGGTTAGGGAGGGCCCGGAAAGTTCAGCGCGACGCCCACGCCAGCCGCAGGCCGAGGGCGACGAAGACCGCGCCGGTCACCCGATCGATCCCGGCCTCGAGCCCCGGGTGGCGGCCGATCATCCGGACGAACGGCGCGGCCCCGGCGACGAGGGCGAGATTCCAGAGATTGCCGATCACGGTGAAAAGCAGCCCCAGCATGAGGAAAGCCCAGGCGCTCAGGTGAGCCGCCTCGGACGCCGCCGGATCGAGGAACTGGGGAAGGAAAGCGAGGAAGAAGAGGGCGACCTTCGGATTCAGCACGTTCGTCAGATATCCCTGGAGGAAGATCCGCCGGGCCGGAAGGGGCGGCAGGCCCTCCACTGCGCCCCCGCCTCGAAACGATCCGGACCGCGCCCGCAGCAGCCGCCAACCAAGGTAGGCGAGATAAGCCGCGCCGAGGAGCTTCACCCCCGTGAAGGCGACCGCCGAGGCGTAAATGAGGGCCGAGAGGCCGGCCGCCGCCGCCACCGTGTGGGTCAGGCAGCCGAGGGTGATCCCGGCGACGGAGAGGAGCCCGCCCCGTTTCCCCTGCGCGAGGGTCCGTCCGAGGATGTAGAGCGTGTCGGGCCCCGGCGTGAGGGCGATCAGGACGACCGCCCCGGCGAAGAGCCCGAAGTGATGGATGCCGAGCATGGGAGGGGAAAGGGGAGGATCGTGCCTTGAGATCGCCCGAAATTCAAGCCATGCTGGCCCGCTCATGGAACCCGGCCTCTTCTCCGACGACTGCGCCTACGTCCGCGTCGTCCCGGAGAATTCCCGCGACCGGGCCTACGACTACGCCGTCCCCGACGCGCTGCGCGGGCGGGTCGGCGTGGGGATGCGGGTCCGCATGCCCCTCCGCAACGCGGAGACCTCGGGCATCGTCATCGAGACGCTCGCCCGGACCGGCTACGCGAAGATCCGCGCGATCACCGGCCTCGTCGGGGAGACCCCCGTCGTCCCGCCCTCGCTCTTCGCTCTCGCGCGGTGGATGGCCGACTATTACTGCGCCCCCCTCGCCCTCGCCCTCCGCTGCATCCTCCCGGAGCCGGTCCGGGCCGAGGCCGGGGCGCTGGTCCGCCTCTGGGTCGCGGTCCGGCCCGACGTCGGCGACGAGACGGTCGAGCTCGCCCTCGGCAAGGCGAAGAAGCAGCTCGAGGCGTGGCGCTGGCTCCGGGAAAAAGGCCCCGGCTGGCTCGGCGACCTCTGCGGCGAGAGCGGCATCGGGCGGGCCGTCTGGCAGGGCCTCCGCGACCGGGGCTTCGTCTCGATCGAGAACGCCGAGAGGGAACGCGATCCCTTCCTCCGCCTCCCCGATCCCGTCGGCGCCGAGCACGAGCCGAACGCGGCGCAGGCCGCCGCCCTGGCGATGATCGCCGAGGAGGGGGCGAAGCACGGGACGGCCGAAAAACCCCGCCCGATCCTCCTCCACGGCGTCACCGGGAGCGGCAAGACCGAGGTCTACCTCCGCGCCATCGCCGCCGTCCTCGACGCCGGGAAGAGCGCCCTCATGATCGTCCCCGAGATCGCGCTGACCCCGCAGGCCGTCGAGCGGTTCCGCGCCCGCTTCCTCGGGAAGAAAGTCCGCGTCGCCGTCCTCCACAGCGGCTTGTCACGAGGCGAACGGTACGACCAGTGGCGGCAGATCCGGGAGGGCCGCGCCCGGATCGTCATCGGGGCCCGCTCGGCGATCTTCGCCCCGGCGGAAGACCTCGGCCTCATCGTCGTCGACGAGGAGCACGAAGGTTCCTACAAGCAGGAGGAGGCCCCCTACTACCACGGGCGCGACCTCGCCGTGATGCGGGCCCACCTCGAGGGGATCCCCATCGTCCTCGGCTCGGCGACGCCCTCGCTCGAGACCTTCCACAACGCCGGCGCGGAGCAGGGGAAATACCGGATGGTCCGCCTCCCCGCCCGCGTCGCCGAGCGCCCCATGCCCCTCGTCCACGTCATCGACCTCCGGCAGAAGGGCAAGCCGAAGGACGGGGAACCCCCGCCCTCCGCCGCCATCACGCCCCGCCTCCGCGAGGCCGTCGAGAAGCGGCTCGAACGGCACGAGCAGACCCTCCTCTACCTCAACCGCCGCGGCCATTCGACGACCCTCCAGTGCCCCGAATGCGGCCACGTCGAGATGTGCCCCCACTGCAGCCTCTCCCTCACCTTCCACCGCTCCGACGCGCGGCTCCGCTGCCACCTCTGCGACCACGTCGCGGCGGTCCCCTCCCGCTGCCCCGCCTGCGCCGCCCCCGGCTACCGCTACGGCGGGCAGGGAACCCAGAAGATCGAGGAAGCCGTCGAGCAGGCCTTCCCGAAGGCCCGCATCCTCCGGATGGACTCCGACTCGATGCGCGGGAAGGACGTCCACCACCAGGCCCTCGCCGCGTTCGCCGCCGGGGAGGTCGACATCCTCGTGGGGACCCAGATGATCGCCAAGGGCCTCGACTTCCCGAAGGTCACCTGCGTCGGCGTCATCAACGTCGACGGGGCGCTCCAGATCCCCGACTTCCGCGCCGGGGAGCGGGTCTTCCAGCAGCTCATGCAGGTGGCGGGCCGCGCGGGCCGCGCCGAGACGAAGGGCGAGGTCTTCATCCAGACCCGGACCCCGTTCCACCCCGCGATCCAGTACGCGCGGCACCACGATTACGACGGCTTCGCCGAGCAGGAGCTCGAGTTCCGCAAGGCCCTCGGCTACCCCCCCTACCGCCGCGCCATCCTCGTCCGGTGGAAAGGGAAGAGCGAGGAGAAGACCCGCTTCGTCGCCGAGCAGATCGGCAGGAAAATCGCCGAAGGCTTCCAGGCCGTCGGGGCCAACGGCGCGAAGCTCGGCGAAGCCCAGGAAGTCGCCCCCGCCTCGATCGTCCGGATCGACGGGTTGTTCCGCTTCAACCAGTTGTTGCTGACCACCCGCGTCCCCGAAGCCGCCCGCTTCCTCACCGCCCTCCTCGCCGACCCGGCCTGGGAAGAGGAGGTGAAGACCTCCGTCGACGTCGATCCGTTGATGGTCGGGTAGGGGGGAGCCCTCCCTCCGCCACACGATTGTCACACAGTGTACGCGGAGGCGACATAGCGGTCGGCTTGGGTCTTGGGCTCAACCTTAATCATTCGAGAAACACCACACACCATGCACCTTTGGGGAGAAACGCTCACATTCGGATCGGCCTTCTTTTTACTGCTCGCGCTCGGCCTCGCGCTCGGTTTCGAGTTCATCAACGGCTTCCATGACACGGCCAACGCCGTCGCCACGGTCATCTACACGAAGTCGCTGAAGCCGGTGCCCGCCGTCATCTGGTCGGGCGTCTGGAACCTCATCGGCGTCATGACGTCGACGGGGGCCGTCGCCTTCGGCATCCTGGCGCTCCTGCCGGTCGACCTCGTCACCCACGTCGGCTCGTGGCCGGGCTTCGCGATGGTCTTCGCGATCCTCCTCTCGGCGATCGTCTGGAACCTCGGCACGTGGTGGTTCGGCCTCCCCGCCTCCAGCTCCCACACGATGATCGGCTCGATCATCGGCGTCGGCCTCGCCTACTCGGCGTTCCCCGGGATGAGCAACGGCCTCCACTTCGGCGAGGGCGTCAACTGGGCGAAGGCCCAGGAAGTCGGCATGGTCCTGATCATCTCCCCGCTCTTCGGCTTCTGCGCGGCGGGCCTCCTCCTCCTCCTCTCCAAGGCGATCATCAAGATCCCCGCCCTCTACGCCGCCCCGAAGGAAGGCGAGAAGCCCCCGCTCGGCATCCGCGCCCTCCTCGTCCTCACCTGCACCGGCGTCAGCTTCGCCCACGGCAGCAATGACGGCCAGAAGGGGATGGGCCTCCTCATGCTGATCCTGATCGGCCTCGTCCCCGGAGCCTTCGCGCTGAAGGCCGGCACCAGCCCGCAGACCGTCGCCGCCCTCGCGGCCCAGGCCCAGATGAACGTCGTCGCCCTCCACGAGAAAGTCGGCGACGCCGCCGCGACGATGACCGACGACGAGGCCGAGGCCGAGCTCGGCGGCCTCCTCAAGGGCAAGGTCAAGAAGAGCGACAAGACCTACGCCGCCCTCTCCTTCGAGAGCGCCACGATCGCGACCGCCCTCGAGGGCAAGACGACGTTCGACACCTTCGCCACCGAGGAGCGCCGCACGCTCCGCACCCGCATCTACCTCGTCGACGAGGTGACCGGGAAGCTCGACAAGGGCAAGAAGCTCGACGACCTCTCCCCCGAGGCGCAGAAGGCCCTCACCGGCTTCAAGAAGCAGGGCGACGCGGTCACAAAGTACATCCCCGACTGGGTGAAGATCGCCGTCGCGCTCGCGCTCGGCCTCGGCACGATGATCGGCTGGAAGCGGATCGTCGTCACCGTCGGCGAGAAGATCGGCAAGGCCCACCTGACCTACGGCCAGGGCGCCGCCGCCGAGCTCGTCGCGTGGAGCACCATCGGCCTCGCGTCGAACTACGGCCTCCCCGTCAGCACGACCCACGTCCTTTCCTCCGGCATCGCGGGGACGATGGCGGCGAACGGCTCCGGCGTGCAGGGCAAGACGCTGCGGAACATCCTCCTCGCCTGGGTGCTGACGCTCCCCGTCTGCATCTTCCTCGGCGCGACGCTCTTCTCGGGCGTCCTCTATGTCCTCTTCCACTTCGTCGGCGTGAAGTAGGGCGGGATCGGAATTGAAAAGGCGGCGGGATTTTTCCCGCCGCCTTTTTTGTGTCCGCAGAGGAAGCGTCAGGAAACGACGCGGAAGGTCCGGCCGTCGGCTTCGGTCTTCAGCTCGGGCGGGGTTTCGAGGAATTTGCGCTTGAGGAAGCCGAGGGCGCGGACTTTGCCGTCGGGGAAGGGGGCGAGGCGGGTGAGGCGGCCCGCCTCTTCGCCCGGGGCGGCGAAGAGGGGGGCGGGCGACCGGTCGACGGGGCCGCCGGTCTGCTCGAGCCGGACGAGGCGGCGGTTGACGTGGCCGATGCTCCGGATGCGGGCGACGGTCTCCTGGCCGACGTAGCAGCCCTTGTCGTAGACGAGGCCCCGTCCGGCGAGGTCGAAGGCGACTTCCTGCGGGAGGGTCTCGGCGTCGATCTCGATCCCCCAGCGGGCGATGCCGTGCTCGATCTCGAGGCGGTCGACGAGGTCCGCCGCCTCGGCCTCGGGGAGGGCGGGGAAGGGGACGGGGAAGGAGCGGGAAAGAGGAATCCAGTGGTCGACCCCCTCGACGCCGAAGCGTTGGCTGACGAAGGCGACGGGGGCGAGGGTCTCCCCTTCCTTCGGCTTCGACGCGAAGCCGGAAAGGCCGTCGCCCTGGAGGCGGCTGAGGGCGAATTGGCCGGTCACGTCGTCGATCGTCACGTCGTCGGCGATGAGGAATTTCTCGAGCCGCTCGCGGAGCGTTTCCCGGAGGGAGAGATCGGCGTCGAGGTAGAGGGCGTCGTCGGTCGCGGAGAGGAAGAGATCGCCGACGATCTTCCCCTTCCCCGTCAGCACCGCGCCGTAGACGCTCTGGCCGGGCTGGAGGAGGGTGAGGTCGCGCGTCGTCTGCCCGTTGAGGTAGCGGACGCGGTCCTCCCCGGTCACCCGCCAGAGGGCGCGGGCGGGGAGGGCGAAGAAGGGAAGGGAAAAGGGAGGCTTCATGCCGGGCCGGTTCTGATTTCGTTCATTTCGATTGAAGCATCATCCCCGCCGCGTGGCCGAGCCAGACGGCGGCGAGGCAGAGGACGAGGGAGAGGAGGCAGTTCGTCCCCGCCTGCGCGACGTGGCCGAGCTTCGCCAGCTCCATCGTCTGGAGGCTGAAGGAGGAGAACGTGGTGTAGCCGCCGCAGATCCCGGTCATCAGGAAGGCGCGGAAGTGGGGCGAGGCGGCCCCCCCTTCGGCGGCGGTGAGGACGGCGGCGAGGAAACCGATCAGGAAGGAGCCCGAAACGTTGATCAGGAGCGTCCCGAGGGCGAAGACCTGGGGAAAATTCCCCGGCACGCCGAAGCGGGCGGTCACCCATTGCGCCACGCCGAAGCGGGCCACGGAGCCGATGGCGCCGCCGAGAGCGACGGCGAGGTAAGTCATCCAGGGGGTCATGAGTCAGAGAGAAGCCGAAGTTTCAGCCGACTGCCCTTCTTTGGCAAGCGGAGATCATGGCCGCGCCCCCCCTTCCTGAAGGATTCACCTGAGGCAAAAGTGATCGCCCTCATGGCCTCAAAAATGCTTCTTGGAAAGGGGTCGCTTAACCGGGTTTATTTCTTATTTGGTAATTGTTTCGCCATGTCTTTAACTCCTCATTCCGCCCTCCGCCGCCGTCTGGCTCCCTCTTCCCAAGCTTCCGCCCTCTTTTCCGAACCGGCTCTCTCCGAGGCCGATCTCGATACCCTCCGCCGGATCGCCGCGGGGGAATGGGACCTCAATGCCCGCCTCGAGTCGGGCGGCGAGATCGCCGCGACGCTGAACCAGATCCTCGAGAACCTCGCCGAGACCCTCACCGGGGCGCTCCGCAGCGGGGTCCGCCTCTACGGGAACGTCCCGCCGCTCTTCGATTTCTCCGCACAGCTGGAGGGGGCGGCGAAGACGCAGGAGGAGCGCGCCGCCCACATCGCCGAATCGGCCCGGCACATGGCGGAGCAGCTCCACGCGATCGCCGGCCGCCTCCAGGAGGCCCTCGTCTCGACCGCCGACGTCGCCGGGATCATGGCCGACCTCGACGCCCGCTCGAAGCAGATCGAGAAGGTCGTCGACCGCGTCCAGCGCGTCGCGGGGCAGACGAAGCTCCTTTCCCTCAACGCCAGCGTCGAGGCGGCGCGGGCCGGGCAGGCGGGCCGCGCCTTCGCCGTCGTCGCCCAGGAGGTGCAGAAGCTGGCCGCCGACGCCGCCGAGGCGACGACCCAGATCCGCGACGTCCTCCACGACCTCGAAACGCGGATCGGCACCGCCGTCCAGGCCGTCGGGAAGCAGGGCGACGGCAGCACGGCCCGGGCCCAGGCTCACGACATCACGGCGGCGAACACGGGGGCGAACGCCCTTTCCCTCACCGGCGTGATGGAGGGGATCGTCGAGCGGGTCCGGCAGCAGAACGGGGAGGTCTCCGAGGTCGTGCGGGACATCGCGGGGATCGCCGGGGAGGCCCGCCTCCAGACCGAGGGGGCGGCCCGGCTGAAGGAGATGGCGAACCGCGCCCGCGAGGGGAGCGACGCCCTCATCGTCTCCCTCGGCGCGTTCCATCTCCCCGCCCATACCCGGCCCCGGGACCTCGTCGCCCGGCTGGCGCAGGACCCCGCCCTCCGCTCGATGGTCCGCCACCGGCAGGAGGAGGCGATGGCCCTCGCCGCCGAGCGGAACCGCTTCATCGAGCTCCTCTACGTCACCGACGCCTCGGGGCGGCAGGTCACCGGGAACATCGCAAAGAAGAGCGACCTCGGGACGAGCAAGGGCTTCGGCAGCGATTGGTCCCAGCGGGAGTGGTTCCGCCAGCCGATGGAGCGGCAGGCCTTGTCGCTTTCTGACATCTACCGCTCCTCGGCCTCGGATCGATTCTGCTTCACCGTCTCGGTCCCGATCCTTTCCGAGGACGAGGAGATCGTCGGGGTTTTGGCTGTCGATATTGATCTGACGCAGTTGATTTAAGGGGTCGCGAAGGGGGGCGGTGAATGCTCCTTCGGGACCGGGCAGAGACCCTGTACAGCTGGAGGCGATCCGCACGGGTTAGACGACGCAAGAGGGGCTTCGCCCCTCCTGGACTTGCCTCCCGGCCCTGCAAGTTAGTTTCCCCTGAGGAACGAGTGTCGCTACCGCGACGGCAGTCCCCGTCTGATAGGCCTGAACTGTTCTGGCCGCACCGCATTAGGCCGTCCGCTTCGGGTAGAGCGCGTCCGCTAGTTCCCCTGTCCGCTTGGGAGGAGCGACGCGTCCGAGTGCGGGCGGAACCCAAGCGATACGCTCCGTCCTTGTCACCCGCCTCGTCTCCCCCTTATCCTCCCGGCATGATTTCCGCCGACGGCCATCGCCGGGGCGCCTGGGGCGCGTTCTTCCTCTTTGCCCTTCTTCCCCTCCTCTTCGCCCTCTACACGGGGAATGTCTGGGAGGATTACTACATCACCTACCGCAGCAGCCAGAACCTGGCGACCGGCCACGGCCTCGTCTTCCAGCAGGGGGAGCGGGTCCAGACCTTCACCTCGCCCCTCGGCGTCCTCCTTCCCGCGCTCTGCAGCGTCGTGACGGGGACGACCCACGATGACGCCGCCCTCTGGCTCTTCCGCCTGATCTCGGCCTCGGCGCTCGGCGTCGCGGGGGTCTTCCTCTACCGGATGCTCCGCCATCACGGCGTCCCGCGCGTCCCCCTCTGGATCGGCCTCCTCCTCGTCGCCCTCGACGCGAAGACGGCGGCCTTCGACACGAACGGGATGGAAAACGGCTTCCTCCTCGCCTTCCTCCTCTTCTCCTGCTGGGCGCTGACCGTCCCCGCCCGCAGCGGCCGCCCGTGGCTCTGGATCGGCCTCTCGTGGGCCGGGATCATGTGGAGCCGTCCCGACGGCTTCATCTACGGCGGCGCCCCGGCAGCGGCGGTCCTCCTCTTCGGCAGCGGGATCGCGGCGGGGCGGGCGGGCGGGCGGCTCTGGCTCCTCCGGCAATACGCCCTCGCCCTCGGCCTCGCCGTGGCGATCTACCTGCCGTGGTTCATCGGCTCGTGGGCCTACTACGGGACCCCCGTCTCGAACACCATCGCGGCGAAGGGAGTCAACCTCCACTGGTCGTTCCTCGAAAAACTGGCGGGCAAGCATGAGGCGACTCCCGTCGCCGTCGAGGCCCCGGCCCCAGCCCCCGCCCCCGCTCTTTCCGTCCCCGCCTCGACCTCCGCACCGGTCTCCTCCCCGACGATGGCCCCCACCGGCGGGCCCGAGGCCCCCGCCCACCGCTCCTTCCTCCAGCTCGCCCACCTGAACCGGCTCCACTTCGACGCCCTCGGCCTCATCTACGCCCCGATCTACGTCCAGGCGGGAGGCTGGCCCGAGGCAGCGCGGTGCTGGGCGTGGGCCCTCGTCATCCTCGGCGGGCTGCCGCTGGTCCTCCCCGGGATGGCGCGGACGACGCGGGCGGCGGCGGCGGCCTTCCTCATCGTCGCGGCCTACTACTGCTACATGCCCCACGCCTCGCCGTGGTACCTCCCGACGGGGGCGTGGCTCGGCTACCTCTCGCTCCTCCTCGGCGTGATCGACCTCTACTACCGGACGGGGCTGACCCGCCGCCTCACGTGGTGCGCGGCGGCTGCCGTCGGCATCGGCGCGCAGCTCTTCCTCTTCGCCGCCGCCAGCGCCCAGCTCCGCGTGCAGCAGCACGCCATCGAGCTCGGCGTCCGCACGCCGATCGGCCATTGGCTGAAGGAGAACGCGCAGTCGCCGTCGGAGACCGTCTTCCTCGAGCCCCTCGGCTACATCGGCTACTATTCCCAGCTGAAGATGGTCGACTTCCCCGGCCTCTCCGCCCCGGAGGTCGTCGCCCTCCGCCGCCGCCTCCACACGGACAACTGGGCCGTCCTCATCGGGGCGCTGAAGCCGACGTGGCTCGTCCTCCGGCCCGCCGAGGTGACGATGCTCAACGGCGACGATGCCGCCCTCCTCCCCGCCTACCATGCGGTGAAGACCTTCGACGCCGGGGCCGAGATCGCCGCCGCCCGGATCTACGGGAAGGGCTACCTCGAGTGCGACCAGACGTTCATCGTCTTCCGGAGGAATGACTAAGCCTCCGCTCCAGCACCCCGGCGACCCTCACTCGCTCCCGCTCCCCCGCCTCGCCTCGATCGACCTCCTGCGGGCCGTGGCGGTGCTGATGGTGGCGACGGCCCACTTCGGCCGCGCCTTCTCGGCGGGGACGGCCCAGTTCTGCGCCGATTACGGGAAGCTCGGCGTCGAGGTCTTCTTCGTCATCTCGGGCTACGTCATCCCCTACAGCCTCGCCCGGAGCGGCTATTCCCTCGGCCCCGGGAACTTCGGCCCGCTGCAGGTCTTCGCCGCGAAGCGGTTCCTCCGCATCCATCCGCCGTACCTCGCCGCCCTCGCGCTCACGCTCGCGATCACATGGCCGTGGCGGCATGCCCTCGGCCTGCCCCAGGTCGACACGTGGGGGAGCCTGGCGCAGAGCGCCGCCTACCTCCACTTCCCGTCGGACAACCCGGTCTTCTGGTCGCTCCTCGTCGAGCTCGAATATTACGCGCTGATCGCCTTCATCTTCCCCCTCCTCGCCCACCGGCGGCTCGCCGTCGGGATGGCGACCTTCGGGGCGCTCCTCCTCCTCGCCCGCGTCGCGGGGGAACCGGGCGATGCGTTCCACCTGCCGCAATACCTTCCCCGTTTCGCGGTCGGCTTCGCCGTCTTTTGCTTCACCGAGGGGCGGATCGGCTGGCGGCGGCTCGCCCTCCTCCTCGCCGGGCTCTGGCTCTGGGACCGGAGCGGGCCGGAGGCGACGGCGGCCCTCCTCACCGGCCTCGCCATCGCGGCCTTCGCGAAGTGCGGCACGTGGCACCGGGAAGACCATCTCCCGCCCGTCCTCGCCCCCCTCCTCTTCATCGGGGCGATCTCCTATTCGTTCTTCCTCGTCCACCTTCCGGTGGGGGGAAAGATCCTCATCGCCCTCCGCTTCCTCCTCGGCCCCGGCGAGGCATGGGGCTTCCCCGTCTTCCTCGCCGCGCTGGCCGGCGCGACGGGGATGGCGTTCGTCTTCTACCGCCTGGTCGAAGCGCCTTGCCACCGGCTGGCGGGGAGGATGGGGACACAAAAAGAGACGCCCTCGGCTCCCCCGCACTCGGACGCGTGATTCCTCCCAAGCGGACAAGGGATCTAGCGGACCCGTTCTACCTGGAAAACTTGGCCCGATCGGTAGCGCGCCATCCAAGTTCAGGCCTATCAGACGGGGAGGTCCAGGAGGGGCAGAATGCCGTCGCGTTAGCGACACTCGTTTCTTAGGGGAGATTAACTGGCATGGCCGGGAGGCAAGCCCCTCTTGCGTCTTAAAACACGTGCGGATGGCCTCCAGCTGTACAGGGTGTGTACCCGGTCCCGAAGGAGCACCCACCGCTCCCTTCGCGACCCCTTATCCGCGACGCCACGCCAGCCACGCGACCCATCCGAGCGCACCCACGCCGATAACGAGCCCCGCGAGCGCGAGGAAGAGAAGCCGTCGGACCGTCCGGTCGGTCCGGCGCTGATGCTCCCGCAATTCGAGCACCATCTTGTGCAGGTGCTGATGGTCTTCCCGCAGCTCGGCGATCGTCGCGATGGCGTGGTCGAGGCGGTCCTTGCGCGGATGGCCGCCCGTCAATTTCTGGACCGCCTTGTCGATCAGCGTCTCGACGAGGATCGGAATGGCGGCGGTGATCGACGGTTCGAGTTTCTCGAGGATCGGCCCGAGTTGGCCGACGGAGACGAGGATCGATTTCAAGGTGCGGTTCATGGGCGGGAGGGGCAGGGCGGGGGGTTAAAGGAGGTCGAGGTAATCGAGGACTTCGGGGACGCCGTGGCTGAGGAGGCGGGAGGGGATGCGGTAGCCGTCGGGAAGGAAATCGGCGACGCCCCGTTCGAGCAATTTCTGGAACCAGGGCCGGGAGGCCTCGACCCGCTCGACGAAGAGCCGGACGGCGGGGCGGTCGTGTCGGTCGATCCGGTAGTCGAGCGTCACCGTCACCGGGCGGGTCTCCCCCTCCAGCTCGATTTCGAGCGTGACCCGGCGGCGGTCGGCGGCGAGCTTCCGCACCTCGAGCCGGGTCAGCGTCGCGCCGTAGGGGACGATGCCCCCGAAGGAATGGGGGAAGGGCCAGCCGAGCGGGAGGGGGCTGCCGTGGTTAACGACGTGGAGGGAGGCCTTGTCGAGGACCAGCCACTTCAGCAGATCGCGGCCGTGGGTGCGGAGCCAATCGGACATAAGCACGGACATGGGGTCAATCTAACGCCGAATCGCTCAGACCGAAAGGGCGGCGGCGTTATCGGCTGCTTCCGCCTCGGCCCGCCACGGCTCGGTCGGCCACCCTTGCGCCCGCCAGGCGTCGATCCCGCCGAGGAGGGGCCGGGCCTCCCTCGCGCCCTGCGTGGTGAGGTAGTCGGCCATCGCGACGGCGGTCTGGTCCTCGGGACAGTCGCAGTAGACGACGAGGGGTTTGTCGAGGGGCAATGCGGCGAGGCGGGAGGGGAGCCGCACGTAGGGGATCCAGACGGCGGCCGGGATCAGGACCGACTCGGCGGTCATCGTCGTCGCGTCGCGGGCGTCGAGGACGGTGATCGGCTCGCCCCGGTCGAGGCGGGCCTTGAGGTCGGCGACGGCGATCCCCTTCGCGCGGCCCCGGTTCAGTTCCGCCACGTAGCGCCGCCGGTTCCGGTAACGCCAGGCCAGGACCCCGGCGATCACCGCGGCGCAGGCCCACGGCCAATCGCCCTTCAGGCGGGCGGCGTGGGTGACGATGATCGAGAGCGCCTGCTCGATGTACGACCCGGCGACGAGGGGAAGCATCGCCCAGATCAGCGCCCCGAGCGCGTCGTAGAAGAGGAAGCGTCCCCACGGGATGCGGGAGAGCCCGGCCATCGGCGGCGTCAGCGAGCTGAGGCCGGGGATGAACTTCGCGAAGACGAGCATCTTCGTCCCATGGTTGGAGAAGATCACCTTCGTCTTGCTGATGCAGGTATCGGGCTTCCACGAGATGCGGCACATCAGGTTCAGCACCGTCGCCCCCTTCGCCCGGCCGATGGCGTACCAGATCACGTCGGCGAGGACGGCGGCGCCGACCGCCGTCAGGAGGCTGGCCCAGAGATTGAGCTCGTGCGAGGCGATCAGCGCCCCGGCGGCGACGAGGAGGGGGAGCGCCGGGATCGGCAGGCCGATCTGCTCCGCGAAGACGCAGGCGAAGATGCCGTAGTAACCGAGGTTCCACCAAGAGTGCGTCGCCGATTCCATGGCCGCGACGATACGGCCGATCGCCGCTCAGGGCAAGGGCCGGAAACGGTAGGCCGCCCAGCCGCCCACCTCGCGGGCGACGGCCCGGAAGTCGCCCCAGCGGACGCAGAAGGCCGGGGCGGAGAAGACCGGAGCGACGCCGAAGCGTCCCAGGGCGAGGCGGACGCGGGAGAGGTGAAAATATTCGGTGACGACGACGACACCCCGCAAATCGCGGTCCCGGAGGAACGCCGCCGTGTTGCGGGCCGAATCCCACGTCGTCGCCCCGGCCGGATCGGGGACGATGCGGGCGAGCGGGAGGCCGTGGGCGGCGAGATAGGAGGCCATCCCCGCCGCCTCGCTCTGCCCGTGGATCTCCGAGGCCCCGCTGGCGAGCACGACGGCACGGGGCTGCTCCGCCGCCGCGAGGAGCGCCCGGTCGAGCCGCGCCCGCTCGCGCAGCGTCAACGTCCCGTCCGCATTCACCCCGCCCGAGCCGAGGACCAGGATCACGTCGGCCGAACCCAGCCGCTCACGGGAACCATCCCACGCGAGGAGAGCCATCGCCGCGAGATAGAGCGCGCCCGCCCAGGCCGTGATCCGCAATACACGTTTCATTGCTTTGAAGGCTAAAGCCCCTCGATCCCCTGCAACGTCGCAAAACTGATCTCCCGCATGATCCGCAGGAACTCCTCCATGTAGGCGAGCTTCGCCCCCTCGAGGGTCGTCGCCGTGTAGAGGCGGCTCTGGAGGCCCGATTTGCCGATCTGTTTGCCGACGACGTACTTCTTGTCGAGGTAGGGCTGGATCGTCCACCCCGGCAGCGCCGCGACGCCCTGGCCGCTGGCGACGAGCTGGAGGATCGCGACGGTCAGCTCGGTCTTCCGCCGGACGGGATCGACCTTCGCGGGGATCAGCACCTCGCGGACGAGGTCGAGGCGGTCGTCGGGGATCGGGTAGGTGACGAGGGTCTCGTTCTTGAAATCCTTCGCCGTGAGGTAGGGCTTCCGCGTGAGGGGGTGGTGCTTCCCGAGGATGGCGAGCATCTCGTAGCCGAAGAGGGGATGGAAGACGACGCCCTCGCGCTTCTGCGTGTGGGAGACGATGACGAGGTCGGCGCGGTTCTCGTTCAGGAGGCCGACGGGATCGGCGTGGAAGCCGGAGACGAGGTCCATCTCGACCTGCGGCCAATGCTCTCGGAAGGCGTCCATCGACGGCATCAGCCAGTCGAAGCACGAATGGCACTCGACGGCGATGCGGAGCCGCCCCGCCTGGCCCTGCGCGATCCGGGCGAGGTCGCGCTCGCCGTCGCGGACTCGCTTCGAGACGTCGTAGGCGAGCTCGACGAGGAGCCGCCCCGCGGCGGTGAGGCGGAGGGGATCGCTCTTCCGCTCGAAGACCTCGACGCCGTAGTGGCTCTCCACCGCGCGGATCTGGTGCGAGGCGGCGGGCTGGGAAAGGTGGACCCGCCTCGCCGCCTTGGAGAGATTCCCCGTCTCGGCCAGGGCGATCAACGTGTGGAAGTGGCGCAGCTCGATCATGGTCCCGCCATGATCATAAGAATTTTGAATGATGAAAGAAAAAACGATGCGTTAGGAGAATGATGAAGAGTTTGGGAGAGTGGAAGGCATGAACCCGTCCCCCTGCATCGTCGTCCACTCCCTCGGCCATCCCCGCATCGGGGCCCACCGGGAATTGAAGAAGGCCGTCGAGGCCTACTGGAACGGCAAGAGCCCGCTCGCCGACCTCGAGGCGGCGGGCCGCGCCCTCCGCGCCGACCATTGGCGCGTGCAGAAGAACGCGGGCCTCGACCTCGTCCCCGTCGGCGACTTCTCCTTCTACGACTCGATGCTCGAGCTCTCCTGCCTCGTCGGCAACGTCCCGCCCCGGTTCGCCTACTCGCACCGGGCCGGGGAGCCGGTCGGCTCCGACACCTTCTTCCTCATGGCCCGCGGCTCGCGCGGCGAAAAGACCGAAAAGAGCGAGGGCAGGGAAACGTGCGGCTGCGGCCACGACCACGGCGCCCCCGCCGCGACCCGGCACGCCTGCGAGATGACGAAGTGGTTCGACACGAACTACCACTACATCGTCCCCGAATTCCATTCCGGCACCCGCTTCGCCCTTTCCTCCGAGAAGCTCTTCAACGACTTCGAGGAGGCGAAGGCCCAGGGCATCGCCGGGAAGCCGGTCCTCATCGGCCCCGTCACCTACCTTGCCCTCGGCAAGGTCCAGGACGCGGCGAACCCGACGTTCGACCGCCTTTCCCTCCTCGACGGCCTCGTCGCCGTCTACGAGGAAGTCCTCGCCCGCCTCGCGAAACTCGGCGCGACGTGGATCCAGATCGACGAGCCGATCACGGCCCTCGATCTCTCCGCCGCCCAGAAGGCCGCGCTGAAGGGCGCCCATGCCCGCCTCGCGAAGGCCGCCGCCGCGCACGGCCTCAAGCTCCTCGTCGCCTCCTACTTCGGCCCCCTCCGCGACAACCTCGCCGACTTCCTCGCCCTCCCCGCCAACGCCTTCCATTACGACGCCGTCCGGGGCGAAGAGGAAATCGACGCCTTCCTCGCCGCCTTCAAGGAACAGGCGAAGGGGAAGATCCTCTCCCTCGGCATCGTCGACGGGCGGAACATCTGGAAGAACGACTTCGACGCATCCCTCGCCGTCCTCCGCAAGGCGTGGGCCGCCGTCGGCGAAGGCAACCTCTGGCTCGCCCCCTCGTGCTCCCTCCTCCACAGCCCCGTCACGCTGAGGAACGAGACCTCCCCCTCGCTCGATCCCGAACTGAAGAGCTGGCTCGCCTTCGCCGAGGAGAAGCTCGACGAATTGGCCGCCCTCCGCTCCTTCCTCCTCGGCACCGGCGATCCCGCCGCGCTCGAGGCGAACCGCGCCGCCCAGGCCGCCCGCCGCGCCAGCCCCCGCATCCACAACGCCGCCGTCGCCCGCCGCCTCGCCGCCGTCACCCCCTCCGACGCCCGCCGCGTCTCCCTCTTCCGCGAGCGGCAGAAGCTCCAGCGGGCGAAGCTCGGCCTCCCCGCCTTCCCCACCACCACCATCGGCTCCTTCCCGCAGACCGCCGAGGTCCGCGCCGCCCGCGCGCAGTGGAAGAAGGGGACCCTCTCCGAGTCGTCCTACGAGGCCTTCCTCGAAAAGGAGATCGCCGCGTGCGTCGCCTTCCAGGACGAGATCGGGATCGACATGCCGGTCCACGGCGAGTTCGAGCGGAACGACATGGTCGAGTACTTCGGCGAGCAGCTCGAAGGGTTCGCCTTCACCGCGAACGGCTGGGTCCAGAGCTACGGCTCCCGCTGCGTGAAGCCCCCCATCCTCTTCGGCGACGTCAGCCGTCCCCGTCCGATGACCGTCCGCTGGTCGGCCTACGCCCAGACCCTCACCCGCCGTCCGATGAAGGGGATGCTCACCGGCCCCGTCACCATCCTCCAGTGGAGCTTCGTCCGCAACGACCAGCCCCGCTCCGCGACGGCGCGACAGATCGCCCTCGCCATCCGCGACGAGGTCGTCGACCTCGAGCGCGTCGGCCTCGCCGCCATCCAGATCGACGAGCCGGCGATCCGCGAGGGCCTACCCCTCCGCCGCGCCGACTGGGCCGCCTACCTCGCCTGGGCCGTCGAGGCCTTCCGCCTCTCCGCCTCGGGCGTCCGCGACGAGACCCAGATCCACACCCACATGTGCTATGCCGAGTTCAACGACATCATCCAGGCCGTCGCCGACCTCGACGCCGACGTCATCACCATCGAGACCTCGCGGTCGAACATGGAACTCCTCGGCGCCTTCGCGAACTTCAATTACCCGAACGAGATCGGGCCGGGCGTCTACGACATCCACTCCCCCCGCATCCCCGAGACCGGCGAGATGGAGCGGCTGATGGAAAAGGCGAAGGCCGTCCTCCCGCCCCGCAACCTCTGGGTCAACCCCGACTGCGGCCTGAAGACCCGCGCCTGGGCCGAGGTGAAGCCCGCGCTGAAGAACCTCGTCGAGACGGCGAAGCGGCTCCGGGCGGGGGTGTAGGGAGGGCCTACTTCCCTCCCGGCAGCACCCGGCCGTGCATCTCGATCGTCAGCGCCTCGATGCGCTGGCTGAGGTTGCGGATCAGCTCGGTCATCTCGTTGTTCTGGCTGACGAGCTCGACGAGCTGGGCGGTCTGCGTCGCCGAGACCATCTGCCGTTCCTCGCTCGCCTTGGCGAGGGCCTCGCGGTGCTGCGCGTCGGCCTCGGCGTGGGCCTTGTCGCGGTCGGCCTGCCGAGTCTGGGCGAGGAGGATGAGCGGGGCGGCGTAGGCGGCCTGGAGACTGAAGGCGAGGTTCAGCAGGATGAAGGGGTAGGCGTCGAAGTGGAAGACCCCCACGATGTTCAGCACCATCCACGCGAAGACGACGACGGTCTGCGCGATGAGGAAGACCGGCGTCCCGAAGAAGCGGGCGAAGGCCTCGGCCTTCAGCGCGAACCAATCGTTCCCGAAGGCGTTCTGGAGGTGGAAGTGGGGAAGATGGAACCGGACGTGGTGCCGGGGATGGTGGGGGTGATGATGATTATCGTGGGCGTGGGGGGCGGCGGGAGCGGGCGAAGGGATGAGGGACATGGGGTTTCTCCGGGTGGGGGGTTGGGGAGGCGGGGGGCGGATAAGGAGTTGGTTGAGAGTCGTTTCAGGATCTTTCGGAATCTTCCTAAGCGATACTCCGGCCCGCCCCGTTGTCGATCCCCTTTTGGGTTACATTCACGTGCCGGAGGAGGGAGGGGGGAGGGAAATGTCGGGAGACTTGCGGAGCGCCCGTTTTTCGCGAACATTTGGCTTCGCCTTTTTTCACCCCATGCGCCTCCGCCTCTTCATCGTCGCCCTGATCGTCGCCCTCCTCGGGGGGGGCCTCGGCGCGGCGGCGTGGGCGTGGCAGCTCCGCTCGATCGCGCGGCAGACCCAGTTCGACCAATACATCGGCCCCGCGGCGCTGGAGAACAACATCGATCCGCTCCTCATCCGGGCGATCATCTGGCGGGAGAGCCGCTTCCAGCCCCGCGTCCGGGGACTGAACCGGGAGCGGGGCCTCATGCAGCTGACGCCCGGCGTGGCGGCGGAATGGGCCCGGGTCCGGCAGGTCGATCCGGTCGATCCCGACGCCCTCTTCGACCCGAAGGTGAACATCGAGATCGGGACGTGGTATTTCGCCCGGATGCTGAAGCACTGGGAGGGGGTCGAGAACGCCGAGGTCTTCGCCCTCGCCGAGTACAACGCGGGCCGGAGCAACGTGCTGAAGTGGGTCGACCCCGCCGCGCCGACCGACGCCGCCGCCCTCCACGACCGGATCGGCTTCCCCTCGACCCGCCGCTACGTCGACGCGATCCTGGTGAAGTACGAGGCCTACCAGCGGAACTATTTCCGCCCGCCGTGGCTCCTCTACTGGGACCGGCTGACGAAGAAGAGCGACCAGCCGACGCTCGTCGGCAGCGCGGCGAAGGCGCTCTAGGCTAGATCGGGCATCGGGGTAGCATCCCGGAGGGATGCCAGCCATTAGCCGGGGGTCGAGCGCAGCGACACCCCCGGAATCGGATCGAAAGAAAGAGCGCGCCGCAAAAGGGCTTTTTCCCTCATCACACCAGCCGGAGCGCACCTCGAAGACAGAATGACGGGAGGACCGCCCGGGCAGGTCTCCTAAAAAGGCGAGCGGCGTTTCGGGGCGAGTTTTTTTGTCTCTTTCTACCGGGGGTGTCGCTGCGCTCGACCCCCGGCTAATGGCTTCGACCCCTTCAGGGTCGAGGTCGAGTCCGAGGGCGGGCCTAGCTCTTCGCCGGGGCGGTCTTCCCGGTGACCCACTGGACCAGCTTGTCGGTCACTTCCTTGTATTGCGGGTAGGCCGGGAATTTCTGGATGACGACTTTCAGCGTCTCGATCGCCTCGGTCTTTTTTCCGACCTTCATGAGGGAGTCGGCCTTCAGGACGAGGAGGCGGGGATTGTCGACGACGGGGAAGTTGTCGGCGGTCTTCGGATCGGCCTGGGCGGCCTGGCCGATGGCGGCGATGGCGGCGTCCCATTCGCCCGCGAGGGCGGCGGGCGACTCGTCCTCGTACCACGGCTCGACCATCGCGGTGAAGAGCTTCTCGACGTCGGCCGGGCTCCCGTAGTAGCCGCCCTTGTCGTTGAAGTAGCCTTCCTCGAGGTCGTAGTACTTGAAGAAGATCGAGGAGGTGAGGCTGTCTTTGAAGAGGGGATAGGCGGTGAGGGTCGGCGGGCCGGAGCGGACGGCGTCCATGAGGGTGTCGAAGACGGCGGCGGCGGCCTTCGCGTCCCCCTTCGCATATTGGATCTGGCCGCGGAGGTAGAGGACGTAGATGTCGGCGGCGGGGCCGAGGCGGGGGTCGTCGAGGAGGTCCTTGTATTTGATCTTCCAGTCGCTGAAGGCCTTCTGCGGGCCGTCGCTCGCCTTCTCCTTGTCCTTGGCGCGGTCGGCCCTTCCCTCGGCGACCGCCTTCTCCTTGTCCTGCGCCTCCTTGGCTGCCAGCGCGGTCTTGTCGAACTGGACCTGCTGGACGGCCTGGAGGTAGAAGGAGCGGCCGTCGCCGTGCTGGCCGAGGTCGGAGAGGATCGGGGCGAAGCGGGCGTTCATCGCCTCGCGCCGCTTGCCCTCGGCGTCGTGGAGGAGCTTCGCGATCTCGGGCGGGAGCTCGTCGTCGGCCCGGGCGGGCAGCGGGAGGGTCGAGGAAAGCCCGAGCACGAGGGGAAGCAAAAGACTCCGAAAGAAGCGCATCGCCGCCCATTCTCCACGGATCGGGACGGGAATCAAAACACTTTTAAGCGCGTCGCCGCCGAGGCGGATGAGGCGGCGCGCTTTCAATTCGGCCTCTAGACCGTCAATGCACGGCGGCGGCGGACGACGAGGAAGAGGAACGGCAGGCCGAGGAGGGCCAACGCCCAGACCGGCACTTCGGGGACGGCGACGACGGCCCCGGTCAGGGTGATTTCGTCGAGGCGGAAGCCATCGGTGCCGGTGGGGGAACTGCCGTAGAAATAAAGCTCAAAGGTCGTCGAGGAGGTGACGTTCTGAAGGGCGGAGTTGCCGGAGAGGGTCGCCGTGACCAAGCTGAAGTTGTAGACGCCCGCACTCTGGACCGTGGGCATTGTACCGCTGGCCAACGCGGTGGTGAAGTTGTCGGCGCTCGACATGAGGAACCAGTTCGACGCCGCCGTGGAGACGCCGCTGGTACCGTCCCGCTCATACTCGAAGGTGAGGGTCGACACGTTGATGGCGTACCCGGAAGAGGGAGTGACAGTGAAGGCGAGATAATCCTGTCCGGTGATGGCGTCCGCCTGGGTGGCGGTGGAGAATTCGTTGACGATGCCGGTCGTTGAATTAGCAGTGGAGAAGTAGAGGGATAAGGGAGGCAAGCCCTTGCTGCTCGACCCGACGCCGTAGAGCTGGCCGATGCTCAGCGAAGAGGCCGTGTAGTTGACGGCAGTCACCGTGGAGGTGCCGTTGACTCCGGGAATGACCGTCCCGGGAGCGGAGACATATCCGGCATAGAGGCCGATCCCGGTGAATGAAGCGGTCCCCATGTTGTAATCAATCAACGTCGCCGCCGAAGAAGAGAAGACGACGGCCGTCGCCAAAGAAAAGGCCAGGGAAAGAAGTTTGAAGGCTTTCATGGGAGGACCCCATCGTATCCCCAAACGGGGCTCCTCCGTTATTACCCAAGTGAGGCGATTCTGGTAATTACCACAGATTCTCTCCTTAAAAGTCAGGGAATCTCGACAATCGCCCCCCCTCGGCTCGCCGCGCGGAACTGGGCCGGGGTCTGCGAGGTGATGCGGCGGAAGACCTTCCCGAAGTAGCTCGGATCGGTGAACCCGCACTTGTAGGCGACCTCCCCGATGCTGAGGCGGGGGGACGGGAGAAGGCGCTTCGCCCGCTTCACGCGGATGAGATTGACGTAATCGCCGATCTCGCAGCCCATGCATTTCTTGAAGGTCGCCCCCAGGTAGTTCGCGTTGCAGCGGAAGTGGCGGGCCAGGTCGATGACGCGGCAGGGCTGGTCGAGGTGGCGGTAGACGTAGGCCTCCACCTGCCGGATGAGGACGGGCATCACCTCGAAGTCCCGCCAGCGGACGGCGAGCGGGCCCGAATGATAACGCTCCGTCGGCAGGGCGAGGGCCTCGCAGCAGAGGGCGATCATCGCGACGACGGTCTTCAGCCGTTCCCGGTGCGGCTCCGCCTCGGCGAGGGAGAGGACGGGGAGCCTCTCGTACGCGGCGCGGAAGGGGCCGGGGGCGAGGCCCCGGCGGCGGCAGTAGCGGGCGATGCGGGCGAGGGAGGCGGCCTTCCACTCCCGGATGGCGACCTGCCCGTAATAGAAGACGCCGAGGACGCCGCCGTGGTAGACGAGGGGCTCGACGATGTCGAAGACGCCGAGGTGGCAGAGCCCCTCGAAGCCCTTCGCCCGGCGGAGGGCGATCTCGTTCGTCGCCCGCTTGTTGAGGGAGCAATCGGTGTGGGCCCCGCTGAGGCGGTCGTCGGGGAACTGCTTCGCGAAGGTGCAGAAGGCGCAGGCATGGCGGTCGTTCGGCGCGGGGAGGGCCAGCTCCGGGTAATCGAGGGTGATGCCGCTGAGGTCGTCGAAGTTGACCCGGAGCGGTCCTCCCTCCTCCAACAGCCGGATCGCCCGGGCCAGAAGAGGGCGCGTCGAGGACGGAGGCGGAAGCGCAGCCGACGGCAACGGCGCGGGCGCTTTCGGGCGGGCGGAAGGCTTGGCGGGCATCGGAGGGGCAGTGTCTGTGGAAAACAGACCCTGTGAATGGAACCTGGGTACAGTGTGCCGCGCCGCCGCTCAAAAAGAAACCGCCGAATCCGCCGTCCGTACCAAGGCCGCCTGGGGAGGGTACCAGCGCCTCTTCCGGCCCGCCGCTATTTCACCGCGTCGGGGAGGAAATCCTGGAGTTGCTTCACGCCCTGGGCCTTGCTGCGGGGGCAGACGAGGATGGCGTCGGGGGTCTCGACGACGATGAGGTCGCTCGCGCCGTAGAGGGCGATGGTGCGGCCCGTCGAGATGACGATGTTGTTCCCCCCCTCGACGACGATGGCCTTCCCCTGGAGGGTGTTCCCGTCGCCGTTGCGGCCGAAGTGGGCGGGGAGCGCCGTCCACGCGCCGACGTCGTCCCAGTCGAACTTCGCCCACGTGGTGAGGACGCGGCTCGCCTTTTCCATGAGGGCGTAGTCGACCGAGATCTTCGGGAGGAACGGGAAGCGGCGGGAGAGGTAGACCTCGCGGTCGCCGCCCGGGGCGGGGTAGTTCCGGACGAACTCGGCGAGTTCCGGGACGAGGCGGCCCGCCTCCTGGATGAAGTAGTCGGCCGACCAGGCGAAGATCCCGGCGTTCCAGCCGTAGCGGCCCGTGGCGAGGTACTCCCGCGCCTTCTCCTCGCTCGGCTTCTCGACGAAGCGGACGACGGGGTGGAAGCCCTTCGTCCCGGCGTGGACGTCGTCGCCGAGCTCGAGGTAGCCGAAGCCGGTGGCCGGATAGATCGGGTGGACGGCGAGGGTGACGAAGGCGTCCCCGGCGGCGGCGACGGCGAGGGCCTCCGTCAATTGCCTCGCGTAGGTCTCCCCGTCGTGGATCAGCGCGTCGGCCGGGGCGACGGCGACGACGGCCCGGGGATTCTGCGAGCGGGCCAGCGCGGTCGCCAGGGCGCAGGCGGGGGCGGTGTCCCGCTTCTCGGGCTCGGCCTCGATCTGGTCGGGCGGGAGGAAAGGGAGGACGCGGCGGGTCTCGTCGAGCTGGTCCTGGTTCGTGAGGACGAAGATCCGCTCCTTCGGGACGACGGCCTGGGCGCGGCGGACGGCCTGCTCCAGCAGCGTCGTTTCGCCGAAGAGGGTGACGAGGTGCTTCGGCTTGTCCTTCCGGCTGATCGGCCAGAAACGCTCGCCAGTTCCCCCGGCGAGGATGCAGATGTAGAAGCGGTCGTCCATAGGCGTGAGGGGGCCATTTTAGGACGGGGCCGCCGATGATGACAAGAGCCGCGCGCGGGGAACCGGAGGAAATTTTGTGGCGGGAGCGGGGAGCGCGGGTAAGATGCCCGCCATGATTCGCTGGGGCTTTATCGGAACCGGGGCCATCTGCCGGACGTTGGCGCAGGCCGTCGGCTCGCTCGAACGCCAGGGCGTCGCGACCCGCCTCGCCGCCGTCGCCTCCCGCAGCCGGGAAGGGGCCGACGGCTTCGCCCGCTGGCACGCCGCCGAGGTCCCCGGCGCGGGGAAGCTCACCGCCCACGCCTCCTACGAGGCCCTCTTCGCCGACCCGGAGATCGACGCCGTCTACGTCGGCACCCCCCATCCGGCCCATGCGGCCAACGCCCTCGCCGCGCTCCGGGCGGGGAAGGCCGTCCTCTGCGAGAAGCCGCTGACGATGAACGCGCGGGAGGCCGGGGAACTGGTCGCCGAGGCGCAGGGGCGACGGCGCTTCCTGATGGAGGCGATGTGGACCCGCTTCCTCCCCGCGACCCTCCGGGTCCGGGAGTGGATCGCCGCCGGGGAGATCGGCGAGGTCCGCCTCCTCCAGGCCCGGTTCGGCTTCCCCGTGGCGCGGAACCCCGACGGGCGGCTCCTGAACAAGGCGCTGGGCGGCGGCGCCCTCCTCGACATCGGCATCTATCCGGTCTCCTACGCGGCGATGCTCTTCGGCACCGCGCCGCTCTCGATCCAGAGCGCCGTCCACATCGGCGAGACCGGCGTCGACGAGCAGGCCTCGATCCTCCTCCACTATCCGGGCGGGGCCCAGGCGCAGCTGACCTGCAGCCTCCGGGCCCTCGTCGGATCGGGGGCCGAGATCTACGGGACGACGGGGAGCATCACCCTGCCCCAATTCTTCGGCCCCGCCGAGGCGACGCTCCACCGGCAGGAGCGGGAGCCCTTGCGCTTCGAGAGCCCGCTCCCCCACGGCCACAACGGCTACGAGCCGATGCTGCGGGAAGTCCTCCGCTGCCTCGCCGCCGGGGAGATCGAGAGCCCCGTGATGACCCACCGGGAATCGCTCGAGATCATGGGGATGATCGATGCGATCCGGAAAGAGTGGCCGCTGCGGTACGAGGCGGACGAAGGATAGGGGCGCGGGGGGGAGCGTCCCTCCCCCCCGCGATCCCCCGGCCCTACGGCTTCGCCGGGGCGGGCAGCGCGGGCGGCGGCGGGAGGAAGCCGAGGTTCCGCAGGGAGAGGAAGAGCCGGTCGAAGGGCAGGGGATGGGTATCGGCGAGTTTCAGGAAGGCGACGCGGCGCGCTTCCATCAGCTTCTCGGTGGCGGCGGTCTGCTCCGGGGTGAGGTGGAAGGAGTCGGCGGTGAGGCGGAGGAAGGGCTCGTACATCACGATGTGGAGGAGGGCGCGGAAGAGGCGCTCCTGCTGCCGGCGGCGGGTCCGCCCGTCGTTGTCCCCCGCCGCGCCGGGGGCCGCGCCGAAGGGGGCGGGCTGGGCCTGCTGCGCCTGGGGCCCCAGGCGGTTCTCGGCGAGGCCGTGGAATTCGGCGATCCAGTCGACGCCGCCGGAGCCGCCGCCGCCGGGGCCGCGCATCTGCTCGCGGAGCTTCTTCTGCTCGTCGGTGAGGAGGGCGGCGAAGCGGTCGTCGTAGTCCTTGGTGAGGGCGAGGTAGTCCTTCTGGAAGGCGGCCAGTTCGGGCTCGATCTCGGCCATCTCGGCCCGGAGCTTGGCGATCTGCTCGGCCGTGGGCGCGGGGCGGCGGTTCTTGTCCTTATCCTTGTCGCGATCGTCCCGTGCCGCGTCGCCGGGCCGGGGAGGCGCGCCGGGGCCGGTCCACGGCACGGGAGGGAGGAGGGGCGGCGGGAGGTGGAGGGTGATCCACCAGCCGAGCGCGACCCCGACGAGGAGGATGGCGACGCTGCCGAGGATGAGGGGGAGCCGGGTTTTCACGAAAGGGAGGGGCGGGGTTGAAGGAAGCTATTCCAGGGTCTCGACCCACTGGGCGAGGCCCTTCCATTCGTCGACGCGGGCGTTGGCGGTCGAGGAGGCGCTCCAGCCGTTGAACTCGACGTAGCCGAGGAGGACGAGGGAGAGGGCGAAGGCCGACATGACCATGACGCGGGCGTTTTCCCGGGCGGTGACGGCCTCGGCGCGGAGCCGGGCGGTTTCGGCGAGGATGCGGGCGGCGAGGTTCGGCGCGAAGGCGGGCGCGGCCTGGAGTTCGAGTTCCTGCCAGGGCAGGCGGCCGGAGGGGGAGTCGGGATTAGGGTTCATGTCGCGTCCTTTCGATTCTGAGCTTCAGCAGGGCCTTGGCGCGGTGGACGCGGGTCTTCAGCGCCCCCACCGTGATGCCGTAGCCGGCTGCGATTTCTTCGTAACCGGTTTCCCGGTCCTGCACAAGGAGAAGGAGGGCGCGGTCCCGCGCGGGGAGGGTCTTCAGCGCGGCGCGGAGGAGGAGGAGGTCGTCGCTCGGCTCCTGGTCGACGGCGGGGGTCTGGGCGGCGACTTCCTCGTGCCGGTCGGAAAGGGGGGAGAAGAGGCGGCGGAACCGCTCGCGCCGGAGGTGGCTGAGGCAGGCGTTGCGGGCGGCCTTGAAGAGCCACGCCTCGAAGCGGGCCGTCTCGCGGAGGCGGTCGAGGGAGAGGAAGATGCGGACGAAGACGGTCTGGGTGAGGTCGTCGACGTGGGAGGAATCGCCGAGCATGCCGTAGATGAATCCGCCGAGGCGGCGGCGGTAGGCGGCGATGAGGGCCTCCTGGGCCGCGCCCTCGCCGCGGCGGGCGCGGACGACGAGGTCTTCCAGCTCCTTGGCCTGGGCGGCTTCGGCGTCGAGCTTGGCATCGGTCGTCTTGCCGTGGGCGTCGTCCATCATGGGATGCGGGCGTTGGAAGGGGGCGGGACGGACGCGGGTCTGGGAGGCGCGCTGGGCCGCGACCCCGTCGAAGGCCGAGAGGAATGTGTAGAGTTCATCCCAAGCAGGGTTGGCGGCAAAGCCCGTGTTCATCTGATCGGCATGACCGCCCGACCCGAGAGGAGGTTACACCAAATGTCACGCCAGTGGCGAGGGCGGACTAGGGGACAGAACCGAAGCGGCCTTCTCCCAATAGGAGTCTAGGCGTCTTGGTCCCATCTCCCCCCGCAATCCGTACCCTCGGACGCTCGGGAAGCAGCCGATTTTAATCCAGTTCGGAAATAAGGCGCCGCCCAAGCGCGTCCGCCTAGCTAAGGCCCTCAGAGGGGGAGGTTCGAGGAGGGGCGAAGCCCCTCTTGGGCTATAAAGCGGGTTACCTCCACCTGTACAGGGTCGCCCCCGCCAGCCCCAAAGGGCCGCCCCCACCCCACTTACTCACCACTATTCACAAGTTCTTCACCTTCAGCACCCCCAAGTCCCTCCAGAAGAAAGACTTGCGCCCATCCCAAAACCGCCCAATATCGCCCTTCTTTTATGGCTCAGCAATTTTCCAAAGGCGGCAAGGGCAAGCCGACCCCTCCCCCTCCCCTCGGCGCCTCGGTCAATGCCGACGACCTCGCCACGCCGCTCTATTCGACCGAGGCGGAGCAGGCCGTCCTCGGCGCGATGCTCAGCCATCCCGACGTGGTCATGTACCAGGTGCTGGAGAAGAACGTCATCCGGAATGACTTCTTCGTTCCCTCCCACCAGGAGATCTTCGAGGCGCTGAAGGAACTCCACAGCCGCCAGCACGCGATCGACATCACGACGGTCCACCAGTACCTCGTCGACCGGAAGCTCGACGAGATCGCGGGGAGCCCCGGGAGCCTCGTCGGGATGGTTTCCTCCCTCGTCTCCCACCTGAACGTGGGGACCTACATCAAGCTGGTGAAGGACAAGAGCCTCCTCCGCCACCTCCAGCAGGCCTGCATCAACATCGTCCAGGAGATCTCCGACCAGCCCCACGCCGTCGAGGGGATCCTCGACCGGGCGGAGACCGAGGTCTTCAAGGTCACCGACCTCGGCCTCACGCAGAGCACCGTCCCGGCGAAGGAGGAGCTGGCGAAGGCCCTCGACATGATCGAGCGGTTCCGCGCCCGGCAGGGGAAGATGACCGGCATCCCGACGGGCTTCACCCAGCTCGACCAGATGACGACGGGGTGGCAGCCGGGCGACATGGTCGTCCTCGCCGCCCGTCCGGGCGTCGGCAAGACGGCGCTCGCCCTCAGCTTCGCCCGCTACGCGATGAAGGAACGCTACGACGAGAAGCGCGACGCCTGGGTGAAGCCCGGCTACGGCGTCGGCTTCTTCTCGCTCGAAATGACGAACGCCCAGCTCATCCTCCGTCTCATGGCCTCGGTCGCCGGGTTCGACCTGAAGAAGATCCGCACGGGCGACATCGACGAGTTCGAGATGAGCGGCCTGCGGCAGATGTCGGAGGACATGAAGCAGTGGCCCCTCTACCTCGACGATTCCTCCCACCTCACGATCAACCAGCTCCGGGGCAAGGCGCGGCGGATGAAGCAGCGGTACGACATCGACCTCCTCGTCATCGACTACCTCCAGCTCCTCCACTCCGAATCGGCCCAGGCGAAGGAGAACCGGCAGAACGAGGTCGCCGAGATCTCGCGCGGCATCAAGGGCCTCGCGAAGGACCTCGGCATCCCGATCATCGTCCTCGCCCAGCTGAACCGGCGCGCGGAGGAAGGGAAGACCGAGCCCGCGCTCCACAACCTCCGCGAATCGGGCGCGATCGAGCAGGACGCCGACATGGTCCTCATGCTCCATCGGCAGGAGCAGGAGGAGGACGCCGCCCCCTCGGCGACGCGGAACTATTCCCTCATCATCGCGAAGCAGCGAAGCGGCCCGACGGGGAAACTCGACGTCCGCTTCAACCCCGCCTACACCCGCTTCGAGGACCCCGTCCGCCACGAGTCCCGCTCCCACGCCTCCCCGCAGGGCGGCGGCGACGGGAACGACGAGGAGTAGGGCGGAGTCGGGGGGGGGGACGCGCCCCCCTTACTTCTTCGCGGGCGCGGCGGTCCCGGCCTGGGCCTGGTCCCGGTCCTTCAGCAGCGCCGCGAGGGCGCGGTTCAGGTCGCTCCCTTCCAGCATGCCGGTCGCGTAGAGGGCGATGCGGCCCTCGGCATCGATGAAGAACGTCGTCGGGATGACCTCGACGCCCCCGTAGAGATCGAGGACCCGCTGCGTCGCGAGGGCGATGGGGTAGGTCACCCCCGCCGTCTTCGCCATCCGGGGGACCTGGTCGAGGTCGCCTTGGAGGGGATTCACCGCGTCGAGGGAGAGGCCGATGAACTGGACCCCCTTGTCGGCATAGGCCTTCTGCGCGGCGGCGAATTCGGGCATCTCCGCGAGGCACGGCGGGCACCACGTCCCCCAGAAATTCAGCACGACGATCTTCCCCTTGTAATCGGCGAGGGAAACCGGCTTCGCCATCGGCCCGACGCCGGGGAGGGTCCAGGCCGGGGCCGCCGTCCGCTTCGCGCCCGGGGCGAGCTTCACCGGGGCCGGGGCCGCGCCGTCGGCCCCCTTCGAGCAGGCGGTGAGAGGGAGGAGGGCCGCCAGCAGAAGCGGCAGAAGGGAACGAACCGGTGTCATGTCGTTAAACGCTAGCACGCTTTTCGACCTGCCGGAAAGAGAACCCTTTCAGGAACAGATCGGAATCATTCATCTTCGCTAACCTTAACCGATTCCCGTCCTTGCCATTTCCGCCCCGCATGCATACCGTTTTCGTCTCACCACCTTCCGTACCAATCCTATGGGCACCCTCCTGAACGCGATTTCCTCCCCTGTCGACCTCAAAAAACTGAGCGTCGACCAGCTCACCCCCCTTGCCGAAGAGATTCGTCAGGAACTGATTACGACGCTTTCCAAGACCGGCGGCCACCTCGGGCCGAACCTCGGCGTCGTCGAGCTCACCCTCGCCCTCCACTACGTCTTCAATACCCCGCAGGACAACTTCGTCTTCGACGTCAGCCACCAGGCCTACGTCCACAAGCTCCTCACCGGCCGCCGCGACCGCTTCCACACCATCCGCCAGCCCGGCGGCCTCAACGGCTTCATGCTCCGCGAGGAGAGCGAGCACGATTCCTTCGGCGCGGGCCACGCCGGCACCGCCCTCTCCGCCGCCCTCGGCATGGCGACGGCGCGCGACATGCGCGGGACGAAGGAACACGTCGTCGCCCTCTGCGGCGACGCCGCCTTCACCTGCGGCATCACCTACGAGGCGATGAACAACGCGAAGTCCCACGCCAAGGGCCTCATCTGCGTCCTCAACGACAACGAATGGTCGATCGACAAGAACGTCGGCGCCATCGCCGACTACTTCAACAAGATCGTCACGAACCCGAAGTACTCCCACCTCCACGAGAAGGCCGAGAGCTTCATCTCCTGGCTCGGCGAGCGGACCATCGGCAAGGACAACGCCCTCCGCTTCGTCCACAAGATCGAGGAGGGGATCAAGGGCCTCGTCCTCCCCAACGTCATCTTCGAGGAACTCGGCTTCCACTACTACGGCCCGATCGACGGCCACGACACGAAGCTCCTCATCCAGACCTTCGAGTTCCTGAAGACCCTCGACCACCCCGTCGTCCTCCACGTCCTCACGAAGAAGGGGAAGGGCTTCGACCCCGCCATCGACAAGAAGAAGAAATTCCACGGCGTCGCCCCCTACAACGTCGAGACCGGCGAGACCGCCTCGGCCGGCCAGCGGACCTACTCCGAGGTCTTCGCCGACACCCTCTCCCACCTCGCCGACATCAACAAGAACGTCGTCGCCATCACCGCGGCGATGCCCAACGGCACCTGCCTCGACCGCTTCCAGCCGAAACACCCGGACCGCTACTTCGACGTCGGCATCGCCGAGGAACACGGCGTCCTCTTCGCCTCGGGCCTCGCCACGAAGGGCTTCAAGCCGTTCTGCGCGATCTACTCGACCTTCCTCCAGCGCGCCTTCGACCAGATCGTCCACGACGTCTGCCTCCAGAACCTCCCCGTCGTCTTCTGCATGGACCGCGGCAGCCTCTCCGGCGACGACGGCCCGACCCACCACGGCCTCTTCGACATCTCCTACCTCCGCAGCGTCCCGAACATGGTCCTCTTCCACCCGACCAACGAGGACGAGCTCGCCGACATGATGTTCACCGCCATGCACCACCCCGGGCCGAGCGCCATCCGCTACCCCCGCGGCCTCGGGCCGGGCGTCAAGGTGAAGGACCATCCCCAGCTCATCCCGATCGCGAAGTCCGAGGTCGTCAAGCACGGCCAGAAGGTCGCCATCTTCGGCCTCGGCCAAATGCTCCCCGTCGCCAACGAGCTCGCCGCCGAGCTCGAGAAGCAGGGCCACTCCGCCGCCGTCATCAACCCCCGCACCGTGAAGCCGTTCGACCTCGGCACGCTCGAGTTCTTCGCCCGCGGCGCCGAGGCGATCGTCACCCTCGAGGACCACGTCCTCGCGGGCGGCTTCGGCAGCATCGTCCTCGAATCGCTGAGCCTCCTCGGCCTGAAGACCCCCGTCGTCCGCGTCGGCTGGCCCGACCAGTTCATCGAACACGGCAAGCCCGACGCCCTCAAGGCGAAGTACGGCCTCACCGCCGCCGCCGCCCTGGAGCGCGTCCTCCCGCTCCTCTCGAAGAAGAGCGCCGCCGCCGTCGCCTAGGCGACGCGGGCTGCTTCGGCAAAAAGGCCGCCCCTTTCGGGGCGGCCTTTTTCGTGAGGAGATAGGATTGCCTCTGGATGCCACTTCCCATGGCTCGGCCCTCATAGAGGTTAGATCCAGCGGAGTAGAGCGGGCGTAGGGCAGATTAGCCTTTAGGATTGCGCTCTATCTACACCACGGCCTATCAGAGGGGGCGGTGCAGGAGGGGCGCAGCCCCTCTTGCATCTCTAAACGCGCGGGTTACATCCACCTGTACAGGGAGATGTACCCGGTCCCGAAGGGCTGCCCCTCCCCCGCGGCCCCTTACAACACCCCGGCCATCCCTTGCCGCCACCACTGGAAGAGGAGCCGCCACAGCGTCCCCCCGCCGAAGAGCCAGACGACGGCGGCGAGGGCGAGGAAGGGGCCGTAGGGAATGCGCGAGCCCCAGACCTGCTTCCGCAGGAGGAGCATCGCGCCGCCGAAGAAGGAGCCGAGGAAGGAGGAGAGGACGATGACGAAGAGGACGGCTTCCCAGCCGAGGAAGGCGCCGATCCCGGCGAGGAGCTTCACGTCGCCGAGGCCCATGGCCTCTTTCTTCAGCGCCTTCGATCCGACGACGACGACGACCCACAGGAGGAAGCCGCCGAGGAAGGCCCCGCCGAGGGCGTGGTTGAATCCGGCCCACGGCTTCCCCGCGAGTTCGGCGCCGTGGAGCGTCGGGACCAGCGCCCCAAGGCCGAGGCCGACAAGGGCGCCGCCGATGGAGAGCCGGTCGGGGATGATGAAGTGGTCGATGTCGATGAGGCTGGCAACGAGGAGGCCGGAGACGAAGAGGGCGTAGACGGCGGCGAGGAGGGGGGGGAAGCGGAGGAAGAGAAGGGGGAAGGCGATCCCCATGGCGGCCTCGACGACGGCGTAGCGGGCGTCGATGCGGACGCCGCAGCACTTCGCCCGACCCCGCAGGAGGAGCCAACTGACGACGGGGATGTTCCACCAGCCGGGGATCGCCCGCCCGCAGGCGTGGCAATGGGAGCCGGGGGTGACGACGGAGAGGCCGAGGGGGATCCGGTAGATGCAGACGTTGAGGAAGGAACCGATGCAGGCCCCGGCGAGGGCGAGGCCGACGAGGAAGAGGGGGGCGAGCTCTTGCGGGAAGAGCGCGGGGAGAAGATCGGAAAGGGAGGGCATGGGCGATTTTGCCTAAAGGGTATAGCCCCCGACGCCGCCGGTTCCAAGGAGATTGGTGCGGACGCGCCGGCTCCCCGAGCCGCCCCTATTGCCCCCTCAATTCTGCTGGACGTTGCGGACGTGGATGGTCCCGGTGCCGGGAGGGAACATGAAGGTCAGGGTGTGGTCCTTGTTCTTCAACATCTCGTAGTTGACCTTGATCGTCCGCCACGCGCCGTCGGAGGGGACGGTCTGCGGGGCATAGCACAGGAAGTTGTCGCTGAGCCGGACGACGAGGGGGGCCTTCGGGAAGACGACGGCGGGGGTGCGGTAATGCCAGTGGGTCGTCTTCCACTCGGCGACCTCGCCGCCCGTGTAGGTCGGCGACGTTTCGAGGGGGGCGTAGTCGGGCATGGCCTGCACCTCGAAGGAGATGTGGAGTTCCTTGGTCTCCTCGGGGGTCCGGGCGGTGTTGAGCCGCTGCTCGACGATCGTCCAATCGCTCGCGTGGATCGTCACCTCGAGGGCGTAGCCGGGGGGATTCTCGACGGGCGCGATCTTGTTGCCCTCGGCGTCGACCTGGATCACGTCGCCCGCGCCCGACCAGCGGTCGCGCCCCTTGGCGAAATCGCCGTTCTCGATCATCGCCGCCTGGAGGGCCAGAGCGGAGGAGAGGGTGAGGAGGAGCGCCGCGCAGAGAGGTTTCATAAGTGCTACTTTGGGGTTATAAGGGTTCCCCAGGCAGCGTCAAGCCGGGAGGAGCTACTCCGGGTCGGCACCCTCGACGCCAGCACCCGTGGCGGCGGCGGCGATCGCCTCCTCTTCCGCGACCGGGACGGAGGCCGGGACCGGAGCCAGCGGCTCGGCCCCGGCCTGGACCAAGAGGGCGTCCCAGCCCTCGACGACGCCGGAGGCGAAGGGGAGCCCGGCGGTGTAGCCGCCCTGGGCGAGGACGACGGAGCGGACTGGCTCGATGGCGTTCCCGGGGCAGACGAGCCAATGGGCGCTGCGGCGGGTGAGCATCGGGAGGTCGTTGTAATGGTCGCCCGCGGCGAGGGTCGCCGAGGGGGGGACGCCGACGATTTCCTGGAGGTAGCGGAGGCAGCTCCCCTTGTCGTAGTCGGAGTGGCAGAAGCGCATGTAGACGCCGTTGCGGACGATGGAGAGGCCGGGCCAGGCGGCGAGGCGGGTCTCGGCGAACTGGGAGATCCGGTCGGCCTCGTGATCGGTCCGGGAGCGGAGGGCGACGGGAGAGCCGGGATCGGGGAGCAGCTCGGCCCCGGTCTGGCTCTCGATGAAATCGCGCAGTTCCTTCCAGAAGGGCTCGGCCGAGGCGAAGAGCTCCCGGTGGACCTCGGCGCAGCGGCGGTTCCAGCCGTACTCGCCGAGCGCCCGCCCGTTGTGGATGCGGTAGATCTCCCGCTCGGTGAGGATGACCCAATCGGGCATCAGGGGGAAGTTGCGGACCATCATCTCGACCGAGAGGCTCTGCCACCAGCGCCCGGTGTTCATCGTCCAGAGGAACGGCTCCCCGCCCCGGGCCCGGCTCCGCGCGGTCTCGATCCGGTCGAAGAAGACGGCGTCGGCCGGGATGTTCGGTCGGAAATCGATCAGCGTCCCGTCGAGGTCGGTGCTCACGAGGCGGACGGGCTGCAGGAAGGAGGCGGGCGTATCGGTCATTCGGTTCGGGTTCGGGGCAAAGAAGGGTTCTACCTGCTCCGGGCTCGCATGCCAATAGAGCAGGCCGCTTGCCATCGGCAGGGGGGAAGCGCAACGTAACGGGACCATGGCCTGGACGCGCCTCTGTTCCCGCGAAGAACTCCCCCCCGTCGGCCAGACCCGGCTCTGCGAGATCGCCGGGGAAGGGGGGGCCGTGGTGAGGATCGCCCTGGCGCGGACCGAGGCCGGGCTCTTCGCCCTCGACGACCATTGCCCCCATCGCGCCGGACCGATGAGCGAGGGATGGCTCGACGGCGAAAAAATCGCCTGCCCCTGGCATCAATGGACCTTCGACCTCCGCACGGGCCACTGTACGAACATCCCGGGACAAAAAATCAGGACGTTTGAAGTCATTGAAAACGAAGGAGTTGTGGGAATCGATCTCTGATTTTGAAGAAAATCGGAACTTTTTTTGAACGAAACCCCCGCTGCGGCATCTATCCCTCTGTAAGCTTTACGTTTTACACTCCTTTTAAAGAACAAGGCACCATCCGGTCGGAGGTGCCTTTTTCTTTGCCCACGCGGGGTGGCCGCTAGCGGGAGAGCGGTTCTTCCACCGGCTCGAAGATCGCGACCCGGTCCGCCGGGACGGGTGCGGCAGCCGTCCGCCGCACCGGCCACGGCGCGAGGACCGGGAGGGCGAAAAGCGCCCCCGGGCCGAACCAGAAGAGGCCGAACCCCCACGCGACGCGGTTCCGCCATCCCCCGGGCTGCCCGGCGAGGGTGAGCCAGAGGAGGCCGAGGAGAAGGACGGCGGCCCCGCCCGTCGCGCTCCGCAGGAGGAAGGCCTTTTCCCTCTCCGGGTTCTGGACGATCTTCCCCCACCACGCCGTCTCGACCGTTTCCCGGCCGGCGGCGCGATCGAGGCGGGCATGGGCGTAGTTGTTCGTCCACTTCCACGCCACACCGAGGAAGGGCGGGAGGAGGTCGCGGTTCCGGACCCACCACGTCTTCGGCGGATCCTGGTTCGGGGCGTAGGGGAGGACTTCCTCGGAAAGGAGCCGCCCCTGGGCGTCGAGGCGATCGAGGTAACCGGGAAGGCGATGCTCCCAATTGCGCGGCGGCCAGTAGGTGAGGAAGAAACCGGTGCCGGTGCCATCCACCTTGATCGCCCGGATCGCGCCGTAGACCTTCGGATCGTGAAGATGGGGCGTCCGGGCGAGGAGGGTGCCCTCGGCGTCGTAGAAGAGGATCTCGTCGGCCAGCGTCACGGCGTAGAAGCTCCCCCGTTGCTCCGGATGGCCGGGACCCTTCGGAACCAGGATATTCGAGACTGTGGAGAGGTCGTAGATTTCGCGCGGGCTCTGGCCTTGCACCGCCCTCGGATCGCGGAGCGGGGTCAACGTTCCCGTTTTCTGATCGAAGGCAAAGGCGGCATGAGGGAAGGCAAGGCCGTCGCCCTGGAAAGTGAACGCCGCCTCGGGGAAGGGAGCCACGGCGCTTCCGTCCGCGCCGACACTCCCGCCGAGGCGGACGAGGGGGCGGCGATGGACGTAACCATAGCCGACCAGCGCCCGTTCCCCGGGCAGATAAAACCATTCGGGGAGCGGCCTCCCGTCGGACCCGAGCTCGCTCCCGCTCCGGCCTCCCTCCATGTAGTGCTGGATGGAGCGATAAGCCTGATTGTGGGGGAGCGTCCCGGGACGACGGAGTTCGGAGGTGAGCTGGCTGTCCTCGGCGAAGTAATGAAAGGAGAAATCCCAGGCGGAGAGCCGGGGCTCAACGAGGGTCTGACCGGTGAGGTCGGTGTAGGTGATCTTCCCGGCGTTCCGGTCGTCGGTGCGGAGGAAGGGCCGTCCGTCGCGGGTGATCTCGTAGCGGCGATAGATGCCGCGCGGTTCCTTCGGATCGAGAAGCGCCGGAAGGAGGAGGCCGCCGCCCTGGGAGAGGAGCGCGTAGCCGCCGAGCGCCGCCGTGACAAAGAGGCCGAGACGGCCTGTGCGCGGGAGCCGCCGCAGCCCGCCGCTCGTCGTCGTCACCGCCCAGGCCGCGAGGGCGAGGGCGGCGCCGACGTAGGCGACGTAGCCGACGACGCGGCCCGCCTCCCACCGTTCCTGCGCGTGCCAGGTGACGAGCCACGCGGCGGCGACGGGAAGGAGCCGCGTCCCCCACCAGCGGACCTCGCGGAGCCCGACGAGCATCCCGGCGAAATACCACGCGATCCCGCAGGCGAGGTCGATCGCCCCCGGCGTCATCGTCGCGGGAACGAAGGGACTCCGGATATTCCCCGGCACCGCCACCCACGCCACGGCAGCGAGGAACGGCGGGACCGTGGCCAGCAGGTAGAGGGCGAGGCCCGCCGCCGCCTTGCCCGCGAAGATCGATCCCGCCGTCATCGGACGATGGACGAGAAAGGCCCACCGGTCGGCGGCCCGTTCCGGCAACGTCTGGAGAAGGCCGAGAAGGAATCCGCCGACGATCCCGCCCCACATCGTCACCGTGAGGAAGAGAGGGGCGCAGAGCGACTCATACTCCGGATGATCATAGGGATTCAGCGGGCTGATCAACTCGTGGAGGACATAGGCGAGTGCGGCACCGAAGAGGGCCATGCCGAGGCAGGCCCAACGGACATTCTCTCTCCACTCTTTCCAAAACAGGGTTTTCATGAGGCTGGGGTATCTTTCGTGAAAGAGTTCCTGAAAGAATCAGGCGAAAATTTCCCGCCGATCCGGGACCGAAGGCCGGTCGGAGGCCGGTGTGGGGAACGCGGCATGGCGCGGACCGGTCAACGCGAGGGCGACGACCCACAGCGGACCGAAGAGGAGAAGGAGGGCCGCCCCCGCGACGGTGAGCCGCAGAGACACCGCCTTTCCCCTCCAAGCGAAGAAGAAGAAAAAGGCGAGGACGGAAGAGAGTAGAGAGACGCCGTTTTCCCAAAGCTGCGACGCACGCGACAAGCGATCACCGCTTCCCAGCGGAGGGAAGATCGTTTCGAGTGCCGGACGGATCGCCGCCGCGAGAGTCTTTGCGAACCGGCTCGGCCCCTTCTCCGGGCTCTCCCGCAGCGTCGCGTCTTTCCGGTCGATCACCTGGCCTTGGGAGTCGTAGGCGACGAAGTGCGCCGTCGCCAGGAAAGGATCGGCCGAGGTGGCGTCGGAGGCCGCATATTCGATGAGGAACCAGCGCCAATTTTTCCCATCGGGCAGCGCGCCCACTTCGATCAACCGTATTCCTCCCTTTTTCAGTGCCGGGAAGGGGACGAACGGCAGCGTGATCTTTTTCAGTGCCGTGGCATCCGCATCGAGGGGAACGACGGCCACGTGGTCTTCAAACAGAACGAGGGCCGTCTCAGGGCTCTCTGCCAACGGCGTGACGGGATTCTCACCACCGATGCGGAAGTAGGCGGCCCCCTGCGCCCGCGTCGCTGTCGCGGACGCTTCGCTCCCCGCGAGGCGCGTCGCCGTCCGCCCGCGCGGATCGAAGAGATAGAGGCCGTCGCGGTAGAGACGGCAGGGATGGGTGCCCCAGATTTGGGTCGCCAGCGTCACCTCGTCTCCGGCCGCCTTCCGCACCGGCTCGGGCGAGCCCGAAGGGACGAAGCCGTGGGGATCGAGGAGGCCCGCCGGTTTCCGGTCGGTCCGGGCGAAGGCCTCGTATCGGCCCCGGGCGGCGACGTAATACCACGTCGGCCCCTCCGAGGCGTTGAGGGAATCCTGATCGGCTTCGACGTAGGAGGAAGGCTGTCGATAGCGGCTTACGGAAAGACCTCTGTTGGAAAACTGGACGAAATCCTTCATCGGCAAGGCGCTTTCCCAAGGGCTCGCCGGACGCTTCGCGCCCGATGCGAAAGGGATTGGATTGCCCGCGAAATCGCGCACTTCGAGTCCCGTTTCCTGCCCGCCGACCACGGAAAGATGCCAGATCAACGGCGTCCCGTCGAAGTTGACGGTGGCGATCTCCTCGAACCTCCCCTCCCCCTTCTCGCCCCATCCGCCGACGATCCCCCCGATCCATTGCACGAACGCGACCCCGAGGAGAAGACCGGGAACGAGGAGCGCGGCCACGATCATCCGCGAGCCGGTCGTCGGAGACCGGTCGAGGCGATAATCAAGGAAACTCCGCCGCGCCGCCCATACGAGGGAGCCGCAGGCGAAGGCCGTCGCCACGCAAGCGAGGGGCGAGAGCCACCCGTCCCGGAGCAACAGCGCCAAGGCGACCGGCACGAGGAGCGGCGCGATCTTCGTCCCCGCCCATTGCGCCCGTCGGAGGAAAAAGAGGAGACCCGCAAAATAGGTCACGACGCCGACGGCGACATCGCACCCCCCGGGAATCAGCATCGCCAGAGTGAAGGGAGCAGCGAGATGCCCTGGCACCGCCGTCCACCACGCCGCGAGAAAAAAGGGGACGAGGGTGACCGTGAAGTAGAGGGAGAGCCCCGCCGCCACCTTGCCGCCGAAGATTCCGGCCCGCGTGAGAGGGCGATGGATGAGGAGGGCCCAGCGGTCGGGCGATTGCTCCGGCACCGTCTGGAGGAGGGCGAGAAGAAAGGCGGCGAGCGGAAATCCGAACGTCGTCACCAGCAGGAACGACGCACCGCAGGGAAGATGGGTCGTCACCCCCTGGCCGTTCCCCGTCGAGGGATTCTGGCTGACGGCCCAGGCGAGGGCGGCGCCGAGCCCGGCCAAAAGCAGCACGGCCCAGACAAGGTTCTGCCGGATCTCTTTCCAGAAAAGGGTGCGCATAGAAAAGAAGGTTAGGCGATGGAAGGGCTGAGTCCTTCGATTCCGCTGATTCCATCGAGGAAGAACGTCTTCTCCCCCCGGTCGCCGACGTAGGCGATGAAGGCCTCCTCCATGCCGAGGGGCCGCTCCTCGATCCGCTCCGCGCCGAGGGTGGCGAGCCATTGGCGCTCCGCCTCGCCCGCGTTGGCGAGGGTGAGGACGAGGTTGCGCTCGGTGCGGAAGCTCTGGAGCAGCGTCGGGTGGGCGAGGTTCGCCGGGGCGGCGATCCCCTCGGGGAAGCGGAGGGCGTATTGGCGGATCCGCTCGCGGAAGGTCTCGACGGTGCAGTTCGCGCGGAGCGTCCCCTCGTCGAGGATCACGATCCGGTCGGCCACCCGCTCCACGTCGGAGAGGAGGTGGGAGGAGAAGAGGATCGTCCGGTCGGAGCGGCGGGTCACGTAGAGCATCGATTCGAGGAGGCTCCGCCGCGCCACCGGATCGAGGCCGAGGGCGGGATCGTCGAGGATCAGGAGCTCCGGCTCCGGCGCGAGGGTCATCGCCAGGCAGAGCCCGGCCCGCTGCCCCCGGGAGAGGGAGCCCGACGCCATTTTCGGCGTGAGGCGGAAGTGGTCGACGACCGCGTTGAAAATCTTCCAATTCCACTGCGGGAAGAAGGCCGACTGGAACTTCCCGCACTCGGCGACGGTCATCCAGCCGTAGACGTGGTGCCCCTCCGGCAGGTAGCCGATCCGGGCGCGGACCTCGGGCGTCAGCGCGTCGCACGGGTGGCCGAGGATCTCGGCCGAGCCCCGCGTCGGCTCGACCAGGCCGAGGAGCATCCGGATCGTCGTACTCTTCCCCGCGCCGTTCCGGCCGAGGAAGCCGTAGATCGCCCCCTTCGGGACGACGAGGTCGAGGCGGTCGACCGTCGGCTTCGGCTTGCCCGGGAAATGCTTCGTGAGCTGGCGGAGGACAAGGACGTTTTCGCTTTCGTTCGGGTTCGGGGCCATGACAGGGATGCGGTGGGGGTTGGGGAATCGGCTACGGTTTCTCGAAACGCTTCCACGCCTTCTTCAGCAGCGCGTCGACCTGGGAGGGCGTGAAATCGAGGAAGACCGCCTCGTCGAGGAGGAGGTCGGCCGCCTCGGCGCAGCGGCGCTGGCGCTCGGCGTCGGAAAGGAGGCACTTCGGCCGCGCGATGTAATAGCCCTTTCCCGGACGCGCCTCGATCAGCCCGTCCCGGGTCAGCTCCTGGTAGGCCCGGGCGATCGTGTTCGGGTTGACGATCAGGTGTTCCGCCAAGGCCCGGACACTCGGCAACGTCTCCCCCTCCGCCCGCGCCCCCGTCAGGACCGCCCGCCGCACCTGATTGTAGACCTGCCGATAAATCGGCAGATCGCTATCGGTGGTGATATTCAGCGGCCAAGACATACGTTTCTGATGTACGAAAACTGTATTAATCACTTTAATACAGTTAAGGCAGTTCAGTCAACAGAAAAGCATTGCTCTCCCAATAGGAGTCTAGGCGTATTGGTACCGCTCCCCCTTCAGTACGTACCCTCGGGCGTACCGGAACCATCCGATTTTAATCCAGTGAGGAAATAAGGCGCCGCCCAAGCGCGTCCGCCAAGCCAAGGCCTTCAGAAGGGGAGGTTCGAGGAGGGGCGAAGCCCCTCTTGGGCTATAAAGCGGGTTACATCCAGCTGTACAGGGTCGACCCCGCCAGCCCCGAAGGGCGCTCTGAGAAGACGGCACCCCAAAACCCGCTCACCCCGCCAACCCCTCGCAAAGATTCCGCGCAAAGGCAGGACCCTCATAAATAAAGCCCGTATACGCCTGGAGAAGCGTCGCCCCTGCGGCGAATTTCTCCCGCGCGTCGGCAGCCGTGGCGATGCCGCCGACGCCGATGACCGGAAGCCGTCCGGCGAGGTGCCGCGCGACGAGGGAGACGACCTCGGTGCTCCGCTGGCGCAGGGGGAGGCCGCTGAGGCCGCCCTCTTCCTTCAGCGGGACGGCGCTCTTGTTCACCGTCGTGTTCGTCGCCACCACGCCGTCGCACCCCGCCTCGACGATGGCGTCGAGGATCGGGCCGAGTTCCTCCTCGCGGAGGTCGGGGGCGATCTTGACGGCGATCGGCTTCCGCCTGCCCTTGCCGTTTTCCTCCTGCAGCGGGCCGAGGATGCTCAGGAGCTGGTCCCGGCTCTGGAGGCTGCGGAGGCCGGGGGTGTTCGGGGAGCTGACGTTGACGACGACGTAGTCGGCGAATTCCCGCAGGACGCGGAAGCTCTCGACGTAATCGCTCCCGGCCTCCTCGAGCGGCGTGACCTTCGACTTGCCGATGTTGATGCCGACGGGGATCGCGGGCCACTTCCCGGCGTCGCGCGATTTCCCGAGGCGGGCCGCCATCGCCGCCGCCCCGGCGTTCGGGAAGCCCATCCGGTTGATGAGGGCCTTCGACTCGGGGATGCGGAAGATGCGGGGCGTCGGGTTCCCGGGCTGCGCGTGGCGGGTGACGGTGCCGAGCTCGAGGTAGCCGAAGCCGAGCTGCTCCCACGCCATCAGCGCGAGGGCGTCCTTGTCGAACCCGGCGGCGACGCCGATCGGATTCGGGAAGGTGAGGCCCCAGAGGGTCCGGGCGAGGCCCGGGAAGGGGCGGCGGTGGAGGAGGCCGAGGCCCGCGGCGACCGCCCCGTTCGCCATCGCCGCCATCGCCCAATGGTGGACCGTCTCCGGCGGGAAGCGGAAGAGCGCGGGACGGACGACGCCCTTGTAGAGCGAGGAGGAGCAGGAGGCGGCGAAAGACATGGCCCCCCTTTTTAGTAGGGTGCGGGGAAATGGCAAGCTGCCGCCGTCGGCCCGCCCCCCCGTCTGACTCCCTTAGGCAATGGTCGCCATCATGTCCTCGCGGACCTGCCCGACCAGCGGCTTTCCCTTCAGGAAGCGTTCGAGCTCATCGACGGCCATCGCGCCGAGGCGGCGGCACTCGGTCCCGATCGCCCCGGCGATGTGGGGCGTGAGGATGACGTTCGGGAGGTCGTAGAGGGGGGAGTCGGAGGGGGCGGGCTCGGGCCAGGTGACGTCGAGGAGGGCGTAGAGGTCGGGGCGGCGGCGGAGCGCCCCGATCATCTCGGCCTCGTTCACCACGGCGCCCCGCGCGGTGTTGATGAAGGTCGCCCCCTCGCGCATCCGGTCGAAGTGGGAGCCGCGGATCATCCCCTCGGTCTCCTTCAGCCACGGGGTGTGGAGGGAGACGACGTGGGAGATCTCGAAGAGCTCGTCGAGGGTGACGAGCTCGATCCCGAGCTCCCGCGCCGCCTCGTCGGAAAGAAACGGATCGTAGGCGACGACGCGGAAGTGGAAGGGCCGCATGAGGGTGAGGAGGTGCCGGGCGATCGCGCCGATCGAGACGAGGCCGACGACGCTGTCGTAGGTGCCGGGCGGGGTGTGGCGGAGCGGGACGCGGGCGGCGCGGGTGTCGGCGGCATGCCGCCACATCGCCTTCAGGCTGAGGACGATCTGGGCGAGGGCATACTCGGCGACGGTGACGGAGAGGGCGCTGTTCGACGAGCTGACGACGATGTCCCGCTGCCAGAGCGCGTCGTCGACGAAGGGGCGGATGCTTCCCGCCGCGTAGAAGACGGCCTTCAGCTTCGGGGCCTTCGCGAGGAAGGCCGCGTCGCAGGGCGGCATGCCCCAGCAGGAGAGGATGACCTCGGCCTCGGCCAGTTCGCGGGGATGGTCGAGGATCGTCTCCTTCGTGAAGAAGCGGAGGGGGGTCGGGAGGAGGGCCTCCAGGCGGGCCCGCTCGACGGGGCCGTAGGCGTCGTCCCAGAATGTCTCGTCGCAAAGAATCAGCCCCGGCGTTTTCATCGCGCCGAAATTAGGGCCTGCCGCCGCGCAAGGCAAGGCCCCGCTCCCCTACTTGCGGAAGAGCGTGCTGAGGCCGGTGAGGCCGCTGATGCGGATGCAGGCGATGTCCTTCTCGTCGACGACGCCCTTGCCCTTCACCCGCTGGAAGTCGAGCCAGATCGAATCGATCGGGCTGTCGCTGACGCGGGCCGCGCCGCTGGGGGTGAAGAGGATGACGGAGAGCGCCTGCGCCGTCCGCCCGCCGGGGGGGATGCCGGAGGGGAGCCGGAGCGGGGGATTGCCGAGGCCGCGGACGGTGATCTCGAAGACGGGGGTCGAGGCGGGGCCGATGAGGGGGCTCGGCATGTTCGTCGGGAGGGAGGCGATCTGGCCGTCGCCGCTGCCCTGGGTGAAGTAGCCCTCGGTGCGGAGGGCGAGCTGCTTGAACGAGGCGAGGCGGAAGAGGGTCTTGATCGTCGTCCCCCCGGCGGCCGTCGCCGTCGTCTCCCCCGCGGCGAAGGTGACGCTGCCGCCCCAGCCGGAGCCGGTTGAGGGGAAGGGATTGCTCCCGTCGTTCGAGGCGAAGGTGGCGACGTGGAGCGCCTCGCCGCTGTTGTCGGGCGGGTTGAGGTCGGAGGGGTCGTGGGGATAGAGGACGACCCAGACGTAGGTGTTCTGCGCCACGGCGGAAGAGCGGGCCTGCTCCAGGACGCCGACGAGCTGGCTCAGGTTCTGGCTGAATTTCTGCGAGCCGTTCAGCCCCATCGCCGGGATCGCGAGCGCCCCGAGGATCACGATGATCCCGATGACGAGCATCAGCTCGACCAGGGTGAAGCCGTGCTGGGCGGAGCGGCGGAAGGAGTGGAAGCGGGAGGGGCGCGAGGAGGACAGGGAGGAAGCAGGCATGGGGGAAAGGGAAGCGGAGAAAGAAGCGGGGACCGGCATCGGGTTAATAAAGGAATACCAACCCAAGATACGGTTGCTTGAGAACTTATTTTAGGCTACCGATGCGGGGAATCCAAGCCGATATTTAACCTCCTCTCCCCGCCACCCATGAAAAACGATCTCCGCTTCCCGAAAAACTTCGTCTGGGGCGTCGCCACCGCGGCCCCGCAAATCGAGGGGGCCGCCTTCGAGGACGGCAAGGGGGAATCGATCTGGGACCGCTACTCCCGCGTCCCCGGCAAGGTCCTCAACGGGGACACCCTCGACGTCGCCTGCGACCACTACCACCTCTACAAGCACGACTTCGCGCTGATGCGGAAGCTCGGCGTGAAGCACTACCGCCTCTCGATCGCCTGGCCCCGCGTCTACCCGAACGGCGACGGCGCGGTGAACCCGAAGGGCCTCGAATTCTACAGCCGCCTCATCGACGCCATGCTGAAGGAGGGGATCACCCCGTGGGTCACCCTCTTCCATTGGGACCTCCCGCAGTCCCTCGAGGACCGCGGCGGCTGGCGCTCCCGCGTCGTCTGCGACGCCTTCGGCCCCTACGCCGAGGCCGTCGTGAAGGCCCTGGGCGACCGGGTGAAGAACTGGATCACCCTCAACGAGGTCTTCTGCTTCACCTCCCTCGGCTACGACGGCGGCGACAAGGCCCCCGGCACGAAGGAGACGACGAAGGTGATGAACCAGATCTACCACCACGCCATCGTCTGCCACGGCCTCGCCGTCCGGGCCGTGCGGCAGCACGGCGGCAAGGGCGCCCGCGTCGGCATCACCGACAATCCCCTCTGCCCGATCCCCGTCACCGAGACCCCCGCCGACATCGCCGCCGCGCGGAAGGTCTACGCCGGGGCCAGCCTCCGCCTCCTCGACCCGATCCACCGCGGCTCCTACTCCCCCGCCTACCTGAAGCAGGCCGGGGCCGACCGGCCCGAGGTGCGGAAGGGCGACTTCGACCTCATCAGCCTCCCGACCGACTTCCTCGGCCTCAACATCTACACCGGCCCCTTCGTCCGCGCCGGCAAGGGCGGCAAGCCGGAGACCCTCCCCTACCCGCCCGACTTCCCCCGCACCAGCTGCCCCTGGCTCTACATCACCCCGCAGGTCCTCTACTGGGGCACCCGCTTCGCCCACGAGGTCTACGGCGCGAAGCACATCTACATCACCGAGAACGGCTGCGGCTACGACGACGAGCCCCTCGTCGACGGCGAGGTCCACGACCTCCACCGCCGCGACCTCGTCCGGAACTACCTCGGCGAGCTCCACCGCGCCATCGGCGACGGCGTCCCCGTCCGGGGCTACTTCCTCTGGTCGTTCATGGACAACTACGAGTGGCAGGACGGCTACACCCGCCGCTTCGGCATCATCCACGTCGACTTCAAGACCCAGAAGCGGACGCCGAAGCTCAGCGCGAAGTGGTACGCCCAGGTGATGAAGGAAAACCGGCTGGTCTAGGGCCCCTCGGCATCGGCATCAGCATCGGCATCGCCCTCACTTCCCCTTCCACGTCCCGCGCCGGTAGGCGAGCGGGGAGACGCCGATCTTCTGCTTGAACTGGCGGCTGAAGAAAAAGAGGTCGGCGTAGTCGAGCCGCTCCGCGATCTCGCCGACCGAGAGGCTCGTCTCGGTGAGGAGGTGGCGGGCCTGGGAGAGCCGCATCTCGACGAGGTAGTCGATCGGGCTGCACTGGGTGACCGCCTTGAAGACCCGGCTGAAATGGGCCGGGCTGAGGTGGAGCCGCCCCGCCATCTCGGCGACCGAGGGGAGCCGCTCCGGCGCGGCGTGGAGCGTGGCGACGAGCCGGGAGACCTCCCGGCGATGCCGCTCCGCGACGGGGACCGGCGTCCCGGGCGAGACCGGCAGGGGGGCGAGGCGGAGGAGATCGCGCACCACCCCGTTCAGCAGCGCCGCCGCGGCGGGGGCCGACTGCGGCGAGCTGGCGAGCTGGACGATGCGCCGCGTCGCGGAATCGTAAAAGTCCAGGTCGTCGACCTCGAAGAACTCGGGCCACTCCTCCCAGACCCTCTTCCGCCCCCCTTCCTCCGCCACGTCGAAGTGGATGTAGGTGATCCCGAGCGGATGGGCCTCGTCGTGCCCGGCGTCGTAGATCCCGCCCGGACGCATCAGGGCGCAGAAGCCCGGAAGGAGAAGGAACTCCCGGTCCCGGCTCCGCATCCATCCCCGCCCCTTCCAGACGAACCAGAGCTCCAGGTCGGCGAGGAAGAGGGAATTCTCCCGCGTCCGGCTCCACTCCGGCCCGCAGGCCAGGCGGCCGCACGGATCGTTCAGCCGCCGGACCAGGGAATTTTCGCCGCTCATAAAAACACAAACCAGAGTGCCATCCCGCGCGGCGGAACGCGATCCGTTTCTGCCGTCCCGGCTCCTAAAGCGTCGGCCCCAACAGGCGGCAGGTCGATTCCTTCAGCCGATTCCAGAAGGGGCGGCGGACGAACGTCGCCAGCTCGATCTCCGTCGACTGGAGGTAGTAGCCGCTCAGCAGGAGCGCCATCTCCTCGACCACCGCCGGGGAGTAGAAGGCGAGGTTGAGCTCGAAGTTGAGGTGCATCGAGCGGTTGTCGAAGTTGGCCGAGCCGACGGTCACCCAATGGCCGTCGACGACCATCGCCTTGCCGTGGTTGACGCCCCGGTCGAACTCGAAGATCCGGACGCCGTAGGCGAGGAGCTCCTCGTAGTAGGAGCGGCTCACCTCGACGACGGCGCGGTTGTCCGACCGGGCCGAGACGAGGAGCCGGACGTCGACGCCCCGGATCGCCGCGAGCTTCAGCGCGTCGAGGTGGGCGAAGAGGGGGACGAAGTAGGCCGTCGCCAGCCAGAGCCGCCGCTGCGATTGGTTGATCAGCGCGAGGACGGAGAGGGCGAGCGGATCGGCCTTGTCGTCGGGGCCGTCCTCGAGGATCAGGACCGGCGTCGGCACCCGGTCGCCGCCCGTCGCCGCAGCCGATTCCGGGGCCGTCACGGCGGCGGCCGGGGGCGCCTCCAGCGGGATCTTCTCGTCGGTCGCGAAGTACCAGTCGTCGGCGAAGGTGTTCTCCAGCCCGGCGACCACCGGCCCGGTCACCTCGACCTGGATATCGCTCCACGCGCCGAAGCACGGCTCCTGCCCGAGATATTCCCGCCCGATGTTCATCCCGCCGACGAAGGCCCTCGCGCCGTCGATGATCTGGAGCTTGCGATGGTTCCGCAGGCCGAAGGTCCACCGGTTGCGGAGCGGATGGACGTTCCCGAACCAGGAGAAGCTCCCGCCCGCCTCGATCAGTTCCCGGAAGTAGCGGCGGTAGAGGTGGGAGCAGCCCATCTCGTCGAGGAGGAGCCGGACCCGGACACCGCGCCGCGCCGCCTCGACGAGGAGCCGCCGGAAGCGGTCCCCCGCCCCGTCCTCGCGCCAGATGTAGCATTCGACGTGGATCGTCCGGCGGGCCGCCCGGATCGCCTTCTCCAGCGCGTCGTAATAGGCCGCGCCGTCGACGAGGAGGGTGACCTCGTCGGCCCCGCTGATCGTCTGCCCGTTGATCGCCGAAAGAGTCTCGACGAGGCGCCACGCCGGATCGGGCGCGGGAGTCGCGGCGGCGACGGCGGCGGCCAGCGCCTGCCCCTCGGCCTGTTCCGCGGAGAGCGGGCCGCCCTGCCGCCCCTTCGACCGGAGCCGCTTCGGGGAGCGCCGCCATTCGAGGACGCGCCGGCGGAAGCGGCGGCGGTTCATCCGCTCGCTGCCGAGGAGGAAATAGACGAAGGGGCCGAGGTAGGGAAAGAGGAGGACCGCCCAGATCCAGGCGAGGGTGGCGGCGGGGCGCTTGTTCGCGAGGAGGATGAAGGGAACGACGCCCAGGCTCACGACATAGCTCCCGATCCAGAACAGGTGCCAAGTCATCGCAAACGTTCCCACATCGCGTCCCGAAAGCAAGCGGGAGAGAGCGCCTCCCGCGCTGTTCAGCTATTTCTAAAACCCCTTTTTTAACGCCTCCCGAAGCATATTCCATCGCCCCTTCGGGGACATCGTGCCATAGTCGCTCCCGATGAATTCCGCGCTGTTTGCCAAGCTTGAACATCGTCTCCCGACGATCCCCTTCCTGAAGGAAAAGGAAGACCTGATCCCCTATTCCTTCGACGGCACGGCGACGCTGCAGCAGATGCCCGAGGCGGTCCTCTTTCCGAAGACCACCGCCGAAGTCGTCGCCGTGGTCCGCTTCGCGGCGGAGGAAAATCTGCCCCTCGTCACGCGGGGCTCCGGCACCGGCCTCAGCGGCGGGAGCATTCCCGTCCCCGGCTCGCTCGTCCTCTGCCTCGCGAAGATGGACCGCATCGTCGAGGTCGACCGCCACAACCTCACCCTCACCGCCGAGGCCGGGGCCGTGACGCTGAAGATCGCCGAGGCGGCCGAGGCGGTCGGCCTCTTCTATCCGCCCGATCCGGGCTCGATGAAGATCTCGACCATCGGCGGCAACGTCGCCGAGAACTCGGGCGGCCTGCGCGGCTTGAAATACGGCGTCACGAAGGACTACGTCATGGCCCTCGAGGTCGTCCTCCCCTCGGGGGAGGTCCTCCATACCGGCAACAAGTGCGTGAAGGACGTCGCCGGGTACACCCTCCGCGACCTCTTCATCGGCTCCGAGGGGACCCTCGGCATCATCACGCAGGTGACGCTGAAGCTGATCCCGAAGCCCGCCGCGCGGAAGACCCTCCTCGCCGTCTATCCCCGGATGGAGGATGCCGCCTCGACGGTCTCGGCCATCGTCTCGAACCGGATCATCCCGTGCACCCTCGAATTCCTCGACCGGGTCACGATCAACTGCGTCGAGGACTTCGCCAAGGTGGGCCTCCCCCGCGACGCCGACGCCGTCCTCCTCATGGAGACCGACGGCCATCCCGCCGCCGTCGCCGAGGAGGCGGAGCAGATGGCCGCCCTCGCCACGGCGAACGGCGCGAGCTCGGTCCGCATCGCCGCCACCGCCGCCGAGGCGACCGCCCTCGCCACCGCCCGCCGCTCCGCCTTCTCCGCCCTCGCCCGCGTCGCGCCGACGACGATTCTCGAGGACGCCACCGTCCCCCGCAGCGAGCTGGCGAAGATGGTCCGCTTCATCCAGGAATGCGCGGCACGGCACAACCTGAAGGTCGGCACCTTCGGCCACATGGGCGACGGCAACCTCCATCCGACCTTCCTCACGAACGAGCGGAACCACGAGGAGATGCATCGCGTCGAGACGGCGATGCGGGAGATCTTCGACTACGCCGTCGCCCTCGGCGGCACGATCACCGGCGAGCACGGCGTCGGCCTCGCGAAGAAGGACTTCCTCAAGGGCGCCCTCGGCGAGCTGAACCTCGACGTCATGCGCCGGATCAAGAAGGCCTTCGACCCCCGGGGCATCCTGAACCCCGGCAAGATCTTCAACCCGGCGGAGGCGAAATGAGCGAACACGCCTCGCTGAAGACCCTCGATTACGCCGTCCTGCAGCAGTGCATGCACTGCGGCATGTGCCTCCCCACCTGCCCCACCTACGACCTCACGAAACAGGAGCGGAACAGCCCCCGCGGGCGCATCTCCCTCATGCGGGCGATCGCCGACGGGCGGCTCGACGCGACCGAGGCCTTCGGCGACGAGATGTACTATTGCCTCGGCTGCCTCGCCTGCGAGACGGCCTGCCCCGCCGGGGTCGATTACGGCCAGCTCTTCGAGACCGCCCGCGCCGAGGTCGAGCACTCCGGCGTTCTCGCCAGCCCGAAGCGGTCGCTCATCCGGAATGCGATCCTCAAGGGCCTCTTCACCCGGCCCCGGCTGTTGCGCCTCGTCGGGCGGGGGCTCCGTTTCTACCAGGCCTCGGGGATGCAAAAGGCCTTCCGCGCCCTGCGGCTGAACCGCCTCCTGCCGGGAAATTTCCGGGGCCTCGAGGCGCAGACCCCGACGGCGTGCGCCAAGTTCTCGCCCGACCTCATCGCGCCGGTCGAGACGCCGGCGGCGGGGGCGAGGCAATACCGCGTCGGCCTCCTCACCGGCTGCGTCCAGGACATCCTCTTCTCCGACATCAACCGCGACACCGCCGACGTCCTCCTCGCCAACGGCTGCGAGGTGATCACCCCGCCGATCCAGGCCTGCTGCGGCTCCCTCCACGCCCACAACGGGGAGCTGGAGACCGCCGGCGTCCTCGCCCGCCGCCTGATCGATTCCTTCGACGTCGAGCGCCTCGACGCCGTCATCACGAACGCGGCGGGCTGCGGCTCCCACCTCAAGACCTACGGGCGGCTGCTGGCCGACGACCCCGCCTACGCCGCCCGGGCGAAGCTGTGGGACCGGAAGCTGAAGGACATCCACCAATGGCTCGGCGAGATCGGCTTCCGCAAGCCGGCCGGAGGGACCGACCCGGAGCCGTGCCGGATCACCTACCACGAGGCCTGCCACCTCTGCCACGGCCAGAAGATCACGAAACAACCGCGCGACATCCTCCGCGCCCTCCCCGGCGTCGACCTCGTCGAGCTGCCCGAATCGACCTGGTGCTGCGGCAGCGCGGGGATCTACAACATCACCCAACCCGAGACGGCGGCCCAGTTGCAGACGCGGAAGATCGGCCACATCGCGAAGACCGGAGCCGCAACCGTCGCCACCGCGAATCCCGGCTGCCACCTCCAGATTGCGAACGGCCTGGCGGCGGCGGGGCAGCCGACCGAGGTCGCCCATCCGATCACCCTCCTCGCGCGGGCCTATCGGGCGGAGAAAATTGGTGCGGTCTCCTAACCCTGTCTGATGTGGCACTTGGAAGGCATCCCGGAGGGATGCCAGCCATTAGCCGGGGGTTGAGCGGAGCGACACCCCCGGTAAAAGAGGCGAAAAATCCCGCCCCGAAACCGAGATCGCCTATTCAGGAGGTTGGCCGGGGCGGTCTCCCGTCGTTCTCTTTCCGAGATGCGCTCCGGCAGGAATGATGCGGGGAAAAGACTCTTCTGCGGAGCGCGTTTCTTTTCGATCCGATCCCGGGGGTGTCGCTCCGCTCAACCCCCGGCTAATGGCTGCGACCCTTTCAGGGTCAGGGCCTTTGCGAGGTTCCACTCCAAGCGCAACACCCGCTCTGAACGCCCCCCCGTACGCCACCATTTTTCCCGACCGCCACCCGTTTGACACAATCCCCGGCGAGGCTTTTGCCCATGTCCGTTGATCGCCGCCTTTCTCCCGATCTCCTCGACAGGACCGGTACCGCCGCTCTCCCTTCCCCCGCCCCCTCGGCCCCCACCTCCGTCCGGGCGGCCCGCCCTTTTCTCCCCGGCCTCGAGATCGACGAGATCGGGGGCGAGGAAACCAAGCGCCGCCCCGCCTCCTCCCTCCACTCGGTCGACGCGATCCACCCGCACACCCTCATCGACTCGGTCCACTCGGTGATCGAGACGACGCCCGTCGAGGAGGTCTACGGCCTCTTCCAGGATTCCCGCATCGCCTACCTCCCCGTCATCGACGGCACGGGGCGGCCCCTCGGCCTCTGCTCGCGCGGGCAGATCGGGTTCCTCCTCGGCGCGCGGTACGGCTTCGCCCTCTACGCGAAGCAGCCGATCTCCCGCCACCTCATGCCGCGCCACCTCGTCGTCGGCGAGGAGGAGCCGATCCGCGACATCCTGAACCAGAGCCTCGGCCGCCTCGGCGAGGAGTTCCACCACGACGTCATCCTCGTCGACGCGGGGGGCCTCTTCCTCGGCTCGATCGGCGTCCAGACCCTCGCCCGGGTCCAGTCGATGCTCGTCCGGGAGCAGATGGACGACCTCGCCCGCCAGCGCCGGGAGCTGACCGAGGGCAACCAGATCCTCTTCCGCTCCATCACCGAGCTGCGGCAGGTCCAGGCCCGCTCCCGCATCCTGCTGGAGAACAACGCGGCGGGCGTCGCCCTCCTCGACACCGCGGGCCGGATCGAGGCGCTGAACCCGACCCTCTCCGGCTGGCTCGCCGCGCTGGGGAACGGCTTCGAGTTTCCGTCCGAGACGGGGCCGAGCCTCGCCGACGCCGTCGAGGCCCGCGACCGGAACCGCCTCTTCGACGCCCTCGACGAGGCGGAGCGCCGGGGCCGCAGCGCCCTCGAACTCCGCCTGAAGGCCGGCCCGCCGCCGCCCTCCAACGGGGCCTCCCCCCGCGCCGAGGCCCCCGTCCGCCTCCTTTCCGCCAGCCTCCGCTGGATCGAGGAGACGGGCCAGATCTGCGCCTCCCTCCTCGACATCACCCAGGAGCGCCTCTTCCTCCGCAAATCGCTCCAGAAGGAAAAGGAGACCTTCCTCGATTCCCTCGCCGGGGGAATCGCCCACGAGCTCAACAACAAGCTCCTCCCGATCCTCGGCTTCGCCGACCTCCTCCGCGCCGCCGACCTCGACGAGGCCGACCGGATCGGCCACGCCGAGGTCATCTTCCAGAGCGCGAACGAGTCGGCGGCCATCGTCCGGCAGCTCCTCCAGTTCTGCCGTCCCACCCGGGAGGAGGCCGTCCCGTGCGACCTCGTCCAGCTCGTCTCCGAGGCCGTCGCCTTCCTCCAGTTCCGCATCCGCGAGATGCAGACCACCGTCCGCCTGGAACTCCCCGCCCATCCCGTCCCGATCCTCGCCGACCCCGGCCAGATCAAGCAGATCGTGATCAACCTCGTGATCAACGCGGTCGACGCGATGGAGAAATCGATGAAGCGCGAACTCCGCGTCCGCATCGAGGTCGGCGAAGGCGGGGAGCAGTGCCGCCTCCGCATCGCCGACACGGGAAGCGGCATCCCGCCCGAGATCCTCACCCGCATCTTCGACCCCTTCTTCACGACGAAATCTCAGGACAAGGGGAGCGGCCTCGGCCTGAGCGTCTGCCAGGCGATCGCGAAGAGCCACCGGGGGGAGCTCCAGGCGGAGAACCTCTCCGGCGCCATGGGAAACGGCGCGCTCTTCACCCTCTCCCTCCCCGTCCACGCCGCGCCGGAGCCCGCCCCGTCCCAGGCCCTCCCCCTTCCCTCCGAGAACGGCAAGCCGGTCTCCCCGATCGTCCCCCTCCCTCCCGCCCCCGCGCCGCCCCGGCGGCGGGCCCTCGTCGTCGACGACGAGGCCTTCGTCGGCGGCTTCGTCGGGGAAGTGCTGAAGCGGCGCTTCAACTGCCTCGTCGAGCGGGCCGCGAACGGCATCGAGGCGGTGGCGAAGCTCGAGGAAGGGACCTACGACCTCGTTGTCAGCGACGTCCTGATGCCCCGGATGAACGGCGTCGACCTCTTCCGCTGGGTGCTGGAGAACCGCCCCGCGCTGACGCCGAACTTCCTCTTCGTCACCGGCCATGACGGCGGCGGCGAGACCGGCGCGGCGCTCTCCGGCTCGGGGCGGCCGGTGGTGCCGAAACCGTTTACGGCTGATATTCTTTCGGAGCAGGTGCGGCGGTTGCCGATTCTGCAGCCTTAGGGGGGGCGCGGGTTGGGGAGCGCCCTTCGGGGCTGGCGGGGTCGCCCCTGTACAGCTGGAGGCAATCCGCTTTATAGCCACAGAGGGGCTTCGCCCCTCCGTGACCTCCTGTTCTGAGGGCCTGAACTAGGCGGACGCGCTTTGTCGGCGCCTCGTCTCCTCACTGGATTAAAATCCGCTGCTTCCCCAGCGTCCGAGGGTACGTACTGAAGGGGTAGCGGTACCAATACGCCTAGACTCCTATCGGTAGAGAAGCGTATGTGAGAGATATCTTCAGGGGTTCAGCACCGAGGAGATAGGCCTGCATCCTTGGATGTTCCTTCCCATGGCTCGGCCCTCAAGGGGGTTAGATCCAGCGGAGTAGAGTGGGCTTATGGGAGATAGGCCTCTTGGGTTGCGCTCTATCTACACCACGGCCTATCAGACAGGAGGGTCCGGAGGGGCGTGCCCCTCCGTTCGTTCAAACGCGCGGGTTACATCCACCTGTACAGGGAAATGTACCCCGTCCCGAAGGGCTGCTCCTTCCCCCGCGACCCCTATTCCTCAGAGTAAAATCACCTTTTTCAAAAAAACATCTTGAAACATACCGACCGGTCTAGTAAGTTCGGCCTATGAAACGAGAAGGCGATACCAAGCAGAAGCTCCTCGATGTGGCCATGCAGCTCCTCTGGGAACAGAGCTACGGCTCGGTCGGCGTCGATGACATCTGCAAGAAGGCCGGTGTCACGAAGGGAAGCTTCTACTTCGCCTTCCCTTCCAAGGCCGACCTCGCGGTCGCCGCCTTCGAGGAATACTGGACGAAGCATAAGCGCCCGATCCTCGACACGATCTTCTCGGCCCAGGTTCCTCCCGTGGAACAGTTTGAGAACTTCTGCGCCTTCATCGTGAAGGATCAGACGGCCAAGTACGAGGAATTCGGCAAGATGTGCGGCTGCCCCGGAACGTCGGTCGGCTGCGAGGTCAGCACCCAGGACGAGAAGATCCGGTCCGCCCTCGACCTGATGTGCGAGAAGATGCTCCGGTATACGACTGCCTCGATCTCCGCCCTCCAGTCCGAGGGGCTGATCGCGAAGGACGAGGACCCGAAGATGATCGCCCGCCAGGTATACGACTTCACCGTCGGCCTCCTGACCCAGGCGAAGATCGAGAACGATCCCGCCGCCCTTCAGCGCCTCCGCCCCGGGATGTTCCGGATCCTCGGCCTGAAGGTATCGCAGCCCGCCCCCGCCACCGTCTAAAACCCCCTTTTTTTTGCCCTGTTACTAAACCAACCGGTCTATCAATCACTTCCAATACCATTTAAGGAGAACCCCCCATGAACAAGCGCACTCCCAAGACCTTCGCCAACCGGCTGCAAGACCACATCGCCGCCGCCGCCGCCTTCACCCTGAACCGGACTCGGACGCAGACGGAAAACAGCCTCTCGCCCCGGCTCTCGACCCTCCCCGAAGGGACCTTCGCCTGGGCCCCGATCATCGTGCGGCCCCGGTCGCAGGCCAGCCGCTGGATCGAATAACGATTGAGCGATTCATAACCCCCGAACCTTCACGGACCCCCGCCATGAATACCGATTCCCACTACCCCTCCGACCTCCGGGACGAGGAAGGCCTCCTCCCGATCCCGATGCTGATCGGGCTTCTCGCCATCCTCGCCCTGCTCCTCTCCGGCTGCTCCGTCGGTCCCGATTACAAGCGCGCCGACCTCGGCCCCGAGGTCCAGACCCCCGCCGCCTTCACCGAGGGCGCGGCCCCCGCGAAGGAAGCGGCCCCCGCCGACGCCCTCGCGAAGGGGACGTGGTGGACGGTCTTCAACGACCCCGCCCTGAACGACCTCGAGGCGCAGGCCGCGGCGAGCAACCAGAACCTGAAGGCCGCCGTCTCCCGCGTCGACCAGGCCCGCGCCCTGACGAAGGTGGCGAAGTCGCAGCTCCTCCCGACGGTCGATTTCAACCCCTCGGGCTCGATCTACCGCCTCCCCGACAACAAGTCGACGACCGCGCCCGGCCTCCAGTCGAACGTCGCCACCGCGCAGGGCGATCTCAACTACGAGGTCGACCTCTGGGGTCGCGTCCGCCGCTCGATCGAGGCCTCGACCGCCTCCTACCAGGCCTCGGTCGCCGACTTCGAGAGCGTCCGCCTCGCCCTCCACGCCGAGGTGGCGCAGGATTACTTCACCCTCCGCGCCGCCGACGGCGAGATCGCGATCCTCGAATCGGCGATCGATCTCCGCCGCCAGAGCCTCGACCTCATCAAGGCCCGCTTCCAGGCCGGGGCGAGCAACGACCTCGACGTCGCCCGGGCCGAGACCGAATACGCCACGGCGAAGGCCGCCCTCTTCGCCGTCCGGCAGAACCGCGCCGAGCTGGAGCACGGCCTCGCCGTCCTGACGGGGAAGTCGGTCGAGTCGTTCAAGCTCGCCGCCGCCCCCCTGGACAAGCTGGGCCTCCCCCCCGCGATCCCGACCGGCGTCCCCTCGGAACTCCTCGAGCGCCGTCCCGACGTCGCCGAGGCCGAGCGCCAGATGGCCGCCGCCAACGCCCAGGTCGGCGTCGCCAAGGCGGCCTTCTTCCCCACGGTGAAGCTCACCGGGGCCGCCGGGTTCCAGAGCGTCGACCTCGGCTCCCTCGTGAACTGGTCGAGCCGGATGTGGTCGGTCGGGCCGAGCCTCTCCCTCCCGATCTTCGAGGGCGGCCGGAACACGGCGAACCTCAACCGCGCCCACGCCGCCTACGACGAGACCGTCGCCCTCTACCGCCAGCAGGTCCTCACCTCCTTCAAGGAAGTGGAGGACAGCCTCTCCGGCCTCCGGAACCTCTCGGGCCAGGCCGAGGCCGAGGCGAGCGCCGTCACCGCCTCGCAGCGGTCGTCGACCCTCTCCGACCTCCGCTACCGGAACGGCAGCGCGACCTACCTCGACGTGATCGACTCCGAGCGGAGCGCCCTCGACACCCAGCGGGCCGCGATCCAGACCCTCGGCCAGCGTTACGTCGCCAGCGTCCGCCTGATCAAGGCGCTCGGCGGCGGCTGGAGCGAGTCGGCCCTCGCGACCACGCCGGCCACCGCTTCGACGACCCCTTCCGAACCTTCCTCCAACCCGGCCTCCACCACCGTCGCCCAGGCCGACCGCTAAACCCCTTACCGAAAATCCTCCCGCCATGATCACGTCCGACACCCACGCCTCCGCCTCCACGTTCCCGCCGCTTCCCCAGAACGGCCACGCCCCGCTCCGCCCGAAACTCTCCGAACCCGCCACCCCCATGAAGAAATCGAACTCCCGCTTCCTCCTCACCGGCATCGGTGCCGTCGGCCTCCTCGGCCTCTCCGCCGGACTCTACCTCGCCTTCGCGGGCTCCCCGTCCGCGCCCAAGGCCGCCGCCGCCGGGGCTCCCGCCGGGATGCCTCCCGTCTCCGTCGTCGTCGAGACGGTGACCGAGCAGAAGATGCGCGTCTGGAACGATTTCTCCGGCCGCCTCCACGCCGTCGACTTCGCCGAGATCCGCCCCGAGGTCAGCGGCCGGATCACCGAGATCCGCTTCACCGACGGCCAGGCCGTGAAGGCCGGGGACGTCCTCCTCGTCATCGATCCCCGTCCCTACGAGGCCGCCGTGGCGCGGGCCGACGCCGCCGTCGCCTCGGCGAAGTCGGCGCTCCAGCTCGCCCAGTCCGACCGCGAGCGCGCCCTCGCCCTCATCAAGGTCCACGCCGTGACGCAGCAGGAGGCCGACCAGGCCGAGAACGCCTTCCGCGTCGCCTCCTCGACCCTCGCCTCGGCCGAGGCGCAGCTGAAGACCGCCAACGTCGACTTCGACCACGCCTACGTGAAGGCCCCGATCACGGGCCGCGTCAGCCGGGCCGAGATCACCGTCGGCAACCTCGTCCAGCAGGGCCCGGGCGCGCCGCTCCTCACCTCGATCGTCTCGGAGAACGGCATCTACGCCGACTTCGAGGTCGACGAGCAGACCTACCTCGAGACGATCCGCACCGCCGCCAACGGCAACGCGCAGGAGCAGCTCATCCCCGTCCAGCTGATCACCCCCGGCGACACGACCCACACCTATGACGGCTTCATCGAGAGCTTCGACAACCGCCTCGACGCCGCCTCCGGGACGATCCGGGCGCGGGCGAAGTTCGCCAACGCCGACATGACCCTCGTCCCCGGCATGTTCGTCTCGGTCCGCCTCGCCAGCGGCAAGGACCGGACGGCGATCCTCATCCACGAGCGGGCGATCAGCTCCGACCAGAGCAAGAAGTTCGTCTTCGTGGTGAACGAGCAGAACCACGTCGCCTACCGCGAGATCCAGCTCGGCAAGAGCGTCCGCGAGATGCGGATCGTCGAGAAGGGCCTCCAGCCCGGCGACCGGGTGATCGTCGACGGCGTCCAGCGCGTCCGTCCCGACGCCGTCGTCACCGCGCAGGAGCTGACCCCCTCGGCGAACGCCGTCGCCATCCAGACCAGCGTCACGACCGAGGCGGCCCGCTAACCAATCCAAGCAAAAAAGTTCCCGAAAGCGCTCCCCAGGGGCGCTGCACACCCCCACCATGTCCAGCGCCCCCACTTTCCTTCCCGTCCCATGAACCTCTCCAAATTCTTCATCGACCGCCCGATCTTCGCGGGCGTCATCTCCTTCACCATCTTCCTGGCGGGGCTCATCTCCCTCTTCCAGCTCCCGATCTCGGAATACCCCGAGGTCGCGCCGCCCTCCGTCGTCGTGAACGCGCAGTTCCCCGGCGCGAACCCGAAGACGATCGCCGAGACCGTCGCCACGCCGCTCGAGGAGCAGATCAACGGCGTCGAGGACATGCTCTACATGTTCTCCCAGGCCTCGACCGACGGCCGCCTCACGCTCACCATCACCTTCAAGCTCGGCACCGACGCCAACCTCGCCACCCAGCTCGTCCAGAACCGGGTGAACCAGGCCCTCCCCCGCCTCCCCGAGGTCACCCAGCGCCTCGGCGTCACGACGATCAAGAGCTCCCCCGACCTCACCATGGTCGTCCACCTGAAGTCGCCGAACGAACGCTACGACATGCTCTACCTGCGGAACTACGCCACGCTGAACGTGAAGGACCAGCTCGCGAAGATCCAGGGCGTCGGCCAGGTGCAGCTCTTCGGCTCCGGCGACTACGCCATGCGCATCTGGCTGAACCCGGAGAAGGTCGCCGCCGTCGGCCTCACCGCGCAGGAAGTCGTCGGGCAGATCCGCCGCCAGAACGTCCAGGCCTCCGTCGGCGTCATCGGCGGCCCGCCCTACGACAAGGGCGTCGAGCTCCAGCTCCCCGTCAACACCCAGGGCCGCCTGCAGGACCCGGAACAGTTCGGCGAGATGATCGTGAAGCGGAGCGAGGGCGGCGTCGTCACCCGGCTGAAGGACATCTCCCGCATCGAGGTCGAGGCCTCCGAGTTCGGCCTCCGCTCCCTCCTCGACAACAAGCCCGCCGTCGCCATCCCGATCTTCCAGTCCCCCGGCTCCAACGCCATCGAGATCTCCGACCACGTCCGCGCCACGATGGAGGAACTGAAGAAGAACTTCCCCGAGGGCGTCGACTACTCGATCGTCTACGACCCGACGGTCTTCGTCCGCGGCTCGATCAAGGCCGTCATCCACACCCTGCTGGAGGCGCTCGTCATGGTCGTCATCGTCGTCATCCTCTTCCTCCAGACGTGGCGCGCCTCGATCATCCCGCTGCTGGCGGTGCCGGTCTCGATCGTCGGCACCTTCGCGATCATGCACGCCTTCGGCGGCTCGATCAACGCGCTCTCCCTCTTCGGCCTCGTCCTCGCCATCGGCATCGTCGTCGACGACGCGATCGTCGTCGTCGAGAACGTCGAGCGGAACATCCACGACGGCCACTCCCCGCGCGAGGCGACGAACCGCGCCATGAGCGAGGTGACGAGCCCGATCATCGCGATCACCCTCGTCCTCTGCGCCGTCTTCGTCCCGATCGCCTTCATCAGCGGCCTCACCGGGCAGTTCTACCGGCAGTTCGCGCTGACCATCGCCTTCTCGACGATCATCTCGGCGTTCAATTCCCTCACCCTCAGCCCCGCCCTCGCGGCGATCCTGCTGAAGAGCCACGACGCGCCGAAGGATCCCCTCACCAAGGCGATCGACAAGGTCTTCGGCCCCTTCTTCGGCCTCTTCAACCGCTTCTTCACCCGCAGCTCGGAACGCTACGGCACCGGCGTCGGCGGCATCGTCGGGCGGAAGACCGCCTCGGTCGGCATCTACCTCCTCCTCCTCGTCGGGGCCTACTACGCCTTCCAGATCGTCCCCCCCGGCTTCGTCCCCTCGCAGGACAAGCAATACCTCGTCAGCTTCGCCCAGCTCCCCGACGGCGCGAACCTGGAGCGGACCGAGAAGGTGATCCGCGAGATGTCGGAGATCGCGCTGAAGGAGCCGGGCGTCGAGAGCGCCGTCGCCTTCCCCGGCCTCTCGATCAACGGCTTCATCAACAGCTCGAGCGCCGGCATCGTCTTCGTGACGCTGAAGCCGTTCGAGGAGCGCAACGGCGGCAAGGGCGCCCTGTCCGGCGGGGCGATCGCCCACAGCCTCCAGGGCAAGTTCAACGGGGTGAAGGACGCCTTCATCGCCATCTTCCCGCCGCCCCCCGTCCAGGGCCTGGGCACCATCGGCGGCTTCAAGCTCCAGGTCGAGGACCGGACCGACCTCGGCTACGACGCCCTCAACGCGGCGATGCAGCAGGTGCAGGGGAAGGCGATGCAGACGCCCGAACTGGCGGGCGTCTTCAGCAGCTACAAGGTCAACGTCCCGCAGCTCTACGTCGACGTCGACCGGACGAAGGCGATGCAGCTCGGCGTCGACGTGCAGGACGTCTTCGACACGATGCAGATCTACCTCGGCTCCCTCTACGTGAACGATTTCAACAAATTCGGCCGCACCTACCAGGTGATCGCGCAGGCCGACAAGGAATTCCGTTCCCAGCCCGACGACATCCTCCGGCTGAAGACCCGCAACGCCGAGGGGAAGATGGTCCCGCTCGGCTCGATGGTCCGCGTCACCGACACGACGGGGCCGGAGAGCGCGATGCGTTACAACGGCTTCCGTTCCGCCGACCTGAACGGCGGGGCCGCCCCCGGCTTCTCCAGCGGCCAGGCGCAGAACGCCATCGTGAAGATCCTGAAGGAGACCCTTCCCGCGGGCATGGGCTACGAGTGGACGGAGTTGACCTACCAGCAGATCCTCGCCGGGAACACCGCGATGCTCGTCTTCCCGGTCTGCGCCCTCCTCGTCTTCCTGGTGCTGGCGGCGAAGTACGAGAGCCTCTTCCTCCCGCTCGCCGTCATCCTCATCATCCCGCTCTGCCTCTTCTCGGCGATCGTCGGGGTCTGGATTTCGCACGGGGACAACAACATCTTCACCCAGATCGGCCTCTTCGTGCTGGCCGGATTGGCGTGCAAGAACGCGATCCTCATCGTCGAGTTCGCGCGGGAGCTGGAGACGGCGGGCCGGAAGACCGTCGACGCCGCCATCGAGGCCGCCCGCCTCCGGCTCCGCCCGATCCTGATGACCTCGTTCGCCTTCATCATGGGCGTCGTCCCGCTCGTCCTCTCCGAGGGGCCGGGCGCCGAGATGCGGCACGCGATGGGCGTGGCGGTCTTCTCCGGCATGCTCGGCGTGACGGTCTTCGGGCTCTTCCTGACCCCCGTGTTCTACGTCCTGTTCCGCCTGCTCGAGAAGAAGTTCACCCGGGAGAAGGCGGTCCCGCAGGAATTGGCCTCGGTCCATCATCATTGAGGAGGGAGGCCCCCCGCCGGGGGGCGGGGGGCTTGAGGGGGGGCTTGTCTATTTCCCCGGCGGGCCCTTAAATCCCCCTCTGATGAAGTACGCCCTTCTGGGAGACATCCACTCCAACCTCGAAGCCCTCGAAGCGGTCCTGGCCGACGCCGAGCGTTCCGGGGCGGGGCGCGTCCTCTGCCTGGGCGACATCGTCGGGTACAACGCCGATCCCTCCGCCTGCGTCGAGCGGATCGTCGAGGCGGCGGCGACGACGGTGCGCGGCAACCACGACCACGAGGCCGCCCGCGCGGCCGAGCCCGAGGACTTCGCCCCCCTCGCCGCCGAGGGCCTCCGCTATTCCCGCAACGCGCTCGACGAGGCGCAGAAGGAATGGCTCCGCAAGCTTCCCCTCCACAAGACGATCCGGAGCACCGGCCCCCTCGGCGACTTCTCCCTCGTCCACTCGACCTTCGCCCGGCCCGATTCGTGGGCCTATGTCTTCACCGCGCTCGACGCCCAGGTCAGCCTCTCGTGGCAGAAGACCCGCATCGGCTTCTTCGGCCACACCCACGTCCCCCACTTCTTCGTCGCCGAGGAAAAGGGGAAGGTCGAGACCTACTGCTACCACCGCGTCGACCTCCGGCACGACGCGCGGGAACCCGAGGCGAGCGCCTCGTTCGAGATCGGCGCCCTCTCCGCGATCACCGAGGGGAGCGTCGCCGAGGCGGAACCGGCCTCCGCCGGGGGCCGCCGCTACTTCGTCAACATCGGGAGCGTCGGCCAGCCCCGCGACGGCGATCCCCGCGCCTCCTACGCCCTCTTCGACACCCGGACCGGCGTCCTCGAACTCCGCCGCATCCCCTACGACCTCGCGCTGACGCAGCGCAAGATCATCCTTGCCGGGCTGCCCGAGGAACTCGCCTCCCGCCTCGAGCGGGGCCGCTGATTCTCTTTTTCCCTTTCCCCTTTCCCGCCATGCACGCCGCCGCGAAAAAGAAGATCCTGATCGTGAAGCCGAGTTCCTTCGGCGACATCGTCCAGGCCCTTCCCGTCGCCGTCGGCCTCCGGCAGGCGTGGCCCGACGCCGAGATCGGCTGGCTCACCTTCGACCTCTACGAGCCCCTCCTCCGGGACCACCACGCGATCGACCGCCTCATCGTCCTCCCGAAGAAGTTCATGAAGCCGGGGAACTGGCCCCGCCTCTGGCGCTGGGTCGAGCAGCTCCGCGCGGAGAAATTCGACATGGTCCTCGACCTCCAGGGGCTCTTCCGCAGCGGCCTCCTCACGTGGCTCTCGGGCGCGCCGGTCCGCGTCGGCCTCGCCACGGCGCGGGAGGGCTCGACCTTCTTCTACACCGAGACGATCCTCGAGCCGCCCCCCCCGGCGCAGGAGAAGTACCTCGAATTCCTCCGCCACTTCGGCATCCCGCCCGATCCCTTCGCCTTCGCGCTGAACCCGCCGCCCCTCGCCATCGCGGGGCTGGAGGCGGGGCGCTACGTCGTCCTCCATCCCCATTCCCGCTGGCGGACGAAGCTCTGGCCGTGGCGCTACTACCAGACGCTGATCGATTCGATGCCGGAGATCCCCTTCGCCGTGATCGGGGAGGGGCCGTGGTTCCCGCTCTATTCGTCGACGGGGAACCTCCACGACCTCCGGGGCCGCCTCCCGCTCCCGCAACTCATGGCGGTGCTGAAGAACGCCCGCGCCGTGCTGAGCACCGACTCGGGCCCCGCCCACCTCGCCGCGGCCCTCGGGACGCCGACCGTCGCCCTCTTCGGCGCGACCGACTGGCGGAAGACGCGGCCCATCGGCCCCCACGTCCAGGTGGAGACCTTCCACACGCCGTGCGCCCCCTGCATGCGGCGCACCTGCCCCCAGGCGATCCCGATGGGGTGCCTGACCGAGATCACCCCGGCCCGCGTCGCCGGGCTGCTGAAGGCGATTCCCGAGCGGGTCGCCGCGCCTTAGCGCATCCGCCTAGACTCCGGCCACGACGCTCGGGCTGGCCGACGGGCCGGCGGGGATGGGGGCCGGCGTCTCCGTGCGGGCGACGGCGATCTCGACGGAACGGCCGGCGATCACTTCGGAGACGAAGCGGAGTTTCTCGACGACCTGGGTCGAGAGGACGAAGGGATAGATGTCCTTCAGCCCCATGCTCCGGTTGATGCTGTTGAGGGCGATGGAGAGCTCCGACCAGGCGGCGATCTTTTCCTCGAAGGACTTCGAGGCCGCGCGATCGTCGGAAGGGGGAGCCCCCGGCGTCTCGAGCGCCATCCGCTTGTCGGCGAGGCCGTAGTTCATCGCGACCTCGAGCGTGTCCTGGATGTGGAGGTAATGGGCCCAGCTCTCGGCCCAATCCTCCCACGGGTGGGCGGTGGCGTAGGCGCTGATGTACGACTCCTGCCAGTTCGGCAGCGTGCCGGTGGCGTAGTAATTCTGGAGGGCCTGGTTGTAGTCGGCCCGCTCGTCGCCGAAGAGGGCGCGGAACGGTTTCAGGTACTTCGTCCCCGCGACGAGCCGGTCCCAATAATAATGGCCGATCTCGTGCCGGAAATGGCCGAGGAGAGTGCGGTAGGGCTCCTGCATCGAGAGCCGCCGCCGCTCCCGCTCGCCGTCGTCGGCCTCGGCGATGTTCAGCGTGATGATCCCGTCCTCGTGGCCGGTGAGGACCGGCATCCCGGGGGCGTCGGCGAGGAAGCGGAAGGAGAGCCCCTGGCGCGGGTCGTCGATCCGGTTCAGCAACGGGAGGTCGAGCTTGATCAGGGTGTAGACGAGGCGGCGCTTGGCGGCCTCGATCAGCCGCCAGAGGGTCCGGTTCTGCTCGGTGGAGAGATCGGGGATCGTCTCGTCGAGGCGGCACGAGGTGCAGAACGGCTCGGCCCCCTCCTCCTCGGGGATCATCCAGTTGCAGGCGACCTCGCGGGAGTAATTCTGGCACTTGCGATAGAGCCGCCCCTTCGCGGCGGGCGCGGTGGCGACGAAGAGGTTCGGGCGCGTTCCCGGACCCTGGCCCGGGGCCGCCTCGATCGGGCTCTGGCAGAGGAGATCGGGAAGGAACCCGAGTTCCCGCTGGCAACTGACGCACCGGACGTTCTCGAAGAAGACGAGTTGGCCGCAGACACAATGGTACGTTTTCATCGAAAGGGGAGCTCGGGGGACAGGGGTTCTCCCTCAGGGATGCAGAAGGCGGGCCAAGGCGGGCGGTTTCCCCGATTTACTCTGAGAAATCACCCTCCGGCGTGCTCCGGGAGGCCTCCCGCTTTCGGGCAGCCCGCCTGAGTTTTTTTCTCGATATTGCAAATTGCATGAAAAAGAAGTTGTCCGGGGCTCTTCATTCTCCCGCAAAGGAGCGCAATCCGAAGCTATCCGAGGGCAAGGGGGCGTTAGCGAGGAAAGGAGGGGGCCGATAGTACTTAAAAAGCCTTATCCCTTTCCGTTTTATGCTTATCGAACTCTTCGTCAAAGGCGGCCCGATCATGTGGCCGATCCTCATCCTCTCTTTCGTCACCGTCGGCGTGGTCGTCGAACGGATTCTCTTCCTCGTGAAGGAAGCCCGCTACCGCGACCTCAACGAGGTCCGCCGGATCTTCTCCCTCGTCGAGCACGGCCGGATCGACGAGGCGGCGCTCGAGCTCCCCGCCAATTCGGACCGGATCGCGATCGTCCTCTCGCAGGGCCTCGCCCACCGGGACGCCTCCCTCACCGAGGCGATGATCGAGGCCTCCCAGGCCGAGCTCGACCGGCACAACCGGGGCCTCGTCGTCCTCGACACCGCCGTCACCCTCGGGCCGCTCCTCGGCCTCCTCGGGACGGTCACCGGCATGATGCGCGCCTTCAACCTCGTCGGCGGCGAAGACCTCGCCGGGAAGACGGCGGCCCTCACCGGCGGCGTCTCGGAGTGCCTCATCGCCGTCACCTTCGGCCTCGGCGTCGCGATCCTCGCGCTGATCCCGCTCAATTACCTCAACGCCCGGCTGGAGAAAGTCCGCCGCGAGTTCGAGTCGGCGATGACCCGGCTGGAGCTCCTCGTCACCCGCCAGCAGGCGACCGCCGCCGCCCGCGACGGCGTCGGCGTCTAAGCCTCCAGATTCAAGACCGGACTCCATGGCCCGCCTCGTCTCACCCCGCGCGAAGTCCCGGCCCCGGCTGGAGATCATCCCGTTCATCGACGTGATGTTCTTCCTCCTGGCCACCTTCATGATGGTCTCCCTGACCCTCGTGGAGAACCACGCGATCCCCGTCAACCTCCCGAAGGCGGTCACCGCCGCCCCGCAGGAACGGCACGAGGAAGTCGCCCTCACGGTGAAGGAGGACGGGACGATCTACTGGAACAAGGAGGCCGTCGCGATCGAGGCCCTCCCCGCCCGCCTCGACGCGCTGAAGAAGACCGAGGATTCCCCCCGCATCTTCATCCACGGCGACGAGAAGGCCCTCTTCGGCAAGGCGATCGCCGTCCTCGACGCCGTCCGCTCCTCCGGCATCACCAAAGTCGCCTTCGAGACCGGCAAGAATCCCAAGTAATTTCCAAGCGAAGAACCGAACGAAGCCCCCAACCCTTCCCCGCTTCCCACCCCCATGAACGCCACCCTCCCCGCGACTGCCCCGTCCTCCCGTCCCGGCTCCGCTTCCGGTTCCGTCCGGGTCGTCCGCGCCCTGGTGGCGGGCGAGGGGGCCTCGTCGTCCCTTCCCGCCTTCGTCGCGGCGGGGGACCGGAAGCCGTCGATGTGGGTCTGGCTGCCGTGGTGCCTCTCGGCCCTCGTCCACGTCATCGTCATCTGCGTCGGCCCCTTCGGCCACCGGGAGCAGGCGGTCTTCGCCATCGACGCGGGGAAGAACAGCCTCGAGCTCGACCTCGTCGCCGCGCCGAAGGAGACGGTCCAGGAGCAGGTGGAGACCCCCGTCGTCCAGCCGCCCGACGTCCTCGATCCCGAGCCCGATCCGATCGTCGTGAAGGTCGAGCCGCCGAAGCCCGAGGTGAAGCCCGAGCCGCCCCAGCCCCCGCAGCCCGAGAAGGGCGACGGCAGCTCCCCGAAGCCGGGCAAGGCGGCGACCACCGTCCACTCCGAGGCCGGGGCGATCCGCGACGTGAAGCCCGACTACCTCCGCAACCCCCCGCCGACCTACCCGGAGAGCGCCCGCCGCGCCCGGCAGCAGGGCCTCGTCCGCCTGATGGTGATCGTCAACGAGGAAGGCCGCCCGGAGAACATCGACGTCGCGGGGAGCAGCGGCTATTCCGACCTCGACTCGGCCGCCGTCTCCGCCGTTCGCAACTGGCGCTTCCGCCCCGCGATGGAAGGCGGCACCCCGGTGAAGTCCCGCGTCAGCGTCCCGGTCCGGTTCCGCCTCGACAGCTGATTCCGCGCTCCCGCCGGGGCGCTCAATTGATTTGAGTCCCCGCCCCGCGCGCGCCATCGTTGCACCGATGGCCGCTTCCGGTTCCCCTTCCCGTCCTTCCCGCTTCTCCCGCTGGGGGACGCCGCTCCTCGTTGCCGCCGTCGCGGGGGTTTTCCTCTTCTTCTTCGTCGACCGGATCGCCTGCCTCTTCCCGAAGCCGGGGAAGGCCTTCAAGTCGGCGATCTCCGGGTGCGACAACAGCTACTATTACTTCTGGCTCCGGGGGGCGATGGTCCGCCACGACGTCGACCTCGCCCGGGACGTCGCCGAATGCGCGACGATGCCCGACGACCTCCGGAGCCTCGTCCTCTCCTCGGAGCGGACGCCGACGGGGCTCCTCCCGAACAAATACGGGATCGGCTGGGCGCTCGGCGCGGTCCCCTGGTACCTCCTCGGCTCCGGGGCCTCGCGCCTCCTCGGCCTCCCCCTCGACGGCTACGGCGCGGCCTACCAGACGGCGCTCTTCCTCGGCCAGCTCGCCTACGCCCTCGCCAGCCTCGCCCTCGCCTGGCGGATCGCCCTCCGCTTCGTCTCCCGCGCCCGGGCGCTCCCCGGCGTCCTCCTCCTCTGGCTCGGCTCCTTCCTCGTCTACTATCAGGCGAGCGCGACGACGATGGCCCACGGCTTCGTCTTCTTCTGCTTCGCGCTCGCGACCTGGGCGGCATTGAAGATCGAGGAAACGGAGGAAGGACGCCGTCCTTCCCCCGCGCTCTGGCTCCTCCTCGGCGCGGGAGCGGGGCTCGCCGTCGTCTCCCGGTATCAGGCCGTCGTCCTGCTCCTCCATCCGGCGCTGGTCCTGGTTCGCCACGTGAGGAAAAACCCGATGGGGCCGCTCCTCGCGCTCCTCCCCTTCGCCCTCTGCGTCGCCCTCCAGATGGCGGCGTGGAAGGCGGTCTTCGGGACGTGGCTGATGCCTTCCTACGGGAACGAATCGTTCGACTGGAGCCACCCCCATTGGGGCGCGGTCCTCTTCTCCCCGTTCCACGGGCTCTACTATTGGAATCCCCTCCTCCTCCTCGGGACGGCGGGGCTCGGCTGGCTGGCCTGGCGGCAGGCCTCCGCCGCGCCCCGGTGCTGGCTCCTCTCGTGCGCGGCGCTGTGGATCGTCAACGGCGCGTGGTCGTGCTGGTTCTTCGGCGCCTCGTTCGGGCTCCGCGCCTTCGAGGGGGCGATCCTCCCGCTGATGGTCGGCTTCGGCTTCCTGCTCGACCGGGCCGCGGAGAGGACCCCTTCGGGAAAAAAGAGATGGCTGCTCGCGTTGACGCTCGCGGTGGCGGTCTTCCTCGCCGTCGCGAACGTCAGCCTCGTCTACCTCGCGCGGAAGGATCTCCTCTCCTCCGAGCGCCCCGTCACCCACGCGGAGATGGGACGGCTCCTGATCGATTTTTGGGGCGGAGGCGCTTCCAGGCCAGGACGAACCCCGTAAGGACGAGGACGATCGTGGCGACGGCGACGACGACCGTCACCGCCAGCCCGAGCCAGCCGCCGTATTGGCCGACGTGGACGGTGCGGCTCAGCCCGAGCGTCTTCCGCCACAGGGGCGTCTCGTCGTAGGACTCGAACTGCGCGGGCGTCTCCGAGGCGGGATCGAGCGGGAGGGTGAGGCGCGAGCTGGCGTGGGGAATCCAGCGGTCCTCCTCGATCGTCGCCGTGATCGTCCCCGACGGCATGCCGCGCCCGCGCGGCGCGCGGAAGCTGATCTGCCGCCAGGCCGGGACCTTCGCGACGGTGGTCGCGAGGAGGGCGTCGTAATCGACGGGGGGGCGGTGCTCCTGATGCTCGCCGCCGTTGCGCCCGCCGCCAAAGCCGCCCCGTCCGCCCATGCCCGGCCCGCCCCCGCCGTTCAGGAAGACGCCGTTGACCGCCATGACGAGGCCGGTGACGACCGAGACGAGGAGGAGGGGCGAGGCGAGGAAGCCGAATTCCTTGTGCCAGCGGCGCGGGTTGCTCTTGTCCTTGAGGAAGCGGCGGTCCCACATGAAGAGGCCGCTGACGAGGAGGAGGAAATAACACGCCGTCGCGCCGAGGACGATCTTCAGCCCAAGGTCGTGGCCCTTCCCCGTGAGGGCGAGCCAGCGGTGGAGGTTCTCGACGGTGCGGAAGAACTGCTGCCCCGCCTTCGGGCTCTCCCCGAGGACCTCGCCGGTGTAGGGATTGAGCCAGAGGGTCCGCTCCTGGCCGAGGCCGAAGGCGACGGCGGCGGCGGGATCGTTGCGGACGGTGAGTGAATTCGGCTTCCGCTCGAACGTCTCCTCGGCCTTCGCGGCAAGGGTATTGAGCGGGAGGCGCTGCTCCTCGCGCTCGGCCTCGGTGGCGGGGACCGCCACCTTCGTCAGGTGCCGCTCCTGATAGGCGTCGAGGGCGGGCTGAACGGCGAGGATGAGGCCGGTCCCCCCGATGAGAAGGATGAGGAGCCCGGCGACGAGGCCGACGATGAGGTGGAAGCGGAGGAGGAAGAGGCGCATGGGAGGGTGAAAAGACGTTGAGGGCAAGACGATCGAAAAAGGTCGATGTTACGACAAAAGCCCTTCCTTCCGGAAGGGCCTTTTGAAAGAAAAGGAAAAGGGAGCGGGAAAGAGGCCTCCCCCTACATCTCGGCCCATTGCCGGAGGAGGTTGTGGTAGACCCCGGTCAGCTGGACCGTCGAGGCCTCGGCGGCCTCGTTCCCCGGGAGGTCCCGGGCGAGGCGCTGGATCCCCTGGTCGAGGTCGAAGAGGATGGCGCGCTTCCCGTCGTCGCGGATCATGCTCTGGATCCAGAAGAACGAGCAGAGCCGCGCCCCCCGCGTGACGGGGCGGACGTAGTGGAGGCTCGTCGCCGGATAGAGGATCATGTGCCCGGCGGGGAGCTTCACCGCCTTCGGCCCGTAGGTGTCCTCGATCACCAGCTCGCCCCCGTCGTACTCTTCGGGACCGGCGAAGAAGAGCGTCGCGGAGAGGTCGGTGCGGACGCGGTGGCCCGTCCCGGGGATCTGCCGGATCGCGTTGTCGACATGGGTGCCGAACTGCTGCCCGCCCGAATAGCGGTTGAACATCGGCGGGTAGACGTGGAGGGGGAGCGCCGCCGCCATGAAGAGCGGGTTCCGGCCCAGGGCGGCCAGGATCATCTCGCCGACCTGACGGGCGACGGGATGATCCTGGGGGAGCTGCATGTTGTCCTTCGCCTTCGCCGACTGGTACCCGGCGGTCGCCTTGCCGTCGATCCACTCGGCCTTGGCGAGGGCCTCGCGGGCGGCGGCGACCTGCTCGGGATTCAGGACATCGGCGATGGGGAAGAGCATCGACGCTTAATACTTGAAGTTCGTGCTGAAGACAACGCTGCGGCCCGCGCCGGGGACGCTCTGGCTGCCGCCGATCCGGTCGATGTATTCGACGTCCCAGAGGTTCGTCACGTTGAGCTGCATCGTGATGTTCTGGTTCAGCTTGTAGGAGAGCATCGCGTCCTGCTTCCAGTAGCCGGGCTCGCTGTTGATGTTGTTCGTGTTCTCGAAGCGACGATCCATGAACTGCGCGCCACTGCCGATCGTGAAGCCCTTCGGCAGATCGTAGGTCGTCCAGACGGAGGCCGATTGGTCGGGCGTGTTCGGGAGGCGCTTGCCGATGCTCTGGAGGTTCGCGTAGTTCGCGGAGATGACCTTGCTCTCCATGTAGGTGTAACCGGCGAAGACCTTCCACTCTTCGGTGATGCTCCCCGTCGCGCCGACTTCGACGCCCTGGACGCGTTGCATGCCGGAGAGGCTGTAGGCGATGGAGGTCGTCGGATCGGTGATGCGGGCGTTGGTCTTGTTCGTCCGGAAGAGGGAGGTGGTGAGGGAGAGCTTGTCCTTCAGCACGTCCCACTTCGTCCCGATCTCGTAGGTCTCGTCGGCCTCGGGCTCGAGGAGCGAGGTGCCGCTGGTGAGGCCGGCGGCGCTGTTGCCGTTGGCCGTCCCCTGGATCGAGGAGTTGAACGAGGTGCCGTAGCCCGCGTAGAAGCTGCCGCTCTTCACCGGCTTGTAGACGAGGGCGGCGCGCCAGCTCGGCAGATCGTCGGTCCGGTAGAAATGGCCCGCGCCCGTGGGCGTGATGTAGCCGAGGGTCTGGGAATCGGACTGGATGTGGTCGAACCGCATGCCGAGGCTCGTTTCCCAATGCTCGTCGAACTTGATCGTGTCGAAGAGGGAGAAGGCCGAGGTGTAGGCCCGGGCCAGCGTCTCGTCTCCATAGTTCAGGATGTAGGGGTAGTTGTCGCCGGAGAGGGTCGATTCCGGGACGCCGTTCGCCGTGCGGTTGTTCTCCTGCTCGCGGCTGAATTCGACGGTGCCGACGAAGGTGTGGTCGAGGTCCCAGGTCTTGAAACGCTGGGTGATCTCGGTCGCGTTCGCGATGAGGTCGTCGAGCTGGTGGCGACCCTTCGACTCGCGGGCGACCTGCCCGGCGGTGAGGGGCGTCGTCGCCGTCGGGGTGATGCCATTGCCGACGTTCTCGAACCGGGGCGAGCTGACGACGGAATCGCGGTAGGTGCGGTCGTAGCGGCTCGTGTTCGACATCTTCAGGTCGTCGTCGAAGGTGTGCTCGATCTTGAACGTGGGGATGTCGGTCCAGGTGTTCTCGTGATCGTTGTTCGAGTAGCCGAAGAAGCTGCTGTAGCGATAGGGCGCGGGCTGGCCGAAGTAGCTATGGTAGGTCGGGTTGGCGGCGAAGGAATAGCCGTTGGAGACCGTCGGGATGCCGTAGCCGGTGAGGTTCGATTCCTGCTGGTGGAGGTAGGAGAAGGTCAGCTTCGTGTCGGGCCCGATCTTGAACGTGGCCGAGGGAGCGATGGCCCAGTGGTTGTTGTAGACCGTGTTGAGGTTGGCGAACTGGTTGTACTGGTAGACCCCGTTGAGGCGGAAGGCGATATCGCTGATGTTCTCGGCGAAGGCGGGGGTCTTCATCTGCTGGTTGATGTCCATCGTCTCGCGGGTGTACTCGTCGGTACCGAGGCCCACGTTCGCGGAGTAGTAATTCTCCTGCTCCGGGGTCTTCGTCACCATGTTGAGGGAGCCGCCGGTCGAGCCGTGGCCGCTCACCGTCGAGCCGGGGCCCTTGATGACTTCGACCTGTTCGAGGTTGAAGGGATCGCGGTTGTAGACGCCGCTGTCGCGCATGCCGTCGACGAAGATGTCGTTGCGGGCGTTGAAGCCGCGGATGTTGATGTTGTCGCCCGAGAGATTGCCACCCTCACCGGCCTGCATCGTGACGCCGGGGACGTTCTGGAGCACCTGGCGGAGCGACGAGGCGTTCTGGTCCTGCATCACTTCCTTCGGGACGATCGTCACCGTCTGGGGGACGTCGCGGAGGGGCTCGGTGTATTTGCCGGAGGAAAGCTTGTCGGTCTGGTAGTCGCTCTTCGTCTTCGCGGTGACGACGACCTCGTCCAGGGCGGCGTCTTCCTTCTTCGTCTTCGTGGCGGTGCCGGTGTCGGCGGTGTTGCCCGGGGCCGAGGTCGAGGCGGAGGAGGAGGCCGAGGGGGTCTCGGCCTTCGCCCCGGCGGCCCCGGCGATCATGATCGCGTTGACGAGGGCCATCATCGAGATCCGGCCGTAGCGGATCGGGGAGGAAACGCCGCGGGCCAGGGGACGGACACCGGGAACAAGCTGCTCGGGATGGGATCTCTTCATAAATTGGTCCGTCTTTGCTAGCAGTCAAAAAGGGAGCCCGCTTTCTGCGGCTTGTCATGAGAACGCGCCGGATTGTTGTCGTCCGGCAAGGGTACGGAGGCGAGAACAAGTCGAAGCCCGCCGGATAAAGCTTTCCGAAAACGGGGAGCCCTTGAAGCTGATCAGAACTTGACCAGCGCGATCAAAACCGTGTCAGGACACGGGGCCCGAGCGGCTCGATTTGGAGCCCCGTCCGGAGACCGCAAAAAGAAAAGTCCACTCCCTCACCGATTTTTATCCTTTTTGAATTCAGCAGGTTATGAAAATCCCGATTCCCGCGCCTCCTCCCTTTTTGCCGCGTTGGCACGGCGCGTGATTCGACTCACTCGCCTATGACGACGTTCAAGATGATCACGGTCCTTTTCCTCACTGCCACGGTGATGACCTTCTCGACCAAGGCGATCGTGGCGGCCGACGGAACCGAGAAGCTCGAAAAGCAGGTCGACGACGGCTGGGAGATGGCGAGCGCCCTCGACGTGAAGGGCAAGGGAGGGTGGACGACCTGCGGGGTCTTCGCCCTCGACCTCCAGCGCCGCTTCACCCTCGCCGGGGGCGAGAGCCACATCATCGTCTACGATTGGACCGACTCGGCGGGCTTCGGCGACCGCCACGCGCTCTTCGTCTTCCGCGACGCCCAGGGCCATTACTGGGGGATCGACAACCGCCATCTGGAGCCCCTGTGGCTCGCCGGGACGACCCCCGCCGAGTGGGTCGCCAGCTGGGAGCCCGACAAGGTCAGCCTCCACCTCGTCGCCGACGTGAACCACCCGAAGCTCGCGGGGCGCACCGCCGACAAGAGCCGCTACGACCGCCTGACGGCCCAACGTTCCCTCGACCAGCCGACCCAGTAGGGCCAGTGGGGCCGGACCTCCTACATCTTCCCGTGCCGCAGGATGCCGACGAGCATCCAGAACCCGAGGAACCCCGCCAGGAGGTAGCCGAAGAGGCCGAGGGCCGAGACGTCGCCCCACAGCGGCGGGACCTTCGCGTGGATGATCAGCGAGGAGCCGATGACGAGGGCGGCGACGACGACGGCGAAGGAGAGGCGGTTCACCGCCCGCTCGAAGGCGTGGGCCGCCGGCTCGAGGCCCTCGTGGTGGAACTTGATCCGCATGTGGCCCCCCTTCACCTGGGTGGCGAAGCGGCGGAGCTCCTGCGGGAGGTCGCGGGCGACCTCGGTCATCTCCTGGGCGAACTCGAGCGCCCCGAGGATCATGCGTCGCGGGCGGAGGCGGCCGAGGCGGGTCCGCTTCATGAAGGGCTGGGCGTGGAGGATGAGGTCGTACTCGGGGTTGAGCTCCCGGACCAGCTGCTCCATCACGCTGATCGCCTTCAGCATCAGGACGAGGTTCGAGGGGAGGCGGAGGCCATGCTTCGTCGCCAGGTGGGAGAGCTGGGAGACGACCGAGGCGAAGCGGAGCTCCCCCGCCGGGCGGTAGAAGTGGGCGTGCATGAACTCGGCGACGTCGGCCTCGAAGGGGCCGCGAACCGGCTCGGCCTGGTTCTCGGTCAGCTTCAGGAGGGCGGTCGCCGCGCTCGCCTCGTTGTGGCGGGCGATGGCCCAGACGAAGTCGACGAAGGCCTCGCGGGTCCGGAGGTCGAGGAAGCCCATCATCCCGAAGTCGAGGAAGCAGATCCGCTGGTCGGGGAGGATGTGGAGGTTGCCCGGGTGGGGATCGGCGTGGAAGAAGCCGAACTCGAAGACCTGCTTCATGACGAGGTCGGCGATGCGGACGCTGAGGACGCGGCAATCGATGCCGACGGCCTGGAGGGCGGCGTGGTCGGAGACCTTGATCCCGTCGATGTATTCGAGGACCAGGAGGCGCGGAGTGGTGAAGTCCCGGTAGAGGACGGGGACGTGGAGCCCGGCCTCCTCGCGGAACTGCCAGGCGAAACGCTCCAGGTGGGCCGCCTCGCAGGTGAAGTCCATCTCCTTCCGCAGGCTCTCGATCAGCTCGTCGATCAGCGCCACGGGGCGGTGGAGCCGCCAGCCGGGCAGGTGGACCTCGGCCAGCTCGGCGAGGTGGCGGAGGATCGCGAAGTCCTCCTCGACGGTCTCGACGATCCCGGGCCGCTGCACCTTCAGCACCACCTCCTCCCCGGTGAGGAGGCGGGCGCGGTGGACCTGGGCGATCGAGGCCGAGGCGAGGGGCGTCTCCTCGATCGCGGCGAAGACCTGTTCCGGCGGAAGGGGAAGCTCCTCGTTCAGGATGGCGACGATGTCGGCATAGGGCAGGGGGGAGGCCTGGTCCTGGAGCTTCGCCAGCTCGGCGATGTATTCGGGCGGGAGGACGCGGGTGCGGGCGGCGGCGAGCTGGCCGAGCTTCACGAAGGTCGGCCCCAGTTCCTCGCAGACCCGGCGGACCCGCTCCGCCGGGGTCATCCGCTGGACGGCTTTCTGCGTCACCCGGACGCGGCGGAAGGGAAGCCGGTCGGCCCGGGGGAGGGGGAGGTGCCGGGCGAGGTCGCCGTAGCCGTATTTGAGGAGGACAGCGGCGACGTGGCGGAGGCGCTTCGCCTGCTGGTAGGCGGCGCCGATCTTGAGGAAACGTTGGAGGAACATAGGGTTTGGGCTTGGGACAGGGTCCCACCCCCACCTTAGCACGGGATTGGGAAACCCGGCGGGGGAAAATCGACAATCCCGCCCGGGCATGGTATTCCAGCGGTTCCGGTTTCATGAGTGACGCCCCCGCCCAACCCCGCCTCTCCGCCATCCTGATCGTGAAAAACGAGGAGGCGAACCTCCCCCGCTGCCTCGCCAGCCTCGCCGGATTGGCCGACGAGGTCGTCGTCGTCGACACCGGATCGACCGACCGGACCGTCGAGATCGCCCGGGAGGCCGGGGCCGCCGTCCACTTCTTCCCGTGGAACGGCGTCGAGGCCGACGCCCGGAACGTCTCCATCGCCCGCGCCTCGGGCCGCTGGCTTTTCCAGATCGACGCCGACGAGGAGGTCTCCCCCGAGCTGCGCCGGGAAATCGTCCGCGAACTGAACCGGATCGACGCCCTCGAGCCCCCCGACTCGACGGAGATCCCGAACGCCCTCAGCTTCGTCCTCCGCAACGTCTACCTCCACGGCGCGGCGAGCCGGAGCCGCCTCTTCCGCATCGGGCGGGCCGCGCCGGACTACGCCTTCCACGGCATCGTCCACCCCACCCCGAACTACCTCCCCCCCTACGCCAACCTCCGCGGGGAACTCCTCCACCACGGCTACCAGTGGACCCCCGAGACGCGGCGGCGCAAGGGGATCGGCCTGCTGGAGCGCCTCGCCCTCCGCCCGGCGGAGGAGCGGCGGACCCTCCGCCACTTCTCCGAGACCCTCATGGCCCTCCTCATCGTCGGCGAGGACGAGCTCTTCCGCCGCGAGTGGCAGCGGCGGCGGCAATTCACCTCGGAGGAAAAGTACGACGGCCCCGAGGCGGTCCTCTGGTCCCACGCCCTCTGCAACGCGCTGAACCACTTCGCCGCCTCGGCCGATTTCTCCTCGGGCGAAGGGGCCGCCGTCGAGATGCTCTCCCACCGGCCGACCCACGTCCGCTCCGTCCTCCACCTCACCCAGGGCGCCGTCCGGCGCGAGGAGTGGAGCAACGTCTGGAAGCAGGCCCAGCGCCTCGTCGGCATCGGGTTCGACTTCACCACCGTCGACTTCTTCCAGGCGATCCCCGTCGACGCCGCCCCCGCCCTCCGCGCCTGGCGCTGGCTCGCCGCCGTCATCGACGGCCCCGAGGAGGAGGGCAAGACCGCCCCGCCCCAATCGATCTGGCACCCCCAGCTCCTCCCCATCTTCTGGCGCGCCGAGCAGCGGCGGCCCGGCCGGATCGTCCTCCCCGACAACCTCTCCACCGGCGTCCTCGGCCTCCGCGCCGGCCTCGACGCCCTCGGCGCGCCCGGCGGGGAAGCCGCCGACCTCGAGACCGTCCGCCGCGTCGACAGCCTCACCGCCGCCGCGCTGAAGCGCCTCACCCCCGGCGGCCCCGGCCACCTCCTCTCCCTCGTCACCCGCTTCTGGCTCAACCGCCGCTTCGTCAACCACGAGCGCGCCGCCGAGAACCTCGCCCTCGCCCGGCTGGCCGCCGAGCGGTACACCACGATCCGCTGGCTCGACCTCGCCCTCCCCCTCTCCCTGGAAGAGGAGCTGAAGCCGGGGGCCTTCGGGGCGTTCTACCGCCGCGCGCTGGTCCGGCTCTGCGGCTAGGATGCCGCAAATCCCCAATCGACTTGGGGGCCGCGCTCGCCTTAAATAAGCCCCTCTTCGGTCGTCATGCGCACTCTCTACCGTCATCTCTATCGCGAGCTCCTCGGGGTCTCCCTGGTGACGACGTTCGTCCTGACGTTCTTCCTCCTGCTGGCGAACGTCTTCCGCGACGTCTTCGCGCTCCTCCTCAACCGCGAAATCTCGTTCTTCGTCATCGCGAAACTCGTCGTCCTCCTCATCCCCTTCGTCCTCACCTTCACCCTCCCCTGGGGCCTCCTCCTCGGCGTCCTCCTCGTCTTCGGGCGGATGTCGCGCGAACAGGAGCTGACCGTGATGAAGGCGAGCGGCATCGGCCTCGCGCCGATCATCGCGCCGGTCATCGTCCTCGCCCTCTTCGCCAGCACCCTCAGCTTCTGGATCAACGCCTCCCTCGCGCCGAAGAGCCGCCAGATGTTCAAGGAGAACTTCGCCGAGATCCTCCGGAGCGACCCCCTCAGCCTCTTCACCGCCGGGCGGGTCATCAACGAGTTCGACGGCTTCCGCCTCTACGTCGGCGAGCGCGAGGGGGCCCAGTTCCGCGACGTCCACATCTGGCAGATCGACGAGCAATCGCGCCCGCTCCGCTCGATCCGGGCCGCCCGCGCCGAGATCGTCCCCGACCTCGCGAACGACCGGATCCTCCTCAACCTCTACGACGCCCGCCAGGACGAGCGGAACGCCGCGACGCCCGAGGACCTCCATCGCCTCTCCTCCGGGATCAAGGCGGCGCAGCTCCCGCTCGAGATCTCCCTCACCCCGATCTTCACCCGCCTCCAGCAGCACAAGAGCACCGGCGTGATGACCCTGAGCGAGATCGGCCGCCTCGTCTTCGACCCCCTCCAGATCCTGCGGACGCCGAACATGACCCCCCTCCTCACCGAGTTCCAGAAACGGGCCGCGCTCTCGCTCGCCTCGTTCACCTTCGTCCTCGTCGGGATCCCCCTTGCCATCCAGGCGCAGCGGCGGGAGACCTCCGTCGGCCTCGTCCTCTCCCTCGCCATCGTCGCGGCCTACTACCTGGTGATCCTCATCGCCGAATCGCTGAAGACCCGCACCCATCTTTTGCCGGAACTGATCATCTGGATGCCGAACCTCCTCTTCGAGGCGCTCGGCTTCTGGCTCCTGCTCCGGGCGAACCGGCGGTAGGGGGGCGCGGGGGGAGGGGCAGCCCTTCGGGACCGGGTACATCTCCCTGTGCAGCTGGATGCCGGACGCGCGTTTAGAGATGCAAGAGGGGGCTGCGCCCCTCCTGCACCTCCCCCTCTGATAGGCCGTGGTGTCGATGAGGCGCAACCCAAGAGGCCTATCTCCCATACGCCCACTCTACTCCGCTGGATCTAACCCCCTTGAGGGCCGAGCCATGGGAAGGAGCATCCAAGAAGCAGGCCTATCTCCTCGATGCCGAATCCCTGAGGATATCTTTCCCATACGCTTCTCTCCCGATAGGAGTCTAGGCGTATGGGTACCGCTACCCCTTCAGTACGTACCCTCGGGCGTACTGGAACCATCCGATTTTAATCCAGTTCGGAGACGAGGCGCAGGGGGAAACGCGTCCGCCTAGCTAAGGCCCTCAGAACAGGAGGTCACGGAGGGGCGAAGCCCCTCTGTGGCGTTAAAGCGGCTCGCCTCCAGCTGTACAGGGTTGACCGCGCCAGCCCCGAAGGGCGCTCCCCACCCCGCGCCCCCCCTACCACTGATAGCCGATGGCCTTCAACAGCGCCCGCGCGATGACCATGTGGCCCGCCGCGTTCGGGTGGATGCGGTCCCAGGCGAGGCTGGAGGAGTGGCGGTTCGTCAGCGCGTCGTCGAAGGCGGCCTGGAGATCGACGAAGACGGCGCCGTGCTTCGCGGCGAGGTCGCGGACGACGGCCCCGTACTGGTCCATCCGGGCGCGCATGAGGTCGGTCTTGATCGGCTCGATGAGGTAGGGGGTCATGAGGATCAGGCCCTTCAACGTCGGCTTCGTCTGGACGACGAGTTCTTCGAGGGTCGCGGCGTAGGTCTCGAGCGCGACGGCGGCCTCGGTGATGAGGGGCATGTCGAACTGGCGCCAGACGTCGTTGATCCCGATGGCGATGGAGAGCCAGTCGGGCTTCAGGTCGAGGACGTCGGTCTGCCACCGCTTTTTCAAATCGAGGACGGTGTGGCCGCCGCACCCCATGTTGACGACGCGGATGGCGTGGTCGGGGATCGTCGCGGAGAGGAGGGCCTCGACGTTCGCGACGTAGCCTTTGCCGTAGGCGTTGAAGAGGCCTTCGCCGACGGGGCGGGTCCGTTCGGCGTCGGTGACCGAGTCGCCGATGAGGAGGAATTTGGAGCGGGGGGCGAGGAGCATGGCTTAGGAGGGTGGAGGTTAGGGGTTGGGGGTGATTTCTTTGTATTGGTTCCACGCGGCGACCCACTCGGGAACGGAGAGTTCCTCCGGGCGGCGGGAATCGGCGATGCCGAGGGTGTTGGAAAGTTTCTTCCGCCGCTGGGAGAAGCCTTTCCGCACGAAAGCGTGGAAGGCGGCGCTCTCCTCCTCGGGGACGAGGGGCGCGGCGAGGCGGTCGAGGCGGACGACGGCCGAATCGACCTCGGGGACGGGATAGAAGACCGAGGGCGGGAGGACGCGGACGAGGCGGACGGCGTAGCCGCTCTGGATGTGGATGGTGATCGCGCCGTAGTCGGAGGTGCCGTGCTTCGCCGCGAGGCGCTGGGCGACTTCCTTCTGCAGCGTCATGACGATCCGCTGCGGCGGCCGGGGGAGGGCGAGGACGGCGGCGAGGAGGGGCGTCGAGATGTTGTAGGGGAGGTTCCCGAGGAAGAGGCGGGGCCGCCCGCCCGCGCTTTCCCGGAAGGCGGGATCGGCGAGGGTCTCGAGCGCGTCGCCCTCGACGAGGGTGAAGCCGGGCTTCGCGCCGAGGCGTTCCCGGAGGAGGGCGGCGAGGCCCCGGTCGATCTCGAGGGCGGTGAGCTCGAGGCCCGCGTCGAGGATGAGCTCGGTCAACGCCCCGAGGCCGGGGCCGACCTCGAGGACCGGCCCGGCGGGGTAGAGCTCCCCGATCGCCTCGAGGACGATCGCCTTCGCGAGGTTCTGGTCGTGGAGGAAGTTCTGCCCGAAGCGCGCGAGGGGGCGCATGCCCCGCTCGTCGAGCAGGCGGCGGATTTCGGTCAGCGTCATTAAGAAGGATTAAAACAGGTCCTGGACGAGGCTGAAGATCTTCTCGTTCGGGATGAACCCGGAGAAGCGTTCCGCGCCGACGCCCCCGGCGGCGATCCAGGCGGGACCGGCGGTGAGGTCGGCATGGCGGGCGAAGCGGACGGCGGGGGCGGGATGGTGGAGGTCGGCGGGATTCGGGGAGAAGAGGCCGCTCGCGTATTGGGCGCGGAGCCAGGCCTTGTCGGCATCGGTCTTCGGGACGCCGCCGGGGCCGGCCAGCCACTCGTAGCCGCTCCCCTGCTCGACGGTCTCCGAGGTCGGGACCGCGGGGGGGACGAGGGCGCCGGCCGCCGTCGCCGCCGGGACGGGGGGCGGCGGGAGGGCGAGGTCCTCGCGGGCGGTGTCGAGGCTGCCGAGGCTGAAGTTCGAGGTGACGAGAATCAGGGCCTGCTTCCCGGCGTAGGAGCGGGTGGTGCCGACGGCGGCGTCGAGGGCGAAGACCTCGTCGAGGGCGACGTCGGTCCAGTTGTTCCGCGCGGCCTTCCCGATCAGGCCGTCCTCGATGACGAGGAGGTAGCCGCTGACGTTGTACTGGAGGCACTTGATCGCGGTGGCGGCCATCGAGGAGAGGCTCGGCTCGGTCGTCGCGCCGCGGTGGAAGGGGCCGAAGGTGAAGTCGCCCGGGGCGAAGAGGCCGAGGAGCTGCCGCGTCCGCCACGTCGGGATCCGGTCGAGGTCGGCCCCGGTGCGGACGAGGGTGTAGCCCTTCCCGGCGGCGTCGGCGACGAGGTCGCGGCCGTCGGTGCGGCCCCGCTCGTTCGCGAGGGTGGCGGGGGTGAAGTAGTCGGCCCCGCCGCCGAGGATGACGTCGATCCCCGAGGTGTCGATCAGCTCGGCGGCGCTCCGCGCCTCGTAGGCGGGCTGGCCGGGGGTCCGCCCGTAGAAGGCGAGGGGGGTGGCGCGGGTCAGCTCGCGGTTCGTGACGAGGCCGGTGGAGCGGCCCGCCTTCTGCGCGGCGTAGATGAGGGAGTCGAGGTGGGTGGCGTCGGCGGTGACGCCGACGAGGCCGTTGCGGACGCGGCGGCCCGAGGCGAGGGCGGTGCTGGCCGAGGCCTCGTCGGGGACCGGCTGGTCGAGGCCCTGGACGTCGACGATGGCGACGTTGCTGAGGGCGTCGATGTTCAGCGTCTGGCCCCGGGCGGCGGCCTGGTGGCGGGCCTTGTTCAGGAGGGAGGAATCAAGGCCGTTGGCGACGATGACGATGATCCCGTCGGCCCGGTGCGCCACGAAGGTGCGGACGTAGAAGACCCCGATGAGGCCGAAGAAGAGAATCAACAAGAGCGCGAGGAGTCCGACCCACCATTTCATATATGTGAGGGGGACTCTAAGGGTGCCCGCCTCGCGGTGCAAGCGGCGGATTGGTCAACCCGGGGCGGCGAGAGGCGCTGCGCCAGCCGCCGCCCGAGGTCGATCGCCGGTTTGTCGATCACGCGGTAGAAAAGAAGCGCCGCCAGCAGCGAGAGGCCGAGGAAGGGAACGAAGAGCGCCCCCACCGGGACCTTCCCGACCAGGAGGTAGACGAGGACGTAGAGGACGATCGCGTGGAGGAGGTAGAGGCTGTAGGAGATCCGGCCGAGGAAGAGCGGGACCGCCGTGCGGAGCCACGCCTCGAGGCCGTTCCGCCCCAGCACCGCCGCGATGAGGCCCGCCGCGCCGAGCAGCGTCGCGAGATTCGCCGCCCCCATCAGCCCGGGCGTGTTGAGGGCCCCGCTGAGGTCGGGGACCAGGTAAAGCCCGAGCGAGAAGAGGAGCCACCCCGCCCAGGCCACCGCCGAAAGGCCGTTCACCGCCGCCGCGATCCCGGCCCGGTGCCGAGCGAGGGCGATCCCGGCCAGGAACATGACGATGTAGACCGGCGTGAAGAAATGATGGGGGAGGAGCGCGACGAAGAGCGCCGCCCCGCCTCCCAGCGCCACGGCCAGGAGCGCGAGCCGGGGGGCCAGGAGGAGGAGGCCCGCGCAGAGGAAGGGGAAGATCAGCGAGATCTGCATCTCGATCCGCAGGCTCCAGAACACCATGTCGAAGACGCGATTGGGATAGGTGCCGAGGAAGAGGATGTGCCGCGCGACGAGCCCCGGATCGACCGGCCCGGCCCACATGCTCTCGAACCAGGGGGAGATCCCCGCGAGGCCGTGGAAGCGGCTGTTTCCCCAGACCCCGAGGCCGAGGGCGACGAGGTAGGGAAGCCAGATCCGGCAGATCCGCTTCACCGCGAAGACGCCGTACCGCTCCGGCCTTCCCCCCACCCACGGCAGGGCGAGGACGAATCCGCTCAGGACGAAGAAGAGGATGACCGAGGCCTCTCCCGAGACGAGGAGCGCGAGCGGCGTCTTCTCCAGCAGGAACCCGGCCCAAGGCGGCCTCCCGCAGGCGATCCAGAGCATGTTGAAATGATGGAGGACGACGATCAGCGCCGCCACGCCGCGCAACCCGTCGAGCGCCTCGTTCCGCTCCCCCGCCGCCCCGGCCCCGGGTGCGGGAGCCAGGGGTTCGATCTGGAAGCCGGAGGGGGACATCGGACCCGATCCTAGAACCTGTCCTTGTGATTTGAAAAGAGCGGGGGTGACCCAAAGTGCTCCTTCGTCCACCGGGAGGCCGCCGCATGCCGCCTCGGAACCGGATCAGAATTTCTTCACGAAGAAGTACGCCGCGATGGCGAGGCCGAGCGCGCAGATCACCCGGCGCACGGTCGTCGCGGAGATGCGCTGGGTGAAGAGGGAGCCGAGGTAGTAGCCGGGGATCGCGCCGAGGGCGAGGACGGCCATCCGCTCCCAATCGATGAGGCCGCAGGCGATGAAATAGAGGGCGGCGACGACGTTGATGAGGCCGCCGAGGGCGGTCTTCACCGCGCTCATGTGGTTGATGTCCCGCATCCCGCTGAGGCTCAGCGTGGCGAGCATCAGGATGCCGATCCCCGCGCCGAAGTAGCCGCCGTAGATCGAGGTGAAGAACTGGAGCGCGATCGCGGCGAAGACCGGGCCCGCCGTTGCCGTGGACGCCCTGTCCCGGCCGCCGGGGAGCCGCGCGGCGATCGCGCCCTGCGCCATGAAGAGGACGGTGGCGAAGAGGAGGAGGAAGGGGACGCACCGCTCGAAGGCGGCGGAGGAGGTGTGGGTCAGCAGCAACGCGCCGAGGAGGCCGCCGAGGAGGCTGACGGGGATCAGCTTCCGCAACCATTCCCCGACGGCGGCGAAGTGGTTCCGGTACCCGTAGACGCTCCCGATCATCCCGACGATGAGGGCGAGGGTGCTGGTGGCGTTGGCCCGGATCGGATCGCTGCCGGTGAAGAGGAGCGCCGGGAACGAGAGGATCGTCCCGCCCCCGGCGATCGCGTTGACCCCGCCCGCGGCGAAGCCCGCGAGGAGGAGGACGGCGAAGTGCTGGGGCGGGAGGGAGAGGAGCGTCACAGGAGGAAATCGCCCTGGACGAGGGGGCCTTTGGAAGAAGGGGGAGCGAAAGGCACGGCAGGCGCGGCAGGCGCAGGTGGCGGAAGCGGGGCCGGGGAGGCGGGGAGCGCGGACGGAGCGGCCCCGGGGACAAGAAGCCGCGCCTCGGCCTCGCGCTGGAAGGTCTTGAACTCGAACCGGGCGAAGAGGGCGGCCTGTGCGGCGAAGTCGGGACGGAGGGCGAGCCCGTCGAGCGGGACGGGGAGGGCGAGGGCGTCCCGGAGGGAGACCATGACCCGGTTGCGGGCGAGGTGGCCGCTCCGGTGGGCGGCGCAGAGGGCGGCGCGGAGCTTGTCCGACTTGATCTTGGCCTTCAGCCCGGGCGAGGCCCCGTCGGGATCGGCGTCGAGGAGGGCCAGCAGGAGGTCGAGCGTGCCGTGCTGCGTGATGAGGGTCGCCGCCGTCTTCGGGCCGACGCCGGGGACGCCCGGGATGTTGTCGACCGCATCGCCGGTGAGGGTCAGCAGGTCGCCGATCCGCTCCGGGGGGACGCCCCATTTGTCGAAGACGGCGGCGGCGTCGAGGAGGGCGAAATCGGGCGCTCCCGCGACCCCGCCGCCGGTCACCGGCTGGTAGATCGTGATCGCGCCGTGGCCCGGCTCCCGCCCGGGGCCGACGAGCTGCATGATGTCCTTGTCGTTCGTCGCGATGACGACCTCGACGCCCCGCCGCGAAGCCTCCCGCGCGTAGCTGGCGATCAGGTCGTCGGCCTCCTCCCCGTCGACGCAGATCGGGGTGAAGCCGAGGACCCGGGCGACGTCGCCGAGGTGGTCGAACTGGGCGAGGAGATCGGGCGGTGTCTCGCTCCGGTTCGCCTTGTAGTCGGGCTGCAGCTCGATCCGCGCGTCGAGGCCGCCGTCGAGGATGAAGGCGGCGGCATCGGGCCGCAGCTCGGCGATCATCCGCTTCAGCGCCTTCGCGAGGCCGTAGAGGGCGTTCGTCGGCTCCCCGCGCGAATTCGTGAGATGCCGGATCGCGTAGAACGAGCGGTAGGCGTAGTAATGTCCGTCGACAAGGAGGAGCCGCATGGGAGAATCGGAGTATCGGACGCGGTCCCGGCGATGTCAAAGGTACGAGCGTCCGGCGGAATGGATGAATCGGCCTTCGCCCGCTCACTTTTCGTTAAATTTTTGATCGGGAACGAGATCGGACTTTCATCCATTCTCCGACCGCGTCTAGGGTGGTTCGCTGTGCGCGTTTTGCTGGTCACATGGGGTTCGTCGGGGGATTTCTTTCCGTTCCTTTCCTTGGGTCGGGAGCTGAAACGGCGGGGCCACGCCGTGACGCTGCTGGGCGACGCCGCCTGGCGCGAGCGGACCGAACGGGCCGGGCTCGGCTTCGCCTCCGGCCTCGCGTGGGAGGAGCACAACCATCCCCTCAGCACCGATCCCGAGCTCTTCTCCACCGCCCAGGGCGGCCTCCGCTGCTTCCGGCGGCTCGTCGAGGGGGTCCTCGTCCCCCTCTGGTACGACCTCGCGGCCTCGCTCGAGCGGGAGGTCGCCGCCGGCGGCTACGACCTCATCGTCGCCCACCACCTCGCCTTCCCCGTCGAGCTCCTCCACGAGCGGACCGGCATCCCCTACGCCACCGTCTGCCTCGCCCCCGGCCTCTACCCCTCGGCCTCGGCGATGCCGAGCGGCTTCGCCCACGCCCCCCTCCCCGCCTGGACCGGCCCCCTCGGGCGGGCCGTCCAGCGCCTGTTCTGGGGGATCGGCCGCTGGCAGGTCGGGCGGCTCCTCGATCCCGTCGCCGACGGCTTCCGCCGCCGCGCGGGGCTCCCCCCGAAGGCGAACGCCATGTGGGCCGGCTGGTCGTCCCGCCTCGTCCTCCACCTCTACAGCGAGGCCCTCGCCGCCCGCCCGCCCGAATGGGGGCCGCAGCACGTCGTCACCGGATTCTGCTTCAACGACGAGGCCGGCGACGAGGGAAGCGGGGCCGGCAAGGCCCCCGCCTCCCTCCCTCCCGAAGTCGAGGCCTTCCTCGATCCCCGGGCCGGGCCGAAGCCGTGGCTCTTCACCCTCGGGACGACGGCGATCCACCAGCCCGGCGCCTTCTACCAGGCCGCCGTCGCCGCCGTCGCGGGGACCGGCCACCGGGCGATCCTCCTGACCGGGCTCGAAAAAAATCGCGCCTCGCTCCCGCCCCTCCCGCCGAACGTCCTCGCCATCCCCTACCTTTCCCACGCCGCGATCTTCCCCCGCTGCGCCGCCGTGGCCCACCAGTGCGGGATCGGGACCCTCGCGGCCGGCCTCCGCGCCGGGGTCCCCGTCGTCGCCTGCCCCTACGCCTTCGACCAGCCCGGCAACGCCGCCCTCCTCGCCCACACCGGCACCGCCCTCGTCGTCCCGAGGGAGAGCCGGACCGGCCCCGTCTTCCGGCGGACCTTCGCCAAGCTCCTCGCCGGCCCCGCCCCCGCCCGCGCCCGCCTCCTGGCCGCGACCATCGCGAAGGAAAACGGCGCCCTCACCGCCGCCCTCGCGCTCGAAAAGGAATTCGGCGGCGGGAGGGTCCGGGGAGGGGCGGCGCCGGAAGCGATGAACACGCCTTCGGGATCGGGGCGCTAGCTCTAGATATCGAACGGGAGCGCCGCCGAAGCGCGGGGCGCCTCGGCCCCGCGGACCCGCGCGGCGATGGCGGCGGCCTGCTCGCGCAATTCCCGGACGGCGGTCGTCTCCCAGAGCGTCCCGCGCCGGATCGAGCCGAGGGCGTAGATCTCGTGGCGCGGCTCGCCCCGCGCGGGGAGGAGGCGGCCCGCCGCGTCGGCGTCGAGGCCGAGGTGGAGGCCGTCGGGCCGGGCGAGGCCCCGGTCGAGGAGGCTCCGGACCAGCGCGTCGCCGGTGCGGAGGCAGTCGGTCGCCAGGCCGGTCCCGTTCGCGACGTAGCCGACGCGGAGGCGGACGGTCTCGCCGCCGCCCCGCTTCTGGAAGACGACGTCGAGGCCCTCCTCGGCGGGCTCGATGAAGGCGAGGCGGCCCCGATGGCAGACGAGGCGGCCCTCGTCCCGCAGCCGGTCCTTCAGCGCGATGACGTCGGCGGGGGCCCGGTGGCGGACGGTCTCCCAGTAGGGGCGCAGATGGCGGAGGAAGCGGCGGCGGTCGTCGAGGGAGAACTGCTGCCAGAGCGCCTGCGACTGGGGCCGGAGGGAATCGATCACGTCGCGCCAGAAGGCCCCTTCCTTGATCTTCCGCCGGACGGCGCGGACGACCTGCCGCAGGGTCCCCCCCTCGACCGGCCCCGCGTTCCGGAACGGGACCGAGGCGGGCGGGTGGGGGAGCGGGAAGAGGCCCCGGCGGGAGAGGACGTGGATCGTCCCGGAGGTCTTCTTCCGCGCGAGGGCGGCGAGGAAATCGAGGCAGGTGAGGCCGGAGCCGAGGATCAGGACGTCGCCCGTTTCCCGGAGGCGCTCGACGGTGTTCGGCCTCCACGGCTGGGAGAGGTAGCGGGGATCGGCCTGGTAGCTCTCATGATCGCCGCCGCCGAAGACGGGGGGCGGCGGGGAAAAATTGCCGAGGGCGAGGACGACTTTCGCCGCATAGAGGAAGCGGCCCTGGTTGAGGAAGACGGAGAGGGTCCCGTCGGGCATCGGGACGAGGTCGAGCGCGCGCCCCATGATCGTCTCGATCGTATGGGGCCCCGCCTGCCGCGCCGTGCGGAGGAGTTCCTCCAGATAGTCGCCGTAGTGCCGCCGGGGGAGGAATGCCGAGGCGAGGGGCGTCCCCGCCGCCGCGTACTCGTCCCGGAGCTCCGGCTTCCGCTCCTCGACCCAGCGGAGGAAATCGCCGGGAGCGTCGGGGAAGGCCCCCATGTTCGCCGCGCCGACGTTGAGGAGCCCTTCGTTCGCGCCCCGCCCGTAGGCGATCCCGGGTCCGAAGGAACCGCTCGAATCGATCAGGGCGATGCGGAGCGGCGTCGCGGTGGCCTCCCCCTCCCTCTGCGCCCGCAGGAGATGGATCGCCGTCAAGGTCCCCGAAAATCCGGCCCCGAGGATGGCGACGTCGAAGAACGGATTGGCGAGGGAAGAGGGGGTCGAGAGACTCATAGGACAAAACCCTTCGGGTAAAGGTAGCTTAGGTCGGAGTCGTTTTCCTCACGCCTCAGAATATAATTCTAATATAGTATAATAATAGGACTGTCTAGCTCTCTCTTGGTCCTCCCTTACTCCATTTCCTTGCGCAGTTGGCGCGGCGATTTCCCCAATTTCTTCCTCACCCACGAGGAAAAGTGCGAAAGCGACCCAAAGCCAAGATCATACGCGATCGACTTCATGCTCCGGTTGCTCTCGGTGATCGCGAGGTGGGCGGCCTGGCTCCGCTTCCGTTCCCAATAGTCGGCGGGCGTCGTGCCGAGGTCGCGGAGGAAGAGACGGTTCAGCTGCCCCGTGCTGATGCCGAGGGCGTGGGAGAGATCGCGCTCCCGCAGGGGGAGGCTGAGGGGCTGGTTCTCCATCAGGTGGACGGCGCGGCGGACCCGGTCGTCGAGCTGCCCGATCGTGTTCGGCCGGAGCCCCTGCCGCTTCATCGCCAGGGTGTATTCGAGGACCCAGCCGTAAAGGAGCCGCTGCATCTCGAAGTACCGTTCCGGCGACGGACTGCTGACCCGGACGAGGTCGAGGGTCGTCCCCGGGAAGGTCCGGCTGACGAACCGGGCGAGCCGCTCCCCGAGCCGGGCGAGCCGGGGCGCCTCCCCCGCCGGAAAACAGATCGTCCGGCTCCGGTCGAAGAGCGCTTCCCCCGTCGGCCAGTGCGCGCCGAAGCGGACCGAAAGGAGCGAGGCGTCGTCGCTGAAATCGTGCCGCCCCTCGCCCTCCCGGGGAAAGATCCATGCGCCCGGGCCGTAGGTCTTCCGCTCCGCGCCGTAGATCAGCGTCACCTCCCCCCGCGACAGCAGCCAGGAGGAGACGAGCGAGGTGGGGAGCGTCGTCCGGGGGTAGGCCGTCGGCCCCGAGTAGGCCCAGGCCAACTGGACCCGCAGGTCATTCCAGTTCTCCAGCGGATCGGTGCGGACCGGAAGAGGCATATCCAAAAAGTAACACTTTTTGATAAAATTCTGCAATCGCATTAATTGGTAATCAATGATTTCCAACCCCATAGTCGATTTTCAGAAATTCATAATAATCAAAATTTATGAAAACCCCCTGCCAGGAAAATCCGATGACACCGCCTCGTCCCGCTTCCCCCTCCCGTCTGGCCTTCGCCATGGCCTTGAGCGCGCTCGCCCTCCTCCTTCCGGCCACGCGGGGCATGGCGGCGACCACGCTCCTCTCCTATTGGGATTTCAACAACACCGCGACGAACTACTCGGGCTCGCTGACCGGCTCCTTCGCCACCACCAACGCCGGTTTCGGCGAGGTCTTCAACACGACCAACAACCGCCTCTCGAGCAACACCGCCAACGGGGCCCTCTACACCTCGACCTACATCGATTTCACCGGCGTCACCGGCTACATCAACGGGGGCCACACGAATACCTACTCCCAGTGGGGCGCCTTCAACGACGCCTCGACCAATCTCGGCAGCGGCCAGAATTCCAACCTCTACGCGGGCGACACCTCGACCCAGCAGGGCGCGGCCTTCCTCGTCCTTTCCTCGACGACCGCAGCCCCCGTCACCAGCAGCCTCGTCTTCTCCCTCGACACGCAGGGCTACCAGGGCATCTCGCTGAGCTACGCCGGCCGCACCGGCGGCTCCGCCCTCACCTCCCTCACCTGGGCCTACAGCTACGACAACGTCACCTTCACCACCGTTACGCCGACCCAGACCGGCACCCTCACCCTCGGCGGCGGCTACTTCGACATCTCCGACACCTTCAGCACCGTCCTCGACAACAAAAGCGCCGTCTATCTGAAACTCGTCCTGAACGAAACCGGCAACGGCACCACGGCCAACTTCGCCCTCGATAACGTCCAGGTCCTCGGAACCGCCCTCGCCGTGCCGGAGCCGCCCGTCTGGGAGCTCCTGATCGGAGCCCTCGGCGCGGCCCTCTTCGTCCGGGCGCGGGCGCGGCGGGTTGAAGCCTAAGGGTGCAAAAAAGGCGGCCCTTCGGGACCTCCTTTCTCACCCCTCCAAGGAGGGCTCCTCCAAATCCTTCAGCGCGACGCCGCTGACCTTCCGTTCCGCCGAGGCCGCGAGGAGGGCGGCGAGCTTCGCCGCCGCCTGCGCCGGGGGGAGGCCCTCGGGGCGGATGTTGGAGAGGCAGTTGCGGTCGGCGTCGGTCCGGGCTGCGCCGGGGCCGAAGGTGAGGTAGGCGCCGAGGCTGTCGATGGAGCTGAAGCCGGGGCGCTCCCCGAGCAGCATCACCGATTGGCGCGCGCCGAGGAGTTCCCCGGCCTCGTCCTGCAGCTTCACTCTTCCGAAGGGGACGATGAGGACGGGGTAGAGCGTCCATCCCGCGCCTTGCAGCAAGGGAAAGAGCCGGGCCAGGACGGGGACGGCCTGCCGTTCCGCCGCGAGGGCGGAGAGGCCGTCGGAGACGAGGACGAGGAGATCGCGGCGGCCCCACGTTCCGCTCCGCTCCCGCAGCGCGTCGCGCGACGCCCCATCGAGACGCCGCCCGAGATCGGGCCGCGCCAGGTAGGTCCGGCGGTCGGCGGCCTCGGTGGCGACGGGGAAGCTCTCGATCCCCGCTTGTTCCAAGGCCTCGGCCACCGTGGCGGGAACGAAGCGGGCGTGGACGGCGTCGCGTGCGCGGGCGTGGCCGAGGCGGAAGTCGACGACGGCCTCGGTGCGCAGGCTTCCCCCCGTCCGCCCGAGGGCGATGCGGGCCTGGGTGAAGCGGCGGAGGCCGAATCACCGGTCCCGGCCTTCGGGGGCGGGCGGGACGAGGTCAGGCGTTTCCATGGAGGAGGAAGGGATGGTCGCCCGCGACGGGGAGGAGGTGGCGGCCCTCGACGGTCGCGATCCGCATGGTCTCGAGCCACGCCTCGAACTCGGGCGCGGGCCGCAGCCCGAGGGCCTGGCGGAGGTAGTGGCTGTCGTGGAAGGAAGTCGACTGGTAGCCGAGCATGATGTCGTCGGCCCCGGGGACGCCCATGATGTAGTTGCACCCGGCGACGCCGAGGAGCGTCAGCAGGGTATCCATGTCGTCCTGGTCGGCCTCGGCGTGGTTCGTGTAGCAGACGTCGACGCCCATCGGGAGGCCGAGGAGCTTCCCGCAGAAATGGTCTTCCAGTCCGGCCCGGATGATCTGCTTCCCGTCGTAGAGATATTCGGGGCCGATGAAGCCGACGACGGTGTTGACGAGGAGCGGCTTGAATTTCCGGGCGACGGCGTAGGCCCGGACTTCGAGGGTCTGCTGGTCGACGCCGTGGTGGGCCCCGGCGGAGAGGGCCGAGCCCTGGCCGGTCTCGAAGTACATGACGTTGTCGCCGACCGTCCCGCGCCGGAGGGAGCGGGCCGCCTCGTCGGCCTCGGCGAGGAGGGAGAGGGTGACGCCGAAGCTCCGGTTCGCCGCCTCGGTCCCGGCGATCGACTGGAACATGAGGTCGAGCGGCGCGCCGAGGCGCAGGGCCTCCATCTGCGTCGTCACGTGGGCGAGGACGCACGACTGGGTCGGGATCTGGTAGCGGGCGATGACCTCGTCGAGGAGGCGGAGGAGCCGGTCGAGGGAGCCGACGCTGTCGGTGGCGGGGTTGATGCCGATGACGGCGTCGCCGCAGCCGTAGAGGAGGCCGTCGAGGATCGAGGCGGCGATGGCCTGGGGATCGTCGGTCGGGTGATTGGGCTGAAGCCGGACGGAGAGCCGCCCCGGCAGGCCGAGGGTCCCGCGGAAGGCGGTGACGACGCGCCGCTTCTGCGCCGCCAGGATGAGGTCCTGGTTCCCCATGAGCTTCGAGACCGCCGCCGCCATCTCGGGCGTGAGGCCGGGCGCGAGCGCCTCCAGCGCCGCCCCGTCGGTTTCGTAGCGGAGCAGCCAGTCGCGGAACGCGCCGACGGTGAGGCCCGCGACGGGCGCGAAGGCGGCGCGGTCGTGGGTGTCGACGATGAGCCGGGTGACGTCATCGTCCTCGTAGGGAACGAGGGGATCGTCGAGGAAGCGCTGGAGCGGGACCTCGGCGAGGCAGAGCTGGGCGGCGACCCGCTCCTCGGCGCTCGCGGCCGCGACCCCGGCCAGCGCGTCGCCGGAGCGGAACGGCGTCGCCTTCGCCATCAACTCGCGGAGCGAATCGAAGCCGTAGCGGCGGGCGCCGACGGAGCACGACCAGGGGGGCATGGATGCAGTGGAGCGGGAAGCGTGCCGCGAAGAGGCCAGGGAGCGTTACATTGTGGTGACTGTTCCCCCAGGGCGGCATAGCTCCCGATGGGAGTCAGGAACTACGCCGCCTGCGGGAACGGAAACACCGCGGCAGGCGGGACTGCGACTCCTTCGGGGGTCGTCACGGCGGGACGCCGCAGGTCGGCGGGGAGGAGGTTTGCGGCGAAGCGGTGGTCGCGGTAGAGGGTCAACGCGACGTCGCGGTTTTCGCGGATGCACTGCTTGATCGCCTCGGGGTCCTTCTCGCAGCAGAGGAGGGTCTTCCACGAATGGAGGTGCTTCGGCTTGTGGAAATCGCTGTTCGCGAGGAAGGGGAGCCGCTTCAGCCCGACGGGGGTGTAGAGGTCGTCGCGGTTGGCGATCTCCCATGCGTCGAGGAGGGGCGCGAATTCGTCCTGGTGTTCCCACAGGTAGAGCGTGTTCCGGCCCCACTCGCTCTGGAACTTGTGGGGATGGGACGCGACGGCGAGGCCGCCCTGCGCGTGGATCTCGGCGATGAGCGCCTTGAGGTCGAGGGTCGGGTCGATCGGGGCCTTGAGGTCGATGCCGAGGAGGTGGGCCGACGACTTCGCGGTGAGGCCGTCCTTGTTGAACTCGATCCCGGCCATGAGGATCATGCCGTACTTCTTCCACGCCCGCTTCTTTTCCTTCTCCAGCGTCTCGAAGTATTCGGGAACCTGGGCGGGGGAAAGGACGAGGCCGGTCCACTGGCAGACCTTGCCGATGACGCGGGCGGGATCGATGAGGTGGTCGGTGACGCAGAGGCAGTCGAAGCCGCGCTGGCCGTAGAGGTCGACCAGCTCGCCGACGGTGAGCTTCCCGTCGGAGTAGGTCGTGTGGGTGTGGAAGTCGCAGAGGAGGAGCCGCTTTTCCGAGGCGGGCGGGGTCTTCGACGATTTCTGCTTCGCCTCCTGCCGCTGGGCGGCCTGCCGGAAGGCGGAGCCGGAGTCGGCGGGGGGGAGGCTCTGCGGGGCGGCGGCCTCGAGGATGAAGCGGGCGGCCTGGAGGGCGCTGTCGGGACGGCTGATGGGGCGGAGGTTCTCGCGCCAGAGGTTGCAGAGGCGGCCTTCGTTCTCGAAGAGGCGGTCGAGCCACGCGGCGATTTCCTTCGGGCTCTCGGCGAGCATCCCGGCGTGGTTCCGCTTCAGCAATTCGTAGTTCCCCTCCTCCTGCCCGGGGACGACCTGGTTCACCAGCATCGGGATCCGGGCGGCGACGGCTTCCTGGACGGTCGCCCCGCCCGCCTTGCTGACGAGGACGTGGTGGGTGAGCATCAGCTCGGCCATCCGGTTCGTCCAGCCGAGGACGGTGATGCGGCCCGACGCGCCCGCTTCCTCGACCTGGGCGGCGATCTCCCGCTGGAGTTTCTGGTCCCGGCCGACGGTGACGGTGACTTCCCAGTTCGGCCGCTCGAGGAGGCGGGCGATGATCTTCCCGGCCTTCTTCTTGCCCGAGTTGATGATGTAGAGGATGCGCGGGGCGGCCCCGGCGGCGAGGTCGGGCAGCGGCCCGATCCCCTCCTCGGCCCGCTGCTCGTCGGTGAAGGCGAGGCGGACGGGGAAGCCGAGGACGTGGAGGCGCTCCGGCGCGACGCCGACCTGGCGCATCACCTCGGCGGTCTCCTCGTTCGGGACGATGAAGGCGTCGCTGGGGCAGCGGTACCAGAGGGAGTTCACGCTGATCGAGTCGGTGACGACGGTGATCTGGGCGAAGTTCCGCGGACGGCCCTCGCGGGTGCGGAAGATCTCCTCGATGAGGAAATTGTAGATCGGGTAGGTCGAGACGACGGCGTCGGGCTGCACCTCGTCGAAGAGGGCCTCCATCGCCTTCCGCATCCGGGCCATCGTGGCGAGGTTCGCCTGGACCAGCGGCGTCTTGTCGAGGAGGGTGTAGATGCCCTGCCACAGCAGCGGCGTCTTGTTGATCGCGGTGAGGTAGCCCTTGCGGACGAACTCGTTCACCCGGCCGTAGCAGGCCTCGAAGAGGTCGACGATCTCGACGTGGGCCTCGTCGCCCGCGAGGTGCTCGATCCCCTCCTGGACGCACCGCGCGGCGGTGTTGTGGCCCTCGCCGAAGCCCGCGGTGAAGATGAGAATCCGTTTCACGACGCCCTGTTCCTTAGCCGTTTCCGGGCCGGGGGTACAGATTGTTTGTGTAACGTTTGCGTGTCGGAGGCCGGGGCAGGGGAGGGAGGGAAGAGGAGGAAAAAAGGCCTTGGCCGACCCCGTTTCCGGGCCCGTTTTGTGTCCCTTTCGGGGGGCCAAATGGAGGGCCAAAAAATCCGTGACTTTGCCGGGACCGAAAGGCACGCTCCGTTCCGCTAGAAACTTTTTACGCTTCGCATGAAACTTCTCCTTTGGGACATCGACGGTACATTGGTCTGCACCGGCAAGGCGGGAGAAGTCGCCCTCCTGAAGGCGATCAAGGAAAAGACCGGCGCCGAAGGCTCCCTCGGGGCCATCGACTACAAGGGCCGGACCGACCTCTTCATCGCCCGCCAGATCCTCGACCACTACGGCCATCCCGTCACCTCGGAGAGCCTCCATGCCTTCACCGAGTGTTACCTGAAGCACCTCTCCGCCGAGCTGCCCCGGGCGAAGAACGGCCGCCTCCTCCCCGGCGTCCTCGCCGCCCTCGAGGCGGTGAAGAAGCGGAAGGATATCGCCCAGGGCCTCCTGACCGGGAACCTCGTGAAGGGGGCACGGCTGAAGCTCGACCATTACTCGGTCTGGCATTACTTCGAGTTCGGCGCCTTCGCCGACGACAGCCACATCCGCAACGACCTCGGGCCCTACGCGCTGCAGCGGGCGAAAGACCGCCACGGGAAGGACTTCCTCCCCGGCGATGTCTTCATCATCGGCGACACCCCCCACGACATCGCCTGCGCCAAAATCATCGGCGCGAACTCGATCGCCGTGGCGACGGGAAGCTTCACGAAGGAAGAACTCCTCCAGCACGAGCCGACGGCCTACTTCGACGACCTCTCCGACCTCCCCGCCTTCTTCCAGGTCGTCGAGACGGGCAAGCAGTAGGGAAGGCCGCCTTCAGCACCGGGGAGATGGGACTGCTCCTTGGATGCTCCTTCCCAGGCCTCGGCCCTCAAGGAGGTTAGATCCAGCGGAGTAGAGCGAGCGTATGGGAGATAGCCTTTAGGGTTGCGCCTTATCTACACCACGGCCTATCAGACAGGAGGGTCCGGAGGGGCGTGCCCCTCCGTTCGTTCAAACGCGCGGATCGCCTCCACCTGTACAGGGCTATGTACCCGGTCCCGAAGGGCCGCCTCCTCCCCCGCGACCCCTTTCCGCCCCTACTTCTTCTTCGCCGGGGCCTTCTTCTTCCCCTTCGTGGCGGCCAACACAGCCGCCCGCGTCCGAAGGCGCAGCCCGTTGAGGCGGATGAAGCCAGTCGCGTCGGCCTGGTTGTAGGCTCCGGCGTCGGCTTCCATCGTCGCGATGTGGGGGTTGTAGAGGGAGACGGGGCTCTTGCGGCCCGCGGTGATGATGTTCCCCTTGTAGAGCTTCAGGCGGACCGTGCCGGTGACGTTCTCCTGGCTCTGGTCGACGGCGGCCTGGAGGAACTCCCGCTCGGGGGCGAACCAGAAACCGTTGTAGACGAGGGTCGAGTACTTCGGGATGAGGGAGTCGCGGAGGTGCATGACCTCGCGGTCGAGGGTGAGGGTCTCGACCTGCCGGTGGGCGTGGCTGAGGATGGTGCCGCCGGGGGTCTCGTAGACGCCGCGCGACTTCATGCCGACGAAGCGGTTCTCGACGAGGTCGACGCGGCCGATGCCGTGCTTGCCGCCGAGCTTGTTCAGCGTGCGGAGGACGTCGGCGGGCTTCAGGGCCTTGCCGTTGACGGCGACGCAATCGCCCTTCACGTAGTCGAGCTCGACGTATTCGGCCTTGTTCGGCGCGAGCTCGGGCGAGACGGAGAGCTTGAACATGTCGCGCGGGGGCTCGACCCACGGATCTTCGAGGATGCCGCTCTCGAAGGAGATGTGGAGGAGGTTGCGGTCGGTGGAGTAGGGCTTCTTCGCGGTGACGGGGACGGGGATGCCGTTCTTCTTCGCGTAGGCGATGAGGTCGCTGCGGCCTTGGAACTTCCACTCGCGCCAGGGGGCGATGCACTTCAGGTCGGGAGCGAGGGCGGCGGCGGTCAGCTCGAAGCGGACCTGGTCGTTCCCCTTGCCGGTCGCGCCGTGGGCGATGGCCTGGGCGCCCTCGATGCGGGCGATGTCGACGAGGCGCTTCGCGATGAGGGGGCGGGCGATGCTGGTGCCGAGGAAGTACTGGCCTTCATAGAGCGCCCCGGCGCGGAGCATGGGGAAGATGAAGTCGGTGGCGAATTCCTCGGTGAGGTCGTCGATGTAGCATTTCGACGCGCCGGTGGAGAGAGCCTTCTTGTCGAGCCCGGCGAGTTCCTCCTCCTGGCCGATGTCGGCGCAGAAGGCGATGATTTCGGCCGAGTAGGTTTCCTTCAGCCACTTGAGGATGATCGAGGTATCAAGCCCTCCCGAGTACGCGACGACGATTTTCATATAGGTAAAATGAGAATCTCTTTTTTACGCGCGACGGGCCGGAAGGCGAGGGCTTTCTTCGGGGGCCGCCCCGGCGAGAGGGGATTTCACCTGTTCGTCACCGAGGCCCCTCCCCCGCGACCCCGCCTCAGGGCGCGGCGGGCGGGATCGGCTCGTTTTTCTTGAGGGCGGTCCGCCAGACGGCGGCGCGGGAGTGGTAGGCCTGCTGGCTGCCGCTGTTGTGGCCGGTGAGGGGAAGGGGGACGAGTTCCTTCACGGGGGAGGCGAGGGCATTGAAGGCGGCGAAGATGCCGGTGGGCCGGGCGGTCTCGTCGATCAGGCCGGGGGCGACGAGGGCGGGGCAGGTGATGCGGTGGGCGAAGTAGATCGGGTCGAAATACCCGGCGGTCTTCTTCACCTTCTCGACGTCGTGCCCGCGCGCGGCGGGGCCGCCCCAGATGCTGAGCCAGCTGGGCCAGCTGGCGGCGCGCGGCGGCGTGGCGAGGGGGGCGTAGACGTCGCACCCGGCGGTGACCCACGTCATCATGTGGGTGACCTTCGGGCAGAGGGCGGCGGTGGCGAACGACTGGAGGCCGCCCTGGGAGCCGCCGGTGACGATGAGGACGCGGCCGTCCCAGTCGGGGCGCGAGGCGAGGTATTGGACGGCCTGGACGTCGCCGAGGAACATGCGGAGGAAGTAGGAGGTCTCCCGGTCTTCCTCGCCGATGGCGGTGTAGCCGTTGAGGGCGCCCTTGCCGAGGTCGGCATAGAAGGCGGCGGGCTCGTCGATCGGGATGTCGTGGGCCTCGATGTTGAGGACGAGGTACCCTTCGCGCGCCGGCGCGAGGACCCAGTTCTTGTCGAGGGGATAGACGCCGGCCCATTGGACGACGAGCATCGCGGGGAATTTCTCCCCCGTCGTCGGGCGGGCGAGCTGCCCCCGGACGTGGGTGCCGTTGATGTTGTCGAGGGTCACCTTGTAGTAATCGACCCCGTCGGCGTTGGGGAGGCCCTCGACCTTCTCCAAGACGGGGTTCGCCGGAATGGCGGCGATCTCCTTCAGCTTCCCGTCCCAGAAGGCGTCGAAATCGTCCGGCGCGGGGAGGACGGGGCCGATCTGGTCGGCGGCGATCACGGCCCCGCCGAGGCCGAGGGGCTTTTTCACCGCCGCGTCGGCCGAGGAGATGACGGCGAGGAGGGCGCCGGGCTCGGCGAGGGTGCCGGTCATCGTGGCGGGACCGGCGGAGAGATCGAGGGTCCCGTGGCCAACCTCGGGCTGGCCGTTCTGCCGGATGACGTAGGGGAGGGCGGTGAGGGTGGCGCGGCTTCCCGACTTCACGTCGACGGTCCAGGTCACCTTCTCGCCGAGGGCGTAGAGGCCGTTCGCATGATCGGGGACGACGGAGAGGAGCACCCCGGCCTCGGAGGCGGGGGCCGCCGTTGGGATGGGGGGCGGCGGCTCGGCGGCGAAGGCCGGGAGGGCGGGGAGGAGCAGGAGGGCGGCGAGGCGGAGAGAACGCGGGAGGGGAATCATGGAAAGGAGGGCGTGAGGATTAAATACATTAATGGGCGGGAAGGGGAAGCGGCTCGCCGCGCTGGATGGCGCTCTTCCAGGCGTTGAAACGGGTGAAGTAGGCCCCCTGCGAGCCGCCGGTGCCGTGATGGTCGGCGAGCGGGAGGAGGACCAGCTCCTTCGGCCCCTGGAGCGCGTTGAAGGCGGCGAGGATGCCGGCGGGCCGCGCCGTGTCGTCGATCAGGCCGGGGGCGACGAGGGCGGGGCAGGTGATGCGGTGGGCGAAGTAGACGGGATCGAAGTACCCGGCGGTCTTCTTCACCTTCTCCGGGTCGCGGTCCCTCGGTCCCCAGTTGGAGAGCCAGTAGGGCCAGCCGAAGGCGCGGGCGGGCGTGGCGAGGGGGCCGTAGACATCGCACCCGGCGGGGACGAGGGTCATCAGGTGGGTGATCTTCGGATCGAGCGCGGCGGCGGCGAACGACTGGAGGCCGCCCTGGGAGGTGCCGGTGACGACGAGGGTCTTCCCGTCCCAGTCGGGGCGCGAGGCGAGGTATTCCGCCGCGCGGACGTCGCCGAGGAGCATGCGGAGGAAGTAGGAGGTCTCCCGGTCGTCGCTCCCCTGGTAGATGTAATTCTTCAGCGCCCCGTTCTTCAGCTCCTCGAAGAAGGCGACGGTCCCGTCGGCGGGGGCGTCGTGGGCCTGGATGTTGAGGACGAGCCAGCCGGGCCGCGCCTGGGCGAGGAGCTGGGCCTTGTCGAGCGGATAGACCCCGGCGAACTGGACCATGAGCATCGCGGGGAATTTCTCCCCCGCCGTCGGCCGGGCGAGGTGGCCCTGGACGTGGGTACCGTTGATATTGTCGAGGGTCACCTTGTAGTAGTCGAGGCCCTCGGTGTTCTTCACCCCGTCGAGGGAGCCCTTCTCGACGACGGGATTGATCGGGACGGCGGCGAGGTCCTTCAGCTTCGCGTCCCAGAAGGCGTCGAAATCGTCGGGCGCGGGGAGCGACGGGCCGATCTTCTCCGGCGCGTAGACCGCCCCGCCGACGCCGAGGGCCTGCGGCTTCGTCTTGTCGGGATTGGGGAAAATGGCGAGGAGGACGCCCGGCTCGTCGCGGGAGGCGGTGATCGTCGCCGGTCCGGCGGAGAGGTCGACCGTCCCCTCGGCGACCTTGTCGGCCCCGTCCTTCCTCACCGCGTAGGCGACGGCGTTGAAGCCCGCCCGCTCTCCCGACTTCACGTCGACCGTCCACGTCACCTTCTCGCCGAGCGCATAGACGCCGGTCGGATGATCGGGGAGCACGGTGAGGACGGGATCGGCGGCGAAGAGCGGCGAGACGAAGAAAAGAAGCGAGGCGAGGCGCGTGAAGAGACCCATTCCCGACGCTACCATCGGCGTGCAGGGGGGAACGAAAAAAAGTGTGCTAGCTTTAGTATGGGGGTCTTTGGATGCCGGGGGCAGGGCGGCCCTTCGGGGCTGGCGCGGTCGACCCTGTACAGCTGGAGGCGATCCGCTTTATAGCCCAAGAGGGGCTTCGCCCCTCCTCGAACCTCCCCTTCGGAGGGCCTTAGCTAGGCGGACGCGCTTTGGCGGCGCCTTGTCTCCGAACTGGATTAAAATCGGATGGTTCCAGTACGCCCGAGGGTACGTACGGAAGGGGTAGCAGTACCCATACGCCCAGACTCCTATTGGGAGACGGCTCTATGGGAGAGATGTCTTCAGGGGTTCAGCACCGAGGAGATAGGCCTGCATCCTTGGATGCTCCTTCCCATGGCTCGGCCCTCAAGGAGGTTAGATCCAGCGGAGTAGAGTGGGCTTATGGGAAATAGGCCTCTTGGGTCGCGCCTCATCTACACCACGGCCTATCAGAGGGGGAGGTGCAGGAGGGGCGCAATGCCGTCGCGTTAGCGACACTCGTTCTCAGGGGAAACTAACTCGCATGGCCGGGAGGCAACCCCATCTTGCATCTCTAAACGCGCGTCCGGCCTCCAGCTGTACAGGGCCATGTACCCGGTCCCGAAGGGCTGCCCCTCCCCCGCGACCCCTTTCCCAACCCCTATTTCCGCGCGATCTCGAAGAACGGCGTCGGTCCTTTTTCCAGGCGGGCCGTGTCGACGACGAGGCGGAGTTCCCCGTTCTCGACGGCGCACGGGATCTTCTCCCGACGCTTCCCGTCGAAGCCGAGGGCCCAGGCCTGGAGGCCCGCGGCGGCCTCGTTCCCGACGGCGACCTTCACGACGCCGGTGCGGATCAGCGTCGGCCCCTGGCCGAGGTTGAAGAGGGTGCCGTGGTCTTCGGAGAGCTCCATGCCGGAGTTCAGCGCGTCGGTGTTGTAGACGAGGAGCATCCGGCCGCTCTTCGCGAGGGGGAGGCCGTCGAGGGAGATCACGGCGACCGAGGCGGGGACGGTCGACTCGACGCCCCGCACGGTCCCGAGGGCGCGCCGGTCGGGCTTGTCGGTGGCGATCCCCTCGAAGCGGGGGGTGACGACGGTGAGGGTGTTCCGCTTCGTCTCCATGAGGAGCTCGCCGGTGTCGCTCTGGTAGATTCCCTTCGCGGGGTCGCTGAGGTTTTCCTTCGGGAGGAGCCCCTGTTCCTTCAGCGTGGCGACGAGGGCCCCCGCCTTCTCGTCGGCGCCGCCCTTCTCGACGACGTCCATCGTGTGTTCGGTCATCGAGACCTGCGAGCCGCCCGAGGCGTTGATGACGGCGATCGGCTTCGGCCTTTCCCCGTAGGCCTGGGTCTTGGCCAGCGTGCCGTCGTAGCGGGTGCCGAACCGGCAGATGAGCGAGAGGAGGGTCCCCGGCCCCGCGGAGAGGTTCAGCCCGGCCCCGGCCTCGAGGTAGCGGTCGTCGAAACGGAGCTCGACGGTCCGCCGCGAGGGCGCGACGTCGCCCCGGCCGAGGAGGAAGGCGCTCATCACCTGGTTCGCCCGGGCGACGGGATCGGCCCCGACGTCGAAGGGGACGATGCGGGCGTGCTTCCGGAGGGCGACCGAGGCGCAATGGGCCATCGTTCCCTGGAAGCCCTGGAGGGCCGAGTAGCCGCCGAAGAGGAGCCCCTCCTCGTAGCGGCTGGCGCTCCAGAAGACGTGGCCGTACTCGGTGACGAGGAAGGGGCGGTCGGCGAAGCGCGTCCCGGCGCAGGCGCGCCAATACTGCCCCGCCGTGGCGATGGAGCTCTCCTGCTCGACGTGGGACCCTTCCTTGATGAAGTCGGAGGGGTGGGCGTAGTAATTGTGCATCGTGACGACCGGGAAGGCGGCCCGGGAGACGATGTTCCGGTACTGCTTCCCCATGTCCCACGCGCCGAGGAGGCCGCGGTAGCCGATGTCGCGGAGGGTCTTCTCGAACCACGCGTTGGTCCGCGCCTCGACGGCGACGAGGAAGAGCCCGGCGTCGACGCTGTAGGGATCGGCCCCCCACTGGGCGGCGGGGGCGAAGAGGGGAACGTCGTCGAACGTCATCCCCTCGCGGAACTTGGCCGGCGCGTTCCACGCCCTGGCGAGGGCGGCGGGATCGCCGTGGTAACGCTGCCTCAGCCAGGCCTGCCATTCGCCCAGCATCGGGGCGGGGATCCCGCCGAAGGAATAGAACTCGACCTCGTTGAGGAAGTTGATGACGACGACGATCGGGTCGTCGACGAGCCGGGTCTTCGTGTAGGGGTTGAGGTGGGTCAGGAGCTTCGCCACCCCGGCGCGGTAGTGCTCGCGCCCCTCGTCGGTCGAGATCACCTCCCGCTTCAGGCTCGGCCCCTTGTAGGCCCACCCGCTCCCCTTGCGGAAGCCCGAGTCGGTCGACATGCCGTCCATGCAGACGTAGATCCCGTTCTCCTTCAGGCAGGCGATGTAGTAGTCGAAGAGGTCGAGGTGTTCCTCGTTGAACTCGAGGTCGGCCTTCGCGTCGGCCATGAGGTAGTAGTCGTGGAAGTGGACGCGGACCATGTTGTAGCCCTGCCGCCGGATCGCCTCGACGAACCGCTTCACCCCTTCCTTGCCGCCCACCTCGACGCCGGGCGTCCCGGGGTTCGCGAAGAACGACGTGGTCGGCCAGAAGACGATGCCCTTGTCGGGCTGCTGCTCGAAGGCGAAGTCGCCCGCCTTGTTGACGATCACCCGGCCATGGGTGCCGACCGGCTCGGTCGGGATCGCCTGGCTGAGGTCGAGGGCGCTTCCCGGCTCGGCGACGATGTCGGCCATGTCGGCGGCCTTCCACTCGGCCGATTCCCGCGCGATGAAGTGCTTCTCCGCCGGGAGGGAATGGGCCTCGGTCGAGAGCGTCGCGCCGACGACGATCCAGACGGCCTTCCCCGCCGTGCGGAAGGTGACCGACTCGACCTCCCTCGGGGCGTCGGCGATCTTGAACTGCGAGAGGTAGACGCCGACCGTCGCGTTGCCGTTGAAGCGGCTGTAGGCCACCGCCCCGTTCGGGAGCGCCGGGGGATGCCACCAGTCGCCGACGTCCCGCCGCGTGAGGACGGGGAATTCCCTCGTCTCGCCGCCCTTGAACCGGACCGCGATCGTCCCGACCGGATCGTCCGGAACCGCGCTGGCGTAGCAGAGGGTGTGGAGGACGTAGAGATAGGCCGCCGCGGTCTCGGTCGCGCTTCCCGGTTTCACGACGACCTCGCCGAGGGCGATCTTCCCGCTGATCCCCGATCCCCGGAAGGTGACGATCGCCTTGCCGCCGTTCTTCGCCGGATCGACGATCCGGAACGGGACGCCCCCGAATTCTTTCCGCGCCACGTCGAACGCGGCGAAGTCGTTCTCCGGCCCCTGGTCGGCCCAGCCTCCCTGGCCGTCCCCGGCGACCTCGTCGCGGAATCCCATGTTCGCGACCGGGGCGAGGTCGAGCGGGATCTCCGCCGCCCGCAGGTCGGCTCCCCAGCCGACCGCCAGCCAGGCGGCGATTCCGAGGAGAGGGAGGCCGCGCCGCGATCGTTCGAGTGGTTTCACATGCATCTGTTTTGAGAATAAACGGGAGAAAAGCGCCCACGGCCGCCCCGGCCCGACCCTACTCCGGGGACCGGCTTAGACCGAGAACGAATCGATGGGGAATGCGCTTGGGAAGACATTGTTGCCTTGACATTCAATCGGCAAACCGGCAGTTTGTAAACAAAGTTTATTAAAATGAAGACCTCCCGTGCATTGCTTCGTCTCGGCTTCGTGGTGTCGTTCCTGCTGGCAACCTGGGGAGTGGAAAACGCGCAGGCGCAGACGCTCCTCTACCGGCAGGTCTTCGCCTACGGGGGGAGCGGATTGAATACCCTCGCCGCCCAGGGGATCGACTGGACCGACGTCTACACGACGACCGGGAACAGCCTCGCCGCCGACAATTACAGCCTTCGAGGCAATAACTCAGTCGGGCTCGCGACCGACGTCAACTTCGGTGCCGCGACCGGCGGCTCCGCCACCACCTACTACCAGCAGAACTATGGTTATTACGGCCTCATGACGACCAATACGGCCGGGAAATACGCCACCTCGCTTTACACCACCTCGCTGACCCTCGATCCGACGGCGAACACCTATTCCTTCTCCTGGTACCAGCGGAACTCGACCGACATTTCCCAGGCGGTCCACGTCCTCGTCCAGGTCGGCAACGTCTGGTACGTCAGCCAGGCCTCCTACACCTCCCTGGGCGCCGTCACGCTCGAAAACTTCACCTACAATACGACGGCCTCGAACTGGCTCGTCCTCTCCTCGGGTGCCGCCCCGACGAACACGGGCGCGGTGACGGCCAGCGGCGCCTTCAACCTCTCGACCGCCGCGAGCACCAGCCTCAGCGGGAACGTCACCGCCTTCGGCCTCTTCATCGACAATCCCAACGACGCCAGCACCGCCTACCTCTCGGTCGATTCGTTCTCGGTCTACTCCACCACCCTCGCCGTGCCGGAGCCGGGAACGAACGCCCTGCTCCTCCTCGGCGCGGCGGCGGGGATCGTCGTCGTCCGCCGGAACCGGCGGGTGGGCCAAACCGGCTGAGCGTCCTCCTCCCGATGTCCGCCCCGCGCGTCCCCTCGATCCGCTTCAATCTCTTCCCCGGAGGCCTCTCCCACGCCGTGACGGTGAGTTACGACGACGGGGTCGTCGCCGACCGGGACCTCGTCGCCCTCCTCAACCGCCACGGGCTGAAGGGGACGTTCCACCTCAATTCGGGCAAGCTCGGGCGCGAGGGGCAGCTTCATGCCGACGAGGTCGCCGCGCTCTTCGCCGGGCACGAGATCTCGGCCCACTCGGTGACCCATCCCCGCCTCCCCACGATTCCCCCGGACGAGCTGGCGCGGGAGATCGTCGCCGACCGCCGCGCGCTCGAGGCCCTCGCGGGCTATCCCGTCCGGGGGATGTCCTATCCCTTCGGCTACCACAGCCCGGAGGTCGTCGCCGCCCTTCCCCACTTCGGGATCGACTATGCGCGGACCACCGCCTCCCACGGGTGGTACGGCGTCCCGGAGAACCTCCTCCTCTGGCATCCGACCTGCCATCACAATGACGACCTCCTCGCGCGGACCGAGACCTTTTTCGCCCAGGACGGGCAGGAGCTCCGGCTCCTCTACGTCTGGGGCCACAGCTACGAATTCCCGAACGACGGGAACTGGGACCTGATGGAACGCTTCGGCGAGCGGATCGCCGTCGAGGCTGCCCGGAAGGGGAAGGGCGTCTGGCGCGCCACGAACGTCGAGATCGCCAACTACCTCCGCGCCCTCCGGGGCCTCCGCACCACCGTCGACGGGACACAGGTCGAGAATCCCTCCGCCCTGCCGCTCTGGATCACGTGGGGCGGGGAACGCCGGGAAATCGCCCCCGGGGCGCGGGTTTCGTTCTAGGCTTTAATCTTTTTCGGTCGAGGTCGCCGGAGCCGTCGGCGGCAGCCGGGGCAGCTCGATCGGCTTCTTCGCCCAATAGAAGAGGAACGACCCGATGAAGGCGCAGAGCGTCCCAATGACGAAGAGCATCCCGGGGGCGAACCACGTGCTGACGATCATCGGGAAGGCACTCCGCTCCGGGTGGGCCCGGTCGTAGACGACGAGGTCGGTCGTCGGGAGGCCCTCCTCGTCGATGAGGGGGTAGAGCGGCTTCAGCTGGCTCCCGACGGGGGCGCGGACCTCGAAGGAACTCCCCTGCCCGTCCGCAAAGCGGAATTCGTTCCAGAACGTGTAGCTCCGGTCGCGGGGCTCGAGCGCGGCGGTCACCTGCCGGTCGCTCTCCAGCACCTGGTCGGGGAGGCCCTCCTTCGTCTTCACGACGCGGACCGCCTCGGCCCGCGCCCGCTCCCCGAAGAGGAGGAGCCGCAGCGGCTCGGCGAACTGGGAGAAGCCGAGCCCCATCAGGAGGAGCCCCGCCGCGATCATCCCGAGCTTCGCCCGCGCGTACCCGGGCACATAGACCCCGGGCGCGGGGGTCGGGGCGTCTTGCGGAGTCAATGGATTCAACGGATTCATGATGCGTGTTCCTCCTCGACGCCCCGCTTGCGGATGCCTCCCCGGCGCTCGATCCCCCGGAAGACGAAGGTCATCGTGATGCCGAGGGAGCTGAGCAGGAACATCCAGATATAGCCGCTCATGTAATCATACCGCATCGGCGCGTAGGCCGAGGCGAGGCGGGGGCGGACGAGGGTCAGCTTCTGCGTCGCCGCCGCTTCCTCGAGCCGGTCGTAGAAGCGGCGGGACTGGGCGAGGAGCCCGGGCTGGGCCAGCGCCCCCGTGCCGATCCCCGCCGCCAGGCGGCGGCCGATGGCGTCGTCGACATTAGGGACGGCCTCCCTCTCCTGGAGGACGGAGGAGGAGGGCAGGAGGGTCGTCACCTCGATCGTCCGCGCCTCGGTCCCGGGATCGATCCGCAAATGACCGCCGCCGTTGCCACCGGCTGCCCCAAGCCGGAGGGACCGCCCGATCGCATCGAGCTTCCGCCGGGGATTCCCGACCTCGTGGAAGAGGGAGAGGAACGGGTTGACGATCCGGGTGATCGGGGAGACGTAGGTGTCGGTCGGGGTCTCGACCGTCGCCACGCGGAGGGTCAGGGCCGTCTGGTGGGAGAAGGTGAACGGCGGCATGCCAGCGCCCGCGGGGCCGAAGAGGCCGGGAGCCCGCGCCCCGGCGACGCGGAGGAGGGCCTCCTCGGCCCGCCGCGCCAGCGCCATGGCCTCGGCTTCGGACCCCTTCCGGGAACCGACGCTCAGCGCGAAGGCGTAGCCGTTCTCCCGCTTCACGGGGCGGAGGTCGATCGTCTCCGGCAGCTCCCGGCGGAGGTCGCGGGCCATCGCCTCCACCACCTCGCCCTCGGGCCGCCTGCCGACGGGAACCTCGACGAGGAGGGCGTCGGCCGTCGCCGCCTCGCGGAGGGCCTCGCCCTCCTCCAGGATCCGTCCGGCGAGGACCCGATCGACCTCGCCCCGGAAGGCCTCGCACCGGGCGGCGAGGGTCGCGTCGATCGCGCCGATCTCCGCCGCCAGCCGGTCGGTCTCGGCCCGCCGCCCGGCGGCGTCGGCCTCGATCCGTCCGGCCTTGCCGAGGTCCCCCTTCCCTCGGAGGACCGCCGCGCGATCCTCGAGCATCTTCCGCGAGGCGAGCCGCTCCGACTGCGTCGCGGCGAGCTTCTTCCTCTCCTCGTCGAGGGCGGCGCTCGCCTTGTCGCGGCACCGGATCTCCCACGTCCGGCCCCGGTCGGTGAAGGTGCCGTTCGCCTGCCAGGCCTCGGCGGTGATCTCCGCCGGGGGGACGGGAGCGCCGTCCGAGGGCCGCGTCCAGGCCGTGCCCGGGGCGCGGAGGGAGGCGAGCAGCTCGGGCTTCGTCACCTCCTCCCGCAGCACCACCCGGGTCATCTCCCCGGCGGGCGGCTGGAAGAGCGTGGCATAACCCCAGACGAAGAGGCCGACGCCGTTCAGCGTGAGGAGGCCGGTGAGCCGCCCGACCATCCCCGCCCCCGCCGCGTAGGTGCCGAGCTTGTTCCGCCGGACGTAGTCGTAGACCAGCGGGACGTAGACCATCATCATCAGGAGGCCGACGATGCACCCGCTCTCGCCGAAGACGATGATCTCGACGAGGGAGGGATGCTTGTCCGGGAGGACGAAATTGACGTAGCAGTAATAGCAGACGTTGATCGAAAGGGAGATGAAGATGAGGGTCTGATAGGCCTTCATCCGGTTGAGCTTGTCGGCGAAGAGGGTGAGGAGGCCGATGATGAAGATGTTGATCACGCCGCCGACGGCGATGTTGATCCCGAGCTGCTGCTTCGTGTAGCTCCACTGGTCGGTGTAGAGGAGGTTGCCGAGCGGCCCGAGGCCGGCGTTGAGCGCCGAGATGCTGAAGACGAGGAGGTAGATCGGCCGCAACTCGGGATCGAGGAGGCCGCGGACGAAGGTCCGGGGGGTGATCCTCTCCCCGCGCAGCGGGCTCTTCTGGTCGAGTTCCTTCACCCCGAGCGTGATGAGGAGGAAGAGGACCGCCAGCAGCAGCGCCGCCGACCAGTAGATCACCCGCTCCCCGAAGAGGGGGACGCCCCACATGAAGCGGACGTCGTCGAACCGCCCGAGGGCGATGAAGTAGAAGACGATCCCGGCGAGGTTCTGGAACCACGACATCATCCCCGTCGCCCGGCCCCGCTCGTGGGGCGGGATGATCTCGAGCTTCAGCGCGTCGAGGGTCGCGTTCAGGTCGCTCGAGAGGCTGTAGAACATGTAGACGGCGAGGAGGGCCCAGAAATTCGGCATCAGCGGCATCAGGACCAGCGCAGTGACGATGCCGGTCCACGAGGCGATGACGAACGGCTTCCGCCGCCCGAAGCGGGTCCAGATCCGGTCCGAGGTGAAGCTGACGAGGGGGTAGGTGACGAGGGAGATGAAGCTCGGCAGGCTGAGGATGAAGGTGAGGCCCGCCGGGTTCTCGACGAATTTCTTCAGCGAGAAGAGGAAGGCGGCCCCCGCCGCCGAGCCGACGAAGGCGAAGGCGCCCCAGGGGAGGACGGCGAAGAAGATCCAGCGGGCGGGGACTTCCTTTTTGCAGGTGACGATCATGGGAAGACGGCAGGAAGACCCGGGCTCAAGGCGCGAACTGGTGGTCGTGGACGATGCGCCACCGGTAGAAGGTGTCGAGGGAGGGGGTGGCGTTCGGGTTCGTGCCGTAGTCGGGGATCGAGGCGTTGTTCGCGTCGATGAACCGCTCGATCGTCGCCGAACCCCGGTATTCGCCGGTGATCTGGTCGACGCCCTCCCGCCACGTCCCCGGAAGGGAGCCGACGTTCTTCTTCAGCGACTGGGCGCGGAAGTGGACGGTGTAGGTGTTCGACTTCGTCGTGAGGCGGGGATAGAGGGTCGTGTAGATCCGCTCCCGCAGGTTTTCCCCCGTGATCTGGTTCGCCGTCCAGAAGGTCGTCTTCATGAGGTTCACCGTCGTCGCGGGGATCGTGACGGGGACGATGTGGAGGTCGCAGATCTCGCTCGCCGAGCGGAAGATGTCGCCCCCCTGGAACTTCGCCTTGAACTGGGTCAGCGTCTCGGTCGCGTCGATCGGGTAGTCGATGGTTTGCGCCCCCATCGTGCTGTTCCCGCCCTTCGCCTTGTAGAGGCCGGTGTTCGGGACGGCGGTGACCAGCTCCGATTTCAGGAGGGCGTTGATCCCGGTCGACCGCTCGATGTAGGTGAAGGGGAGGATCTGGTAGTTCATGTTGATCTTCCCGGCGGTCGAGAAGCGGTCGCTGATCGCGTAGGGATCGACGACCGGCATCCAGAAGAGGTCGAGGAGGAGGTGGTCGGTCGGCGAGGTCGCGCCGAAGTGGGTCGGCTGCGGGCGGAAGAGGAGGGTCCGCCACGGCACGTTCGCCTTCACCCCCGTCGGGAGGGAGCCGAACATCCCGGGCGAGGGCATCTGCCGGTTGGGGAAGGCGAAGGTCGAGGTCACCGGGTCGGAGGCGTTCCACGGCGTGTCGAAGTAGGGGACATTCGCGCCGCCGAGCGCCTTGGTCCCCTCGTCGGGCTTGTTGATGTAGGGACCGTCGGGAATGTAGGGGAAGCCGCTGTCGTAGTCGCCGGTCGACTCGGGCGTGTTCGCCACGGTCGCCCCGGCGGGGATGTCGGGCGAGACGTTGGCCCAGAAGTAGGAGGAGGCGGGGATCGTGCTGAAATAGCTCCCCCACGAGTTCTGCGTCCGGCCCGGATCGAAACCCTGGCTGCTGTAGGTCGAGTAGGCCTCGAAGAGGTTGGCCGCCCACTTCGTCGTCGTCGTGTCGTAGTAGGGATGCTTCGCGAAGACCGTCGTCGGGACGTTCTGCTGCGCCGCCACGAGGCGGAAATCGCCGTGGGCGGGCTGGACCGACCGCACGACGTCGTAGTTGTCGACCAGGGGGGAACCGCAGCTCGGCGTGGCGTAATTCCCGGGCGAATAGCCGCTCCCGTAGGAGAGCAGGAGCCGCTTGTTCTCGTTCCACGCCTTGCCCCCGAAGCCCCACCAGTAGCTCATGTCGGGCGCGCCGAATTTCTGGTCGACCAGCTTCGGGATCGGGAAGCCCCCGGCGGGATCGCTGCTCGGCAGGTTGATGTTCAGCGTCTGGAGGACGGGGCCCCCCGCGCCCTCGGTGATCGTCACCGTGAGCTGGCCGCCGGTGAAGGCCATGAGGCCGTTCGCGGGAACCGTGACCTTGATGTGGGAACTCACGAAGGGATAGAGCGGCGCGCCGTTGTCGAAGTTGCGCCAGGTGGCGTGTCCTCCGACCGTCAGCCCGTTGTTCACGCTCGCCGTCGTCACGTTGTAGCGTTGGTCGTAGGAATCGGCGGTGAAGAGCTGCTGGCCGTTCAGCCTGAGCGCCAGGAGTCCTTTGATGTTCACCTGCATGTCGGGGATCATCGAGGTGAAGCCGAGCATCGGGGAGAAGAAGTTCGGGATCAGGATCGCCTGGACATAGCGTTCCCCGGCCACGGCGGGAGTGAGGGCGGGGGAGGCATAGGGCGTCGTGTTGGCCGGGACGGTCGTGACGGACGGATCGTTGCTGCACGCGAAGCCGATGGTGAGGGCCGAGAGGGTGTAGAAGCGGCCGAAGCCCTGCGTCGGGATCCCGCCCGCCGTGGTGTACTGCGTCGGCGCGACCCACCCGTGGCCCGAGCCGGGGAGCGGGGTCGAGGCGGGGGTGAACTGCCCCCCGGTGGCGAGGTTCAGGTCGTAGAGGTTCGTCGTCCGGATGTAGTCGAAGATCTCGGTGAGGATCTGGTCGCGGTCGGCCCCGTACTTCGCCGAGAAGAGGCCGCCGAAGCCGGGGACGGCCTGGCTGGTCAGCGCCCGCAGGTAGTTGTAGAGGGTCCCGTTCCGCGCCAGGCCGATGTCGTTCGTCGGGCTGTCGTAGCGCTGCCGCTGGAAGTAGTAGGGATAGGAGGCCGCGCCGTTGCCGGTCGAGGAACAGAACGCGATGAGCTTGTCGAGGGAGGTGACCTTCCCGGTGGCGAGCCCCGCGTAGAGGGGCCAGCAGGCGATGCGGGGGAGGTTGAAGAGGTTGAGCTCGGGCGCGCGGCTCGAGGCCGTGGCGAAGAAATGGGCCTGGGCGATGTCGCTCGCCTTCAGCTTCGGCGTGGCGGTCCGCGACGAGTCGAAGGAGGGATCGAAGGCGAGCTCGTCGACCGAGGCGTAGAGCCGCTGGGATTTCTTCGCGACCGGCCCGGTGGCGACCGTCGTCGCCCCGCTCGATCCGCCGGGGGAGACGCGGGGGGTGAGGGCGTAGATGTTGTCGGCGCTGAGGGTGGTGAAGACCGAGGAGAGGCAGGTCGTGGCGGGATGGCCGGGGTAACGCTGGTATTCGCCCTGCGCGGGCTGGTACTGGCCGAGGTAGCGCTGGAAGTTGCTGTAGAAATGGGGCGTGTTCCAGAACATCCCCTCGGAGGCCGTGTTGATGTTGACCTTGCAGGTCTCGTCGTCGGTCCAGAAGGCGATCCGCCCGACGACGGGGTTCGCCGCCGTCGCCCCGGCGACGGTCGCCTCGTTGCCGCTCCCGGCGGCGGCGACGAAGGTCCCGTCCTGGAGGACGTAGAGCCACCGGACCGGCATCGGCACCGGCTGCCAGGAGGAGGCCCCGGGGGCCGCGCCGAGGGAATAGCCCTCGGGCTTCAGGTTCCCCCCGGTGCCGACGTTCCCGTCGAGGATCGGGTAGACCTTCCCGGTCCGGGTCTGGACGGGGGCGTTGAGGTCGGTCCAGAGGGCGGGGTTGTCCTTCCAGCTCGCCGCCGGGGCGTCGGCCGAGACGCCGCCGGTAATCGAGACCTTCGTGTCGATCATGTTCGCCGCCGAATAGAGCTTGTAGGCGTTGCGGAGCGTCCCGGCGTTGTCGTAGGTCCGCACCATCCCCGGCTGGGAGACCCACGCGACGCTCGTCCCCTGCCCGGTGGCGAGGTTGATCTGCCCCTGGACGAGGCCGACGGCGGTGTAGGCGAGGTTCCGGGCCGAGACCGAGGCCCCGTAGCCCGAGGCGCTCTGCAGGGCCGAGGTCGACTTCATGAGGAAGCCGACCGAGAGCCCGACGATGAGGACGAGCATGCCGAGGACCAGCAGCAGGGCGAAGCCGGAGCGGCGGGGGCGGAGGAGGGAGTTCGTTTTCATGGCCGGTAGATGGCGACGTTGCCGCTCAGCGGGCTGACCTGGAGGGTGCAGTAATTGGCGGGCGGGGAGCCCTGCGCGTGGGCTTCCTGGAGGGTGACGTAGTTGTTCGCGTCGGTCACGGGGGCCGAGGCCGAGCCGGTGGGCCGGAAGCGGAAGCCCCGGTAGGAGGCGGCGATCCGGACGGGGAGCGTCGCCTGGCCGTTGACGGCGGTGTCGGAGGCGATGAGGGGGGAGAGGGGCTCGCTCATGATGATGCCCGAGGGGAGGAAGAGGGGCGGGCGGACGGGGGCGAAGGTGTCGCCGTTGTCCCCCGTCGTCACGCGCCAGATCTGGACGGCGGTCCAGAGGCTGGCGATCCGGTAGAAGCGGACCTCGATCTCGCAGTTCCTCGTCATCGCCTCCTGCCGCGCGAGCGAGAGTTCCCCGGCGACCGACTGCCCGGCGCGGTTCAGCGCGCTGCCGAGGATGAGCGTCGTCAGCGAGGGCATCGAGGCGACGGCGACGAGCGAGACGATGGCGAGGACGACGAGGACCTCGATCAGGCTGAAGCCGCGCGGGGAGGGGGGGAGGGAGTTCTTCATGCCACGTTTTTCTTTCTTCATTTGCTCCACTTCGATTCGCGGAGCGGGACCGCGCCGGAGAAGACCTCGTAGGCGATGTGCTGCGCGTTCAGCGCCTGCCCGACGGCGGCGAGGTCGGCGGTGTACTGGGCCGTGTTGCGGAAGCGCCCCGCCAGCGCAGCGGCGATCGCCGCCGGGGGCTGGCCGGAGCCGGTGTCGAGGCGGCGGGCCGACGACTCGCTGATCGCGATGAGGGTGACCATGAGGACGGGCGGGAGCTGGTTCGAGGTGACCGGCTGGGGATAGGTGGCGACGCCGAGGGTGCTGTCGTAGAGGTAATCGGCGGTGAGGTTCGGCGCGGCCGCCGAGGGGTCCTGGGGGCGGAGGACGAGGGCGATGACGTTGTCGGCGAGGACCGAGGCGGCGACGCCCGTGGCGGCGTACCAGGCGTTGGGGTGGGCGGAGTCGACGGCGTTCTTCTCCGTCGGCACGAGGAGCTGCATGAGGCGGTAGCGGTAGGGGGCCTTCGCGAGCGGGATGTGGGAGGGGAGCCCGGGATCGCGGCTGAAGGAGACGTAGTAGCCGCAGCCGTTGAGGAGGGTGTCGAGCGCCGCGTAGCTGTCGGAGAGGGCGTAGCCGCCGGGGAACTGGAAGAAGACGCACTGGCCGCTCCCGGGCGTGCCGGGGTTCCGGTTCTCCCCGGCGGGCCCGGCGTAGAAGCCGAGCGCGGAGCGGCGGACGTAATACTGGGGGGAGGTGGCGCTGTCGTAATCGAGGTAGGCGTTGAGGGTTGCCTGGCTGAGGGTCCGGGTGATCAGGCCGAAGCCGTTCCGCGCGCCCTGGAACGACTCCATCTTGTCCGAGGAACGGGACCAGATGCGGGCCGACTGGTTCACGATCTGGAGGGTGAGCGTCAGCATGAGGATCAGCACCGACGTCGCCACGAGGATCTCGAGGAGGGTGAAGGCGTTCCGGGGAGGAGACGATTTCATGGCGATGCTTGGGCTGGACCGGGCTTATTTCTCCGAACAGGCGACCTGGATGAAGAAGACGTTCGTCGTCAGGGCGCTCCCCGGCGTCGGCATGACGGGGGAGTGGATCATCTCGATCCGCACCATCTGCAGGGCCTGCGAGAGGGGGGCGGCCGCGACGACCTTGTCGCTGCCCGGATAGGTCGGGTCCTTGACGATCGTCGTGACCCAGTAGCGGGTCTTCCCGTCCTGGCCGTCCTGGATGCCGCCCTCGTCGTCGAAGTAGAACTTCGCGTTGTTGAACTTCGCGGCGAGCTTCGTGAATGGGGAGGCCTCGGCGCTCCCGACGACCTGCTGGAGGATGAGGCTCTGGACGGTGAGGGTCGTCGCCTGGCGCATCGTCTTCAGCCCGACCGGCATCAGCCCGATCACCCCGATGAAGCCGATCGCGACGACGCCGAGCGCGAGGAGGACCTCGACTAAGCTAAAGGCGCGACCGGGGCGGGAGCGGGCGGGGCGATGGAGCGGTCCGGGGTGCATATGGTTTTCCTCCCTATTCCTCCGCGAGCTCGACGAAGGGAGTCGGCCCCGAGGCCCACTCGGCCGATTCGAGCGTGAGCCGGACGCCGCCCGGGACGCGGTCGACGCTGAGGGGGTCGCGCCGCGTGCCATTCATCGAGAGGGTCCACGCGTGGAGCGCCGGGGCGGTGTCGGCCCGCTTCAGCGTGACGACGAACTCGCCCGTCCGGAGCAGCGCCCCCTTCTTCCCGGCGGCGAGGAGCTTCTTCTGGTCGGGGGCGGCGAACTTGTCGCCGTCGTTGTGGGCGTCGGTGGCGACGACGACGAGGATGCGGTGGGCCGTGGCGAGGGGCTCCGCGTCGAGCGAGGCGGCGGTGAGGGAGGCGCTGATGGTCGCCGACTCGACGGTGAGCGCCCCCGCGTCGATCGGGTGGCCGACGGTGACGGCGGCGACGCCCGAGACGCGGGGGGTGTTCACGACGAGGCATTTCTCGTTCGCGTCGAGGAAGATCTGGCCGCCCTCGCTCTCGTACTGGTTGCGCTCCGGCGCGGTCCGGTTTTCGCTCGGGAGGATCCCCTTCGTCCGCAGGAGGGAGACGTATTCGGGGAAGCTCCCCTTCCCGGTCTCGACGACCGAGGCGGCGAAGATCGAGTCGCTCTTCGTCCCCGCGCCCCACTTGAACGGGATCGTGAGCTGGGCCGGGACCGCCGGGACGGTCCCCTCGGGCTCGGTCCCGAAGCCGGTGAGGAGGGAGATCCGGGTGAGCTCGCCGGGGAAGTTCGACTCGGAGAAGGTGAGCATCTGCTCCCGCGTGAGGGTGACGTCGACCCGGTGGGCCGCCGGGGTGATCGCCTGGTCCATGAAGAGGATCCCGGTGACGACCTGCGAGGCCCGCCCGATCGGATCGGAGCCGGGCCGGAACGGCGCGAGGCCGCGCCCCTTCATCTCGACCGGTTCCGAATGGACGTGGAGGGAGGAGAGGTCCTGGAACGCGCCGTAGGCCCCGACGGCGAGGCCCTCCTCGTAGCGGTAGCGGTTCCAGTAGACGTGCCCGTATTCGGTGATCGCGAGGGGCTTCCCGGCGATGCGGCAGCCGATCATCCCGCGCCACCAGTTGAGGCTGTCGGCGAAGGAGCTCGTGTTGTTGTTCTCCAGCACCTCCTGGGGGCGGAACTGCGGGTGGTCGTGGTAGGAGTGCATCGAGACGAGCCCCAGCTTCGCCCTCGGCAGGTAGATGCGGAGGTTGTAGAGCATGTCGTAGAGGCTGAAGAGGCCGGTATAGCCGAAGGAGCGGAGCTCCCCCTCGAACCACTCGGCGAGGTTCGCCTCGATCGGCTCGAGGAACTCGCCGACGATCCGGCTCCGGGGGCCTTTCTGCATCAGGTCCTCGCGGCTGAAGAGCGGCGCTTCCTCGAGGCCCGCGAGGTCGGAGGGAATGCCGGCGGAGCCCCACTCGGCCCGCCACGCGGCGACGCTCTTGTAGCGGTTCTGGAGAAACTCCCGCCAGGCGGGGAGGAGGACCCGGCCGTATTTCTTCTGCCAGTCGTTGTACCAGAAATTGAAGTTGATCTCGTTATGCCCCAGGATGTCCATCACCTGCGGATCCTCCGCCAGCGTGGTGTGGGTGTAGGGATTGACGCGGGTGAGGAGGGCTTTCACGCAGTTGTGCCAATGCACCCGCCCCGTGCCGTTCGGATCAAACAGATTGGCACCCATATTGGTCACCCCGGCTTGGGAGGGCGCCCACGGATTGACCGGATAATATCCGACCCACGACGTCATCGCATCCAAATTGATATAGATGCCCCGTTTTTTCAGCGCGGCGACGAACCGCTCGAACCGGTCGAGGACGTCGGGCCGGAAGGGGGGCGACCCGGCGGCGGCCTGAGCGTCGAAGTCGGCGAGGAAATCGGCGGTCGGCATCGGGGCTTCCCACTTTCCTCCCCCCAGGTCGGTATCGAGGAAGTTGATGCGGACTACATTATATCCCTGACGCCGGATCGCCTCGGCGTAGTCTTCGATCCCTTCGGGATCGCGCGGGACGGAGAGGTTGACGGCGACGGTGCAACCGAAGAAGCGGACGGGGACGGTCGGGGCCTCCGCGAAGGCGAGCCGCCCGTCGGGCAAAGCTATCACCCGTCCCTTGCTCCCCGCCGGCTCGGTGCCGAGGCGGCGGGAGAAATCGAGGGCCGATCCGGCCTTCGGCGGCAGATCGTCGAGCGCGATCTTCTTCCATTCCTTGCCCGCGGTGATCGTCGCCGCGGGGGTTCCGGCGGCGGGCGGGATTTCGGTGGTTTCGGACTCGGCCCGGAGGGGGGCGGCGGAGTGGCTGAACAGGGCGAGGATCAGAAGGAACAGGATGCGGCGAGCCGACCGGGATTCACTCCCTCTCCCCGGCGCACGGAAGATCGGCAAGGAAAGCGTTTTCAATTGTTATTAATTACAACATCGCGCAGGCGAATTCAAATAATAAATAAAGTTTATAAATTGAGTTGAGGGGTGAGAGAAGGGCGGCCCTTCGGGGCCTGCGGGGTCGACCTGGTACAGCTGGATGTAACCCGCTTTAACGCCACAGAGGGGCTTCGCCTCCTATACGCCTCATCTCCCAAGCGCATGGGAGAGGAGCGCTTGGGAGATGAGGCGCACGGGGAAAGGGATCGCGGACCGGGAACCGCCCTTCGGGACTCGCGCGGTCAACCCTGTACAGCTGGAGGCGACCCACTTTATAGCCCAAGAGGGGCTTCGCCCCTCCTCGAACCTCCCCTTCGGAGGGCCTGAACTAGGCGGACGCGCTTTGGCGGCGCCCCGTCTCCGAACTGGATTAAAATCCGCTGCTTCCCTTAACGCCCGAGGGTACGTGCTGTAGGGAGAGACGGGCCAATACGCCTAGACTCCTATCGGGAGAGGAGCGCCTCCAGCTGTACAGGGTCTGTACCCAGTCCCGAAGGGCGCTCACCGCCGCTTCGCGACCCCTTTCGATCCCGCCTGCGGCTTCCGCCCCGCCTGCTTGATCGGCTTCCGCTTCGGTTTCGGCTTCGCGGTCTCCCGCTTCCATCCCCGCGTGATCATCTTGCTGCTGAAGAGCTCGTCCATCGCGAAAAGCGCGGCGCCCGCCCCCTCGGTCCGCTCCCGGAGGGTGGCGGCGTAGACGGGGGGCTTCATCTCGACGAGGGTGTGGCCGTGGGCCTCGCTCCCCTCGCGGAGCGATTGCCGGATCGCGTCGATCGCCATCTCGAGGATCTCGGGAATCCAACCGTGGACGATGATCCCGTCGAAGGGGATGAGGATGCAGAGGTTGCGGACGACGACGGCGAGGTCCTTCATCCCCTGCTCGACGATCTTCCGGCACCGGGGGTCGTTCTGCTCGAAGAGCGCGTAGAACTCGTCCATTTCCCGCCGCCAGACGTCGGGGACGACGGGGGGGCGGTGGCCGTACTTGATCCCCTGCAGCAGGTCGGTCCAGGCCGTGCTCAGCGCCGTCGCCGCGAGGGGGCCGGGGAGGTAGTTGGGAACCGGCTCGCTCGACGAGGGGACCGGCGCGTGGCCGAGCCACCGCCGCCACGAGGGGGAGCCCCGGAAGAGCCGCCCGTCGAACATGAGGCTCATGCCGAGGCGGTCGGAGATCGAGAGGAGCGTCGGCCGGGGGGGGAGGTCGGGGTTCGACCACCGCTCCGCGATGAGGCCGGACTCGGTGTCGTGGACGAGGGAGACGGGGAGGCCGGTCTCCTCGGAGAGGAAGCGGCGGAAGGCGTCGGCCTGGCCGGGGGAGATGAAGTCGTAGGCCTTCAGCACCTGGCCGGTTGTGAAATCGAAATCGCCGCTGACGCCGAGGCCGACGGCGACGAGCTTCTTCCGGGGGACCGCCGCCAGCGCCTTCCCGATCAGGGCGAAGACGGGAGCCATGTCGCCGACGACCGGCGGGAGGGAGAGGGCGCGGAACGAAAAGGGGATCTGCCCGAAGAAGACGACCTTGTTCCGGAGGTCGACGAGCGTCGCCTCGACGCCGAAGTGGTTGACGTTGATCCCGAGGCTGTACCCGCCCTCGGCCCCGACCTCGACCGTCTCCGAGGGGCGGCCCGGCCCGCCGTTCGGGTTCTTCCGCAGGACGATCAGGTGGTTCCGCGCCATGCCGGAAAGCGCCTTCGAGACCCCCATGAGGGAGATCCCGAGCATCTCCGAAAGCTGGTTGCGGGACATCTTGCCGTTTTCCCGGAGAAGCTGGATCAGCGCGGTCTGCGTATCGTTCATGGAGTGGGAGGGCGGCCCGGATGGGGACCGGGCACGGGCGCCAGTTTTTCCCGTTTGCGGCCCCTTTGCGATTCCAAAATACAAAATATTGTAAACAAAGTTTATAATATGGTAGACTTCCCTTCATGCCGTCCTCGCACCCCCGTCCCGACGCCCGCAAGAGCCCCCTCCCCTGGAAGATCGCGCCCCGCCATTTCCTCCACGGCGGCGATTACAACCCGGAGCAGTGGGCGCCCGAGGTCTGGGAGGAGGACGTCCGGCTGATGCGGAAGGCGGGGGTGAACGTCGTCTCCCTCGGCATCTTCGCCTGGTCCCACCTGGAGCCCGAGGAGGGCCGCTACGAATTCGCCTGGCTCGACCGCATCATCGGGCTGCTGGAGAAGAACGGCGTCTCGATCATGCTGGCGACCCCCAGCGGCGCGCGGCCCCCGTGGCTGGCGCAGCGGTACCCGGAGGTCCTCCGGGTGAACGACCAGGGCATCCGCAACCTCTACGGCCAGCGCCACAACCATTGCTTCACCTCGCCGGTCTACCGGGAGAAGGTCGCCGCGATCAACGGCCGCCTGGCCGAGCGCTACGGCGCGCGGGACTCGGTGATCCTCTGGCATATCTCGAACGAGTACAGCGGCGACTGCCATTGCGACCTCTGCCAGGAGGCCTTCCGGGGCTGGCTCCGCCAGCGCTACGACACCCTCGACCGGCTGAACGCCGCGTGGTGGTCGTCCTTCTGGAGCCACCGCTACACCGCGTGGGAGCAGATCTCGGCCCCGTCGCCGCGCGGGGAAACCCTCCTCCACGGCCAGGTCCTCGCGTGGAAGCGGTTCATCTCCGACCAGACGATCTCCTTCTACGACGCCGAGGTCGCCGCGATCCGCGCGCACGACCGCCTGACCCCGGCGACGACCAACTTCATGGACACGTACGTCGAGCTCGACTACTTCTCCTTCGCCCGCCACGTCGACATCGTCAGCTGGGACAGCTATCCGAAGTGGCACCGCGACCCCGCCTCCGAGGCCGACGTCGCCGCCGACACCGCCTTCCACCACGACCTCATCCGCTCCATGCGGGGGAGCGAGCCGTTCCTCCTCATGGAGAGCACCCCCAGCCAGGTGAACTGGCAGCCGGTGAACAAGCTGAAGCGGCCCGGCATGCACCGCCTCGCCTCGCTCCAGGCCGTCGCCCACGGGGCCGACTCGGTCCAGTATTTCCAATGGCGCAAGAGCCGGGGCTCCGCGGAGAAATTCCACGGGGCCGTCGTCGACCATCACGGCGGCGAGCAGACCCGCGTCTTCGGCGAGGTCGCCGCCCTCGGCGAGGCCCTCTCCCGCCTCGACGCTGTCCGCGGGAGCCGCGTCCGCGCCGAGGCCGCCGTCCTCTGCGATTCGCCCAACCGCTGGGCCCTCAACCAATCGCAGGGGATGCGGAACGACCGGAAGGACTACCTCGACGAGGTCATGCGGTATCACCGCGCCTTCTGGGACCGCTCCGTCTCGGTCGACTGCATCGACCAGACCTGCCCGCTCGACGGCTACAAGCTCGTCGTCGCGCCGATGCTCTACCTCCTCCGCCCCGGCTTCGCCGACCGGGCGAAGGCCTTCGTCCGCCAGGGCGGCACCCTCGTCACGACCCACTGCACCGGCCTCGTCGACGAGGACGACCTCGTCTTCACCGGCGGCCTCCCCGGCCCGCTCCGCGAGCTCCTCGGCCTCTGGATCGAGGAGACCGACGCCCTCTACGACGGCCAGACCGTCCCCGTCCGTCCGGTCCAAAACGGAGGAAGTGGAGAAGTCCCTCTCCACCTCCAGGAAGGATACCGCGCCCGCGACATCTGCGAGCGGATCCACCTCGATACGGCCCTCCCCCTCGCCGTCTACGGGGCCGAATTCTACGCCGGGGAACCGTGCCTCACGGAGAACCGCTTCGGCCAAGGCCGCGCCTTCCACGTCGCCTTCCGCGCCGAGGCCGCCTTCATCGGCGACTTCCTCGGCAGCCTTGTCGCCGCCTCGGGCATCGAATCGAACTGGTCCCTCCCCCTCCCCCCCGGCGTCAACGTCCAGAAACGGAGCACCGAGGGCGGCGACTACCGGTTCCTCCTCAATTTCACCCCCCACGAGGTCACCGTCCCCCTCCCCTCCTCCGGCCACTTCGTCGACGAGATCACCCGGAACGCCATCGCCGGCCCCCTCCACCTCCCGGCCTACGGCAGCACCGTCCTCCGCGTCGCCGCCGTCCCGCACGAGGCCCACGCGAACGGCGTCCACCGGCCTCCGCATCCCGCGAAGGCGGCCCTCGCCACCGCCGCCTCGTAATCTTTCAGGCAGCAGGGACGGTCCACCTCTTCTTCCCGGTCGCCAGGAACGGCTTCCGCCCGGGGAGGGAGACCCGCGCCCGGACGCCGGGCGGGAGGTGGAGCGTGACAGTCACGGTGGTCCCCTCTTTCTTCCATTCCCCCCGGATCGGCCCGCGCGGCGAGGGGACGACGGCCCCGCCGTGCCCGCCGTGGAAGAGGGGCCGGAAGGCGATCTCCTTCCAGCCCGGCGCGGTCTGGACGATCCCCCCGACGGTCTGCATGAGATGATAGAGCGGATGGGCCGACCAGGCGTGGGAAAAGCTCTCGTCCCCCCGGCGCGGCGCGAAGTTCTCCCACGTCGTCCCGTGGTCGGCCATCGGGAGCCAGAACCGCTTCAGGAACGGCATGATCTCCTCCCCGCGGCCCCGCTCGGCGACGAGGGTGAAGAGGTAGGTGATCCAATACGCGGACGGCGTCGCCTTCGGCTTCGTCTCGCCGCGCAGGTAGGGGAGCAGCACGGTGTCGAGCGCCCTCGCGGCGTCGACGCCCTTCAGGCCCGCCATGAGGGCGAGGGTCTGGGAATGGATGCTCGTCCCGGCGACGATCCGGCCCTTGCGGTCGATCCCGTCGCGGAGCAACCCCTTCCGGTCGATCAGGCGGCCGAGGGCAGCCCGCAGCTTCTTCGCCCACGCCTCGAGGAAAACGGCCTCTACGGGATGACGGCTCGCGCGGTACAGTGCCGCCATTTTCTCGAGCGCGATCAGGAGCCAGAGGTTGTAGACGGCGGGAGCGCCGTCCTTGAAGAGGTCGGTCCAGTCGAGGAAGAGCCAGTAGCGGTCGTCGTAGGTGATCAGGCCGCTCTTCGGGTCGGTCTTGGAGCGGAAATAATCGAGCGCCCGCCGCAGCGTCTCCTGGTGGGCGGCGAAGGCCTCCGTGGCGCCGGTCTGCCAATAGTGGTCCCACAGCGTGAGCATCCAGATGAGGGTGAAATCGGGAAGGATGCAGGTGTGGGCGATCGTCGGCGCGTGGCCGTAGGTGAGGCCGTCGGGCGTCGTCTGCCCGGCGAGCTGGGCGATCCCCCGGCGGAAGAGGCGGGCGTCCCCGTCGAGGTGGAAGGTGTTCCACGCCTGGACCCGGGCGTCGCCCCACCACTGCGCCTGCTCCCGCCACGGCGTGTCGACGTAGGCGTCGAGGGAGCAGCATTGCTGCGTCCACGCGCACGTCTCCCAGATCCGCTCCAGGTCGGGATCGGAACTGGCGAACGCGCCCTTCCGTTCGAGCGGATAGCCGACCCGGCGAAAGCGGAGGCCGAGGGCGAAATCGGCGAGGGCGTCCCGCACGGTGATCGTGACGTAGCGGAAACCGTTGAGGTGATAGAACGTGTGCGAGGCATCCCCCTTCCGGCAAACGAGGCGGTCGCCGAGGGCCGTGCGGGAATGGGTCGGCATCACCAGGTCGGGGGTCAGCGTCGCCTCCTCGATCGTCTCGGCATAGTAGGTGTCGACAATCTCCCCGCCCTGCGTGCCCGCGATCTCGTAGATGAAGGAACCGACCACCGTCCGTCCGAAATCGATGAGGTAGCTGCGGAAGCGGCCCGGGGCGGAGGCCTCCACGCGAAGGAGGGAAGCCGACGCCATTGCTGCCGTTCCCGCCGGACGATGGGACCGATCCTCCTGATGGCGCAGCGCCACGACGTCGCGGACCCGCGCATAGCCTGCTGCGGAGATCCCCTCGCCGAGGCCGATCAGGCGGCCGACGGGAATCTCCTTTTCTTCCAGAGGGGGAATGTCGCGCGGTTCGAGGGAGAACCACGGGCCGCAGTTCCAGACGAAGTCCTCGAAAACTCCCCAGGCGGCATCGTCGAAATCGACCGCCGTCCAATCTCCCGCTTCCTCGCGGAGATCGATATGTTCCTGGTTGAAGAGCTGGACGCTGCACGGGACCGTGTCCCGGCTCACGCTCTCCTGGCGGATCGCCTTCCAGTTCCGGCCGCTCGCGAGGTCGAGCTTCCCCCACCGGCCCGCGACGAGGAGCCCGGCCGTCCCCTCTGTCCTGTATTGAAACGTGCTGCGGCCCGGCTGGTGCGCACGGACGGCGAGGACATTCCGCCCTTTCCTCAAATAGGGCCGGAGATCGACCTCGTCGTAGGGCCACCGTCCCTGGAAACCCCGCGCCGGCCCCCGGCAAACCAGGACGCCGTTGACGAAGAGCCGGTACGACTGGTCGGCCGTGATGAAGAGTGGTGCCCTGGCCGGAATCGCCGCCAGCGCGAACGTCCTGCGGAAAAGCGCGTAGCTATTGACGATATCCCAATGGGCACTGAGCGGCCAGATCCAGCGCGAACCCGGGAACGGGGAATCTTGGTTCATGGAACGGGAAAAGGAGAGCGTAGCATGCCCCGCAATAATTCTCGAAAGTCGCCTGCTTCTAAGGCACGGCCTCGACCTGGATCGTGTGGCGGACGGGGACGACGAGGGCGGCGGCGGCGGCGTAGAGGGCGTTGTCCCGTTCCATGACGGCGGCGGCCATCCCGTCCCATTCGGCGTTCCTGCCGGGGGCGAGCTGCTTGAACTGGAGGAAATTGTGGAGGAACGATTTCACCACGTAGACCTCGTTGAGCTGCTGCGTCCGCACCGCCTCGTTGACTTTGTTGAAGGTGGCGGTGAAGGGATTCCGCCCCGCGAGGGCGGCGAGGTTGACCCCTTTCTCGAGGTCGGCGACGGCGAACTCCTGCGAGAGGGAGACCGTCTTGTCGGGGCTGCTCCACGTGACCTTGCCCTTGGTTCCCGGCAGGCCTTTCACGACCAGGAGGTAGCGGTTCAGGTCGTCGGTGAACGAGGTGAAGGCCACGATCGCGGCGGGGCTCGGCTCGGGCTTGCCCGCGGTCCCCTCGAGGCAGAAAGGGTACCGGGTGCTCTCGACCTCGACGGTCCCGGAGGCGGCGGAGACGATTTTCTGGCCGGGCGTCCCCTCGGCCCGGTTCGACGCGAGGTCGAGGGTGATCGTCCCGATCGCCCCGTCGCAGCCGAGGCCCTGCAGCATCGCCTGGGCCATGAGGAACTGGCCGTTGAAGCTCGGGTGGATGCCGTCGGTGCCGATGAAGCCGTAGTCCTTGCCGAAAAAGGCCTTCGACTTCGTCATCGCGTCCATCATCGGCGTGTGGAGGTCGGCGAAATGGACGCCGGTCTTCTCCGCCACGTCGCGGGCGGCCTCGCCGAAGACACGGAGGGTCTCGTTGTATTCGGCGGCGGAAGCCTGCTTGCGGAACGTCGCCGGATCGACGCACCCCGGCGTGCCGAGGACGATCTCGCGGACGCCGCCCTTCCTCAGCGCGTCGACGGTGTCGGTCAGCGAGGCCCGGTAGGTCTCGAGGAGTTCGGTCCGCAGCGGGACGTAGCTGCCGTCGTTCATCCCGTAGCAGGTCGTGACGACGGTCGGCTTGAAGGGGAAGACGTCGGTCTTCAGCCGCTCGAGGAACGCGGGCACCCGCTCGCCGCCCCAGCCCTGCTGGAGGATGCGCTGGCCTTCGGTCGGCTGGCACATGAGGAGGTAATCCTCGACGTAGACGGTGTAGAGCCGCTGCTCGGTGATCGAGTCGCCGCAGAGCGCGACGACGTCGTTCGGCTGGATGAGGAAGGCGGCGTGGGCGGCGGCGGCCAGGCTGGAAAGGACGAGGAGACCGGCGAGGACGGGCGATTTCATGATTATTCTTGGAAGGTGTCCCAGCGGATCTCGACGACGTCGAGGAGGGTCGTGCGGCGATCGGGGGGGATCGTCACGGTGAGGCGGTTCTCCCGCCACTCGAAGGGAACGGCCTTTCCGTCCCGCAACAAGGTGGCGAAGGCGGGGCGGCGGACGCCCTCGATGAGGGCGGGCTGATCGTGGACCCAATCGAAGTGGGCGTACCAGACGCTCCCTTTCCGGGTGATCGGGACGTTGCTCCGCTCGGGCCACGGCCCCGGCTCAACGTCTCCCAGCGAGACGCCGCTGTGTTCCATCCACGCGGCGAGCTGCCTCATCCGGTCGTAATAGACCTGCGGGAGCTCGCCCTTCGCGTCGGGGCCCGCGCTCGGGAGGAAGTTGCCGCCCCACGAGCGGGCGCGGGCCAGTTCGCCGAGGAACCAGCCCATCGGCTTGTAGGTCTCGTGATTGAGGTAGGCCCAGCCGCCGTCGGCCCAGACGTGGCAGTACTCCCACCACCCGCCGGGCCGTTGCGCGGGGAAGCGGCATTCGTGGGTCGAGAAATCGCCGTAGCCGTGGGCCCGCTCGTTGACGACGATCCCGGGCTGGAGCTCGCGGAGCCAGTCGAGGGTGAAGGCGTCCTGGCCCGCGCCATCGAACCAGATCAGGTCGATCTTGCCGTAGCGGGTGAGGAGTTCCTCGACCTGTCCCTTGAGATGGCGCCGGAAGGCGGCGAGCCGCTCCGCCGCCTCGGCGGGGGCGAGGACGGGAAGCTCGACGGCCTCGTGATGGAGCCCAAGGTCGGGCTTCGCGCCGCCGTAGCGGAACGACATGTGGTGCCGGTTCCAATGCCAGTCGGGCGGGGAATAGTAGAGGCCGACCTTGAGGCCGTGCTCGCGGCAGGCGGCGACGAAGGGGGCGACGAGGTCGCGCCCGCCGAGGTGGGTGGCGGTGCCGAGTTCGCCGTGGGCGCTCGGCCACAGGGCGTAGCCATCGTGGTGCCGCGTGGTGAGGACGGCGTAGCGCGCGCCCGCCGCCTTCGCCGCCGCGAGCCACTTGCCCGGGTCGTAGTTCTCCGCAGTGAATCGGGCGGCCTGCTCCCAGTAGCGGGCGGGGGTGTAGCCCTTCTGCACCGAGGCGAAGCCATAACGCGCGAGGCTCGTCGCCGCCGCCCCGGGCTCCCGCGCCATCATCGGCCAGGAAAGGTCGCCCTCGCCCTCGACGGCGGAGATCCCCCAATGGAGGAAGAGGCCGAGGCCGCCGGGGCCGAACCACGCCGCGTCGGGATGGCCGTTGACGGCGAAGGCGGCGTCGGCCTCCTTGCGGACATTGCCGATCTGCGCGTGCTGGGCGGCGACTTCGGCGGAGAGGGTCGGATCGGGACTGGGGGTCGACATGGGAATTTAGGGGGTGGGAAGGGGAGCGACGTAGGCGTGGGGGCCGCCGTACCGCTTCCAATCGCGGTAGACGAGGGCCATCGGGTAGAGCGCGACGACGAGGAGCGCGGCGGTCCACAGGAAGGTCATCCGGTAATTGCTCCCGACGAGATCCATGAACTTCCCGATGGCGTAGTTGCCGACGATCATCGCGCCGCAACTGAAGACGTTGATGCCGGAGTAGAACTGGCCGAATTTTTCCTGCGGGAAGAGCTTCATCGTCGCCGAGAGCGCCCCGATCCCCCAGCCGACGGCGGGGATCGTCAGGACGAGGCTGTAGGCGAGGAAACTCCTCGGGCTGACGACGTAATAAAAACCGATCACCGAGACCGCGGCGACGCCCGCCATCGCCCACAACGTCACCCGCAGCGGGCCGAGGCGGTCGCAGAGCGCACCCGTCGGATAATAGAGGACGAGGGCGGGGACCCCGCCCCAGGCGAAGAGCTTCCCCATGGTCTCCATGTCGAGCCCGAGCGTCTCCCGCGTGAAGAGCGCGGCGAAGGGGCCGGCGCAGCCGAGCGCCATGCTGGCGAGGACGTAGCCGATGAAGAAATTCCGGTAGATCGGGAGCCGGAGGCACTCGCGGAAATAGAGGCCGAACGACGCCGCGAGGCCGGGCCGGTCTTCCTTCGCGGGCGGCGGGGGGTACTCCCCCTCCCTCACGTTGCGGCACATGAGGAGGAAGGCGGCGAGGTAGAAGAGGCCGACGCCGAGGAAGACTTCCTTCCGGTGGGCCATCATGTGGGGGAAGACCCACCAGAGGAAGGCGAAGGTGCTGGCCGACCCGACGATGCGGAAGCACGAGAGGAAGCGGGCCATCATCTCCTGCGGGACGACGTCGCGGAGGAGCCAGTTGTAGGCGTTCACCAGGACCATGTTGAAGAAGTGGAACGAGACGACGAGGACGCAGAGGAGCGGCAGGAAGACCGCCGCCTCGGTGACCGAGGGAGCGACGTGGAAGAAGAGGTGCCGGTGGAGCCACCCGGCGATCTCGGGGACGAAGCCGATCCCGACGAGGGCCGCGACGGCGAGCGGGGTGACGACGTAGAGGAACGGGATCCGCCGCCCGAGGGGACCGCGATGATTGTCGCTCCACCGGCTGAGATTGGGGAGGAAGAGAATGTTCACGAGTCCCGCGAAACTCCCCGTCATGACGCCGATGAGGGCGTTCGAGGCGTGGAGGTCCTTGAGATAAAACGGCATGAACCGGCCGAAGATATTCTCGAAGAACGTGAAGGCGAAATCGCCCCACAGAAGCCAGATCGAAAGGACGGCGAGCCCGCCCGCCGTGTAGCGGAGGGTCCCCGCGCGATAAAGCCGCGGCGTGACGGCGGCGGGGACGGGCGCGCGGAGCGGGGGCGGGGCGGTCGGTTCCACGGGGAGGCTCGCTCTCTTAGTGCTTCGCTTCCTGGACGAGGTAGAGCGGATCGGGGCCGACCGGGAGATCGGTCGAAAGCGCGACGGGATTCCCCATCATGTCATAGCCGCTCCGTCCCGCGAAGGGGACGGCGGCGATCTCGCCGAGCTTCACCGGCTTCTTCGCCCAGACGACGTCGGTCTTCCGCCCCGCGAGGAGGAACGAGGCGACCGTCGCCTTGCCCCCGCCTGCCTCGAGCTGGACTTGGACCAGCCCCGCCGCGCTCGCCTCCTCGAGGAAGTGGGCCATCGCCGCCTGCGCGGCGAGGGCGGGGCGGGGCGCGCCGTTGACCTCGATGTAGTCGGCGAAGCCGTCCCGGTAGGCGATCCGGCCCGAGGGCTGGGCGAAGCCGGCGTACTGGTAGGCTTCCTTGATGCCAAGGGCCTTCAGGGCGATCGTCGTCCGGGTCAGCAGCGCGGCCCCCTCGGCGACGGTCATCCCGTTGCCGGGCAGGCAGGCCCCGTCGAGCCACGACTTGATCTTGTCGGCGCTGAACTCGGTGACGAGGACGTCGAGCGGCTTCCCGGAACGCCCCTTCTGCGCACGGACCTCGGCGAGGCGGTCGAGGAAGAGCTGGTTCTCCTCCGGCCCGATGCCGAGGCTCATCTCGTAATAGTGGGTCGAGTAGGCGTCGAGGCAGGAGGCGACGCCGAGGTCGAGGATCTCCCTCGTGAAGGGCCGGGAGAGCGTCGTGACGACGCCGCCGCTGAAGCGGGCCTCGGTCGCGGGCGGGAAGGCAGGGAAGGCGTTCTTCACGATGTCGACGTAGACCTGCGGGCGGCTCTTCCCGGCGGGGATGCGGAGGAAGCCGCCGCCGTCGGGCTCGTTCCAGACTTCCCATTCCTTGATGTAGGGGCCGTAAGCCTTGAGCGATCTGCCGATGTAGCCGCGCCAAGCGTCCCAGTCCTTCGGCGGCCAGTTGTCGAACCAGTTGCTCTTCGCGGCGTCGGCGGGAGTCGGCGCATCGGCCTCGGAGGCCGGGGTACTACCGAGCATGCCGAGGAAGCGGAAGCCCATCTTCGTCGCCCGCTCGAGGCCGCGCGTCTCGAAGCTCCAGTTCCCGGGCGTCGGCTCGACGGCGGCCCAGATCGTGATGAGCGGGGGCCAGAGGCGGAGGAGGCGGAACCCGGCCCGCGAGGCGATGTGGAGATTGTAGGGGGTGAGGTCGGCGTGGGTGCCGAAGAACGGCTCCTTCACCTCCGAGGCCGCCTTCACGGGGGGAAGGACCGCGTAGATGATCTCGGCGGCGGGGAGCGGTCCTCCGAGGGGATCGTCGACCACGCACTTGAAGCCGCCGTAGAGGGCGGTCGGCAACACGAGGGGGATGTCGGCGGCCTCGGTCGGCGCGGCGGGAACGGCGACGGGGAACGTCTTGATCTCCCGTCCCCAGGCGTCGACGACATGGACGGTAAGGGTCCGCGCCTTGTCGCTGAGGACGTGGAGGAGGAAGGCGGCCTTCTCCCCCTTGTCGAAGAGGCTGGCCGGATCGTTCCCCGGCGCGGGCTCGCTCCCGGCCTGGAAGACGACGGGCGCGGCGGCGGGGAGGTCGTCCTCGGTCGCCGTCACGTCGTCGAGCTGGTAGACGGCGGCGTCGGCGGTCGCCATCTCGAGGCAATACCGTCCGCCGAACTCGGGCTGCGGGAGGACGGGGAAGGTGTAGCGGTGCCATTCGGCGTCGGGACTCGTGAACTCCTTCCCCTGCCAGGCGATGTTCGGGAAGAGGCCGTTGGCGAGGTGGACGAGGAGCTTCCGGTCGGGGGCGTCGGCCTTCATCCAGAAGCCGATCGTCGCCGGATGGCCGTAGCGGAGGGGGAAGTAGCCGGTGGTGAGCATCGCCCGCGCCCCCTCCCTAACCTCGAAGCGGAGGACCCGCTTCCCTTGCGGCGCGTCGGCGGCCTTCACCGGGGCGAACTCGGCCCCGACGTTCGCCTCCTGCGCGGCCATCGCGTCGGCCATGCCCCGCCGCTCGCGGAACGTCCCCGTCCAGCCGTCGCGGCCGAGCTCGAAGGAACCGTTCGGAATCCGGTTCCCGGAAACGGCGGGCTCCTCGGAGACGGCGGGGAGCGGCGTCATGCTCACGTCGTCGAGCCAGAACGTCGTCTCGTCGTGGATCGAGAAGACGATGCCCGCCATCTTCGTGTCGAAGGACTGGGGAAGGGTGAAGTCGAAGACGTATTCCTTCCAATCCTCCGAGGGGGAGACCTCGTAGCTGAGGGCGTTGGTGTAGGGCGGGGCCATCTTCCGGATGCTCATCCGGACCGCGCCGGTGTTGCTCCGGCCCCGGAGCCAGAAACGGACCCGGTAGGAACCGGCGGCCTTGATCTCGAGCGGGAACTGGGTCCACTGGAGATCGGCAGGGCCGGTCTTGCGGAGCGTGACCCGCTTCGAGAACCGGCCCGCATGGGGATTCTCCGGGTCGAGGGCATATTCGGCGTCGAGCTTCCCCCAGTTGTTCTCCCGCCAGGCCGTCGAGTCGGCCTCCTCGAAACCGGGATTGGCCATCAGGTTCGCCTCCTCGGACCGGGCCGGGAGAGCCAGGACCCCGCCGGAGAGCAGGACGAGGAGGAAGAAAGGAAAGAGCGAACGACGGAAAGGCGTCATGAAAGAAACGGAAAGGCGAAATCGGAAATCAATTCGAGGCCGGGGAGACGACGGTCAGACTGGCATCGTCGATCCAGATTGTCATGGCGTTCCGGAAGCTGATGTAGAGGCCGACCTTCTTGTCCTCGAAGACGGCGGGGACGGTGAAGTCGAACGTCCCTTCCTTCCACTCCTCGGTCGTCGCGAGGGAGGAGGTGCCGTAGGTCGCGTAGGGCGCCCCGGCGTCCCGGATCGTCACGTCGACCTTGCCGTTCCCGGTCGCCGATCCCTTGATCCAATACTTCACCCGATAGGTCGTCCCGCCCTTGAGGTCGAGCGGCCATTGGCCTTCCTGCAGCTCGTTGCCCGCGGAGGCCTCCTTCAGGGTCATCCTCTTGGAATAGCGGCCCGCATGGAAGACCTGGTCGTCGAAGGCATACTCGGCTTCGAGCTTCGCCCAGTTGTTGTCGATCCAGCCCGCCTTCTTCGGCTCCTCGAAGCCGGGATTGATAAGGAGGTTCGGCGCTTCCGCCCGATCGTCGGCCCGGGCCTGGGAGAGCGCGCCGCCCGAGAGGAGGGCGGCCGCCGCGAGGGAGCAGGCCGCCGCCGTCATGACCGACCGCCGCCGCGCCGCCGCGAAGAGGAATCCGCCCGAAAGCACCAGCAGCAGCCAGGTCGACGGCTCCGGCACCGCGACCGCGACGAGGGTCAGCGAGATATCGCTCGCGTCGTAGTTCAACGTGGCGGTGTAGCCGGTAAGGCCGGTCCCCAGCACCAGGCCGCTGGTGAGGCCGTCGGCGGTCAGCGTCGTCCCGGCGTTGCTGTAGAACTGGAAGAGGGTGAAGGTCCCTTCCTGGGCGTTCGAGAAGTTGAGCGCGTTGCTGTTCAGCACCAGGTCGCCGATGCCGTAGTTGATGAACTTCAGGGTGTCGCTCGTGTTCGACGCGCCGAGGTTGAAGGTGAAGGTCGAACCGGTCTGCATCGTCAGCAGCGTCCCGCCGCTCTGGAGGCCGTTCATCGTCAGCGTCTGCACCGCCGAGCCGCCGACGCCCGGATAGATGCTCGAGCCGGAGAGGACGGTGATGCCGTTGGTCCCGCCCGGCGCGAAGATGCCGGTGCCGCCGAGGATGCCGGTCTCGCCCGCCGCCGTCAGGTCGGCGGTTCCGGTCGCGGTCGCCCGTACGGAGAGGGTGACAACCTTCGTCGTCGCGTTGATCCCGATGATGACGCTCCCGGCGACGATGCCCGTCCCCGAGACCGTCTGGCCGACGGCGAGTCCGGCGACGCTGGTCACCGTCACGCTCGCGTTGTTCGCGGTGGTCGTCGCCCCGGTGAGGGTGACGGCGGTCGCGCCGACCGTGACGGCCCCCGTGCCCGAAGCACTGCCGCTGGTGTTCTGGGCGACGAGGGCGGTGCCGCCGTAGACGTAGGTCCCGCCGCCGTAGGTGTTCGCGCCGCTCTCGACGACCCGGCCCCCGCCCGTGGCGATGACGGCCGACTTGTAGGTGGAGGCCGCGCTGGTGTCGGAGATAACGCCGCTGAAGTTCGCCGTCCCGCCCGAGGCCGCGGCGAGGTAGACCATCGGGATCGAGGGGTTGGAGCTGTTCGACGTCACCATCTGGAGGTTGCCGCTGAAGGTCACGCTGCCCGTTCCCGAGATGCCGAATTCGGCGAGGTGGCTGGTCGAGGAATTGTTCGTCGCGGTGGCGAGGGCGGCGGTGACGTTGTGGCCGCTCGTCGCCAGCAGGGCGGCGAGGCCGGTGACCGAGTTCGAGTAGTCGCCGACGGCGACGGCGAGGCCGTTGTTCGTCCCGAGGGCGTTGTTGCTGTCGAGGACCCAGATCCCCTCCTTCACGGCGACCCCGGCGGTGCTCGCCAGGCCGCTGTTGTCGCCCGAGAGGACGACCGTCCCGGCGGAGAAGATGTTGGCGACGCCGTTCGTCCCCGCGCCGTTCAGGACGATCTTCTGCGCGAGCGTCCCCGAGCTGGCGAGGTTCCCGGAAAGCGTGAGGGTCTTCCCCGCGCCGACCGCGCCGGTGCCGAGGGTGAAGGTCCCGCCGCCCGTCCCCTGGTCGGCGAAGGTGATGTTGTTCGAGAAGGTGCTGTTCGCCGTCATCGTCCCGGTGGCGATGCCGAGCTGGAGCGTCGTCGCCCCGTTGTTCTGCATCAGGACGGTCCCCGTGCCGAACGAGGCGAGCGTGCCCGAGACGATGCCGAGCTGGACGGTGCCCTGGTTCACGGTGAGGTTGCCGTTGATGGCGGTCGCCGTCGTGAACTGGAGCGAACCGGCCCCGGTCTTGGTCAGCGTGACGCCGGAGCCGGCGTTGAAGGCGGTGCCGGTCGATTGGAGGGTCGATCCCGTCCCGACGTTCCAGGTCTGGCTCGCCGAGAGGGTGAGCGGGGCGGTGATCTTCACTGTCTGGCTGGAGGCCCCGATGGTGACGCCGCCCGCGCCGATCGTGAAGGCGGTGACGCCCGTGCCCGTCGCGAGGGTGACGGCCGCCGTGTTCGGGTTGATCGTCAGCCCCGAGATCGAGCCCGTCGCGCTCCAGGCGGAATCGATGGTCGAGGTCAGGGCCGCCGTCCCGCCGGTGATCGTCACGGCCTCGGAACCGTCGGTCAGCGGTACGCCGTTGCTCCAGTTCGAGGCGGTGCTCCAGCCGCTGCTGGTCGTCGCCGTCCAGGTCGTCTGCGCCTCGCCCCGACCGCCCAAGGCGAACGAGGCGATTCCCGCAAGGAGCATGGAGAGAAATGCCCCTCGGCGGTTCATCGTCGGATTCGGATTCATGTGGTTTGGTTTTGGTTCGAGGCGGAAAGGGAGAGGGAGGAGGAGCGCCGCTCCCGGGCGACGGCAAAGAGGCCTCCTGCGAAGAGAAGGAGAAGCGCCCGGGAGGGCTCCGGCACCGCGACGAGGGTCAGCGAGATGTCATTCGCGTCGTAGTTCAGCGTGGCGGTGTAGCCGGTGAGGCCGGTCCCCAGCACCAGGCCGCTGGAGAGGCTGTCGGCGGTCAGCGTCGTCCCGGCGTCGGAATAGAACTGAAAGAGGGTGAAGGTCCCCGCCTGGGCGTTCGAGAAGTTGAGCGCGTTGCCGTTCAGCGCCAGGTCGCCCGAGACGTAGTTGAAGAGCTTGATCGCGTCGCTCGTGTTCCCCGCGCCGAGGTTGAAGGTGAAGCTCGCGCCGCCCTGCATCGTCAGGAGCGTCCCGGTCGTCGAGCCGCCGTTGAGGGTCAGCGTCTGGACCGCCGTCCCGCCGACGCCGGGATAGACGCTCGATCCCGAGAGGACGGTGATCCCGTTTGTCCCCGTCGGCGCGATGATGCCGCTGCCACCGAGGATGCCGGTCTCGGCCGCCACGGAGAGGGTGACGGTCCCCGTCGCCGTCGCCTTCTGGGAGAGGTTGACCGTGTTGGTCCCGGTGTTGATCGAGAGGATCGTCGTCCCCGCCGGGATGCCGGTCCCGGTGACGGTCTGCCCGATCATGAGCCCGGCGGTGCTGGTCACCGTCACGGCGACGCTCGACGCGGTGGTACCCGCGCCGGTGAGCGTGACCGCTGCCGTGCCGACATTGACGGCCCCGGTACCGACGCCGCTCCCGGCGGTGTTCGTGACGACGAGGGCGGTGCCGCCGCCGACGGTGGTTCCCCCGGCGTAGGTGTTCGCGCCGCCGAGGCCGACCTTGCCGCCGCCCCGGGCGACGACCGCCGAGGTGAGGGTGTTCGAGCCGCTGTCAGAGATGACGCCGGTGAAGTTCGCGATGCCGTTCGTCCCGGCGTTGAGGAAGACGACCGGGGCCATCCCGTTGCTCGCCCCCTTCTGCAGCCCGAGGTTCCCGGAGAAAGTCACCGAGCCGGTCCCGGAGAGGCCGAACTCGGCGGCTCCCGCGACGGCGGTGTTGTTGAAGATCGTCGAGAGGGTGCCGGTCACGTTGTTCCCGTTCGTCGCGAGGAGGGCGGCGAGGCCGGGGGCCGAGCTCGAGGTCTCGCCGATCTGGACGGCGAGGTTGTTGTTCGTCCCGAAGGCGTTCGCGTTGCCGAGGACCCAGAGGCCCTCGCGGATGACGACCTTCGAGGTGGAGGTGAGGCCGCTGTTGTTCCCCGTGATCACCGCCGTGCCGCTGGTGAAACTGTTCGGGACAGTCCCCGAGGTGTTCAGGAGGATCTGCTGCGCGATCGCCCCCGTGGCGCTGGTCGAGTTGGCACTGCTCCACGTGCCGCCGAAGGTCAGCGTCGTCCCGGAGGCGATGCTCCCGGTCAGCAGGCTGTAGAGGCCGCCGCCGCTCCCCTGGTCGTAGAACTGAATGTTGTTGGAAAAGGTGCTGTTCGTGTTGATGTTGCCGAAGGCCCCGAGCTGGAGGTTCGTCTGCCCGTTGTTCTGCCAGGTGAACGCCGCCGTGCCGAACTGCTGGATGAGCTGCCCCGCCGAGCCGCCCGTGAGGCCGAAGCCGATGGTCCCCTGGTTCAGGACCACGCCGCCGCTCATCGTCGGGCTCGAGCTGTTCAGGGTGAGGGTGCCCGATCCGCTCTTCGTCATCGTGACGCCGGAGCCGTAGCTGAACGAGGCGCCGCCGATCGCGAAGGTCGAGCCGGTCCCGATGTTCCACGTCTGGCTGGCCGAGAGAAGGAGGGGGGCGCTGAGCGTCGTCGTCACGCCCGAGGCCCCGACGGTGATGCCGCCCGCGCCGATCGTGAAGGAGGTGACGCCGGTGCCCGCCGTGACGGTCAGCGCCGCCGTGCTCGGGTTCAGGGTGAGGCCGGAGACCGCCCCCGTCGCGCTCCAGGCCGCATCGATGGTCGAGGTCATCGCCGAGGTCGTCCCCGTGATCGTGACGGCCTCGGAACCGTCGGTCAGCGGCACGCCGTTGCTCCAGTTCGAGGCGGTGCTCCAGCCGCTGCTGGCAGTGCCGGTCCAGGTGGTCTGGGCCTGGCCCGGGCTGGAGAGGACGGTCGAGACGGCGAGGGCGAGGAGGACGGAAAGCCGGAGCCCCGTCCGATGCATGGTGCGATACGTTTTGCGTTGCGTCTTCATAGGCATTGCGTTCGTTCGATCAAGCGGGGGGCGTTGGCCCGGCCGCCTTGGTTGTCATCTTCAGTCGAGAAAAACCGGAATCGATCTCCCCGGTGATGCCGTCCCCGATCGTCAGCTTCAGCCCGCCGTCGGGGAGCCTCTCCAGCGCGGGAGGCGCGTCGTCCGCCGCCGCGGTGCCCCAGCTCCACGCCCAGACGACGCGGCCCCGGAGGGCGGGGCCTGCCTGCCGGGCGCGGAGGAACCAGTTCTCCTCTCCGTCCTTCAGCGTCTGGTCCCAGCCCGGCGTCCCGGCGATCCGGTGGTGGCCGAAGGAGAGCTCGAGCGGCGCGTCGAGCGGCTGGAGGTGGAGGACGGCGCGGGCCGCTCCCTTGCTCCATTCGATCCGGGTCCACGCGCCGACGGGGGCGGTCCGCTTCCCCTGCGTCGCCACCTCGAGCGGCGCGCCGGGATCGACGATGTTCTTCCGGCGCACGGCGTAGGCCTCCCGGTCGAGCGGGGCTCCCTCGACGTAATCGGCGGGGGCGAGCGCCGAGTGGAAGAACCAGTCGATGCGCGGATGGGCGGACGACGACGCGGGGCGCTCCACTAGGTCGGCGAGGACGAGGGCATGCCCATAGGCGTGGACGACCGCGCGGCGATGAAGGTGGCCGGGCGTGACCGGCTGGTTCAGGAACCAGCGGTTCGCGTCCTCGCGCGGGTCGTGGAGGAAGATCCGCTTCGGGAGCACGCCGCCCGAGTTGAAGACGAGGAAGGCGTCGGCCCCCTCGGCCTCGTTCCGCGCGTGGAGCGTCCCGACGACGGGGTCGGCCTCGGCGTTGTCGAGGGCGACGGTGTTATGGAAGAGGCTCGAGTCGTGTCCCTTCGGGCCGATGCGGGGGAAGGGATCGACGAGGACGTCGACGCCCGCGACGGAGAGGGTAACGTGGCCGTGGTCGTTGTGCCCCTTCCCGGTCCCGGCATAGCCGAAGCGGGCCGTGACGCACGAGGCCGCCGCGTCCCAGCCGCTCCGGCTGAAGACGGCGCCGTAGTCGGCCATGACGTCGAGGCGGCGGCGGGGGACCTTCGCCTCGGTGACGGGGCGATAGACCCAGAAGCTCTTGAGCGGCTCGTAGAGGCCGAGGCCGAGGACCATCGCGGGCGTCACCTTCATCGGCGTGAGGCACCGCCGGTTGACCTCCCCGGCGCGGCGGCGGATGAACCAGCCGAGCTCGGGATCGCCGCTGAGGGCGTAGGCGTGGAGGAAGCAGGAGGAGAGGTCGAGGGGGACCGACTCGGAGGAGCCGCGCGGGATGTTCCGCTCGTACGGCCCGGGGATCGCCGTCCGGTAGTAGGCCCGGGCGAGGTCGACGTAGCCGGGGTAGCCAAGGTAGAGGGAGGCCTGCTCGTCGGGCTCGGTCGCGCCGTAGAGGTCGCGGTCGGGGAAGACCTGCGACGCCGTCAGCGCGTAGTAGAAGATCCCCTCGACCGACATCACCTGGTAGCCCATCGAGCCCTCGTGCTGGGAACCGTCGTCGAAGAAGGTGGAGCGGTACTCCCGGTAGCGCCGCCACGACTGCTCCAGGAGGAGCTTCGCCCGCTCGGGATCGCGCGTCGCGAGGGCGGAGGCGAGGACGCCGTTGTTCGCCCAGAGGCCCCGGTTGCTGTACTTCAGGGCCTCCTCGTTGAAGGCGTAGCGGACGGCGTAGTCGGCGAGGAGGTCTTCCAGCAGGGCCTTCTCCGCCGCCGCGAGCTCGTCGGGCGCGTGGGCCTCGAGCATGTCGTAGAGGTGGAGGAAGGCGATCATGAGGCCGCCCTCGGTGAAGTAGTTGCAGCCCCGGGTGAAGCTGTCGAAGAACTGGGCGAGGTTGTCCTGGTTCGCCGTCGGCGGCTTGATGCCGCGCGGGATCATCTCGAGGTTCGCCTTCCACTGCGGGGCGACGGTCCGGTAATGGGCGAGGAGCGCCCGGAGCCAATCGCCGACGCGGTGCCAGAGGGCGCGGTCCTCCCGGACGTAGGCGAGGACGACGGTCGCCATCACCTCGTCGAGGTCGCCGTCGTGGCAGAGCATCGGGAACACCGGGGGACGGAGCCCGCCCACCTCGGCGAAGTGGCGCTCCGCCTCCCCGAGGAAGCGGTTCCAGAGGGGATCGTCGACGTTCCTCAGCACCTCCGGGCGCTGCCCCGGCGTCGTCGAGACGAAGGGATGCCGCATCTGCGAGAAGCGGGAGACGGAGGGAACGGGAGTGGGGCCGGGGTTGAAGGCGTTCATGGACGGAGCGTATCAGGAAATCAGCGACATCATCTCCTCGCGTACGCGGCCCTGGAGGGGCTCCCGCCGGAGGTAGCGGCCGAATTCCTCGACGGCCATCGCGCCGAGGCGGCGGCATTCGTTCCCGAGGGTCCCGGCGATGTGGGGGGTGAGGAGGACGTTCGGCAGCGAATAGAGGGGGGACTCGGGCGGCGCGGGCTCGTGGGCGGTGACGTCGAGGAGGGCGTAGAGGTCGGGGCGGCGGGCGAGGACCTCGATCATCTCGTCCTCGTTCACGACCGGGCCGCGCGCCGTGTTGATGAACGTCGCGCCCGCCTTCATCCGGGAAAAATGATGGCCCCGGATCATCCCCTCGGTCTCGGGGAGCCATGGCGCGTGGAGGGAGGCGACGTCGGCGACCTCGAAGAGTTCCTCCAGCGACACGAGCTCGACGCCGAGTTCCCGCGCGGCCTCGACGGAGAGGAAGGGATCGTAGGCGACGAGGCGGAGCTGGAAATGGCGGAGGAGGCCGATCAGGCGGCGCGCCACGGCCCCGACCCCGATCACGCCGACGACGCTGCCGTAGATGCCGGAGAAGGGGCGGCGGATCATCCGGCGCGTGGCGCGGGCCTCGGCGGTGTGCCGCCAGAGCGACTTCAGGCTGAGGAGGACCTGGCCGAGGGTGAACTCGGCGACGGTGACGGCGAGGGCCGCGTTGGTCGAGCTGACGACGATCTCCCGCCGCCAGAGGGCGTCGGTGACGAAGTGGCGGACGCTCCCCGCCGCGTAGAAGATCGCCTTGAGGTTCGGCGCGGCGGCGAGGAAGGCCTCGTCGCAGCGGGGCATCCCCCAGCCGGAGAAGATCACCTCGGCCTCGGCCAGGGCCGGGTCGGCGGGATCGTCGGCGAGCATCCGGGCCGTCCGCAGGGGGATCGGGATCGCCGTCCAGCCCTCGAGCCGCTTCCGCTCCTCGGGTCCGTAGACCTGGTGCCAATATTCCTCCTCGAGGAGGAAGAGCGCCTTGATTTTCATCGGATGGGAAGGGTTTTGGAAAGGGGGAGAACGGCTGTTTTCGTCGCGTTCGGTGGCGATCACCATCTATGCAACCAAAGCGGTCTTGACACCAGCGGTACGACGTTCAAACATTTGAATGTGGCAACGCGCATCACCCTGAAGGACATCGCGGCGCGGGCCGGGGTCCATGTCTCGACGGTTTCCCTCGCCCTGCGAAACGACCCGCGCCTCCTCCCGGCGACGCGGGAACAGCTGCAGGCGCTGGCGCTCGAGATGGGCTATTCCCCCGACGCGATGATGTCGGCCCTCTGCGCCTACCGGAACGCCCGCCGCCCGGCCCCCCTCCAGAGCGAGATCGCCTACCTCGTCGACCTTCCGCTGGAGAAGAAGTACGCGAGCCACAAGCCGGTCTACGAGCTCGCCCGGGAGCGGGCGATGCGGCTGGGATACAACCTCGAGGTCTTCTGCCTCGGCCAGCGCGGGATGACGCTGGAGCGGCTGAAGTCGATCTGGCGGAGCCGGAACATCCGGGGCGTCCTCATCGCCCCGTGGGAGACGCCGGGGAAGGTCCTCGGCACCGGGGCCGACTGGAGCGACCTCGCCGTGATCGCCGTCGGCCACTCGGTCTCGGCGCCCGCCTTCCACCGCGCGATCTCCCACCAGTCCCACAACATGAGCCATCACCTCGAGGCGCTGCGGCAGCGGGGATACCGGCGGATCGGCCTCCACCTGATGGACGCCGTCAACCTCCGCACCTCGGGCTTCTACCACGGCGCCTACCTCCACGACCAGGCGACCCACCCGGACAAACAGCCCCCGCGCCTCCTCACCGAAGTGATGCCGAGCGCCGCGACGCTGAGGAAATGGATCCGCGCGGAGCGCCTCGACTGCGTCATCTCCTACAACGAGCAGCGCGACTGCCTCGAGGCGGCGGGGGTGCGGCTCCCCGGCGACCTCGGCTTCTCCCTCCTCGACCGGAGCCCGTTCAATCCGATCGACCGGGCCGACTCCGCGGGCTTCGACCACAAGATCGAGCTCTGCGTCACCCACGCCATCGAATCGCTCATCACGCTGATCCACCAGCAGGTGAACGGCATCTCGCCCAATCCCCGCTACTTCATGGTGCAGGGGGAATTCTATCCGGGGGCGACGGTGCGGCCCCTGCCCGAACCGGCCATGAAGACGGCGACGGCGGCGGCGACGGAAAATACGCCCGTTACTCGTTGACCGGCTCGAGCTGCTGGTCGAGGACTTTCCCCGTGTAGCGGTCGATGGCGATCGAGAGCCAGTACCGCTTCTCCCCCTCGACGACGAAATCGGCGAGGGAGGACGGCGCGGTCCCCGTCGGGAAGCGGCCGACCTGGGCGACCACGTCGACGAGGAGGTTCCACGTCCGGGTCTGGGTTCCCGAGGCGAGGGCGCGGGCGACGGCCTCCCGCTGGTACTTGATCGGCGTCGTCGCGGGGGGATAGGCCGCCGTCAGCGCGGGGGAGCTCATGAAGAGGGGGAGCTGCGACGGATTGACCGGCATCGCCGTCCCCGCCGAGAGCGAGGCGGCCGACCCGAACGCGTAGGCGTGATAGGCCGTGGCGATCGCCGCGCCCTGCGCGGTGGTCAGCGGGAGCGTCCCGTCGTAGGAGAGGGCCGCGCCGCCGAGCAGGGACTGCTGCACCGCGCTCTGCGCGCTGTTCAGCGCGACGCGGCCCGCGACTACCGGCGGCTCGTCGGAGACGGAGAAGAGATCGAGGAGCGCCCCGTCGCCGCTCGTGTCGTCGAAGAAGCTGAGGGTCTTCCACGGGCTCCCCCGGAAGACGTAGCCGAGTTCGCCGACGGCGCGGTAGGGCCGGTGGAGGATGAGGGGGCGGCCCGTCGCGGCGGTCGTCGTCGCGATCCCCGCGAAGAAATTCGCCGCCGCGCCGAGCCACCCGTCGGCGGGCCGTACCGTACCGTCGGGATCGGCGACGTTGGCGGCGTAGGCCGCGGCGGTCCACCCGGTCTTCACCCCGAGCAGCCACGCGCCGGGGAACATGTTGGCCCCGGCGATCTGCGCGCCGGTGCCGAAGGGCGGGTAGCTGGTGAGGCCGTTGAAGGGGGTCGCGGGACTCGCGCCGCCGCCCGAGATCGGCGAGACGACGAGGGGGGAGACGCGGTTCGAGTTGAGGCCGCCGAAGCGGGTGGTGCGCGGGTCGATCTTGAACCAGCCGGAGCTGTTCAGGAGGTCGTTGCGGACGACGGCGGGGCCGGCCGCCGCCGAGGTCATCGACGGGGAGAAGTCGGCGGTCCCGCCGAGGCCCGTTCCCCCCGCCGCCGTCCGCAGGGCGTCGTTCCCGGCGAGGGTGTCGTAGACGATCCAGTTCCCGGAGGCGTCCTGGTATTCCATGACGAGGAGGAGGTTGTTGAAGACGGTGCGGGGGATCCAGCCGATGGTCGGATAGACGGCGGGAAGCCCGGTGTAGGTGTAGAAGAGGAAGGCGTTGATGTCGGAATAGGCCGAGGAGACGAGGCCCGAGCCGAGGAGCGTGGAGAGGGTCGTGGCGACGCCCGCCTCGCCGTTCCGCACCGGCTTCATCGCCGACCGGTAGTTCTCGAAGGAGGCGGCGGGAATGACGATCGGGGGGCGGACGCTGAGATCGAGGAGGAGACCGGTGTGGGAGAGCGGGCCGCCGACCGCCGACCCCGAGGTGGCGCTGGTGAGGGTCCCGCTGGCGATGCGGATCCGGATGTTGGCCGGGCCCGAGGTCGCCGCGATCGCCCCGACGTGGGGATTGAGGAGCTCCGGGACGAGGACGAGGTGGAGGTAGTCGATCCGCTCCGTGGTGGCGGTGTCGTAGGAGCGGTTCGAGAAGTAGCTCGAGATCACGCCGTAGAGGTAGGGCAGGTCCTTCACGCCGTGGACGACGAGGGTCGCCGCTCCCGTCGCGGGGAGGCTCCCCGTGAAGGCGATCGGCGTCGGGAAGTTGTCGGGCCCGGCGCAGTCGATGATGTTGGCCCCGATCTGGAAGGCCTGGAGGTCCTTGTTCGCCTCCCAGTTCCGCTGGTCGATCTGGGCGAGCGTCGTGTTCGTGCTCGCCTTCCCGATCGACCCGTCGACGAGGCCCGCCTTCAGCAGCTCGAAGAAATTCGGCTCCCGGTTTTCCGCCGCGGCCTGGGCCAGGGTCTCGACCTGCTGGAGCGCCGTCCCCGAGGCCCCCGCGTAATCCCAGCGGAAGAGGGTGGGGTTCCAGACCAGCCCGAAGCACGCCTGGATCGCGGCGGCCGAGATCCCCGCCCGCGCTCCCGACGCCGTGATCCAGCCGACCTTCGCGAGGGAAAAGCGGCGCTGGAGGAGCGGATCGCCCGGGAGGACGGGGTAGGTCGAGGCGAAGCCGGTATCGTCGTAATGGGTGACGGTCTTCGCCTGGGGAAAGCGGGCGGCGTTGAGGTCGACGTTCGCACCGGCGACGACGGCGGGGGTCCACGAAGGGCCGTTGAAGGAGCGGGAGAAATGGGTCAGCGCGCCCGCCTGCGCGGGGGTCAGCTTCGCGACCGAATTCTGGGCGGCCAGGAGGAGATCGTGGCGGGAGAAGAAGACGTTGTCCCCCGCGACCGTGGCGAGGTGGCCCGAGGCCGAGGCGGCGAGGGCGACCGTGTTGGTCGTCCCGGTCGTGCGGGGCAGTCCGGCGGCCCATTCGGAGAAGGTGTTCGCGTCGCCCCCGGTCGCGCCGTTGCGCCAGGCGGCGAGGTTGGCGATGCCGAGGGCGGTGCCGATGTCGGCGAAGGCGGCCGACGACTTGAACGGGGCCGCCGCCGCCGCCGCCGCGGGATAGCCCGCGACATTCGCGTCGGGCAGGCCGCCGGTATCGTAGACGGTGTAGGCGAAGCGGCCGAGCACATAGCCCGCCGCCGCTGGATTCGCGGCCTCGGCGAGGGAGGGGGTCTGGACGCCGTGCCGCGTGACGTAGGCCCAGGTGGGGAGAACATCGTTGGCGCCAAGGCCGGGCCCGCCCGAGCCGAACCACCGCGCGGCGGAGATGAGGCGGCCGTTGCGGCTCGCCGTGCCGATCGAGACGGCGGAGCCGAGCTTCCGTCCCGAGGGGCTCGGGTCGAGGGCGCCGCCGGGGGTCGAGACCTTGACGAGGTTCGTCGTCGAGGTCCCGACGATCCCGACCTTCTTCGGCACGGCGTCGGCGGGAGTCGAGGGGCGGTAGAAGACGGGGTAGGAGGCGTTGCCGCCGTTCGCCGACTGCGAGTAGGCGGTGTCGGCGATCTCCTCGCGGAGTTCGCCGGTGACGATCTCGAGCGAGGCGCGGGCGAGCTGGTCGGCCTTCAGGACGTTCGTGTTGGAATAGGAGATCTGCCGGTTGAGGAGGGAATTGGAGAAGAAGGCGAGGACGAGGATCGTGAGGAGGACGACGGCGCAGAGCGTGACCAGCAGGGCGACCCCGCGGGCGCTGCGGGGAGGAGGAAGAAAGCGGGGCGTGGAGGCGCGCGTTCTCACAGCCGGGAGGCGAAGGGAGTGACGGGGAAGAAATGCTGGAAGACGCGGAGCGATTGCCGCGCCGCCAGGGGGACTGATCCGGGCAGGGTCGTCGGAGACATCGCCTGCGCCTCCCAGGCGGCGACGGGAAGGACGTCGGTCGCGGGCACGCCGAAGGCGGAGCCGAGCGCGGTCGCCTGGTCGGCGTCGAGGAGGCGGAGGCTGGTGACATCGACGACGGCGACCCCGGCAACGAGGGCGGCGACCCGCGAGAGATCGACGACCTGGACCGAGGAGGTCCCGCGATAGGCGTAGGCCGTGCGGACGGGCGGGCTGTAGACGACCTGCCCCTGCGCCTTCGGCAACGTCGTGCCGTCCTGGAGGGTGACGGGTTGGTTGTCGGGGTAGAGTTGGAAACCGATGACGAGCCGGAGGACGCCGGGAGCGAGGACGTCGAAGTCGGCGGACTGCGGCAGGAGCGACGAGGGGAATCCCGCGCCGGAGAAGGAGAGCGGGAGGCCGAGGTCGGTGAGGCCGAAATAGCCGGTCATCGCCCACGGCACCGCCTTCCCGGCCCGGAGCAGGCAGGGACGGTTCTGGTTGTCGGCGTGGGCCGCGACCTCGTAGGCGAGGATCGAGATCCCCCGGTTCGCCGCCGAGCCGAGGCGCGACCCGGCGGCGGGGCTCCCCGAGACGAAGCGGAGGAGAGGCACCGCACCGAGGGCGGCATTCCGCGCCTCGAAGGGAACGTCGGGCCGCTTCACGAGCCCGGCGATGTCGCCCTCCAGGCAGCCGAAGACGAGGCGGGCCTGGGAGGCGGTGTCGACGAGCTGGTTGCTCAGCCGCGTCGTCCGCGAGGTCGCCCCCGTCATCTGCGCGATGATGAACCCGAGGAGCGTCAGGAGGACCATCGCGGGCAGGAGCTCGACGAGGGTGAAGGCCCGGGGATGGGTGGCCGGCTTTTTCACGGGGCGGGGAAGGAGACGTAACTCTCGGCGAAGCCCGAGACGTGGGTCGGCGAGGTCAGCAGGGCGGGGTCGGTCGCGGCCTGGGACGGCCAGCCGACGACGAGCCGCGCCTCGACCGGCGCGTGCGCTCCGGCGGCGGGGACCCGGGTGTAGAGGACCGAGACCTGGTAGGGCGAGGCGGGGAGCGCCGCGAGGTCGCGCGGCTGCTCCCGGTCGTCGAGGCCGGTGGAATAGCGCGAGGAGACGGTGTTCGTCGCGAGGCCGGTGTTCGGCACCACCCGTCCGTTGGCGTCGACCATGTAGGGGAGCGCGAGGCCGAAGTGGCGGGACTTCCCGCCGTTGGCCGCCGGATGGGTATTGCGGAGGTCGGCCTCGAGCTCGGTGAGGATGAAGACGGCGCGCGTCTCCTCGGACGAGATCCGGTTCGTCTTCAATCCCATCGGAAGGAGCGCCAGCGTCGAGAGGAGCGCGAAGGAGATCACCGCCAGCGCGATCACCACCTCGATGAGGCTGAAGCCGTCGCGGACCCGCTTCACACGCGCCATGCCTCCCACCGGTCAGAGGTTTTCCTTGCGGAGGACGGTGATCGCCCCCGTCATCCCGCCGACCCGGATGACGAAGGGATTCTTGCCGTCCATCGGGGCCGGGCGGTCGAGCGCCACCTTGATGAACCGGGCCGGGGAATCGGTCTGGACGCGGGCGACGCCGGAGGGGCCGAACTGGATGCACGCGTTGAACCGGACCGCGCCGAGCCCGTTCACCTGCCGGACGAAGTGGGGGATGTCGGTATCGCGGGGGAGCGTGTCCGAGGCCGTCCCGAGGGCGTCGTTCGCATGGAAGTTGTCGAGGACGAGGGGCCGGGTGACGTAGGGCCATTTCGCCGCCGTCGCCATCGCGCCGCCGTCGGCGGCGGCGAGGGTCCCGTCGTTCGAGTAGAGGCAGAGCACCACGAAGGAGGGGCCGCTGTTCCCCGAGGCCCGGGTGATCTCGCCGAAGCCGACCCGCACGTAGGTGCCGTTCGCCATCGCGTAGGCCCGCGCCTGCTCCAGGGTCCGGGAAAGATCGATGATCGCCTTGTTCACCGAGCCGGACCCCGAGAGCGCCGTCACCACCGGCCCGGAAAGCGCCATCATCGTCCCCATGATCGCGACGACGACCAGCAGCTCGACGAGCGAAAAGCCGCGCGGCGGTTTCGGGGAAAGAGGACGCATGGGATTGGTTGGGGGGGTTGTCAGGGATCTCCTCTCACGGGAATTTCCGGAGCCCGAACCCCGTGATTGCAAGAGTCGTCATTCATGATGACACAGCCTCCCGCTTTGGCCATCCCCATTCTATTCAAACATTTGAAATCCTCAGTTCCTTCCCTTCAAACGAAGGAGGGATTCCGGGAGACACTGCTGATGCTTAGCGACAAGGGGGATGACGAGGGGTAAAGTCACCTGTCTCCCCTGTTCGCCCTCGCCTTGCCCCTTATGTCGAACCCCCTTCTGACCCCCGCCGAAATCGACGGCCTCGCCCCCGCCGACCTGCCCTCGTACCGGATCGACCGCTATCAAGCCGAGGACGAACGGACGAGCCTGTCCGACTTCGCCGCAGGCGACGCCGCGCAGCTCCGTTCGCTCTACGCCACGCTCCTCGCGCTCTTCGAGCGGCTCAAGCCGGTTTACGGCGATCCCCTTCTCTGCCTCGAGGCGATCTTGCGCTACCTGAAGGAAGAAGACTGGTCCGCCTTCGTCGGCCCCCTCCGCCAGCTCGGGAAAGAGACTCTGGCCCGCCCCGGAACAGACCGGCTTCGCCGCGTCCTCCACGACTTGCGCGGCGGCGCCTTCCAGTCGCTCTCCCTGCGCCTCCAACTCATGGAGATCGCGGAACCCCGCCCCGAGGACGCCCAGCAGGCTTTCTTCCTCGTCCGCGACCACCTCAAGATCATGCGGAACTGCGTCGCCGATCTCGATCTCGAGCGCTATGCGGCCGACTCCTCCCGCCAGGACCACGCCATCGGGCTCCTTGCCGAGAAATGGACGAAGGCGCCGTTCTGCGGCGAGGATCACCGGGCCACGGTCGACGTCCTCTGCCGCTACGCCGGCGTGATCTGCGAGTCGTGCCTCGAATTCAGCACGCTCGACCGAATCATCTACAACCTGATGAACAACGCCGCCCGCTTCACCGCCGACGGCCGCGTCCTCCTGGCCATGGTGCCGACTCCCTCGGTCGAAAATCCCGAAAATGTCCGCTTCGTGATCGCCAACCGCATCGCCCCGGAACACGCCTCCACACTGCGGGATCGGTTCGGCGACCGCGTCGACGAGCTCCTGCGGGGCGGCTTCACCACCGGAGGCAACGGCCTGGGCCTCCGCATCTGCGCCGACTTCTGCGCCCAGGCCTATGGCTTGGCCGACTTCGATACCGCGCGGGACGGGGGTTACTTCGGGGCCCGGCTCCAGGACGATCTTTTCCTCGTCTGGTTCCATTGGCCGACGGCGGGCGATTAAGGCCCGAGCCCTCTCGGTTCCGGGCCATTTGCGATCCGGAGGCTCAAATCAAAACGCCTTGCCCGTTTGACGCGCAAACGAGACAAGGCGTTTTGAAGCATTACCCGAACCCTCGGTTCAAGTTATGCTTTTTTTGACAGATGTGTCCAAAAAAGGAATTCCTGCACCTCGTCTAAAGCATAACTTGCGACATCCCCTTCAGAGGGGACGATCTCGGCGCGTGGTCGTTTTAAGTATAATTTGCGCGGCTTTGCCGATTTGAAGCATAAACCGAGAATTTCTAGATCTCGGGATGCCGACGAACTCCGTCAGCTACTGCTATTATCTTAGCTGTCGCGCAGTAGGGCTTGTTTTCATCTCGTTCTCTATTTTGCTCTATAACGAGAGAGAGGATTCAGGTGGGAATGGTCGCTCGACGAGATGTACTATGCGGGTTAGACCGTTGGTATGAGTGAACTTGATCGTTGTCGTCATGAGATTCTCGGCTATGTCGAACTAGGAATGTGGGAAGAGGCGAACGAGACCATCGATAACCTCCCTGCGGAACTAATAACCGATCTTACCATCTTGGGATGGCGAATGCGGGTCTATCAGGAGCTTGATGCCGTTGAATTGATGAAGACAGTGGCAACACATCTCATCAAAATGCAGCCCGAGAAACCCGAAAACTGGATCGGTTATGCCTATGCAGTACGGCACGTCGATGGCCTCGAAGCAACTCTCAGGGACCTTCGGACAGCAATCAAACGGTATCCAAACTATTCCGTGATCCATTTCGAGCTAGCTCTCCACGAGAGTTGGATGGGCATGCTTGATGAGGCTAAAGAGCATCTGCAGCGAGCCATTCAGCTTGATCCAAAGCTTCGAGAAAAAGCCCTCACCGACTCGGAGCTCGCTCCGATGGTTGATTAAGCTTCTTTACGATAACGTAAGTCCATCCTCGATTGGGAGAAAAGAACACTTCGATTGAGTCACTAGCCAAGATAGAAAAAGTCATAAAGCTATTGTGAGAAGCCATAGTACAAATTTTATGTGCTGGCGTTAGTCCAATTAGACGAGCCTGTATTACCAGCTTAGATCGAGTCCAATGCCTACGGTTCGAGGATCCCCGGGAACTTGGGTCTGAAGGCCGGAATCGATCAACGTTGCGTATCGGGTTTCAGCGAGATTTTCTCCATAAACGTACAGGCTCCAGTGTTTGGTCTCATAACCGATTTTTGCTGCGAGTAGGCCGTATGCAGGCTGTTCGTAGAGAGGATTGTTGCTCTGTTCGAAATAAGTCTGACCTATTCCACGATAATCAACGTGCATCATCCATCCTGTGGAGTGCCGATATGTGGCTCCTAAAAGGAAAGTTTCCTCAGGGACGTAAGGCACGCGATTTCTGGCATAGCTTTGACCTGTGACACCATCATGATAGCTGTCAAAAGTAGCGAGAGTGAAGCCTACTCCAGCTTGGAGTGTTAGTTCTTTGAGTGGCTTGCCTTCCAGATTCCACTCTATGCCTCTGGAAGAGACTGCAGGAATATTAACGACATCAACCAACGGAAACGTATAGCGTTCCAATTGGTAGTCGTAGGTCTTGTTCCAAAAAGCAGACACGGTCGATGTGAGCCGTTTTTCCAAGGCGTTCACCTGCCATCCAATAGAGTTGGCCCATGTCTTCTCCGAGCCGTATGGTTCTAAAGTTGTGGCTCCCGCAAATGGAGCAAAGCTTCCAGGACGGAATGTTAGGCCGCTGGATGCCAAAATCGAGTGATGATCGCTGATGGTGTAAGTGCCGTTGATCGTGGTGGCAGCATTCAAATACTGTCTATCTTGACGATCAAAGAAACGATTGCCTGAGGTGTCAACGTAAGCGCGATTTCCAGAACGTTCGTCCAATTCAATCCGCCCTCCGACTTGGATAGTAAGTTTTTCTAAACGGCAAAATTCGATTTGGCCGAAACTTGCGTATCCGTTGTTTGTTTGATGTGTTCTGGAAAAAGTGCTGACGCCGCCAGAGAATACTTGGGCTGTATTTGGCTCTATCGTGACGTGTTCATATGAGACGCCGGCAAACCAGTGGAAGGAGTCGATATTCTTAGAGCGAATACGAAGCTCTTGGACGTATTGGTTATTCTGAATGTCGATCTCTGAGAGAATGGGAGAGCCTCCGAAACCAAGATCTGTTCGGTTAGGGCTCAGATCAAAAAGACGATGGCTTGTGATGAAGAGCACTTGGAACTCTTCAGCATCATAAGTTGTCTTCAGTGATTGTAGATTCGATTGAATATCGTTTTTGCCGTCAACCTGGGTGGCAATCTGATACCTTGGACCACTCAGGGGAACAAAACGCTGAACGCCGTCGTGTCCTTCCTCTTGTTCCAGATTCAAATCGAAGGAGAGTCGAGTTGTTGGCTGCCATCGTAGCGCTACCCGCCCTTGAAGGTCTTGTTGCCCATCAGGGTGAGTGTTCAGGGTGACGTTCTTGAGGTAGCCATCGCGTTGTTCGTATCGAGTGGACGCAAGAAAAGAGACATCTTTGGAGAGAGGGCCGCTTACTTGTTCGAATGTCTTGTAGTGCTCATGGCTTCCATACTCATTGTTGGAGGTCGCCGTCCAGAAATCGGTGGGTTGGACTTGTTTTACTTCGATGACACCTGCAGAGCCATTATGACCGAACGAGGATCCTTGAGGACCCTTGAGGATGTTAAGAGTTGCGATGGAGTCCGAGTTCAGGTGATTAGCATACGAATTGGTGAAAGGGACATCGTCAACATAAAGAACCAGCGTGGGGTCAGTGAAGTACAGAGAGTTCATGAGGCCTCGCGATCCCATGATGCTATTGAATGAATGAGCTCCTCCGTCCAATGAAGTCACGTTTGGACTGAGAGCGGTGAGATCTTGAGCTGACGTCACGTTCAAATCTCTGAGTTGCAACGAACTCAAAGTCTCTCCTCCAAGATCTGAATCCGGCTGTGCTGTTACGACGGTGGGCTGAAGGATCGTATCAGGCACGCCACGAGTAAGTGGCCCTGTGGTGGTATCTACCCCCATGGCTGCCATGGGCACGAATGCAAAGAGCGGGAGCGTCCAAGAAGGGATAGTAAACGTCCCATATCTTGTTCGTGGAGCCTTCATGAAAAACAAGAGTGAGGGGCCTTTTTTCTCGCTCGGTGATCAACGAGTTTATAGAATTTGATTCCCTAAACTGCTGTGAGACAAATCAAGACAGAGTTATATATTGCGGTTGGAGATGAGAGATCAGAGCTATCTGAAGAGGCGTGGGAATTGTTCCTAAGCGAGATTGTCACTAGTCGCTTCCCAAAAGGCATTACCGTTCTTCCTGGAAGCGGGCAGTGGTTCAATCGTCATCTGGGGAAGCATCAGAATCTGAAGTTGAAGGTCGTTGTTATCATCCATGAATCCACGCCTCGCGATCGCGAAAAGATCGAGGAGATCCGTTCGACTTGGAAAGACCGCTATCCTTGCGAGTCCGTATTAAAAGTCGAACAAGAAGTAGAAGTTTCCTTCTAAGAACAGCAGGACTACTTCGTTTGGACGGCCATCCTCAAATCCGCAATGCTCAATGCTTTCCCTGTTTTCTGATTCACTATCAGATCCTTGGTCTGGCCGATCTTGATTTCGATCGGTGCAATCAATCCAGCAGCGATCATTTTGGCCAAAACGGGCTGAGCAGTGTGAAGGGCGCTATGAATGTGTGCCACAATGGTCTTTTCATCTACCGGAGGTTCTTCCGCCACAAACAAGACAGTGAGTTGATCTCGTTCAGAGAAGCGTTTCACAACAAGCTGAACTCGAGAGAATGTGTGGCTTTGGCCGCGATTGGCCGCATTTAAAATATCTGAAGGATAGATGTTTAGATCTGCTATCCGAGCAGATTCATTTCCCCGTCCCAGAAGTCGAAATTTGCGATATTTTACTCCGGACGATTCAATCCAGGCAGCTCGATCTCCCGTAGGATATCTGATGATGGGCATCAGCTTGCGAAGAAGATTGGTGATGACAATATGGCCGGAAATGTCCGGTTCATTGATGACTTTCCCATTATCATCAACGATCTCAAAAACGAGATGGTCACTAAAAGGGCGGTATTCGCCCATGAGGCAGGTGAAATCGGAGAAGCCAAGAATTCCTCCATCAACGCTTCCGTACCCTAAAGGGCGAATTTTCGCTTTGGGAAAGAGTTTTTGAATAAGCCGAATTTGATCTGGGAAAAATGGCTCTCCAGCAAAAAGGATAAGGTCGAGTTCGACGTTTACGTTTTGCTCGAGAAGAGACAAGAAAAGCTTATACAGTCTGGACGGCATGCCAGCGACCGCGGTTATTTGGAAGTCGGCCATAATTTGCCCGACGAATTCATCAGACGACAAGAACCCCATTGGGAAGTGGAGCGTGTCAGGCATCATTTTCTCCAGGGAATAAGTCGCTGTTAGAAAGGCGGCATACAGATCCCCAGACGGAAAGAGATTCATAACCCGATGGCCATCGACCAAGCCGGCCGACGTAAAGGCCATAGCGGACACCTCCATGCAGGAAGAGTACTCGGAACGTGTCACGTACGAGAATTTCGGATTCCCACTGGTGCCACCACTGTTGAGAACAAGACCGCCAACTAAAGGGGCTGTGAGGATGTTTTGACGGTTCTCACGATGTGCATTCCAAAAGGATGTTGGATCTACGATTGGTAGAACATCTAAAGACGAGTAGTCCGGGAGCGCGGAATAAAGTTTCTTGTAGAAGGGCGCTTTGGTTCGTGCTGCCTCGAAGATCTCCTCTATCGGAAAGACTTTCATCTGTTTTCTCCTTATTTTCCGTTCGTGTATTTCTTGAGATTGAGCGTGTTAATCCGGTAAGACACTACACGAATCGTTGTTCCCAAGAGCTCAGCTGCTTTGGTGATGTTGCCCGAAGTTCGCTCCAACGTATGGACGATGATAGCTCTTTCAAAATCATCGACCATTTGCTCGTAGGTGAGACCTGTTTGAATAATCGTGGCAGGTAACGCTAAGGATATTTCCTTGGGAAGATGCGCAGGTTGGAGTTCCTTTTCGGTGCTGTAAACCAAGCAGGCCCGCTCGATCACATTGCGAAGTTCGCGAACGTTGCCGGGCCACGAATACATCTTCATGAATTGGATGGCCTCTGACCCGATGGCGGAAATTCCAGATTGTAGATTGTGGCGAAATTCGTGGACGAAGTGGTAAGCTAGGAGCGGCAGATCTTCGCGCCTTTCTCGCAGAGGAGGTATTTGGAGGTGATGGGCGTTAAGGTCTTCAGTGTTAGAATTGGGAGAATTCTTTAAGTAATCGTTAAAATTGTTTGAGCTGATAATCACTCGAGCACGGCATAAGGGCCCGTTTTCTTGAGCGCTCAGAGAGCTGAATATTCTTTCTTTGAGTGCACGAGAAATAACCTCTCCACCATCTAGATAGAGACAGCCCGATCCAGCCAAATCGACGGCCCCTTTGCTTGGAATGTGATCGGGGGTTGTTACGCCGAATAATTCCCGAACTAAGCTCTCTTCTGAATGTTGACGGCACCGAACTGTGTAAAATGGTTCTGAAGATCGTGGTCCTAGCGCGTGAATGTGTCGAGCGATGAGCTCCTTCCCGACGCCCTTCTCCCCTGAGATAAAAATGGGAACGTTGTCTTTGGCTAGTTCGTTGGCAATTCGCAGCATCTTTTGAAAAGGAGCGGAGATACCTATTGGGCTTCGAACAGGGAAAACCTCCTCTTCTCCTTTTTGTAAGATGGCTTGGGCGCGCGGTTCTCTTGAAGCAGCGATGGATTGCTGAACAAGATGTCGAAGTTCGTGGATATCGAATGGCTTAGCAATCAATCCCACAGCACCTAGGCGTAATGCTTCGGCAAGAGTATTCTCCAAGCTAACGGCCGTGATCATTAATACCGGAATCCCCGGTATCAAATTTTTAAGTTCCTCTAAAAAAGTTAACCCACTGATTTCTGGTAATGCCTGATCTAGAAGAATGATGTCGAAACTTCCTTTACGTAGGATTTCTCGCGCTTCTTTGACGTCACCCGCCAAGAACACGTTGTAGCGATCTTCCAAAACAGCTTTGATCGATTCCCTGGTCCCCGAGTCGTCATCGACACACAGAATATTTCGCATGGAGGGCAAAACAGCGGTCCCGCCTAAACGTCAGCGTGTTCGGGAAGTTTCTTGGAAAGCTCAAGCAAGGTTTCGATTTCGGAATCCACTAAAACGCTGAAGCTTGCAAGGAACTCTGGATCGCCCTTTTTCTCGGCGATAAGCTGACTGAAGCTTTTGATTGTGGAAAGGGCGTTCTTGATTCTGAAGGCAAGATCATTGGAAGGATGTTGAAGATCTTTTGGTGACTGATGAATGATCTGGGTGCCGATGCGTTGAGGGGTTTCTTCGATGAGGACCATTGTGCCGATCTCATCGCCACGGGTTTCAAGATGGCGGGCTGTGATCTCGAGATGAAATCCATTAGGATCGTGGTATTCAACGCCGACCAGTCGCCCGTTGCTTTCGCTTGCGCGTCGCGCCACGTCGGCCACGCCTGAATGAATGGAATCAATTGATTTACGGGCTCCAGGCTTTGCGTTATCGAGCTTCAAAATCCTTTTAGCCTCACCATTAGCCCAGCTTACGGTGTGGTTTGAATCAATTAAAAGTAGTCCCGAGGGAACTGCATCAGCCATCCCTGCCAAAATGTGCTGTTGTTTCGTATTCTCGGTGAACTGGATAAGACCTTCGAGAATCCGCGCCACTTGATCGCTCACCTTAAGCAGTTTTTGGTGATCATTTCTGTCGTAGGAATCCCCGTTGGCTTTGGCTCCTAGAAAGAGCCATCCAAGCAATGAGGAGTGAGCTGTAATAGGAATGACAATGTCAGCCCCCAGTGCTTCAAGAGTCTGGGCTAAAACCAGTCTATTTTCCGTTTGCTCGATGTTGCTCAGGAGCTTGCTACTGATGAGTTGCCCGTGTGTCTTTAACCATCGGACGAAAACATTGTTATGAGAAAATGCAGTCTGCCAGGCCTCTTCAGAGCAACGAAGTCCTGCTCTCAGTGCGTAGTCTTCTCCACGAAGAGTGAAGATACCCACGCTGGTAGAGAGAAAGTGCGTGGTGAGTTCTTCGAGGGCGTCGTCGAGAACATCGAAGGGGCGCTGTAGTTTACCGAAGACGTCCGCAATCATGGGAATCTTCTGAAAGGGCAAAGTGTGCTGACCCGCGTTGATCGCAAGGGCAGGAATTTTGTTCTTCAGCTCGTTCACTTGCTGCGTGAGAGCATAATTGTCCGCAATGAGCTCGAGATGGCGGGTGGCTTGTTCAATGAGGGCTTGGAGGGAGGAACTAGGTGCATTGGAATCGAAGACGGCATAGATGCCTTGCGTGCTAGCTTCTCTGAAAGGAAAAGATTGGGGAGAACCGATCGCGATTGTCAGGCATCCCGGCTTCCGTCTGGCCAGGGCTGTGATGAGCGGAACGGCCCCATCCAGATGTAGATCCACAATGGCGATACAGTGATTCCGTTTTTCTAGCCTGGTGAAGGCTTCTTGTGAGGTCTCTGCAGGCCAAAAGGCCAACAGGTCACTTAGATAACCCGTCAGGTTATCCACAAACTCAGGGTCGTCACTGCATAAAATGCAATGCTGGCGATTGGTGGACGGAATAAAATCGTACATAGATTGCAAAACCCCTTTCGGACTTACAAATTTGTAAGTTTCCTACAAATATGTGGGGCCAAGGAGTGAAAAGCAAGGGTGTACGAAAAGAGAGAATTAGTTTAACAAAAAACCAATTTGAAACTAGTTCCCTTGCCAGCCACGGTTTCGATGAATATCGCGGCGTGGTGGGCTTGTATGATTTCTCGAACGATCGAGAGACCTAGGCCATTGCCATCTGACTTAGAGGTGATGAAGGGTTGAAACAGTTTGGGAATGATTTCAGGCGGTATTCCATCACCTGTATCTTGCACGGTAACGATAACGATCTCTGGGGAGGGATCCTCTAATCTGGAATCATGGCCGATCATCCCTGTTCCATCAAAGTGATCAACAGATTCAGCGGTGAGCGTCAAATGCCCTCCGTCTTTCATAGCTTGGATAGCATTGAGTATAAGGTTGGAAAGGGCCTGCTGAATGCCCTGCCGCCGCCCTAAAACTAAAAGAGGCCCTTGAGGGAGATTGAGTTTAACGTGAATTCGGTTTTTGGTGATTTCGAGTCGATACAGCGCCAACATCGAACTGACCACCTCACTGATATCGAGCATCTCAGTTTTCTGAGCTGCTGGTTTTGCCCAAACTAAGAGCTGATTCACGATCCCGTCGATGCGATTGATCTCCTTGCCAATGATAGTCGAAAAATGAGCGAGGAAGTTTTTGTCGTGAAATCGTTCCGGTAGGAGCTGGACAAACGTTTTCATGGCAACCAGAGGATTTTTGATCTCGTGGGCGACACTGGCTGACAAATTTCCCAAACTTGCCATGCGATCTGCTTGTAAAAGGTGGCGCTCCAAAAGTTTGATTTCCGAGAGATCGTGACAAATCAGGGAAGCGCCAAGAACTTTCCCCTGTTCATTTGTAAGTCTTCGGCAGGCGATGCGGATAGGAATCGGCCGGTCTGATCGATTGAAGAGAATCTCTTTATTTCCAATTTCGTCGCCCGTCGTAAGGACTCCTTCGAAAAGTTCTCCGATGGGTTTTGGCAGCGTGCGAATATGAGCGCCTTCTTTTGGCAAGAGATCTCCCATGATCCTCTTGGATTCACGGTTCAAAACTGTGATGCGCCCATCTGAATCCGAGGAAATGATGCCATCGATAAGCTGATCCAGTACGGTGCTTTGATATAAGCTGTTTTGCGAGAGCTCCGAGTAGAGCCGAATGATCGAGAGTCCCGATGTCAAATGATTCGCAAGCAGCTGAAGTGAGTCGACGTCTTCTTGATCGTAGAATTTGCCGGTGAGCCTCTCCCCCAGCAGAATAATCCCGACGGGCGTAGACTCTGAAAAAATGCCTATGATGAGGGCTGCCTGGAGAGTGCCGATATCCCGTAGCATGGGGTCATCTGAATTCAACTGCCGAGGTAGCATGTGAACAGCGATTGGGCGCCCATTCTGAGGTGACCGTGAGATGAACGATCTCAGATTCGAAAGCAGCTCTTCGGATGGAGGTAGAGATTCCCCGATGTGGCAGGTGGTTGGCTGGCAGAAGAAGTGTATCGAGCCTGTGTCGGTGCCGGCAATCGAGGCCATAGTTTGCAGCGACCTGAGGGAAAATTCCTCGATTGAACGTGTCTCAAGCGAAAGGTTTCCAAGCAGCTGAAGGCCCTTTTTCAAGTCGATGTTTCCCGGATTCACAAACAGCTTGTGAATGACTTTCTGAGAAATGCTCTTCGCTGGAGCCATCGACAAGGTGACAACAATTGTCGGGATCAGATGCGCAAGGAATAGATTATCGAACGTAAGAAAATTGAAAGCCGCCTTCGTTGTCCACCACGTAAGAGCATACAAAGCGCTTAGATAGATGATCCAAAGCGTATAGGAAGCCAGCAGGCGAGCTAGCGTGCTAATACCAAGCAATCTCCGTGTTGAAATCCCGTACGCGATGATCAGATCAAGGATAAGGACCCAAAGTGGAGGGAGCTGGATGACTTGGGAGTTTTTTAGAAATAGGGGAGCAATGCCAGCGGAAGTCATGGCTAGTCCGTTGAAGACGAGTACGCCGAGCAAGGCGTAATCCAGTTCCACTTGAGTGATGCCTCTGAGCCTTTTTCTAATTCGGATCCCTCGGATCACCGTGAAGATGAAGATGGAAACGTGGGCGACCGAGTAAAGCAGGAAGCCAGGCCCGTAGTTAGGGGTCGCAATGTTGATAAAACCGTCGGCGGAATAGGGAGCCGTGACCGAAATTAAGAAGAACCGAGTGAAGGCGAGGGTGGTACCACCAATGATAAAAAGAGACCACGCGACGTTCCGACGCAGGACAGTCCAAAGAGGAAGTTGAGTGATAATCGCATCGCAAAGGATGTAAAGAGACAGGGGCATGAATAGGCCGCTGACCGTACAGATGCGAATCCACGGCTCGATTTTTTCTGGGATGGTCTGCTGCAACCCTATCCAGACGCAGGAGAGCCATGTTGCGATACAGACGCTTAGGAAAAGGAAGGCTTGATTGGTCGGGCGTTTGATTCCGCGCGAGGCAACCGAGAAGGCCAGAACCAGATTCAGAAGAAACGCAGCGCTGACCAAGTAGGAGGCGAGACTCATTCCTTAAAGCGAGCAAGTGCAATCGTACAATTACCGCCTCCCATTCCATGAGAGTTCACAAGCATAGTGTCGATTGAAACTTTGCGAGCGGCTCCCGGCACAAAATCGAGGTCGCAGATTGGATCCGGGATTTCGTAGTTGGCGGTGGGATGAACCATTTTACGGTCTATCGTTAAGGCAGAGGCCACCATTTGAAGCGCTCCTCCAGCAGCGAAAGGATTGCCGGTCACCCCCTTGATCGAGGAGATCATCACCTTCCGAGCATGCTGGCCAAAAACCTTCTTGATGGCATCACTTTCGACACGATCCATGTTTCGATCACTAGGCCCATGGGCATTGATGTATTGGACGCGATGGGTACTGATACTTCCGTCATCCATGGCTCCTTGCATCGATTCGACCAAACCTGATCCGTGCTCTCCATCATGCGGATCGAGGTTGGAGCGACAGCCAATCACCTCTGCGTAGATCGGAGCTTTGCGTGCCTTAGCATGCTTAAGCTCTTCAAAAATGCATACGCCCGCTCCTTCGGAAGCCAATCCTCGATCGCGTTTGAGGTCGAAAGGCCGACTGGCTTTCTCCGGGGGATCATTGCGGTCGGTCAGCATTCCGCAGGCTTCTAGATCCGCAAAAGGATGAAAGGCGATAGTGGAGTCGGATCCACCAGCCAGGATAATCTCTTCTTCACCGCTGCGAATGCGTTGATAAGCGATGCCCATTGCGTCCAAGCCTGCAGCGCAGGCTGTGGAAGTGGTCAGAGAGCGGGCGTGCAATCCAAAGTATTCTGAGATCACGGTGCAGACCGAGTTCGCTGTTCCCGCAGGAATGAATAGAGGAGAGGGCGATGACCGCGGGACATGCTTCATCATGATGTCTAAGGGGCCTCCAGTGACGCCCATAACCAAGGATAGATTGGCGCGGAGTTTTCCATCTAGCTCGAGACGCGAGGATCTGAGGGCCATGACCGAAGACACGAGTCCAAAGAGCGCGTTCTTCCCGTAGCGATTTATTTTGATGCTCGAATCAAAATATTCGCTGGTATCGATTTTCCCTACCTCTCCGCCAATTTTACATTTGAGTGTCGAAACATCAAAGGACTTGATGTAGTCGATCGCACTATGGCCTAAAATTAAGTTAGACCAAAACTGCTCAACTCCAATGGCTTTTGGCGCTACAGCCCCCACGCCTGTGATGACAACCCTTCGCTTTCTATACATTAGGCCGATTTTCGTGGAAAATTAATGTTTAACAAAAGACTTGCATGAAGGGGTTTCACTTCGTGTGCTCATACGTTACGCTTTTGCAATGAGAGAGGCCAGTACATCTACTTCAAGAGAGGATTTGGAGCATGAAGAGGCATCAATGAATGGATGCTGGAGAAAAGAGAAGATCGGATTTTGGTGTCCTGCTGACATCGAGCTCGCAATCCAAAAACTCGTAGACCAAGGGGCCTATCAAGATAAATCAAAAGCCTGCGTGGATCTGATTCGAAAAGGTCTTAAAAATGCGGTGCCTATGGAGTTAAGCCAGCGTTTGGAAGAATTATCGCGAGTCCTTCTTCGTGATCCCGAGGTGATTGCATCTCAATGCATTCAGGGAATGTTTGAGCTGATCGATACGGATGCGAATCAAGTTCCCTTGATTGTTGAGGAAATAAGACTCCGAGAAAGGCGTCGCAAAGCTTTCAAAAAAGCCTCAAAGATCGTCGATGATCCGCAGATCTGACCTCTCGCCTCTGCACGGTTTACTAGAGTATTAATCCAACGATGAGGCTTGCATGCGGCTCATCTGCACATCGCCTTTAACGATGAACGGTACCTAGAAAACCGCTGCTCTCGCTTAGATCAAACTGGACGTCTCGATCACCAAGGTACGATGCGCGCTCCGCTCTGACCGCAGCCCCGTTGTCATGCGACCTTGGGGACTCGATCACCGTTTAGAAGCATAAAGCGCGTCTTTTTGCTCATCTTCGGGTCGGACGACCTACTCGTATCCGCGCATCCGACGCCGAAGCCAGCTTCCGACACCTTCTCCGGAGAGATAGAGGGTGGGGACGATGGCGAGGCCTGTCACAGCTAGCGCCGTCCCCACATTGTCGAGAGTACGATCCAGCCAAGGATAGGCGGGGCCATCAAAGTTCTGCTGATTCAGGTCTGGAATAGTGGGAGGAGCAAACAAAATAACGCCAAGCCCAACGGCGACGAATACACCCGTAGCGATGCCCACATTACGCCCCCATTGCTCGTTCCATCTATCACGGGCGAACTGACCTAGACGCACCGCGATTACCACGACGGCTTCGACCGCCAACCACTTCTCGATGATAGTCATGCCGAAGTTGTAGCCCGAAGACTCCTTCACGACAATCTCCTAAAAGGAGTACCTCGTGACAAGTCAGCCTGCGGAGACTCCGGTTTGGGAAGCGACGAGGACGCCTAACAGGGGGGAAGGAGCTCAGGCCATTTAGGAAGTATGCAGTGCTAACTATCGATAACCATGTCACTTACTAGCCTCGATACCGAATCAGTTCACCCGTCCATTTTTCGTGAAGCCCGGCCTCTCTTCCCAGCTTCACCCAGTGGATCGCCAGTTTCAGCCTCCTAAAGACCAAGACTTTCCAATGGAGCGCACACCAGGCACTTCTCAGGATCAGCTTGGACTTTTCGAATGTCCGCCAATTCCATCCCCACCATTCTTCGATCTTTGTCGGCCTTCTTTTCACCGGATCGGGCAGGTAGTCGAGAACGGACAAGAGGATTCCCACCGAAGATAGAAAGCAATGGACGTCACCCGACGCGTTCGCAAAAACCGGTTCGGTGATCTTGATGGGGAAGCGCGGCTCACTGTGTTTCCGGGAAATGATTCTGAGCATCTTCCGCTGCTTCTTGGGGTGAAGGGCGCCGATCATCTCGATGAGACGATTTTCGACCCTGGAGGGATCGCATTTCAGAATATGCCCAATGGCATGGCACATTTCGATTACTCCGAGGCAGCCCGCGTTGGCCCGCCATTTGTATTTATACCGATGGCATTCGTGCACGAACAACGAAAACAAGCGGGTATTCGGTGTATCCAGCAGGCATCCCAGGGCATTCAGGCTCAGATCAACTTCCCCCCCGATAAGCATCAAGGATCGCTTTGCCCGCTCCAATTGTTTTCCGGAAACGACCGCGATTTTGGAATACGGCGAAGCCGATTCGTCCTTCAGGGCGAGGGCAGCCGAACCCCTCGCCGCCATCCTTGCCACGAGCCGGCACCCGACGCATTGCGGATTGGGATAGATTCGGATCAACTGCCTTACCAGCAATCCGACCGAAAGAGTTTGATGCCGACTCGTGTTCCATAGCGTTTTGAAGATGCCTTTCGAAGAGTCTACGCCGACTGAATGCTTTCCTTCCAAGTGGGTGGCCAATAATTGGGGCTGGGCGCAGTTGAATTTCCCAATACTTTTAAGGATCTTCTGCCGATCAACAGCCTTTGCCATCCGCGTCATAACAAAGCACCAAGGCTTGGTTTTCGGCAGTTGCGCCATCTTGCAGCGATAACCCTCGGGCGTCTTGACCAGATCAGAGATCATCCACGTCTCCGCTTCGTCTACGTTGCCTAGCGTCATCGGGCATTCGTACAGGCTTGCCCTGATATCTTGGGAATGGGCCAGAATTTTCCCTTCGCTATCGAGCATCCCGCACAGCCTATCAATCGCCAGGCCGAGCGGTGTGGGCGCGCCGAAGCCCACGTCTTTGAGATCGGCGGATCGTTGCACCCGATAGTCGACCGAGACCCACGGCTCTTTCTTGTATTTGAACGCCGTCAAAAAGCTGTACCTCCCGCTGGAGGCTTCCCGCGAGAAATAGTAGAGCGCCTCGACGGCGAACGGTGTGCCGTGGACTGTGTTGCCCCTGAGCATCTTTCCCCTGAATGGGTTGGGATGCGAATGGCAGCGGAACACGCGCTTCGGGATATAGGTTCGCGGATTAAACTCCTTCGAGCGGAAGGTCCATTCTCTCCACCTCAGGCGATACGCGATTGCCTCGAAGTCGTGCCGGATCGCCGAAGAACCAATCCGCTCGTCGGACTCCAAGGACGGCGGAGCGGAAAGACTTCTTTTCAACGAACAATTAGGCTCATCGTCATTTAAAATATATTCGTTCTTATTTTCCAAATGAACGCTGTATCACCTCAAGGATAAGAGTGTTGAGCACGCATAACCCACTGAAACGAACGCCAGCTTTTCGCTCAGCGCGCCCGACAAACGCCTCGTTCGCTTCGCAAAGGGCTTCTAGGAGCGGTCGTTCTTGGTCTTTGCCTAAGAGCAAACTGAGGTCGACAGCATCCTCTAAGCGTGCCTGAAGATTGGAAATTAACGTTCCTTCTTGCAAGCCCAACTGGACATCCTCGACGGAAATGCTGTGAAGGTGCCCTTGCTCCAACGCGGCGTTGAGTTCGAATCCCAGGTACGTCAACGTGCTTAATCGCAGGCGGGTGGACATAAATCTTAGCTCCGTTCCAAGGACTCGACGGATCCATTGGACCGGACGATGTAATATTTTGAGGTTCCAAGATCGTACGGACGGTCTTCTTTGGTCGATCGATAGGCAGAGTTATAATTTCGGCTTATGGTCGCTTCGATGAACAGGGCATGCCTCTTCTTTTTCAGGAGATGGCCGATCAAGTCGGCACGAACTTCAAAATGGCGACCGGCAGAGCTATCAGAGTCGTTCTCTTTTTTCTCTCCCCAGACGATCATTCGGGCAGCTTCGCTACCATTCGCCAGAGTGAAGGAGGTGCGCAAGGAGTTGGGAGTCAATCCCAGGAGTTGGCACATCGCTTTGTTGAAGACAGAAAATCCAAGATTTATTCCCTTCCGTCGGGGGTCGGTATGCTGCCACTCGGCATCGCCATCGACCTCTTCCGCCCATGGCAGGAAGGTCACTCCTAAGCGTCGTTGCTCCTCCCGGGAATATCCATTGAGGAGTTCGGCGAGGGAAAGCGGTCGTGGACGTCTTTTAGAGATTAGCGCCGCGCCTAAGATAGCAATCTGATCTTCAGGGATCATGACTGCCCGGACATCATTGTTTCCCTGTCGACGATGGTCGGCGATTCCAGCATAACCTGACAACGTGATCCATTCTCTGGGCATGCCCTTTCGAACTCCGGCCAATTCTTCAAATTCCTCATCCGTTGGAGAAAACCACCTCTCCATTTCTGGAAACTGACGCCAATATTCGGGTTTGAGCGGCGTCGGGCTTCGAAAATCGGATACCCATTGAAAATGCGTTTGGGGCGATCCTATTTCAAGATTCACCCAGGACTGAAATGGATTCACGATCGACTCGCGCTCGTAAGATTCAATGAGCAGGGGTTCTCGATCTATTAGCTCTCCCATGACGCACATGAGCGCATGATATTCCAAATAGACCCTCGTCGTTTCAATTTCGGGCTCCTGCCCATGGTCATTGGATCGCTTCATCCAGTCGCTATCGGATGACAGTTCACGCGGATCCGACCACCAATCTTTGTCGGAATAGCCCCATCTATCACAAATCCATTTCTCGGCCAGTCTACAGAATTCTTCAGGCCATTTTCCGAAGACCCGCCCGGCAGGAGAAAACCAGTATGGCACCGTATCCATCTCGCTGAAGGAAAAGCGGCCTTTTTTAGCTGACTCTTCCCGCTCGGAAAGCGCCTGCCATTCCGGTCTGAGAAGGCAGGACTTCGGTTCATGGAGGCCACTTACCCTCTCCAATTCCTCGCTTGATCCATTCCAAAATCCTTCACTAGCCAATTTTTCGAGAATCTCCTTAGCAACCTGTCGAACGAAGACATGGGGGAATTCCGGATCCAACGCCACTTTGACTATCTTAGTGCCATGAGAAGCCACGCGTCGCATGTCATCTTCTGCTATGTGCCGCAGGAAGAGCAGTAGCCACATGCGGGCCGACATCCAGAAGAACTCCAAACGAGGAGAGCGAAAGGCTCCAGCCTCTTTGGAGGGCAGCTTTTCGACCAGCGCACCTAGGAGATCAGAGCCTTGCTTCGCGCGAATCAAAGACCTCGCAGAATGAAGTGCCTGCCATCTAATCTTTTTTTCCGAATGGCCTAAAAAGCTCCATAGGAACAAGGCCAATGCCTCGTTCAAATGGGCTGGGGGTGCCAAAGGAGGCTTGGCAAGTGGCTTTGCCTTTTCCTGTGCCAACTTCCCTTCTAAACGGGTCATCCACCATTGGAAAACGGCCAGGATCGCCGTGGAATTTAACCGTTTGGCTAGGACATGGGCGACGTTGATCACTTCGACAACGGACAAAGAATCACTGTTCTGCGCCGCGGCGGAGATCAGTAATTGAGTCTCTCTTCCCTGACAGACGTCGGCGGCAAGAATTTCCTCTACGTCTTGAATAGAAGTGCTCCATTCCGCTTCGTATCGAGTCAGGGCGGGGAGATGCGACGCTATGAAACGGAAAACTCCCTGGGGAGCCCATGCCTCGACTTCAGGGGTGTGTCGCCATTGTCGCAGAAGACTCATAAACGACTTGGCGATCTCCCTGTGGATAACGATGTTGTCGGGATCTTGGACTAGCGCTTCCAAGAACGCAGGACGCTGATTGGCGAGAAGCTCTCTGGCGATCTCCTGTATCAGATGATCCACGCCATCTTTATGACGGGAACGCCACGCTGCACTTAGGGCGTCGGACAGCCCCGAAAAATCGTTCGCCATCGCTTCCTGTACAATGGGGAATGATTTGGCCTCCGTCTTTAATGAAACCGAGGAATATCCTCCTCCCTGATTACTTTCCAACGACGACAGGAATGCGGCAAACTTTTCTAACTCGATGATTTCTCTTTGCTCGGCAAGATGATGCTCCTTCGCCCAGGTGATGATCGCATCGGCATGCATCTTTCTCTCGGATAGCGGAATATCGCGACGAATACTCAGGCTGATTCTCTCGATCAGCCGGATCAACTCCGAACGTTTCCCTGATCCCTGCTCATAAAGTCGATCCAATAGTCGCAAGTAGACTCGATATTGAGAATCATGTGGAAGGGCAAAATTGAGTAAGGCGAGAATCCCATCCCATTCTAATAGGTCCAAATCGATCGCCGCATCCACTAGGCCAAAAATCCCATCACCTATCCAATGAAGCCCCTCATCGTCCCACCGGGCGGCGGTCGCCAAGCCCAAGGGAAAGTCCAACAGCGAAATGGTTCGGATAAATTCTCGTTTTGGTAGTGAGGATGAGTCGGAAACGAACGGGACCTGTTGTTCCAAAATATCTACCAAACGCACCGCACTTTGGGTCGCCTCTGAGGGCAAGATGGCTTTGGCCAAAATCTGCCCTATGACCGACGTCAGCTTGAGAATCGGGATGGAATCGTCATCGAGAGAACTCGTCGAAGCGAGAGCTCGTCGATAATACGCCTCACCTGTCTCGGGTTTCAGTGTCGCTGCGGCACAACGCAACAGATTGCTACGACGTTCAGCTGCAGGAGCCGGGGTGCGGGAGATCACCTCCACCGCTTTTTCGATCAATCGTTCCGTGACGAGGCCATAGGCGGAAGACACACGTAGCTGTTCCGCCAACAATAAATTCGCATGAGAGGCTCCTGCCTGTACGAGCGCCTCGCTCGCGTCGCTTATCTCGTCAAAGAAGGACGAGGCGTCGCCTTGGCAAAACAATAGGGCTTGCGTCGAAAGCTTGATCCACTCGAAAAAGGTGGTGTCCGTCTTGAACCACCTCTGCTTAGCGTGCCCGCGCCGCTTTTGGAGATCCTTGCGGAGTTCAGGCAGGATTTTCTCAACAGAAGAGAGCGTATGGATCACGGCCGCTCGGCGAGCGTAGGCTTCGAGAGTCGAAGAGAATTCTTCCAGGTGATAGGACTCCCATCCTCTTTCCTCCCGTTCGGTAACCGGAGGAGTTATCGACTTCAGAGTGATGTCGGATCCTCGAATGACGCTTTGCAAGCAATGAACCCGTAGCGGAAGATCCCAGTCCGATCGATGGATGTGAGAAACGGGAGAAGCTTTTGGAAAGGGTTGAGGGAAACGTTCAAAAAGCCACAGGATCAATTCCGGAGTTTCACCCGAATAGAGTGCTAGCTCGCCAAAGGAAACGATGTTCTTGGCGAGATGCTCACGACGCCTCTTGCCAATGGGAGTCTGTTGTAAGTCACGCAGAGTTCGCTGAACCAGCGTTTTTTCCGGAATGCCTCCTTGATCCCAGATTTCCGCCAAGACGATGATCCTAGCCCAGGCGGGGAGATCCAAGACTTCCAAGTGGCCACATAGTCGGGAGGGAAGCTCGCTCTTTGCCAGTCGGCACGCGAGTTTTTGAGTCAACTCCGGCCATATCCGAATCGGTTTCCATCTTTTCAGCCGCTGGACGACAGCCTTTTCGCCGTACAAGAAATAAACGGCCTCCAGTTCGAACGCGATGTCGTCGGTCGTGATATTCCATAATGACCTTTCCGAGGACATCTTCGTTTCCTGGATCATTACTGAGCGAACGTTCAACCACGCTTTCCCCTGATCAAATAGGGTGACGGCCTCTTCCCGACGATTTTCTTCTCTCGCCTGCACTGCCGCAAGTCGCCAACAGGCGGGACCATAGAGAGGGCCATCTTTGAGTTGCCGAAAAAGCTCGGCCACGACATCGGGATCGCCGTATCGGGAGGCGAGCTCGGGATGTTCGGCAATGGCAGCTTTTAACGAGGCGTCTGATCGAATGAAGTCGGTCGAGAGCAGGAGAAGGCGCAACGCATTTTCAGCATCGTCGAGATGCCCCGCACTCTGCAGGGCCAGTTTCAGCCGTCGACGAGCCACGCTTAGACGTTTGATTACGTCCTGAATGCACAAGGAGATTGGCCGCTGAACGGCTAAGTCGATCAAGTCGCGATGGCGGTTAGCCTGATAAAGATGATCCGCGATCGAAACCGCACTGAAGACATCAGTCTCCAACCGTTCGAGGAGGCATTCCGCTAGGATGCCGTGCGCTATGGCGAGCGATTCTTCGGTGACTTTTCCATTAAGCCATACATCAAAGTCTTCGTCCCGGAAGCAAAGAGAATCGTTCTCGATATGAATTCCTGGAGAAAGAGCCTGGCACGCAGCCTTCGTCTCCTGCATAGAAAGCCTCCATGCTTTAGAAAGGATTTCCAAGGGAGCTGGTCGAGATAGGGCAATAAGAAGACTGGTCTTTTCCTGGACGTCAGAGGCGAAGTGAGAAGAAAAATCGTTGTATAGATCCGAGAAGAGATCTTCGGAGGTTCTGCGGACACGCTCCAGAAGAACGGGCAGGGTGCTTTCGGGACGACGTCGCAGCGCATCGACGATCGTGGGAGCAGCAGGTTTACTGGTAAGGTAATAGAACTGGACTCGCGGATTTCCCCCCGTTTTGGTGTGGAAGGTCTGGCACTGCTCGTCCGTGGCGAGTGGATAGCGATTCCGAAGGTTTTGGGATGATGCCTGAAGATCGAAACCCTCCAGGAGAAGTTCGTGGGTTCCAGCGGGCGGTTTTAGCCCGGCGCAGCGATGAGTGCGGCTGGTGACAATCAGAGCGCAATGTGGCGGGAGAGAAAGCCCCCAGAGTCGTTCCAAAAAGAACGAAGACCCTTCTTTTCGAGCCATTTCAAATGCGTTGTCGGCAGCGTCGATAACCAGAACAAGCCATGCCCCTTCCTGCTGAAAGACGCGGGAAACATCTTCGACGAGGCGCTTGAGGTGACGTTCACGGGCAACGTCATCGGAGGACAGGAGCTGAAATGGCATTCCGCATTTCACCGCGATCTCGTTGGTGATTTGGGGGAGGCATCCTTTCGCCAAATGGCGGACAGAACCGAAATGGCAATCCCCTCCGCCAAAGCAATCGTAGACGACAACACACGATCCTTCTGGAAGATGTTTGCACAGGGATAAAGCAGTCGTCGTTTTTCCCACTCCCGCTCCGGCGTGCGCGAGGACGCGGCCGCTGCTGGACGCGAGGACCACTTCGGCCAACCGCTTGGCATCGCTGGATTCAATGAGGGCCTTAGGGAAAGAAAAAACCGGAGGTTCGGGAAACAAGTGGTCGAGAGAACCAACCCCCAGGCAGGCCAACACTTCATTCAAACCCAAACCGAGTTGGCCAACTGTATCGGGGAGAGCCTGCTTTCTAACCAGAGAGGTCAACGCGGACACCGCGTCACCCGGGCTGCTGATCCCGGTTGCGCCAACCTCTTGGATCAGCTTAATGCGTTGCAGCTCCCTAGACTCTTCTCCGCAGTGGGAAAGGTCGAGATGAGTCACAAAGGACGTAAATAGAGAGCCTTTGAATTTGGTCGCCTTTTTGAATCGGGTAAGGAGGTCCTTGGCGGAAGCGTCAGCCTTCCGGGAAAAGGCTTGAAGAGTCTTTCCGTTTCGCAGGTGAATCTGAAGACGGGTTAAGGTCTCAAGCACTTCGGGGGAAATCGGCTGATTGCTTACCAGGCGAAGGCTTATTTTGGCATTCAATGCCTCGGAGGAATGCTTCTCGCAAAGGCCTTGATACGCCCTCGCAAGCCCCGCAATGAGGCTGGGCCCTTTGGACGACTCACAGAGGCGCGCGGCAGTCCACGGGATAGTGGGATGCCGGGTGCTGTATTTGAGCTGTTCGATGACAATTCGGTCGGCCGTCTGGATGGTATCTCCTCCGAAATAGCTCGTGAGATCAACGGCTAGATAGTGACCTTTCGAGTCTTGAGAGGACTGTTCACGTGAGACTCCCTCCATGATGACGCGACGCAGCTGACTCTTCGGGATCAGCATTTGCACGATTCGTCGTGCCGCCCATAGGAAGTGAAAGTCGTGGCCTGCTTGAGATTCCCTGACTCCTCCGGGAAAAGATCCTGAATGTTCCATGGCTCGCTGAGTCATCAATAGGGGGAATCACTGTACGCAGAAATCTATTTCATAATGACCTAAGTCACTTTCGAAATCGCTCGCTCATCTATGCGAGATAGTCGGCTAAAAAATTGGTTACTCCCTGAATCATCTGCTCAACATCCGTCTTTTTGAACTGATCGAATTCGCCATGGGCTGCTTTATTCCGAATGTCAGCCCAGGCACGAAGCTGTTTAGCTTTGAGCTCATTAAACGCTCCACTCGTCTTTAAATCATCGATAAGCGGCCCGAGCGTCTTCGGCTCTCCATTAGACTTAATAATTTCTAGCGGCGGTTGCTGTTGGCCACAGAGGGTTCGTAGACCTTTCTCCAATACGGCACCCGCCAATACCGCTGCAGGCACGTGGTCAACTGAGCTGGTTTGCGTTCCTCGCAAAAGCGATTCGGCTTGTCCCATGTAGTCGGCCGCCACTTCAGCTTCGATTTTTAGAAAGATGCTATCGAGAAACCCTTTTTCCAAGTCATCACGAAATGCCTCTAAAATGCCTAGAGAGTATTGTACTTCCGGCTTTTTCCCCCCGGCTTTAGAAAAAATGTCAATTTGTTGACCAAACTTCGAATCTGATTTTACGAAAGGGTCGAACAACGTCAGACAGTTAGTCTTCCACCGTGCCAGACGTTGAGAATCCCAATCGTAGCTGGTGTAGCTTATGTGAACGTTGCCCCGCGTATGAGGAGGGATAACTCGAATGGATTCGACAAAAGCTTTTCCTTCCAAAATTAGTTCGTCGCATCGAGTAATAATCAATACTCGCGCTTTGCTTGTGGCATTCATTAGTTTCTTATTTGTAAACGAACAGGCCAAAGGCACTTGTCGTGAGCCGCTCATGAGTGGCATCTTTCACTGGCTTTTTTCTACGATCTCGATCGGAGGTCTCTTTCTTCAGCTTCGCGTAAGCGCACTCATACGTGAATCCTAAGAGAAGACGGAGTGTAAGGCTAGAATAAGGGAGTTCCTAGCCAAGCGAGGCACCATCTGCGACATGCCCTCCCGCATCCCCACTTTATCTAGATTCGTTTAACGACAATGGTATTGGTCGCTTACGGCTGATCTAGATCTTTTTGACCGACCAACGGGCCCTGACTTTGATCCGTAATGCCTTAATCGATCCCGACCTAGGGGCGGTCGTTAACAGTCGCGACAAAGCTCTTCCCACGAGGTGCCCAACGTTTTGCGAATCCGAGACAATGTGGAAAATGCAGGGGCCTTTGATCCAGCCTCTAGGGCTTGCCAATATTTCAGACTCACGCCCACCTTCTCGGCTGCCTTTTCCTGCGTGACCTTTAAGGCCGTACGAAGGCGCTTTAGGTTTCTGCCGAGATGTTTGTAAGGCGCACTGGATGCCACGCCCTCCAAGGATGGCGATCCCTATTCCGTCAAGAACCATCCAATAGATGGTAATTCTTGACGGCGTTTCCGTCGACCTCTACGAAAGATATAAGCAGTGACGCTGCTCAAGGCTCTATGAGAAAACTCGTCAAAATCTCTGTCGCGATCCTCTCTGCCACCTGGATTGGAATGTCTTTGCAGGGATGTGACTTTGATATCAGTGGGACAAAGCACTTGTCTGGAGTTTACGTCGGCGGAGTGGACACCGGTGATACGGCAGGTTTCAGAATCTCTTTCGAGGGAAACACCACTTTGAAAGTAAGACGCCTCTCTTGGCCCGCTGACCGACCTTCGTTCATCATGATCTATACGATTTCGGATAAGGAAATCGTTTGGCAGGGAAAGGTCGTTGGCGAAATCCAAAGCCCCTCGAAGATCGATTTCTTTCCAGGTGGAGCACACGCCTTGTTGATTAAGCAGTAGACGCCAAGGGATAGCACCGGTCTTCACGCTCCCAGGCCATGTGCAGTTTTACTGGAAAGGCCCTTTTTACGGGGCAGTAAAATAGCCTCTTTTAGTAAAATGGGCTTCTTTTACTAATCCAATGATAAGGCCGGCATGTAGTAGATCTGTATATTGCGCTTAGACACCGGACAGTCCTTCCGAAGAACTGGCACCTCTGCCTTTCAACCTCTCCCGATGTTCCAAGCATATATCGCGCGAAGATTCTGTCGTTCGTGTGTCGCTGCCATTTTCGAGACAACCCGTGAATGCGAAAATCGTTCGAATGCCACCCATACTAGGCAGCACCCATCCATCCCTTGTGCCGTTTTCTTCCATTCCCGCCGTGACATATGCTGTCGGGGACATTCACGGTCGAGCTGATCTCTTGAAAGAGCTTCTCTTTATGATCCTCACCCATCGAAAGCAGATCCATGGTTCTGCCAAAATCGTTTTCCTGGGGGACTACGTTGATCGTGGCCCCGATGAAGCTCGAGTCATCGATATTCTCCGTTCCAAAAAGCTTCGAAAAGACTTTGACGAAGTGGTGATTCTGAAAGGCAATCACGAACTCATGTTGATCGACGAACTAACCTCATACATGGCTGATAAAACCAAAATATCGGAAGGGAAATTTTCGGTAGCGAAACTGTATACTCGAGATTACGACGCCTTCACGATCAGTCTTCGAACATTGAGAGATTTCTTGGAAAAGATGCCTCTCTTTCATTCGGACGGAATCCGACTCTTCACCCATGCTGGAGTTGGGCCGACGTCAGAGATTGGATCGTGGTCCGCTGATGATCTCTTGTGGTATTGCGGCCCGGTACAGGACCTAACAGGGCGCTTGGTGGTTCACGGTCACACGATTGTCTGGGATGGCCCTGTGGCAAACCGATCTGCCGTGAACGTGGACACAGGAGCCTTTATGAGTGGCCGTCTTACTGTCGCAATTTTTGAAGGCTCGTCCAGGCAGCCGACTTTTCTGTCGACAATGCCCACCGATTCTCCAACAACCCTCTAAGCCAATGGATAGCCGAGCGCCAAGAGGTAGTAATCACCAGGAACCTCATCATTCTGCTCTCGCCTGCTAACAAATGGAGAAGGACGCATTGGTTTTGGCAAAAGATTATTTTTTATATCCTCTGAAACAAATGGAAGAAGCTGCAGAGCGGTTTCTTTTCCCACCTTTCCCAAGCCATATATGAGTAGGTCGTATTTTTCTAAGCCACCCAGGACTGATGAAACATGTTCTTTGTACTCTTTAGTGGCAATGACTCTCAGCAATGTAATACAGGGAGCTTCAAAAACTCCTTTTTCTTCCGTCGTAAGGAACAATCCGATCATCATGGGATTTTGAATTGGATCAATTTGACCGCCATCAGAATTCTTTCCGTATTCCGTGTGATTGATCACATATTTTTCAAAATCCTCCCATGTGGGTAAATCATGCAAAGGAAAGCGTCTGCCACCCAAATCCATTTTTGGAGAATTCATTCGCCTAGATTTACTTAAAATCCAGATTAAGACAAAACAAGAGATTAGAACCAAGGGGCAAAAAACCATAAAATGAGAAAAAGTCATTTCTCTATTATAGCCTGGCCGACGCACCCTCGATGTTCCCTTCCAGTTCTCCATCTGTTCGTTTAGTTCTCGATTTAGCGAGCTCTTCGAAGGCGTCTTATCCGTTCAGCCTCTCGCTGATTTTCTTGGGTCGCTAAAGTTACGAGTCGTTCTCGAGCTTCTATGTTGAAGAGATCCACATTCTCGTAGACGAGGCGAAGACGATTTAACACAGCGACCAGATCCAGAATCTCATCTCTTTCTTCGTTCAGTAGCTTCCATGCCTCTCGCCGTGTTAGATCTCGGGAAATTGCCAAGGCTCTCATCGATTGCTCTCCATTGGCCTCAAGTACCCGCCAAAAGGTTTGGCTTCGATTCCGGGTTTCTGGATGGAAGAAGAGCTCTATGGGATGCGCGTAGTCGGACTTATGCATGCCCCATCGCTTTTGATTCAGAGAGATCAAAATGGCTTCGGAGAGATGCATCTTCTCCATCAAGGTTTCGAAAGGTTCCGACTCCGAACGCTTTCCCTCTTTTTCTAGCTCCTCTCGCATATAGGCCAAAACCGCTTCCCGCAGGCGGCGCTCATACAACTCGGGGAGGGCGGCCAGATAGAACTCCATTGCCTCCTGGATAACCGCACTGTTCGGCTTCCCCAAGAGGACGGCGGCGATAGCCAGCCGCCGCCGTAAGAAACGGGGTAGGCTGATCCAGAATTTCGTGAGAGGAAGGCCCGAATCCGGCACGTACCTTCATAGCCTTGAAATCGGCGCTCCCTCAGAACGAAGGTCAACCGATATCAGCCCTCACTTTTGTTGCAGAAGTGGAGGCGTCCTAATCTTGCCCCAGAGAAAAGCCCCTTCGTAAGGTCGTCGTAGTGTTCCGCATGAACGAAACGCGGAGCCGAACCTGAACACTATGACTGCTCTTTTAATGGCCGATGGTCGCGCACCCCCGTCCGTGAGGATTTGATCGCGACAAAAAAAGAACCCCGAGTTGGAGCTCGGGGCCTTTTTCAACCGGGCGGAGCCGGTGGGCAAACTATCTGATCGCAGCCTACTTCTCCCCGCCCCCTTAGTCAAACCTTTAGTAATCAAGGAGGTCCACGCTTTGTCTCGTGGCTTTCTTGAGGAGAACCTGCATGACACCGATCGAGTTTGAAGCATGGGCCGTTGCCCAGAACCTTTCCCCTGCCGGGAGAGCCGTTGTTGAACGTATCCGCACCAGTCCGCCGTCACGGCGGGTGAATAGCTCCGGAGGAAACGTCTCTGGAACCTTCAGTTCCTCCAAGATGGGGGTGACCATCCAGTTCGAGAGCCACACCCTCGAGCTGCCCCTGATCCATCTCTTGGAATACGATGACGATGTCCTCGAATACTACGATCAGCCCGAAGCGATCCCGTTCTCGTACACCAGGCCGGACGGGCGGAAGATCGGCTTCAATTCGGTACCCGACTTCTTCGTCCTGAAGCGCCACTGGGCCGGATGGATTGAGGCCAAGCCCTCATCGAAGCTGGAAGAAATCTGCCTCAAAGCCCCTGCTCGCATATCCAAAGACAGGGACGGGCGGTGGACTTGTCCTCCGGCCGTGACTTACGCGAAGCCGCTTGGTCTCGACTTCGTATTGGTGACCGACAACGACGTCAATCCGACCCTCGCCGGCAACCTGGAACTCTTGAGTCGCTATCGTTCGGAAAAATGCGCCTCCGCGTTGATTCTCCAAGCCCAATGTTTGGTGGGCGATCATCCCGGCATCGCGCTTCGAGATCTAATGGATGTTCTGGAGTGTGCCCGAGAGGACATGTTCCGGCTCATCGCAACCCAATGTCTCTACGTCGATCTCTTCAGCCATCGTCTTAGCCACACCCAAGATGCGCAGGTGTTCGTTTCCGTCAGGCAGGCGCGATCTTGGACGAGCAGCGCCACTCCCCTCCCTGGCATCAATTTGATCCGGGTGGAACCAGGAAACATGATCGAATGGAATGGCACCAAGCACCGTATCGTAAATGCACACAACGGGCTCGTTTCGCTCGAAGCTTTGGACGGCTCGATTCAGGAAATCCGGGAAGACGCTTTTTCTGGGTTGGTGGTGAAAGGTCGTATTAAACCCATTAGCTCCGAGCCATCCCCTGCGCCATCGAGCCAGGCCAAGCTGCTCAAGAACCTGAGTCCTACCGATCTGGAGAGGATCACCGCGCGCCAAAAAATTCTGTCGGGCGAGATCAAGGCCAAGTTGGCGCCGAGTACCCTTTACCGATGGAAGGCGGCGCAAAGAGAATCCGCGATGACCCATGGCTCGAGTGCGCTTGGCTTGGCCGGCAAGCAGCACTTGCGTGGCAATCGCAAAAAGAAGCTCCCCGCCTATCTCTACGAGGAGATGCAAAATTTCATCAAGGATCACTTCGAAACCCTCACGGCCAAAAGCGCCCATGCCGTTTATCTTCTCTTTCGAAATCACTGTATAGAAAAGGGCATCAAGCCGCCCAGCGATCCGACCTTCCGCGCCGCCATCAAAGTTCGCTCCGGCCATAACCAGAAGAAAAGCCGGGAAGGACACCGCGGAGCCTACGCGACAAAGGAGTTCTCGTATGACACGCTGGATCTTTCGTCACGCCACGGCGACGCCCCCTTCCATATCGGCCATGTGGATCACACGGAAATCGATCTCGAGGCGGTCGATGAAGAGACCGGGCAATGTCTCGGTCGAGCTTGGTTGACAGTCTTGATCGATGCCTACTCTCGCCGGGTGCTGGCTTTCGTCCTGACCTTCGATCCTCCTTCCTACCGTTCCTGCATGCTTGTGATTCGCCATTGCGTGGCGCGGCATGGGCGCATTCCCAAATTCATCGTTCTCGATGGTGGCCCTGAATTCAAATCGGGCTATTTCGAAGGACTCCTCGCCATGATGGAATGCCACAAGAAAGTGCGGCCTCCGGCCCAACCGCGTTTTGGAGCGGTGTTGGAGCGGCTTTTCGGAACCACAACGACGCAGTTCTTCCATAACCTTCGTGGGAATACCAAGCTGACGAAGCGCTCCCGCACGGTAACGAAGCAAACCGATCCCAAGCGGCTCGCCGTCTGGACCCTGCGAGAACTCTTCTGCCGACTCGAAGAATATTTTTTCAACGTCTACGACTGCCTTTCGCACACGACTCTTCTGCGGTCCCCTCGGGAAGCCTTCGTGGCCGGAATGAAGGAAGGTGCGTCACGGGGATTCGTTCAGAGGCAACTTATCCCTTACGACGAAGGCTTCCGAATCCTGACGTTACCGGGAGCTCCCCGGGGATCCTGCAAGGTCCATCCCACCAAAGGCGTACAGGTCGGCTACGTCCGCTATTGGAACGACTTGTTTCGCGGTGCCGAGGCGCACGGAAAGAAAATCTCCGTCCGTTACGATCCGCTGGATCTTTCGACGGCCTACGCTTACGTCAAAACGCAGTGGGTTCTTTGTCGCTCCTGGGATTGGTCGATCACGACCGGAACCTCCGAGAAAGAACTCCGTCTCGCCTCCATCGCCTATCGGCAGAGGTTGGGAGAGCATGCCAAGAGTCGGACGCTGAATATGAACAAGTTGGGAGCGTTTCTCAAAGAAACCAGCGATCACGAAGTCCTCTTACAACGGCGCAGGGATCGCGCCTTGGCCGGGGTTCTCGAAGAAGCCGATACGATGATCCAGATACTGCCCGTCGAGGCGCCGAGTTCGGAGGCCTCCGTAGTGTCCTCTATGAATGCACCCGTTGATTCTTCCGATCGGAATTCGGCTCCCGAAACTCCACCAGCCCGACCTTTCATCGAACCTTACGAAGAGCTTTGACCATGAATACGACTGATACCTCTGAGAATCTTCCGGCCAGGATCGACTATACGAAATCGGCTGTGGAGCGACGCGAGGCCTTCTTTGCCTTCAAGACAAAACACAACCACCTCGATAATGCGTTCAAAACCATCATGGGGATCATCCGCACCCCCGACTGCGGGAGGCTAGGGATCGGGATCGGACCGACCGGTGCGGGCAAATCGACTCTTTTGAGGTCAGCTCGACGGAAGATCGAGCTCGAACTCGGAGACGAGCTGCTTGCGGATCCTTCGCGGATTCCGTCGGTCATCGTTACCGCCTGCCCTTCGGAAAACCACGCTTTCAATTGGCGGTTGTTCTATCTCCGCGTATTGGCCGGCTGTCGAGAGATCGCGGCTCAGCAGAAGATACCGATCGAGTTTCTGGATGGTCGACCGCTTTTCCGCCAAATGGCAAAGGCAGATACGGCTGCTGGCCTCCGCGAGGCGGTCTGCGAGGTTCTGCTGCAACGGCGTCCACGCGCACTTTTCGTGGATGAGGCGCAACATATCCTCAAGACAGGGAGCGGTGAACACCTCCAAAGCCAGCTCGACGTCCTGAAGACGTTGGCCGACGAATGCAAAGTGCCGATCATTCTTTTCGGGACCTATTCGCTATTGATCCAGCATGAGATGAACGGACAACTCGGACGTCGCTCAACGACGATCCACTTCCCACGATACCGATTCCACGTTCCTGAAGAACTGGCCTGCTTTGACCGGGTGTTGGCAACCTTCACGGCGAAGATTCCGACCGAAGCTCTCCCGGACTTGATGCGGCATCGGGATTTTCTCTTCGAGAGATCGCTCGGTTGCATCGGCATGCTCAAGGAGACCCTCGTGCGAGCCGTGAACATGGCGATCTCGGAAAAAGCCGCCACCGTGACTGAAAGCCATCTGCGGAGATCCGCTCTCGATGCCAGGAAGTGCGAAGCCATCCTGCGTGAAATCCTTCAAGGGGAATCTCTTTTCGAGAAGAAGGCGGAAGACGCCGCAGCACAGCGTCTTCGGAGTTCTCTGCAAATGGAAGTTCCGGTTCGTGAAATTGCCGCCAAGAAAGCTTCGGGCTTCCCTCGCAAACCAGGTCAACGTAACCCCACGCGTGATCCAGTCGGCATGCCTCAGGCTTTATGATCGATGAGGAGATCCCGTTCGACGAGCTACCCCTCGACATTCCTCCGCGAACATCTCTCTTTCGGCTGGTTCCATTCGGAATTGGAACGCCAGAAGTGGAGAGTTTCGCCGGTTGGCTGACTCGATTGGCTCGAGCTCATCGGGTGAGCGTTCGAACTCTGCTCCTGCAGGTGCTCCCCCATGAAGAAGGCAGGTACGCCGCAGCAGGAAAGAGTGGCCGATGGCGGGTTCGGTGCAATGTGCTGAATGTCCCAGGCAGAATCCTTCCACCTCTCGCCCAGACAACGGGGATCTATGATCTTTCCTCGTTATCGCTGGAACGTTGGTTTGGTTGTCTCTCCCGTTTGGGCCTGCTTCGTCATCGTCGAGCGTGGTGTCCGGAATGTCTGCGAGAGAAGCCTTATGAAAGGCTGCTGTGGACGCTGCGCCCTGTGCAAATGTGTTCGGTTCACCAGCTTCCTTTGGAAGAGCACTGCCCATTTTGCGGACACTCTCCACCACGGCTGAATCTGGGATCGTCTCTCGAAATCTGTCCCCAGTGTCGGCAAGGAATCGCTTTTTCTCCCAAGCAGTCTCGGGATCTTTCCGAATGGGACGCCCACGTGGCAAAAGCCGTGGGAAGCTTAGTCGCGCTAGAAAAACCGATGCGAATGAATTCACCGGCACTCATCGGCGAAGGAATCCGGAATGCTCTGCCTACTTGGTCGCAGGGAGAAATCACCCGAATGCTGGGAGTTTCCGACAACCGTTTTGCCTTGCTGCGTTCCCGCAACAAGACGTTGCCTTTGGAGTTTTTGTGCCGGGTTTCGTTTGTCCTTCGTGTCAGCGTTCCATCTCTTCTAACAGGAGATCCGGACACCTGGACTCCGGCAAGCCCGAGAAAAGGCCTTTGGAAGCAGGCGCAGCGGCTTTTGGTCGAGAGTGATCCACTCCTTCGGCAATGTCTTGAGCAACTCATCGATGAAGGATGCCCCTCCCTTCGAGAGGCCTCGCTTCGCTTGGGGAGATCGCGGACGACGCTGTTGCGCCATTTTCCGGAAGAGTGCTCCGAACTGCTGAGACGGTCTGGCAATCGTTACGCGTGGCGCATTCCAAAAGTCGTGGAGACGGCACCGCGTCTTTTATAACCCTCTCGGCAAAAACTCTCGCCTTATGGCTGAGCTATTTTTAGGAGGCTTAAAAACAGCCGTTCGAGCGAAAAATCGGTTTCCGCAATTTCTCTTAACTCCTGATCTTCAGAATCTTCTGCGCTTTAAGTATAAAACGCACGATGCTGTTTTGAAGCATAACCTGCGGATTTTTCGCAAGTTATGCTTTTTCTGACAAGATGACGGGAGGACTAGGCCGTCCGCATCGGCATGATCACGTACAGGAAGGGCTTCTGGTACTTGATGACGCCGGGGCTGAGTTCGTCGATGAAGTCGAAGAAGATCTCGTCGCTCTCGATGTTCTTCAACGGGTCCATGAGGAAGTAGGGGTTGAAGGCGATGGTGAAGTCCTTGCCGGTGTAGGCGATGGAGAGGGTTTCCTTTGCTTCGCCGACGTCGGGGGTGTTCGAGCTGATCTCGAGGTTGTTCTTCGAGAAGGCGAGCTTGATCGAGGTCGACTTGTCGTTGGCGAGGAGGGAGACGCGATGGACGGCGCTGAGGAGGACGTCGCGGTCGAGGACGATGCGGTCCTTGGCCTCGGCGGGGATGACCTGGCGGTAGTTGGGATACTTGCCGTCGATGAGTTTGGAGAAGATGACGACGTTGCCGAGGTCGAAGACGATCTGGTTCTCGGAGAGGGAGAGGGTCAGGGGCTCGTCGCCGCCGAGGACGCGCTGGAGCTCGTTGACGGCCTTGGTGGGGAGGATGACGTCGCCTTCGTTGCCGGGAGGGAATTCGAGTTCCTGCTCGATGAGGGCGAGGCGGCGGCCGTCGGTGGCGACGACGGTGAGCTTGCCTTCCTTGAAGGAGAGGAGGACGCCGTTGAGGACGTAGCGGCTCTCGTCCTGGGACATGGCGTAGGAGGTCTTCTTCAGCATCTCCTTGAAGGTGCCCTGGGTGAGCTTGAAGACCTTGGCGCCGTCGGTCTTGGGGAAGGCGGGATATTCTTCCTCGGGGAGGCCCATGATGCGGAAGAAGGAGGCGCCGGAACGGATGAGGGCGTTCTGCTTGGAGTCGACCTCGATGGTGATCTCGGAGGCGGGGAGTTCCTTGGCGATGGAGAAGAGGCGGCGGGCGGGGAGGGTGGTGCCGCCGGCTTTCTCGACGGTGGCGTCGACGACGGCGCGGATGCCGACGTCGAGGTCGGTGGCGGAGACGGTCAGCTTGCCGTTCTCGACCTTCAGCAAGGCGTTGGAGAGGATGGGGAGGGTCGTCCGGTTGGTGACGACGTTCTGGACGGCCTGGAGACCGTTAAGGAGGGCTTCCTTGCTGATGATGCACTTCATGATGGGGGTGACTCGGTTTGGTGTGTTGGGATCGGTCGATTTCGGGGATGGGTCTCGGGCTCGGCTCTGTTATTTGAAAAAAGTTCGTTTCGTTTTCTTCATCTTCTTCTAGGTGCGAATAACACGAGAAAGGAGAGTCAAAGAGCTTACAACGATGGGATTAGGAATCTTACAGGATGTGAGAAACTTTCAAGCGAATAGCGAAGAGGGAAGAGGAAATCGGAGGGTAAAATGGGTTATTGGAGGAAGGAGGGGAGATGTTGGAAAGTTGTTGGAAGGTTACCCGCAGAGTGTTGGAGGAAGAGAGACGCCGAGGCTTCGCCGATAGGAGTCAGGCCGCATGGGTACTGCTCCCCCTACAGTACGTACCCTCGGGCGTACCGGAACCATCCGATTTTAATCCAGTGAGGAGATAAGGCGCAGGGGGAAACGCGTCCGCCTAGTTGAGGCCCTCAGAACAGGAGGTCACGGAGGGGCGAAGCCCCTCTGTGGCTATAAAGCGGGTTACCTCCAGCTGTACCGGGTCGACCGCGCAGGTCCCGAAGGGCCGCCCCGCTCCGTGGCGCCTCCCAGCGTATATCTCCCATACGCCTCATCCCCCAAGCGTCCCTACCCCGGCCGCCAGATCAAAACCGGTCTCTCCCGCAATTTCTCCCGTTCCGCCTCCTTTTCCCTGCGCGCCCATTCCGCTGCGGAGAGGATCAGCGGCATCCCTTCCGTGCGCGTCGGCTTCGTTCCCTTTTTCCCGTTGCGCCTTCCCCGTCCGTATCCCTTCATGGGGTCGGGCTCTCCCCCGGGGCTCCCCATCCGATGAAGCAATGATATTCCCGCCCTCCGAGGGAGAGGGCGTGGGCGGTCGCCTCGGCGCTGAGGAGGGTTCCATCGCGGGTCTGGAAGGTGGTCTCGATCTGAAACGTGCCGTAGTCCCGCGCCTCGGTCCGGTGGAGGGACCAGGCGGCGTGGCCGAGGGCGGGGGCGATCTCGCTGATGTGGCGTCCGCGCAGGAGGGTGAGGGGGCGGCTGAGGGCCTCGCAGAAGGGCCGGTTTGCATGGAGGAGATGGCCTTCGCCGTCGGTCCACATCACCCATTCGCCGCCTGCCGTGACGCCCATTGTCTGGCCCCGGCCTCGGCTTCGTTCACCGAGGCGATCGAGGGCGAAGTAGGCGAGGGCCGCGCCCGCGCCGGTTTCCTCCCGCAGCGCGGCGTTGCGGAAGGCGAGGACGACGGCGCCGCTCTGGCCCCACGGGATCGGCGCGGCGTGGAGATCGACGGGGAGCGGCGGGCGATGGTCGGCGGGGGTCGGCGCGGATGAAGGGGATGTCTCCAAATGAGCCGCTTCCTGCCGCAGAAAATAACGGCCTTCGACGATCCCGCCTTCCTCGCGGAGCCGGAGGAGGAGGCGGTCGGCCTCGGCCTCCGCCTCGGGCGGAAAAAGGGCGGAGAGATGGCGGCCGACGAAGGGAACGGGAAGGGCCTCGCCGCCGGGATTCGCCGGAGAAGGATTGGGCGGGACGGCCGCCGGATGGAGGAGGGCGACGAGGGCGCGGTTCACAAGGAGGAGGGTGCCGGTCGCGCTTTGGACGGCGGCGAGGGGGATCGGCGCGTGGTCGAAGAGGGACCGGTATTTTTCCTCCGAGGCGCGGAGGCGGCGGAGCTCGCCGTCGCGCTCGCGCTCGAGGCGGGCCTGCCACAGCGTTTCCTGCGCCTGCCCGGAGAGGCGGACGGTGGCCCGCGCATGGGCCTGCTGCGAGGCGCGGCGGAGGGCGCGGTCGACGAGGAGGGGGAGGGCGGCCCAGTCCCGCTGGGCGAGGAGATCGGTCGCCCCGGCGCGGAGGGCCTCGACGGCGTCCTCGGCCTCGATCTTCCGGACGAGGAGGAGGAGCGGGACGTCGGGGAGGTATTCGCGGATCAGCCGCAGGAGGGCGAGGCGGCCGGTGAGGCCGAGGGTATCGTCGTCGAGGCAGAGGATGAGGTCGGGCGGGATCGGATGATCGGGGGCGTCAGCCGATTCCGCGGGAGCCGGGGTTTCGGGCTCGAACGCCAGGAGGCGGGGAAGGGGGCCGCCGGTCGATTGCAATAAAGGGAGGAGGGAGGCGAGGGAGACCCAATGCCACTCGTGGGAGCGGCCTTCGTGGGAAGCGACGGTGTCGATCCGGGCGAGGTGGGATTGGGCGGCCTGGCGGTCGTGGGCGAGAACGAGGCCGCGGCAACGGGGGAATCCGGGATGGGAGCGGTCGGCTGTCGTCCGGTTTACCAATGTCTCCATTCGCGATAGAGAATACTATAAAAAGTAAATAAATGTCCACCATTATTGATACTAATATCGGCTTGGATGGGATCTTGTGTGAATGCCGACACACCCCGGAGGGGGTCGGGACCGAAAAAGAGGGTATAGCCCCCTTGCCGCCGATCAAAACGCCTCTAAACGGCCTCCAAGGCCGCGCGTTTGGCTTCGAGCTCTTCCCAACGGGAAAAGGCGGTCGCGATGCGGGCTTCGAGGGCGGTCAACTCGGCTTGGACGGCGGAAAAGGCTTTGCCCGTCGGGTCCTGCTGGTAAAGGGCGGGATCGGCGAGTTTCGCGGCGAGGGCGGCCTGCTCGACCTCGTAGGCTTCGAGCTGGGCGGGGAGTTCCTCGAGCTCGCGCTTCTCCTTGTTCAGCATCTTCGCCTCCTTCCCCTTCGGAACGGGAATGGCGGCGGTCTTGGAAGTCGCCTTCGAGGTGACGGTGAGGTTGGCGGTCGCCTCTTTCTCGGCGGCGCTCTGCTTCAGCCAATCGGCATAGCCGCCGATGTACTCGCCGACGCGGCCGCCGCCCTCGAGGACGAGGGTCCCGGTGACGACGTTGTCGAGGAAGGCGCGGTCGTGGGAGACGAGGATCAGCGTCCCCTCGAACTGGACGAGGAGCTCCTCGAGGAGTTCGAGCGTCTCGGCGTCGAGGTCGTTCGTCGGCTCGTCCATGACGAGGACGTTCGCGGGCTGGAGGAAGAGCCGGGCCAGGAGGAGCCGGTTCCGCTCGCCGCCGGAGAGCCGCTTCGCGGGCATCCGGATGCGGTCGGGGTGGAAGAGGAAGTCGGAGAGGTAGCTGTGGATGTGCTTCGCGCGGCCCTGGAACTGGACGGTCTCGGCATCGCCGGCGACGTTCTGGGCGACGGTCTTCGCGTCGTCGATCTGGTCGCGGAGCTGGTCGAGGTAGACGATCTGGAGATTGGTCCCGAGCTTCACCTCGCCCGAGTCGGGGGCGAGCTTCCCGAGGAGGAGCTTCAGCAGGGTCGTCTTGCCGCCGCCGTTCGGCCCGATGAGGCCGATCTTGTCGCCGCGCCAGAGGGTGGTGGTGAGGTTCGCGACGATCGGTTCGCCGTTGCCGTTCGGGTAGCTGAAGGAGATATCCTTCGCCTCGATGACCTTCTGGCCGGAGAGGGAGCCGGTGGAGACCTCGATCTTCGCGGTTCCCTGGCGCTCGCGGCGCTGGCTCCGCTCGACGCGCATCGCCTCGAGGGAACGGACGCGGCCCTCGTTGCGGGTGCGGCGGGCCTTCACGCCCTGGCGGATCCACGCCTCCTCCAGCGCCAGCTTCTTGTCGAAGGTGGCCCACTGCTTTTCCTCGGCCTCGAGCCACGCGGCCTTGCGGATGAGGTACTCGTCGTAATTGCAGGCCCAGCTCGAGATCTTGCCCCGGTCGAGCTCGACGATCCGGGTGGCGAGCTTCCGGAGGAAGGAGCGGTCGTGGGTGACGAAGAAGAGGGTCGGCTTCGCCTTCAGGAGGAATTCCTCGAGCCAGAGGATCGAGGCGAGGTCGAGGTGGTTCGTCGGCTCGTCGAGGAGGAGGAGGTCGGGCTGGCCGGCGAGGGCCTTCGCCAGGAGGACGCGCCGCTTCAGACCGCCGGAGAGGGAGCCGAAGGGGGCGTCGGTGTAGGTGATGAGGCCCATGTCGGTCATCAGGTCTTCGAGGCGGACGTCGGTCTCCCACTGTTCCTCGTGGCCGTGGGTCTCGATGTCGGGATGGAGGCCGCTGCGGATCATGTCGATCACGGAGCCGGAGAGATTGCCGGGGACTTCCTGGTCGAGGCGCGTCGTCCACGTCCCGGCCTGCCGGATCACCTCGCCGCTGTTCGGGGTCTCCTCGCCGGTGAGGAGGCGCATGAGGCTCGTCTTCCCCGCGCCGTTGCGGCCGAGGAGACAGACCCGCTCGCCCGCGTCGATCTGGAAGTCGGCGGCGTTGAGGAGGGGGTTGGCGTCGTATTTGAGGGTGACGCCGCGGAGTTGGAGGAAGGGCATGGGGAGGGGGGGCCGGTGGGCCGTGGGGAGGGTGAAAAGGGGGAAGGACTCAGGATTCGTCGTGGCCGTGTTTCCCGGTGACGTCGAAGCTGACCCCCCCGTCGGCGAGGAGACGGGCCTTTTCACGCTGCCGCCGCTCGTACCAGTTCAGGAGGCGGAGGGTGGCGAAGTAGGTGATGACGCAGAGGGGGAGGGAAAGGATCGAGGTGCCGACGAGCATCGGATAGAGCGACTTCAGGAGGATGATGAGGTGATGATAGAAATTGTGGCCGACCTCGGAGAGGTAATGGAGGGTGACGCCCAGGTCTTCCCACCAATCCTCGGGGGCCTCGACGACGGGGAGGCGGACCTGCTTCACCAGCTTCGGATGGGCGACGTTATGGCGGTGGAGGAGGAAGTTCCCGAGGTGATATCCCGCCATGAGGAAGAGGGGATAGATCGGGAGGAAGAGATCGTGGAGGGTGACGGCGACGAGGGCGGCGATCTTGTTCGCGCGGGTGACCCAGGCGGTGAGGAAGGAGCAGAGGGTCTTCAGCCCGAAGAGGGGGGTGAAGCCCCAGAAAAACCCGATGGCGATGCCGAGGGCGATGGCGTGCTTGCTCCCCTTCTGGGTGGCGACGAGGTGGAGCTTCCCCTTGATCCAGGAGATCACTTTGGTTTTCATGCGAAAATCGGAAGGAAAAGGGAGACCGACTTATTGTTCCACGTGGAACAATAACCCCGATGAGGGGGGTTCAAGCTTTACCTGTAGGCCCCCGCTTTGTCCAGACAAGGAGCAAAGCAATATCACTTGGGTTGATCCCACTCATGCGGGCCGCCTGGCCGAAGGTCCGGGGGGCGATCGCCTTCAGCTTCGCCCGGGCCTCGGTCTTCAACCCCTGGATCGCGTCGTAGTCGAGCCAGGCCGGGATCTCCTTTTCCTCGCTCGCCCGGGCCTTCTCGATCTGGAGCCGCTCCCGGTCGATATACCCGGCATACTTGATCTCGGTCTCGATCTGGACGGCGACGTCGTCGGGGATCGAGCGGAAGGCCTCGGGGAGGTGGCTCCAGTCGTAGTCGGGCCGCTTCAGCCAGACGGAGAGGGGCTGGTTCAGGCCGTCGCGGTCGAGCTTCGTCGCGGCGAGCTCGGCCCGGGCGCTCTCGATCCGGGCGCGCTTCTCGCGGAGCTTCTCGACGCGGCGGGGGGAGGCGAGGCCGATCTCGGCCCCGATCTCGGTCAGCCGGAGGTCGGCGTTGTCCTGCCGGAGGAGGAGGCGGTGCTCGGCCCGGGAGGTGAACATCCGGTAGGGCTCGGTCGTCCCCTTCGTGACGAGGTCGTCGACGAGGACCCCGATATAGGCCTGGTCCCGTCCGAGGAGCATCGGCGGCTTCCCCTGGGCCTTCCGCGCGGCGTTGATCCCGGCGTAGAGGCCCTGGGCCGCCGCCTCCTCGTAGCCCGAGGTCCCGTTCAGCTGTCCGGCGAAGAAGAGCCCCTCGACCCGCTTCGTCTCGAAGGAGGAGTGAAGCTGGGTCGGCTGGCAGAAGTCATACTCGACGGCGTAGCCGGGCCGGACGATCTCGGCGTTCTCGAGCCCGGGGATCGAACGGATGAAGGCGTATTGGACCTCGAAGGGGAGGCTGGTCGAGCAGCCGTTGATGTAATACTCCCCGGTATGGAGCCCCTCCGGCTCGAGGAAGATCTGGTGCCGGTCCTTGTCGGCGAAGCGGACGACCTTGTCCTCGATCGAGGGGCAGTAGCGGGGGCCGACCCCCTCGATCACCCCGCAATACATCGGCGACTTGTCGAGGTTGGCCCGGATGATCTCGTGGGTCTGCTCGGTCGTGTGGGTGATCCAGCACGGCAATTGTTCCACGTGGAACATTCCGTTCGACCAATAATTGAGGGTGAAGAGGTCGTTCTTTCCCTTCTCGATCGATTCGGGGAGGTAAGAGAAGAGAGGTGCGGGGACGTCGCCGTGCTGGGGGGCCATCTTCGAGAAGTCGATCGACGGGCCGTTGAGGCGGGGAGGGGTCCCGGTCTTCAGGCGGCCCAACTCGAAGCCGAGGCGGCGGAGGGCATCGGAGAAGCCGCTCGCCCCGTCGCCCATCCGGCCCCCGGCCTGGTTCTTCAACCCGACGTGGAGGAGCCCCTGGAGGAAAGTCCCGGTGGTGACGACGACGGTGCGGGCGCGATAAGTCACGCCAAGCTGGGTCACGATTCCGGTGATCCGGTCATTCTCGACCACGAGGTCGGCGATGTGGCCCTGCTTCAGGTCGAGGTTCGGTTGATGCTCGATCGTCGCCTTCGCCCGGAATTGGTAGGCCTTCTTGTCGCACTGGGTCCGGGGGGCGCGGACCGAAGGTCCTTTACCTGCGTTAAGCATCCGGAACTGGATTCCCGTCGCGTCGGCATTGAGCCCCATCTCCCCGCCGAGGGCGTCGATCTCCCGGACGAGGTGGCCCTTCGCGAGGCCGCCGATCGCCGGGTTGCACGACATCTGCCCGACGGTGTCGAGGTTCATCGTCAGGAGGAGCGTCCGGCACCCCATCCGGGCCGCCGCCAGCGCCGCCTCGACCCCCCCGTGGCCGGCGCCGACAACCGCGACGTCGTAATGGGTGGGATAGATCATGGGCTTCGGGGAAAGCCGGTCAGCTTATCCGAAAGCGGGAGGCGAGGCAAGGCCACCCCGTGCCGTTCCCTGCAGAACAGCCTTTAGCCGTCGAGCCAGGGGAAGAGCGGCCACCGCGTCGCGAGCCAGCGGAGCGCCTGCGGGGCCCAGGCGTGGTTCGCCAGCCCGAGCCCGTGTGCGCCCTTTTCATAGACGTGGAGCGCGAAGGGGACTCCCTGCGCCCGGAGGGCCGAAGCGAAGGCGATGCTGTTCTCGACCGGGACGGGGGCGTCCTCGACCGTGTGCCAGAGGAAGGTCGGCGGGGTCCGGGGGGTGACCTGCTTTTCCGCGCTCAGCTCGCGCCAGAGCGATTCGGGCGCATCGGGGCCGAGGAGGTTCGTCCGGGAGCCGACGTGGGTGAACGATTCGACGAAGGAGATGACCGGGTAGCAGAGGATGCCGACATCGGGACGGGAGGAGACCCGCTCGACCGGATCGGCGGCCGTCGCGTCCCCGGCGGTCCATTTCGTGAGGAGGGTCGAGGCGAGGTGGCCGCCCGCCGAGGAGCCGATCACGCCGATCTTGCCGGGATCGATGCCGAGGGCGGCGGCGTTCGCGCGGAGCGTGCGGAGCGCCCGGGCCGCGTCGTCGAGCATCGCCGGATGGCGATACCCCGTCGAGCCGAGGCGGTAATTGAGGACGAAGGCCGAGATCCCGTTCCGGGCGAACCACTCCGCATAACCCTGCCCCTCATGCCCCGCGTGAGTGCCGTAGCCGCCCCCCGGGAGAACGAGGAACGCCGGATGGGCCGCCCCATCAGCCCGTTTTCCCCCCCAAGCCGGGAAGGGAGTCAGCTTCGGTTCATGAAGATCACCGGAACCCAGAGAGCCGGGAACCGTCGTCCAGATGGGAAAAGGGGCAGTGAGAGAGGCCATCTTCGAGGGATAACGCCGGAAGGGGGCAAGAGGCAAGTCAATAGGAGAGGGGGATCATAGCAGTAAGAACACCGTGGTATCCCAAGCGCCGATCTTCCAAACGCCCCTCTCCCATACGCTTCTCTCCCGATAGGAGTCAGGGCGTATGGGTACCGCTCCCCCTTCAGTACGTACCCTCGGGCGTACTGGAACCATCCGATTTTAATCCAGTTCGGAGACGAGGCGCAGGGGGAAACGCGTCCGCCTAGTTGAGGCCCTCAGAACAGGAGGTCACGGAGGGGCGAAGCCCCTCTGTGGCGTTAAAGCGGGTTACCTCCAGCTGTACAGGGTTGACCGCGCAGGTCCCGAAGGGCCGCCCCACCCCCTAGCGCCCCCCACCGTGCATCTCCTAAGCCCCCCCCCAAAAAAAATCCCCTTGCCCCCCACCAACTTTGTGATACAAAGTACCAACATCATGACTGACTCACGGACTGCCGAGGAGAACCTGAATCTCATCCGTTCCCTCATGGAACGCTCGACCCTTTACCGGACGGTTTCGGTTCCCGGCGCGGCGTGGGGCGGGTTTCTGAGTGTCGGGGCCTGGCTGGTCTCGCGGGGTTGGGATTTGGAAAACCCGCAGGGGCGCCACACGTTCCTCGGCCTTTGGATCGTCGTCCTCGCGCTCACCGTCGCGGGGAATCTCTTCTTCCTCACCCGCGAGGCGCGGCAGACCGGACGGGCGACGTTTTCGCCCGGATACTGGACGGCGGGCCGGAGCCTCTTCCCCTCCTTTTTCTGTGCCGGATTCTTCACCCTCGCCCTGGGGTTCTTCCCCCTGGGGCGCGCGGCGGCGGCGGCGGTGCCGTTCCTGCTCGCGCTGATCTGGATTTTATTCTACGGCCTCGGCCTCCTCGCCACGCAGCATTTCGCGCCGCGTTCCATCGTCGTGCTCGGCGGGCTGTTCCTGCTGACGCCGCTGCTCTGGCTGCTGATCGTCGGCTCCCTGACGGTTTATGCTCCCGATTCCTGGCTCCGCGCCCACCTGCCGGTCCATCCCTCCGCCCTCATGGCCCTCACCTTCGGCGGCTACCACCTCGGCTACGCGCTGATCGTCCCTCTGCTGGAGCGGAAGAACGGGCCGGGGAAGGAGGAACCGCCCCATGGACTTTGACCGCCTCGACAAGACGATCCACGAGAAGAGCCGTCTCGCGATCCTTTCGCTCCTCGCCGCGCCCGCGCGGTCCGATTGGCCCTTCGCCGACCTCAAGGCCGAGCTGAAGATGAGCGACGGCAACCTCGTGACCCATCTCCGTACCCTCCACCAGGCCGGATACGTGGCGATCACGAAGGAGGTGACCGACCGCCCCCTCACGCGGTACGCCCTCACCGAAAAGGGCCGCACCCACTTCAAGGAATACATCGATCTGCTCGAACAAATCATCCGGCAGACGCGGGGCCTCTGACCCGCGCTTCTTCTTCGTCTCCACACACTTTGCCACACAAAGTTAACCTGAAAAACCGCGCATGAATATCCTGACTCCCACCGCCTCCGCTCCCACCGGGATGCCTGCCGTGACACCGGCTTCCTCGGCTCCCGCCTCCTCGTATTCAACCCTGCGCTCGGGCCGGGTGGTGGCCGCGCTGGTGATGGCGGTCGCGGCCTCCGATTTTCTGGTTACGGGTTCGTTGGGGGAGCCCTTGCTCGTGCCGGGGACCGGCTTCGGCTGCTTCTTTGCCGTGCTGGCCGGGTTGATCCTCTGGGTGCGGCCTGCGGAAAACCGGCGGGCGATGCCGCTTTGGCTCCCCCCGCTCTTCGCGGGAGCGGTGGGGGCGGCGGTCTTCGATTGCTCGTTCACGAATTTTTGCGTCCTCGCCGTCCTCCTCTTCGGGCTCGCCGGGGCGACGTTCTTCGCCGGGCCGGGCTATTTCTGGCAGCAGGTGCTGGCGCAGACCGCAGCCTACGTCGGCGCGCCGCTGCGGCCCGTGATCGTCGGGGGCGATTTTCTCCATGCCTGCTTCGCCTCCCGCGCCGCCGCCGGGGAGGGGAAGCCGGGCCTCCGCCGCCGCTTCTTCCGCCTCGCCTCGGTCTTCCTTCCGGCGGCGGCGCTCGCCCTGCTCTTCGCCTTCTTCCTGGGGACGGGGAATGCGGTGCTGGGATGGTGGTTCGGCCATGGCTTCGGCGCGCTTTGGAAATGGGTGACGGGCTTCGACCTCTCGGCGGCCCGGCTCTTCGGCTGGTTCGCCGCGGGGATCGTCGTCCTCCCCCTCCTCGCTCCGGCGCGGCGGCGGGGCTCGTGCTATTTCGGCTGGGGCTGGACGACGCGGCTCCACCGCTTCGCCGACGCCCCGTCCCCGGCGGCGGCGCGGACGAGCGACCTCCGCGCGCTCGCCATCCTCGGCACGCTGAACGCCCTCTTCCTCGCCGCGAACGCGATCGACCTCCGCTACCTCTGGCTCCGGCAGGCGATCCCGGAAGGGGTGAACGCGGCGCAGTTCGTCCATGCCGGGACCGGCCTCCTCATCTGCACCACGCTCCTCACCGGCGTCGTCCTCGCCCTCCTCTTCAACCGCGCCCCGGCGCGGACGGCGGGGAGGGCCGTCCGGCTCCTCGCCTACGGCTGGATCGCGCAGAATCTCTTCCTCCTGGCGAGCGTCGTTCTCCGGCTGAAGCTCTACACCGACGCCTACGGGCTGACCGACACGCGGCTCAGCCTCCTCGCCTTCCTCCTCCTCGTCGCGGCGGGATTCGCCCTCCTGACGGTGAAGATCGCCCGGGAGAAATCGGCGGCGTGGCTCCTCGGCGGGTGCGCCACGGCGGCCTTCGTCCTTTTCTACGGCGTCCAGTTCCTCGACTTCGGCGGGATCGCCGCCCGGTACAACGTCGCCCGGTGGGAGGCCGATCCGGGAGCGTCCGCCCCCCTCGACGTCGGCTACCTCGCCAACGTCGGTTCGGGCGGATGGGAACCGCTCCGCCGCGTGGCTGAAAGCGCCCGCGCCCACCCGGCAGCCGCCGACCAGGCGCGGCGCGCGCTGGAGCAGGCCCGGGCGCGGTTCGATACCGAGGCGGGGCGGAAGGATTGGCGGTTGTGGCAGGGGAGGGCGGCGAGGAATCGGGTTTTTCTCGATTTCCTTCCTCCGGGTCCGGCGCTGCTTCAGGAGGGTGCTTCGGGGCCCGGGTCGGGGGAGATGGTTCTTCCTAGCCGTCCTTAGGATGGATCTCTCTTCGGGAGGGGGCGCGGGTTGGCGGGGGGTGCTCCTTCGGGACCGGGCAGAGACCCTGTACAGCTGGAGGCCACCCGCGCGTTTTTAAAGATGCAAGAGGGGCTGCGCCCCTCCTGCACCTCCCCCTCTGATAGGCCTGAACTGGAAAAACTGTTTCTCTTCAGGCGGCACCTCGTGATATGGCCACCGTCCGCTAGTTCCCCGCAGCGCTTGGGAGGAACTACGCGTCCTAGTGCGGAGGAAGAGGACAGAAATATAGGGCAAATACCCTAGAAAAGGCCCTATTACGAAAAAGATTCAGAAGACCGTACCTTTTTTTGAACGAAACGGCGGTTGCGGTATCTATCCCTTTGTTAGCAGCAGCGTTTGTTTCTTCTCCTTTGTTGAAAAAAAGAGGGCGCCCCGGTCGGGGCGCCTCTTTTTTTTGCCTTTTTTCCTCCTCCGTTCTGCTTGGATGGCAGGCCATGGCGCGTACCCTTCTTGAAATCTCCCGCGAACTGGCCGCGATCTCCCAGGCGGGGCTCGCCTACAGCCGCGATTTCCATGACCGGGAACGGTTCGAGCAATTGCGCGGCCTCGCCTCGGAACTGGTGCAGGCGCTCCCGGGCAAGGCCGACTTCGCCTGGCCTTCCGGGGAGGGGTATCCGACGCCGAAGGTCGACGTCCGCGCCCTGGTGATCCGGGGCGGGGAAATCCTCCTCGTCCGCGAGAGGGCGACGGGCCGCTGGTCGGCCCCCGGCGGCTGGGCCGACGTGAACCTGACCCCGGCGGAGAACGCCCGCAAGGAATGCCGCGAGGAGGCGGGCATCGAGATCGAGGTGGAGCAGCTCTCGGCGGTCCTCGACCGGGACCGGGCGGGCCACCTGCCGATCGCCTGGTCGGTCTACAAGCTCTACTTCCTCTGCCACCCCCTCGACGACACGCCCGTCGCCGCCGGTCCCGAAGTCCTCGACGCCCGCTACTTCCGCCGCGAGGCCCTCCCCGACGACCTCGACCTGGAACGGATCACGGCCGAGGAAATCGAGCGCGGCTTCCGCCTCCGGGAAGAGGGTTCGATTCCGACGTTCTTCCAGTCCTAATCCGCCTCCATGGATCATCCCCAGAGTCCCCCTCCTCGCTTGCCGAAGTTCGTCTCGGATGGGTTTCTTTTCTTCCGGGTCCCGCCGGGGCTCTGGCGGGGATGCTGGATACTCTTCCTTTTGCTGATCGTGATCTTGTTCGGTGCCGCAATCCGGGGCCTAGGCTATCTCCTGCTGCAGATCCCTCATGTCCAGGCCGCGTTCGGCCTCCTGCTCCTCGCGGTTATCATCGACGCCGGGGTGAATTATGGGGCGCGCAAGAAGGCGACGCCGAAACAAAAACTTCTGAAGGAAATCCAACTCCGTCTCGATCCGTTCCTGGCCGCCCGGGGATTCCACCGGCTCACCGGGGAAGAGCGGCCCGACCGGAACCCGTTGCTTTATTACTTCGTCCGGGAAGACGGCGGACGGACTGATCTCCTGCGGCTCCAATTCGACAAATACGGAAGGGCGAAGTTCTCCATCCGTCTGCAAGAAGGCACACGGCAGGCCGCCTTGGTTCCGTCACGGTATTCTTTCGGCTGGTTCCGACCCCGGAAACTTTTCGTCCTTTTCGGGCCCCGCGGTTACCCCGCGGTCGTTCGCCGGATTGAGCGGCTTTTCCCTGAATGCGAGGCGTTCTGGAGAGGCGGGGACGAGGGGCCTCATCTTCGGCGCCCCCTTGTTCTTCCCCCGGCCCGCAAGCCCGACGCCGGTTCCTGAATGGTTCCGCCGCTTGCACCGCTTATCTCGAGGCGGTAGTTTTCCCGCGTGGATCTCTTCTCCGTTCCCGATTCCCCCTCTTCCTCCTCGGCGCGCAGCCAGAAGGCGGCGGACGAGCGGCGGGCGAATCCCCGGGCTCCCCTCGCGGCGCGGCTCCGGCCCCGGACGCTCGACGAGGTCCACGGGCAGGAACATCTCCTCGGTCCCGGCAAGCCGCTCCGCCGCCTGATCGAGGCCGATCGCCTCACCTCGATCCTCCTCTTCGGCCCGCCCGGCGTCGGGAAGACCTCCCTCGCGGAGGCCATCGCGGCGTCGACGCAAAGCCGCTTCGAGCGGTTGAACGCCGTCGAGGCGACCGTCGCGACGTTGCGGCAGGCCCTCGCCGCCGCCGATCTCCGCTTCCGGCAGGGCGGGACGCGGACCCTCCTCTTCATCGACGAGATCCACCGCTTCAACAAATCGCAGCAGGACGTCCTCCTCCCCGACGTCGAGAGCGGCGCGGTCTGCCTCATCGGGGCGACGACCCACAATCCTTCCTTCTACGTGAACGGGCCGCTCGTCTCCCGCTCCCAGGTCTTCGCGCTGGAGCCGCTCCCGGAGGAGACCCTCTCCGTCCTGATCGACCGCGCCCTGACCGACAAGGAGCGGGGCCTCGGCACCCTCCCCATCGACCTCGATCCCGCCGCCCGCGCCCACCTGATCCACGTCTCCGAGGGCGACGCGCGGCGGCTGCTGAACGCCCTCGAACTCGCCGCCCTCAGCACGCCGCCGCTCAAGACGGGGGAGAAGGCGGGCCGCATCGTCGTCGACCTCGCCGCGATCGAGGCCTGCGTCCAGCGGAAGGTCCCCGTCTACGACAAGGACGAGGACGGCCACTACGACACGATCTCCGCCTTCATCAAGTCGGTCCGCGGCAGCGACCCCGACAGCGCGATCTATTGGCTCGCGAAGATGCTCGTCGCCGGGGAGGACCCCCGCTTCATCGCGCGGCGGCTCGTCATCCTTTCCGCCGAGGACATCGGGATGGCCGACCCGCGCGCGATCTCGGTCGCCGTCGCGGCGCAGCAGGCCTTCGAGTCGCTCGGCATGCCCGAGGGCCGCATCCCCCTCGCCGAGGCGACGGTCTACCTCGCCACCGCGCCGAAGAGCAACGCCGCCTACATGGCCCTCAACGCCGCGATGGAGGCGGTGAAGACCGAGAGCACCGTCGCGATCCCGAAGGCCCTCCGCGACGCCCATTACAAGGGGGCCGAGGCCCTCGGCCACGGCAAGGGCTACCAGTACAGCCACGATTACGAGGGGGCGATCTCCGGGACCGAGTTCGGCGTCGCCCCCGGCACCTTCTACACGCCGACGGGACGCGGATACGAAAAGATCGTGAAGGAGCGGCTCGATTACTGGCTCGACCTGAAGAAGCAAAGACGGGAAGAATAACGTCGTCATGCATCCCTTGATCGCCGCCGTTCTCGGGAAGGATTGGGACGCCTTGAAGACACTCGCCGCGTCGGGGGAGGGCCTCGACGACACGGACGAAGAGGGCTTCTCGGCCCTCACCCACGCCGCCCATCGCGGGAACCTGGAAGCCGCCCGCATCCTTCTCGACGCCGGGGCCGATCCCGATGTCCAGGACGCGAAGAACACCTTTCCCACGCCGCTGAGCGCCGCCGCCTTCCACGGCCATTTTTCCATCGTGAAGCTCCTGGTCGCGCACGGGGCCGACGTGACGCGCTGCGCCGGGCTCTGGCAGGTCCCGGCGGAGGTCTACGCGCGGCGGCAGGGACACCACGCCGTCTCGGAGTACCTCCAGTACTGCCAGCCCCGCGAGGCATAGGGTGCGTCGCTCCGCGCCGATTTCTTTCTCGCCCTCCGGCGGCAAAGGCGGGAAGAATAGCCGCCTCCCATGAAAGTCATCTTCCTAGGCGATGTGGTCGGCGAGCCGGGCCGCGACGCCCTCCGCGTCGCCATCCCCCGCCTCAAGGAGCAGTACGCGCCCGACATCGTCGTCGTGAACGGGGAGAACGCCGCCGGCGGCCACGGCATCACCCCGCGCCTCGCCTACGACCTCATGCGGGCCGGGGCCGACGCCGTCACCCTCGGCGACCACACGTGGGACCAGAAGGAAATCTTCGGCTTCTTCGCGCAGGAGCCCCGGCTCATCCGCCCGATGAACTACCCGCCCGGGACGCCCGGCCAGGGCTGGGTCATCGTCCAGGGGAACGGCAAGAAGCTCGCCGTCATCAACGCGCTGGGCCGCACCTTCATGGGGCCCGACGTCGACAATCCGTTCCTCATGATCAAGCCGCTCCTCGAGGGCCTCCGCCGCGAGACGCCGTGCATCCTCGTCGACTTCCACGCCGAGGCGACCTCGGAGAAGATCGCCTTCGGCCGCCACATCGACGGCCAGGCGAGCGTCGTCGTCGGCACCCACACCCACGTCCAGACCGCCGACGAGACGATCCTCCCCGGCGGCACCGCCTACCTGACCGACGCCGGGTTCACCGGCGCGCACGACGGCGTCATCGGCCGCGAGGTCGCGCCGGTCATCCAGAAATTCGTCACCCTCATGCCGAGCAAGTTCCCCCTCGCCACCCAGGGCCTCCAGGCCGACGGCCTCTTCGTCGAGATCGACGAAGAGACGGGCCGCGCCCTGCGGATCGAGCGCTTCCAGGCGAAGGTCTCCGCGCAGGCCGTCGCGGAGGCGAAGTAACCCTGCCTATGACGACCCTCGGCGCCGATCTCCAGATTGGCTCCGTCCGGCTCGACGGGAACCTGATCCTCGCGCCGCTGGCGGGGTATACGAACCTGCCCTTCCGCCTCGTCATCCGCGAACTGGGGCGGGAGAAATTCGGCGGCTTCGGCGGGGTCGGCCTCTGTGTCACCGACCTCGTCAACGCCCGCTCCCTCGTCGAGCGGAACCCGAAGGCCCTGCAGCTCATCGCCAGCCGCCCCGAGGACCGGCCCCTCTCGGTCCAGCTCTTCGGCTCGGTCCCGGAGGAGATGGTCGAGGCGGCGAAGTTCGTCGAGCAGCAGGGGGCGGCCCTCATCGACATCAACATGGGATGCCCCGTCCGCAAGGTCTGCAAGGTCGGCGGCGGCTCCGCGATGATGACCGAGACGGCCCGCACCGCCGCCCTCGTCGCCGGGATGGTGAAGGCCGTCGGCGTCCCGGTGACCTGCAAGATGCGCCTCGGCTGGGACGACGCGAACCTCACCGCGCCCGAGCTGGCCCGGGCGCTGGAGGAGGCCGGGGCCGCCGCGATCATGATCCACGGGCGGACCCGGGCGCAGGGCTTCGACGGGACGGTGAACCTCCCCGGCATCCGCGCCGTCGTCGAGGCGGTGAAGTCGATCCCGGTGATCGGGAACGGCGACGTGACGACGCCCCAGGCCGCGCGGGCGATGCTCGAGGAGACGGGATGCGCGGGCGTCTCGATCGGGCGCGGCGCGTTCTACGATCCGTGGCTCTTCTCCCGCATCCGCGCCTACCTGGCGACGGGGACGATCCCGCCCGAGGCCTCGTTCGGGGAGCGGGTCCGGGTGATGACGCGCCACCTCGACCTCATGGTCGAGGTCTTCGGCGAGGCCCACGGCTGCCGCCTCTTCCGCAAGGTCGCCCCGTGGTACACGAAACGCTTCGGCCCGAGCGCCTTCTTCAACAAGCGGGTGGTGCGGCTGAACGACCGCGCCGAGTACGACGCGATCCTCGGGGAGTACCTCGCGTGGCGCGCCCCATTCCTCGACGCCGACGGCGTCACCCTCCAGGCGAAATTCGCGCCGCCGCCGATGGCGGAGAATTTCTCCCGCATTCCGCTGGGGAGCGATGCCGCCGATAATCCCGAGGCGGCGAATCGGACGGCGATTCCGGTGCCGTCGGGGCCGCAGGAGTGGTGGTAGGGGGTGGGGGGTGGGGCGGCCCGTTGGGGCTGGCGGGGTCGACCCTGTACAGCTGGAGGCGACCCGCTTTATAGCCCAAGAGGGGCTTTGCCCCTCCTGGAACCTCCCCTTCGGAGGGCCTTGGCTAGGCGGACGCGCTTGGGCGGCGCCTCGTCTCCTAACTGGATTAAAATCCGCTGCTTCCCGAGCGTCCGAGGGTACGTACTGAAGGGGGAGCAGTACCAAGACGCCCTGACTCCTATTGGGAGAGGGCTCTATGGGAGAGGACTGCTTGGGAGAGTATCGCCTTCCGAAGGAGGTGGCGGCTTCCCCTACCGCGCCGTCTTGCTCTTTGCTTTGGCTGCTGTCTCGGGTTTTGCCTTGGCGGTAGCAGGAGCCGTCTTCGGCTTTGGCTTCGCGCTCTTCTTGCCCTTGGGCTCTTCCGCTTCGGGGTGGGCGGGGGCTTTTTTCGGTTTGGGCTCTTTCTCTTTTCTTCCCGTCGTTTCCTTCCCGTGCGCTTCCTTGAAGCCGGGGTAGAAGCGTTCCGCGTCGTGCTGCCATTGGGCGACTTTCGCCTCGAGGTCGGCGACTTCGGCGCGGGCGTGCTGGATCTGGTTCGGGAGGGTCTTCGCGGTGTGGCGGTGGAGGCGGTCGAGCCGTTCCTCGGAATCGACGAAGGTGGAGAAGGCCCAGCCGGGATCCTTCTTCAGGTGCATCACCTTCTGCGTCTGCCGGTGGATCGAGGTGCCGAGGCGGGCGGCGCGGTCGAGGATGTGGGAGACGGGGATGTCCTGCCCCTTCAGGAGCGCGGTCTCGTCCTCCTCGTCGCCGAGGCAGAGGGTCTCGATCGATTCGAGGAGCTCGAGGTCGCCCGCCTGGTAGGCGTGCTGGGCGGCGTGCCACCGCTCCCGCATGAGGGGGGTGACTTCGGCGTTGTGATCGGGGTGGAGGCGGCGGACGAGGGCGCGGTAGGCGCTTTTCAACCGAGCTTCCTTTTCGGCGGGGAGCTTCGGGCCGCGGCGGCCGCCGGAGGAGGACTGCCCTTCCTCGTCGCCGTCGCCGGCGGAGGCCTCGGCCTCCTCGGGCTCGGGTTCGGGCTCGTCGGGGTCTTTCTCCCCTTCCTTCGCCTGCTCCTCGGCGCGGCGCTTCAGCTCGCGCTCCAGGATATCGCGGTAGGCGGCGGCGCTGCTCTGGCTGTTGAGCCAGGTCCGGGTCTCGACCTCGAAGATGAGGTCGCGGAGGCGGTTGACCTCGGCGCGGGCGCTCCGCAGCTCGGCGACGAGGGGGCCGAAGTTCGCCTGGAGCCACTGCTCGTACTTCGGCTTGTCCTCCTGGTGGAAGCGGGCGGCGAGGCGCTGGAGCTCGGCGAAGCGGTCCCGGGCCTGCTTGTACTTCTTCCGGGCCTCGGCGCGGATCGGGCCGGCGTCGAGGAGGACGAGGGGGCCGAAGCGGGCGTGGAGGAGGATCGCCGCCGCCGGGGAGGCGAGGACGCTGCTGGGGCGCGCCGGGCGGCCGCTTTGTTTCAGGTATCGGGAACGGAAGGCAGTCATGTCACTCGCGGAATCGGGGGGGAAGGTATCGACTGCAAATAAGCTATAACCGGGCCAAATCCCGGAAAACTTCTCCGGCGACGCGGAAGGCGCCCCGCCAGGAATAGCGGAACCCGTCGCCGACGCCTTCGCGCGTCAGGACGCCGACCTGGACGTTGTAGTGGAGTTGCCGCGCCAGCACCGTCTCGAGGCGGCGGCGGACCGGCTCGAGGCCGACGGCGGGGAGGAGCGCGGCGGCGGCGGCCTCCACCCCGTTCAGCCGGAGGAGTTCGCCGTGCTCGTCGAAGAGGTCCTCGAGCGTCGGGCAGCGGAGCGCCCGGTGGAGGGTGAGGCGGGGCGGGGTCTTCAGGCCGTAGCTGAGGGGATAGTTCCACGTCATCCAATACCGGCCATGGCCCCGGCCCCCCTCCTGCGAGAGGAAGGCGGCGAAGTGGAACCCGCCCGCGCTTTCCCCGTTGCCGCCGTTCTCCCCGATCCAGCCGACGAAGGCCTGGTGGAGGCCGTCCTCGCGGTCGAAGAGGCGGAAGAATTGGCGCTGGGGGGCGGGGAGGAGGTCGCAATCGCCGACGTGGCGGAAGCCGAGGGCCTCCATCTCCCCGGTCAACGCCTCGAGGTCGGGGAAGGCCCCGCTTCCCACGGGGGTGAAGGCGTCCTCGAGGCGGCGGACGCGGGGGATCTGGAGGCGGCGGAGGACCGAGATCAGCTCCCACAGGGGGAAGACGATCCAGAGGAGGAGCCCCGCGAGGCCCGCCCACCAGGCCCCGGAGAGGGCCCAGACGAGGACGCCGGTGCTCAGCCAGAGGACGAGGAAGCCGATCTTCCGGGCCGCCACGGGACGGAACTGGAGGAGCCCCACCCCGAGGCAGACGAGCGCGAGGCAGAGGAAAAGGTGCGGAACCATGAGAAAAGAGGAGCCTGGGCTATTGGGCTAATTACAAGCGTTCAAGATTTGACGCCCCCCGCGTTCGATCCCAAACTGATACAGAGTATGGGTTCTTCCTTGATGGTCAATTTTTTTGCGGCGGGCGGGCTTCTCTTTGCTTTCGAGCACTCGACCCCCGCGGGGCGCTTCGTCATCGGCACGCTCCTCATCGCCTCCCTGGTCAGCTGGTCGGTCATCGCCTCGAAGTGGAGCGAGATCCGGCTGGCGAAGAAGCAGACCGCCCGCTTCCTCGCGAAATTCCGGGCGAGCCGCAAGCCCCTCCAGGTCTTCCTCTCCCGCGAGACCTTCCACGGCTCCCCCATCTACGAGGTCTACCGCGCCGGGTGCCGCGAGCTCTGCTACCACCTCACCGGCTCCGCCGAGATCGACGAGATGACCGTCCAGCGCCTCGCCTCGGCCCCGCCCCTCTCGCCGACCGCCTTCAGCGCCGTCGAGTCGGCCCTCGGCCGGGAGGTCGGCGTCCGCGGGCTCCAGCTCGACGCCCGGATGATCTTCCTCGCCACCGCCGTCAGCGGCGGCCCCTTCCTCGGCCTCCTCGGCACCGTCTGGGGCGTCATGGACACCTTCAGCGACATCGCCGAGGCGGGCAAGGCGAGCCTCGCCGCGATGGCCCCGGGCGTCTCCGGCGCCCTCATCACCACCGTCACCGGCCTCCTCGTCGCGATCCCCGCGATGTTCGGCTACAACTACCTCGTCTCGACGATCCGCAGCCTCACCGTCGAGATGGACAACTTCGCCGCCGAGCTCGCCGCCTCCTTCGGCCACCGCTACGCGGCCGGGGAGTCGTTCGCCGCGAGGGCCGATCGGGAGTAAGGGGATTCACTCCCGCGCATCGCCATGGCCCTCAAACGCTACACGCAAAGCAACTCCCATTCGACGATGGCGGAGCTGAACGTCACGCCGATGCTCGACCTCGCGTTCACCCTCCTCATCATCTTCATCATCACGACGCCCCTCATGGAGGGGAACATCGAGATCAACCTCCCCACCGCGACCCCCACGAAGGCGACCGACGAGAAGCCCGACGTGAAGACCGTCGAGGTCGACAAGAAGGGGGTCATCCACTTCGGCGGGAAGATCGTCACCGTCGACGCCCTCCGCCGCGACCTGGAGAAACTCCACCAGGCCGATCCCAAGGTCGCCGTCATCATCCGGGCCGACCGCGACCTCCGCTACCAGACCCTCGTCGACGTCTTCGATGCCCTCCAGCGGGCGAACATCACCCGCCTCGGGCTGACCCACCTCGACGAGGCCTCCCCCCGCCACTGATCCCGTCGTGAACCAAATCGTTCGCGCCCCCCGCCCCGCCGCTCCCGCGCCGAAGCCGCCCCCGGGCGGCCCGCTCCCCTTCCGCCGCGCCCTCCTCTGGGTCGCCGTCGCCCACGTCGTCGTCCTCCTCGCCTTCCTCCTCCAGCGCGCGGCGACGAAACCGGTCGAGCCCCCGCCCGGGCCGGTCATGGAATTCATCCCCCTTCCCCCCGTCGCGCAGCCGCGCGGCAGCGCCCCCGCCGCGCCTGATCCCGCCCCGGCCTCGGTCCCGCCGCCGACCCCGACCCCGCCTCAACCCCAGCCCGACCCGACGCCCGAGACCCCCGCGCCTCCGGCTCCGACCCCCGATCCGACGCCGACGCCCACCCCCGCCGTCGACGCCCCGAGCGACATCGTGATCCCGAAGACGCCCAAGCCCGAACCGAAAAAGGTCGAGCCCAAGGCTGAAACCAAGCCGAAACCGGAACCGGCCAAGGCCGAAAAGCCGATCCCGCCCGAGAAACCGGAGAAGACGGAAAAAGCGGAGAAGACGCCCAAGCCGGTCAAACCCGCCGAGCACAAGCCGCAGGTCAGCCTCACCCCCGTCACCCGCCCGTCCGCCCCGTCGCAGGCTGCGGCCCAGGCCCCGACCACGGCACCCTCGCGTCCCGCCGCCGCCTCGGGGAACGGCCCGGGGCTGAAGGCATCGGGCGTCTCCGACCAGCTCAGCAAGGCCCTCCAGGGCTCGGGCGCGACGGCCCCCGTCACCGTCGGCCCCGCCGGCGGCGGGGGAGGGGGCGGCAACGGAAGCTGGTACTACGGCCTCATCCGGGACGAGATGTACCGCGCCTGGGACCAGCCCGTCGATCTCTCCGGCAAGGGCTATGCCACCATCATCCGCGTCACCCTCGCCGACGACGGCCGGATCACCGGTTCCTCCATCGAGCGGAGCTCCGGCAACACCGCCTTCGACCAATCAGCCCTCGCCGCCGCCCGCCGCGTCAACCGCCTCTCGAAGCCGAAGCCCGCCGACATCGCCGACAGCGTGACCATCGCATTCAGGTTGCTGGATTAGGAGAAGAAGTAGCAAAGCGCTCCTCTCCCGATAGGAGTCTGGGCGTATGGGTACCGTCTACCCCTTCAGTACGTACCCTCGGGCGTACCGGAACCATCCGATTTTAATCCAGTGAGGAGATAAGGCGCAGGGGGAAACGCGTCCGCCTAGTTAAGGCTCTCAGAACAGGAGGTTCCAGGAGGGGCGGAGCCCCTCTTGGGCTATAAAGCGGGTCGCCTCCAGCTGTACAGGGTCGACCGCGCAAGTCCCGAAGGGCCGCCCCGCTCCCCGCCCCCCTCAATCATTCCGATACGTCCGAATCGACTCCAAAAACGCCTCGCCGAATTCCGCCAGCTTCTTCTGCCCCACCCCCCCGATCTGGCCGATCTCCTCGAGGCTGAACGGCAGGTCCCGCGCCATGAGGCGGAGGGTAACGTCGGAGAAGATGACGTAAGCCGGGACGTTCCGCTGGTCGGCCAGTTCCTTGCGGAGGGTACGGAGGCGCTGGAAGAGCTGCTCGTCGCAGGCGATGGCCCCGGCGGCGGAGGCGGCGCGGGGGGCGCGGCCTTCCTTTTCCGCCATGGCGCGGGCCGAGGCGGCGACGGGCTTCACGAGGCGGATCGGGGTCCGGTCCCGGAGGACGGTCCGCCCGGCCTCGGTCAGCTCGACGACCGAGATCTCCCCCTCGGTCTGGCGGGCGAACCCGGCGCGGATGAGCTGGCGGCCGATCTCCTGCCACTCGGCGCGGGGGAGGTCTTTGCCGATGCCGTAGGTGCTGAGCTGGTCGTGGCCCCAGCGGAGGAGCTTCTCGCCCTTGCCGCCGGTGAGGATCTCGGCGAGGTGGGTGAGGCCGACGCCGAAGCCCCCCGACTGCCGGACGCGGAAGACGGTGGAGAGGAATTTCTGCGCGGGGACGGTCGCGTCGTAGCTCTCGCGCGGCTCGTTGCAGTTGTCGCACGCCTGGCATTCGCCTTCCCATTTCTCGGCGAAGTAGCCGAGGAGGGCGCGGCGGCGGCAGCCGTCGTCCTCGGCGTAGTCGATCATCTGGCGGAGCTGGGCGTGGGCGGCCTTCCGCTCGTCGGGATCGGTCTTCTCGTCGATGAAGTTGCGCTGCTTGATCGCGTCGCCCGCGCTGAAAAGGAGGAGGCACTCGGCGGGGAGGCCGTCGCGCCCGGCGCGGCCCGTCTCCTGGTAGTAGCCCTCGACGTTCTTCGGGAGGTCGTAGTGGACGACGAAGCGGACGTTCGGCTTGTTGATCCCCATGCCGAAGGCGATGGTGGCGCAGACGACGCGGACCTCGTCGCGGAGGAAGAGCTCCTGGTTCTTCGCCCGCGTCGCGGGGTTCAGGCCCGCGTGGTAGGGGACGGCGCTGATGCCGTCCTTCTCGAGCTTCCCGGCGACCTCCTCCGTCGCCTTGCGGCTCTGGCAGTAGATGATCCCGGCCTCGCCCCGCCGCCCGGCGAGGAAGCGGAGGAGGGTGGCGTAGGCCCCGGCCTTCGGCGAGACGCGGTAGGTGAGATTGGGCCGGTTGAAGCTGGCGACGAAGTGGCGCGCGCCGTCGAGGCGGAGCTGGCGGGAGATGTCGGCGCGGACCCGCTCGGTCGCCGTGGCGGTGAGGGCGAGGACGGGGACGCCGGGGAAGCGGTCGCGCAGCTCGGCGATGCGGCGGTATTCGGGGCGGAAGTCGTGGCCCCACTCGCTGATGCAGTGGGCCTCGTCGACGGCGAGGAGGGAGACGTTCCACTCGGCGAGGTTTTCCAGCATGCCGGGGAGGACGAGCCGCTCCGGCGCGATGTAGAGGAGCTTCACCTCGCCCTTGTGGAGGGCGCGGAAGCGGGCGCGGGCCTCGTCGCCGTCGAGGGTCGAGTTGAGGTAGGTGGCGGCGACGCCCGAGGCGACGAGGGAATCGACCTGGTCCTTCATCAGCGCGATGAGGGGGGAGATGACGACGGTGAGTCCCGGCAGGAGGAGCGCGGGGAGCTGGAAGCAGAGCGATTTCCCGCCGCCCGTCGGCAGCAGCGCGAAGGCGTCGCGCCCGGCGAGGATCTCCCCGACGATCTCTTCCTGCAGCGGGCGGAACGTGTCGTAGCCGAAGACCTCCTTCAGGATCGTGTGGGGGGTCGGGGCGATGGAGGCGGCGGAAGACATGGGGAACGCTCCACTTTCCCAGAGCGGCCCCCCCGGTACAAGGCGAAAGGGGGGCGAAGGCAGGCTACGGAAGCGCTACACCAGGACGTCGCCCGCCGTGACCGCCTCGACGCGGCCTCCCTCGCGGCGGAGCAGTAACGCCCCGCCCGCGTCGAGGCCGACGGCGTGGCCCTGGATCGTCCCGCCCGGCGTACGGACGGAGACCATCCGGCCGAGCGAGAAGCAGCGGGAGGCCCACGCCTCGCGGACTTCCTCGAAGGGATCGGCGAGCCGCTTCTCCAGCTGGAGGAGGAGGGCGGCGAGGAGGTCGATGCGGCGGGGCGCGCCCTCCCCGGCGATCAGCTTCAGCGAGGTGGCGATCTCGGCGATGTCGTCGGGGAAATCGGAGCGGGTCTGGCGGCAGTTGATCCCGATGCCGACGACGGCGAAGACGATCGCCTCGGCGTCGGCCTGGATCTCGGTGAGGATCCCGCCGAGTTTCTTCCCCTCGTGGAAGAGATCGTTCGGCCACTTGATCTCGATCTTCCCGGCCTCGGCGGGGAGGAGCGAGTCGATCGCCTCGGCGGCGGCCAGCGCGGCGACGATGGTCAGCCGCGCCACGTGGCCGAGGGGCCAGCCCGGGCGGAGGAGGAGGGAGAACCAGAGGCCCTCCCCGCTCTTGGAATGCCACTTCCGTCCCTGCCGTCCGCGCCCCTTCGTCTGCCGTTCGGCCGCGATGACGAGGCCCGCCGCCGCGCCGCCCTGGGCCTCGCGGAGGGCAAGGTCGTTCGTCGACTGGGTCTCGCGGAAGACGACCGCGCGCCAGTCGATCCGGCCTTTCGCCGCGACCGGCAGCCGCGCCGCGAGCTCGTCGGCGACGAGCAGGTCGGGCAGCCCCTCCTCCATCCGGTAGCCCTGGTGCGGCAGCGAGGCGATGGGATAGCCGAGTTCCTGGAGCGAGGCGATGTGCTTCCAGATCGCCGTCCGGCTCACCCCGCACCGCTCGGCCAGCACTTCCCCCGAAAGCGGCGTCGCCCGGTCGGCGAGGAGCGCGCGGAGGATTTCGACGTCGAGGTTCGAGGCAGGCATGTCGAGGGAAGTTGTAGCGGTGGGGAAGAGGGAGAGCGAGAGTGGAATGGAGGGACAGGGCAGCGGATTTCTCTGCCATACGTTTCTCTCCCGATGGGAGTCTGGGCGCATTGGCCCCGTCTCTCCCTATCGCTCGTACCCTCGGGCGTACCGGAACCATCCGATTTTAATCCAGTTCGGAGACGAGGCGCCGCCAAAGCGCGTCCGCCTAGCTAAGGCCCTCCGAAGGGGAGGTTCGAGGAGGGGCGAAGCCCCTCTTGGGCTATAAAGCGGGTTACATCCAGCTGTAACAGGGTTGACCGCGCAAGCCCCGAAGGGCGGTTCCCGTTCCGCGATCCCTTTCCCCGTGCGCCCTATCTCCCAAGCGTTCCGTTTGCCAAGCGCATGGGAGAGGGGCGCTTGGGAGATGAAGCGTATGGGACACGGAGCGCATGGGAGATCCACGCTGGGTAGCACCACGGAGCGGGGCAGCCCTTCGGGACCTGCGCGGTCAACCCGGTACAGCTGGAGGTAACCCGCTTTAACCCCACAGAGGGGCTCCGCCCCTCCGTGACCTCCTGTTCTGAGGGCCTCAACTAGGCGGACGCGTTTCCCCCTGCGCCTTATCTCCTCACTGGATTAAAATCGGATGGTTCCAGTACGCCCGAGGGTACGTACTGAAGGGGGAGACGGTACCCATACGCCCTGACTCCCATCAGGAGAGAAGCGTATGGGAGAGAAGCGCCTGGAAGAATGGCCGCATCGGATCCGCCGGCACCCCCTGCTCAACAAAAACACTTGCACTATAAATCTATATATCCTATAGACATTATCATGATTCGCTTTTTCTTTAAACCATCCTCTTTCCTCGCCCTCGGTCTTTTGGCTCTGACTACGGCTCAGGGGTGGAGTGAGACGGTTCTTCGCGTCGGCTATCAGAAATCGAGCACGCTTTTTGCCCAGAAGGCCGATGGGACGTTCGAGAAGGCGTTGGCGAAGGAGGGGGTGAAGGTCGAGTGGAAGGAGTTCACCTCGGGGCCGCCGCTCCTGGCGGCGCTGGCGGGCGGGTCGCTCGACTTCGGCGAGGTCGGCGACGCTCCCGGCATCTTCGCCCAGGCCGCCGACGCGCCGATCCGCTATGTCGGCTACCTCCACGCCAGCCCCCACAGCGTCGGCATCCTCGTCCCGAAGAACTCGACGATCACCTCGGTCGCGCAGCTGAAGGGGAAGAAGGTCGCCTGGGCGCAGGGCTCCAGCGCCCACTTCTTCCTCGCGAAGGCGCTCCAGAAGGGGGGCCTCGCCCTTGCCGACGTGACGCCGGTCTACCTCCAGCCGCCCGAGGCGCGGGTCGCCTTCGACAGCGGCTCGGTCGACGCGTGGGCGATCTGGGACCCGTTCTTCTCCGCCGCCGAGGTCGGCAGCCACGGGAAGCTGATCGTCGACGGCGAGGGCCTCGTCCCCTTCTACGGCTTCTACTTCGCCTCGACGGCCTTCCTCGACGGCGACGGGAAGAAGCTCCTCCCGGCGATCTTCGCCGAGGCGAACGCCTTCGCCGCCCGCGTCGGGCAGGATCACGAGAAGACGGCGCAGCTCTACGCCCAGCAGCTCGGCCTCCCGATCGAGGTCGCCCGCCTCTTCGAGAAGCGGAAGGAGCGGTACGGCGCCTATCCGATCGACGCCGCGGCCATCGCCTCGCAGCAGGAGGCCGCCGATCTCTTCTTCGCCCAGGGGATCATCAAGAAGCCGGTGAAGATCGGCGACTACGTCTGGGCTCCGGCGAAGTAGCCGCTCTGCCCCGCCTCTTCCGCCTGCACCACCACCCAAGGCCATGTCGACCTCCTCCTCCGCCCTCGATCTCTTCTGGTTCATCCCGACCCACGGCGACGGCCGCTACCTCGGCGGGGGGAGCGGCGCGGGGGGGCGGCGGATCGACCACGCCTACCTCACGCAGGTGGCGCAGGCCGCCGACGCGCTCGGCTTCGGCGGGGTGCTGCTGCCGACGGGGCGCTCCTGCGAGGACGCGTGGGTCGTCGCCTCGTCGCTGATTGCGGCGACGCGGCGGCTCCGCTTCCTCGTCGCGCTCCGGCCCGGCCTTGTCCCGCCCTCGCTCGGCGCGCGGATGGCGGCGACGTTCGATCGCCTCTCGCAGGGCCGCCTCCTGCTGAACATCGTCACCGGCGGCGATCCCGTCGAGATGGCGGGCGACGGCCTCTTCCACGCCCACGACACGCGCTACGAGATCACCGACGAGTTCCTCGACGTCTGGCGCCGGGAAATGGCGGGCGAGACGGTCGACTACGCCGGGAAGCACATCGAGGTCCGGGGCGGGAAGATCGTCTTCCCGCCGAGCCAGAAACCCTATCCGGCGCTTTACTTCGGCGGCTCCTCCCCCACGGCGCTCGAGATCGCAGCGAAGCACGTCGACGTCTACCTCACCTGGGGGGAGCCGCCCGCGCAGGTCGCGGAGAAGATCGCCCTCGCCCGCGCGGCGGCGGCGAAGCAGGGCCGCAAAAGCGACCGGCCTTTGCGCTTCGGCATCCGCCTCCACGTCATCGTCCGCGAGACCGAGGCGGAGGCGTGGGCCGCCGCCGACGCGCTCCTCTCCCGCCTCGACGAGGCGACCCTCGCGAAGGCGCGGGAGACCCTTTCCCGCCTCGATTCGGCGGGGCAGAAGCGGCAGCTCGAGCTGAGCGGCGGAAACGGCAAAAACGGGCTCTCGAAGGCCCGCGCCGATCTCGAGATCAGCCCGAACCTCTGGGCCGGCGTCGGCCTCGTCCGCGCCGGGGCCGGGACCGCCCTCGTCGGGAGCGCGCGCCAGGTCGCCGACCGGATCGAGGAATACCGCGCCCTCGGCATCGACACCTTCATCCTCTCCGGCTACCCCCACCTCGACGAGGCCTACCGCGTCGCCGAGCTCCTCTTCCCCCTCCTCCCCGTCCGCCGCCCGGCGATCCCCGATCCCGACGCGCAGGACCCGGGCGCGGGGGAGATCGTCGCCCACGAGTTTCGCCCCGAGGCGGCGGCGGCCCGCTAGTTCATCGCGCCGATGCCCATGCACCAGCCCCTCCACCCCTCGCCCGCCGCCGCTCCCGGACGTCTCCGCCCGGCCTGGCCCGCCTGGCTCCGCTCGCGGGAGGGGCGGCAGTGGTTCGTCCCGGCCCTCCTCCTCGTCGCGTGGGATCTCGGGTTCCGCTTCGGCCTCTTCCACACGAATCTTTTCCCGACCCCCGAGGGCGTCGTCAACGCGGTCGTCCGGCTCTGGCAGAACGGCGAGCTGGTCCGCGACCTCACGATCAGCACGGAGCGGGCCCTCGCGGGCTTCGCCCTCGGCGGCGCGATCGGCTTCGGCCTCGGCCTCCTCAACGGCCTCTTCCGCGTCGGCGAGGAGCTCCTCGACACGACGATCCAGATGGTGCGGAACGTCCCCCACCTCGCCCTCATGCCGCTCGTCATCCTCTGGTTCGGCATCGGCGAGTCGACGAAGGTCTTCCTCGTCGCCCTCGGCGTCTTCTTCCCGATCTACCTGAACACCTTCCACGGCATCCGCTCGATCGATCCCGACCTCGTCCAGATGGGCCGCATCTACGGCCTCACCCGGTGGCAGCTCTTCCGCCACATCATCTTCCCCGGGGCGCTCCCCTCGATCCTCAACGGCATCCGCTTCTCCCTCGGCCTGATGTGGCTCACCCTCATCGTCGCGGAGACCGTCGCGTCGAGCTCCGGCATCGGCTACATGTCGATGAACGCGCGGGAATTCCTCCAGACCGACGTCATCCTCCTCGGCATCCTCCTCTACGCCCTCCTCGGCAAGATCGCCGACAGCCTCGTCCGCCTCCTGGAGCGGCGGCTCCTTCGCTGGCACCCGACCCAGGCCAAGCTTTCGGCCCAACCCAAGACCGCATGAGCGCCCCTTCCCCTTCTTCCCCCAACGGCCTCCGCCTCGAGGTCTCCCACGTCACGAAGCGGTTCGGCGCGAACACCGTCCTCCACGACCTCTCGTTCACCGCGGAGCCGGGGGAATTCCTCGCCATCGTCGGGAAGAGCGGCTCGGGGAAGAGCACCCTCCTCCGCCTCCTCTCCGGCCTCGACACGCCCGACGCGGGGACCCTCCTCGCCGACGGCAGGCCCATCGGCCTCAACGGGCCGTCGAACCGGGACACGCTGGTCCTCTTCCAGGACTCGCGCCTCCTCCCGTGGAAGCGGGTCGTCGACAACGTCGGCCTCGGCCTCGACGGGACGAAGGGATGGAAGGAGACCGCCGAGGCGATGCTCCGCCACGTCGGCCTCGACGCCAAGAGCGGGGAATGGCCCGCCCTCCTCTCCGGCGGTCAGCGCCAGCGGGTCGCCCTGGCCCGCGCCCTGATCCGCCAGCCCCGCCTCATGCTCTTCGACGAGCCCCTCGGCGCGCTCGACGCCCTCACGCGGCTCGACATGCAGGGCCTCATCGAGGGCCTCTGGGCGGAGCAGCGCTTCACCTCGGTCTTCATCACCCACGACGTCGAGGAGGCCGTCGCCCTCGCCGACCGGGTCCTCCTCCTCGAGGTGGGCCGGATCGTCCTCGACCGGAAGGTCGCCCTCTCCCGTCCGCGCCTCCGGACGAATCCGGTCTTCTCCGAGCTGAAGGCCGAGATCCTCGACGCCGTCATGCATCGCGAGGAGGCGAAGGCAGGCTTTGCGTTCAGCGTCTAAGCACGCTAAGATCCCGTTCCCTTTTTCAAACGAACCCACTATGAGCACCGCACCCGAATCACGCCCCGCGGAGGGCGGCTGGAAAGAACTTTGGCAGAAGGAAGACTGGTGGGCCGTCTGGATCGGCCTCGCCTTCGTCGTCGCCGCCTATCTCCTCTTCAACGCCGGATCGACGGCGCTCGGCTGGATCGCCGTCGCCCCCGCGAAGTGGTCGACCCTCGCCCAGCTCGACGCGCAGATCGCCGCGAACGCCGCCCGCTACGTCGCCGAGTTCGCCCTCTTCGCCGCCCTCTTCGGCCTCGCCGCGAAGGCCCTCGGCTACTCCCTGCGCCAGTTCCTTCCCTCGTTCCTCCTCGTCTACCTCCTCTCGCTCCTCGTCTTCGCGATCGGCGCGTGGGACCAGGCGAGCAAGTACAGCATCGAGCCGCCGCTCCTCGCCCTCCTCCTCGGCCTCTTCCTCTCGAACGCCTTCACCCTCCCGAAGGCGCTCCACGCCGGGTTCCGGGTCGAGTTCTACGTGAAGACCGGCATCGTCCTCCTCGGCGCGGGCCTTCCCTTCACCCTCATCCTCTGGGCGGGGCCGACGGCCCTCCTCCAGGCCTCGATCGTCTCCCTCGCCACCTTCTTCACCATCTACCTCGTCGGGAAGAAGCTCGGCCTCGACCGCCGCCTCGCCGCCATCCTCGGCGCGGGCGGCGCGGTCTGCGGCGTCTCCGCCGCCATCGCCGTCTCCGGCGCGGTCCGGGCGAGGAAGGAACAGCCCCCGATCGCCATCACCCTCGTCGTCCTCTGGGCCATCGTCCTCATCTTCGTCCTGCCCTTCGCCGCGAAGGCGCTCCACCTCCCCACCGGGACGGCGGGCGCGTGGATCGGCACCTCGGAATTCGCCGACGCGGCCGGCTTCGCCGCCGTTCAGGCCTACGGCGGCATGGTCGAGCACGCCGGGCCCGGGAGCGGCATCACCGGCACCGCCGACCAGGCCGTCTGGTCCTACACCCTCATCAAGGTCATCGGCCGCGACCTCTGGATTGGCATCTGGGCCCTCGTCCTCTCGACCGTCTCGATCTACTGGTGGGAGCGGGACGACTCGGGCCGCCGTCCCGAGGTCGGGCAGATCTGGTGGCGCTTCCCGAAGTTCGTCATCGGCTTCCTCATCGCCTCGGCGCTGATCACCCTCGCCGCGCAGGGCCACTCCCTCGGCGAGTTCAACAAGGCCGTGAAGCCCGCCCTCGTCGCCCCGCTGATCGGCCTCCGCACGTGGGCCTTCACCTTCTGCTTCCTCAGCATCGGCCTCACCACCCGCTTCCGCGACCTCGCCCCGGCCGGCGGACGGCCCTTCTGGGCCTTCACGGCGGGCGTCGTCGTGAACCTCGTCCTCGGGTACCTCCTCTCGGTCGTCGTCTTCGGGAATTACTGGGCGACGCTGAATCACTAAGCGCCGCCGGGAAAACGCCATGGCCGTCCCGCCGCTCCCCGTCCGCTGCGGGAACTGCGTCCACTTCGCGAACGCCCCCGCCGCGATGGAGGAGGCGATGCCGGGCCTCGCCACGATGAGCTCCGGCTTCGGCTCGGTCCGTGCGCAGGACGGCCTCTGCGCGCTGCACGGGTACTACCTCGCGGCCTGGGACCGGTGCGGGAAGTTCGCGGAACGGAGCGCGGCACCGGGGCGGCCGGCCGCCCCGGCGACCCCCACCACCCCATAAGTACAACTACTCACCCCGGACTTTTTACGTACGACATAAATGTGCCCCTTTTTGCGCCTGATGCCGTACCCTTGTGGAATGGGGCTGTACCCGTAATCCTCTGCTTTGTACCCGCCCGGTAACCCGCGTACCCATGCCCCCGCGCGTCTCTCTTTGGGTCAAGCGGTTTTCGTGAAAAAAAGATGTGTCAAATCGGGGGTTTTGTCTTGCGGGTACCCGTGCGGATTTTTAGGTTCACCATCCGCCTCCATGTTCCTCTCCTCCTCATTTTCCGCTCCCTCCCCGGCTTCCGGGCTCCTTTCGGAAGACCTGGAATTTCCCGCCCCGCCCCGGTTTCTCTCGTCCCGCCCCCGCCGCTTCGGACGGCTGGCCCGCCCCGCCTCGCGCGAAGCCCTTTCCGCGACGGACGGGATGGTTTTCACGCATTCCGATATCAAAACCGGCGTTGTGAATAACTACGAGGTTATTCTCCCCGCGCCCGTCACGGCGGCGTCATCTTTCCGTCACGATTCGATTCCTTCCGTTTCCGCCAGCATGGAAATCGGCGTAAATTCCTCCCAAACTGCAACTTGCGACACGCTCCTTTTTGGACCCGCCACGAAGGGTGGCGCGGTTTTGGGCTAAAAAGAGCGGCTCCCGCCTCCAGAACAAGTTGTGAACAAGTCTCTCCCTGCCATCCCTCTCAACGAGTTATGGAGCCGCGTCTGCGACGAGCTCCAGAAGATCGTTTCGCCCGATGCGGTGGCGCGGTGGTTCCTCCCCCTCCAGGTCGAGGGGCTCACCGAGGGATCGGGCAAGAAGGCCCCCGTCCTGACCCTCGTCGCGACGAATACGATCTACGCGTTCTGGATCGAGGAAAACTACCTTCCCCAGCTCCGCGGCGTCCTGGCCCAGCTCCTCGGCCGGAAAACGGTCCAGGTGGCGTTTAAAACGCAGCCCGTGGCCGCCCTGCCTCCCCAGGCCGGTGCCCATGCCCCCGGCGCGGCGCTCCCCCTCGCCGCCGCTCCCACCGAGGCTTCCCCCGTCCAGGGCGATTTCTTCCCGGCCCCGGCCCAGCCGACCCCCTCGCCTTCGTCCCTGGCCGCCGTCGGCCCCTCCTTCGACGCTCCGGCCCTCACCCTGACGGCCCCGGAACGCTCCTCCGTCGAGGCGACGGGGCTCAATCCCCGGAACACGTTCGACGCCTTCGTCGTCGGCCCCGACAACCAGTTCGCGGCGGTCCACGCCCGCGCCGTCGCCGACGCCCCGGCCCGGAGCTTCAACCCCCTTTTCATCCACGGTCGGGTCGGCCTCGGCAAGACCCACCTGATGCAGGCCATCGGGAACCACCTGATGAAGAAGAAGGGGCCGACCCACTACAAGGTGAAGTACGTCACCTCGGAGCAGTTCACCAACGACTTCATCTCGGCCATCCAGCAGGGCGACCTCTCCCGCTTCCGCAAGCGTTACCGCCAGGTCGACGTCCTCCTGATCGACGACATCCAGTTCCTCGCCGGGAAAGACCGCTCCCAGGAGGAATTCTTCCACACCTTCAACGCCCTCTTCGACGGGAGCAAGCAGATCGTCCTCACCAGCGACGCGCCCCCCTCCGAGATCGCGAACCTCGAGAAGCGGCTCAGCTCCCGCTTCGAGTCGGGCCTCACGCTGGAGATCCAGACCCCCGGCATCGAGACCCGCCTGGCGATCCTCCGGACGAAGGTCGAGGCGATGCGCGTCGCCCTGCCCGACGAGGTCCTCGTCTACATCGCCGAACGGATCAAGACCAACGTCCGCCGCCTCGAGGGGGCGCTGACCCGCGTCGCCGCCTACGCCTCGCTCCACTCCCAGAGCGGCCTCGCCATCGCCCTCCCCCAGGTCGAGGCCCTGCTGAAGGACCTCCTCCAGCACGAGTCGCCCGCCACCGTCTCGATCGACGTGATCCAGCGGAAGGTCGCCGAGACCTTCGACATCCGCCTCGCCGACATGACGAGCAAGCGCCGCCCGGCCAGCATCGCCAATCCCCGGATGATCGCCATGTATCTCTCGCGCCGCCTCACCTCGAACTCGCTCGCCGAGATCGGGGAAGCCTTCGGCGGGCGCGACCACGGCACGGTGCTCCACGCCCAGAAGACCGTCGAGGCCCGGATGAAGGCCGACACGAAGCTCGGCCAGCAGGTCGAGCAGCTGCTGAACAAGCTCGTCGGCTAGCGGCCAGCGGCCAATGGCCAGTGCCTACTGGCTGACCGAGGCCTGCCGGGACGGCAGCGCCTGTCCCGTCGCCGCCTCCAGCGCCCGCCGCATCGCGGGGAGCGCCTTCACGTGGTCGGCGGGGGCGAGCTTCGGATGCCAGATCTCGAACGCGAAGACCCCCTGCCAGAGGAGCATCCCCAGCCCGTTCGCCGTCCGCGCCCCCGCCGCCTTCGCGGCGCGGAGGAAGGCGGTCTCGGCCGGGTTGTAGATCAGGTCGTAGGCGTACTTCCCGGTCAGGTCGGCGGGAAGGGTGACCGGGGCGGCATCGTCGGCCTTCAGGCCGAGGGAGGTCGTGTTGACGATCAGGTCGGCCCCGGCGAGGGCGAGGGCGATCTCCTCCGGGCTCTCGGCGACGGCGCACGCCGCGGCCCCGTGGCCGGGCGCGCCGCAATGGCCGAGGGCGGCGATCTTCGCCGCGATCTCGCGGGCCCGCGCCGCCGTCCGGTTCACGATCGTGAGGGAGACCCGCTGGGTCGCGGCGAGGAAGAGGGCGAGCGTCTGGGCCGAGCCCCCCGCGCCGACCAGGACGATCCGCTGGCCGCCCAGGCGGAGGCCGAAGGTCTCCTCCATCGCGGCGCACCAGCCGAGGCCGTCGGTGCTCTCGCCGACGAGGAGCTCCCCGTGGACGTCGACGGTGTTCACCGCCCCGGCCTGCTCGGCGAACGGCATCGTCTGGTCGACGAGGCCGAAGAGCGCCGTCTTGTGCGGCACCGTCACATTCCATCCGGCGTAGCCGTAGTCCCGCATCTTCGCGACCCCTGCCTCCAGTTCGTCGGGGGCGAGGCGGATCCGGAGATAGCGCGAGGCGAGGCCGAGGGCGGCGAACGCCGCATTGTGCATCTGGGGCGAGAGCGAGTGGGCGACCGGATCGCCGATCACGGCATAGAGCTTCTCCCCCGTCTCCGGGCGCGGCAGAGTGGCGAGGGTGAAAACGGGAGAATCGGCAGCCATCGGTTAGGAATAGGCGGGAGGGGGAGAGAAGGCAAGGGGGCGGTGGGGGAGCGCGAAGGGGAGCGGTGGATGCTCCTTCGGGACCGGGCAGATAACCCTGTACAGCTGGAGGCCACCTGCACGTGTTTTAAGACGCAAGAGGGGCTTCGCCCCTCCTGGACCTCCCCGTCTGATAGGCCTGAACTGTTCTAGCCGTACCGCATTAGGCCGTCCGCTTCGGGTAGAAAGGGTCCGCTAGTGCCCCTGTCCGCTTGGGAGGAATCACGCGTCCGAGTGCGGGCAAAACCGAAGCGGCCATTCTTTCAAGCGTCCCTCTCCCATACGCTTTTCTCCCGATAGGAGTTTGGGCGTATTGGCTCCGTCTCCCCTTATAGCTCGTACCCTCGGGCGCTCCAGGAAGCAGCCGATTTTAAAACAGTTCGGAGACGGGGCGCCGCCAAAGCGCGTCCGCCTAGCTAAGGCTCTCCGAAGGGGAGGTTCGAGGAGGGGCAGAGCCCCTCTTGGGCTATAAAGCGGATCGCCTCCAGCTGTACAGGGTCGCCCCCGCCAGCCCCAACGGGCCGCCCCACCCATCACCCCTCAAAAAACATCGCATGCACCTCCTCCGCAATCGGCAGCTCCGACGTCGCAATGCGGACGAAATCGGGAGCGGGGCCGAAGTGGGCGAGCCACTTCGCCTCGGCGCTCCCGGCGATCTGCTCGAACGTCACCGGCGTCCGCTTGATCCGGTTGATCTGGCAGGCGTCGGCGATCCGAGCGCTGAGGTGGAGGAGGACCGAGAGGAAGAGGGCGCTCTCGTGGAGGCGGCCGACGTGGGTCGGATCGAGGAGCTGCGGCTGCGGGTGATGGAGCACCGCGTCGATCACCCGCAGCGGGAGATGGGAGCGGAGGCAGAGGGCGGCGGAGAGATGGGCGTGGTTCACCGAGAAATGGCGGACCTCGGCGTCGAGGCGGGAGCCGGGCGCGGTGAGGATCGCCGCGAACTCGTCGGGGAAGTGGGTCGCCAGGAAGAGCCAGCTCGAATCGTGGAGGAGCCCGGCGAGGTACTCGCTCCCGTCGGTCTTGAAGTAGTGGGCCGCGAGGTGGTCGACGACGCGGGCGATGAAGAGATTCCGCAGCCAGAACTGGGACCACGCGGGGGGGAGCTGGAACGCGGCGAACTTGTCGAGCACCCCCGCGCCGATCGCCACCTGCCGGACGCGGAGGAGGCCGAGGAAGAGGACCGCCTCGTGGATCGTCGCCGCCCGGCCGCCGATGGCCGCCGAATTCGCGAGCCGGAAGATCCAATTCGTCAGCGCCGGATCGATCGAGATGATCTTCGCGCATTCTTCGACCGACGATTCGTCACCCTGATGGAGCGCCTTCCAGAGGAGCCCCAGCGGCGACCCCGCGGCGGGGAGGACTTCGCCGTCCCGCTCGAGCAGGGCGACGAGCTTCCGCAGCGCGAGATCGGCGGGCGCCTCCCCCTGCGGCGTCGGGAGGAACGCGGCCAACGAAGGGAGGGGAAGGGAGGTGCCCGGAACCGGTTTTTGAAACATAGTCTACGGCAATAGAGGGAGCCAAACGGGCGACCCAGAAGACGCCCTGCCAAAATTTACCAAAGTCGACCCGCCTGACAATCCTAATCCGCCTTAGATTGAATTATGGCGATAGTAACTTTTCGCCATAATCGCCCCCTTCTCCAAGCGCTCCTCTCCCATAGAGCCGTCTCCCAATAGGAGTCTAGGCGTATTGGCCCCGTCTCCCCCTATCGCTCGTACCTTCGGGCGCTCCGGGAAGCAGCCGATTTTAAAACAGTTCGGAGACGAGGCGCAGGGGGAAACGCGTCCGCCTAGTTCAGGCCCTCCGAAGGGGAGGTTCGAGGAGGGGCAAAGCCCCTCTTGGGCTATAAAGCGGATCGCCTCCAGCTGTACAAGGTCGACCGCGCAAGTCCCGAAGGGCCGCCCCGCCCCCACAGCCCCAAAGCGCCCCGCCCCCCTACCCCCAAGAAAGCTCACCCCGCCCCCCCGCCTTCGGAAAAACCCGTTCCTCCTCCGGCACGTTCAGCCGTTCTTCGAGAGAATGGATCCGCTGCGCGATCTTGTCCCAGAACCGTTTCGGATCGGTGTGATCGGTCGTCGAGAGCCAGAGCGTTTTCCACCAGGCGTAGGCCTCGGGCCAGCAGGCTCCCTTTTCGAGCTCGAACCCGACGAACCGCTCCAGGTAGCGCGGGGAGCCGGGCCGCTTCCAAGCCTCGCGCCACGCGGCGGCGGCCCCGGCGTAATCGTGGAGGCGCTGGTCGCGGAGCTGGCCGAGCTGGAGCCAGAGCTCGTACCGCTCCGGGTTCGCCTCGATCCCCCTGAGGAGGAGGGCCTCGCCTCGCCTCGCCCAGAAACGGGCGTCGAGGCGGCGGCGGGCGGCGCTCGGCTCCTTCAGGTTTTCGAGCGTCCGCTGGCTCGCGTTCCAGCCGAGGTACCAGGAGCCGTCGTTCCAGAAGGAGACGGAACGGGGCTGGAGGGTGGTGACGAGGTCGATGTCGGAGGCGACGCGGTACCATTCCTGCTCCGTCCAGGCGTCGGGGATGCCGATCCAGATGCCGTTGGCAACGACGGCGCGGAGGCCGCCGAGGAGGCCGATCAACGCGCCCTGGCTGAGGCCGTTCCATCCCGCGCCGTGCGCGAAAGCCGAGGCCGAGGCGGAGTCGGAGGGAGAGAACGCGCCGAAGCGGAGGACGGTCCCCTCGCGCGCGAGGCGGGTTTCCCACGCGCCCTTCACGAGGCCCCAGGCGAGCAGCCCCGCGAGGGCGAGGGCGATCGCGGCGGCGGGACGGCGGAGAAGGGCGGAGGGGCCGCTCATGAAATTCCAAAAGGGATCAGAGCTCCCGCGCCTCGAAGAGGAGCCGGGCCGCGCCGAGGAGGATGAGGAGATAGACGGCGGTGTAGCCGAGGAGGGAGAGGACGTGGCCCCACGGGACGGCGGTCCCGGCGAGGACGTCGTCGAGGATGCCGTAGGAGCCGAAGTCGGGGACGGCGACCGAGACCGCGCCGAGGAAGGCCTTCTGGAGCCAGGTGCCGCCGCCCGCCGTCCACGCCTCGCGGGCGATCCCCTCCAGGTGGCCGACGAGGTAGACGAGGAGGGTCGTCGAGACGGTGAAGATCGTCGAGGTCGAGACGGTGGCGAAGAGGAGGGCGAAGCCGGTGACGAAGAGGGTCTTCGCCGCCGTGAGGAGGAGGGCCTTGCCGAGCTGGGGATCGAGGCACTGCTTCTCGATCGCGGCGATCCGCTGGGCCGTCGCCTCGTCGAGGGGATGGCCCGGGGCGACGGAGGCCCGCTCCGCCGCGACGAGGGAGCGTTCCTTCCCGATCAGGACGCCCGCGAAGACCGTCGTCATCAGGGCGAAGGCGGCGGCGAGGACGAGGGCGATCCCGGCGAACTTCCCCAGCAGGAAGGTCCCGCGCCCGACGGGGCGGATGAGGATCGTCTGGAGCGTGCGGCTCTCGATCTCCCCCTGGACGGTCTGCGCCGTCCCCATCACGGCGATGAGGGTGCCGAAGACGGTCATCGCGCCGAAGGAGAAATCCTTCAGGAACTTCAGCTGCTCGTCGTAGGTGAAGTTGGTGAAGAGATTCGCGCTCCCGATGGCGACGAGGGAGAAGAGGAGGAGGAGGTTGAGGACCTTCTGGCGGAAGGCCTCCAGGCAGGTGTTCCGCGCGATGGCCCAGACGGGACGGAGATGGCGGAGGAAGAAGGAGGCGGTCATGGCGTGGTTCCTTTCTGGCGCGCCTCGGCCTCGACGGCCCGGACGAAGACCTCCTCGAGCGGGAGCCGCGCGGCGCGGAAGGTGGCCTCCCCGGCGTCCCGCTCCCGGAGCAGGGCGGCGACGGCCTCGCGGTCGGCCTCGGCCAGGGACCGCCCGCCGCGGACGGCGATGTCGGTCGCCCCGGGGAGGGAGAGGAGCGCGGCGGGCGTCCCCTCGAGGATCTTCCGTCCCCGGTGGAGGATCGCGACGCGGTCGGCGAGGGCCTCGGCCTCGGTCAGGAGGTGGGTCGAGAAGAGGACCGTCTTCCCCGCCGCCTTCAGCCGGCCGACGAGGGCGCGGATCTCGCGCGCGCCGAGGGGGTCGACCCCCGCCGTCGGCTCGTCGAGGATCACGAGGTCGGGATCGTGGAGGAGGGCCTGGGCGAGGCCGATCCGCTGGAGCATCCCCTTCGAGTAGGAGGAGAGGGGGCGGTCCCGCCCCGCCTCGTCCAGCCCGACGAGGGCGAGCATCTCGGCGATCCGTTTTTCGAGCGCCGCGCCGGAGAGCCCGGCCAGCGCGCCGTGGAAGCGGAGCAGCTCGGCCCCGTTGAGGAAGCGGTAGAAGCGGGGCTCCTCCGGCATGAAGCCGATCCGCCGCCGCGCCGCCTCCGACCCCGCCGGATGGCCGAAGACGAGGGCGCTCCCTCCCGCGGCGGCGTCCGCACTCCCATCGGGCCGGGCGAGGCCGAGGATCAGCTTCAGCGTCGTGCTCTTCCCGGAGCCGTTCGGTCCCAGCAGGCCGAAGACCTCGCCGGGAGCGATGTCGAGGTCGAGGGCGTCGAGGGCGCGGAGCCGCGCCCGCTTCCACGGGAGGCGGTAGGTCTTCGAGAGGCGTCGGAGGGTGAGGGCGGCGGGGGAGCTCATCGCGGGATCAAGGAGGCGCTAGTCGACGATGCGGAACGACTTGAAGGCCGGCGTCCCCGGTTCCTCCCACGCCTCTTCCCGGGCGCGGACGTAGTTCCCGAGCGGGCTCTCGGCGATCCCTTCGAGGAAGGCCTGGAGTTCGGCCTCCTCCCCCTCGGCGACGAGCTCGACCCGGCCGTCGTCGAGGTTGCGGACGGTGCCGGTCACCTCGTATCCGGCGGCGGTCCGGCAGGCGTTGAGGCGGAAGCCGACTCCCTGGACGCGGCCTTCAAAGTGGGCGGTGAGCCGTTTTTTCATCTTTCAAAATGTCCCATGGCGGAAGCCGGGGCGATTTGCTAGCCTAGGGGGCTCGAATGGAAATTTCACGGAAAACCTTTCTCCGCAACCTCGGCCTCGCCGCCGGGGGCTACGGCCTCGGCGCCCTCGGGATGGGCCTCGGCCGCGCCCTCGCGCAGAGCCCTGCGGCCTCCTCGGCCTCCGCTTCCCCGGCCTCCGCTTCCCCGGCCGCCGTCACCTCCGAGGTGATCGACGGGGAAAAGGTGATGCGGGCGCTCCCCCTCGACAAAGGGGCCCAGAACATGGGCGGCGCCCATTGGGTGAACAGCGGCCCCGGCTTCGGCCGCCGCATGGCCCTCAGCTTCGACGACGGCCCGAACAACAAGGTCACCCAGCGCGTCCTCGCCGAGCTCGAGAAGCGGAACATCCTCGCCACCTTCTTCCAGATCGGCATCCGCGTCGAGGCGGAGCCCGGCATGTCCCGCGCCGTCGCCGACGCCGGCCACGAGGTCGCGAACCATTCCCTCACCCATCCGCAGTGCAACAAGCTCTCCGACGACCGCCTCGCCTACGAGCTCTCGAAGACCCAGGAGCTGATCGAGGCCGCCACGGGCCGCATCCCCGTCTGGTTCCGCCCCCCCTACGGCGCCTTCCGGCACGACCAGGGCGTCCAGGCCGCCTCGCGCGGCCTCGGCGTCGCCCTCTGGTCGGTCGATCCCCGGGACTGGTCCCAGCCCGGCGTCGACAAGATCGCCCAGACGATCCTTTCCGAGGCCCGGCCCGGCTCCGTCGTCCTGATGCACGACCTCCACAGCCAGACCGCCGACGCCCTCCCGCGCATCCTCGACGGGCTGATCGAGCGCGGCTTTGAATTCACGACGATGACCGGCCTCTTCGGCCTCCCCTACGGCTACCCTTCCGGGGCGCTCCCGCCGAACACCCCCGCCGCCGCCCCCCTCCCCGAGGGGGTGCCGACCGGCGAGCCTGCCGTGAAGGTCCCGACCCCCGCCGCCGCGCCCGTCGTGGGGAACCCGTTCCCGACGGCGACGTAGGCGACCCCGGGGAGAGCCGCCCCGCCGTCCGCCATCTTATAGGTCTATAGGCTCGGGTCATCCCCGGGCTCGGGGGGCTTCGGCTTGAAGCGGCGATGGACGCCCTTCTCGATCGTCCCGCCGATCAGCAGGACGACGAACGCAAGCCCCGCCGCCACCCCGATCGGGAGCCAGTATCCCATCCCGCATCCGACGCCGAGCATCGAGACGAGCCAGATCGTCGCCGCCGTCGTCAGGCCGTGGACGTGCTTGCCGCTTTCGGAGCGGAGGATCACCCCCGCGCCGAGGAAACCGATGCCGGTCAGGATCCCCTGCATCACGCGGGAGAGGCCGTTGCCGTCGAAGGGGGCGTCGCCGAGCTGCCTCAGCGCCAACAGGGCGGCGAGCCCCGAGCCGAGCGCGACGACGGCGTGGGTGCGGAGCCCGGCGGGCTTGTTCTTCAGCTCCCGGTTCAGGCCGACGAGGCCCCCCAGCAGCGTCGCCATCCCCAGGCGGAGGACGATCTCCCCCGCGCCCAACTCCGGCAATCCGTAGTTCGTGTTCACCCCGGCATTCAGGTCCGGTCGCGCCCGGAAGTCAATCGTTCCGGCGCTCCCGCAGGCCCAATGAGAGTTCAAAAAGGCTTTGAAAAGGGGGCCCGCCCAAACCTATCCTCTCCCTCCTAACCTTTTCCGCCCTCCATGCCCACCTACGTCATTGGCCATCTCAATCCCGACACCGACGCGATCTGCTCCGCCATCGCCTACGCCGACTTCCTCCGCCGCACGGGGCGGATCGCCGACGCCGAGGCGGCCCGCTGCGGCGACATCGGGGAGCGGATCGCCTTCGTCCTGAAGGAGGCCGCCCTCCCCGAGCCGAAGCTCCTCGCCGACGTCCGCCCCACGGCGGGCCGGATCGCCCACCGGAACGTGAAGCTCCCGAAGACCGACGACACCTTCCTCGCCGCCTTCGACCTGATGCGGGCCGCCGACCGCCGCAGCCTCCCCGTCGTCGACGCCTCGGGCGGCCTCGCCGGGATGGTCTCCCTCTTCAAGCTCGGCGACCTCCTCCTCCCCCCCGCCGCCGGGGAACGGGCCGACGAGGCCCGCCGGATCGAGACGAACCTCGCCCGCATCGCGCACAGCCTCGGCCTCGCCGAGGGGAAGGCCGTCTTCCTCAACGAGGTCCGCATCGACGCCGAGGAGAAATTCCACCTCTCCGCCGCCGCCCTCACCGTCGACCACTTCCGCGAGCGGCTGAAGGACTACGACATCGCCCGCCTCCTCGTCATCGCCGGGGACCGGCCCGACATCCAGAAGGTCGCCATCGACCTCGGCGTCCGCGCCCTCGTCCTCACCGGCGGCACCCGCCTCTCGCCGGAGCTCCTCGCCGAGGCGAAGAGGAAGGAGATCGCCGTCCTCGTCGGCCCCGACGACACCGCGACGACGATCATCCGGGTGAAGTGCTCGAAGCCCGTCGGCAAGGCGCTGGAGAAGGAGACCCCCAGCTTCCCCGAGACGACCTTCGTCGCCGACCTCCTGAAATCGGTCGAGGGGAACGCCCACGACCTCTTCCCCGTCGTCGACGGTGCCGGGAAGGTCGTCGGCTTCTTCGCGAAGGACGACCTCATCGATCCCCCCCGCGAGCGCCTCGTCCTCGTCGACCACAATGAGTGGAGCCAGACGGTGCGCGGCGCGCAGGAGGCCGCCGAGATCGTCGAGGTGATCGACCACCACCGCCTCGGCGGCGGCCTCGCCACCCAGAACCCGATCCGCTTCATCAACGAGCCGGTCGGCTCCACCTGCACCCTCGTCGCCCGGTTCTTCGCCGAGGCCGGGATCGAGCCGACCCCCGGCATCGCCCTCGCCCTCGCCGCCGGCGTCATCTCCGACACCCTCTTCCTCACCTCCCCGACGACGACCGACGCCGAGCGGGCCCTCCTGCCGAAGCTCGAGAAGATCGCGGGCCGGAGCCTGAAGGAATTCTCCGACGCCTTCTTCGCCACCGGCTCCCTCCTCGCCACCCTCCCGGCGGCGAAGGCGATCAAGGCCGACTGCAAGGAATTCGAGGAAGCGGGCTGGAGGAGCGGCGTCGCCCAGATCGAGGAGCAGAGCCTCGACAAGTTCTGGGAACGGAAGGCCGAGCTCCAGGCCGCCCTCGACGACTACCGCGCGGCGGCGAAGCTCGACCTCACCTGCGTCCTCGTCACCGACATCACGAAACATGACAGCGTCCTCCTCGTCTCCGGCGTCGAGGCCATCGTCGGCGCGATCGGCTACGCGAAGCTGGAGGAGAACCTCTACGAATGCCCCGGCGTCGTCAGCCGGAAGAAACAGCTCCTCCCCGAACTGATCAACGTCTGGCGGAAGGCCCGGGCGGGGGTGAAGTAGGGGATCGCGGGAGAGGGGCGGCCATCTCTCTTCCCTGAGATAGCACCCGAGTTTCCCCGGCCCACGGACGCGTGGTTCCTCCCATACGCTGCGGGGAACTAGCGGACACGCGCTACCCGGGAAACATGGCCTGATCGATAACGCTCCCAACAGTTCAGGCCTATCAGAGGGGGAGGTGCAGGAGGGGCGCAGCCCCTCTTGCATCTTTAAACGCGCGGATTACATCCCCCTGTACAGGGTCTGTACCCAGTCCCGAAGGGCGCTCCCCTCCACTTCGCGGCCCCTTTCCCCGCAAAAACAAAAAGGGCGGCGGGATTGCTCCCGCCGCCTTTTCGATGAAGACCGGCGACGCTTACTTGTTCGACGCGACCATCGTCTCGGCGCTGAGGCGGTCGTAGCGGCTCTTGTCGGCGCTGCGGCCGGCGAGCTTCGGGTTGCTCACGTCGGCGACGAGGTGGATGCTCTTCTTGTCGGGTTCCCAGAAATCGACCCAGGCGGCGGGCGTCGTCCCGGCGAGCCACTTCGGCTGCGCGTGGCGGTTGTCGATGCCCCAGTAGCGGCCCGTCGTGTCCCGGTAGACGAAGAGCGCGTGGCGCTGGCCGAAGCCCGCCGCGTCGGTCCAATCGTAGACGACGATGTGGCTCTCGCCCCCGGCGAGGGTGAAGCGGTGCTGGAGATCCTTCGCGAAGACCCCGCAGGTGGTCCAGCCGCCCTTGCCGTGGACGTCGAGCGCGGCGGCGATTTCCCAGCCGTCGTCGAAGGTCTTTTCGGCGGCCTGTGTCTTTTCGCTCACTCCCGCCAGGGCCGAGATCGCCGAAGTCATCGCGATCATTCCGCCGAGGAGGAGCACCGCCATCGTGTTGGACAGAGTCTTCATGTTGTGACTATAGGAAACAAAGTTCGTGCCAATCGAGAGAAGAATAGGAAAAGATTATGTAAGTCTTTTCCTACACACTGATATAAACTCCTGATTACGAGGATTATCGATTTTTGGATTTTTCGATACACAGATTTCTTTTTACGCAACTTCCATCCAAAACTACCCCCCGAAACGGCCCCAAAACCGGCCTGAACTGGAAAGTTCTTGACCCGCGTGGTCAGGATTTTACCCTCACCCTTCCCTTCTTTTCGGCGATTTCCCTGATTTCGCCCCGGGAGGGGAACCAACGAAAAACCAGCCCATGCGCCACACCATCAGCGTCCTTGTCGAAAACAAGTTCGGCGTCCTCACGCGGATCACCGCGATGTTCAGCGGCCGGGGCTACAATATCGACACGCTCAACGTCGGCCCGACGCACGACGAGAGCATCTCCCGCCTCACCCTCGTGGTGATGGGCGACGACAAGACCCTCGACCAGGTGACGAAGCAGCTGAACAAGCTCGTCGACGTCATCGAGGTGCAGGACTTCCGTGACGGCGAGTACATCGACCGCGAGCTGATCCTCATGAAGGTGAAGGTCGGCGCGAAGACCCGCGCCGAGGTGCTCCAGATCTGCGACATCTTCCGCGCGAAGATCGTCGACGTGCAGCCGAAGAACCTCACGATCGAGCTGACCGGCAACGAGAGCAAGATCACGAAGTTCATCAGCCTGATGGACCACTTCGGCACCATCGACCTCACCCGCACCGGCAAGATCGCCCTCCCGCGCGAGCAGACCGACGCGGCGCAGGACTAGGCCCCTTTTACCCCAACACCAACGAAGAAAGAGAAAGACATGCCCGCCAAAATCTACAAGGACAAGGACGCCGACCTGAAGCACCTCAGCGGCAAGACCGCCGCCGTCATCGGCTTCGGCTCCCAAGGCCACGCCCACGCGCTCAACCTCAAGGAGAGCGGCGTCAACGTCATCATCGGCCTCTACAAGGGCAGCAAGTCGATCGAGGTCGCCAAGAAGCGCGGCTTCAAGGTCTACTCCGTCGCCGAGGCGGTGAAGAAGGCCGACGTCATCTTCGTCGCCGTCCCCGACCTCACCATCCCCTCCGTCTACAAGAGCGAGATCGCCCCGAACCTCACCAAGGGCAAGACCCTCCTCTTCTCCCACGGCTTCGCCATCCACTTCAAGACCGTCGTCCCCCCGAAGGACGTCGACGTCATCCTCGTCGCGCCGAAGGGCCCCGGCCACCTCGTCCGCCGCCAGTACACCGAGGGCAAGGGCGTTCCCTCCCTCATCGGCATCTACCAGAACCCCTCCAAGAAGGCCAAGGCCACCGCGCTCGCGTGGGCCAAGGGCATCGGCGGCACCCGCGGCGGCGTCATCGAGACGACCTTCAAGGAAGAGACCGAGACCGACCTCTTCGGCGAGCAGGCCGTCCTCTGCGGCGGCACCTCGGCCCTCATCAAGGCCGGCTACGAGACCCTCGTCGAGGCCGGCTACCAGCCCGAGATGGCCTACTTCGAGTGCCTCCACGAGCTGAAGCTCCTCGTCGACCTCATCCACGAGTCGGGCATCAGCGGCATGCGCTTCTCGATCTCCGAGACCGCCAAGTGGGGCGACGTGATCATCGGGCCCCGCATCGTCAACAAGGCCGTGAAGGCCGAGATGAAGAAGGTCCTCACCGAGATCCAGAACGGCAAGTTCGCCAAGCAGTGGATCGCCGAGGCCAAGGGCGGCAAGAAGAAGTACCAGAAGCTCCTGAACGACGGCGCCAAGCACCCGATCGAAAAGACCGGCGAAAAGCTCCGGGCGATCATGCCCTGGATGCAGTCGAAGAACATCAAGGGCTCCCAGGCCGCTTACTAAGCGCCGGACCCTCGCTCTTCAAAAAAGGCGGCAGGAGAAATCCTGCCGCCTTTTTTGTCTTTTTCCCCCTCCTCACGGCGTGTCGGCCGCGATGAAGGCGATGGCGTCGCCGATGACGAAGGGCTCGGTGCCGCTGTTGTTCAGCTCGACGTAGCCGGTGGTTCCGGCGGCGAAGGAGTAGGTGCCGAGGAGGACCCAGTTGCCGCCCTGGGCGGGCTGCTCGTTGACGGGGACCGACTGGGTTTGGCCGCCGGTGTAGGCGACGGTGAAGTTGGCCGCGCTCAGCCGCGTGGCGTCGCCGTTCGGGAGGCGGCAGTAGACGTTGTAGCGGCCCGCCGTGGTAATGGTCGGGGTCCAGCGGAGCTTGGCGCTGCCGGTGCCGCTGGTGGTGTAGAGGTAGTTCGTCCCGTAGTAGCCGGTGTTGGTCGTCGAGGCGGTCCAGGTGCCGGTCTGGGTGGCGGCGGTGTTGTCGACGACGATCGAGGCGGGGAGGACGAAGGCGACGGCGTCGGCGATGAGGTAGGTGCCGCTCGTCGTCCCGGCGTCGCTCAGCTCGACGTAGCCGGTGGAGCCGGGGAGGAAGTGGTAGGTCCCCATGAGGATCCAGTTGCCGCCGGGGACCGGCTGCTCGTTGATCCGCGTCGCCCGGGTGCCGTCCGCGTAATGGACGGTGAGGAGGGCGTTGGTGGCGCGGGCCGAGTTGCCGTCGGGGATCCGGTAATAGACCTGGTAGTTCCCTTCCTGCGGGAGGGTCGGGGTCCACCGCGTCGTGTTGGCGCCGCCGCCGGTGCTCACGGCGTAGTGGTAGTTCGTCGCGTAGTAGTTGGGGAGGCTGCTCGACGTCGACCAGCTGCCGCTCCGCGAGACCGAGGCGTTGGGGCCGTTGTTGGCGCTGTCGTTGTCGACGATCACTTTCACGGTGGCGGTGGTGGAGAGGGCGGGGCTGGGGATCGGGTTGGCGATCAGCTCGAAGGCGAAGCCGCTCCCGGTGTCGAAGTTCACCGAGAGCTGGTTCCCCGTCGTCACGATGGGAAGGGTCCCGAGGCGGGCGCCGTTCATCCCGATCCGGTAGGCGGTGAAGGAGGCGGGGCTGAGGGTGGTGGCGAGCTGGAAGTCCCCCGTGGTGTAGAGGAGGAGGTTCGGCGTCGTCGAGGAGACGGTCCCGGCGGGGACGGTGTAGCTGTAGTTGCCGGGCCCGTCGTTCAGCGCGACGTTCTGCGAGCCGGTGAACTTCGCGTCGGTGGTGTTGATGACGACGAGGCGGCCGCTGGAGGCCATCGGCTGCCCGTCGAGGCTCGCGGCGAAGAGGGTGCCCTTCGCGATGGTGGTGGTCGCCGAGGCCTGGGCGTTGCTGAAGGCGAAGGCGGCCCCGTTCAGCGTCCCGGCGGCGGCGATCATCCGGGGGGAGTTGACGGTGTAGCAGCGGTTCGTGAGGTCGAAGACGATCTCGCCGGTCTCGGAGACGAGCTTGTTCTGGTTGAGCCCGGCCTGCTGCATCGTCTTGATCGCGTTCTCGACGGGATCGGTGGCGCTGAGGGCGTCGATGCATTTCTGGGCCGCCTGGAGGCTCGTGAGCGTCGAGGTGATCGGGACGAGGTTCGCCGAGGGGAGGATGCCGCTGGCGACGCTCGCCTGGGAGGTCGAGGCGCTGATCTTGTAAACCGCGACGGGGACGGTCGGGGCGTCGACGTAGACCGTCACGGTGTTGTACATGTAGGAGAGGTAGCCGAGGTTCGCCATGCCGGCGTTCTCCCAGCGGGAGTCGCCCTTCTTCCCGCAGGCCGACTTGTCCCGCACGATGACGAAGCGGGGCGGGGCCTGCTTCAGCTGGCTGGCCCGGAAGGCGAGGACGCCCTGGTACTCCGACATGAGGACGATCGGATCGGCGGCCATGCTGAATTCGTTGAAGGCCCCGACCCGGAAGTCGGTGAGGCCGTCGTCGGGCCGCTGGAAGCAGAAGTGGTTGATGTCGTCCCAGCCCTGGAAGGCCCCGATCGTCGAGGCGAAGAGGGCGGCCTGGTCGCGGCCCGGGTTGGGGAAGACGTCGTGGAATTCGGTGAGGAAGACCGGCTTCAGGTATTCCTGGTTCAGGGAGAGGTAGGGATAGGAGCCGACGTATTTCCCGGTGGCGAAGGTGTCGCTGAGCATCGGGTAGGAGGTCGGGTTGTAGACGTAGTTCCCGGAGCCGGGGGTGACGGTCCCGATGTCCCACTGGTAGTAGAGGTGCATGTCGTAGGCGTCGGTGACCTGGTTCCGCCAGTAATTCGTGAGGGGGCTGTGGAGGTAGTTCAGCCCGTCGACGAGGCACTTCACCTGGAGGGTGTTCTGGAGGTATTGCTTCATCCGGTTGTACACGGCGACGGTCTTCTCCGTGTAGAACTCGGTGAGGGAATCGGTGGTCGAGGAGCTGGGGAGGCTCCAGTAGTCGGTGGTCGTGGTGATCGGGAAGGCGGAGACGGTCGCCCGGCCCTTCCCGGTGAGGAAGGTGTTGAATTGGGTGAGGAGGAGGGGGGAGAGGGTCGAGTTCGGCTTGGCGAGGTTCGGGAGGAGGGCCTCGTTCCACGGGCACATGCCGATCACCATCGGATCGTCCTTCAGCGCCACGTGGGTGTATTGGTTGACGTGGGAGAGGTACATCTCGGTCTCCTTCTGCCAGAGGTAGTAGGCGTCATCGAGGAAGGGAAAGAGGAAGCCCGGGGACTGCCCGTAGGCGTTGAGGGAGGGGATGCTCGAGAACTGGAAACTGGTGAAGAGGTCCATCTGCACGTAGATCCCCTTCTTCTTCAGGCTGGCGAAGAGGTAGTCGAGCTGCTCGAGGGAGGCGGTGTTGAAGGCGAGGAGGGTCGGGTCGGTCGAGGTCGGCGTCTGGAAGATGCCCTGCTGCCAGCTTTCCATGATGTCGTGGCCCATGATGCGGGCGACGTTGTATCCCATGGCGGCGAGGCGGTCGGTGAGGGCGTCGACCTGCGGGTGGGTCATGAAGGTCGGGATGTTCGCGCCGTAGAAGCGGACCTTCGCGTTCGGGTTCCCCTCGAAGAGGATGTCGCCGTCGGCGTCAATCGTCGCCCAGCCGTACTTGCCCGCGGGGGCGTCGTTCATCCGGGAGAGGTCGAGGGCGCTCCCGGTGACCGTGCCGGGGTGGGTGTCGAGGATGTTCCAGGTCTGCGCGGGGGCCGGGGCGACCGTCCATTGCAGGAGAAGCAGGAAGAGCAGGAGGAGGGTGAGGCCGGGCAGGCCGACGGGGCGGGGGGTGAGTCGCGAGGGGTTCCTATTCATCTGGGGTCTCCGGGGGTGGGGTGGAAGGTGGTCCGACGGGGCGCGGGTGACGCGCTAGTTTATAAATTTAGTTTATTAATTAGTGGAAACGCAACTTTATATTTGCTTACCGTTAAAAACTAGCGACCGGGACGAGTGATCCAAATGAGGGCGGAATGAGCCGTCGAAAGGCGGGGGAGGCGGTCCCCTTGCGGGTTGACGCGCTCCCCCCGTCCCGGGAGGATCGGGCGTTCTCCTATGGGTCGAAAATCCGCTCTCCGACTGCTGCCGCTCTCCCTCCTGGGGTGGGGGCTCGGTCTCGGCGCGCTTTCGTCCCGGGAGGCGCGGGGGGAAGAGGCCGCCGCCGTTCCCCTTCCCGTCGTCACGGTGACCGGCGCCGCCCCGGGCGGGAGCGCGGGGACCGGTACCGCCGCGGTCTACGACCAGGCCGCCATCGAGACGATCCGCCCCTTCAACCTCACCGACCTGCTGAGCCAGAATTCTTTCGGCTTCTCGGTCAATTACTCGCCGGGCCATACCCTCTTCAACATCCGGGGGGCGCTGACCGCCGCGCAGGGCTGGGACGACGTCAGCCAGATCCCGGTCCTCGTCAACGGGCGGCGCGCGGGGACGGCGAACATCGGGAAGCTCTCCACCGAGGACGCGGCGCGGGTCGAGGTCTCGCGCGGGCCCGCCTCGGTCGCCTACGACAGCACGGCCTCGATGGGGGGCGTCGTCAACCTCGTCACGAAGGACGGGACGACGGCCCCGGGCAACCGGGTGACGGGAACCTTCGGCTCCTTCGACCGCTACACCGGCCAGATCGAGAGCGGCGGGAAGGAGAAAGCCTTCGACTGGTACGTCTCGGCAACCGGCTCGACGAGCGGGAACTACACCTCGGGTTCCGGGAGCGCCGGGACGATGCCGAACACCGCCTACGACCGGGGGAACCTGAACCTCACCCTCGGCTACGACCTCGACGCGACCGGCGCGAACCGGATCGAGGTGATCGTCCGCCACGACGGCGTCTACGACGCGGGCCACCCCGGCCTCACCTACAGCCTCACCGACACCGACACGCGGATGAACACCTCGGTCGACGCGATCTACACCGGGGCGGCGACGGGGGGCGGGCTCCGCTGGTCGGACCATTTCTATTACGTCCAGGACGTCGACATCTTCGACTGGCCGCAGAATCCCTTCATCGGCCTCGCCGCCTCCGGGGCCGGCTACTACGGCACGCCGGGCGTCCTCCGGGACCGCGACGCGCGGACACAGAACCTCGCCGGGGACAAGATCGCCTTCACCGTCGAGCCGACCGAATCGAACACCCTCCTCGCCGGCGTCGACCTCGAGCACGGCTGGCTCGAGAACACCCGCTCCCGCGTCGCCGCCCCCGGCTACCCGGCGGCGAATCCCTTCGCCCCCGCCGTCAACCTCCCGCCGACCGAGTACAACAACGAGAGCTACATGGCCGCCGTCTACGCCGAGGACGCCCAGCGGTTCCTCGACGACCGCCTCGTCCTCCAGGCGGGGGGCCGCTTCCAGTTCACGAACGCGAAGCTCCTCGGCACCGAGTACCAGACCGCCTCCTTCGACTCGGCGGCGCGGAACGCCGGTTCGGGGACCTACCGCGTCGCCTCGGCCTACGAGGTGCGGAAGGGATGGAAGCTCCGGGCGAGCGTCGGCACCGGCTTCCGCGCCGTCACCCCCGGGGAGCTCCACTCCGCGACGCAGCAGGGGAACGGCTTCACCGTGTCGGGCAACCCGAACCTCAAGGACGAATACAGCCTCACCTCGGAATACGGCGTCCACGGCGAGGAGGGGCCGCTCTCCGCCGACCTCGCCTACTTCCGCAACACGATCCACAACAGCGTCGTCTCCCTCCCGACGGCGACCCCCCTCGTCTACACGTGGCGCAACATCGACCGGGAGAAGATCAGCGGCCTCGAGGCGGCGTTCTCCTACGACCTCGCCCGCCTCGGCAAGTGGGCCGGCTACCGGCTGGAGCCCTACGCCACGGGGAGCAAGCTCTTCCAGTTCGACGGCGAGGGGGTCCCCTACGCACTGAGCGATTCCCACATGTTGAAGATCGACGACTACCAGGCGACCCTCGGCCTCCGCGGCGGGAAGATCGGGAAGTGGAGCAGCGACTGGTACGCCGTCTGGTCCGGCCCGAGCTACGAGAGCGCCGCCTCCGAGGGCTACACCGCCGACAGCCACCTCATCTCCCAGGTCCCGTCCTGGTGGGTCCTCAACATGCGGCAGAGCTACGAGGTCACCGCCTCCCTGAGCCTCTTCTTCGGGATCAACAACCTCCTCGACCGCGATTACGATCCCGCCTCCCTCGGCCTGAACCGGGCGAACTCGGGCATCCTCCCGAAGGCGACCGCCGGGGGCCTCGGGTCGAGCGCGCCGGGGCGGGAATTCCTTGGCGGCTTCGTCGTCTCGTTTTAACATCGGGGGCACGAATGACGACCCGCCCCGGCTTCTGGCTCCGCCTCATCTCCCTCGGCATCCGCGAGGAGATGGACTTCGGGCTGCGGAAGAAATTCCACGTCCTCAACAGCGTGGCCCTCGTGATCACCCTCTTCTCGGCGATCCTCGCCACGGTCAATTACCTCCAGCGGAACCACCATCTTCTTCCCTACAACGTGACGATGACCGTCACCGGGGCCGCCGGGCTCTGGCTCCTGTCGCGGGGATTGTGGCGTCCGGCGCTCGTCGGCCTGGCCGTCATCGGGATGACGGTCTCGGCCCTCCAGGCGTGGCTGACCCGCAACGGCCTCGAGGTGAATTTCCTCTGCTTCGGCCTCCTCATGATCTTCCTGATGGATTCCGGCTTCTGGCGCTTCTGCTGGGTCTTCCTCGGTGGGATCGGCTATGTCGTCATCCTCGGCGCCCATTTCGAGTTCTTCCGCAATGCCGGGGTCTCGCAGGGGAGGTACATCACCAATGTCGTCATCGGCGTCGCCACGCTCTTCGTCTACTGCGAAGTCTTCCGCCGGGTGAGCGACGACTACCGCGCCCTCGTCGAACGGAAGAACCGCGACCTCGACCGGGCCAACGAGGCGAAGGAGACGCTCTTCGCCCTCGTCTCCCACGACCTGCGGGGACCGGTGATCCGGCTGAAGGAATCGGTCGACCACCTCGTCGCGGGCCGCCTCACGCCGGAGCGGTTCGAGTCGATCCAGGGAATCCTCCGGGACGACATCCACCGCCTCCACGCCTCGATGGAGAGCATCCTCCGGTGGGCGTCGAGCCAGATGGCCTTCCACGAGATCCGGCTGGAGCGCGTCGCCCTCGCCCCGGCGGTCGACGAGACCCTCGCGCTCTTCGCCGCCGTGGCGCGGGAAAAGGGGATCGCCGTCCGCAACGGCGTCGCCCCCGGGATCGCCGTCCGCGCCGACGCCGGGCGGCTCCAGGCCGTCCTCCGGAACCTCGTCTCGAACGCGTTGAAATTCACCGCGCCCGGCGGGACCGTCTCGATCGGGGCGCAGTCCGGCGTCGGTGCGGGGGAAACGCGCTGCTGGGAGATCGCCGTCGCCGATACGGGGCTCGGCAACGGCGTCGATCGGGCCGGTTTCGCATCGGGCGCGGCCACGGTGCGGCGGATCCTCGAAAACGGGGAGGGCGCGGCGGCCCACTGGGGGAGCGGCGGCGACGGGACGGGCGAGCGGGGCTTCGGCCTCGGCCTCCGGCTGTGCCGGGACTTCCTCCTGGCGCAGGGCGGCTCCCTGCGGGCCGAGGAAGGGAGCGCGGGGGGGACCGTCCTCGTCGTTACCTTGCCGGAGGGATGATCTCCTTGCTCCGGCGGACGAACTCGTAGGCGGCCTGGTCGAGGTCGATGCCGTCGGCGAGGCGGAGCTTCGACTTGATCCGCTCCCGGTAGGAGCCGACGGTCTTCACGCTCAGGCCCATCTTCTCCGCGATCGCGGCGGGCGCGCCGCCGAGGCCGATCAGCCGGAAGACCTGGAGCTCCCGGTTCGAGAGGGCGTCGATCGAGGCCGGTTCCTCCGCCCCCGGGGCGGCGTCCTTCCACGCCGCCTCGCTGACGGCGAGGCCCCCGGAGACGACCGTCCGCAGCGCCGGGACGAGCAGCGCCGGATCGCATCCCTTCATCAGGTACCCCCGCGCCCCCGCCCGCAGCGCCCGCCGCACGTAGAGCCGCTCCTCCATCGCCGTGTAGACGACGATGCGGAGCGGCGGGTGGAGCGCCGTCAGGTCGTCGATCAGGTCGAAGCCGTCCCGCCCTCCGAGGTGGAGATCGACGACGGCGGCATCGGGCCGGAGCCGCTCGACCAGGTCGAGCGCCTCCCCCGGCGTCGCCGCCTCGCCGCAAAGGACGAATTCCTCGGCAGCCGCCTCCAGGGAAAGCGTCACGCCGAGCCGGACGACCGGATGGTCGTCGACGATCAGGACGCGGCAGGGGGAGGAGGGAGAGGCCTCGGACATCGCGGAAACGATGACCGGATTCCGAGCCCTCGGCAAGAGAGAGCTGGAACCGATCGACCCTCAAACCACCTCGGTTCCAAACGCGCTCCCAATAACTTCGCTCCCCCTCAACCCCCTGCGTAGGCAATTTCCCTACGCACTTTCCTGGGTTGCGGGAGAGCGGCCCTCCCGGGAAGGATCAATCCATGAGCAAGCGTCCTCCCCATCGCGGGAAGGTCGGGGCCGGGGTGCGACGGGGTCGCCCTCCCCGCTTCCTGGTCCTTTCCGTCGCCCCGCAGGAAACGGTCGGGCGCGCCGCCACGCCCCTCGCCCCTCCCGCCGCCACCATCGTCCTCCGCGAGGGGGGGAACCACCACGTCGTCCCCGTCGAGGCGATCAGCCTCATCGTCGCCGAGGGCAACTACACCCACGTCCATCTCCACTCCGGCGAAAAGTTCTTCCTCACCCGGGCCATCGGAGCGTGGCAGGATATCCTCCCTTCGCTCCTCTTCCTCCGTCTCGACCGGAGCATCCTCGTGAACCGCGTCCACATCGCCAGGGTCGAGAGCTTCTCCCCGGAGCAGACGCTCCTCCACGTCGCCGCCGTTCCCTCCCCCGTCCGGCTCGGGCGCGTGGGGGGAAAGCGGCTCCGCTTCGACCTCGACCGGCAGAGGCGCGTCCGCCGGGAAGAGGCGCTCTCCCTCGCCGCCTGAGCCGCCCTTCTTCGCCCTTACTTCATCCCGTCCCGCACCTGCGCGACGATCTCGAAGGAACGGCGGCGGGCCATGTGGTCGTGGAAGTGGCCGGCGATCAGCAGCTCGTCGGGCCGCGTCTCCGCGAGGATGAGGCCGAGGTCCTCGGCGACCCGCTCCGCCGTGCCGACGGCGGAATAGGCGAGGGCCTCGTCGACCTGCGCCCGTTCCGCCGGGGAGAGGAGGGCGTCGATGTCGTCGACCGGCGTCGGCACCGGCCCGGGCGCGCCGCGCCGGAGGTTGGCGAACGCCTGCTGGACCGACGAGAACTGCCGCCGCGCCTCGGCGTCGGTCTCGGCGGCGAAGACATTCGCCGCGATCATCACGTACGGCTTCGCCAGCTGCGCCGACGGCTGGAAGTGATGGCGGTAGAGCTCCAGCGCCCGGAGGAGGGCGGCGGGGGCGAAGTGGGAGGCGAAGGCGAAGGGAAGCCCGAGGATCGCCGCCAGCTGGGCGCTGTAGAGGCTCGATCCCAGCAGCCAGAGCGGGACGCCGGTCCCCGCGCCCGGGACCGCCTGGACCGCCGCCCCCGGCTGCGCCGGGCCGAGGAACGCCTGGAGTTCCCGGACATCGGCGGGGAACGTGTCGGCATCGGTCAGCGGATTGCGGCGGAGGGCGCGGGCCGTCGCCAGGTCGGAGCCCGGGGCGCGGCCGAGGCCGAGGTCGATCCGGCCGGGATAGAGCGAGGCGAGGGTGCCGAACTGCTCCGCGATCACGAGGGGGGAATGGTTCGGCAACATGATCCCGCCGGAGCCGACCCGGATCGTCTTCGTCCCGGCCGCCACGTGGCCGATGACGACGGCGGTCGCCGCGCTCGCGATGCCCGGCATCCCGTGGTGTTCCGCCAGCCAATAGCGATGGTAGCCGAGGAGCTCCGCATGGCGGGCCAGGTCGAGGGAATTCCACAGCGCCTCCGCCGGGGTCGAGCCCTGGGCGACGGGAGAAAGATCGAGGACGGAAAAGGGAATCATGGGGGAAGACTGAGGGGACACTATACCGCAGGAAAGGAACGGGGCCAAATCGGCGGTCCCCTCCGTCCGCGCCTAGTCCCCGATGATCTTCACCAGCACCCGCTTCTTCCGCAGCCCGTCGAACTCGGCATAGAAAATCTGCTCCCACGGCCCGAAGTCGAGCCTCCCCGCCGTCACCGCCACCACGGTCTCCCGGCCCATGATCGAACGCTTCAGGTGGGCGTCGGCATTGTCCTCCCCCGTCTCGTTGTGGCGGTACTGGGAGTGGGGCTTCTCCGGCGCGAGGCGTTCGAGCCACTTCTCGAAATCGCCGTGGAGCCCGCGCTCATCGTCGTTGATGAAGACCGAGGCGCTGATATGCATCGCATTCACGAGACAAAGCCCCTCCTTGATCCCGCTCTCCCGCAGCGCCGCCTCCACCTGCGGCGTGATGTTGAGGTAGGCCCGCCGCTGCGGCACCTCGAACCAGAGTTCCTTGCGGTGGGATTTCATGGGGCGGCGCGGGATTCCCGAATCCTAGAGCGTTAGAGCGTATGACCCGGATCGTTTTCCCACGGAGTCCCTGCGAGGGAATTCGAGGGAGAAGCCTTTTTGGGAGCCGCTTTCTCAAGAGGCTCGGAGAAATCTTTGGGAACCAGCCAGTACAAGAAGAGGCCGACGACCGGAACGAAGACCACGATGACGACCCACGTCAACCGGGTGACGGGATCGAAGCCCCGGCGACGGAGAAGCTCGACCAGCGTACCAACGAAAAGAATGGCCCAGAAGAGCATGACCGGCCAGAGGTCGTTGAGGGATGAAAGCGAGCTGAAGGAGAGATTGAGGGAGGGCATGAAAGTCATGGGGCTCAATGGAGCCTATCCGATCGAAAGCGTGATAGGAAGACCGAGGAATCGCCCATAGGCCTCCACCGCCTCGGCGGCCTTTTTCCGGGCGGCCGGGGGGAACGGGACAAAGGGGAGCGCGGTCACCGTCACCCCTTTTTTCTTCACCGCCTTTTTCCACGTCCCCACGATCCGCCCCTGCGCCAGGAGCATCGGGAGAAAAATGCCGTTGCCGCCCGGAACGATCTTCGGCGCATGGGCCGCATCGAGTTGGGCCTCGCGGTTCCGGTAGCCGAGGAGGTACTCGTCGAAGGCGGGCAGGAACTGGATTTCGGGGGGCCTCGTCGCCTTTCCCGTCGCCGCTTCGGGCGCCATCCAGTAAGTCAGCCTGCCCTCCGCCTGCTCCCCATCGATCCGCGCCAGCCGCTTCTCCGCCCGCGCGATCGCCCTCCGCGCATCGGAGACCTTCAGCCCCGACCACCAGACGAAGTCGTCGAGCGTCGCCGGGCCGTGGCCGGTGAAATAGCGGTGGGCCAGCTCCTCCAACGCCGCCTCTCCCTCCAGGGCGCGGCTTTTGGAAAGCGGGATCCAATCGTCGAGGAGGGCGAAGGTCGGCTCCTTCCCTTCATGAGGGCCGAAGCAGATCAACCCCTCCTGGGCGTGACGCCAGAGAATGTGATATCCCCGATTCTGCGCCGTCGGGATGCCGTCCTGGTCGAGGGCGGCGAGGAGCGCCGTGCGGGCCAGCGTCGCCCCGCCCTTCAGCCACTTCGAGAACCGTTTCCGCGTCTGCGCGAAGACCGCGGCGTCCAATTCCAGCCGCTTCTGCCGCTCCGCCGTCCCGGCGAGGATCCGCGGCGTGAGGAGGGCCAGCATCCAGCGGAGATCGGCGGCGGCGACATAATGGATCGTCCCTCGCATCGGCCAGCTGCGGACGATCGCGCGGCGCGCGACGGCCCCGTCGATAGCGGCTTCGGTCGCCCCCGCCCCCGCTCTCTGCAGGCGCGCCCCGATCGCCCACTTCGCGCTGCCGTGTTCCTGCGCCTGCATCGCGCCGAGCCGGGCGACGACCTCCTCGGGCTTCGTGCAAACGGAGGCCGCCAACTGCTGGCTGGCGAGACGGAGGCGGATGATCTCTTGCGGAGTCATGGCCCGGGGAAGGCGTGCGCGCCTAAAACAGATCCTGCTGCTTCCGCGTCGGCGTCACGCCGAGCTTCTGGTAGGTCTTCGGCGTCGCCACGCGGCCCTGCGGCGTCCGCTTCAGGAACCCCTCCAGGATCAGGTACGGCTCATGGACCTCCTCGAGCGTCCCCGACTCCTCCCCCACCGCCACCGCCAGCGACGAGACCCCGACCGGCCCGCCGCCGAACTTGTGGACCAGCGCCTCCAGCAGCTTCTTGTCCATCTCGTCGAGCCCGTCGTCGTCGATGTCGAGCATGTGGAGCGCCGCGTCGGCCGTCGCCTTGTCGACCCGCCCCGCGTTCCGCACCGCCGCGAAGTCCCGCACCCAGCGCAGCAGATTGTTCGCGATCCGCGGCGTCCCCCGCGAGCGGCGCGCCACCTCCGTCGCCCCCTCCGCGTCCATCTCCACATTCAGCAGCCGCGCCGAGCGGGCCACGATCCCCGAAAGCTCCTCCGCCGTGTAGTAATCGAGCCGGTTCACCAGCCCGAAGCGGCTCCGCAGCGGCGCGCTCAGCATCCCCGCCCGCGTCGTCGCCCCCACCAGCGTGAACTTCGGCAGATTCAGGCGGACACTCCGCGCATTCGGCCCCTGGTCGATGATGATATCGATCCGGAAATCCTCCATCGCCGGGTAGAGATACTCCTCGATCGTCTTGTTCAGCCGATGGATCTCGTCGATGAACAGGATGTCCCCCTTCTCCAGCGACGTCAGCAGCCCCGCCAGATCGCCCGCCTTGTCGATCACCGGGCCCGACGTGCACTTCAGGTTCGCCCCCATCTCCCGCGCCAGGATATTCGCCAGCGTCGTCTTCCCCAGCCCCGGCGGGCCGCTGAACAGCAGATGCTCCAGCGGCTCCCCGCGCCCCTTCGCCGCCTCGATCAGCACCAGGATCCGCTCCCGGATCCGCCCCTGCCCCGCGAAATCGTCGAGCGCGGGCGGACGGAGCGTCAGCTCAAAACCGGGATCGGCGGCGAGGAGATTCGGATCGGCCATAAGGATAAAAATGAAAAGGCTAGAATGCCCGCAGCGTCTCGCGGATCAAGGTCTCCGTGTCCGCCCCCGGGAACTTCGTCCGCACCGCCGTCAGCGCCTTCGCCGCCGCCGCCTGCGTGTAGCCCAGCGCCACCAGCGCCAGCACCGCGTCGTTCAGCTGCTGCTCCGCCGGCGATTGCGTGTGCCGCGCACTCGCCGCCTCCCACGCCGCCGAGACCCCCACCTTGTCCCGCAGCTCCACCACCACCCGCTCCGCCGTCTTCTTCCCCACCCCCTTGATCTTCCCCAGCACCGCCAGGTCATTCGCCACCACCGCCGCGCGGAACTGCGCCGGAGACGTCCCGCTGAGAATCGCCAGCGCCGACTTCGGCCCGATCCCGCTCACATGCGTGATCAGCAGCCGGAACAAATCGCGCTCCTCGTCCGTCGCGAACCCGTAGAGCACATGGGCATCCTCCCGCACCTGCAGATGCGTCAGCAGCCGCACCGGCGCCGGCGGCGCCGGAAGCCGCTCGAACGTCCCCAGCGGAATCAGCACCTCATACCCCACCCCGCCCACCTCCACCACCGCCTGCGTCGGCAGCGAGGCCACCAGCGTCCCGTTCAAATAAGCAATCATCGTGAAAAAATGAGAATGGAAATTAAAGCCGCGTCCCCGTCGTCAGCCCCGGCTTCGTCTGCGCATGCGTCAGCGCGATCGCCAGCGCGTCCGCCGCATCGGCCGGGGGATTCTCCGAAAGCCCCAGGAGCGCCCGCATCATGAACCCCACCTGCGCCTTCTTCGCCCCGCCCCCGCCCGTCGCCGCCGCCTTCACCCGCGTCGGCGCATATTCATAGACCGGCACCCCCGCCTCCGCAAGGGCCACCAGCGCCGCCCCCCGCGCCGCCCCCATCGTGATCGCCGTCCGGTGGCTCTGGACGAAAATAATCCCCTCCACCGCCGCCACATCGGGCTTGTGGAGCGCGATCACCTCCCGCAGCCCCGCCGCAATCAGCCGGAGACACTCCGAAGGCAGCGCCTCCTTCCCCGTCCGGATCACCCCGAAAGCAACCATCCCCCCCGCGCGCCCCGACCCCGGAGCCGCCGCGCGAGTATCGATCAGGCCATACCCCGTATTACGGAGAGCCGGATCAATCCCAAGAACACGCATGCCCGAGACTGCCGGAACAGGCGCGAAAAAGTACACCCATTTTTCTCTTGCAAGGGGTGCCCCGTTTCCCTCTAATGGCAACCCCTTCCGGGCAATGCGGGTGTAACTCAGTGGTAGAGTGCGACCTTGCCAAGGTCGATGTCGAGGGTTCGAACCCCTTCACCCGCTCCCTCTTCATCAAGAGGTTGAGCCGAATCTGTGGCCCCTTCTTCTGCCAGATCGAAGCCGTAGAGACTGCTATTTGGCTGACCGAGGTTGCCCCCCCCACTTCGGCAAGGCGGGGGAAAAGTTCCTAAACCATCTGGCACTAGCCAACCACGACGCCAATCCCGAGATCATGCGGTTGGCTCTCAAGCTGGCTACAGGGGCAGGGAAAACCACCGTCATGGCTATCCGTAGGCTCTATCGAACAGCTCCTGAGCGGAGTGAAGCTTATATTTGGGAACGTAGCGCCGGCTCCAGCTAGCGGAGGGGGAGGAAGACGGGGGAGACTTTGCGGACCTGGGATTCTTGCGGGAGGCGGCCTTCGATCCGTTCGAGGAGGAGCTGGACGAGGGCGAGGCCGATGTCGTAGTTGCGCTTATCGACGGTGGCGGCGGGGACGGCGGGGAAGAGGTCGCGCTCCCAAGGGTTGGCCTCGCGGTAGAAATTGTCGTAGCCCGCCACGAGGAGGCGGTCGCCTTCGAGGTGTCCGAGGGAGCGGCAGGCGGCTCCGATTTCGAAGGCCTGGCGGTCGTTGATGGCGAGGATGGCGTCGATGTCGGAGTCTTTCAGGAGAGGGGCGAGGAGCCCGCGGAAGTAGGCGGTACGGACCCGGAACACTGCCGGTGTCGATTCCTGGACCAGGTCGTTCATCTCGTCGCGGACCATGGGCAGCGCTTCCAATCCAGCTTCGGCCATGGCCCGGCAATAGCCGCCGTAGCGGGCTGCCGCGAGTTCCGGGCGGGTGTCGGGGAAGACGCAGAGAAGGCGGCGGCGTCCCCGGTTCACGAGCCACCGGACGATCTCGTACTCTCCCGTTTCATGGTCGGTGAGGATCTGGTCGTGGACGGGGGCAAAGCCGTGTTCGCCGAAGACCACGAAGGGAACGGAGGCCTGGGTCATGGCGCGAATCAATTCGGGGAAGAGGAGCCGGTCGTAGGCCTCGAGATCGGAGACGAGGACGCCCATCGGACGATGTTGGAGCAGCTGGGCGAAGTCGATGGAGGTCATCTGGCCGGGGTGGAGGACCATCGCGTGAAGGGAGGCGTCGCCGATTGCCTTGAGGGCGCCATGTCCAATGTCCTTGATGAAGCCGGAGTGGGGATCAATGTCGGAATTGGGTTCGGTGCCGGTGAAGATGAGGATGGTGTGGGAGAGGACCGAGGAATCAATGGCCGCTTCGGCGACCCGGCGGGTATGACGGTCTTTTCGGACGAGGAGCCCTTCCTGTTCCAGGAGGGAGAGGGCGCGCTGGGTCGTCGCCACGCTGACGCCAAGGCGGATGGCCAGCTGGCGTTCGGACGGCAGGAGGGTTCCCCGGCCTAGTTCTCCTGTCTTGATCCAACTTTGGAGCAGCCGCAAGGCCCTGGCCCTGGGGGCTTCTTTCCAATCGCCCGGGGTGTTGGAAAGGGGATCGAGATGCATGGGGTGTCAGAGAAGATAATTAAAATGACCCAAAATAAAATTATTTGGGTCAAACTACAATTTTCCTTCTAAAGAAGCATGGTGGGGTGAGATTTTCAAATGAAAAACGCTTGAATACCTTTTTTGATCTTTACTGTAAATGATAACGGGAAGAGTCCTTTTTTAGGCTGTTACTCCTTATATAAGAAGGATTCGGAAAGGCGAGTAAATAAATTCATCTATATTAATCATAAACAAGTACGTTGAGTCATTTATAGATTAATTTGAATTATAAGTTGAAATTGAATCAAAAATTGACTTTTTCGCGCTATTAGCGGATAATGGCGAGGTGAGCGCTGATTCGAGTAGAGCATTCGAGTCGCTCAAACAGCGGTTGCTTCCATTCTCTTTTATGAAAAAAAGATCACTCTTTCGTTCTCTCTCCGCACGGAAACTGGGGTGGGTCGCGCTGTTTTGCGTGGCCGGAAGCGGATCGGCGCTGGCGCAATGGACCGGGACCTCGAGCGGTCTTCTCTATGAAACCACGGCCAATTGGAACGGCGGCGTCATCAACGATGTCTTCTCCAACAACCTGGGCCTGAACCAGACGGTGAAGGTCAGCGCGAGCCGGACGGTGAGCGGCCTGACGTTCAGCTACGGGGACGCCTTCGCGCTGACGATTCTCCCTGCGACGGGTACGGGTTACACGCTCACACTGAACGGCGACGTCTATCAAAGCGTGGGCGGCAGCAGCAGCAACCTGACGGTCACGCTCGGCAACAGCACCTCGGCGATCAATCTCGATCTGGGCGGGGCGACGCGGACGTTCAATATCAATCCCGCCACGGCGGCCGGGCAGACGAGTGCGGACACGCTGGCCGTCTACGGAACGCTTTCCAACGGGAATCTCCTCAAAACCGGCATCGGCGGGCTGACGCTCAATAGCAACTCCTCGACGCTCACGGGATCGGTCACGGTCAACCAGGGGCTCCTCACCCTGGCGACGGCCAACGGCGCGATGACCGGCATCTCCGGCCTGGCGATCAACAGCGTCCCCTCGACGACGGCCAACTATCTGGGCGAATGGGGGGAGGTGATCCTCGACAACTCGGCGGCGGTGAATAACAACCGCCTCTCCTCCACCGCGCCGATCACCCTCGACGGCGGCGCGCTGGTGGTGAAGGGGAACAGCTCCGCCGCCGTCTCCCAGGCGGTCGGCAGCGTCTCGTTGGTCGCCGGGCTCAATGTGCTGGGCGTCGTGCCGGTCAATGCGTCGCAGAGTGTCACCCTCACCCTTGCCTCTCTCACGCAGGCGAATAAAAGCACCCTGATCTTCGCGGGGGGGACCTCGACGACGGGGCTCCTCGGCGGGGGGAACGACCAGGTGATGATCGCGTCCGGGAATGACTCGAACGTGACTGCCGCGCTGGTCGGCGGCGGCGGGACGGCGGGGACCACGACGATCAGCATCGTCCCGTGGGCTGCCGCCGACAGCGAGGGGAATCTCTCGATCGTCCACGATTACCGGGCCGACGGCGGATTGGTCACCTACACCTCCGCGGGCGGTTTCCGGGTCCTCGCCAGCAGCGAGTATGCGACGGCGCTCGGCGCGAACGCGACCGATAATGTGATGCTGACCACCACCACGACGCTGGGGGCTTCGGCGACGGCGAACGCCCTCTATCTGGCGGGGAGCGGAGCCTCGCTGACCTTGACCGGCAAGACGCTGACACTGACGAGCGGCGTCCTGGTCGAGGCCATCGGAAGCTTCACTTCCGGCATCATCGGCGGGACCATCGATTTCGGGAGCCGGACCGGGTACGCGTATGACCTCCAGGGTACGGTGAGCAGCGTGTTCACGGGCAGCGGCGGCCTCGTCCTCTCCGCCTACGGCACCAATGCGACGACGCTGACCGGCCTCTCGACTTACACCGGCGGCACGTACATCAATGCGGGCAAGGTGATCATCGGGGCAACCAACGCCCTGCCCACCAGCACCGCTCTCTACCTCGGCGGGGCGGGGGTGCTCCTGAACAACTCGGGTAGCGTCTCCCAGCAGGTCGCCTCCCTCTCGGGCATCGGAACGATCATCGTCGGCGCGACGAACAAGTTCACCGTCGGCGGGGCCAACGGGACGAATCAGGCTGTCGAGATCAACAGCGGCGGCATTCTCTCGCCGGGCGATCCCTCCGGCAGTCTCCAGGCGGGGACGCTGATCCTGGGCGGGACGGTGGGGACTGTTGCGGTGACCAATCTCGTCTTCGACGTCGGCTCGATCTTCAACGTCGACATCGCCTCAGCGACGCAAAACGATCTGGTGAGCGTGATCAACGGCAGCGTTGTCATCAACGGAGGATCCATTGTCATTTCCAGCCTGAACGGATACACTGGGGCGGTCGGCAGCACTTACGACATCATGGACGCCAGCGGCGGCATTACCGGCAGCTTTTCCTCGGTGACTTCGGGCTACTCCCTGTCTATCGTGGGGAACAGTCTGATCCTCACGTTGGTCGCGGTTCCGGAGCCGTCGACGTGGATGCTCGGCCTGATGGGTCTTTTGATTCTGGCTCTCTGCCGCCTTCCCGGACGGCGGCTTTCTTCTCCCAACCATGAGTGACGATGCGATCAAGGGGGCGGCGGGCCTGGGGCGCGGAGGATTTTCCCTCGTCGAGCTCATGGTCGTCATCGCGCTCGTGGCGCTCGTGACGCTCTTCGCGGTTCCCTCCGTCCGGACGCTCGTCTCGGCGGGCCGCTTCACGTCCGATCTGGCCGCCATGGGCGGCGCCATCGAGCAGGCCCGGGCCTATGCCATCGGGGCCGACACGTACGTCTGGCTAGGGCTCTTCGAGGAGGACGGGGCAGCCCCTTCGGCGAAGCCTGCGCGCCCCGGCGTCGGTCGCATCGTCGTCTCCGTAGTGGCGTCGCGCGACGGGACGAAGATCTATGACGCGGCCCGCCCCGCCCCGCTGAATCCCGACCGCCTCCTGCAAGTGAACCCGCTCCTCCGCATCGCGGCCCACCTGACGGTTTACCCTGACGGCACGGGCACCAGCTCAGACCAGGGGAAGACGTTCGAGGCGCGGCCCGCCGTCTCCGGCTCCCGCATCGGCGACACCCTTCCCGCCGCTCCCTCGGCGACTTCCTTTCCCTACCCCCTTTCCGGCGCTCCCCAGTACACGTTCGTGAAAAGCCTCCAATTCAATCCCGCGGGAGAGATGAAGATTAATAACGACACCGCCGGTTTCCAGCCCATCACGGAGATCGGGCTGAAGCCGGCCCACGGCAATGCGGTCGACGCCGCCTCTTCCGACCTGGCGGCGGTCCACGTCGCGGGCCTCACCGGTGCCGTCCGCATTTACCGCCGATGAAACCCCCTCCCTTGCCTCGCTTCGCCCGTTCCTCCGGCCATCGCCGCAGCGGCGGCTTTTCCCTCGTCGAGACGGTGCTCGCCCTCGGCATCACGGCGTTTTGCTGCGTCGCGATGATGGGGCTGCTCGCCCTGAGCTCGAAGCTCGACTTGAACTCGAAGAGCCAGACCGCTGCCAACGGCATCCTTTCGGCGGTCGTCTCCGATCTCCGTTCGGCCTCCCTCGCGTCGAGGACGGCGGGCGGGGGGGAGACCTCGCTGCAATACGGCATCAAGCTGCCTTCCGCCCCGATGCTCTCGTCCTCCGGCCCGGTCCTCCTCTATTTCACGGGGGACGGAAGCTGTTCCAGCACCTTCTCCCCCGACGCCCGCTACCTGGTCACGGTGACGTTCCTGCCCAATGCGGCCTCACGAGGGGCGACGCTGGCCGACCTGAAAGTGACGTGGCCCGCTTCGGCGGCCGCAACGCGGGCGTTCGGATCGGTCGAGTCGTTTCTGGCGCTCGATTGCAACTGAGCCCCGCCATGCCGTTCTGCCACAGCCACCCGAAGGGCGGAGCCGGGATCGGAAGGACTGCGTTCACGCTGGTCGAGGTGCTGGTGGCGATGGTGGTCCTGATCCTGATGGTGGTTTTCCTTTCCCAGCTTTTCCGCAACGCCTCCGATGTCGCCGGAAGGGGCGAGCGCAATCTCCACGCCGACGCCGAGGCGCGGGAGGTCTTCGACCGCATGGCGCTCGACTTCTCGCGCATCCTAAGAAGGGGCGACATCGACTATTACCTGAAAAACGACGCCCTCCCCCAGCCGGGAAACGACCAGGCCGCCTTCTACAGCGAGGCCTCCGGCTACGCCGCGTCGCCCGCGTGGCAGAGCACCGTCTCGGTGATCGCCTACCGGATCGGCCCCGGCCGCAGCCTGCAACGGATGGGGAAGGGCCTCCTGTGGAACGGCGCGTCGGCGGGGGAGCCGCCGATGGTCTTTCTTCCCGCCACTCTCGCGGCGACCTGGCCCGCCGCCGTGAGCGCCACCACTTCCGACGCCGCCTACGAGGTGATCGGCCCTGACGTGTTCCGCATGGAGTACGATTACGTCCTGAAGAAGGGGGCGCCGAGTGCCCTGCCGTGGGACGCCTCGCTGGGACACAAGACGGTCAACGGGCTGGCCGACGTGGTGGCGATCGGCGTCACCCTCGCCATCGCCGATCCGCGGGGCCGCGCGTTGCTGAACGACGACCAGCTCAACGCGCTGGTCCTCCGGATGCCCGATTTTTCCGCTTCAATGAAGCCCGGGGACCTCGAGGTCCTGTGGCGCAAGGCGGTCTCCGCCGCGCCGATTCCCCACGCCGCCGCCGAAGGCATCCGCGTCTACCGGCGCTTCTTCCAGGTGACTCCCGCGGGAGAGATACAATGAGGCATCTCCTGAAGCGCCGCACCTGCGATTCCGGGATCGCCCTGGTCATCGTGCTCTGCTTCGTCGCCCTGCTGAGCGGCCTCATCGTCGCGGCGATGGTCCGCTCCTCGGCGGGGACTAAACTTTCCGACAGCAGCCTGAGCGCCAGCAAGGCCGACCACCTGGCGCTCAGCGCCATCGACATCGTGATCGGCGGCCTCAAGCAGGAAATGGTCAACGGCTCCACCGTAACCACCGTCTCGGGGGTGCCCGTCTATGCGCCGTCGACGGCCGCCGCCGTCCTCCCCGCCCGTTTCGGCAATCCCCTGGGCTCGCCCGATCCGGTGCCGAACCTGATTCGGGTCAGCTCCCGTCTCGACGCCGGTGTGGCGTCGCCGATGGTCTCCAGCCAGGCCTCGGCGCTGTCGTCGACGAATGTCTCGCTCAACGGCCGGAGCATCGCGCTCGCCCAATGGAACCGCCACTACCTCCTGCCGCGCGATCCGGGCCTCTACGGAGGAAAGCCGACCAAGGCGGGGACCGATCCGATTTCGGCGTTCCGTCCTCCGGACTGGGTCTTCGTCACCAGCGGGGGGCCGAAGGCCTTGAGCGCCCCTTCCTCCTCCGCGATCGGCCGTTTCGCCTACGCCGTCTACGACGAGGGAGGGCTCCTCGATCTCAACGTGGCGGGGACGCCGACGGGCCTCACTGCCGTGCAGGGAGGAAGGAAGGGGGGGGCCGCCTTCGCCGATCTGGTGCAGATCGGCCTGACGCAGCCGCAGATCGACAAACTGGTCGGCTGGCGGAATTACGCGACCGCCCAGCCTTCGGGGACGCTGGCTTCCGGCTTCTCCTTCAACGCTGCGGCGGCGACGCGGTATGTCGACGGCATCTCGACGAACGGCGTCGCCTTCACCCAGGTCTCGACGAACCTCTGGCAGGGACGGACCGACCAGATGTTCGTCAGCCGCCAGGCGCTGATCCAATTCTTCCTCAGCAACGGCTTTTCGCTCGATGCCCTTCAATACGCCGCCGTCGGAAACGCGAGCTGGAACGCCCCCGGCTGGATGCCCGCCTACGACGCGTCGAGCCTTGGCGGAAACGCGGCCAACGCCTACAAGAGCAACGCCAACCTCGCCACTTCGGTCAACCGCTTCCTCCCCAACGCCCGGTTCCCGAGCAAGGCGACGCTGACCACGTACGCCCTCGACGGCACCCTCTCGACGCGGACGGTGGAGGCGGGGTCCCCGGTCATCCAGCAGCGCTTCTGCCTAGGCCGGATGGGATGGATCACCTGGCAGGGACCGAATCCGGCGGTTCCCAACGCTGCCGCCGCGATCCAGCGCCACTTCGGTCTGGTGTGGGACGACACCCAGAAAGTATGGATCTACACCTCGCCGGACGGTTCGGCCGGGAGCCCCGCCACCACGCTGAAGACGCTGGATCAGGTGGCGGCGGCGGGGCGGGAGCCCGATTTCTTCGAGCTTCTCCAGGCGGTGATCTTGAGCGGATCGATCGGCAAGGACGGCGGCCCCGTCGGCGGGGCGACGACGGGCGGGACCTCGGGGAATACCCAGAGCTACGACAGCACGGCCGCCTACCAAGTGCTTCAGATCGGGGCGAACATTCTCGACGAAGCCCGTCCCGACCGCTGCCCCATCGACATTCAGACGTCGATCGGTCCCCTCGCCCCCATCGACATCTACGGCGTCGAGGATCTTCCCTACCTGCCCCGGGTCTTCTTTTGCGTCTACCGCTATGGCAGCGATCCGACCCAGGCGGGCGGCTGGTACACGCCCGAGATCTGGAACCCCTACCAGAGCGCGACGGCCACCGGCCCTTCCCCGGCGAAGTTTCGCTTCGTTGCCACGGGTTCCGCCCAGGTGAGCGTCTCCGGGACGGCCACCGTTCCCATCACCGTCTCGGGCCCGATCACCGACCTCGCCCCGAATCCCGGCGTCGAGTTCACCCTCAATCCCACCGAGCCGACGCTGTTGATGCAGTCCAACGCCACCTCGAGCGAGCCTCGCAACATGACGACCTCCGCCTCGATCAACGACCTCAATGGGCCGACCCCCGTCTCCGTAACGGGACGCCCGATTATCGGCATCTGGGGGGGCGACGTCGCCTCGCCGACTCAGTACAACACCAGCGCGCCCGCGACGCAGCGTTACAATCGCGGTGTGATCCAGCCCGTGGGCAGCGTCAATTTCTTCCTGCAATACTGGCATCCCAATTTCAACAAATGGATGACCTACAGCGTCATGAAGAAGCAGGCGAACGCGAGCCGGGGAGGCTCTATCGTCGACATCACCACGCCCGCGACCCAATACAACTGGTTTTTCTACGTCCAGCGCAGCGATCCCCGGACCGACCGCTTCGGCGGGAGTCAGGGCTACCAGACCTACAACACGACAGGGGGGGTGATCAACCGGACGATCCGTGCCACGTGGGGGCTCGCATCGGGCGATATCCTCGATGTCTGGGCCCCGGTGACCACGGCTCCCACCTCGTTCGCCTACGTTTACCCCGCGAACCCCTCGGTCGGCAGCTTCCAGAACAATGGCAACATCAACGTGCAGGGGATGTTCGAGGAAAACCGGATCACCTCTACCGCCGGTGTCGGGCGCAACGCCTACTATCCCGATCCGGACGGCATTGTCCGCCGCGCCAACGGCGCCTTCGCCCAGGTGAACATCAACGACGGCCTTCCCCTCCTCACCGGGAATACCGCCAGCCGCCCCGTGATGCTCCACCGCCCGTTCCGCAGCGTGGGCGAACTCGGCTACTGCTTCCGCGACCTACCGTGGAAGGACGTCGATTTCTTCACCCCGGAAAGCGGCGACGCCGGGTTCCTCGACGCTTTCAGCGTCGAGGACGGCCTGATCGTCGAGGGACGGGTGAACCTCAACACCCGCCAGCCGCTCGTCCTCCAGGCCCTGCTCAGCGGCGCGCTCAAGAGCGAGAGCGCCACCACCACCGTTGCCACGGGCGAGGCGTCGTCGCTCGCAGCGTCGCTGAGGGCCGTCACCTCGGCCACGCCCCTCTTCAACCGCGCCGATCTCGTGAGCCGGTTCACTTCGTCGCTCGAGACCGACACCCGCTTCCCCGCCGCGACCTATCCGCGCCTCGCGCTGTCGACCGCCTCTGACAACCGGATCGCGGCGCAGCGCACCGCCATCGTGCGGGCGCTCGCCGATGCCGCCGACACCCGGACCTGGAACCTCCTCATCGACGTCATCGCGCAGAACGGGAAATTCCCCAAGACGGCGACCTCGCTCGACCAATTCGTCGTCGACGGGCAGCGCCATTACTGGCTCCACATCGCCCTCGATCGCCACACCGGGCAAGTGGTCAGCCGCAGCCTGGAGCCGGTCAATGAATAGGAAGCGGATCGTGGCGGGGATCGCCGGGGCGGCATGGTTGTGGTGCGGGACATCGGTCTTGGCGGCCGACGGGGGCGACCGGCCGATGCCGCCCTACATCGTCTCCCCCGGCGAGACGGCCGCGTGGAGCATCACTGTTCAGGACAAGGCACCGCCGTCCGAGGGAGCTCCCCCGTCGCTGCGGGAACGGCAAGTCGTCCAGTCGGGAGGCGTCCGCCGGGAGAGCAACAAATGGAGCGACGGCGGCCAGACTGAAAACTGGCAAGTCAACGGTATCTGGATGAAGGAAGACCCGCAAACCCATACGCTGTCCCTGATCGATCCCGCCCATACCGCGATGGCGGCACTGATCCTGAGGGAGGCGTTCCTCGACCAGAGCTGGGTGGGGACGGGGACGTACCTGCGGAGGGATAAACTCAACGGACAGCCGTGCTTCGTCTATGGACGGGCGGCGGCAAACGGCGGGGCGGAAGGAGCTGCGGAGGAGGCGTGGATTGCCGTCGATACGCGGCTCATCGCGTTCTTCGATGACGGCGTGCGGACGTATCGGTTCCAGTATCTCCCGCCACCCTCGTCGCCGCCGGTTCTCCCGCCGCGCTTTGCCGGGGTCTATCGGAAATTCCAGGACGATCTGAACCCGCTGAAGATCCCGCAGCCGCCGCAATAGGGGGGGCGCGAAGGGGAGGGTATCCCCTTCGGGGCAGGGTAGAATCGCTTCGCTTGCCTGTACAGCTGGAGGCGATCCGCTTTAACGCCAAGGAGCGGGCTTCGCCCCTCCTTGAACCTCCCCGTAAGAGTACGGTAGGGGGAACAGTTATCGCTATCTAAAGGCGATGCTCCTTCGGAGGGCTGTACTCCGCTAGTTCCCTTGTCCGCTTGGGAGGAATCACGCGTCCTCGTGCTGGCGGAACCGAAGCGGCTTTATGCGGGGGGCTCGACGATGTACTCAGCCGCCTCGCCTGGTCCGAGCTTCACGCTTAGTTCGAGCTCGGGCTTGGGGTCGAGCGACACCTCGCTCCGCGCGGCGGTGTAGGAAGGTTCTGGCCCGTAGCGCACCGCCGTGCATTTTCCCGCGAAGGGGAGTGTGACGCGGACGGCGAGGTCGTGCGGCTTCTGCTCGTCGAAGTTCACGAAGCTGAGCAGGATCTTCCGGGACGTCGCTCCGCTTCCCGGGAGCGGGGCGAGCGCCGAGGTGTCGACCGCCCGGAAGTAGACCAGCTGGTTCCGCGCGGCCTCGGGATCGGCGTAGACGTAGGGAAGGGGCCGCCCGTGGGTCGAGTAGGCGAGGGCGAGGCGGCGCAGCACCTTCACCCGGGTCTCGGAGTCGGGGCCGCCGCGCGGGTCCTTCCCGTCGGAGCAGGGGGCGGCCTGCCACGTGGCGGGGTCGTCCGGCGTTCCGGTCAGGTAGTTGTACGCCACGCCGTTCCTCCAGAGGTCGGCGGCGCAGAAGAGGTCGGCGAAGGCGATGTGGGCGCGCAGGTTCCGGTCGAGGCTCGAGGCGTAGCGGTTCGTCCCGATTTCCTGCAAATCCCAAAGGGAGGTGGCCGCGCCCATTTCGGTGGTGATGAACGGTTTGTCGAATCCGTTCGGAACCTCGGCCACGCCGTCCCGGAGCGTCCCGTGGGTGTCGATATTCTCGATGAGCGAGCCTCCCCGGGCCGAGTTCAGGTAGGACTGGCCGAAGGAGTGGCCGTTGTAGGCCCCGCAGAGGGCATCGAGCGCGCGCCGGTTCTCCCGCCCCTCGGCGGTGCCGTCCCAGTTCTTCGGATCGCCCCAGCCGCCACCGAAGCTGTAGCCGGGAGGGATGAGGACGAGCGTCGCCGGCTTGTTCGCCAGGACGTAGCGGGCCACGGCCAGACAGTATTGGTAGGAGGCCTTGGTGATGTTCTGCGTCGGCTCGTTGCAGATTTCGTAATATTGGACCATCGATCCGTAGGTCCGGAGCAGGTTGCTGAGGTAGGTCTTCGCGTTTTCGGGCAGCTGGCCGTCGACGATCTGCGCGTCGGTGGTGCGGTCGCAGCCCCAGCCGTTGAGAATCACGGCCATGTTCAGCTCCTTGAGCTTTTGGAGGTAGGAGGACTGGTCGGCGGGGGACTGGCGGCTCCGGACGGCGTCCCAGAAGGTCGCGCGTTCGGGATTGTTTGAGTAGGCGACCCCCATCCACTCGTGTCCCGGCTGGGCGGTGGCGATGGTCTGGGGATTGATGTCGAACTGGCCTTCGGAATAGCCGAGGTGGATCAGATTCCCGTGGAGGGGTTCGTCGGGAATCTTGTCGAGGGCGGAGAGGCGGAGGTAATCGATCGTGAAGTCGATGAAGAGGAAGAGATTCCGGTTGTAGGGATGGCCGAGGCGCTGGACGCGGAGGGTGTTCTTCCCTTCGACGAGGAATTCCCGGGGGATGTAGATCCGGTGCTCGCGGGCGAAGCGCCGGTCTTTCGGCTCCTGCGCCTTGACGCCGATGCCGGGATAGGAGGCGCCTCCCACCTGGATGATGCCGCAGGGGAAGCCGTTGGAGAAGACGGCCAATTCGGGGACGTAAGGGCTCGCGGTGACGGGCTTGAAGGCGAAGAGCGCTCCGCCCTTTGGGACGGCATCAAGGGTGTAGGAGAGGTCGCAGGTCCAGTCGGAGCGTTTGTCCGAGGCGGCGGCCCACTCCGGCCAGGAGGTGCGCGTCGCCCAGTTTTCGGGGATGGCGAAGGCGGAAGGGATCGAGGTGCCGGTGAATTCGGCGGAAGAGCCGTCCTCCGCCCCCAGACGCCATAGGAGGCGGCCTTCCTCCGCGTGCAGGGAGGAGGGCGCCCCCAGCCCCGCGCAGAGGGCGAGGGCGGAGGCGAGAATGCGGATCGGCTTCATGGAAGAAGGACGAGGGCCTGCGTCAGGCTCCCACCGGTTCGAGGATGTATTGGACCGATTCGCCGGGGCCGAGGTCGACGGAGAGGTCGAGCTCGGGCTTGGCGTCGAGCGTCACCTCGGTGCGGGCCGCCGTGTAGCTGGTTTCCGACCCGTAGCGGACCCCCGCGTAGGAACCGGCCTTGGGCATCGTCACCCTGACGGCGACGGTGTAGGACTTCTGCTCGTTGAAGTTGACGAAGTTCAGCAGCAGCTTCTTCGAGGTTGCGCCGCTGCCCGGGATCGGAGGAAGGGCGGAGGTGTCGACGGCGCGGAAGTAGACGAGCTCGTTCTTCACCGCCTCGGGATTGGAATAGGTGTAGGGGAGGGGCCGCCCGTGGGTGGCGTAGGCGAGGGTGAACCGCCGCAGGACCTTCACCCGGTTTTCGGTGTCGACGCCGCCCCGGTCGTCCTTGCCGTCGGAGCAGGGGGCGGCCTGCCAGGTGGAGAGATCGTCGGGGGTGCCCTTGAGGTAGTTGTACATCACGCCGTTGTTCCAGAGATCGGCGACCAGGAAGACGTCGGCGAAGCCGATGTGGGCGCGGATGTTGCGGTCCTCGATCGAGGCGTAGCGGTTGGTCGGGATCTCGTTGAGGTCCCAGTGGCAGGTGGCCGATCCCATTTCGGTCGTGACGAAGGGCTTCGGGAACCCGTTGGGAAGCTCGGCGACGTTGTCGGTCCACTTGCCGTAGGTGTCGACGGTCTCGATAAAGGAGCCGCCGCCGTTGGCGTTCATGTAGGATTGGGCGAAGGAATGGCCGTTGAGCGTGGAGCAGAGGGCGTCGAGCGCGCGGCGGCGGTCGCGGCCCTCGGCGTTGTCCCAATTGACGGGGTCGCCGTAGCCGCCGCCGAAGGTGTAGCTCGGAGGATTGAGGATCACAGTGTCGGGCTTGATTTTATTGACCAGGTTGGCGACGGCCACGCAGTAGTCGTAAGAGGTCTTGCCGATCCTCATGCACGGCTCGTTGCAGATCTCGTAGTAGCGCATGTAGGTGCCGTAGTCGCGGAAGAGGTTCGTGATGTAGGTGGTCGCATCCTCGGGGAGCTTGCCGTCGACGATCTGGGCATTCGTCGTCCGTCCGCAGCCCCAGCCCATCATGATGACCTCCATGTTCAGCTCCTTGAGCTTCTGCATGTAGGCCAGCCGGTCGGCTGGTTTCTGGATGCCGACGAGCTCGTTGAAGAAGGGTCCCCGCTCGGGATTGTTCGAGTAGGCGACGCCCATCCATTCATGCCCGGCCTGCGCGGTGGCGATGGTCTTGGGATTCACGGGAAATTGCCCTTCGGAGTAGCCGATTTTGACGAAATTGCTGTGGACCGGCTCGTCGGGGATCTTGTCGAGGGCGTTGAGCCGCATGTAGTCGATGGAGAAATCGAGCCAGAGGTAGAAGCCCCGCTGGTAGGGATGGCCGAGGCGCTGGACGGTGAGGGTGTTCTTCCCTTCGACGAGGAATTCCCGGGGAATGTAGATCTGGTGCTCGCGGGCGAAGCGCCGGTCGTTGGGGCCTTTCGCGCCGATGCCCGGATAGGTCGCCCCGCCGATCTGGATGATGCCGCAGGGGAGGCCGTTGGAGAAGATCGCCAGTTCGGGGACGAAGGGGCTCGCCTTGTACGGCTTGAAGGCGAAGACGGCCCCGCCTGCCGGAACCTTGTCGAGGCTGTAGGAAATGTCGGAGGTCCAGTTGGAATTCCTGTCGGCGGAGCCCTTCCACTCGGGCCAGACCGTCCGGGTGCTCCAGTCGCCGGGAATGGTGAACTCGGTGGGGACCGTTTTCCCGGTGAACTCGGCGGCGGAACCATCCTCGGTCCCGATCCGCCAGAGGACCGGCCCGGTGAGGAAGCGGCCGTCCTGAAGATGGCTCTCCTCCGCTCCGGCGAGGCGTGCGGCGGAAACGAGGACGAGGGCGACGGAAACAAGGAGGCGGATCGGTTTCATAAGAGGGTAGGGGTTAGCCTTTCACCGCGCCCGACTGGAGGCCGGCGATGATCTGGCGTTGGAAAAGGAGGAAGACGATGACGAGGGGGACGATGGCCATGGCCGAGGCGGCCATCAGCAGATTGGTCTGCACTCCGTGGCTACTGTCGAAGAACATCAGGCCGAGCGGCAGCGTGCGGAGGCCTTCGCCCTTCACCATGATCAGCGGCCAGAGGAATGAGCTGTAGTTCCCCATGAAGGTGAAGATCGCGAGGGTCGCCAGGGCTGGCCGGGCGAGCGGAAAGATGATCTCCCAGAACGTCTGCCATTCGGTCGCGCCGTCGATCCGCGCCGATTCGTTGAGGCTCGCGGGGATGCCGAGCATGAACTGGCGGATCAGGAAGGTTCCGAACGCGCCGAACGCGCTGGGAAGGATGAGGCCCGCGTAGGTGTCGTAGAGGTGGAGCTTCCACATCAGCGCGAAGTTCGGAATGAGGGTCACCACCCCGGGGACCATCATCGTGGCGAGGTAGGCGAGGAAGACCTTGTCGCGGCCCCGCCAATGGAGGCGGGAGAAGGCGTAGCCCGCCGTGGCGCTGGTGAGGACCTGGAGCAGGGTGACCGAGGCGGCGACCACGAGGCTGTTGAGGTAATAGCGGACGTAGGGAATCTGGTCGAGGACCTGCCGGTAATTGTCGGGACGCCAGTGGCGGGGCCAGAAGGAGCCGTTGTCGAGCTCGGAGAGCGGCTTAAGGCTGGTGCCGACCTGCCAGACGAAGGGGGCGAGCATGGTGACCCCCACCGCCGCGAGGGCGAGGAGGAGAAGGAAGCGGAGTGGAAGGGAGTGCTTTTTCACGCGTCAGGCGAGGGGTTGCCGAATTTCCATTGGAGGGCGGTGCAGGAGAAGACGATGAGGAAGAGGACCCAGGCGATCGCGCTGGCCAGGCCGAGTTGGAATTCCTGGAATCCCTTTTGGTAGATGAAATAGCTGAGCGTCGTGGTGCTCCCCGCCGGGCCTCCCTGCGTGAGGATCTGCGCCTGCTCGAAGCCCCCTTGCAGGCCGCCGATCATCGAGAGGATCACGATGAAGAAGGTGACGGGGGCGAGCTGGGGCCACGTCACGTGGCGGAACCGCTGCCAGCCGTTGGCCCCGTCGATGACGGCGGCCTCCCGCAGTTCCTCGGGGATCTGGGAAAGGCCGGCGAGGAAAAGGATCATGTTGCTCCCGCCGATGGCTCCCCAGATCGTGATCAGCATCAGAGCGGGCTTCGCCCAGACGACGCTGGCGAGCCACGCCGGTTCCGGCAGCCCGACGGCGTGGAGCACCTGGTTCACGAGGCCTCCCTCCGGACGGAGGAGGGCCTTCCACAGCAGGAGGAGCGCCACCCCCGCGGTGATGCTGGGGAGGTAGTAGACGGTGCGGAAGAACGTCCGCAGCGGCGCATGGCGATCGAGGCAGAGCGCCAGCACGAGGCTGCCGACGATCGAGACGGGGAGCCCGAGCATGAGGAAAAGCGTGTTCCCCAGGTAATGCCAGAACGGGACCGCCTCCGCTCCCGAGAGGAGCCGCTTGAAGTTGTCGATGCCGACCCAGGAGATCGGGACGCCGGAGAGGGCGTTGTTGCGCGTCAGGTCCCAGTCGGTGAAGGCCATGCCGAGGGAGACCGCGACGGGGCCGAGGGTGAAGAGGAAGAACCCCAGGAGATTCGGCAGGAGGAAGGGAAGGGCGGTGAGGAGAGTGTCCTTTTTCATGGCGCAGGGGGAGTGGGACCGCGTTCTTCATGCGTCTCCCGCTCCCATTGGGCGCGGAGGGACGGATGGGTCGCGAGGGTTTCGTCGATCGCGGCCGCGAGGCGGCGGTCGACGTTGCGGGCGGTCTCCTCGGGGCTCTGGAGATCGCTTTGGAAACGGTCGATTTCCTCCTTGATGATCCGGTTGAGGACGGCCCCCGGAACGAAGCGGCTGCACGGCAGCGGGGTCGCCCGGGAGAGGGCGTCGATCCAGATCGGATCGTCGCAGCCCGCGATGGGAGGACGGTTGCCCGAGAGAGCACCGGGACGGGAGAGGTATTCCGGGACCGCGCCGACGCAATCGGAGGAGCGGTTCACCTGCTCGTTGAACTCGCGGCTGGCCAGGAACTCGAGGAAGCGGAGGGCCTCCGCCACGTGGGCGCTCCGGCGGTTGATCCCCGTCGCCCGGCTCGTGGCGAAGCTCGTGGCGCGCCGCTGCGTGAGGACCGGCAGGGGGACGATGCGGTGCGGGGGATTCACCTCCGCGTTGACCTGGTTGATGACGATGTAGCCGTGGCGTCCGAAGGCGAGCATGGCGCTTTTGCCCGCGACGAACTGGTTCAGCTCCGCGAGGCCGAACCCCCCGGCGGTCGCCATGCTCGCGGCTTCGGCGGCCGAGGGCATGAGGTGCTCCTTGCGTTGGAGGTCGCGGAAGAAGCGGAGCGCCTCGACGGTTTCGGGGGTGTCGAACGCCGGCCGGGTGCCCGCCGCGTCGAAGAACGCCCCGCCGTTCTGGAAGACCAGGTCGATCCACGAAATGTGGAGGAGCCCGTAGCGGACGATCCGGCCCTCCTTCTTTTCCTCGAGGCGATGGCCGAGGGCGACCAGGTCGTTCCACTTCCATCCGGCCGCGGGCGGGGCGATCTTCAACGCCTCCATGCGGTCGGCGTCGGCGAGGACGAGGTTGGTGAAGACGTTGTCCGGGACGCCGTATTGCCGTCCCAGATACTCGATCGAGGAACGCGCCGCAGGCCAGAAACGGGCGGGTCCGAAGTTCCCCACCGCGGCGGCCTCCGTCACGTCGAGGATCACGCCGCTCTCGACGAACCCCTGGAGGCCGGTCGTCCCCGAACCTTGCAGGCCCGTCGGACCCTCGTAATCGAAGAGGTCAGGCCCCGTGCCCGCGACCGACTGGACGATGACTTTCTCGGGATGGGCGTTCGACGGGTCGATGCGGATATCGATCAGCGCGTGGTAGTGATCCCGATACCACTGGCGGAAGAGCGTCATCTGCTCGACGCGGGCGGGGTTGTCGTCGGTAGCCCAGACCAAGCAGGTCTCCGAGCCCGGGTTGCGGGCTGGATCGGTGAGATGCAATCCGATCAAAAGAACCCCCAAGGCGAGTCCGTAAAGGAGAAAGAATTTTTTCAACGGAAAGTGAAAGAAAATCGAGTTGATCGAATTTGACTCAAAATTGCATCAATATATAATTACTTTTTGAACATGTAGTCAATGCAATAATTAAATCAAGGTCTTGGAGAAAAGAAAAGAGAGGGTCGCTTATTCAGAGGAGTTTGATGTGCAACACAGAATGAAATCGGATAACCCAAAATTGGGTCATTATGTTAATAATATTGACGAAAAGAGCCTTCTGGTGTTATTTATCCATAATAGAACTTAAATGAATTCCTCTTCCCAACCCCGTTGGAGTGAAGCGCCCCGTGCCAGGGCTTTGCGTATGCTCCAGGAGTGGATCCGCAACGGTACCCTGAAAGAAGGAACCCTCCTTCCCTCCGAACGGCAATTGGCCTCCGAACTCGGAGTCGGTCTCGCGACGATCCAGCGGGCCGTCCGCGTTCTGGAAGAGGAGGGGATGGTCGACAACCGCGGCAAGCGGATGCGGGTGATCGTCAACCGGCAGGCACCTTCCTTTCTCTCGGGGACCATCGCCGTCGTTGCGACGCCGGAGACGCCCGTGACGATGCCGCCGAAGATCGCCGCGGGCGCGCCCCAGCCCGGCTACCTGCGGTACATCGGGCATGGCGCGATCGGCGCGGTCCGGGCCGCGGGCTATCACACGATGGTCCTCCATCCCCACAAATTCGGCAGGGAACAGCTCGACCAATTCCTTCTCCAGAGACCGCTCGGCGTCGTCCTGCCCGAGCTTCATTACGACGTCTCGATTTTCCCCGAGTTCGTGGCGGCCTTCCGCCGGGCCGGGGTCCCGTTTGTCCTCGGAGGCAGCTACGACGGCGTCGCCGAGTGCGACCGAGTGATTTCCGACCACGAGCAGGGCGAGTACGAAGTCACCCGGTGGCTGCTGCAACAAGGGCACCGCCGCATCCTCTGCGTCCTCCCCGTCCTCCGCTTCCCCTGGATCCTAGAGCGCGAGGCCGGGTACATCCGCGCCATGCGCGAGGCTGGAGTCGAGCCGCTCCCCACGTTCTGGGACGAGATGTCGCCGGTCGGTCTTCCCGACGTCCAGGCCGATTTCCGCGTCCGCTCCCAATACTTCGCCGGATGCCTCGCGCCGTTCTTCGTCCCCCAGCGCTCGGTCGACGCCATCGTGGCGACGAACGACAGCCAGGCGCTTGAGATCAAGGCCGCCTGTCGCGCCCTCGGCGTGGCGCAAGGTTTCCCCGTCGCGGGTTACGACAACTTCTACGGCGAGATCGCCCGCGTCCATCCCGAGTTTTGCCCCGAGCCTCCCGTCGTCACGATCGACAAGCGGAATTACGAATTGGGCGAGGAGCTGGTCCGGCTTCTGTTGGAGCGGGTGGAGAACAAGCTCCCCGCCGAACCACAGGTCCGGAAGCTGGCACCGGTATTGATCCCGATCCAACCCTAAGCCGACCGAAAAAAGCAATCAGCCCATCCGACAGGGAGACGCTCCCTTCTGCTTTTGAAATATTCTAAAATATAAATAATCGTATTCACTCTCTTTATTATGCCCAAGCGCCTCTCCCTCCCCTTCCGCATCGGCATCATCGGTTGCGGCAACATCTCCAATAATTACTTCCAGCACCTGCGGCAGTTTCCCGACTTCATCCGGATCGTCGCCTGCGCTGACCTCGATCTGGCGCGGGCCCGCGCGAAGGCGGCGGAACACGGCATCGCGCGGGGGTGTACGACCGGGGAACTCCTCGCCGATCCCGGGATCGATCTGGTGCTGAACCTGACCCTTCCAGCCACCCATGCTGCCGTGAACCTGGCGATCCTGAAAGCGGGCAAGCACGCGTATTGTGAAAAACCGTTTTCCCTGACGTACCAGGAAGGCCTCTGCATCGTGCGCGAAGCCGGAAAGAGGAAGCTCCGCCTCGGATGCGCTCCCGATACCGTCCTGGGCGGCGGCATTCAGACCTGCCGGAAGCTGATCGACGACGGTGCCATCGGACGCCCCTTCGCCGCCACCGCCAACCTGCTGAGCCCCGGACACGAGCTCTGGCATCCCAGCCCTGAATTTTACTACAAGGCCGGCGGAGGGCCGATCTTCGACATGGGTCCCTACTACCTGACGGCGCTCGTCACCATGCTCGGGCCGGTCAAGGAAGTGCAGTCGTCGGCCAAAAAGACCTTTAAGGAACGTGTCATCACCAGCCAGCCGCTCGCGGGAAAAAAGATCAAGGTCGATGTGCCGACCCACCTCACCGGCATCGTCGAATTCGCGAAGGGCGCGACGGCGACGCTCACGATGAGCTTCGACGTCCATGGCCATCACATGCCCCTCCTCGAAATCTACGGGACGGAAGGGACGCTCCAATGCCCCGATCCCAACACCTTCGACGGCGAGGTCCTCCTGCTCCGCAAGGGACGGACCGAATGGGAGAGCATCCCGCTTACCCACAGCGGCGAGGTCGGCCGGGGGATCGGGCTGGCCGACATGGCCGACGCGATCCATCGCGGACGCCCCCACCGCGCCGACGGGGGGATGGGCCTCCACGTGGTGGAGGCGATGGAGGCGTTCCACACCTCGGCGCGGCTGGGAAAGAAGATCGTCCTCAAGTCGACCTGCAGGCAGCCGCAGGCCCTGCCTGCCGGCCTCAAGGCGGGACAGCTGCACTAACTTTATGAGTGGAAAAAGCGGAAAGAAGGCGTTGATCGTTTCGGGCGGGTGGGACGGGCACAAGCCCGCCGAGACCTCCCTCGTCGTCGAAGGGTTCCTGCGGCGGTCCGGCTTCGAGGTCGAGAACGCGACCGCCCTCGCCGTCTTCGGCGACGACGAACGGCTGAAAACCTTCGATCTCATCGTTCCAAATTGGACGATGGGGACGCTCGCGGAACCGCAGGAAAAGGCCCTCCTCGAAGCGGTCGGGAGCGGCGTCGGCCTGGGCGGATTCCATGGAGGGATGGGCGACGCCTTTCGCGGCCAGACCGGCTATCAGTTCATGGTCGGCGGGCAGTTCGTCGCTCACCCCGACAACCACAAAGACTACGTGGTGAACCTCGTCCGGAACGGCGATCCGCTCACGGAAGGGCTGGCCGACTTCACGCTCCATTCCGAGCAATATTACATGCACGTCGATCCCGGCAACGAGGTCGTCGCCACCACGGTCTTCCAAACCGTCGGCGCGCCCTGGGTCAACGGCACCGTCATGCCGGTCGCCTGGAAGCGGAAGTTTGGCCGGGGACGCGTCTTTTATTTTTCCGTGGGACACGAACCCTCGCTTTTCCTCGTTCCCGAAGTCCGGGAACTCCTCACCCGCGGCCTCGTTTGGGCCGCCCGCTGAGGGGCGGCAGTCCGATCAACGCAGTCTTCCCTTTTCGGGATCATCGAAAAATATCATGGCAAAAGTAGTCCTTGAAGGCGTCTACAAGACCTATATCGGCGAGAAAGGCCGCGAAGTCGTCGCGGTCGACGACGTCAACCTTACCATCGAGGACCGGGAATTCATCGTCCTCGTTGGCCCGAGCGGTTGCGGCAAATCGACCACCCTCCGCATGGTCGCGGGACTGGAGGAAATCTCCCGGGGCGGGATTTACATCGATGACCGGAAAATCAACGACGTCCCGCCGAAAGACCGGGACATCGCCATGGTCTTCCAGAACTACGCCCTCTACCCCCACATGACCGTCCGCCGCAACATGGCCTTCGGTCTCGAACTGCGCGGCTACCCCAAGGCCGAGATCAACGCGCGCGTCGGGGAAGCCGCCTCGATCCTCGGCCTCTCCGACGAGATGCTGGAGCGAAAGCCCAAGGCCCTCTCGGGCGGGCAGCGCCAGCGGGTCGCGGTGGGGCGGGCCATCGTCCGGAAGCCCCGGGCCTTCCTTTTCGACGAGCCCCTTTCCAACCTCGACGCCAAGATGCGCGTCCAGATGCGGACCGAGATCTCGAAGCTCCACACCCGCCTTGCCAGCACGATGATCTACGTCACCCACGACCAGGTCGAGGCCATGACGATGGGGGATCGCATCGTCGTCATGAAGGACGGCCGCATCCAGCAGGTCGCCGAGCCGCTCGAGATCTACAATAACCCCAGCAACGCCTTCGTCGCCGGATTCATCGGCAGCCCCCCGATGAACTTCATCGAAGGGACGATCGAGGAGGGCGCGGGAAAACTCTTCTTCCGCGAAACCGCGCCCGAGGGGCGCGCGCCCGTCCGTCTGGCCCTGCCCGACGGGCAAGCCCGCAAGCTGGCCTCCCATCTCGGGAAGCCCGTCCTCTTCGGCATCCGCCCCGAGGATCTGGAGGACAAGGGCGCACTCGCCGGTGCCGATCCCGATCAGGTCTTTCAAGCCACGATCGATGTAGTCGAGCCCATGGGAGCCGAAACCTTCATCTACCTCAATACCGGCTCGCATCCCTTGATCGCCCGCTCGCAGCGCACCTTCCGGGAGGAAATCGGTAAAAAAATCGACCTCTCCGCCAACATGAAGAACGCCCACTTCTTCGAGAACCACGACAAAGAGCGCTTCCGGAAAGCGAACGGAGAGTTCGACCGCGATCTCTGGCAGGCCGCAGCCCGCTTGATCGTCTGAAAATGCTAGGCAGGGCTATCGTTCTGCCGCTGGCGAAGGCAAAATCTGAAAAATCTGAAAGATTTTTGAGGATTCCAGACGACACAGGATCCCTACGTCGGAAGGAACTCTTCAATATCAAGGATCAGATAATCTGGAGGCGACCTGAGTAAACCCGCAACCGGGTTCGATTCCCTTCACCCGCTCCCTCTTAATCAAGGGGTTGAGCTGATTCTGTGCTTCAAATCTGAAAAATCTGAAAGATTTTTTTCAGATTGATAGAATTAAAAGGCTCGTTTGAAGCGCTTTAAGCCATCGATTGACCTTTTCAATGAGATAGGCAACGGACACTTCGACTTTCCAAGGCATAAAAATTCCCTTGGCATCTTTTATTCAGAAGTATAAGCAGAGATTTCGCGGGGGACAATAATTCTAATTAAGACGTATGGATGTTCGAGCGTTCCGCTCCGAAATCAAAGTATGGTCGGCAGTGAAGCATGAGTTGCTTCAAAAATACTTACGCCTCTATCTGAGCAAGCTCTCCAGTACGAACCAGCATGTCTATTTCGTGGACGGCTCGGCGGCACGCCGTTGAGTCGCTGGGTCAAAGGCGCCGATCTATACGAAAACGCGGTGAAGAGGGCGAAGATAGCCATTCAATCAGGGGGCGTCCTCAAGGGCGTGCTTTGGCATCAGGGCGAATCGGACAGCAACAATTCCAAGTCGGCGAGCACCACCACAACCGGCTGAAAACGATGTTCCACGACTTGCGGGCCGACTTGGGTTCGCCGGATCTGCCCATCGTCGTGGGGCAACTCGGCGAGTTCGTCCAGGGGAGCGATGTGGAAACCGTTCGCACCGCGTTGAAGACGATTCCTTCGGAGCTTCCCCGGATGGGATTCGCCGATTCCCAGGGGCTGGCCCACAAAGGCGACCATCTCCATTTCAATGTGGATGCGCAGCGCCAGATGGGAGAGCGCTTTGCAGGCGCGATGCTTTCGTTGCAGTCGGGAGGAACCCCGACGTTGGCGTCCTCAAACGAACCCAAAAGGACAAGGATCGCTTGCGTGGGCGACAGCATTACCGCTGGGGTGGGCGCGGGGAATAGTTCCATGGCCTATCCGGCGCAATTGGGGCGAATGCTTGGGCGGGAGTGGGAAGTCGGCAATTTTGGAAATCCGGGGAAGTCCCTTCTCAGAAAGAGTGACTACCCGTATGCCGCCACAGCCAACCTTCAACAGGCGCTTGCTTTCAATCCCGACGTCGTCGTGATCCAACTTGGCACGAACGACACCAAAGTTCAGAACTGGAAATTCAGGGATGACTTCGTGGCTGATTACCGGGCATTGATCGCCCGCTTTGAGACATTGGAGACGAAGCCGCGCATCTATCTTTGCCGCCCGCCCTACATCTCGGGTCCCGGTAGCCACGGCGATACGGAGGAGACGCTGCTGGAAGTGCTTCCCATGATCGACGCTGTGGGGCAAGAAACCGGCCTTACGGTAATCGATAACCACGCGGTCACGAAGGGCCGGGATGAACTCTTCCCCGATCATCTGCATCCCAACAAGGAAGGGGCGGGCCTCTTGGCTCGAAACGTCTATCGGGCAATCGTCGGCAAAGAGTTCGTCGGAGATGTTCCGCCGCCCCCTAACGAAGCGTTAAAGCGGCCGTAGCCGATATCGCTTCCGGTAATCGGAGGCGGAGAGACCCGTCATGAGACGAAAGCGGCGAGAGAAATAGAGGACGTCGGCGAAGCCGACCCGCTGAGCGATCTCCCCGATGCGCGCATCCGATTCGACGAGAAGCCGCCGAGCCTTGGCCAGACGGAGCTTGATGAGGTGCTGGTTCGGAGGAAGCGCGTAAAGAGCGCTCCACTGGCGACGCAAGGTTGAGGGGGAGAGGCCGTTGGCCCGGGCCAACGCGTCGAAATCGTAATCCTTCTCGGGATGGGCGCGCAAGGCAGCTTCGATTTGGACAATGGCTTGGGTGTCTCCGTCGTCCCCCCGGCCCGGGGGAGGAGCCAAGCTCTCCAGGATCATCCGCTCGCAGATGCGATCGATCCGGTCGACGACGCTTGCCGGGTCGGGAAGACGGATGAGGGAACGGAGTTCCTCAAGCGTGGCCAGAACACCCTCGAGGTTGGTGATCGGCCAGACGGGGCGGGGGTCGGAGAAGAAACCCCGCTTTCGAAGCTGCGGGACGGTTCGGGCGTCGTAGAGGAAGTAGATCTCATCCCAGGTGGCATCGAGGGGAAGGGGGCCGTAGTTCGGTTTCTCGCCCGGCCATTGGGTGATCACGCACGGCGCCTCGACCTTCCAAGTCTTTCCCTTCCGCTCGAATTCGCCATGGCCTTGGAGAATAAAGGAAAAGTTGCAGGTGCTGAACGTACGCCCGACCCAGTGGTCTTTCCCCCGAATATCGCCAATATTCAGAACCTGAAGATCGGTCGGGAAGTGACGTGGGAAGGGGGCGAGATGTTTGACGAAAAAATCCATAAATATGGAAAAGAATTCTATGGGCGGAAGATGGATAGATTAGGCATTACTTGATCAACCATCGATCTTATGAAAAAAAATCGCAAGCCTTACTTCTCCGTTCCCGCCGCCGCCTACGAAGGACCGCAGAGCCGCAATCCGCTCGCTTTCCGCCACTACAACCCCCAGGAAAGCTTCGACGGGAAGACTCTTGAGGAGCACATGCGCTTCTCGATTGCCTACTGGCACGCCTTCCGGGGCACGGGCGCCGATCCCTTTGGTCCCGGCCCCATCGTCCGCCCGTGGGAGGCTGGAAGGGATCCCGTCTCCGTCGCGAAGGTCCGGATGGACGCTGCCTTCGAGTTCTTCACGAAGATCCGGGCGCCGTTCTGGGCCTTCCACGACCGCGACATCGCGCCCGAGGGGAAGACCCTCGCCGAATCGAACCGCAATCTGGCCGCGATCGTCGCCCACGCGAAGCAGCTCCAGAAGGCGACGGGCGTGAAGCTTCTCTGGGGTACTGCGAACCTCTTCTCGAACCCCCGCTACATGTGCGGCGCCTCGACGAACCCCGACGCCCACGTCTTCGCCTACGCCGCGGCGCAGGTGAAGAAGGCGATGGAGGCCACCGTCGAGCTGGGCGGAGAGAACTACGTCTTCTGGGGCGGACGGGAGGGATACCAGACCCTCCTCAATACGAACCTGAAGCGCGAGCAGGACCACCTCGCCGCCTTCCTCCACATGGCGGTCGACTACGCGAAGGAAATCGGCTTCAAGGGCCAGTTCCTCATCGAGCCGAAGCCGAAGGAGCCGACGAAGCACCAGTACGACTTCGACGTGGCGAGCGGCATCGCCTTCCTCCGGACCTACGGCCTCGAGAAGCACTTCAAGTTCAATATCGAGACGAACCACGCCACCCTCGCCGGGCACAGCTTCCAGCACGAGATCGAGGTTGCGGCCTCGGCGAAGGCCCTCGGCTCGATCGACGCGAACGCCGGGGACCTCCTCCTCGGCTGGGACACGGACCAGTTCAACACCGACGTGAAGGAGCTGACCCTCGCGATGGTCTCGATCCTCAAGGCGGGCGGCCTCGGCTCGGGCGGCTTCAACTTCGACGCGAAGCTCCGCCGCGAGTCGATCGACGCGGAGGATCTCTTCATCGCCCACATCGGCGGGATGGATGCCTACGCCCTCGCTTTCAAGACGGCCCGGACGATCCTCAAGGAAGGGAAGTTCGAGCAGTTCGTCGCCGATCGTTATGCTTCGTTCGATTCGGGCTACGGCAAGGAGATCGAGAAGAAGAAGGTCGGCTTTGCGGAACTGGAGAAACTCGTGCTCGGCAAGCTCGGCGAGCCGAAGCCGAGGAGCGGCAAGCAGGAATACCTCGAAAACCTGCTCAACACCTACCTCCACTAAGATCTCGAATCCCGCTCCATGATCTTCCTCGGCATTGACTGCGGCACCCAGAGCACGAAGACCATCGCGCTCGACGGGGAGACCGGGACCGTCCTCGCGACGGCCTCGGCGGCGACCGACCTTGTCGCGGGCCTGCCCCACGGCCACGCGGAGCAGCATCCCGCCGACTGGGTGAAGGCGCTCGACGCCACGGTCGCCGAGGTGATCGCGAAGTTGGGCGCCCGGAAGGGCGAGGTCGCAGGGATCGGCGTCTCGGGCCAGCAGCACGGCCTCGTTCCCCTCGACCGGGAGTTCCGGGTCATCCGCCCCGCGAAGCTCTGGTGCGACACCTCGACCGCCGAAGAGTGCGACCTCTTCCGCGCCGAGTTCGGCGGGACGACGGGTCTCATCGAGTTGCTTGGCAACGACGTTCTCCCCGGCTTTACTGCCCCGAAGATACTCTGGTTGAAGCGCCATGAGCCGGAGAACTTCCTCCGCCTTCGCCACGTCGCTCTCCCGCACGACTACCTCAATTGGCATCTGACCGGGAAGCTCTTGATGGAATATGGCGACGCTTCGGGAACGGCTCTTTTCGACGTGCGCCGTCGGGATTGGGCCTACCCCGTTGTCGACTTCATCGATCCCGCGTTGATCGAGGCGCTTCCCCCCGTCGCCTCCTCCCTTGTTGGGGTGGGGGAGCTGCGGCCGGAACTTGCCTCGAAATGGGGTTTGAAGTCCGGCGTTCGGGTCAGTTCCGGGGGCGGAGACAACATGATGGGCGCGCTGGGGACCGGCAACGTTCGCGCCGGGTGCGTGACGGCCAGCCTCGGCACGTCGGGGACGCTTTACGCCCGGGCGGATGCCCCTGTCGTCGATCCGACCGGTGAGATTGCCGCCTTCTGCGACAGTGCCGACGGCTGGCTGCCGCTGCTTTGCACGATGAACGTCACGGGTGTCACTGAAGCCGCCCGGAACCTCTTCCAATGGGATCACGAGGAATTTTCCAATGCCGTGGCCTCGGTTCCTCCGGGGGCCTATGGTCTCCTCTTCCTTCCCTATCTCCAGGGGGAACGGACGCCGAACCTTCCGTCCGGCTCGGGCGTCCTTCACGGAATGACGGCGACTAACCTGACTCCTCCCCGGATCGCTCGCGCCATGATCGAGGGGGCGACTCTCGGGATGGCCTACGGGCTGGCTCGGCTTCGCGCTCTCGGGATCACCCCGTCGGAGATCCGTTTGACCGGAGGCGGAAGTAAGAGCGCCGTCTGGCGTCAACTCTGCGCCGACGTCTTCGGCACTCCCGTCGTCACGATGGAGAGCGCCGAAGGCGCTGCCTTGGGTGCTGCCATCCAGGCGGCCAGCCTAGTCACCGGCGAGGCTCTTTCCATGGCATCGGAGCGGCTGGCCAAGGTCAATGCGGGTGAGGTTCATCACCCCTCGAACGCTTTCGACTATGTCGCCCTCCTTGAACGCCACACGGCACTGACCCGGACTTTGTCCGAACGCAAATTCCTCTGACGCCTTTAGTCTTAGATCCTCGCCCAAAAAAGTGACCAAAAAACCGAAATCGGCCATTTACTCTGAGGTCAGCTAGGTTCGAGTCCTAGCACGGGACTGGCGTCTTCGGCAGCGGACATGGTCGCCGTGAGTGGTGTAAAGCCGGCATCTATCCACGAAACAGCTTGAATCCCGCGATTGAGAACGCTGGTCGATTCGAGGGCTGAAAAAACGAAGAGAAGGAACGGCTTGGCGCCCATCGGGCGAGTGCGAATATGCAATAATCCGAAGATGGTCGCCGCCTCGGCGTCGGCGCATCACCCCTACGGTCCTATTAGGTTTTGGAACAGTTTGGAACAGTTTGGAACAGTTTGGAACAGTTTGGAACAGTTTGGAACAGTTGGAACAATGTTTTTGAAGGTGATGTTGCCATTCCTCTGAATCAGTCCCCAAAACGAACGTCGATACTATATCGACGTTCACGTTGGATGGATCGACTTACCGTCTCCCCTCTTAGCTCCGGAGGGGTTGATCGTCTCAATCAGGGCGGCAAGGCCGCTTTTTTGGCGCGATCCTGATAGGTTGCCACTGCTTGCCGGAACTCGCCGGGCAGGTCGAGGCTGGCGGGGGCTGTGTGGTAGGTGTAGGTGGCGGTGTATCGGGAGGTCTTTATTCCGAGCGGGAGGCCGCTGGCGTTGCCGATGTAGACGGTGACTTCTTCGCCCATGAATTGAAACGGATCGAATCCGGAGGGCGCGCCGTCGAACTGCATGCGGTAGACGTCGACGCGTTCGGCAGGGGTTGTTCCGATGGTGCCGAAGAAGGTCGATTTCCCGATCCAGGCGATTTCGGGGAAAGGCTTTCGCGCGTCGCCGGATGCGGGTGAGGCGCGGATGCCCACGGCGTCCCCCATGTTTTGGAAACGCTCCGTACCGACGTACCAGACCTCGTCCCGGAATGACTTCTCTTCGTTCCAAATGCGGCTGTCATGCCGGAGTTCGCCGCTCTTTTCGACCCGGAGTTCCTTGATGCGCGGATCATGGCTCTGCATGAAGTCGAAGGCCGCTTTTTCTTCGGGGGTGGAGGGAGCGGCCAAGGGTTGGGAGTAGGAAAAGCGGACGGTGTACGCCAGCGTCTCGGGGGCGGTGAAGGGGATGGAGGGCGCGTCTCCGCCTTCCCTCACGGTTTTTCCCTGGAACTCCTGCGCCTCGCTTCCCGCCGGGCCGAGGCATAGGGCCAGGCTGAGGCGAAGGAAGCCGATCCATTTCGCCCTAGTCTTCATAGACGGCCTCCGCCTGCTGCGAGACGATTTCTCCGGTGAAGCGATCGATCGCCACCTGGAGCCAGTAATGTTTTTCCCCCTCGACGAGGAATTTGCCGACGCCGGAAGCGCCGGTGGGATAGCGGCCCGACTGGGCGACGACGTCGATGAGGAGGTTCCAGGTGCGGGTGGAGACGACGTCGTTCATGGCGCGGACCCCGGCTTCCCGCTGGGCTTTGATGGTGTAGGCGGGGGGCATGTTCGTGGAGAAGAAGCCGACGAGGTCGGCCTTGTTGAGGAAGACCGGATTCGGGCCTCCGACGGGGCGGAGGGCGTTGACGAGGGTGGTGACGTCGGAAGAGGAGAGGGTGGTTCCGACGGTCTTGAGGTCGGGGCCGTAGTCGACCGCCGCGCCTTTCAAGAGTGCCTGGAGGACGGTCTTCGGGGCCGAGTTCAGGTTCACCCGCCCGGCGGCGATCGGGATGGAGTTGGTGCCGCCGCCGCGCAACTCGAAGAGGTCGAGGAGGCCGGTGTCGGCGCTGAGGGCGGTGCAGAAGTCGAGGGACTTCCACGGCAGGTCTCGGTAGGTGTATCCCAGGTCGGCGGAGCTGTGGAAGGGAGCGTTGAGGATGAGGGGGCGGGAGGCGCCGGCCGTGGCGTTGACGGCGAGGGGGAGCGGCCCGCGGCCCCCGGCGTCGCCGGGGCGGATGACGCCGTCGGGGTCGGAATAATAATCGCTGAGCAAACTGACCTGGTTGTCGGCATAGGCCGCGTAGCGGGCATAGGTCCCGTTAATATTGTGGAACCGGCTTGAGGGGGTATAGAGGTAGATGTTGCTCGACCGGTAGTGGGAGGCGTCGTAGCGGAAGGAATTGGTCGCGTCGACGCTGTTATCGCTATCGGAATGGCTGTCGGTCGGCCCCAGGCGGCGGTCTCGCGGATCGGGTGAGGCGTAGACGAACTGCCCCAGGGTGGCGGTGCTCGTGTAGGGGCGGAGGGACGCGGCGACGCCTCGCACCATGAAGGTGTTGTAGTCGATCTGGTAGCTGCGCCAGCGGTTCTTCCAGTCCAGGTATTGGTAGCGGATGTCGAATGGGGAGGGGGCGGCCATCTGGCCGGGTTTCATCGGGATCTGGGGGTTGTTGGGAATGCTGTTCGTGAGGTTCGGGTTGGCGGTGATGAGGGGCGCGCTCTCGGGGACCTGGGAGTCCGGCGCGGTATGTTTTCCCAGGAAGATGCCGCACATGTCTCTCGTTCCGTCGGTATGGCGGCCGATGTCGGGGCCGTAGACGTTGTCGCTCGCCGCCGTCGTGTTGTTTCCCGTGAGGGGTTGGGGGTCGATGAAGGCGGTGGAGGAGGGGAAGGAGAGGGTCGCTGTTTCCTGCGAGAAGTCCCGGGCCGTGGGCGCATTGACGAGGCCCCAGAAGCATCCGTAGGATTTTCCCCGTACGGGGATGACGCGGAAGCTGGTCGGCCCGGTCGCCGGAGGGGCGAGGGCGGCGTTGCGGGTGGGGTTCCATATCAGGAAGCGGAGCCAGAAATAGCCGTCGGCACGATAGGGGTTGCCTCCGAAGAGGGTGGTGCCCACCGGAGGCCGGTAGACGTCGTTCCCGTGGGCGTATTTGTAGGGGAGGCTCTTTTGTCCGATGGCGTTTCCCCCGGGAGTGAGGATGAAGCTCGGATAGTTGTCGGAGCTGTATTGGCCGAGGATGTTGGCGGCGATGTTGAAGACCTGGTAGTCGGGCACCTGGTTGTAGGGTTGCGCGGGGACGGCGGTGTCGACCCGGAAGTGGAGGGCGGTGCTGTCGGCCCCCCAGGCGACGGTGATGGCGTTTTTTTCGCCGTCGGAGCAGAGGCCGAGGGAGCCGCTGAGGATGCCCGCCTTGAGGAGCTCGAAGAAGTCGGGCTGCCGTTTCTTCGTCGCGACCTGCTGGAGGGTCAGGATCATGGAGGGGGTGAGGCCGGCGCCGTCGGGCGAGGTGTAGACCCATTGTTCGCCGTGCTCGGTCGTCGGGCTGTAGGCGGTGGTGTCCCAGACGAGGCCGAAGTATTTCTTGATGTTCGTGTCGGTGCCGGTGGCGTTGTAGAGGGGATCGGCGACGGGGAGATTGGCGCTCGGCCCCTTGAAGGTGAGCCAGGCGAGGCGGTCGAGGTCGAAGCGGCTCTGGATGAGGGCGGTGCCGTCGGTGGCGCGGAGGTTGGCCAGGTCCCGGTTCGCCGCGGAGGAGGTCTCCGCCAGGGAGGCGTAGTCGATCGTGCTGTCGGTGGGTTTGGCCGGTTTCCAGCTCGGGGAGTTTTTCTCGCGGGAGAAGCTGGTGAGGAAGGGAAGCGCGTTGGTGATGCCGTTGGCGACGGCGTAGTGGATCAGGTCTTGCCGGCTGAGGAAGGCCTGGTTTCCGGGGGCCGGGGTGATGAAGCCGTTCGTCGACCCGAGCTGGATGAGGTAGGAGCTGTAATTGGTGACCACGCCCGAGGTGCGCCACTTCACGAGGGCATCGACCTGGGCCTGCGTCAGGTTGCCGATCCCGACGAGGGGTACCGTGGCGAGGGATCCCTTGCGGGCGATGTCGGAGGCGGTGAGCGGGGTTTGGGAGCCGTAGCCCGCCACGTTGGCGTCGAGGAGGCCGCCGATGTCGTAGACGGTGTAGGCGTAGCGCCCGACGACGTAGCTGGAGTTGCCCGCGGTGCTGTTGGTGAGGGAGCCGAAGGGAACGGCCGGCGCGTTGGTCAACGGTCCCTGGCGGGTGACGGGAACCCAGTCCGGCGCACGCATGAGGGCGTTTTCCGCGGACGTCAGCAGGGAGGGGCGCTGCCAGCGGGCGAGGGAAATGTAGCGGCCGTTGACGGAGGGGTTCAGGGAGCTGTCTCCGACGTAGGAGCGGATCGGGCCGGCAAACTGGTAGCGCGCGCCCGACCAGAGGTTGCTTCCGCCGAGGCTTTCCTTGATCAGGTTGGTGAGGCCGGCCGCGACCACCGCCTGAGGGAGCATGTTCAGGTTGGTCGTCGGGAGATAGACCGGCGTTCCCGCCGTCCCCGCGGTTTCGGTCGATCCGGCGCGGATCTCGTCCCGAAGGTCGCCGAGGATGGTCTGCAAGGCGGTGACCGCCAGGAGATCGGCCCGTTCCTGTCCCGAGCTGGCGAAGGAAATCTGGCGATTCGCCGCCGCCTGGCCGAAAAACGACATGATGAGGACCGAGACGAGCGCCAGCAGGGAGAGGACGAGGACGAGCGCCATCGACCGGTCGGCGCGGCCGCATCGATGCCAAGCCTCCGTCGCCCCGGAACGGGGAGCGGGCCCCGGGTGCCGGAGGGGCCTGCAAGGTCTATTGGGCGAGAGTGACATAAAAATACCGCTCCGCCACCCGGACCGACTGCGCCAGGAAGAGTGGGATTCCGGCACCCTCGGCGAATCCGGAACGATTCAGGGCCGAATCCCATAGCACCCCGGGGTCGGGGGCTCCGTCGGTGGGGTCGGGGAGCGCTTTGACGAGGGCCTGGAGCTGGGCGGAGGTGGCCTGCCGCCGCGCGGTGTCGTCGATCACCGCGACGGAGACGAGGACGGCCGTCAGGTTGGTGAGGGTGGTGACGGGATTCGGGGAGGGATTGGCGAGGAGGCCCGCCTTGCTCGATCCCGGCGGAGAGAGGACGCAGATCTCGAAACGGATGACGCCTTGGGCCAGGGCCTGGTAGCGGGTGGCGGGGATGGCGGGAACGGTGGCCAGCGGAAACGAGACGGCGTTGTCCCCCGTCCAATTGCATCCGTATGCCGCGCGCTCCAGGCGGAAATCGTCATGCGCCTCCGGCACCGACGGATTGACCCGGTAGCCGATCGCCGTCACCTGCCGGGTGCTGGAGAGGGCCGTGACTTGGCTGAGGAAGGAGATGGCGTCGTTGCCGGGCTGCTTGAGGATGTTCACGGCGACGTCGGGCCGGGCCAGGCGGGCGTTCCAGTCGAGGCCGAAGAGATCGAGTGCCTGCCGGGCCTGGGAGAGGGCGTCGATGCGGCGGCTGTCGCCGAGCGTCGCCCGGGAGGTCGCCGTCATCACCTGGACGGCGAGGAGCATGATCACGACGAGCGCCGAGGTGGCCACCAATACTTCGAGGAGGGTGAACGAGGCCGTCGCCTCCGTGCGGAGAGGTCGCCGTTCCTTCATCGCGAGGGGAGCGCCGCCGTCGCCTCCACTTTGCCGTTCGGTGTCGCCGCCTGGGCAGGCCAGGAAACCGTCACCGCCACGTAGTAGGGGGCGAACGAGCTGGAGGACGAGGGCGGGGTGACGCGGTAGGCGACCCGGTAGCGGCTGTCGGCCTTGTTGGCAATGGCTCCGTCGGCCCCGACCCAGAGGACGTCGCTCACGACCTTGCCCGGGCTAAGGGCGGGGAGCTTGAAAACGGGGGTCTGGTTCGTTGTGAGGCCGACGGCTTTCCAGTCGGCGATCATCGTCCCGATGATGTTCACCGAAGTCGATTCCTGCCGCGTATCGCTGTTCGTCCTCAAGCCGAGGGGGATGAGTGCGATCAGCATCAGGATCGCGAAAGCGAGGACGCCCAGGGACATCATGATCTCGACCATGAAGAAAGCCGGGGCGGAGGAAGGGCGACGGGATGGATTCATGGGAGTTCGACTTGAACCGGAACTCCGGGATGCCTGATCGCATCGGACGTCCATTGTCCCTCAATGTAGCGTTGAGCGTGTTGACGATCAATCTTTCCGCGCTCGAAAGGCGAGCCAACGGGATTGTGAGGAAAATCTTTCATTTATCCAAACCAAGCTTATGGCCATCGAAATCTGCATACAAGTATATTATAAGAATCGATATTTCTCAAATTTTATCTTTAAATTTTGAAAATCTCCAAAGTCATAACTTCTGCTTATAAGCTAAATGATTTCGATCATTCTTCGCAAGCACCCGCTAGACTTCTCCTGAGGCTTCAGAGAAGAGTTCGGGAGGGACTCCTGTCGCTGCAGGACAGGTCGGTCCCTCCCGCAAGCCTCATCAATGCCCCACGATCTGCACGTTGCCGATCGTCGTGGTGGCCACGGCCGAGCTGTTGCTGTTCGAGGCGACAGGGAAGCCGATGATCGTCTCCGCTCCCATCGGGATCGTCTGGCTGCTCATCAGGGTCCAGGTCGTCCCGTCCGTTCCGCAGGAAGTGGTGAAGACGTTTCCCGCCCGCACCAGCTTGTACCAGGTCGGCGGTCCGGCGACGAGGGAGTACGTCCCGAGGGCGGCTCCCGTGGCGGTCCGGTATTGGGCGATGCGCCGATTGTCGAGGAGGGTGGTGCCGACGCCGTCGATGAACATGGCGTTCGTCGCCATGGAATCGCGCATCATGATCCCCGAGTAGGCGTTCTGGACGCTGCACGTGAGAGTGTTCAATTGCGCGATGAGGGTGCCATCCCCCGTCATCCCCCGGTGGACGTAATAGAAGGCGTCGGCGGTGGTGCGGCAGCCGAGGCCGGAGCCGGTGAGCGTGAAGGTGCCCGTGGAGGCGTTGTAGCTCGTGGTGCCCGCGACCGGCACCGTCCCCACGGTATCCGCCGTCCAGGGATTCCAACGGTAAATGAGGCATTTCTCCTCCTCGTCTTCCTCGACGAAGATGAGGTACTCCCCGTTGGCCCTCTGGTGGACGGTGACGGCGTTATTGATGTCGATATTGCCCGAGGCGTTGCCGACCTCCGGCCCCGGGGTCAGCACGGCGACGGAGGAGCCCGTCGTGGCGTTGTAGAGGTAGGTCGGATGACTGGCGAGGGAGCCCCCCCAGACCGTCGCGGCGAGGAGGTTGCCCTTCACGTCGAAGGCCCTTACCCCGTCGCTCGACGCGGTCCCCGCGCCGCCCGGCTGGGGGAAGGGGAGGACGATCCGGTAGGCGATCGTCCGCGTGGCGCCCCAGTTGTTGTAACGGATGAGTTCCGTCCCGGCGTAGCCCCAGCTCTGGCCGGTGGGCCGGGGGTGGGTCGTCGTGTAGCCGCCGAGGTACATCGTGTCGGTCGCGGGGACGTAATGGACGCGGAGGACGTAGGGGGCGGTGAATTCGGCGGGGAGGGCGTATTGGGTGTTGTTGGCGCTCGACCACGTTGGGTTGCCGTTGGCGTCGAGGGTCATCTTGAAGCGCCAGATCTTGGCCGCCTGCTGCACGCCGCCGACGTTGTTGTTCTGCCCGCCGATCGTCCAGACGTCGCCGTTGTCGTCGATGCTCCAATCGAAGATCTCCCCGGAGGGGACGCCGAGGGGAAGTCCGGCGGTGTCTTGGACGTCGCCGGTGTTGGCCTGTCCGTCGAGATTGGAATCGACCCAGATGGAGAGGGTGTTCGGCGTGCCGCCCCGATTGGTCTCCCGGATGAAGGAGGCGTAAGGCACGGTCACTTCGCTGCCGCTTTGGAAGCGGAAGACGTGGAGTGTCGATCCCTGGGGATCCTCCGAGACGAGGTACTTCTTTCCATTGATGACCCGCACCGCCGCGCCGCCCAGGGAGCGCGTGCGGGAGAGGCGGGCATCGCCGGGATAGGCGAAGTTGTTGACCAGCGTTCCCTTGAGGGTCCAGCCCAGGCCCTGGGCCTTGCTGTAGTCCATGGTGTAGTGGTGGTTCTTCGTATAGACGTCGACGCCGTCGGTGGTCGGGTCGGCGGCGGCGCAGTCGACGCCCTCCGTCCCCAGGCGTTCCCACAGGAGAGTCGCGGCGCTGGCGGTGGTGGTCGAATTGTACTTCCGCAGCACCAGCCCCGAGGATCCGTGGCCGTAGGCATCCGCGTACCAGATCGTGTCCGGGCCGTTGCAGGCCACGTAGAGATTGCCGCTGCCGTCGATGGCGATCCCCCTGGGGTGGTCGAGCTTGCCGGGATTGACCTGCCCGGCGACGGTCCCGTTGACGGTGCTGTAGACCCCGTACTGGGCGCCGAAGCTCCGCAGGAAGGCCCCGCCCGAGGTGAAGACCTGGATCTGCTGGTTCACCCCGTTGTCGGCCACGTAGATGTTGCCCGAGGGATCGATGGCGATCCCCTTCGGATCGGCCAGGCCGGGATTGCCCGCGCCGGTCAGGGTCAGGTTGCCGAGGAGGGCTCCGGCCGTGGTGTAGTGGCCGATCCGCGGCGTCGCTCCCGTGAAGACGATCCACAGGTTGCCGGAGGAATCGGCAGCCATGTCGTGGGCCCCGGCCGGGATATTGAAATTGAGCGCGGGGGTCTCCGTCTTGCTGCTCAGGCTGATGACGTGGACCGTGACCACGCCCGTCGTGGCGTTGAGGGTGTTGACCGAGTCGATGGCGTAGAGGTTGCCGCCGGAGATGGCCACGCCGGTGATCGTCGGCCCCGTCGTGCTCGTCGTGAGGACGGAGCCGACGAAGGTCCCGTCGGGCTTGTAGTAGGCCACGCCGCCGCGCCCCGCATTGGTGGAGAAGGGGGCCTGCGCCACCCAGACGTAGCTGTTGGCGCTGTCCCAGACGACGGAGTTGGAGCCGTTGAAGTGGGACCCGTTCGCCGCCGCCGTCCAATTGCCGTTGGTGTCGTAGAACGTCGTGGCCACGTCCTCGCTCGACCCGTTCACGAAGAGGGCTCCGGTCGCCGGGTTCACCCCGAGGCCTTCCCCGTGGTATTGGACGCACCGCTGGCCGCCCGCATAGGTGTTGCCGAGCCACGAGGTCTCCGTGCTGATGACGAGGGGGGCGAGGGAGACGTTGTCGTAGGTCACCGTGTTGAAGCCGCTGGTGCTGCGGGAGGTCGCCGTGAGGCCGATGCAGACCGTCGCGGCGAGGTTGGGCAGCGCCCGGTTGCAGCCGATGGCCGGAGTCCAGGTCGCGCCGTCGGTGGAGAAGAAGAGGGCGATCATGTCCCCGTCCCGCTGGAGCTTCAGCCACAGGGGATAGCCCGACGGGGAGTAGGCGTTGAGGCGCGACGTCCCCCCTCCCGAGACGACGCGGGACTGGGAGTAGACCGAGGGGCCGCCGGGCTGCACGTAGATCATCTCCTCGCGCGCGCCCGCCGTCAGGGCCTCCCGGATCATGATGCCGTCGGGGGCTCCGGTGTTGACGTTCGTTCCGGAGTTCCCCGTGACCCGGGTGATGAAGGTGAAGTTGCCCGTGACGCTTTGATAGGCGTAATGGAAGGCGTCGGCGTTCCCGTTGATGTCGGCCCCGCTTCCGCTGACGGTGAAGACGCCGCCGCTGTAGCTGGCGCTTCCCGCCGTGGTCACGGTGCCGATGTCCTGGTCGCTCCACCCGGCGGGCAAGGCCGCCTCCGCTCGCGGAAGAACGACATTGAAAAGGGTTACGAGAACGATCAGGGCACGCATGGGAATCTTCATCTTTCCTCCTTGAAGTGGCTTTTTTATCCGACTCTTCGGTCGTAATAATTGTACATATAAGCAGCAAAAATGAGATTGGATTGCAACAAAAAACATTTAGAGAAATTCTTCAGGGCCTTTTAATTAATCATTCTAATTTCGTCTCTTTAGCGTATTATAAGTGAAGATGGGATGCGTTTCCGGCTTTTCACGAAGGCAATCCATCTTCTCGATTTTTTTGTTGATCCGTTGAGAGAAAAAAATCTGCTTATTATCATGAAATAAATGCGGGTATGAAACCGAAACCATGCTCTCTTATCTCTATTGTTTGCCTCGTGCTGGGCGGAGCACCCCTCTTCGGGCAGGTCCTCCCGGACAGGCAGGTTCTCCCTTCGGCGATCCCGCCTGAAAGATATCAGGCAATCTGGAGGCGCGCCCCCTTTTCCCCCCCTTCCCAACCCCCGGACGAGGGTCCTTCCTCCGAATGGGCTCTTTCCGGTTATCTGCGAAGCGGCGATCATTCCCTCGTCTTCCTCGTCGATCGGCAGACTCAGAAACACCTCGTCGTTACCGAGACGCCGAATAGCGACGGCCTGGCGCTCTGCTCGATCGACGGCGGCCCCGATCTCCTTCATACGAGCGTCCGCGTCAAGGTCGCGGAAGAAATCGTAACCGTGAAGTTCGACCCCGATGCCGTCCTGGTCGCGGCGTCGGCCGACCCTGCGTCCGCCGCTTCCCCGCCGCCTCCGACCGTCTTCGCCCAGGTCTCCCTCGTCAGCCCTCCCTTCGTCCCGTCCGGCGACGCCCCTTCCCGATGAAACGCTCCTTTCCCGGCCTCGGCCTGGCGGGGGCTCTCGTGGCCCTCTTCCTCGCCCCGGCTCTCGCGCCGGGCGCATCGGCCTCGCCGGAGCGCGAAGGCCCGGCCTGGAAGGCCCAGGACGAGGGGGCCGTCGTCGACATCCAGTTGCCCAACGCGCCGATCAACGACATCCTCTCCACCTATGAGGCCTTGACCGGGAAAACGCTGGTGCGGGATGCGAACCTCTCCGGCCCGAATCTCACGATCACTTCGGGCAGGAAGCTCACGAAAGGCCAGGCGATCCGCCTCATTGAAAGTGCTCTCCTTCTCAACGGCTACGCGCTCGTTCCCGGAACGGACGGAACCGTGAAAGTCGTGAACGGCGGAGGCGGAAAATCCCCGCGCAGCGAGGGAATCCCCGTCCTCGCCTCCGCCTCCGACCTGCCCGAGGGGGATCAGGTCGTCAGTCTCTACCTCCCGCTCCGCTTCGTCACTCCCGCCGACGCCTCCGCCATCCTCCAGGCCCACCTCACGCCCCATTCCTACGGTGCGATCGTCCAGGTGGCCGGTGCCCAGGCCCTCGTCGTCACCGAGAGCAGCCCGGTTCTCCGCGAGATCCTGAAGCTGAAGGACCTGATCGATGTCCCGCCCATCGAGATCCCCCCGCCGAAACTGACCAAGGAATTCGTCCCCCTCCGCCGGGCCGACGCCGAAAAGGTGGCCGACACGCTGAACAAGCTTCTCGAAGCCCAGAAAAAGGCGGCCTCCGCGGCCGGATCCCCACCCGCGCAGGGCCAGCCCAATGCCGGCCTTCACGGCGGCAACCTCCTGGTCCTCGGCGATGTCCAGCTCGTCGCCGACGGGCGGACGAACCGCATCCTGGTCATCACCCGCCCGGCCAACTTTCCTCTCATCAAGGAGCTCATCGAGCAGTTCGACCAGAGCGTCGAGATCGAAGCTCCCTACATCCGCTCCCTCAAGTACGTCTCCGCCCTCGATGTCCTGACTGTCCTGCAGCGGTTCCTCGTCGAGTCGAAGGACGAGGTCTCCGGCATCGCCGAGGCCGGGGGCAAGGCCGCCGGCGCCAAGCCGGTTCCCGGTCCGGCGAGCCGTCCCGGCTCCTCCCCCACCGGCATGCAGGAGCGTCTCGACGAGCAGGCGGACGAGCAGCCCCCGCAGGAAATCACCGTCGGAAAAACCCGCCTCATCGCCGACAACAAGACCAACACCCTCCTCGTCTTCGGCCCGCCGGACAGCGTCTCTCGCGCGCGCACGATCATCGACAACCTCGACATCCGCCCGAGGCAGGTCTATCTCGCCACGGTCGTCGGCAAGCTCAGCCTCACGAATTCCTCCGAGTTGAGCGTCGATCTCCTGCAGAATTTTCACTCCCTTTCGGGCAACGTGGGCGCCGCCGCTTCGTCGCAAAACAGCACCCTCGCCGCCCGCTCCGATCCCCGGTCCCTCGCCGCGGCCCTCGCCTTCCCCGCCGGGACGGGGCTCGCTTTCTACGGCGCCGTCGGCAATACGCTCAACGCCTACGTCAAGGCGCTCGAAAGCACCGGCCGCTTCACCATCCTCTCCCGTCCCTCCGTCTACACCGCGAACAACAAGAAGGCGTCGATCTCGTCCGGCCAGCAGGTGCCCATTCCGCAAAGCACCCTCAGCTCCCTCGACTCGGCCACGGCCAACAACGTCGCGCAGTCCTCGACCATCGAGTACAAGGACGTCGAGCTCCTGCTCGAGGTGATCCCCCTCATCAATTCGGAGCGCGAGGTGACGCTCCGGATCTCCCAGCAGAACAGCACCATCTCCGGAAGCTCGACGATCTCGGGCAACACGGTCCCGATCATCTCGAAGGACGCCCTCGAGACGACCGTGACGACGCCCAACCGGAGTACCGTCATCCTCGGCGGACTGATCAAGGACTCCGACCAGGCGAGCCGCTCGGGCGTCCCGCTGCTGAAGGACATCCCTTTCCTCGGCGCCCTCTTCCGCAGCGATACCAAGAACCGGGAGCGCGACGAGCTCGTCATCCTCATCCAGCCGACCGTCGTCGAGACCGACGAGGATCTGGCCCGCGCCCAGGCCGAGGAAAAAAGCCGCGCCACCCTCGGCGAGGCCGCTGAACGTTATGCCGCCAAGCCCGCCTCCGCCGTCACCGGCAAGTCGACCGCGCTCGAATCCCTCACCCATTGACCGACACCTCCCGTGATCTTTCTCTTCCGCCTTCTCCTCCTCGCCCTCCTGCCGCCCCTTGCCCCCGCCTTCGCCGAGGTGAGGATGCCCGCGCTCTTTGGCGATCACATGGTCCTCCAGCGCGGGGCGGACGTTCCCGTCTGGGGAACCGCCGAACCGGGCGAGGCCGTCACCGTCACCGCCGGAGCGGGCCCTGCCGCCGTCACGGCGCGGGCGACGGCCGGGCCCGACGGGAAGTGGATCGCCACTCTCGACCGGCTTCCCGCCTCGGAGCAGCCGATCGACCTCGTCGTCGCGGGGGGAAACACCCTCGCCTTCCACGATGTCCTCGTCGGCGACGTCTGGGTCTGTTCCGGCCAATCGAACATGGAATTCGGCATCACCATGACCCCCGTGCCCGCCGACCTGGCTCCCGCCGCCGATCCCGGACTCCGCCTCTTCTCCGTTCCGAAACGGGTTTCTCCCCAGGTCGAGAGAGAGATCGGCCCGGCCCCGCCGAACTTCCCCCTCCTGGCGACGTGGCAGGTCTGCACGCCCGAAACACTGGGAAAGACAGGGGAGTGGGGGGGATTCTCGGCCATCGGCTACTACTTCGGACGGGAACTCCGCGCCTTCACCAGGCAGCCCGTCGGCATCATCGGGACCTATTGGGGCGGGACCCGCATTCAAGCGTGGACCAGCCTCGAGATGCTCCAGTCGCTGCCCGAGAAGGCGGGCGCGGCCAAGGCGGGCGCGAACTTCCGGGACAACTACGCCCAGATCAAGGAGGCCTACGAGACCGTCGCCCTTCCCGAGTACAAGGCGGCACTTGAAAAATGGACCCAGGAGAACAAGGCGGCCCTCGACGCCTATCCCGAAACGATGCGGCAGTGGCAGGCCGCGGCGAAGGAGGCCTCCGCCAAGGGGGAACCCGCCCCGCCCCGCCCGATCGAGCCCAAGCCCCCGAAGCCGCCGCGCGACATGGCCCATGACAACAGCAATTCGAGCGCCCTCTTCAACGGCATGATCGCCCCGCTGATCCCCTGCGCGATCAAGGGGGTCCTCTGGTACCAGGGCGAATCGAACAGCGACGAACCCCTTCTCTACCGCGTCGAGCTTCCCGCCTTGATCCGCGACTGGCGCGCCCGCTGGGGCGGGGGGGATTTCCCGTTCCTCGTGGTCCAGCTCCCGAACTTCGACGCCCGTCCCGCCCAGCCTGCCGACGCGAACTGGGCCGTGATGCGCGAGTCCCAGGCCCATGCCGCCGCCATCCTTCCCTCCGTCGGCTGCGTCGTCACCATCGACGTGGGGGACGCGCGGAACCTCCATCCGGGAGACAAGGCCGACGTGGGGAGGCGGGCCGCCGGTCTGGCCCGTCACGTGGCTTACGGGGAGCCGGAAGGGCCGTACACCGGCCCAGTTTACAGGAATGCGAACGTCGAAGGGAGCGCCATCCGGATCGGGTTCGACAAGGCGAGTCTCGGTGCCGGCCTCGCCCTCGCCAACCCGCCCGCTCCCTTCTACGCCGCCCAGCGGCAGGCGCCTCCCGCGGTACCGCCGACGGTGCTCAAGGGATTCTCCATCGCGGGTGACGACAACCGGTTCGTGGAAGCCTCCGCGAGGATCGACGGCGATACGGTCGTCGTCTCGTCCGACGGCGTTCCGGTTCCCGTCGCGGTCCGCTACGCCTGGGCCAACAGTCCGGAGTGCAATCTTTACAACAAGGAGGGTTACCCCGCCGCCCCGTTCCGCACCGACGCGCTCCCGCTTCCCGGCAAATGACCGCGGCGCGCGGTTCGGTTGTTTTCCGGGGAGAACCTTTTAGAGGCTTTCATCGATGGCGGTCCAGTGTCCCTCCGATCGCGTGCCGCTCCAGACGCGGCCGTCGGAAGTGCGGAGCCCCTCGAAGGAGGCCTCGCGCCATTCCGGGGGGCAGGCCGCGCCGAATCGGGGGGTGCCGAAGAAATCGCTGACCAGGGCGTCCTGGATCGCCTGGAGGTAGAGGCCGTGGCTGGTGATGAAGTAGGGCTTGTGCGCCGAGGCGCATTCGTAGATCTGAATCCACTCGGGGTCGATGTTGAGGTCGGACGCCGCGAGCCGGAGATCGGAAAGGAAACCCGCGCCATCGCCCGCGTGGACGGCGGCCAGGCCGCACGCGTTGACCGTCCATCCCTGCGAGGAGCGGGTGCCGAGGCCGACGCAAAGATCGCGCCGCCTCCGGGCCGCGATCCGAGTCGGGCCGTCGACCTCGCCGAGGGGAAGGCAGAAGAGGGGATTCAATTGGACGGGATGCTTCTGGCGTCCCAGGTGGCTCGCGGCGTCGATGCCCTCCCGCGTGGCGTAGAGCCCGGTGGCGGGATCGAGCAAGCGCGCGAAGGGGAGCCCGTCGGCCAGGATGCGGCGCCAAAGCCGGATTTCCCCGTCCTCGACTCGAAGGCAGGCGGCGAGGCGCAAGGCGGCCTGGAGCGTGTAGCGGGCGCTGAAGAGGGAGCAGAGGTAATTCCCTCCGCCCGCGTGATCGAGCTCGTCCTGCCCCATGGAGGGGGTGACGCGGAGATCCCACAGGCCGTCTCCGGCAAGGCGCAGAGCCGAGGCATAGAAGCGGGCCGATTCCCGCACCACCTCCCAGGCGACCTGCCGGGACCACGCCGGGTCATTCAGGTGAAGCGCGGTTTCGTACGCCATGCGGGCCGGGTAGGCGGCGTTGTGGATTTCGTATTGGTAGGCGTTGGGGGAGCCGTCGGCCAGGATGCGGGAGGTCTCCCCGATCGGGTATTCCCAGGCCCACATCGCGCCCTCCGCGCCGTAGATGCGGCGGGTCGCCTCCTGCATCGAGGGAAGGGTGCGGGCGTAGAATTCGACCCAGGCCCGGGCGATGTCGAGGTGGCCGAGGCGGAGCAGGGCGGGATGGACGTAGGAGAGATCCTGCGGGAAGCCGTACGGCCACGCCGCGCCGGTCCAACCCATCGGAGGGGCGGGAGCGCGGAGGTCGGGGCCGTAGGAGGAGAGGAGGTAAAAGTGGGAGCGGGCCCAAAGGGCCTGGGCATCGGGATCGGGGACGCGGAGACGCCCGGCTCCCCACCGCTTCAGCCAATGACGGGCCGCCTCGGCCCGCCGTTGCTCGGGATCGATCGCGAAGAGCGTCTCCTGCAATGAAGCTCCCCGGTCGACGCCCGCGGCTCCCAGGACGAGGAGGTGGCGTCCCTTGCGGGAGGAAAAATGAATGCCGACGCCCCGGGAATCGGCCGCCAGGGAAGCGGTCCCCTCGAGATCGAAGAGGCGGAGCGCCACATGGCTCCGCGCCGTTCCGACCTCAAGCCGGAGGAGATGGAAGTGACTCGCTTCCTCGAGGTGGCGGGCGCTCCCCGAGAGGGGTCCGGCATAGCCGCGCTTCTGCTCCAGGAGCGGTTCGAAGCGGAGGGAGGGAAATCCGGCGGGAAAATCGTAATCGATCTCGATCGTCAGGAGGTCGGGCTGGCCGGGATCGAAATAGGAGCGGAGGGTATGGCTTCCCTGGGGTCCCTCGGCATGCGTCGTGAGGCATCCGTCGAGGAGGGAGAGAATCTGTTCGTAGCGCCGGGGGACGGCGGGAGGATTTCCGGCCCATCCCAGCCAGCCGAGGTGAAGCCAGGCATCGAGGCCGAAGGGTCCTCGATGCCAATAGTCCGCGTGGCTCCAGACGGTCAGCTGCCCGTTCGGCCTGTCGGGGGGGGCGTCGCCCGGGGAGTCCATCAATCCCCAGGCATTCCAGCAGGCTCCGGAACGGCCGCTCCCTTGATAAAGCGGGAGCCTCTTTTCCCCCGGGGCGGGCCACGTCGTGCGGCGGATGTCCCCCGCCCGGATGGCGTCGTCCCGATGCGACGTTTCCATGAACGACGCTTAAGCCGTCCGGACCGCGGCGCGGCGGCGGGCGGCGAGAAGGACGCCGCCGCCGAGGACGAGGAGCCAGAGAAGCGAGGGCTCGGGAACGGCGACCAGGGTCACCAGGAGGTCGGCGTTGTTGAGGCCGGCGAGCGAAAGCGAGTAGATGTCGCCGTCGGTCGAGTAGAGCAGCATGTTGGAGAGCGAGCCGCTTTCGAGCGTGAAGCCGTTGGTGATGAGCCAGGTCTGGCCGACCGTCGGGGTGTAGCCGGTGCCGAGGGTGAGCCGGATCGTGCCGCCGTTGAGGGTGAGGGTATTCGTACCCGAGGCGGCGGCGACGATCTGGTCGAAGGTCGTCGCGCTGGAGAGATCGACGGCAAAGGTCGATCCGACGTTGAAGGTGAGGTTGTTCACGTTGGAGCCGAGGGTGAGGGTCCCGGCCTGGGTCGCCCCGGTCGGGTCGCCCGCGCCGATCAGGCCGCCGCTGTTCACCGTCACGGTGTTGTTCGCGCCGGTGCCGCCGCCGAGGTTGAGCTGGTTGGCGTTGGAGGCGGTGGCAAACTGGAGGGTGCCGGTGCCGGTGAGGGCCGTCACCTGCGCGGTGATCCCGGCGGCGACGGTGGCGTAGCCGCCGTTGTCGATGCGGAGGGCGGCGGCGGAGTTGAGGGCGCCGGAGCTGGCGATGACGGCGTTCCCCTGGACGAGGGTGTAGCCGCCGTAGGTGTTCGTGCCGCTGAGGGTCACGCCGCCGGTGTTCGCCGTCGTGCCGCTGGCCGCGACGATGAGGCCGACCTTGCTCTGGTCGGTGATCGTGTTGGCGATCGTGGAGGCGATCGTCAGTCCGTTCACGCCGGTGCCGCCGCCGGAGACGATCAGGGCGGCGTTTCCGGTGTTGATCGTGCCGCCGGTGATGGTGGTGGAGTTGTTCCCGGCGTTGAAGAGGGCGCCGCTCGTGATGTTGAGGGTCGACCCGAAGCCGATCGTGACCGTTTCGCTGTTGCCGATGCGGAGGGCGTTGATCGTCTCGTCCGCGGTGACGGTCGCGCTCGAGGTGAGGTTGACGTTGTAGGTCGAGGTGCCGAGGCCGTTGAAGAGGGCCGACGTATTGGCATTGTAGTAATCCCCGGTGGAGGCCGTCCCGACGCCGGTCCCGACGGTGAGGGTGCGGAAGCCGCCCGCCGTGGTGTAGGTGACGAGTTCCTGGCCGACCCACGCGGTGAGATCGGTGTTCTGGAAGCCGGAGGAGGACCAGGCCGAGCCGACTGGCGTGCCGCTCGCCCAAGGGACGATGCTGGTGGCGAGCCCGGAGGAGGCGCCGCCTCCGGAGAGGGACGCGAGGATATTCGCGTCGTTGGCGACGAGGATGTTGTTGCCGCCGCCGAGGGTCATGTTGGTGTAGGCGCTGCCCAAGAGGTTCACCGTGGCGTCGTTCTGGCGGACGAGGGAGGCGAGCGTGAGGGTGTTGGGGGCGTTGTAGGTGTAATTGCCGATCACGTTGCGCCCGTCGCCCAGGGTGACGACGCCGAGGGATTGGGCGTATTTGGAGCTGGTGCCGAGCGCGCCTCCGTAGAGGGCGATGGGCGCGGTGCTTTCGATGATGTTGGTCGAATTGATGGTCTGAGAGAGCTCGAGGACCGAGCCCCGTCCGTAGACGGAATAGGAAACAGGCGTGGCGGTGCCGGAGGAGATGTCGGTGACGCCGACGCCGCTCGTGGTGTTGAGGAGGCGAAGAATGCCGCCGTTGATCGTGACCGAGCCGGTGACGGTGGCGACCTGGGCCGTCGTCCCCGGGTTGATGATCGCGGTGCCGCCGCCGGTCTTGGTGAGGTTGTGGATGCCGGTCATCCCGGCCGAGAAGGAGAGAATGTCGATGCTCGCGGCATTGCCGAGCGGGCTCATGCCCGAATCGACCGCGAAGGTGACGTCGCCGTTGCTGCCCGAACCCGCGAAATTCATCGTGAAGTAGCGGCTTCCCGAGCCAATGGTCAAGCCGCGGCTGACGCCGGTTCCGCCCATGGCGACGCTGATCGTCGGGGTGGCGGAGGCGAAGGTCCAGGTGAGGTTGCTGTTGGGGACGAAGCCGACGTCGGCGGGATCGGCACTGTTGTAGGTGAAGTTGCCGGGGAGGGTCCGGTTCGCCGTGATGAGGATTTTCCAGGAGTCGTTCAGGGCGTTGAAGGCGACGCTCGCATTGGTCCCGGCGGCGGTCGTCGCGCCGTTGACGGTGAAGGTGCCGCCCACCTTGTCGATGGCCGTGATGACGTCGAGGGCGGTGTAGGAGCCGGTGTTGCTGGCACCCGTGGTCGCGGTGCTCAGCGTGACGGTGGTGCCGCTGATCGCGGTGATGGTCGTCCCCGACGCGATGCCGGTGCCGGTGATCACCTGGCCGACGGCCATGCCGGTGGTGGAGGTCAGGGCGATGCTTGTCGTCCCCGTCGTGAAGGCCGAGGCGACGGTGGTGGCGGTCGAGAAGGCGCTGGTCCCGCTGCCGACCGTCTGCCCCACGGCCATGTTGTTCAGGGCGGTCGCCGAGGCGGTGATCGTGGTGGCCCCGAGCGCGAAGGTGAGGGTCTGCGTGGTCGCCCCCGTGCTCGCCCATCCGGCGGTGCCGAAGGTGTCGTTGATGGCGCCCCCTTGCCAGTTGGTGGTCGTCTCGTAATTGGTGTTGTTGGCGGTGCCGATCCATTGGGACCAAGCAGGAAGGCCGCTTCCGAGGCAAAGGGCCAGGGTGGCGAACGAAAGAAGGTGAGTGCGGCGCAGGGGGCGAGAGATGGACATGCTTGTTCCGTTCATTCTGCTTATACTCATTAAATCACATTCGCATTTTTCAGTTCTTTTGCAAGTACATTATGAGTAAGTACAATGTTTTATAATTTACTTATAATAAGCATTTTATGATCTATTAAAGAGAGAAATAAGCGAGGAATGCCTATTTTTCCACGATTTTCCGAAGAGCTTGTCTTTTGAAGAAAATGCATATATGCAGATAGGCGAACCGATGAATCGAAGAGACCAGGCGCGGACGATGCAAGGGAGAGGAGTTCTCCTGAGCCTTGGCGGGATCGCCCTCTTGCTGCTCCTCGCCCTTCCTCTCCGCGCCGAGATCGTCAATGCCGCGCCCCGTCCGCGCATCGGGGTGCCTCACGCCGCGGCGATTCCCAAGGTCGATGCCGACCCCGCCGATCCCGCCTGGAACGGCGCGGCCTCCATCGTTTCCCTCTCCCCGAGCCTGCGGGAAGGGAAAGACGCCGCCTTGCCCGTCCCTGCCTCGGCGACGGAGATCCGGCTGCTCTGGGATGCCGAATGGTTGTACGTGAGATTCCTCTGCCGGGGAGGGATGCCCTACACGCCGGAACGGGGCCGGAATGCGCTTCTTTACAAGGGCGACGCCGTCGAGATGTTCATCGATCCCGCCGGGGACGCCCGCCAGTGGATCGAGTTGCAGGCCAACGTGAACAACGATCTCTTCCAGCAGCTCTTCCTCTGCACGGGGGAGCCGCAGTCCGGCCCCACGCTCCGCCTGCGCGACGACCTGTTCGGGCGCGATGTCTGGATCTTCCGCGGGTGGGAGCTGACCGGATTGCGCAATGCCGCCTCGCGCCGCGACGGGAGCGGAGCCGGGGGGGAGACGGAGTGGATCGTCGACCTCGCCCTGCCTGCGGCATCGCTCCTGAAACGGCTCGGAAAGACGAAGTTCGAGCCGATGACGCTCCGCGCCGAGTTCCTCCGCGCCCTTTGGTCGGCTCCCGGCGCGGAGGGATCGCGCTATCTGGTTTTCCTCGATTGGGCCCCGGTCACCTACGGCAATCCCCACCGCTCCCCCGCCGCCTTCGGCTTCCTCGATCTTCTTCCCTAATATCTCCTCCTCTCATGACCTCCTCCCTCCCGCTGCTCTCCGTTTACACCTTGCCCTACCGGCTCGTCTTCCGCGAGGAGGTCGGCATCGCGCACGAGGAGCAGGTGATCGAGGTGCCGATTCCCGACGGCAGCCCGGCGCTCTTTTTCCTGCGCGACGGGGTCACGGGGCGGCTCTTCCCCGTCCAGGCCTCGCGGCGGGAGGCGGGACGCGGTTACCTTCGCCTGGCGCTCGGCGAGGGGGAGTGTCTCTCCCTGGAAGCGACCGAGGCGGTGGAAGAAATCGGCGCGGCGGTCTCCATCGCGGGATGGACGGCGGGGAACGGGCGGTGGGAGATCGAGTTCTCGGGCGGCGAGGCGGGGCCGAGGGAGGCGGGTTCCTTCGCTCCGGGGCCGGTGGCCCGTGTCCGGCAGGGGGCGGGGGCGTGGCGCGGCAGGACGTTCTTCGACACGGCGCAGCCGCTCGTCGCCGCGCGGGCCGAGTGGCTGGAGGCCGGGCCGCTGCGCGCGGTCTGCCGCTACCGCGCCGAGTTCGGCGGCGGCGGGGTCTACGAGCTGACGGCGACGGCCGACGCGCCCTCCGACTTCCTCCGGTTCGACGAGCAGTTCCATGGCGGCGCGGCCGACCAGCTGGTCTGGGACTTTTCCGGGGCCGACCTGCCCGAGCGCCTGAGCCTCCTCGACTCGACGGCGGGCGCGACGGTGAAGGAGATCCATTTCCATTACGACCTCCGCCACGCGCGTCTCTGGGCGTGGAACCAGTTCTCTCAGCTCCACGATCTGTCCGACGGCTTCGCGCTCCACTTCCCGCAGGGCGACGCGCTCGGCTGGGTGACGCTGGAGGGCGGCTCGTGGAACGGCAACGCGCTGAATCACCTCGAGGCGTGGAGCCGCCGCTGGGAGGCGGACGACGGGGCGACGCGCCGCCTTCCCTTCGATGTGAAGGCCGATTCCTTCCCCGGCCCGGAGCGGATCCCGGCGCGCGGCGAGAGTGTCTGCGCGCCCCATTTCTCGGTCGAGGGCTGGCTGCGGCGGGGGCGGCGCTCCTTCGCGCTCGTCCCCTCGACGGGGGCGGCGCTGGCTCCCGGGCGGGAGGGGGCGTCGACGCTGGGGGTGGAGGGGTGTTCCGTGGCCCTCGGCCATTTCGAGGAAGTGCCCGACCGCGCCGCCTATCGCGCCCAGCAGGGACGCCTGCGCCGGATCCACACGCAATACGGGCTCCTCCCGCTCCAGGCCCAGCTCGGCATGACGTTCGCGTGGCCGGTCGAGGAGGGGTTCTCCTCCGGTGGGGAACACGAGGGACGGCGGCGCGCCCTCGCCCTCGCCCAGCTCCACCAGCCCCCGGCCCCGGAGGGCGATCCGGAGCGGCTCCGTCAGCTCGACGATTACCTCGCGGCCCGCGTCCACGGATTCTGGGAGGGCTCGGGCTCGGCCTATTCGAACTGCGTGGTGGGGCGGAAGATCGGTCCCGAGATGTTCCGCCTGGAGGACCTCGCCCGGCGCGGCCTCGTCGACGGGGCGACGCTCGCGCGGTGGCGCGCCCGCTTCGCCTTCCTCTCCTACCTCAACGCATCGGAGAATTATTACATCGGCCCGGCGACGATGGCCCCGATGGGAGCCCTTGAGACGACCGAGCCGACCCTCGCGGGGATGGCGAACCAGAATTTCTACACTGACGTGATCGCCGTCTTCGGCTTCGCGGCCCAGGCCTTCCCCCTCCATCCCGAGGCGGCGGGGTGGCGGGAACGCTTCATCGGCCAGTGGGCGCAGCAACTCCGCTATCACCTCTATCCGAAGAGCGGCCTCTGGGAGGAGAGCCACACCTATTACCAGCACGTCCTCCACACGCTTCTCCCCCTCCTGCTGCGGCGGCGGGAGGACGGCGCGGGCGATTTCTTCGCCGATCCCGCGATGCAGCGGATGGTCGCGGCGGCGCTCGTCCAGGTCACGCCCCGGCATGCCGAGGCGGGCGGGCGGCGCCACCTCCTGGCGCTCGGCGACCACGGCGCGGAGCGCGGCCACTACCGCCACGTCTACGCCGAATACGCCCGCGCCCTCCTGCCCCACGCCCCCGGACTGGCGCGGCAGCTCGCCTGGCTCGCGGTCGAGAACGGGGCCGCGCCCGCCTCGGTCGAGGCGATCGGGACCGAGGCGCCGCCCTGGGGGAACGGCCCGGTCGAGGGGCTCGGCTACTTCTTCCGGGGGCGGGACGCGGCGGGCGTCGAGACGCTCCTCGCGCTGCGGAGCGGGACGGCGTGGGCCCACCATCACAACGACGAGGGGAGCCTCCAGTTCTTCGCCAAGGGTCACGCCCTCCTCGTCGACTCGGCCTTCGGCCGCCCGCAGGAGCGGGGCGAGCGGAAGGTCGCGGCGGCGGGCCACTCGCGCCCGGTGGCCCAGGGGGTCGATCCCCTGCACTTCCTCTGGCGCTGCAACCGGGGCTGGATCGTGGAGACTGCGGCGGCGGCGGCCCCGTTCCCCTACGCCGTGGCGGGCATTCCGCTTCACATGACGTGGCCGTCGAACCTGGGACCCCAGCCGGTCCTCCGGTCGCTGTGGGAGCTTCGGGCGGTGATCGAGCTGGCGCCCGACACCTACCTGGTCGCCGATTACCTCGATGCGCGGCAGCCGCATGTCCTTCGCTTCCATGTCGCCCTTCCGGAGGTCGGGACCGACGAGGAAGGCGGCGTGCGCGCCCTCTTCGGCGACGGAGTCGAGTTGCGCCTGATTCCGCTCCTCCCCGTGGCTCCGCCCCAGTGCTCCGGCGATCGTTCGCGCGATCCCAAGGTAGGCGTCGAGGAGGCGACGACCTCGGTCGACTACGTCGGGGTGACCGGCCCCTGGTCGCTCTTCCTGGTTGCCGCGCGGGCGGCGGGGGAGCCGCCTCCCGAGATCGAAATCCTCTCCGAAGGGCGGGAGACGCGGATCGGGAAAGCCGTCGTCGCATGGACCGAGGACCGCTTGACGGTCCGGTCTCTCTCGGCAGGAGAGGGAGCTCCGGTCGTCCTTGATCCGAGCCGACTGCTGGCTCCGTTAAAGCGGCCGTGACGGGTGGGAAGAGGGGCGATTTCAATTAGACTTGCCATTTGGCAGCAACCCAATTATTTTGCTTATAAGCAAAATGGCTTTCTGGATAGGAATCGAGACTGGTTCTGATTTAAACCGGTATCGCAAGAGATATAAGCATATGAACACCTTCTCTCCCGCGCCCCCCTCCACCATGACTCATCGGATCGGGATCGTCGGTCTCCGGTTCGGGAGTCACATTCTGCGGTTGATGTCGGAGGGGGCCACCCAGTCCCGCTTTACTCTTGGAGGGGTCTGCGACGTGAATCCCGCCTTCGCCGCCGAGGAAGGGGCGAAGTGGGGGGTCCCGGCCCACACCTCGCTCGACGCTCTCCTCGAAGACGACGAGATCGGCGTGGTCGGCCTCTTCACGCAGCCTGCGGGGCGGGCGCAGCTGTTGCGGCGCATCATCCGCGCGGGCAAGGACGTGATGACGACGAAGCCCTTCGAGCTCGACGTCGCCGAGGCGGAGTCGGTCCTGGCCGAGGCCCGGGAGCTGGGACGGGTGATCCACCTGAATTCCCCCCCCGCCATTCTCCCCGAAGATCTTCGCATCATCGAGCGGTGGCGGGAGGTCCACGATCTGGGCAGGCCGGTCTCGATCCACGCCGCCGTCTGGGCCAATTACTGCGAGGAGGCCGACGGCTCCTGGATGGACGATCCGGAACTCTGCCCCACGGCGCCCCTCTTCCGCCTCGGGATCTACCTGCTCAACGATCTCGGATGCCTCTTCGGCCTGCCCGAGGAAATCCAGGTGATGACCTCCCGCCTCCGCACCGGGAGGCCGACGGCCGACAACGCGCAGATGATGGTCCGCTACCCGAACCGGGCCCTCGGCCACATCGCGGCCTCGTTCTGCATCGACGACGGCGACCGGTACCAGAACAGCCTCTCCCTCCATTTCGAGAACGGGACGATCTACCGGAACGTCGGCGGCCTCCGCCTGCACGAGCCGCGCGGCGAGGGGGCCGAGCTGTGCCTCGTCCAGCGCGGGACCAAGGGGCGGCAGGTGATCGAAGCGACCCGGGTCGAAGAGATGTCCGGCAGCTATCAATGGGGGGCGCTCGCCGACGCGATCGAGGCCGGACGGGGGATCGACGCCGCCTATGCCGTCCGCCTCGTCGACAGCGTCCGCATCCTGGACGCCCTCCGTCGCAGCCAGCATGCGGGTGCCGGCGTGATTCGACTTTAGCCGCGGGAAGAGATCGCCGATCGCCTCCGCATGCCTCCCCCCCGCATCGACCTCGGTTTCTGCTGGATATTCGGCGAACTTCCTCCCGAGGAGGGGCTTTCCCGGCTCCGGGAAGCCGGCTTCGACGGCGTCGAGCTCTGGCCGGAGGCGCTGTGGCGTTGGGGGGCGGAGCGGTGGGCGAAGGCGCTCGCGGCCTCGGGCCTTCGGTGTTTGCAGCTCTGCCCTTATTTCGATTTCGTCCACGGTGCGGCGGCGCTGGAAAAGAGCCGCCTCGAGCTCGACGCCTTTTCCCGGGCCGCGCGGATCGTCGGCTGTTCCCGGATTCGCGTCTTCACCGGCCCCCCCTGGGGCGAGGGGGTGGTCGGAGGTGCGGAGGCGAGCCCCGGGCAATGGGAGGCGGCCACGAGCTCTCTCCGTGCGTTTTGCGACCGGGGCTCGGCCGGGGTTCCTCCTCTCGAATTTTGCCTGGAATGCCATGAAGGAAGTCTGATGGAGGATTCCCCGTCGGCCCGACGGCTCCTCGACGGGGTGGCAAGGCCGAATCTGACGATCAACCTCCAGTTGCCGCTCCTCGGCGAGCCGTGGGAGACGAGCCTCGCCGCCCTCGCGCCGATGACGACCCACATTCATATCCACAACTGGACGACGGGGCTCGGCGAGGGGGAACTGACTTTTCTCGATGAAGGGGGATTCGATTGGGAGCCGGTGGTCCGCGCGATCGTGGAGCGGGGGCGGGGAGATTCCCTCACGCTCTCGGTGGAACATGCCGGACACGGAGGCCGCCATGACCCGTGGGAGACGGCGCGCCGGGATGGGGCGTTCCTGCGGGAACTCCGCGCCCGCGTGCTGCCGCGATCCTAGAGCCGGTTCTGCCCCCCAAGTGAGAACCGTCTCTAGCCGCGGGGAGCGGCCGTACTCTCGCGGACGACGAGCTTCGGCGTCATGCGCACGTCGACCTTGTCGGCATCGGGCCCCCAAAGCAGGGTGATCGCCTTTTCGATCCGTTCCTGGGGAGAGAAGGTCATTTCGGTCAGGGGCACGGGAAGAATGTCGGCGTTCTCGATGGCGTCGAAGGAGAGGAGGGAAATGTCTTCGGGTACCCGGATGCCATGGCGCATCGCGTACCGCAGGACGGCCCAGGCCCCGACGCCGGAGAGGGGCGCGACGGCGGTGGGCCATTCGCGGCGGTCGCTGCCCGGGCCGAAGATCTCGTCGGCTTTCCGGTAGGCGGCATCGTAGGAACTGTCCCAGTTCTGGGTCTGGCACGAGACGACGCGGGCGTGGCGCAGACCCCGTTCTTCGATCTTGCGGTGGACGAGCTGGGAGCGAAGACTGGTGATGAGAAGGATTTCGGGCTCGTTCACCATGAAGAGAATGCGCTCGTGGCCGAGCCCGGTCAGGTGATCGATCACCTGGTCGACCTCGGTTTCGTAATCGGGCATGATCGTGCCGCAGGCGAGGCCGGGGATTTTCGGCCCGAGGACGATGTGCTGGTACCCTTCCATGCGGAGGTGGGAGCTGAGGGCGAGGGTCAGGTCGACCGTGAGGCCGGCGATCAGGAGCCGCTCCTGGCTGGGCGGGTATTTGATCGACCGGATGAGGTCGTTGAGGCGGTCGTTCCGATGGAGGTAGTGGGGATCGAGGAGGCATCCCTGCTCCCGGCAGACGGTGTATTCGATGCCCAGGCTGTTGCGGCTCAGCTCGGGGAGGATGAAGCCGACATGGCGGGTCTCGGTCTTGCGCTGGACGAAGAAGCCGCGGCGGGGTTCGGGCAGGAGGTAGCCCTCGGCCACCAGGTCGTTCAAGGCGCGCCGGATCGTCGGCTGGGAAACGGCGAGCTTTTCGATCAGCTCCCGTTCCGAGTGGAAACGCTGGCCGTGTTCGAATCCGTTCAGGATTCGCTCGCGCAGAATCTGCCGCACCTTGGCATGAAGCGGCTGCTTAAGCTCATCTGCCGCCAGAGTAAGATAAGGATTATCAGGGGTTAACATAAAAGCAGCATTCACTTTACCATATCGAAAAGTGGGAGGAGCGTCCATTTTTGAAATAGTTTGAATGAGTTATGCTTATATGCACATTGCAAAGCGCGTTGATCTAGAGAAGTTTTAGGATTGGAAAGGGGGATGAAGATTAGAAAAAGAGTAAAAAAGAGATCGCTTTCATAAAAACTTTCGCGCAATTTCTGTGCTTAGTTGCAGATGAAAAACCCAGGGTTCTTTTTAATTCGACCGGCGATGCTGGGTTTGATGCTTTTGATGACCCACCAGGCTCTGGGGGGGGATTCGTTGGCCTTGATCGGGGGAAACCCCGGCCCGGAATTCCTTCAGGCGCTCCATGCTGCGGGGGCGGTCGGCGGTCCGGCCCGGACCCTCCCGGAGGAGGCCGATATCCTGTTCTATGATCCGGCGGGCAACCCGCTCGCCAAAGCGGCCCCGGAGACGTTGGAGAAGATGAAGCGCCTGCTGGGGAAAGGCGGCAGTGTCGTCTTTCTGATGTCGGGCCGGACGGGCGATTTGGAGGCGTTCGAGACGCTGATGCCGGTGACGCTCTGGGCGGCGCAGGCCGAGCGGCACCTCCGCCTCAGCACGGGCGGCACGGTTCCGGCCGGGGCTCCGGCCCGGCTCGCCTCCGCATTGCGCACTCCCGGCTTCCAGCTCCCGGGGCGCTACGATCTTCACCTCCCCTATTCGACGATGGAGGGGGGGCAGCACCGTTACGAGTGGGAACGCCTGGGCAAGCCCCTCGTCAATACCGATTGGCGCCTGCTCCTCGCGGGGGACCGGGACGGCCTCCTCCCGCTCCTCGTGGAGGGCCGTTACGGCCCGGGCCGGGTCTTCGTCTTCGCGGGGGATCTCTACGCGCCCGGCCTCGCGGCGTGGCCGGGCTACGGCGCATTCGTCGGGGCCCTGCTTGACGAGGCGCGGCCCCGCCCGCTGCCCGCGTCCGCCGCCGAGGCCGACGGGGTGACGGTGGCGATCCCGGCGTGGCAGGCGTCGGGATCCCTGGCCGTGGAAGTGACGAACGGCACCGCCTCCGCCTTCAACGGGGTCCTTTTCTGCAAGGTCCGCAATTTCTCGCGGGAGCTGATGAACAGTGTCTCGATCGAGGTTTCGGTCCCCGCCGGGAAGACGGTCCAGGTCGCGGTGCCCGAAAGCGCGGCGGCTCCCGAGCGGGAGATCGCCGCCGCCTCTCCCGCCGCCGACGCGGCTCCGTTTCGCCGGATCGACGCGGGCCTTTCCGGCCTCGACCGGCAGAAGGTCGTCTCGGTGGTCTCGGGCCTCGTCGATTGCACCCCCGCCCTGACGCTCTCCGTGCAGGGGGAGGATGTGCGGGCGTTTCCCGAGAAGGATCACTGGATGGCGGGTGGGAACAATTTCCTTAGCGGGAATGGGATGCCCCTCGGCCGTTCCTTTGCCTTCTGCGGCGAGAGGCCGAAGCTTTCCATCCGGTTTGGCAACGGCTTTCACAACATCGCCCCGCTGGCCGTGGCGACCGATCTGGCCTGGCCGGAGAATGTCTCCGCGCAGGGGCTGAACGACGGGAGCTACAGCTACGAGAGCGTGCGGGGAAAACTTCCCGTCACCGGCTATTGGGCGGGCCGCAGCGCGGAGGCCCAGAAGATTCGCCTGGCCTGGCCCGCGCCGGTGACCGTGGCGCGGCAGGCCCTTTCGGCGCAGACGCCGTACCGCGGTTGGGACCGCGCCAATCCCCCCCGCTACGCCCTCGCCGCCGAGGTGCCGGGCGGGGAGAAGCTTCTCTCCCTCGCCTCCGTCGATCCCGCGGTCTACGTCTCGGGGCGACGCGAGGACAGCTTCCCTCCCGTCGTCGCGTCGGCCTGCGTCCTCACCGTTTCCGGGCTCGACGCGAAGGCAAACCTCGAGCCCCGGGCTCTCCAGGGAGGGACGTTCAATTGCGCCCTCGGCGAATGGGAGCTCTACGGCTGGCCCGACCGGAATCTCCCCCCGTCGGTGAAGGGAAAGCTGACCGTCACCGTCCGCGACCTCTCCGCCGGAACGGTGAAGACGCTTCTGGAAAAGACGCTCTTCCTCGACGCCGCGGCGGAAACCGCGCTCACGGTCGAGCTGCCGACCCTCGACCGCTACGGGCAGGTGGCGGTCCACGGGGAGTTTGTTCCCGACGACGGCGGCGCTCCGGTCGCGACCGATTTCCCCTTCCTCTTCATTCCGCCCGACGTCCCGCATCTCCTCGCCCGCTCCACCCTCGGCGAAGCGGAGGCGGGGATGCTCTGCTCCCCCGGCTTCCTCGTCGGAGACGAATTCGGCCTCGGCACCCTGGACGACACGCAGGGCTGGGGCGGGCCCGACGACCAGCCGTGGGCGTGGCAGAACGATCTGGTGGAGATGGGGTCCCGCCCGCGCGACAGCGCCGGCCGGTTCTTCCTCTCCTCGGCGGGCATCAGCCACTACACCGATCCGTGGCGCAGTTTCCCCTCGGGACGCCCCGTCTGGGATTGGATGACCGACGGGCTCCTCGCGAAGTTCGCCTCCGGGCCGTGGAAAGGGAAGACCTCGATCCACATCGGGCTCTCCGACCGCTGGAACGGCGTCCCGATCGGCGCCGCCTTCTCGTGGGACGACCTCGTCCGCTTCGATCAGTCATTGCGGGCCGCCGGGAAGCCGGGCCTCCAGGGCCGGACGAAGGCCGAGCTCTGCGACGACGTCACCTCCCATCACGCCGACGCGTTCCAACGTTTCGAGCTGGCGACCTACTCCGACGCGCTGCTCCGTTCCCAGGAGCGCTTCGCCCGGGCGGGAATCCGGATGACGACCGAGACCCACGGCAGCTTCCCCCTCGCGGGCGGCGACCTCGGCTCCGCGCTCGCCAAGACGGGCAACTCCGTCGGGACCGACTTGTTCTGGGATCTTCACGACGAGGACCTCTACAAGAGCCTCGGCTACCGCTTCGGCCTCGTCGCGGCGAATCCCGATCTCGAATCGGGAGCCTACGGCCAGTGGGGCTGGATCAGCGGCTCCCTGGCGAACCCGACGTGGTTCGCTCCGAGCGGCGACGCCGAGCCGTCGCGCCGCCAATGGTATGCCACCTACTGGATGGGGCGGATCACCTCGGACGGAACCTACCGGCCCTACACCGTGTACGGCTTCTCCCTCCAGGGCGGCTACGGGGTGAAGAACACGATGGCCGATTGGGACGCGTTCAACCGGGTCGAGAACGAGATGATCTGGACCCGGCCGGAAAAAGCGGTTGGCTTCGGTCTCGTCGTCTCCTGGCAGTTGCAGGAAAACCGGATGGGGGCGGAGGCGGGGTACCTCGGCTTCGGCCTTTACGCGGCCAAGCAATACGGCCAGCTCGACGCCACGGCGGGCGAGGCCTATCACCGACTCGTGCGGAACGGGGTTCCCTTCGGCTTCGTCGCCAGCACCCACACGCTGCGGAAATGGAACGGCACCCAGCCCCTCCTCGTGGTCGACGGCTTCGACACCGATCCGTGGGAGATCGCCGAGCTGGAGCGGCTGAACAAGGCGGGGGCGCCGATCGTCGCCGTCGGGAGCGAGGGCCGGGCCGGACATCGGGAGGCCGAGGCTTTCTTCGGCGTGAGGCGGACCGAGGGCGGGTGGACGGCGGTGGACGGGACCGAGGTGGTCCCCGACGCCGCAGGGAGGCCGTTTGCCTACCTGCGCCGCCGGTCGGGTGCCGGTCCGACCCTCTTCTGCCCGAAGCCGGTCGCCTCGATCGACGGGGCCGAGTCGGCCCTCCTCGCCGCCCTCTGCCTGAAGGCCGCCGACCAGCCGCTCTCCCTCACGCCGGGACTCACCGTCACTCCCTTCGCCGCGAACGGAAGCCTCTTCCTCCTCCTCGGCAGCCAGCGGGACGATGCGGTCCTCGCCGAGGTGGGCGTTCGTCCGTCCCTCCTCGATCCTTCCTTCAAGGGGACGGCGTTCCGCGTGATCGACCACGACCGGGGCGTCGTCGTCCCGGCCCAGTGGGACGCCGCGCAGGGCACCCTCCGCTTCCGTGTTCCCTGCGCCGGGAACGACGGGCGGATGCTCCAGATCATCCCTTCCTCCTGATCTCCCGAATCTTCCCTTTTCTTATGAAAATCCCGAATCGAATTTGCCTGCTCCCCGTCTGTCTCCTCCTTCTCGGAGTGCTTCCGCTTCCGCTCTCCGCGCAAATGAAATCGGGCGACACGATGCTCCACTATTCCGAGGTCTTCAACGTCGTCGTCAACCAGCGCACCGCCCCCTATGCCTACGACGTCACCCTCATCGAAAGCGATCCTGACGGGAACATCGTGCCGCCCGGTGTCCAGCCGACGCTCCGATTCCTCTTTTCCAACAACCTCGACCGGCCCATCGAGGCCGAGGGGAAACTGGACGTCATCGCATACGGAACCCGGAGCATCTCCGGGGACATCTGGCAATCGGACGTCTACAAGATAGCCGACCTTCCCGCGCTGCCGCTCCGGGTGAGCCTGCCCGCGAAGGGGTCCCAGGTCATCGAGATCCATCCGGCCCTGCCGGAGACCTTCGGCGCCTACGCCTTCGTCGCCGACCTCGGCACCGCGGGCGGCGGGCGGCGTTTCGCGACCTCCTGCGTCCGCGCCTTCGCCCCCGTTCCCGCGAAGATCCAGTACCCGAAGCTTTCCCTCGACGACATCGGCATCCCGGTGCTCCACGGCCTCGGCGTGCAGGCGATCCGCATGGGCGTCGCCTACGTCCCGACGAGCGACCCGAACTACCCCGCCGCGATGGCGAAGCTCGACGCGACCCTCCGCGCCTATGCGGACAAGAACATCACCGTGATGCTCATGTTCTGGTCCGGACCCGCCCTGCAGCCCCTGGGACGGGGCCGCCCCCACCTCGACGAGAACAACGTCATGCTCGACACGAAACAGGACTACTGCTGGATGCCGCAGGACGACCCCGACTTCCGGAAGTTCGTCGCCGACATCGGGAAACGGCAGGGCTGGCCGCGGGGGCCGGTGACCTCGATGCTGCTCTGGAACGAGCCGTGGGAGGGGAGCTCGATCTCGGGCTGGGGCGCCGACACGCTCCGCTACCGGGAGATCTTCACCGCGATGGCCCAGGGCGTCGAGGAGGCGCGCGCCGCCGGTGCCCAGATCCTCATCGCCGGATGCGATTCCTCCTCGAACACCTTCGACAAGCTCTTCCCCGACGGGACCGACACGATGCTGAAGTGGCTCGACGTCTGCTCGATCCACTACCAGGGCCTCACATCGCCCTCCCTCTTCCGGAAATGGATCGACCGGAAGAGCCCCAACGGCCGCGTCCGCATCTGGGATACCGAGAGCTGGGTCGCCAACACGCCGGACCGGGTCGCCGCCGTGATCGCCGCCGACCGGGCTGCCGGGTATGACCGGGCGATGGGCATTTACGGGGGGAACATCACCACGCAGGTGAAAAGGAAAGTGACCCTCCCGGACAAGTCGCAGCGCGAGATCGAGACCTACACCGTCTGGCCTCCCGCCGTCGCGGTGGCGGCGGCGCAGCACTTCCTGGGCGAGCGCGATTTCCGGAAGATGCTCTTCCAAAACGGGCTTCCCTGGGTGATGGTCTTCGACGGGCTCAAGGAGGGCGACGTCGAGAAGCCCGACGACGGAACCGTCGTCGTCGTCGGGGACCTGCGCGAGCAGTTCGGCGACATTCTCGCGAACCGGGGCGCGAAGGGCCTCGCCGAAGTGAGGGAAAAGGAAGCCCTCCGCCAGGCCCTCGCCGCCCTCCCCGCCGGTTCTCCCGAGCGGGCCGGCCTGGAGAAGAAGCTGGCCGCGCCCGGTCTGCTGAGCGGGGGAACCCTCACGCTCCGCAATCCGGCGAAGGAATTCGTCCTCTACGATTTCTACGGCAACGTCGTCCCCCCGACGGGCGACGTCCTCATGGTCCCCCTAGATTGGCGGGGCTTCTTCCTCCGGACGACCGGCGCCGCGGGCTCGTTCGCCCGGCTGACGAAGGCGATCGCCGACGGGCGCGTCGAAGGCTACCAGCCCCTCATAGTCGTCGCCCACGATCTCCTCTCCCGGGTGACGGGGAAGGGGACGCTGCGGCTGACCCTGACGAATATCGTGAACCGCCCGATCACGGGAAATCTCGCCGTTTCCCTCGGCGACCTCAAGCTCGACGCCCCCGCCTCGCTCTCCTTCGGCCCCAACGAGGTGAAAGAGGTCGAGATCCCCGTCCTGCCCGGCGCGGAACGTCCCGACAACACCTATCCCCTCGCCTTCCGCTTCGACGCGGCCTCGCCCGCCGACGGGTTCGCCGTCCTGCGGGAAAACCTCCACGTGAACCAGTTCGCGAAGCGGACGATCCGCGTCGACGGGAGCCTCGACGATTGGAAGGGAGTCCTTCCCGAACCGGTCCAGGCGAAGGGCGATCAGGGGCCCACGCTGATGGAATCGGCATGGCTGCCCTTCGCGAAGTTCGACGTCTCGCAGAAGTCGGGCTTCGCCACCTCCTACCTCGCCTACGACGAGAAGAACTTCTACTTCGCCGCGAAGATCGCCGACGACAGCCCCTCTTCCGGAGCCCTCCGTTACGAGAAGCGGAACGACGACGATTACTTCTACCCGGCGGTTTCCCTCGAGTACGACCGGAGCAAGACGCTCCTCAAGAAGGACCAGGAGTGGAACGCCCCCACCCGTCTCCCCGCGGCGCTGTTCCTGCCCGACTCGAAGGAAAAGAGTGTCACCGCGTGGTCGAGCGTGGCGGAAGCCTTCGCCGTCGACCTCGCCGTGCCGGAGGGAACCTTCCGCCGTCTCACGCTCTACTTTGTCGATTCCGACGAATACATGAACGGACGCCGCCGGACCGTCGTCGAGGTCCAGGACGCCGCCACGGGCCGGAAGCTTGCCGAGACGACCATCACCGATTCGGGGCCGGGAACCTACGCCACGTTCCGGATTGCGGGCAAGGTCCGCCTCGTCATCCGGAGCCGGATGAGCTGGCTGCCCGCGACGGTCAGCGGCCTCTTCTTCGATCCGGAGACCGGGGGCGGGATGCCGAAGACGCCGACCGACGCCGAGTTCGTCGGGATCGACATCACGAGCGGCGCTTCCTGGCAGGGCCGATATGGACGGGACGGCTTCCAGATCGTCGGCGATCCGAAGGGGCCCCGCTATCCGGATTACGCCGTGGTCGCCCTGCCCGAAGTCGTGGCCAAGGTCGAGCACGCCTGGCCCGAGGGCGTCCGCCGTTATTCCTATCGGAAGAATCCCGACCTGCCGTTTGGCAGCGTGCCGAAGTTCGACAACGTCCAGATCGCTTTCAACGTCGTCCCTGCCGACAAAAAAGAGGCGAACATCGCCGCCGCGCCGGGAGTGCCCGCCGGATTCGTTCCCGCGCCCGACACCGACTACGAATACGCCCTCAACCAGGTGGCCGAAAAATACGGCGGCGGCACCGAGGTCTGGCGCTGCCTGGTTCCCGGGATGCCGCGGAAGCATTTCTATCCGCGCCAGCCCGCCAGCCCCTTCGACGGGCCGGTGAAGAACGCCCAGCTCCGGATCTGGCGCGACGGCAATTCCCGGTTCGTCGAGTGCGCAATCCCGTGGAGCGAGATGCCGCTGGTCAAGAAGGCGATCGATGCCGGAAAGACGGCTTGCTTCTCTTACCGGGTCAACGACGACAAGGGACCGGCGATGGAGCTGGCGATGGATCGGAGCGTCTCCCGCAAGAATGCCTATGCCTTCCATCCCGACTGGGTGGAGCATTGGGCCAACCAGGTGGAGTTCTCGTTTGAAAAATAAGCGGCTGGCCTTCTTGCCCTTTTGGCTCCTCGCCGCGGCCTGGCTCACGGCGGGAGGCTGGGCGGCCACGCCCCGGCCGATCCTCGTCTGCACGGCGGCAGGGGCGACGCCCGCGTTGCAGCGGGCGACGGCCGATTTTATTCCCCGGGCCGGGAAAGCGCCCCTCCTCCAGGCGTTGAAGCTGGCAGGGGAGGCGGGGGAGATCTCGGCAAAGGGAAGCGAGGAGCTCCTCGTTCCCAAGGCCTACGATACCGCCGCCCACAGCCACCTCGTCGTCATCGGTCTCCGGTCCCAGGATCCGCTGCTCGAGAAGACCGCGGGCTTCACGGCTTCGCTCGACGAGGGGAAGCGGGAGTTCACCTCCCTCGGCATCGGGACGCTGAACGGGGACGTGGGCTGGGTCGAGTCCGACCGCAATCCCTTTCTACACAGCCATCGCATCCGCTCCGCGCCGGAGGACACGGTGCTGGTGAAGATCACGGGGACGAGCGAGGCGGGGGTCCTGGCCGCGCTGGCGGCCTTCGAGCAGGGGATGATCAACGGCGTGGTCGCGGCGGGATCGTTCACCCGCCCCGAGACGACGCTGATCGACCGCGATCCCTCGGTCGAGCCCGCCCCCTTCGCCCTGCCGCAGACTCTCGAGGCCGGGAGCGCCGCCGCCTTCCTGGCGGGATGGAACCAGATCCCGGAGAATGAATACCGGGCCGTCCTCGCCGTGGGAGGCGCCGCGCCCTCCCGGATGTGGCGCTACAAGTACCTCGCCGCGGGCATCCTTGAGGAAAAGCCGATCATCCGCTGGTTCGGGGGCGTCCAGCGGAAGGCCTACGGCAATGCCGTCCAGATCCTCGAATTCGGCTCCGCCGAGGAGGCTTCCGCCGCCGCCAAGCGGATGGCCGAAACCGAAAAAGCCGCCCGCCTGCCGTCCGCCGACGGCGAGGGATGGGAAGTCCCCTGGCCGGTCGACCGGTCGGAGACCGTCGACCGTTCCTACGGGAAGACCCTCCTCGTCCCCGCGGGCCGCTACGTGATCGTCTCCAGCCTTCCTCCCGCCGCCACGGCCCAAGTCGCCGCCCTTGCCCATTGATGTGTTGAACCTCTCCTATCCGCCCTCTTCCTATGACCCCTCTTGATTGGATCCTGACGTCTTTTCCCATTTTGCTCGTCTTGCTTGTCGGCCTCTATTGCCGGAAGCGGGTCCGGGGCGTGGCCGAGTTCATGTCGGGCGGACGGCTGGCCGACCGCTACCTCCTCTCCATCGCAGGCGGGGAGTTGCAGGCCGGAGCGGTCGTCTTCGTCGCCAGCTTCGAGGTTCTTTCCCATTCGGGCTTCGCGATGGGATGGTGGGGCTGGCTCGCCGGTCCCATCGGGTTGATCGTCGGCATCGCCGGGTTCGTCGTCTACCGGTTCCGGGAGACGCGGGCGATGACGCTGGCCCAGTTCTTCGAACTGCGTTACAGCAAGTCGTTCCGTCTCTTCACCGGCTTCCTCGGCTTCTTCGCGGGGATCCTCAATTTCGGGATCATCCCCGCCGTCGGCGCGCGATGCCTCGCCTACTTTTGGGGCTTCCCGGAGCACGTCCATTACCTGTGGATGACGGTGCCGACCTATGTCCTCATCATGGGGCTCTTCCTCTCCATCTCCCTCTTCACGGCCCTCTCCGGGGGGCTGGTCACGGTGCTGATGGTGAACTGCCTGGAAGGGATCATCGTGCAGGTCCTTTACATCGTCCTGATCGCGACTCTGCTGGTGACGTTCGATTGGTCCCAGATCCTCACCGTCCTCCAGGCCCAGCCGCCGGGCCAATCGTTCCTCAACCCGTTCGATTCGAGCGGGGTGAAGGACTTCAACGTCTGGTACGTCCTCATGGGCATGGTCGGCGGCATCTACGGGACGATGGCGTGGCAGAATGCGGCGGGCTACCAGGGCGCCGCGCTCTCGCCCCACGAGGCCCGCATGGGAAACCTCCTCGGCTTTTGGCGGGCGATGGGGAAGGGGGCGGTGATCACGCTTCTCGGAATCTGCGCGATGACCTACCTGGCGCATCCGCACTTCGCCGCGGGGGCCGCCGCAGTCGAGAATGAGGTCGGGAAGATCTCCGATCCGCACGTCCAAAACCAGATGCGGATGACGATCTCGGTCGCGCATCTTCTTCCCATCGGAATCAAGGGGGTCCTCTGCGCGATCTTCCTCATGGGAGTCTTCGGCGGGGACGCCACCCACCTTCACTCCTGGGGCGGGATCTTCGTCCAGGACGTCCTCGTCCCGTTGCGGAAGAAGCCGTTCGGCCCGAAGCAGCACCTCCGCGCGCTTCGTTGTTCGATCATCGGCGTCGCCCTCTTCGCCTTTCTCTTCGGGGCGTTCTACCGGCAGGTCGATTACATCGCGATGTGGTGGGCGCTGACTTGCGCGATCTACGTCGGCGGCGTCGGGGCGGCGATCATCGGGGGCCTCTATTGGAAGAAGGGGACGACGGCGGGCGCGTGGACGGCGCTCTTCGTGGGATCGACCCTCGCGGTTTCCGGGATCGTGTGGCGGCATCTCGACGCCCATTGCCCGCTCAACGGGGCGCAGATTTCGTTCGGCACCTGCCTCATCGCGATGAGCCTTTACGTCATCGTTTCGCTATTGACCCACCGGGAGGACTTCAACATGGACCGCCTCCTCCATCGCGGTGCCTACGCGAAGGCGCCGGAGCCCGGCCACGAGATCGTCGCCGTCGCCGCGAGGAAGCCGTTGGGGCTTTCGCGCCTCATCGGCTTCGACGAGAATTTCTCCCTCGGTGACAAGTGGATCGCCGGGGCTCTCTTTGCCTGGAGCTCCCTCTTTTCCGTCCTCTTCGTCGTGGGGACGATCTGGAATTACATCGCGCCGTGGCCCGCCGCGTTCTGGGGTTCCTTCTGGCACGTGGTGGGGCTCGGCTTCCCCATCTTCTTCGCCGTGGTCACCGGCATCTGGTTCACCTGGGGCGGGGTGCGCGGCATCCGCGATTTCTTCCGGCGCTTCCGGCTCGAGCGGAACAACCCCCTCGACGACGGCACGGTGAAGAATCACCAGAACCTCGACGAACGGGCTGTTTAGGCCGGGTCGTCGCTAGGGAGTCCCGAGAACCTCGACGTTCCGGATGCCGTCGAAGAGGTAGACGCTCCACGCCGCCGCCTCGACCGGCCCCGCTTCCAGCGCGCGCCCGGTCAGGACTTCTTTCCCGGCGTCGGCCCCGTCCGCTTCCGAGAGGGCGAGCCTTGCGGGGGCGAAGGTCCAGACGACGGTTTTCCCGTCGCCGTGATAGACGACGCCGCATTCGTCCCGCAGGACCCGGCGCCGCTCCATGTGGGGTTGGACGACGTTGTAGGCGCGGAGTCGGGCCAGCTGCCCTTCGGTGGGCGCGTAGGCGGCCTCCCCTGCCTTTCCCTGGATCCAGGTCAAGCGATCGGCCTGCGGATCCCACTGGAGTTTCCACACGACCCGGTAGGCGAGGGCGCGGAAGAAGAAGCCCTCGGGGTCGGCCCCGAGGCGGGCGATTTCGACGGGATCGAAGTCGGGCAGGCAGTCGACCCACAGGGGAAGGCTGGCGACGAGGTTGGAGAGGGGACCCGAAGCGCGGTGGACGCCGAAGACGCCGATGTCTTCCCCGCAGTAGACGTATCCCATCCGTTGCATCTCGGCCATGAGGGAGAGGTGGGCGCGGTATTGGGAGAGGATCGCGGGGAGGGGTTCCCGCTCCGGCCGGGAGTGGCCGAGGAGCTGCGTCTGGTCGGCCGTCGCCCCGTGGCGGGCCGACGCGGGGCGGGCGATCCAATGGAACTTGTCGCTCGACATGTTGAAGCTGCTGTCGAGGAAGATCCCCCCGAGGCCGAGCCGTTCCCGGGCGTCGCGCCACCGTTCCAGCCAGACGCGGCGGACGGTCTCGTCGCGGAGGTTCATGACGGCGAAGACCGGTGTGTAGTGATCGGCCTCGATGGCGTTCGAGGGATTGCGCACCCACGGATCGGCCGCGTCGTCGAGGGCGTCGAAAAGTGTCGGCCCGGTCCGGGGAAAGCGGAGGCGCTCTTCCCGCCCGTTGCGCGCGTGGGCCATCAGGGCGAGGGTGGAGAGGGCGGTGTTGCCCCACATCTCGACCGACGCGTCCGCCTCCCGCGCCTCCCGGCAGAAGGCGGCGAGGTTCTCCTCGCCGACGCCGGGGGCGACCTTCAGGTCGGCGGTGCAGCACATGTTGCTGACGCCGAAGACGTTCATGTTATTCTCGAAATGGTTGGCCAGGAAGATCGTACGGACCCCGGCCTGCTTCAGCCGGGGCAGGCCCTTGGCGGCGTAATGCCGGAGGTCGGCGTTGCCCCACTCTTCCATGACGCCGTAGCTGGCGGCCCGCTCGATGCGGAGCCCCGCGTCGGCGTGGAGGGTTTCCGAAACCAGCGCGCGGACGCGTTCGTATAAGTTCAGCTGTTCGACGGGGTTCCTTTTTCCCGGGAACCAGAGGACTTCGATCGGAGCCGTGGAGAAGGCGAGGGAGAGGTCGCCGCAAAGCTCGTAAAGATGGGCGAGGTGGCTTGCGCCCCGGGGCTTCTCGAAGAGCGCCCGGACATGGGACGCGACCGGCACCCAGGTGACGAGGACGCCCTCCTCCCCCGCGGTGAAGGTGAAGCCGCAGAGGGCGGTCTGGAACGGGAGGAATTCAAAGATGTTCGGGTTGACGGCGGAGGGCAGGAACCACTCGGTGCAGTAGGCGTCCTGGGGGGAATGGAAACGCTGGATCGAGGGGGAGAACGCGTTGCGCAGCCAGAATGCGTTGCCCTCGATGGCCCCGCCCGGTTCCCAGGTCGCCCGGTCGAGGATTTTGTAGAGGGCGATGGCGTCGCTCTTGTAGTGGTAGCGATAGGAAAAGCCGACGCCCCGGTCGCCATCCAGGACGATCTCGGCGGGCCGAAGTTCGAGGTCGAGCGCGGTGTTTTCGGCGCGGCGCGGGGGCTGGGACCAGGCCCCGCGGCGATAGCGCGGGCGGACGGCGTGGAGCATCCACTCCATGGGGCCGTCGTCCGCGCGGGACGCGCCGAGGCTCAGGCGGAAGCCGCCTTCCTCCGTGGGGCCGGACGCCTCGACCTGGAAATCTCCGAGGCGGATCGCGTCGGGGCTGCGAAGCTCGGGGAGGATGGGGAGCGCGGGCGAGCGCATGGCGACGCCTTCGATGGTGACACGGCCCAATCCGAGGAAGCGGCGGCCCTCGCCGAGGAACTCGACGCGGGTGGCGTTGCCGATGGGCTGGAACGTCCCTTCGGGTGCGGGGGAGGCGGGCGGATTCATGAGGAGGGCCAGGGGGTCCCGTCGGCCCGCTCGATGCGGAAGGGGGTCTCGATGCCCGGATCGAGGATGCGGACGTGATTGTTTTTCAGCTCGAGGTCGAGGAAGACCCCGCCGTAGCAGAGGCCCTTCAACCTCATCCAGGGCAGGGCGCGGGGCAGTGCGGGCTCGACCTGCAGGCCGTCCTCCCGGATGCGGATGCCGCCGAATCCCATCATCACCAACTGGAGCAATCCGCCTAGGCCGGTGGCAAAGGAGAGGACTTCGTTCGAGGGGCTTTCGCTGGCGAGGAGGTAGGGTTCGCGGAAGTGGGGGAGGAGCTTTTCGAGCGAGGCCCAACCCGATTCGGCCCGGCCCAGCTGACAGTCGACGATGCCGTCGAAGGCCGTGCCCATCATGATGCTGGCGGGAGGGTATTTCGCCCGATAGTAATCGACGGTGTTCGCCCGGACGGTGTCGGACATCGGCATCTCGTAGGGGTAGATGAGGAGGGCCGCGTCGGCCTGCTTGATGGTCTGGCCGTCGTAGCCTTCGTATTCGATGTAACGCTGATTCGCGATGTCGAAGGGGATCCACATTTTCGCGATGATGCCGCGCCATGACGGCGGGACGGCCTCGCCTCGGGCCGCCAATACGGCGGCGGCCAATTCGAGGGTCTTCACCGCGCTGTAGTTGGTGTAGGCGTTGTTGTCCTGGATCTCGGCGAATTCGTCGGCGCAGCAGACGCCGCGGATCTCGTAGCGGTCCTTTTCCCGATTGTGGAAAACGCGGTCGGCCCAGAAGCGGGCCGATTCGACGACGATCTCGGAACCTTTCCCGCGGAAAAAGGCGTCGTCTCCCGAGATCTTCCAGAACCACCACTGGGCCAGGGCCACGTCGCTGTTCACGTGGTGCTGGTGATGGTAGACAAGGTGGGGAATGGCCTCGTCGCCGAACTCGGCGCTCTCCCACGCGAACTGGGCTCCGGCGCGGCCATGGGCCCGGGCGTTCCGGCGGGCGCCGTCGAGGGTGGCGGCGCGATAGGCGGCGAAGCCGCGGGCGAGCTCGGGCTGGAGGAGGCAGAGGCCGGGGAACATCCACAGATCGCTATCCCAGAAGGCATGGCCGCCCCAGCAGTTCGCGGAGAGTCCGGTCGGCCCCAGGCTCGCCAGGCCTCCGGCGCGGAGCTGGGCATAGAAGGAGTAGAGGGTCGCGTTGAGGAGCTTCTGGAGGCCGGGATGGGGGACCTCGATCCGGTGCTCCCACAGCGCGGCCCACGCGGCATCGTGCTCCCGCCGAAGGGTGGGCAGGTCGGAAAGGGCCCCTTCGGCCAACGCCCAGGCGTGGGGCCATGGCGCGGGAGCCTCGGCATCGGTGACGAGGGCGACGATCTTCGTCACCCGATAAATGCGACCCGCTTCGACGGGGAAGACGAGCGTCCGCTCGATCGACCTTGCGGTTTGGCGACGTTCCACGGCGAGGGTTTCCGCCGCGATTCCCTCAAGGCTCAAACGCGAGAGAACAGCGATCTGTCGATCGCGCGGTCCCATGCGGAGCTGGATCGAGAGCGGCGCGTCCGATGTCTCGCCCGGAGTGAAGCGCCAATCACGGGCATCGTCGATGAACGTGCCGTCGAGGGCGTCCGTCATCCGGACCGTCCCGCTGTAATTCGTCACGAGGGTTCGCTCAAGGAAGCAGACCTGCGGGCGGGTCCGGCTGACGTAGGCGGTCGTCGTGATGTGGGTTTCGCGGCCGCCGTTTTTCCAATCGAGTTCTGTCTCGAGGACGCCGGTGCGGAGGTCGAGTCGTTGTCGGTAATTCTTCCATTCCCCAACGCCGGGAGCGAAGGTGGTCTCGCCTTCTTGGAGGGCGAGGCTGGCCCAGCGGGGCGGGGGCATCAGGGCCAGATCATCCCAGAGTCCGTGGATCAGGCATCCCCCGGGAACCGGATAGGGGCCTGAGGCGTTCCGGCTCGCCTCTCCCGACCGGTCGAAGCGTTGCCCGAGAAATCCGTTGCCGAGGAGAGCGTCTCGATGGCCGGGATCGGTGGGATCAGTCGTCTCCAGAATCCAGGGGTCGCCCGAAGCGGGTTGCTTTTCAAGCCAATCAGCAGCTAACCGCCCGGGATCGAATTCACGAGAAGACATAAGAGAACTAGCGGAGCAGCAAATGACTTTGACACAAACCAATCTGCATACAAGCAGAATGTGTTTGAAGGGATCAGCCCAGGAGGTGGACGACGTCGAGGCTGCGTCGGGCGCATTCGGCGATGGAGACCGGGTCGTAGCCGATGATCGCGGAGCGGAGGGTGTCATTCAGTCGGTCGATCCAGTGCGAAGGAGCCCGGCGGGCCCCGCAGAGCGCCCCCACCACGGAGCCCACAGTGGCCCCGTTGCAATCGGTGTCCCAGCCGCCCATGACGGCCAGGGTGATGCCCCGGTGGAAATCGCCCCCGCCCAGCAGGAGGGCGACGACGCAGAGGGCCGCATTGTTGTTGGTATGGACGGCATGGTAGTGGCCCAGCAACGAGTGGACCTCGGCGAAGACCTCCTCGAAACGGGCGAAGTCGTTTCCGTGGCGGTCGCAGATCGCGACGACCTGGAGAAGTTCCGCGTGGAGGCGGGATGTGCGGGGAATCTCGCCCAGACCCGCCGCGACGATGGCGCGGACGTCGTCGGTGGCGAAGGCGGCGGCGATCATCGCCGCGCAGAACATCGCGCCGTAGAGCCCGTTCTTCACGTGGCTGATCCGGGCGTCGCGCCAGGCGAACTCCGCGGCGAGCCGGGGATCGCCCGGGGCGGCGTAGCCGTAGGAATCGACGCGGATCTGGGCGCCGATCCATTCGCGGTAGGGATTCAGGTGGTGGGCGATCCAGCTCCAGTCGGTTTCGGCATCGAGGATCCGTCCCCGAGGGATATCGGGGATGTTTCGGAAGGAATCGTAGCGGAGAACCATGTTCCGGTAGGCCTGGGTCTCGGCAGTGCAGACGTGGCTGTAGGGGAGATGGTTGAGCCAGAAACCGGCGACGTGGGCGGAACCGAAGTCACGCCCCCGTTCCAGCAGAATGCGCTGGCCCAAGACGGTGTAGCGGATGTCGTCGTCCGATTCCATGAAGGCGATGTGCTCACGGGTGGAGGGGAGACAGCTGGCTTTCCCGACGGGCGAGCTCGCGGGGAAATAGTCCCGGAGGGGCCATTCGTCGGCAGAAATGGAGGTCAGGTAGCCCTTGATCCGCTGCCACGATTGAAGTCCGAGATCGGGTTCGCCGCCCGATTCCAATTTCTCACCCAGCCCCAGTATCTCCACCGGCTTGCCGAGGGCGCAGCCGGCGCACCGGCCGAGCCACGCGCCGTGGAGCTTGTCGAGAAGGACGGCATCGTCGGGAATCGGCGCGAGGCGGGAAACCTCTCCCGAACGGAGGGCGCGGATCGCCGCGAGGTCGTCCGGTTCGGTGAACGGAAAGTCGGGACGGATCGGGAGGGCGAGGAGGCGGCCGTGAATGGCGCACAGCGTCTCCTCGTCTTCGGTTTCCTTCCACGCGGCGCGGAGTGCCTCCACCGCCACCCGCTCCTTTCCTTCCTCGAGGGATTGGGAGAATTCTTCTTCGACGAGTTTTTTGAGGGGGGCCCAGCCGGACATGAGTTCGATATTGGGGATTGTTGTCGCGTTATTCGTTGCAATAATCGGCAAAAATGAAGCAGAAACGATCATTACCGCTTCAGATCGAATTTTTCCCCATTCCCCTCGAGGCGCGGGAGCCGATCCATCTCCACGCCCGGGACGAGCTCAGCGACCGTCCCATCACCTTTCTCCACTTCCATCGCTGCCTCGAGTTGGGATTCTGCCACTCGGGCCACGGCATTTTCATGATTTCCGACAAGGTCCGGACCTTCGAAGCCGGAGATGCGGTGGTCATCGCTCCCGGCGAGCCCCATCTGGCGCGGAGCGCGCCGGGGACCCGGAGCCGATGGTCGTGGATCTACCTTGATCCGGCCCGCCTGGCCGCGCCGGGCTCCGTCGATCCCCTCTGGCTCGATACCGCCGCCTTCCACGGCCCCGATTTTCCCGATGTCTTCTCGGCCCTCCGGCATCCGGAACTCGCGTGCGCGGTCGATCGTCTGGTGACGGAATTGTCATCCAGGTCGCCGGGCCGGTCGGTTCTCCTGCGCGCGCTTGTGCTGGAGATCCTGGTGCGGGCCGGGCGGCTCGGCTCTCATTCGCGAGGCGGAGGCAAGCGGGGCCTCGGTCTCCCGCCTGATTATGCGCGCCTCGCCCCCGCCCTGCAGAAGATGGCCTGCGACTACGCCGAGCCTCTGCGGATGAGCGCCCTGGCGAAGCGTTGCGGTCTGAGCGAGCCGCAGTTTCGCCGCGTCTTCCGGGCGGGGATGGGCTGTTCCCCGCTGGCCTACCTCCACGACCTCCGTGTCCGGATGGCGGCGGCCCTGCTGCGGGGGACGACGCAGTCGGTCCTCGAAATCAGCCTTGAGACGGGCTTTGAATCGGTATCGAGCCTTCACCGCGCCTTCCGCGCCCGCCTCGGGACCAGCCCGCGCGTTTGGCGTCGGAAGACGGACGAGCGTTGAATCGGTATCGATTTTTGGGAATCCGCATGCTGAGCCTCGCCGAGATGTGAAACAAATCTGAAAGATTTTTGAGAACTCCAGACGACCCGGAAATATCTGCGTCCGAGGAACCCTTGAATATCAATGGTCGAGAAGCCTGGAAAGCGCTGGAGCCACCATTCAAGCGGGTTCGAACCCCTTCACCCGCTCCAATTTTCTCTGCCGTCTCCCCTCTTATCCTACTTGGATTTCAAGAGGTTACGCATCAGCACCCCAAATGGGTCATGCGTTCCTTTCAAAGGCCATCTTAGCAGCCTTTTACAGAGTACAAGTGGATTTTCGGCGGCTTTAAATCGTGTTTTAAAAGCTCCATACTCCCGAGCTTCCTGATATCCTAAGCCCTAGAGTCGCATCGAGCTCTAGCTAAAGCGTCATTGCTTCCCGGGTAGTCAGGCAGTGTTTCAATTTTCTCTGAGAATCGCATTGCGCGTCGTTCGGTTGTTTGCATGTTCCGCTTCTCTGGAGCTGGAAGCGGCATGGCGTCGATCAGAGCTACGTGGCTTCCTAGGAAGCCGGCTCGGACTTCTTCAGCCCGCCAGAATAGAGAGGGGGTCACAACGAGGAGCTCGGGCCAGAAGACATCGAGGAGGTGAAGAGGTTGGGAGCCGGGAGAAGCTCTCGATCATTTCTTCGTATGTTTGTAGCAAGCCGCATCATCGACATCTTGAAACCGTTCGGCTTACGTTATAAACGAGAACCCCTTTGGAAGCGGTTTTTGGGGCCTGAAACATCTTCATCATGTTGATCGGGAGGCCCAGTCTTGGATATGCAGCCTACACTTCGCTCCGCGCTATAGATCTTGACGATCTCTCTGTTAATGCCTCACATCCTTTTTAGTGCGTTAAGTTTGAGGCTAAATATGGATTCTCGACAGTGTGTAGATGCGAAGACGCTCAGCAAGGCAGTCATCAAATTAAGGATTTCAAAAATATGACCATTTATACAGGCATAAGCAGATTCATTTTTTGGATGGTGCCGTCTTTGTTGACGCGAAAAATGTCTTGGTCGCTAGGAAAATATTTTCAATCTCATAAGAAATACGACAACGCGATTTGGTTATACAAAAACAGTATTGGAATCGATCCCGAATTCTATCCGGCCTATCCGAGGCTGGCGGATTGCCTTACGGCAATTGGGAACAAGAAGGAATCATCAGCGGTAAGAGATCTTTTTCATAAAAAAATAAATTATACGCCATCGGAAATTCTTCAGTCCTCCGCATTTCCGTCGCTGCCAGAACTATCCGCTATGGAACTGATCGGTCATATCGAGGCCGAAGCATCGAAATCATTTGTTGCGGGGCACATGCAAGAGGCCTCAGCGCAGTGGAAGATCGAGCATCTGATTCGGAGATCGTATGCGAAATATTTCGGGTTGCCTTTAGATGACTTGGCAATTCTCGATCATGATTGGACCGTCCGAATCGGACATATCGCCCATATCGATATTTTTGTAAAAGCTAAGATATTGGGATTGTTGCCCGAAAAAACACTGGAGATCGTGATCGAGCCGGAAGCTCCCGTCGCGAACAAAGAATTGCTTCGCTACTGGGAGAAATATCTTCCCATGCATGTGCATACGGAAGAAGCGCGGGAATTTTATTCAAAATACCGTCTCCTCAAGAAGAAACTTGGCCGTCTGGAGTTGACCAACGGCGAAGCCGATACTCCTTTTTTCTTATGCGGCAAGATGGAACGAGAATGGCTGGCCAAAGGGCATCCTCCCTTGCTCACACTCAGTTCGGAGCATGAATCAACCGGAAGAGACTACCTTGCGAAAAGCGGGCTTAAATCCAGCGATTGGTATGTAGCGTTGCATGTGCGCGAGGGCGGATTTCATGGTGATGGAAAAGGAAGGGATGCCCGGAATTCCAATATAGAAACCTATATCAAAGCGATTAAAAAGATAACCGAAATGGGGGGCTGGGTCATTCGGTTGGGAGATCCCCTGATGAAACCTTTACCGAGGATGGAAAGGGTCATTGATTATGCTTTTTCACCCGATAAATCGCAGGCACTCGATGTATTTCTTCCGGTCAAATCGCGCTTTTTTCTATGCACCAATAGCGGCCCCTGCTGCGTAGCGGCCATATTCGGTACGCCAATCCTGGTCACGAACTGCTATCCGCTGACAGTAAGGCCTTGGTACGCCTGCTGTACTTACATGCCGAAATTGATGACAAAACTGAGCGGAGGACATGTTCCATTAAGTGAAATGATCCGGCCTCCGCTTGCGTATCTCGAGAACACGGCCACTCTTCAGGAGCTTGGCATCCAATTGATCGATAATACGGAGGACGAGATCCTCGATGCCGTATTGGAGATGCTCGATCCATCCTCTGTTCGACAGGATCCCGATTTGCAGCGCCGTTTTAACGAACAAATCGATCCAAACGGATATTTTGGCTTGGAGAAAGTCTCGACGGCTTTTCTTGAGAGACATCGGCTTCTTGTTAAAAATGGATAGTGGCAGTCCTTAATGTAGAGACGAATTGCAATAAAATACTACTCTATATGGCGGGAAGGTTTTGTGGATGTCTCTTGAGCGATATCGTTATTATTGGCCTGTTCAGAAATCCCACGGCATCCATGTAGTGCTCAGCCATCTATTCATCGAATTTTTCGTTTTCGACGCATGAACTTGCTACCTCCTTTTTTAAAAAGCGTCTGCTACTGGACTTATATCAAGGCATGCGGTGTTCTCGCCCCCGGCTTACTGTCGGAAAAAAGCCTCCAGAATCTCGCCAAATATCGTGCCTGGAAAAAGGCGAATCCCGCGCCACGCTTTATTTTTCTGAACCTTCTTCTCCGGGCTTTTTATCTACGAAGAAGGTATTATACCTTGTTGGCTAAGTGGGTGCCCTCTTTTCTCTCAGCCCAGGAGTTCCAGCAGCTTGCTCAGTATCATGTCCGACGCGGCCATTTTCCGGTTGCGGCGCACTACTTCGTAGAGACACTTCGTAAATGGGGTCTTGGCGATTCGCGTTCCGGAAGCACCCCCTTTTTCGCGGTCGCCCAAGGGATTTCCGCAACCCAATGGGAAGCAATAAAAAGCCGTTGGCTCGCGAAGGAATCTGATTTTCTCTCCCTGTATAATCAACTCGGCAACGCCTTATATCTCGGTGGAAGCCTCCAAAAAGCAACCGCCTGTTGGGCGACCGGTTTGGCCGTTCAAGGTGCCATCGCTCGTCACGTGGGTGCCGATAGGCTGGACGTCAAAATTCTTTCCAACAGTCCCTGGGTTCAACGCATTGGGCTCATCGGTTTGTTGGATTCTTACGTCAAGATGGGATTGCTCGGATTGCGGGACAATCAAAACTCGATTCTTGTTGAACGAGTTCAGGATATCTCGAATCCTCATCTTCTCGGCTATTTTTCAAAACACATCAAATGGATTCAAGATCCCCGATCCATACTCTCGCTTCAGGCCCCGAGCCTTCTCCTACGGGAGCCCTTTCACGTCATTGAAACCGGCGGTGAGATCAGATCCATCGTTGATGCTGCGGCTCGCGCCCAAATCCTCTGGGAAAAGCAAGGGAACAAACCCCTTCTGCAATTGAGCGAGATGGATCGTGCCATAGGCATCGAAAAATTGAAGCGGATGGGTCTTCCAGAAAACGCATGGTACGTCTGCCTTCATATTCGCGAGGAGAATTTCCCGAAGGAAGGGGAGGGCGGCTCTCGGAATAATGTCGTCCAATCCGATCAAAAAATCATCGATGAGGTGCGGCGACGCGGAGGGTGGATTATTCGGTTCGGGGATTCAAGAATGCCAGCCTACGCGGATTCGGATCATTTAATAGATTATAATTTTAATCGAGTAAAATCCTCCGAAATGGACGTTTTTCTCTGCGCTCATTGCCGATGCTACATCGGCGGTAATTCCGAACTGGGGCTCGCTTCCGCGATTTTTGGCGTCCCCACCGTGCTTGTCGATTGGCACCCCCTTCGAGCCAGACCTTGGTATTCAAACCAGATTTTTATTCCTAAGCTCATGCGGAACATCAAGGAAAACCGTTTTCTGACACTTGAGGAAATGCTGCAAGAGCCCGTCGATATTCTGGAATCTCCCGCCCATCTTCGTGCGGCGGATATCGAATTGATGGCCAACTCTTCCGAAGAGATCCTTGAGGTAACGGTGGAGATGCTCGATCTACTCGAAAATTTCGGAGGGACATCCTCAAAAAGGACGACTCGGCAGCAAAAATTCCAAGATATTGCTGAAGCCAACGGTAGCATGGGGCTGGGCGTTCTTGGCGACTGCTTCTTGCAAAGGCATCCTCAGATTCTCGATTTCAGTCAGAAACCGCATCCTTTAAATTTCGACCCATAACGCTCTCCCCCCCGACAGTGATGCGATAGCCTACAAAATTCTAAACCGATCGGGAACTCTGTGAACGTGTGGGAAACCAAGATTTTTACGGTATGGCGAGACGTTGTGAGCAATTGCTGCCGATCTCGACCGATACTCGGAGGGAGAAAATTCTCTGTTTGCTATGTTATCAGGCCTGAAGACGATGGCGATTTAGCGTTGGGGTAGTGCCATATGGACATCACAGAAAAAGCTCGGATATTGGGATATTGCAGGCTAGGAAATACTTACGCTAACCTACCTCAATAGATCCCTATCTATCCTCGTCATGGCATCCCCCCAGAAACCGACCCTGCTTATCCTGTCCATATCGAGCGACATCGGCGCCCAGCTTGCACTGCGTTATCTGGCCGAGGGATGGCGAGTAGTTGGAACCTATCGAGGAAAATCGAATCTCGATCTGTTCAAGGGCCGGAAAGATGTGGCTCTTTTTCGATGCGATCTCAAATCCAAGCCTTCGATCGCATGTTTTGCCGCTGCTTACAAAGAATTGGGGTGGAAATGGACGACCTTCATCAGCAGTGCCGGACAGCTCTCCCCGATCGCCCCTTTTTTAAATTCCAATCCCGACGCGTGGGAAGACTCGATTTTGATCAATTCAGTCCGGCAACTGCGCATCCTTCACGCGATCTACCCCTTGCGTAAGAAGTCGGAAATCGCCAAAGCCGTATTTTTCGTGGGTGGGGGTATCAATAATGCGTTCACAAACTATTCTTCCTATTGCGCGGGAAAAATTTTGCTCCTGAAAATGTGCGAGTTGCTGGACGACGAATGTCCCGATCTCCACGTCGCCATCTTCGGAACGGGCTGGGTGAAGACAAAAATACATAATCAAACCCTCCATGCCAGGTGTTCTTCGGGGGATAATTATGAGCGGACTCTCCAGTTCCTGCAAAAGGGTGCCAAGGGAACTTCTTTTGACGATATCCATCAATGCATTAAGTGGGCGCTCTCTCAAAAAAGAGCGCTCACTGGTGGTCGCAATTTTTCTATCGTACATGACGCATGGCGCGATGGTGGAGACCGGCTGATTTTCGAGCTTTCCCAAGACCTCAATAAATTTAAGTTAAGAAGACACGATGGTTGACCTGTTTTTCAATCAATTGAAGACCTGGATTGCTTCCTGTTTTCCCAAATTTCGGCGACCTCGACATTCAAGCGTGATTTCTCCACATGAGGCCAAGGCTTTGGGCGATCGTTGCTTGGAGGGCAAGCAGCTGAAGGAGGCGGAACGATGGTACTCTTACATCCTTGATTCTGAGAGCCCGGGCTTTGATTCACTCTCAAGCGCGATTCTTTTTTTCCTTTCCCAGGACAATGCGCCGAAAATCGAGCAGGGCTTGGTGTTGCTCAAGAAGGAATGCGATGAAAATCCACGAGACGACAAGCTAGTCTTCTGCGGCGATATAGCGATTTACTTTGGAAGAACCGATGAAATGGAGAAATGCTTTCCTCTGGTTCTTGAAAACAGCCCTTTTAAGGCTCCTCTATATTACAAAATGGGGTGCAACTATTTCATGCTCGGCCACTTCTCCAAGGCCCGGGAAGCGTTTCGCAATGCTCAAAAGGAAATGGCACAAAAAAAGGAAGAGCGCCAATTGGATAAGCTCGATCTCACTTTCCTTGCTGCCGATCAGTGGGCCACCCGGATCGGTCATCTGGGCTTGCTGGACGGATTGATTAAACTGAGAAAACTCGATTTTATTGAGGATAAAAACCATGTCCTGCTGGCATCATCTTCCCAAATAGCCTGTCCCGCGCTCATTCCTTATCTGGAGCCTCACATTTCAGTCGTCACCGATCCTGGCTTTATCAACAACCTTAGGGATATTCTTCCTTACACTCAGCAATATGTGAATTTTTTCAGCCTGAAGGACGGTTCTTGCATTTTGCTGCACGAGATGCTTGATCGAGTCAATCGGGAATGGGAGGATGCGAAGCTGCCCAGACTCTTTGAATTGGACCACAATCATCAGAGCCGGGGGTGGGATAATTTAGCCTCTTGGGGAATCAAAAAGGGGGAATCCTGGTTCGTCACATTGCATGTCCGCACGGGTATTTACTATAACGAGCCCGATTCAGTCAGCGTCCGCAACGCCGATATCGAAACGTATGAGAAAGCCATTCGCCTTATCCGAAGCCGCGGTGGGCATGTCATATGGCTTGGCGACGGAAGGGAGCTTCCGAAAGAGCTCTACGGCTTGATCATTGATTATCCTCATTCTGGGATGAAATCGGACTGGATGGATCTCTTTCTTTGCGCTGAATGCCGCTTCTTCATGGGGGTCGATTCTGGAATCTCAGTTATTCCAGATCTCTTCGACGTCCCTTGCGTGCTAACTAATTGGATCCCGTGCGCTATGCGTCCATGGAAAAGCAAAAATCTCTGGATCCCCAAATTAATCCAAAACGAAACCACTGGCGAAAATCTGCTTTTTCAAGAGCTTCTCGGACCGCCAGTCGGGTACTGGGAATCGCATCTCCTTTTCAAGAAAAGGGCATATCGCATCATCGACAATTCTCCCGAAGAAATCACCGAGGTGGCCGAAGAGATGCTCGATTTCCTGGAAGGCCGTGCTTTTGAGGACACGCAGGCCGATGAACGGCAGCAGCGTTTTCAAACAATCGCCCGCACCCAACAATCTTATGGAGCCGCCCGCGTCGGCGGAGCATTTTTACGTCGCTACGAATCTCTTTTGCGGTAATCCTTTGCCCAACCGAATGCCACGAGACACACACCGATATGGATCTCAACATCAGACATAAAACCGCATTGATCACCGGAGCAAGCCGCGGTCTCGGAAGAGCCATTGCCTTGGCCCTGGCCGAGGAGGGAGTCCATGTTGCATTCGTCGCCAGGAGCGCCCAAGACATGGATTCTTTACGCGAAGAACTCCAGCCCTTGGGCGTGCGCCATATCGGTCTCGTACAAGATTTGGCTTCCGAAGATAGCATTCCCCGCCTCATTCACAGCCTGAGTTCGGCTGGGTGGCCTGTTTTTGACATCCTGATCCATAACGTGGGAGGGACTCTCGATATTACTGATCCCTTCTGTAAGATCGCTGATTGGAAAAAGGTGTTTCGCCTGAATTTCGATGTCTCCATCGAACTCAATCACCACTATCTGCCCCTCATGAAGGAACGAAAGTGGGGACGTGTTATTCATGTCTCCTCGATCTCGTCTATGGAAAGTCATGGGCCGATTCCCTATTGCGCCGCCAAAGCCGCTTTGAACGCCTACACGCGAAGCATGGGTCGAATGGTGGCCAAAGATGGTGTCATCGTGGTGGCTATTTTGCCCGGGGCAGTTTGGACCAAAAACGGCTACTGGGACACGGTCAATTCTGGACACCTCGAAAAATATCTTGAGCAAAGGATGGCCATCGGCCGTCTTGGCCAACCGGACGAGATCGCCAAAGCCGTTGCCTTTTTCTGCTCCGAACATGCCTCGTTCTGCGTTGGTTCCATCATCCCCATCGATGGAGGCCAAGGCCGAAGTTATTTTGGCGAGTAGAAAGGATTGATCATGAAGCCTATCTCCGGTTTTTGGAATTTGAATCGCTCGCGATTCTCCCTGGGAGGCGGCCTTCTGTTTCTTCAAGAAACGGTGGCTTTCGCACAAAACTGCTCCGCCTCTATTGAGAAAATCGTTTTTCGTGGCAGTAACGAATTTTGGTTGCGAGAAGCCCCCTTGACCTTGGCATGTGGGGAAGCTGGGGGATTATGCCAGGAAAGCGATTTTCCCTTTGGAAGCCTCCTACGGCTTCCCTTTTATTTTGCTGGATTCGATCGGGTTTGCATTGAAATCACCGAAGAAAAGGGCTCCCGACCCTTGGATCTGTCGGGTTTCGGATGGCCCTTGGATGATGCCTACCTTGGTGATGGTCGAATTGACTATCTTGCCTCTCTGTTGCCTTCTCTTTCCACGCCTCCTTGGTTGAATCCGACCCAATTCTGTGCCGGACAAGCTCAAGCCGTGCTCACAAAGCAGGATCGGGATCGTAAAATCATCGCCGTCCACTTAAAAAATAGTTTTCAAGATCCTCTCAGCAATGCCGATTTCCACGCTTGGGGGGCCTTTTTTCAACGCTATGTAGGGCACCCCTTTTTATTCGTTCTCGTGGGAAACGAATCCCTTCCCGTCTCGTTTTCGACGCTTTCCAACGTCGTCGTCTTGGCAGAATACGGACTCAATTTGGGAAGAGATCTCGCAGTGATTCGAGCGGCTGATGCCTTTTTGGGCATGGCGACGGGACCTTGCAACATGGCTTTATGTGGATCAAAACCCTATCTTATTTTCAAGAATCCCCACCATCACGTGGAAGAAATGCTCCGCGAATACAAGCATTTCAATCGTCCCCCCTTCGCCTCCCCTCATCAAAATATGTATCGAGTTTTTGAGGATGCTCACCTCCTCGAACTCCTCTTTCAAAGTCTGTGGCAATGAATCAAAATCCCTCCAAAACCCTCGCGGAAAACGTCGCCGTAGTAACGGGTTCCGCTCGGGGCATTGGCCTGAATATTGCGCGCTGTCTTGGACGGCACGGTGCCCATGTCGTGATCTGCGATAACAATAGCGAAGCCGCGTTGAATGCGGTGGCGGAACTTGCCGTCCTCGGCGTCTCCTGTTCCATGATGGAGATCGACCTGAGTCGAAAGGAGTCCCCGATCCAACTCATCGAGGGTGTCTACAAAAACCGGGGACGTCTTGATATTTTGGTGAACAACGCTCGTGCGGGCAAACGCACTAGCATGCTAACGGAAACGCCTGAAACTTGGGACGAACTTTTTTCCGTTTCTCTGCGCGCCGCTTTTTTTGTCGCTCAAGAGGCTATTCGCCGCATGCCCGCTCACGGAGGAGGCTCCATCATCAACATTGCCTCTGTAACCGCCATGCTCAGCAGTCACGAAGCCCCGGCCTATCACATCGCCAAGGCGGGGGTGTTGCAAATGACGCGCTATCTTGCGGTAAATGCCGGCCCTTCCAAAATTCGTGTCAATGCCGTCGCCCCCGGATTCATCGTTCAAGACGAATACCAAAGCCGCTATGCCGAAGATGGGAACGCTGCTTATCGCGGCATTGCTGAGTTTGCCCATCCCTTGCGGGGAGTGGGGTCTGCCGATGATGTCGCCCAAGCCGTCCTTTTCCTTGCTTCCCCCCAATCTCGATTTGTCACCGGACAATGCCTCTCTGTGGATGGCGGCTCAAGCCAGGTGGAGCAATGGGCCCTTCTCCATGCCTATGACGAGCATCGGAATTCCATCCTTGCGTCATGAATAGATCATACGAAGGCGTCCGCGTCCTCGTTACGGGGGCCAGCGCCGGAATCGGCCTGGCGATTGCCCGAAAATTCGCATGCCTCGGTGCCGCTGTCGGCCTGAGCGGACGCCGCCAAGGGCTCCTAAATGAAATCATCGTAGACATTGGCCGAGAAGGAGGCACGGCTTTTGCCCTTCCAGGTGACGCAACCGATGGGGCGTCCGTCCAGCAAATGGTCAGTCACTTCGCCGCTCAGGCCGGAGGCGTCGATGTCTTGATCAATAATGTTGGCGGTCCGTCGCGTTATGCGAATTTCGAAGAAGCGACGGACGACGATTGGAAAAATACTTTTGAGCTCAACGTCATGAGCTCCGTCTTTTTCACGCGAGCAGTCCTTCCTCACCTGCGCCAATCGCCACGCCGCAGGATTCTCAACATCTCCTCGATTTCCGCCGTGGAGCCGGGAGCCTATAATCCTCACTATACGACGACGAAGGCCGCCATGCTCAATTTGACGAAGTATCTCGCCAACTACCTTGCCCCCGAAAAAATCCTGGTGAACGCCATTTGTCCGGGCACTGTTTACAGCGAGTCTTGGGAGGAAAACATCCGTCGGCTTTCCGAGAGTCGAGGTGTTTCGCTCGAAAAAACCGCCGCCATAATCGAACGGCAAGAGATGGCGAAAATCCCCCTGGGACAAATCGGCTCGGGAAATGACATTGCCAATACAGCCGCCTTTCTTGCTTCTGAAGAAGCCTCATGGATCACGGGGTCGATCTTCCATGTTAATGGTGGAAAAATGCGCTCCTTTTGAGTTTCCCGCTCATTGGAGCTAGCCGGACGGTTGAAACTTCGGGTTTTTACGTCAAGAGCTTGAAACCACTCCTCACCTTGGTAGGCTGAATTCTTGATCCGATTCATTTCATGCCAAAGTTACGCACTCTCACCGAGAGAGAGGTGTATTGAATTGCGCGGCAAGACCTTGGTCCTCACTTTTTCACTCGAAGGAGAATTGCTCTGAAATCCACCCTCTCATTTCGCAGTCGCTACTTGATCCCGTTTTTCTTGTACCTCAACATCGTCCTTTACAAGACCTACGCCAATCTCAAGTCGGAAATCGACAAGACTTATCTCGGGTGCATTTGGTGGGTTCTCGAACCGGTCATCAATACGGCCGTTTTCTACTTCATCTTTGTCTATATTCTCAAGAACAGGACCGAAAATTTCGTCGTTTTCCTGTATATAGGCATGGCCGTTTACGGGTGGTTTTCCGGCGGAATCCAGGCGGGGGCCAACAGTATTCTTGCCCATAGCGGACTCATGCAGCAAATATGGCTTCCAAAGGCCCTTTTTCCATTCATCTCGATCACCAATGTTTCCTGGAAATTCCTCTTCTCCCTTTTGGTTTTGCTGCCCCTGCTCTGGTGGCACCACGCGCCAATTTCTTGGGCCTATCTGGCATTGCCGTTTCTTTTCCTGATCCAATATACGATCATCGTTTTCGTGAGCATGCCTTTGGCCGGCCTTATTCCCTATTTTCAGGACGGAAAGACGGTTTTGAGCACGGTCTTGGGGGTCCTAATGTGGTTGTCCGGCGTCTTCTATGGAAGGGAACGCATTCCTGACAGCATCGAGCCGTGGTTCTATCTCAATCCCATTGCAGCGATGATTGAAGCGTTTCGCACTATCCTCGTCGACGGCCATTGGCCTCGTTGGGATATTCTCGGCAAAGCCATGATCCTCCCCCTTATCGCGTGTGTCTTGGGTGTCGCTTTCCTAAAACATGTTGATCGGAAAATTACCAAGCTGCCGATGTAATCACCGTGAATCCTTCTCCCCCCATGTCCGAAGTCCTGATTGAATTGGATCACGTTGGGCTCAAGTACAACCTGAAAAGGCCCATTGAGGGCAAACGGGAGCACTGGGCGTTGAAAGATGTTTCGTTTCGCCTCCACAAGGGACAGACGCTGGGTGTCATCGGATCGAACGGATCGGGTAAAAGCACGCTCATGCGCCTTCTCGCCGGCATCATCGAGCAGGATCGGGGAACGGTCTACCGCAAGCACGGCATGCGTATCTCTCTCCTCAGCTTGGGTCTGGGTTTTGAAGGCGTCCTGACTGGCAGGGAAAACGCCATCCTGAGCGGCATGCTCTTCGGGCTGCATCGTCGAACGATCGAAAAGCGAATGGATCGGATCATCGAGTTCTCCGAACTCGGCTCCTTCATCGATCAACCCTTTTATACCTACTCCTCGGGAATGGGGGCCCGCCTGGCGTTTGCCACCGCCATGGAAGTCAATCCGGATATCCTCCTTCTCGATGAAGTGATGGGGGTCGGCGATATCCGTTTTGCCGAAAAATCGTCCAAAATCCTCCTGGATAAAATCCAATCGGACCTCTCCGTCGTCCTGATCTCCCATGATCCCCACATGATTGCGGGATTGGCGACCCACGCTGTCTGGATCGACCAAGGCGTCTCCGTCATCGAAGGTCCTCCCAAAGTCGTGGCGGCCCACTACGAACACTTCATGCATACCGGCGAAAAGCCGACGGTGGCCTAATTCATTCACTATTCAAGCCCCAACGCCTTATTTTCATGGCCGATATCAATCTCCTCGACACCCTGCCCCAAACCAAACGCAATCTCGCCGCCCGTGCGGAGCAAAAGACGGACGCCGATCGGGAAATAGCCAAGCGTTTCGACCGTAATTTTTTCGACGGCGAACGAAAGCACGGCTATGGCGGGTACCGCTACGATGGGCGGTGGCTCCCCGTCGCGCGCCGTATGGTCGATCACTACCATCTCCCCTCGAATGCCCGCATCCTCGACGTTGGCTGCGCCAAGGGCTTTTTGATGAGCGATTTCAAGCAGGTTCTCTCAGAAGCCACCGTCCGAGGTCTCGACGTTTCCGTCTACGCGAAGGAAAACGCCCACGACGGCATGGGCGAATTCATCGACATCGGCTCCGCTGAAAACCTCCCCTACGCGGACAATTCCTTTGATCTCGTGGTCTCCATCAACTCGATCCATAATCTGCCTCTGGAAAAGTGCAAGCAATCGCTCCGAGAAATCGAGCGTGTGAGTCGTGGCCACGCCTACATCACCGTCGATGCCTGGAATACTGAAGAAGAGCATCAACGTCTCCTCGATTGGATTTTGACGGCCGAAACCTATATGTCCGTTTCCGATTGGCACGCGCTCTTCGCCGAAGTCGGCTACACCGGAGACAGCGGGTGGTTCATGGCCTAGGGGGGGCGGACGAAATCACGGTCTCCCTTTTCTCTGTCTCCTTTGCACCCTTTCCGAACTAATTTTGAAGCGACCTCAAAAACACCCCTTCTTCATGTTCCATGAAAACGCCTGCCGCCATTCTCGTTGAGCAGCAAAAACCTCTCATCCTCGACGAAGTTACGCTTCCTTCCCTCAGTTACGGACATGTTTTGGTCGAGCTCAAGGTCAGCCGCATTTGCGGCTCCCAAATAGGCGAAATCGACGGAGTCAAAGGTCCTGACCGTTACCTGCCCCATCTCCTTGGGCACGAGGGCGGAGGCGTCGTCCTCGAAATCGGGCCGGAGGTGACGCATGTGAAACCTGGCGATCACGTTGTCCTCCATTGGCGGGAGGGCGTCGGTATCCAATCTCGCGCCCCTGTCTACGACTGGAACGGTGTCAAGACCAACGGCGGCTATGTCACTACCTTCAACCGCTACGCCGTCGTTTCGGAAAACCGCCTCACCCCGATTCCTTCCTGGGTTTCCTTCGATATCGCGGCGCTCCTGGCCGATACGCTCACCACCGGCTTCGGCGTGGTGACGAATGATGCCCAGGTCAAAATCGGCGAATCGGTTGTCATTGTCGGTGCCGGTGGCATCGGGCTGGGTGCCATCCTCGGTGCCAAGCTGGCCGGGGCCTATCCCATCGTCGCGGTCGATCTCCACGCGCACAAGCTGGAGGTCGCCCACCGCTATGGAGCCACTCACGTGATCGATGTTTCCGGCGGAATTGATTTCACGGCGGCCGTTCGGGAAATCCTCAAAGGCCGCTCTCCCGACGTCGTCATCGACGGAACAGGCAATCCCGAGGTGCTCGAGAAGGCATTTGGTCTCACTGCCTCCAAGGGCCGTTGCGTCATTTTCGGCGTCATGCGCTTTGATCGAAAGCTCGCCTTGAATACCCTTCCTCTCCATTTTGGCAAGCTCTTGACTGGTTCTCACGGCGGTGCCAGCCAGCCCTCGATCGACATTCCCCGCTACCTGCGGATGATCGAAGGCGGGATCTTCGATCCTTCCGGTTTTGTCTCCCATCGCTTTCGCCTCGAAGAAGTCAACGAAGGCATCGCCCGCATGCGCTCCGGCGAGGTTATCCATGCGATGATCGATTTTTAGTACTCTGCCTCACGCGATTCTCCCTCTATCTCGAAGAATGTTTTATTGGATCAAGTATCTAGTCCATGGACGATGGCGGAGAAAAAAGCCGTTCTTCGTTTCCGCGTATCGATATCATTGCGCAGCCAATCAAAGCGTCAAAGAAGGTGACGTTTTCATCGCCCTCAGACAGTTTCGCATCGCTGCGGCACTCCAGCCGCGATGGGTCGAGCCTCTTCGCAAAATTGCCGCTCTCCATCTCCAAAATGGAAACTTTGCCCAGGCGCTTTCCTACACTCGCAAGGCACTCCGACTCACTCCCAGTTATGCTCCCCTGGTGTTGTTTCTTTTTGAAATCTGGCACAGTCATCCCGAGTTGCCTCCCGATTTGGAGCAGGAACTGACCCTCGCCTTCAAATCCTGCACCCCCATGACTCTGGGGGCATCGCGGCATGCCGGCATCCTTCGCCTCATGGAGGTGTCCCTGCCCCGCTTTATAACGCGATTTTTCTGCCGACAACGGGCAACCCGATTCATCGCTGCTTTGGAGAACAAGGCGCATGAATTCGTCTTGGAATGCCACCGCGATGAGGCTTTGGCATTTTGTTTGAAAATCGAGCAAACCAAGGAAAAATTTCGCCAATGTCTTTATGGCAAAAGGCACTTCATCAGGTACTTGGGTGTCGATTGGGTGCGCAATATAGGTCATATCACTTTCATCGACAATTATCTCAAGCTCCAAAAAATCGGTTGCATCCAGAATACGATCAAACCGGTCCTTCTTCTGAAAGATGTTTCCGCCGTTTCAAATCCTTGCTTTCTCGATTACTGGCGTGATCACATCGATGTTATTATCGATGAATCCGAATTCCGGCGCAGAAAGAGCGCCTTCAGCCTCCTCGAACTTTCCATCATGGGCACATCCCTGCTTGATGGCAGCGTGCTGTCTTACTCCCATGCTCGAGCCCTTGCACACGAGGAATGGAAAAAACGGGGTCTCCTCTCTCTCTTGAAGCTTAAGGACAATCATGTCCGCAAGGGATGGGCTGCGCTCGAAAAAATCGGCATGCCAAGGAACGCGTGGTTTGTCGCCCTTCACATCCGCCAAGCAGGATTTCGGAGCGAGGACACCCTCCAGACCCGATCCCTGAGGAATAGCGATCCTGCGCACTATCTTCTAGCGATGCAGGCAATCATCGACCGCGGAGGCTGGATCGTGCGCCTGGGCAATTCGACGATGACCCCCCTTCCCCCCATGCGTGGAGTCATTGATTATGCCCTATCGGACATGAAAAGCGACTGGATGGATGTGTTCCTTCTCGGAGCTGGTCGTTTCTTTGTTGGATCCGATTCGGGCATATCTTGCGTCCCCCCCATTTTCGGGGTTCCGTGTGTCTATGTGAATTGGAGTCCCTATGGAGAAAGGCCGGGAAACGATAATAATTTGATCTGTTTCAAAATTTTAAAGGACAAGGCATCCCGCCAAAAAATCCCGTTCTCCCGTGTCCTGCGCTACCCCCTTGGGCATATGGAATCGGAGTACGCCCTGCAAAAGAATGATCTCTCTATCGAAGAAAATACTCCCGAAGAAATTCGAGAAATTACCGAAGAGATGCTCGATCGCCTCGATGGGAAATGGGTTGAAGACGAGGCAGACGAAAGACGTTTTGCCCGTTTTGTCGAAATAAGCCTCTCTCAAGGCGGCTATCAAGGCCCTCGTATTGGCAGAGCATTTCTTGAGCGCCACTGCGATTTGCTTCAGTAATCCTTCACAGCCCGATAGACATGTCATCCCTCTCCGTTCTCACTCCGGTCTATAACCATGCCCGATATCTAGAGGCTATGGTCGAGGCTATTCTTACCCAATCCCGCCTTCCCGACGAGTTTCTTCTCGTCGACGACGCCTCCAGCGATGGTACGTGGCCGTTAATCGAAGCTCTTCGGCAACGCTATCCCCTGATCCAGGGTTCGAGGAATCCAACGAATCGGGGGGTGCTGGCCAACGCCACTTCGCTCTTAAGCCAAACGCGGAGCGATTACCTCTACAGTGCGTCGAGCGACGATCTCGTCCTTCCGGGATTCTTTGAGCAAGCAATGTCTCTTCTGGAAGCCCATCCCTATGCCCCTCTTTGTTGCGGTCAAGCCGTTTGGTGGGACGAGGAGACCGAGGAACAATACGTGGGGGGACTCCAGATGCCGCAACACAACACCTATCTCTCTCCCGAAGAGTGCCTCGTCTACGCTCGGCGGGGATGCCTCGATCTCGCCGGGCATGCGAGCCTCTTTCGGACTGACGCTCTTCTTAAGATTGGCGGGTATCGGGAAAAACTGCGGTGGCACTGCGATTGGCTCGCCCTTTATGAATTGGCATTCCGTCATGGGATTTGCTGGGTGGCGCAACCGCTTGCCGTCATGCGGACGCACGCCAGTTCTTATTCCGGAACCGGCACTCGTCAGAAAGCACAACACGATGAGTCCCTCGTCGCCTTGATCGATTACCTCCTTCTTCCTTCTTCGCGTCCGGTACGGGAGGCGTTCGCCCAAAGCGGTCTCCTTGCGCTTCTCGGCTATCCCATGGCTCGACATCTCCTGACCGACCCGCGGCGGTGGCGCCTGTTAAGCGGCCGCTACTTGGGTTTCCTCTTGGAACCTCTCCTACGCACTTTCAAGATGGGGCGTGGAATAGTCCGCACCCTAAGAGAAGGCGGGGCTCCTCGCACCGCACCCTCGGCTTTCGATCTCTCCCGGATGCGTCCGAAAAAGAAATAACCTCGACTCCCGATTACTCCCAGTTCAAGTGGGGTTTGCGCGTGATGCAGAGAGTGCCGCCGCGATGGCCAATCGGCATCTCTGCGGCAGTGGTTACGGGAGCCCAGTTCAATTTTTGGGCGAACAGGTGGACTCCCAGCCGTTGGAAATGGTCAAATACCGCATGGGCATTTGCCACGTCGTTGATTTCGACCAGCGCGTCAAGACGGTCCCAAGCCGCTGGGGGGATGCCGAGGAGGATTTCTTTTTCGTGTCCCTCGGCATCCATCTTGATCAGGTCGATCCCTTCGATGATCGCGGCGATAGCCTCGATCTTCACCGGGAAACGATCCAGTTCGCCATAGGGATTTTCTTTCGCGCCGGCAATGTGGCTGCTGGTGGTGTTCCCTTTCACGCGGATGAATTCAGTCTCTCCCGATTGCGTCGATATAGCCTTTTCGATAGGCGTCACCTGCGTCGCCTGATTCAACTTCAAATTGGAAATCAGTTTCTTGAAGTGAATCGGATCGGGCTCGAATGCCGTCGTCGCAATGCCGCAACGATCGAGAAGGATCGAGTGGAGCCCCATGTTGGCCCCGATATCGAGAGCCTTTTTGTAGCGGGCGCGATTAGCCCAGTAGTAGGCGAAGATGATCAGTTCATCGAGACCGAAGAGATCGACTGTGTCAATAGCCCCCATTTTGAAATAGGGTAGGAAAATCTCTCCAAAAGGTCCAAAAGAGACCGACTCCGATTGACCTTCGCTAAACAGAGGTTTTGTCTCGGCCAGTGCGACCGTCTTATAGAAAGAGTAAAGTGGCGTGGTGGAGGCATGAAAAGCGGGAACCGTCTGCAAGCTATTGAGCAAGGCATCGAGCGCAGGGGATTGTTTCATACAAGATAAGTAAAGAGGAGAAGGTAAGTAGGACTATTGACTTGTAGCAAGAAGAAACACCCGCTGGGTCTAACTAGACCCCCGGTGTCCCCGTACTGTGAGGTTGGCTGGCAATTCTATTGGGAGGAAGGATCATCTCGTTCGCGATCGCTTCAGGGCTCATTGCGGGAAGCTGATTTTCGAGCGCGGCGCCGAACTTCAAGACCGGGTAAAGTTTTTGACTCGGATTGATCTCGACGTTGATGAAAACCGGTCCCTTCGTGGCATACGCCCCACGAAGTTGCTCCTCCATGTCGATCGAGTCGGAGATGGTCACGACCTGGAAGCCAAAGGCCTTGGCTACCTCGGGGAATTCGGGGAACGCGAGTCCCGATTCGGGGTGCACTCCCTCATAACGCCCTTCGAGCCACGTCTCCAGCGTCTGTTTTTGGATGCCATGCCCGTGATTATTGAAAAGAATGACGCGAATCGGCAGACGATGCTTCACCACGGTCGCCAGTTCGCCGAGACAGATCATCAATCCGCCGTCACCGATGATGCATGTCACGGGACGCGTGGGATCGAAAGCCGCCGCTCCGATGGCTGCGGGAAGGGAGTACCCCATCGGCGTATTATTCCACGCCGAAATGAGCCGCTGCCCGGAACGCACCTCAAACCCGTTGCAGGTCCACGTCAGGTTTCCCCCCGTGTCGACGAAAAGGGCTTCCCCTTCGGGAACGACGGAGGAAAGCGACTCAATAAAGCGATAGGCGTCAACATATCCCGTCCCAGAGGCCGGAGGCGCGGGACGATCGTGTGGCAAGACTTGTCGCCAATGGACGATTTTTTCCCGCCAGGCATTCCAGCCGGGCGACGACCATGCCTTGAAAAAGGTCCCGGCATCGCGCAGGAAATCTCCGGCTCTGGCCTGGATGCGCTGGGAGATCACGATGCCTCGGCCGTCGAATTTATCCATTTCCCCGGCATCGGCATCGACCATGGTGATTTTCGCCCCGGGCGCGAACGCCGAAAGAATGCCTCCTGTCACGTTCTGCGAGAGGCGGGTGCCGATCGCGAGAAGGAAGTCGGCATTCTGCACCGCGTAATTTCCCACCCTGGGGGCATAAACCCCGAACGGCCCCACCCACAACGGATGTGCGCGGGGAATGAGGTCGAGCCCCGCCCAAGTCACCAGCACCGGCACGCCGATCCGTTCGATGAGCTGAAGTAATTCCGGACCGACTCTCGGTGTTGAAAGGCCGCCCCCCAGGATAAGGAGGGGGCGTTCCGCTTTTTCCAGATCGCTCCGCAGTTCCTCCAAATCTTTGCTCGAAACGGCCAAAAACGTCTCGGGCGGAGTAAAACCTTCGAGGGTTTCGGGATCGACTTCGGCCCGTTGGAGATCGTCAGGAAGATCGATCAAGACAGGCCCCGGTCTTCCCTCGAAGGCCGTGTAGTAGGCTTTTTCCAAATGATAACGGATCGTTTTCGGATCGCGGATCTGAACGGCGAGCTTGGTTACCGTTCCGAAGATCGAGAGGATGTCCGTTTCCTGGAAACCAAACTGTCGAATGGGTCGATTTCCCTTGAGCCGGTGGGTGGCCACCTGTCCCGTGAGCATGAGGGTCGGCACCGAGTCGTAGTAGGAGCAGCATGTTCCAGTCAGAAGATTCGTCGCCCCGGGGCCGCTCGTTGTCATCGCGACGCCGAGTCGTCCCGTCACGCGGGCATAGCCATCGGCCGACATTGCGGCACTCTGCTCATGCTGGGAGCAGACATAATCGATGCCCTCTCGTCGTGCCGTGGAATCAAAGAGATGCACCAATGCTCCTCCCGACATTCCAAAAACCAGCGTCACCCCTTTGCGAGCTAGGAAATCAACGACATAATCGGAAAGTTTCATCGAACGATTTTTCGTTAAGAGTAAGTTTCCTCTCTAAAAAAGAGAAAGGGAAGATGGGCAGGCTCCATTCATTAGTCCAACCATTTTGCGTGCCGCGCAAGAAATCGTGAGGAGGGAGGAGCGTGGAGGTTGATTCCCAGCTCGCGGCACAGAGCATCAAATCGAATCCTTTCGGAAAGCCCGACCGAAAAAGTTTCCTGTTCGCTCTCCAAAACACCAAACATTTCGACGACCGCGTCGAAGATCTCTTCGGGAGTATTGGGAACAACTTCAACGGAATATCCGGGAATGGCAGCTGGATATTCTGCGTAGACCAAGGGGGAGTGGGCCATCTCGCGCAACGTCAGGAGGCGTTGATCTTTTGTGTCTCGAAAAAGAATGGGAATCCACGTATCGGGCGTTCCAAAGGCATTGCAGAAGAGTGGCGCAAAATTGGTGAACACAATCCTCTTCCCGAAAAGCTTGGCTGCAATAGACGGCCCCGAATTCGTTCCCAGGAAAAAACGACATGCACCCAAAAGGAAAATATCGAGGCTGTCCGATTTGCGGGTATCGTGAGCGTAATCCAACACTTGTTCCATCGGCGGCAAGGGAGTCATGGTTCGATCTCCCATCCGGATGACCCATCCCCCCCGCCGGGTGATCTCCCGAATGGCCGGCAGATAATCGGCGACCTTCGCATTGCGGACTTCCCCCAGCCGTGTTTCCCTCACATGGAGAACGACGAACCAAGCGCCTTCCGGAAGCCCCATTTCCCTCAGCCGCTTTTCCCCGTCCTTCGTATGTTCTTCACGCAGGGTTAGGAAGGGGCCATTCCCTCGCCTTTCCCACTCCCTGCCTATTTGCGGTAAGCCATCATAGAAAAAATCCCAACGATTCCCGCCGCCGTGCAAGAGCAGGTGCGGATCTTCCAGGGCGGCGATCACCTCCTGCAACTCCGTTTCCTCCTCGGTAACGAGATCGAAAAAGGGCTCCACGTAACTGAGCAAGCATGCGTTCGCGACGCGCTTCGGGTCAATCGCAAGCCGATTTCGTCTTCCTTCGGGGCCTTGAAGTTCTTGCTGCTGGGCATAGAAACCCAAAAGAGCAATGTGTCCGATCGCCAGAGTGTAGAACGATCCGAAATAACGAGTCCGTTCCGTATCGTACCCAAGGCGGCCTGCCAGGTGATCGCGGAGCAAACGTTGCTCTGTTACGACGGCAATCGCGCCGGGGACATCCCCCAACCGGAAATGGACGCCGGCAAGCTCTCGCCTTGCCCACATGCATTCCGGTTCCCTCTTCAGACGATCCCGATACAAATCCTCAATTGCGCACAGGGATCGAACGCCGCGATAATGGACGCTCAGATGCTCGTAGAGATAGGCCAACTCGACCTCTCCGAGCAATCCTTTGAAGTTTTTTTCGATTTTCTTTAGCTGCCCCTTCGCCCGCTTCAAGGCTCCCATCTCGACAAGTTTCAGGAAAATGCCCTTCGCATGTCCGTAATTTCTGGGAAAAAAGAGGAAAGCGTGGCTTTTCATGGCCACTAGCGCTTCATCCTGGCTCTCGTAGAGAGATTCGTAAATCCAGCGGCGCATCCGCTTCAGGACCGGAATGTAAAGAGGTGGTAAGGGGATGCGCATGAAGCTAGGCAAGAGCCGGGTAAATCTGTATTTCACCGGGATCGTTTTTATTGACGATTCCGAAAAACAGTCTTTACCTGCCACCCTCAAAATTGAAATAGTTCAGTTTTTTTGTTGTTTAAAGGATTTTAGACATATAGCCATGTAGACGGATGTCAGACAATACCTCATTTCTCGGCCCCCTTTCTTCCTATGGAGCCCGTTTGAGCGTCGCGCTGGGGGCGTTCGATTGGGAGCCTGTCTCTCAAATGGCCTCCGATTTTCATGCTGCATGGCAGGAGGATCGCCAGATTTTCATCTGTGGCAATGGCGGCAGCGCGGCCAATGCCGTCCATTGGGGAAACGATTTCCTCTATCCTATCGCCAAAAAGGGGACGGCCCGCGGCATCCGCATTCATTCCCTCAACGGTAATGAAGCCGTCACCACCTGCCTGGCCAACGACATCGGCTACGATCAAATTTTCTCCCATCAGCTGGCAACGTTCGCCCGCCGGGGAGATCTTCTCGTGACCCTTTCCGGGAGCGGCAATTCCTCCAATATCCTCGCCGTCCTCGATTCTGCCAAATCCTTGGGTCTCAAAAGCTACGCCATCGTCGGGTTCGACGGGGGCAAGGCGAAGGCCTTGGCCGATCTTCCCATCCACATCGCGGTTCATGACATGCAGATAGCTGAAGACTTTCAGATGATCGTTTGCCACGCTCTCGTCCAATCCCTTCTCGCACACCCCGTTCCTTCTTTATGACCCCCCCTCCCGTCGTCGTCATCGGCAGCAACTCGATTTCCGGCGCCAGTTTTGTCGATTACCTTCTGAAAAAGGGCGAGTCCGTCATCGGTATGAGCCGTTCCCCCGAGCCCGTCGAGGCGCTCCTTCCTTACAAGATGTCGGGCCGTGCCGTTTCGGAAGCGTTCCGTTTCCTCCAGCTCGACCTCAACCACGATGTTGACCGGATCGCCGCCGAAATCAAAGCCGTCGAGGCTGCCTATGTGGTGAACTTCGCCGCGCAAAGCATGGTGGCCGAAAGCTGGCTTCATCCCGACCATTGGTACCAGACCAATGTTGTCGCGAACGTTCGACTGCACGAGAAATTGCGGCGTTTCGATTTCCTCAAGAAATACGTCCATATCTCGACTCCTGAAGTCTACGGCTCCTGCAGCGGCAACGTGACGGAGGATGCCCCCTTCAATCCAAGCACGCCTTACGCCGCCTCCCGCGCCGCATGCGACCTGCACCTGCAGACCTTTTTCAAGAACTACAGATTCCCCGTCGTTTACACTCGCGCCGCAAACGTTTACGGTCCTGGCCAACAGCTCTACCGCATCATCCCCCGCACGATGCTCTTCATCCGCCTCGGGCGGAAGTTGCAACTCCACGGCGGCGGACACTCGGTACGCTCCTTCATCCATCTGCGCGACGTCTCCGAAGGGACCTACCGGGTCCTGGCAGACGGCATTCCCGGCCAGTCCTATCACCTTTCCACCAAACGCTTCATCTCCATCCGCGACCTCGTCGCCCTCATTTGCCAAAGAATGGGGACGACGTTCGAGGAGGTCGTCGAAGTCGTCGGCGACCGCCCCGGCAAAGATGCCGCCTACCTTCTCGACGCCACGCGCGCCCGCACCGAACTGGGCTGGCAAGAGCAGGTCGACCTGGAGCCCGGGATCGACGAGATGGTCGCCTGGGTTGATCGTTATCTTCCTGCGCTGCGCGATCAGCCGTCGAATTACATTCACAAACCCTAGTTTAACTCGCTCGCTCCGTGACCTCCACCCAAGCCAAAATTCTCCCCTACGAGACGGCTTCCGACGCTTTCGACGCCCTCCGCCTCCAAGGCAAGAGAATCGTGCAGTGCCATGGGACCTTCGACCTGATTCATCCGGGCCATATCTATCATCTGGAAGAAGCCCGTGAACTGGGAGATATTCTCGTCGTCACCGTGACGGCCGAACATTTCGTGAACAAGGGACCCGGGCGGCCCTTCTTTAACGATCTCCTTCGTGGCAAAAGTCTCGCGGCCCTCGCATGCGTCGATTATGTTGTCCTTATTCCCCATCCCACGGCGCTCAAGGCCATCGAGTGCGTGAAGCCGGCGATTTACTGCAAGGGGGTCGAATATGCAAACCCCGACAACGATGTCACCGGCAATATCCACGAAGATCTCCGTACCGTCGAAGCCTACGGTGGTGAAGTGCGTTACCTCGGATCGATCGTTTTCAGTTCCACCAAACTCATTAACGCCCACTTTGCCCCCGTCCCGCAGGGTGTGCGGGAATATTGCGCCGGATTGGCCAAAGAGTTCAGTCCCGATCGCTTTCGCGAAATCGTCGACTCCTTCTCCCGGCTAAAGGTCCTGATCGTGGGGGATGTGATCTACGACCGCTACTCCTACGTCAAAGTCCAGGGCCTCACCTCCAAGAACCGGATTCTTTCCTCCCGCCTCCTCTCCGAGGAAACCCAGACCGGAGGCGCCCTGGCCGTCTACCGGCATATCCGCCAATTTACCGAAAAAGTCGATCTTCTCAGCCTCGTCGGTACGGAGCCATGGATTAATGCGAATTTGGCGCTTTACGTCGACAAGGCGAATGACCGCCTCATTCGCACTCCTTCCTTTCAGACCATCGTGAAGCAACGTTTTGTTGAAACTGCAGGCGAAGGAAAAGAACTGAACAAGCTTTTCAGCGTCAACTTCATCGATGCCGATCCTCCTCAGGCCAAAGTGCAAGAAGAGATCCTCCGATCCCTCGAGGCGATCATCGGCGATTACGACCTCGTCGTTGTCACGGATTTCGGCCACGGACTCATGCAGGACGAAATGCGACGTCTCGTCGAGGCGAAGGCACCCTATCTCGCCCTCAATTGCCAAACAAACAGCAACAACCACGGGTTCAACATCATCTCCAATCAGTATCGGCGAGCCGACTGCTTCTCCCTCGACGATCAGGAACTCATGCTCTCCGTGGCCCGGAAGCACGTGAATCATTCCGTCGAAATCAAAGCCTTGCTCGCCCGATTTGATTCCGCACAGGCCTGGTTGACGCGAGGCGGTGTCGAGACGATCGGCGTGGCGAAGGATCGCAGCCCTTGTACCCTCCTGCCTTTGGAATCGAGGATCGTCGATACCGTGGGTGCGGGCGACGCCTTTTTCGCCGTGGCCGCGCTTGGAGCCAAGCTCGAGCTCCCCATCGCTTTCACCACCTTTCTGGGTCAGCTCGCGGGAGCCCAGGCCGTCCGCATTGTCGGCAATACCGAACCCATTTCAAAGCAAGGGCTCCTCAAGAGCGGGATGTCCCTTCTCAATCTTTAATCCATACACGCTTCGTCTACTCCCTATGAAAATTCTCCTGACCGGAGGGTGCGGCTACATCGGCACCCCCCTTGCGCAAAGCCTCCTCAAGGCAGGCCACGACATCACTGTTTACGATATCCAATGGTTCGGCAACCATCTCGAGCCTCACCCGAAATTGACGGTCATCCAGGGTGACATCCGCGATATCGACCGTGTTCCCATGGATGGTATCGAAAGCATCCTTCATCTGGCCAACGTCGCCAACGATCCCTGCAGCGATCTCAATTCTAAACTCAATTGGGAGGTCAACGCCCTCGCCACGATGCAGCTTGTCGAAAAGGCGATCGCCCACGGCGTCCGGCAGTTCGTCTTTGCCAGCTCCGGTAGCGTCTACGGCGTGAAAGAAGAGCCGGAAGTGACGGAAGACCTCTCCCTTGTCCCGATCTCCGACTATAACAAGACCAAGATGGTCAGCGAGCGCGTGCTCCTGAGCTACGCCGATAAAATCCTCGTCAATATCGTCCGTCCCGCAACCGTTTGTGGCTATTCCCCGCGGATGCGCCTCGATGTCGCGGTGAACATGCTTACAATGCAGGCTCTCGCCAGCGGAAAGATCACTGTTTTGGGTGGCGATCAGACCCGACCCAACATCCACATCCGGGATATGGTTCGCGTCTACCACCATTTCCTTGCCAACGGTGCGAAGGCCCCCGGCATCTACAATGCCGGGTTCGAGAACATCTCCATTCTCGATATTGCCAACCGGGTAAAGGATCGTGTCCCGTGTGAAATCGTGGTGAGCGAATCGAATGATCCTCGATCCTACCGTCTCAGCTCGAAAAAGCTTCTCTCCACGGGATTCGAGCCGAAGTATACCGTCGCCGACGGCATCGCCGAGGTTATCGCCGCTTTCCGCGACGGAAACCTCCGGATGGAAGACCGCTACTTCAACATCAAGACGATGAAGAAGCTGACCAACCTTTCCTGATCTTCCGTCCCATGACCCCGACATCGCTGGCCAAGGACCTCTATCGCCGGATGGTGCGCATCCGGCGTGTCGAGGAAACCATCGCCGAGCTCTATGCGGAACAGCAGATGCGCTGCCCCGTCCATCTGAGCATCGGGCAGGAATCCGTCGCCGTGGCCGCCGGTGCGGCGGTGCGGCAAACGGATTATGCGATGAGCGGCCATCGCTCGCACGCCCACTATCTAGCCAAGGGCGGCAACCTGCGGGCCATGTTCGCGGAAATGTACGGTCGCGAGACCGGCTGTTGCTCCGGCCGCGGCGGCTCCATGCATTTGATCGATCTCGACGCCGGTTTCCTGGGTGCGGTCCCTATCGTTGGCAGCACGATCCCGATCGCCGTCGGCACCGCCTTCGCCATCCAGCGCCGGAAAGAGGACCGCGTCACTCTCACCTTTTTCGGAGAGGGGGCGACTGAGGAGGGTGTCTTCCACGAGAGCATGAATTTCGCCTCGCTTCACAAGCTCCCCATCGTCTTCGTCTGCGAGAACAACCTCTACTCCGTCTACTCGCCCATGCGCGTGAGGCAGCCCGCCCACCGCGAGGTTTTTCACCAGGCCCAAGGCCACGGTGTCTCCGCCCTTCAGGCCGACGGGAACGATCTCCTCGGTGCCCACGCCCTCATGACCGAGGCTGTCGCCAAAGCCCGCGCGGGCCAGGGTCCCATCTTCATCGAATTCCTCACCTACCGCTGGCGGGAACATTGCGGCCCCGGTTACGACAACCACATCGGATACCGCACCGAGGCCGAATACCTCGCCTGGAAAGAGAAATGCCCTGTCGCCCGGATGGAACGCGAATACGGCACCGCCATCCTTCTCACCACGGAAGAGGAAGCAGCCCTTCGGAATGAGATCGAAGATGCCGTCGCCTTCGCCAAAGCCAGCCCCTTCCCGAACCCCGAGACCATCGCGCGGCATCTTTACGCCGCTCCCATACCCTTCCACTAGCATGAGCCGCATCCTTTCCTACGCCCAGGCGCTTCTAGAGGGGACTGACCTGGCCCTGGCCGCCGATCCCAACGTCTACATCGTCGGCCTCGGGGTTCCCGATCCTAAGGGCCTTTTCGGAACCACGCTCGGCCTTGTCGAAAAATACGGCGAGTCCCGAGTCATGGATATGCCCTGCGCCGAAAATGCCATGACGGGAATCGCCATCGGCAGCGCCCTCTCCGGATTGCGCCCGATCCTCACCCATCAGCGCGTCGATTTCGCCACGCTGACGATGGAGCAGCTCGCGAACCAGGCGGCCAAATGGCACTACATGTTCGGTGGGCGCAAGAGCATCCCGCTCGTGGTGCGCATGATCCTGGGCCGGGGCTGGGGCCAGGGCCCACAGCACTCCCAGAGCCTGCAGGCATGGTTTGCCCACATTCCGGGGCTCCGGGTCATCATGCCCACGACGCCCCACGACGCCAAGGGAATGCTGATTTCGGCTCTCGAAGACAACAATCCCGTCGTCTACCTGGAACATCGATGGCTCCACGCCGTCACCGGCCCCGTTCCCGAAGGCCTTTACCGCGTCCCCATCGGTCCCGTCCGCATCGCCCGGGAGGGAAAGGATGTCACTCTCGTCGCCACGAGCTACATGGTACTCGAAGCCCTTCGCTCCGCCGATCTCCTTGCCGCCCGTGGCATCGAAGCCGAGGTCCTCGACCTCCGCGCCATCGCGCCCCTCGATCGGCAAGGCATCCTCGCCTCCGTCAGGAAAACAGGCCGCCTCGTCGTCGCCGATACCGGAACTCACTCCTTCGGTATCGGTGCCGAAATCATCTCCAGTCTCGTGGAGGAAGGGTTGGAACTCTTCAAAGCCAAGCCCGCACGCGTTTCCTCCCCCGATTTTCCGTCGCCGACGAGTCCTGCCCTTTCCAACCACTACTATCCTCGAACCCCCCATATCGTCGCCGCCGTCCTGGCGCAGTTCGGCCAGCAGGCCGATTCTGCCTCCTTCGCCATCCCCGAAGGCACCTTTCTCGACGTCCCCGACAAAGCCTTCCAAGGCCCGTTCTAGGAAAAACGGTCGCTGGCACGAATGAATGCGGCTTGCTCTGCCGCAAACGAATCATTTCGCCTTTTTACGAACGGGAAATACGAGGGGTGAATCGAGCTTTTCCGCCTGCATCTGGAGAAAAAGCCTTTCCGTCACGATATCCCGGGAGGCGGAATCAAGATGGGTTCCTCCATCCCAATAGCCCATTCCATTTCCATTCAGAAAAATGAAGGGATGACCCACGGCATGGGCTTCTAAGGCTGCTTCCTGCGAATTGAATCCCAGAAATGGGATCAACGTCAGAAAGGGGGTCAAATGATTTTGCCTGATTACCGGCTCCAAGAAAGCGGCGTCTACCAATGAATTCGGAATATTTGGAATCGGCGGCGCAGCAGTGGAGTAGATCATCCCCGATGTTGGAGACCAAAAAGCAGAAGTGTCTCCTGTTTCCAAATTGCGAAACCAATACGCGTCATCGAGAAACTGCATGGGGTAGAAAAGAATATCCGACCTCGGATTTTGGGCATAGTGCTGGGCAATGGAAATATGTGGAACGAAACGATAGAAGAGCCATTTTTCCATGTAGCCAGACCAGACATTGCCCGCCAGCACGGTGCTTTTCAGAGCATTCCCTGATCTAACCACCTCAGCCCAAGGACTCATTCCATCGCCTCGAATGCCATAAAGGTCGAACAGGATTTTCTGGTTTTCGATCTGATTGTGCTGAATGACCTGCGAAATGAATGCCCATCGCTCAGCATGGCCGAGGCCGGCGTTATAAACTCGGAAAGGACGTCCCAAGGCAGCCGACATCCGTCGGGACAGAATTTCAGCCGACAGCCCCATGGCGACATGGGAAGTGCCAAGCAAGAGAAGGTCGGCGTCTCTCATTCGCTTCCCCGTTCCGAAAAGACCGTAGAGTAAGAGGCAATGGGCTAATTCACCGTCGTTTGCGGAACTCAGATAGGTACTGGAGGAAATCGGGAGGAAGGGAGGCGGTGCGGGAAGATGTCTTTCCTTCGGATTCCACCAGGAATGAAGCAGGAGGGAAGCGCCGATCAGCGTCGCAAGCAGCCCCACCCAAAACGAACGAATGGATCGGGTAAGCATCAGAATCGAAAGTAAATGAATGTCTTGGCCGGCGAGACGATCACGATATTCAGCAGGAGCACCAGCCCGGTGAGAACGCCCAGGGATAGTCCGAGATGCCGTCGGGGGACGAGCCGCAGGAACGACGGGGCGAACTGATGTGCCAGGACCGGCAGCGAAGCCAATAAGGGGAACGCGATGTTCAAGTGCACCAAGTACCAATGGTGGCCGGAATAATGGACCATGCCTTTGAGGAAATGAAATGAGGTTGAAAGATCGGGGCACCGGAAGAAAATCCAGGCGATCAGAATCCATATCTGGGCGACGATCCATCCGGGGAAGATCATCAAGCTCTCGTGCGATCGGCCCGAACTTGCATCAGCAGTCCGAAGGCGCGTCCAAGCGAGGCTGAATCCTCCTGGAATTTTCCAGGCCAGCAATCCCCAGCTCCAGCGCCCTGCAAGGCGTTCCGCCGCCAATCCTATTCCGTGCAGAAAACCCCAGATAATAAAGCCCCATCCCGCTCCATGCCACAATCCTCCCAATATCATGGTGATCAGGACGTTTAAGGCGCTGCGTATTTTAGAGGTGCGATTGCCGCCCAAGGGAATATAGAGATAATCCCGCAGCCATCGGGACAAGGTGATGTGCCACCGCTGCCAGAACTCCCGAAGGGTTCCAGCCAGCATCGGCGCCCGGAAGTTGGGGGGCAGGCGATAACCCAGCAGGCGAGCCATGCCAAGCGCCATCAGGGAGTATCCGGCGAAATCCCCGTAGATCTGGCAGTAATAAAGAAAAGGAAGGAGCCAGTAATCGACGGTCGACAGGGGCGAGATTCCTTCCCAGATAGGATCGATCCCCTGCGCGATATTGTTGGCGGCAACGGCCTTAAGGAAAAACCCGATCACCATATAATGGAGGCCCATCGCCAGATTGCCCCGGATGCGGCGGATCTTCCCGATCTGGGGCATCAGCTGCCATGCCCGCACGATGGGCCCCGCGATGACATGGGGGAAAAAGCTGAGGTAGAAAAGGTATTCCCGAAAGGAGGCCAGCTTCACCCGCCCGGCCTGAAGATCGACCAGGTAGCTGATGAGATGGAAGGTATAGAAGGAGATCGCGAGCGGAATTCCCAACGGAAATTTAGGAAAGGTCAGCCCCGAAATGCTTCCAAGGTTATCGCTGAAAAAATCAGCATATTTGAATAGTGCCAGAACCAGGAGATCGAAGCCGATCAGAGCTCCCAACCACTTTTTGGAGGCGCTCCGGCTTGATTTGGACAAAGCAATAGCGCCGCCGAAGTTGACCAAAAGAATGATCAGGAAAAGGATCAGATCGTAATAACCCCATGTAGCGATGACAAAGAGGCTGAATCCGATCAGGAGCCATTCTTTGAGGGCCGGCCAAGGACGCAGCAACATGGTCCCGAGCCAGAGCGCGAGAAAAAGAAGGACAAAAAAGACCTCGGTGTAAACCATAACTTCCAATAAGGAAAAAGACGCACCTGTATGCGGGCCCGGTTACGGATCGGTCAAGGAAATAAGAGAGGATAGCGGATGTTCATGCCTCTTGCGGCGGTATCAAATAGGGTGCCAATAGCCGCAGCATGCCGACATATTACCGCAGTCGGCCAACATCGAATCCGTTTACTCTCACGGCCCGCAGGGTGGGGGGCGAAGTGGAGGATTTTATTTTAACCTTCTTTCAAAAACTTTTCTCGGTGGATTTCCCGCGGCGGCGCGGCCTAGGCTGGGGGTTTCACGCTCATGAAACGGATTTTCAATCTTGGCTCGATCAATATCGATCATGTCTATCAGGTTCCCCACTTCGTCCGTCCGGGGGAGACGCTGGCGAGTGGCGGGTATGCCAAGGGCGCGGGCGGGAAGGGGTTCAACCAATCGGTCGCCCTGGCGCGGGCGGGGGCTGCGGTTCGGCATCTCGGCACGTACGGGGCCGAGGCGGCCTGGCTGCGGGAGGCCCTGGCCGCCGAGGGGATCGACATTGCGGGTCTCCTCCCCAGCGCCCTTCCGGCGGGGCATGCCCTCATCCAGGTCAGCGATGCGGGGGAGAATGCCATCGTCCTTTTCGCGGGGGCGAACCACGGCGTGACGGCGGAGTTCTTCCCCTCGTTCTTCGAGGGGGCCGCGAAGGGGGATTGGTTCCTGACGCAGAACGAAACGTCGTCGGTCCCGGAGGCGATCGGGGTGGCGGCGGCGCTCGGCCTCACGATCTGCCTGAATCCCGCGCCGATGACCGAGGCGGTGAAGGCCTATCCGCTGGAGCTGGTCGATTGGCTGATCGTCAACGAGACCGAGGGGGAGGAGCTCTCGGGCGAGAGCGAGCCCGGGGCGATGCTGCGGCGGCTGCGGCAGCTCTGCCCCCGCGCCTGGGTGGTCCTGACGCTCGGGGCCGAGGGGGTTCTCTGCCTCACTCCGGCGGGGGAAGAACTCCGGGCGGCCTCGCCCCGCGTCGTCCCGGTCGATACCACGGCCGCCGGGGATACCTTCATCGGCTATCTCCTGGCCGCGGCGATGGAGGGGAAGGAGCCCGCCGAGGCGCTCGGCCTCGCCTGCCGCGCCGCCGCCCTCGGCGTGACCCGTCGCGGGGCCTTCGATTCGATTCCCCGGCGGGGCGAGTTGGGTGAGCGGGCATAGGGGGACCCCCGGGGGGGCCGTTCTCGGGAAAATTACTCAGAAGGCATAAGAGTTTTGCCTTCAGGAAAAGACCTGCTTCTCTATCTCCGATAGGTGTTTAACGCCTGCTTAAGAGGAAAAGGGATTTCATGAAGGGAAGCGCGATACAAGAGGCCCCGCGGGGACGGCTGGCTGGTATCTTTTTGTTGGGGATCATGGTGGGCCTCAGCGTCACCCCGTGGGAGCTACGGGCGAACCCCACCGGGGGCGACGTCGTGAGCGGCAGCGCGAACATCAGCAGCAGCGGCAACACCTTGACCGTCGTCAACAGCAACGGAGCCGTCATCAACTGGCAAGACTTCAGCATCGGGGCTGGGGAGTTGACCAAATTCATCCAGAGCGACGCCAACAGCACCGTCCTCAACCGCGTCGTCGGGACCAACCTTTCCCAGATCTACGGCACGTTGAGTTCCAACGGCAAAGTCTTCCTCATCAACCCCAACGGCGTCATGATCGGCGCCACCGGCATCGTCAACACCGCCGGGTTCATGGCGAGCACCCTCGACATCAACAACGCCGACTTCATCGCCAACAACGGGAGCGGCGCGATGCACTTCGTCGGCAATAGCACCGCCGCCATCACCAACCTCGGCACCATCAACGCCGTCGGCGGAGATGTCTACCTCATCGCCAAACACATCGACAACCAGGGCACCGTCAACGCCAGCGAAGTCGCGGGCAAAGGCGGCCTCGTCGGCGTCTACGCAACCGACGAACTTTATCTGACCACCGGCGTCCCCGAAGGCGGCCTCGTCCGCGTCGGGAGCGGCAGCCTCAGCAGCGGAGCCGGCACCGGCATCAACAACAGCGGCCTCATCAACGCCGTCCAGGCCGACCTCAAAGCCACCGGCAACCTCTACAGCCTCGCCATCAACAACACCGGCGTCGTCCGCGCCACCGGAGCCACGGCCAAGAACGGCGTCATCCACCTCAGCGCCGCGGGAGGCACCCTCAGCAGCAGCGGCACCCTCGCCGCCAAGAACGCCGACGGCAGCGGCGGCACCATCAAAGTCCAGAGCGGATCGGGCGGCACCACCCTCGTCAACGGCACCGTCGACGCCAGCGCCACCAGCGGCAAAGGCGGCCTCGTCGAACTGAGCGGCGACTACGTCGCCCTCTACGGCACCGGGAGCGTCACCGCGAGCGGCCCTGCGGGCGGCGGCGTCATCCACATCGGCGGCAGCCCCCACGGGACCGGCGACAGCACCGTCTACAACGCCATCAGCACCTACGTCGGGAGCGACACCACGATCAGCGCCGACGCCCTCGTCCTTGGCGACGGCGGCCAGGTCACCGTCTGGGCCAACGACACCACCCGCTTCTACGGGAACATCACCGCGAAGGGTGCGGGCGGCGGCAGCGGCGGCTGGGTCGAGACCAGCGGCGAGATCGATCTGCAGGCCCTCGGCACGGTCGACACCGGCGGCGGCACGTGGCTCCTCGACCCGAGCATCGTCTACATCGGCGACGCGGGCACCTTCACCATCAGCCTCGGCCCGCTGAGCTTCGACTTCAGCCTGAGCGGCGGCGGCATCGGCAACATCATCGGCAGCGCCTCGCTCAAGTCGGCCCTCCAGAGCAACAGCGTCGAGATCATCTCCGGTTCCGATATCCAGGTCGGCGGGGCCAGCGCCGGGAGTTCCTTCATGACGGGGATCACGGGGGGCCACACCCTCACCCTGACGGCGGCCAACGGCAGCATCATCGTCAACGGCGGATCGGGCGGGGTTTCCTGGACCGGCAATTTCAACCTCGCGATGACCGCCGGGGGAGGCGTGACCGTCACGTCGACCACGCTCCAGACGGGGACCGGCTCGATCAACGTCACGGCGGGGGCGGCAAGCTCCCTCACCGGGCTCCTGGTCTCGGGGGCCAACTTCTCCGCCTCGACCACCTCCGGCGGTCTCACCGTCGGCGGCCCCATCACCGAGACGGGGACGATCAACCTGGCCGGCGTCGGCGGGGCGACCGGTCTTTCGGTCGGCAGCCCCCTTTCCGCGGGCCAGGGGATCACGTTGAGCGGCACGGCCGATTCGGCTTCCGCGGTGACGTATGGGGTCAACTTGGGCAGCTTCGCCCTGACCTCCTCCGGCAGCATCACGATCAACGGCACCGGCGGGAACACGATCAGCGGCGTCTACAACAGTTACGGCGTCTATGGATCGAGCGCGACGCTTTCGGCCTCCGGGAACATCACCGTCAACGGCACCGGCGGCACGGCGGGCAGCACGGGGTACGGGGTCTCCCTGGTGAGCGTCGGGGCGACGGCGAGCGGCACGGGCGGCATCGTCCTTTCGGGAACGGGCGCGGTCTCGACGACCACCTACGGCGTCTCGCTGTCCGTCTTCAACGCGAAGGCCGATTCGGGCAGCATCACGATCACGGGCAATGCGGCGGTGGGGACCAGCTCCTACGGCGTCTCCCTCTCGACTTCGACGGCGGCGACGACCTCGGGCAACATCACGATCAACGGCACGGCCGGCACCGCCTCGACCGGCAATTCCTACGGCCTCTCCGTCTCCAATTCGACGGTGACGACGGTTTCGGGAAGCGGTTCCCTCACCGGCACGGCCGGTTCGGCCTCGTCGGGCAGTTCCTACGGGATCTATTCGTCCTCGGGGAAATTCACGGCGACGGGAACCGGCTCGATGAACCTTCAGGGGACGGCCTCCACCGCCGGAGGCTCTTCGGTCGGCATCGTGCTGACCGGGGCGAGCCTGGCCCAGACGGCCGGCGGCGCGCTGGGGCTTTCCGGCGCGGGCCTCGGCTACGGCCTCTACCTGGCGGGGGGCTCGCAGGTCCGGCAGACCGGCACCGGCAGCCTCACCCTCTCCGGCAGCGGCACCAGCACCGGCAGCAGCGTCGGCCTCTACGCGAACACCCTCGCCCTCAGCAACTCGGGCGGCTCGACCTCGATCACCGGCTACAGCGCGGCGGCCAGCAGCCCGAACGGGGTGAACGTCACCGCCTCGACGATCGCCCTCGGCTCCGGCGCGGTGACGATCACGGCCGACGGGGCGCTCTCCCTCGCGTCGAACACCTCCTTCACGGGAACCGGCATCCTGACGCTGAGGCAGTCGGGCGGCGGCGACATCAATCTCGGCTCCTCCGGCGCGGCGTCGACCTCGACGGTCTACGTCGCCAGCGCCAGCCTCGCCTCGGTCTACGGCGCGGGCTTCACCGGCCTCAATGTCCTCTCGACCTCGGGGAACATCGCCTACACCGATGCGGGGATCGCCCTCGCGAACGCGACGTTCATCTCGACGAGCGGCACCGTCACCCTCACGGCGACCGCGGGCAATATCACGCTGACGAACGACACCCTCACCGCCGGGGGCAGCCTTTCCCTCGTCGCCACGGGGGCCATCAACCTCTCCGCGGGCGATACCCTCACCGGAAGCGCCGTCAACCTCAACGGGACGACGCTGAACAACAGCGGGGCGACGATCGTCGTCACGAGCGGCTCCTTCGCGACCTCCTACGGCGGCGTCTCCTTCTCCGGGACGAGTTCCGACGCGACGAACACGGCGACGGCGATCGGCAACGGGACCCTCTCCTCCGGCCTCGGGACGAACGCGGGCGCGGTGACGATCACCGCCACCGACATCTACTGGACCGGCTCCTTCGTCTTCTCCTCCGCGGGGAGCCGCGACGTGACGTTCAACGCGACGGGCGTGATCAAACTCGGCATCGACAGCGGCGGGACGACCGTCGGCCTGACCCTCGACAACACAACGGCCTCCCCGGCCTCCCTGACCTTCAACGCGGGCGGCGCGATCACCATCGGCAACCTCGCCGTGAACGGGAACGGCGGGACGAGCGCGGTGAACCTCGCCTTCACCTCGACCGGCGGCGGGATCGCGATGAGCGGCTCGACCCTTGCCGGATCGGGCTCGGTCTCGATGACGGCGAATGCGGGCGGCGTCTCGATCTCGGGCTCGACGATCGCGGCGGCGACGGGGGTGACGATCCACGGCGGGACGCCGCCCGGCTTCGACAGCGTCGGCGTCTCGATCTCCTCCTCGACGATCACCACGCTCGCCGGGGCGGTCTCGATCGCCGGGACGGCGGCGACCCAGGGCGGCCACAGCGCCACCGCCGTCTCGATCTCCGCAAGCACGATCGCGGCCTCCGGCACCGGGACGGTGACCGTGACCGGCGACGGGACCAACTCCTACGGGCAGGACAACGACTACGGCGTGAAGATCGCCACGTCGACGCTCCGCACCGCCGACGGCGCGCTCCACGTCAACGGCCTCTCGGGCGCGGGCGGCAGCTCCGGCGCGTGGGGCCTCTCGATCTCGGCCTCGACGGTCCAGGCGACCGGCGGCGGGCTGATCACGCTCGAGGGGACGGGCGGCGGCTCGTCGGTCAACTCCTACGGCGTCCAGATCGCCTCGACCTCGGCGGTTTCGGCGGCGGGGGGCGGGGTCACGATCTCGGGGACGGGCGGCTCGGTTTCGGGCGGCACCTCCTACGGCGTCTCGCTCGGCGGCTCGACGGTCTCGGCATCGGGCGGGACGATCGCGGTCTCCGGTTACGGCTCGACCTCGACGGGCAGCGATTCCTACGGCGTCTTCGTCGGCTCCTCCACCGTGCAGGCGACCGGGAGTGCCGCGGTCAAAATCGTCGGCACCGCCTCGGCGGCCGGCTACGATTCCGTCGGCATCGGCCTGAACGACGGGACGGCGAAGACGATCACCTCGGCCTCCGGCGCGATCACGCTCTCCGGCACCGGGAGCACGGCCTCCCATTCCTCCGTCGGCTTGACGAGCCAGCAGATGACGGTCTCGAGCACGTCGGGCGGGACGATCTCGATCTCCGGCGCGGGCGGCAGCGGCGGCGCGGCCTCCTACGGCCTCGGCTTCAATAGCGATTCCGTTCAGGGCACCGGGAGCAACATCGTCCTCTCCGGCACCGGCGACGCGGCGACCACCGGCGCCTCCTGGGGCATTGATTTCAACGGCATCGCCGTCGGGACCACCGGGACGGGCGCGATCACGATCACCGGGACGGGCGGTTCGGCGGCGAGCGGCACCTCCTACGGCGTCGCGACGAACAGCGGTGTGGCCAACACGTTCTCCGCCGCCTCCGGCGCGATCGAGGTCTTCGGCACGGGCGGCGCGGGCAACGGCTCCTACGGCATCTACATCGACAGCGCCAACACGATGAACTTCCAGACCACCGGCGGGGCGCTCGCGCTCTCCGGCACCGGCGGCACGGCGGCCGGGGGCGGCTCGATGGGCATCGGCGTGCGGGGCGGCAAGTTCCAGACGAGCGGCACCGGCTCGATCACGCTCTTCGGCACGGGCGACGTCGTCACTGGGACCTCCGCCTATTCGAGCGGTGTCGTCTTCATCGACAGCGGGGTGAACCCCAGCTCCCTCGCCGCGCTCGGCTCGGGCGGCATCGAGATCACCGGCGTGGGCGGCCAGTCGGCGGGTTCGAGCCAGGGCGTCAGTTCCGACATCACGAATTTCTCGGTCGCGGGCGGCCAGCTCTCGATCTCCGGGACCGGCGGCGCGTCGGTGAACGGCTCCACGGGCGTCTGGTTCCTCCACAACGCGATCACCTCGACGGGGGCGGGGAACATCGTCATCCGCGGGACGGCGGGGACGGCGACCGTCGGCGATTCGACCGGCTTCTGGATGGGGGGCGGCCCCATGACGGCGGGCTCCGGCTCGATCACGTTCTCGGGCGCCGGCGCGGCGGCGGGGGGCAATTCGACCGGCGTCCTCATCGCGCAATATCCCTACGACCAGAACCCGATCTACGTCGGCTCGGGCGGCCTCTCGATCTCCGGGACCGGCGGTGCCGCTTCGGGGGGGAATTCCGAGGGAGTCCATCTCTACGGCACCGGTTCGATCCAGTCGAGCGCCTCGGCGGCCTATGCGCTGGCGATCACCGGCGTCTCCAGCACCGCCTCGGGCTCGTCGAGCGCCATCGTCTCGATCATGGCGGTCACCGACAACGGCGGGACGATGACCCTCTCCGGCACGGGCAACATCACGATGTCGAGCCTCGCCGTCACCGCCGTCTCGTTGAGCGGCACCCAGGGCGTCGTCGATTTGACCGGATCGGGCGCGACCGCCCTCGGCGGGACCGTCCAGGGCGATCTGACGGGCCACTTCTCCGGGAACATCACCCAGACGAGCGCCCTCCTGGTCACCGGGAACGTGACCCTCGCGGCGACGGCCGGGAGCGTCGTCCTCACCAACACGGGCAACCTCCTCGGGGGCACCGTCTCCCTGGCGGCATCGACCGGCGGCCAGATCCAGCTGGTCTACCGGAGCACCGGCTCCCAGGTGGCCGGGGTCAACGCCGTCAGCTCCAACGGGACGACGACGCTGAACACCACCTCGAGCGCCAACTCGATCAGCGTCGACGGAAGCGTCACGACGCTCACGATCTCGGGGAGTCTCGGCACCGCCTCGACCACCGTCTCCACCGGCGATTCCTCCGTGACGATCGCCTCGGGCTTCGGGGCCTCCGTCAGCGCCAGCACGAGCACCGGGGCCGACACGAGCTCGAGCGCCAGCTCGGCGGCGACCTCGGCCGCCATCCCCCAGGTCATCACGAAGACCGATCCGACCCTCCAGTCCTCCAATGCCGCCAACTCGTCGACGAACGCCACCAGCAGCACCCTCATCAAGACCGACGCGACCGCGCCCACCGATCCCGTCCCGTCCCAGAGCGATCCCGATCAGGCGAGCACGAGCGCGGCGGGAAGCTCCTCCTCCGGCGCCGGCAGCGGCAAATCGACCGCCTCGAACCGGGACAAGAAGGGCGCGACGCTCGGCAACAACGCCGGGCGGGACGGCGGCGCCGGCCAGGGCGGCGGCAAGGAAAGCGTCATCACGGCGGGGAGCTCCTCGATCATCAGCGCGGCCGGGATCGGCGCGGCGAACCTCCCGCCCCCGCCGCAGCTCATCCGCGCCCTCTCGTGGAACGTTCGGAACGACCTGAACCAGGCCATCTCCGGCCATTAGTCCGCGCCTGCCCGACGTGGTGCGGCCGCTAGTCGCGGGCCGGGATTTCTTTGACGGCGAGGGCCTTGACCATTTTCTCGGGGATCTTTTTTCCGAGGAGGAAGAACTTCCGCTCGGGGTACCAGAGGATGAGGCCGTCGTCGGTCCGGGTGGTGCTGGCGTACATGGCGAGGTCGGTGCGGAGGATGGGGATGCCGCCGTTATCCATGAAGAACCACGGTTCCGAGAACCAGAGCGGTTGGCGTGCACCGGGGCGGAACTCGGCCCGCGCCAGGCAGATGGGGCGGCGATGGTCGGAGGTCTGCGCCGGGGTGTAGTGGAGGAAGTTCCCGTCGTGGTTGTGGTAGAGGAAGATGAAGTTTGAGGAATCGAGGGGGTAGATGGGGCAGGGGCTGCAGGGGTGGGGAAGGATCGGGCCGTCGTCGTATTGCCGGAGCGGCTCGGGGCGCGTCCAGGTCTCTCCTTCGTCGGCGGAGACCGTGTAGTAGGGGCTGCCGAGGGTGGTCCGCATGACGCAGAAGAGGCGCTGATCGGGAAGCTCGACCCAGCTCGGCTCCTGGATCACGGAAAGATCTGGATGGCCGAGGAGGCCGATCTGGAGGGCGTTCTCGTTCTGGCAGAGCCAGGTGAGCGAGAGATCCTGCGGTGCGGGATCGTCGTCGACGTTCTCGAAGCGGAGGAACTCCACGACGGTCGCCTCGGCCCACCACTCGCTGCGCGGTGTGGGGCGGTGGACCTGGGGGCTGACCCAGCGGGTGACGCCGGTGAAGTGCTGGCCGGTCGAGAGGCGGACTGGCTTCTGCCAGACGATCCAGTTCGCGGGGACGGCGGGGTCGGGGTTGTCCCACGAGGAGCGGGGCATGGGGAGGATCGTCTCGGCGCTCCAGCTCTTCCCGAGGTCGTCGCTGTAGATGCAGGCCATGAGGCCGGTGGTGTGGGTGAAGATATCGTTGACCCCGATGTGGCGGCTGTAGAGGACGTAGATGCGGCCCGATTTCGAGACTAGCGGAAAGCCCCAGCTCGTCATCCCCTGCTTCTTCGCCTCATCCGGCCCGGCGATGGTGGCCGGGGCCGACCACGTTCGGCCCCCGTCGTGGGAGGTGGCGAAAACGATGTGCTGGTCGGGCTCGCCCTCGTGGCTGCTCTGGGTCCAGACGGCGAAGAGGCCGCCGCCGGGAAGGGGCTCGACGAGGAAGTGTTCATTGCCGGTCTGGCCCGTCGCCCGATCGGTGCTGTCGGGAAGATAGGCGATGTAATCGGGCTGGGTGCGGAGGACTTCGATGTTCAGGTCGAGGGAGGCGGAGGGGGTGTGCATCGGTGGGGGTGGCGGGGTTGAATAATATGATCGATCAAAATAAAGGAGAAGAAAAAAGCGACGGTGACGTTGGAAAGAGAGCGACGGATTGAGCGGCGGAAAACGGATCAGATGACGCCACGCCGCGCTTCAAGGGCGGCACGGATCTCGGCCACTTTCTCCCGCGTGAGGGGATAGCGGGAGATCGCGAAAAGGGAGACGATGAGGAAGAGGAGAGGGGTGCCGATGTAGAAGAGCTTTAGGGTGGCGAGGACGTGGGGGTCCTGCGCGGCGTGGGGGCCGCTCTTGAAGCCGCAGAGGACGAGAAGCACCCCGCTCAGCCCGCCCGAGAGGGCGGTGGTCGCCTTGAGAGTCCATGAGAAGACGGCGGAGAAGCTCCCCTCGCGACGCTTGCCGCCCATCCACTCGTCGTAGTCGGCGACGTCGGCCTGCATCGAAGGGACGACGAGCCAGAGGCCGATCCCGACCGGTCCCATGAGGAGGGGCGGGATCACCTGGAGCCACGGATGGGCGGGGGTGACGAAGACCGAGACGGAGAGGGAGCCGCAGAGGCCGCTGAGGACCGTGATGTAGAGGAGGGTCTTCTTGTCCCAGCGATTCGCGATCCAGGTGCAGAGGGGGATCGCCAGGAGGTTCGGCGCGAAGAGGGCCGTGGCGATGACGCCGCCGATCTTCGTCGCCAGGTGGAGGTCCCCGCCACAGGCGTAATAGGCGTTGAGGTAGAAGCCGAGGGTGCCGATAAGGCCGAAGCCGAAGGTCTTCGTGAAGACGATGGTGATGATCCAGAGGAAGGGCCGGGTGGAGAGGGTCTGCTTCAACCCCTGCCAGAGCGGTTCCTTCGGCTGCCGACTGGCCTCCTTCGCATAGTAGCGCTCCCGCACGAAGAGGCCGGGGAGGACACCGAGGACGAGGGTCAACGCGGCGAGGCCGAGGCTGATGTAGCGCATGCCGTTGGCGAGGTCGGGTGCCCCGCCGGGAAGGCGGCTGAAGATCGGCAGCGAGGCGAGGGCGAGGATCCAGCCGCCCGCGAGCTGGAGGAATTGCTGGGCGTAGGCGCGGTAGGCGGTGATGTTCGTCCGCTCGTTGTAGTCGGGGGACATCTCCAGCTGGAGGCTGTAGTAGGGCATGGCCCAGATCGAGAAGCAGCTGTAGAAGAGGATGCCACCGAGGAGGAGCCACGCGAACATCTGCCATTCGGGGAGGCCGTGGGGCATCCACCAGATGACCGGCATCGTGAGCGCGGTGAGGATCGCGCCGAGGACGATGAACGGTTTCCGCCGTCCCCAGCGCGTCCGCGCGTTGTCGGAGAAATTCCCCATCACCTGGTCGGCCGCCGCGTCCCAGATCCGCCAGCACATCAGGACGATGCCGAGGAGTGCGGGATTCAGGCCGAGGGCGATGTTGAAGACCGGCGTCAGGTTGCCCTGCGGAATCCAGATCGCGGTCCCCTCCACGGGGCCGCCGAGGCCGTAGGCGACCTTTTGCCAGAAAGGGACGCGGTCTTTTTCTGGAATCTTTCCGGGGCTCTGCGAGGGAGTCAGGTGCATTTCATTTAATTGGCGACCGGTTCGAGGAATTGGGAGACGACTTTGCCGGTGTAGCGATCGATCGCGACGTGGAGCCAATAGCGGCGTTCCCCGTCGACGATGAAGTCGTTGAGCGTTTTCGCGTTGCTTCCGTAGCGGCCCGACTGGGCGATGACGTCGACGAGGAGATTCCACGTCCGCCCGTTGGCGATGTCGGCGAAGGAGCGGGTGAAGGCCTCGCGCTTGAACTTGAAGCGGTCGGGCAGCGAGGCGGCGATCTTGTCGGCCAGGAGGGGGAGGTCGGCGGCGCCGCGGACGACGAGGGTTGGATTGGTGACGGGGCCGAGCTGCGTGCGGATCGCCTGGGCGAGGGTCGTGGCATCGGAGGCGAGAAGGGGCGTCCCTCCGGCGACGGACGGATCGCGGTAGGCGTTGGTCAGGATGGTTGCGAGGACGGGCTGGCTGGCGCTGTTCAGGCTGACGACTCCGGCGCGGAGGGCCTCGGTGTTCTCGTTCACGCAGAAAAGGTCGAGGAGGCCGCCGTCGGCGCTGTCCTGCGAGGAGAAATTGAGCGACTTCCAGGGTGTGTCCCGGAAGGCGTACCCCATCTCGGCGACGGAACGGAAGGGCCGGTTCAGGACGACGGGGCGGGCGTCGTTCGTCGCCCCGGCGAGGGGGATGCCGAAGGGGCTGTAGACAGTGTGGCTGGCGGTGGTGGCGGGATTCGCATCGGCCTTGCGGATCGCAGCGTCGGGATCGGCGTAATGGCTGGAGGCGAGGGAGGAGGAGACATTGTAGGCGTAGTCGGCGAGGGGAATTGAGGTGGCCCCGGTTGTGTTGAAGGTCGGAATCGCGTTGTAGTTGAAGGGAACCCCCGAAGCGCTGTTCACGAGGTTCATGCTGTTGGAAAGCATGTTGAAGGTGGCACCGAGGAAGAAGCCGAAGCGACTGGAGCGCGGATCGGGATGGGTCATCGAGATGAGGGCCGCGCTGCCGTTGTTCGTGAAGCCGTTGGCGAGGTTGAGCTGGTTGCTCACGCTGGCGAAGTTGAGTCCGGTGTTGTTCGCCGTGACGTTGAAGTTCGGGATGATCTGATAGGGGATCCAATTCGCGCCGACCTGCTTCTCCAGCACCATGGTCACGGGGGTCGGGAACGTGTTGGCGATGTAATTGCCCGAGGTGGGGAACTCCGGAAGCTTTGGCATCGTCACCTGGCCGATGAAGAGGCCGACCTCGCGGACGACGCCCGCGACGGCGGGATAGGGGAACTTCGCCATGTCGCTGCACGAGGCGAGGACGGCGTCGGTCGTGTGGAGGGCGTCGATGTCCTTGAAGGTCCGGGCCGTAGTCGTCTGGAAGGCGAGGACGGTGTTGAGGTGGGTGAGTGTCGGGCTCGTGAGCGTGAGCGGGATGGCGGTGTTGTAGGCGGTGATCGAGGTCTTGCCGTTGAAGCGGATGTGGAATTGGCCGGGAAGCGCCGAGGCGGCGTTGCGATGGGGATTCCACAGGGTGAAGAAGAGGTAGCCGTCGATGTAGGCGTTGGTGTTCGGCGCGAGCACCGAGATCTGGTCGCGGAAATGGTCCTGGGCGAACCAGGCGATGTAGGGGAGGTTCTCGACGCCGGTGATCGAGAGGTCGGTGAGCTGGGCTGGGGTTGTCCCGCCGAGGCGGAGGACGGTGGGGGTGTCGTCGCTGTCGTACTGGTCGATGAGGTTGAGGCCGATGGCGAGGAGCTGGCGGGTGGCGCTCCCGTCCTGGGTCGTGGGGAGGCCGTTGAAGTTCCCGTTCGTGGCGCCGAGCGATCCGGCATAGATCCCCGCCTGGAGGACTTCCCAGAACGTCGGCTCCCGGCCCGAGATCTGGTCGAGGGTCTTGATCGTCGGGAGGGTGGTCGTCGGGGTCGGCGTCGGGACGTCGGGGTCGAGGTAATCCCACTGGCCGTCGGCCCGCTGCTGCATGGAGAAATATTTCTGGAGCAGCGCGGCGTTTCCCGCGGGGTCGGCGAAGAGGGCGAGCCGGGAGAGGGGGAATCGGTGCTTGAGCAGCGGCTCCCCGACGACCGCGTCGGTATTGTCGGACCGGCGGAAGGCCTGGGTCACCCGGATTTTCAGGACGTTGGGATTGGTGATGTCGTTCCGGGCGGGCCGGGCCGGATCGGGGAGGAAGGCGGGGCCGTCGACGTCGCGTGAGGCGGTGCCGAGGTAGGGAAGGGCGGCGGTCCCGATCAGGCCGGGATTCGCCTTCACGTAGTCGATCAGGTCCTGTCGTCCGACGAGGGCCTGGTCCCCGCTCGCGACCTTGACGAAGCCGGTCGTCGCGGCGGCGACCGAGTTCGTGTAGGCGGCGGCGGTGGCGGCGGTCGTCGGATTGCGCCACGTGACGAAGGAGCCCGCGTTCTTCACGCCGGGAAGGGTCGAGAGATCGACCTGGGGGAGGAGGCCCCGCGTCGTCGCGAAGTCGGTGTTGTTGAGGGAGGCGGGGAAGCCCGCGACATTCGCGTCGAGGAGGCCGCCCTCGTCGTAGATCGCGTAGGCGAAGCGGCCGATGGCGCATTGGGGGTTCGAGGGGGCGGCGTCGGCAAGGGCCTGGAGTGTGGGGAGGGCGGTGACGGCGTTCGTGACTGTTCCGCCCCGGGTGACGACGATCCAGTCGGGCGGCGTGTAGCCGGAGGGGAGCGCCGGGGTCGTCCCCGTTCCGGGATCGCCGAGGAGGCCCGCCTTGTTCCAGCGGTTCGCGCCGATGAAGCGTCCGCCCGCCGCCGCCGTCCGGGTGCTGTTGTTCGCGGCGGCGCGGACGGGGGCGGGGGAGCCGGTGTAGGCGGCGCCGCTCCAGGAGGGAAGCCCGGCGGTGCTTTGCTTCACCAGGTTCGCGAAGCCCTGGTCGTTGACCCGGCACGGGAGCCCCGCGGCGGGGGTGGCGGGGAGGTAGAGGGTGGCGGTCCCGGCGGCGGTCGATTGGGAGCCGGAGACGATCTCGGTCCGCAGGTCGCCGTCGATCGTCTCGAGGGCGGCGCGGGCGACGAGGTCGGCACGGAACTGGCCGGCGCTGGAGAAGGAGATCTGCCGGTTGAGGGCGCTCTGGCTGAAGAAGGCGAGGAGGATCGCCGTGATCAGGACGAGGATCGCGAGGGTGATGATGAGGGCGCTTCCCGTCTCCGTCGCGGCGGCGGCGCGGGCGGGGCGGCGGCCGGGGAGGTCAGGGGACATTGAAGAGGTGCTGGTAGAGATGGAGGCCCTGGATGGCCTGCTTCGGGACGCCGGGGGCGAAGTCGGCGCGGAGGATCTGGGCGCTCCACGTGGCGATCGGCTCCTCCCCCGCGACGCTGTCGGAGAGGGCGCGGGAGAGGGCGCCGAGCTGCGCCGGAGAAAGGAGGAGGCGGCTCTTCGCGTCGAGGACCGCGATGGCGACGATCACCGCGCCGACGTCGCTGTAATCGCTCGCGGCGGCGAGGCTCACGCGGGTGGCGGGCGAGGCGGTGTTGAGGAGGTAGGAAAATTCGAGCCGTAGGACGCCCTGGGAGAGGACCTCGTAATCTTCGGCGTTCGGCGAGGCCAATGCCTGGGTGAGGAAGAGGGGATGGCTTCCCCCGGCCAGCCAGTCGGCCCCCGTCGCCCCGCGCTCCAGCTGGAAGAGCCGTCCGGGGGCCGCCTCCTGGATCCGGTAGCCGATGAGCGAGACGTTGCGCGCGCCGCTGTAGCCGCCGACGGCGCTGTAGAAGCGGATCGCGTCGTTTCCCGCCGCCTTCGTCCACGTCATGCCGAGGTCGGCGCGCTGGGGCCGCGCGGCGAGGTCGGCGGCGAGGCGGTTGAAGAAGATGCGGGCCTGGCCCGCCCCGTCGAGTTTCTTCGTGTTGATCCCGATCGCCTGGCCCGTGAGGGTGATGACCTGCGCGAGGATCATCACGAGGATCGAGAGGACGGTGACCGAGACCAGCAGCTCCAGCAGGCTGAAGCCGACGGCGCTTCGGTGGAGGGGAGAAGGAAGGAGCATGGCGGTGGGGTCGGGCCCGGATCGGCAGGTCGGTCTAGGGCTGGGGGAAGGAAGCGATGCCCTCCACCGATTCGGCGTTGGCCGTGCTGGCGGCGGGCCAGCTGATGCGGAAGCGGGCGAGGTAGGGCTGCAGGGTTCCCTTCGGCGGCGGCGTGAAAGTGTAGGAGACCCGCCAGCGGGCCTGCTCGAAGCGGGCCGTCGTCCGGTGATCGTCCCTCACCCCGAAGGAGGCGGAGACGGGGGCCATGGCGTTCGTGAGCGCGGGAAGGGCGTAGAGGGCCGAAGCGGCCGTCAGGGGAGTCGCCTTCCGGTCGGCGATCAACTCGCTCAGGATGTTCAGCGCCTCGCTTTCCTGGAGGGAATCGCGGGTCGACTGGAGGCCGGCGGGGAGGAGGGCGAGGATGGCGACCACCGCGAGGGTGGCGATGCCGAGGGCGAAGAGAACCTCGATGAGGGAGAAGGCCGGGGAGGGGCGGGAGGGCGCGGGTCTCATCGGCGGAAAATCTGGACCTGTCCGGTGAGGGTCGCCACCTGGAGGACGGCGATGTCGCGTTCATTCGTGCTTCCGTCCCGCGTCGGCTGGAGGCCGATCTCGATCCAGTGGGAGGCGCCGCCGGTCGGCTTGATCGCCGCCTCGCCCTGGGGACCGAAGCGGAGGACCTTGGCGAAGGTGACGGTCTCGGCCCCCGCCTTGCGCTGGAAGGAGGGGAAGGCGGAGCCGGCGAGGTCGTCCCCGTTCGCCGCCATGCCGGAGAGCTGCGCCGCCAACCCCCCCGTCGTGCGGAGCGCGAAATGGTCGTAGGCATGGAGCTGGGCGATCGGGACGAGGTTCCCCGTGTCGAGGTCGTCGGACTGGCCGGTCGTCCCCGCCATGAGGGCGACGGTCAGCCGGTGGGCCGCGAGGTCCTCGCTGAAGCCGACCCAGACGTAGGTGTTGTGGGACATGGCATAGGAGCGCGATTCGTCGAGGAGCAACGGCAGGCCGTTCACGGCGCGATTGATTTCCGAGGAGCGACTGAGGCCGGTCATCGAGGGAAAGGCTGCCGCCGCTAAAATGGCAATGATACCTATCACAACTAGAAGTTCAACCAGAGTGAAAGCGCAACGGCAGGCTCGGGTCGAAGGTTTCATTGGCGTGGGAACTGAAAGATCCAATGGCGATCTTATTTAAAGGTCTAAAAATCTCAATTGATTTTTAAATCATAATTAAACAATCTTTTTAGCATAGGCACGCTAAATCGCAATCGCAAGCCGTTCCATTCTTCCCCTTATCCCTTTCCATCCATGAGCTCCAACCTCCTTTTCCTCGACCGCGAAGGGTGCCTCCCCACCTTCCTCAACCCCGAGTGCCTTTCCCTCAACCGGCTCCCGATGGGGGCGACGCTCTACCGTTTCCTGACGGCGGCGGCGGCGCGGGAAGGGAGCCGCGAGGCCTCCCCCTGGTTCCGCCTCCTGAATGGGCGCTGGCGCTTCCGCATGGCGGCGAAACCCGCCGAGGTCACCCCCGCGGACCTCGCCGCGGGGACCGACCGCTCCGGCTGGGAGACGATCGAGGTGCCGGGGAACTGGACGATGCAGGGCCACGGACATCCCCATTACACGAACGTCCAGATGCCGTTTCCGGAGGAGCCGCCGATGGTCCCCGAGGCGAACCCGACCGGGATCTACGCGACGACCTTCACCGTCCCCAGGGAATGGGAGGGCCGGCGGGTGGTGATCCACTTCGGCGGGGCCGAGAGCGTCCTTTATGTCTACGTGAACGGGCGGCCTGTCGGGATGGGGAAGGACTCGCGGCTTCCCTCCGAATTCGACCTCACCCCCCACGTGGCCTTCGGCGGGGAGAACGAGGTCGTCGCCGTCGTCGTGAAGTGGTCGGACGCGACGTTTTTGGAGGATCAGGACCAGTGGTGGATGGGAGGACTTCACCGGGAGGTCTATCTCCATGCGACGGGGCCGGTCCACCTCGCCGATCTCTTCGCCCGGGGCGGGCTCGAAAACGGCTACCGGGACGGGCGGCTGCAGTTGACCGCGAAGGTCGGCTTCACGCCCGGCAATGCGCTCTTTCCCCGCCCGGGATGGAAGGTGCGGCTCCAACTCTTCGACCCCAAGGGGAAGGCCCTCTTCCGCAAGCCCCTGGAAGCGCCGGTGCCGACGGGGAGCACGCTCGAATACGGCCGCCTCCAGGCCGACTTCGACGTGGCGGTGCCGTGCGTCGCCGCCTGGTCGGCGGAGCGGCCCGCCCTCTACCGGGCCGTGGCGACGCTGCTCGATCCCGTCGGGAAGGAGATCGAGGCGACCTCGGTCCGTGTCGGCTTCCGCACCGTCGAGGTCCGGGACCGGATGCTCCTCGTCAACGGCAGGCGCGTCCTCATCAAGGGAGTGAACCGGCACGACCACCACGACACGAAGGGGAAGGCCCTCGACCGCGAGACCCTCCGCCTCGACGCCGTCGCGATGAAGCGGCTCAACGTCAACGCCGTCCGCACTTCCCATTACCCGAACGATCCCCATTGGCTCGACCTCTGCGACGAGCTCGGGCTCTACGTCATCGACGAGGCGAACCTCGAGACGCACGCTTTTCTCCACCAGCTCTGCCGGGACCGGCGCTACGCCGGGGCCTTCCTAGACCGCGCCGTCCGGATGGTCGAGCGGGACAAGAACCATCCCTCCGTCATCCTCTGGTCCCTCGGCAACGAGAGCGGCTACGGCCCGAACCACGATGCGATGGCGGGCTGGATCCGGGGTTACGATCCGACCCGCCCGCTCCATTACGAGCCGGGAATCTGGCCGTGGCTTCCCGAGGCCCTGATGCCGAAGAAGCGGTACGACGGGGGCTACCGCGTCACCGACATCGTCTGCCCGATGTACGCCACGATCGACCAGATCGTCGAGTGGGCGACCGACCGGGACCATCCCGACCGGACCCGCCCCCTCATCCTCTGCGAGTACTCCCACGCGATGGGGAACAGCAACGGATCCCTCGCCGACTACTGGGACGCGTTCGAGAAATATCCCGGTCTCCAGGGCGGCTTCATCTGGGAGTGGATCGACCACGGCCTGAAGCAGAAGACCGCCGACGGCAAGGAATACTGGGCCTACGGCGGCGACTTCGGCGACACGCCCAACGACCTCAACTTCGTCTGCGACGGCCTCGTCTGGCCCGACCGCAAGCCCCATCCCGCCGCCCGGGAATTCCAATACCTGGCGCGGCCCGCGAAGGCGCTCGCCTTCGACGCGAAGCGGGCGGCGCTCCGCCTCTCCAACGCGCGGGACTTCGCCGACCTCGGCGATCTGCGCGGATCGTGGGAGCTGAAGATCGACGGTGTCGTCTGGGCGGGGGGAAGGCTGCCCGTCCTGAGGATCGCGGCGGGGCGGGAGGGAACGGTCCGGCTGCCGCTCCGATTGGGGGCCATCGCGCTTCCTCCCGGCGCGGAGGCGTTCCTCCACGTCGGCTTCGAGCTCGCTCGCGCCACCGTCTGGGCTCCGGCGGGTCACCGCGTCGGCTGGGACCAGATCGCCCTTCCGGCACGGGCCTTCGCGCCGCCGCCCCGCCCCGTCCGCCGTTCTCGCCCCTTCGCGCCGTCGCCGCTCCGGGTGGTGCAGGAACGGAAACGGAATCCGAACGCGGACCCGATCAAGATCGGGAACGAGATCGTCCGGCTCGCGATCGTCGACGGGCGGATCGCCTCGTTCGCCTGGCAGGGTCGGGAGCTCCTCCTCGCCGGGCCCGAGCTCCAGGTTTGGCGGGGGCCGACCGACAACGACGGGATCAAGGGCTGGACCCACGAGGCCTGGCGGCCCCTCTCCAAGTGGCGCGCCATGGGCCTCGACGGGGCGGTCGTTTCCGCGTCCCCCGCCCGCGTACGGCGGGGAGGGAAAGGCGGCACCCCGGGCGCGGTGACGGTGACGCTGGAACAGATCGCCTCATGCGCCGCCTCTCCCCGGGCCGTCGTCCTCCGGCAGGACTGCACGCTCGCTCCCGACGGGACGCTCTCGATCGAGAACCGGTTCACGGTCTCCCCGCAGGTTCCCGATCTTCCCCGGCTCGGCGTCGTGCTTCGGTTCGCCGCGGGCTGGGAGGAGCTCCGGTGGCTCGGTCGCGGTCCGGACGAGAGCTACGCCGACCGGAAGCGGTCGGCCCTTGTCGATCTTCACGAAAGCACGGTGACGGCGCAGTACGTCCCCTACATCATGCCGCAGGAACACGGGAACCATGCCGATGTTCGCTGGCTTTCCCTCGGGAACGGGACGGTCGGTCTCCGCGTCGAGGCGGTTTCCGGGGACCCGCTCGAGTTCTCGGCGAGCCACTTCACCGCCCACGACCTTTACGCCGCCCTCCACACCTACGACCTCCGGCCCCGGCCCGAGACGATCCTCAACCTCGATTGGAAGCAGCGGGGCCTCGGCACCCATTCGTGCGGTCCCGACACGCTCCCCCCTTACACGATCCAACCCGGTCGTTTTCTCTGGCGTTACCGGCTGATTCCCTTCGCCGTCGAGGCCGGCGGAGGGAGGAAATCACAAAATCACACTTACCATTAAGAAAACTATTGAATAAACAGTCTATTTGCTATAAAGATGGTTAAAACAGATTTCCACGGGCAAACGGGAGTCTGGCGATTTGAAATGCAGATAAATCATAAGTTTATGTATATCAATTGGTTTATTCCTTCTCGTCCTGCCTCATTCTTTAGGAGGTCACGCCTTTTAACCGGTCTATTCGCTCTCGGCCTATGGAGCGTGATTGGCTTCAGCGGGGCAACCGCCTCGGCGCAATCGGTCTGGAACGGCGGCGGGACCGACGGGAACTTCTCGACGGCGTTGAACTGGGCTTCCGGCGTCGCGCCGACCAGCGCCGTGACGACGGTCCTCCAGATCGGCGGATCGTCGCAGACGGCCATCAACATCGACACCCCGTTCTCGGCCCAGAGCCTGACCTTCCTTAGCGGAGCCTCGGCCTTCACTCTCAGCGGAAATACGCTCAGCCTCACCGGGACGGGGGGGGTCAATGTCACGAACAGTTCGGCCAGCGTGCAGACGATCGCCGCGAGCATGTCGGTCGCCTCGGGCGGATTCGCCGCGACGGGGGCGAACATGACCGTCAGCGGGAACGTGGCGATCTCGGGAAACAATTTCACCCTCACCGCGGGGGGCGGAAAGACGCTGACGGTCAGCGGGGCCCTCACCGGCGGCATCACCGCGGGGAACTTCGCGATCAATGCGGCGGGCGGCACGGTCGTCCTCAGCGGCGCGAGCACCATCGGAAACACGATCAACATCTGGAACGGCAATGTCGTCGCCGGGACGAGCTCCTCGACGACGACGGGCGGCGCGTTCGGCAAGGGAAGCGTCAGCCTCGGCCTTTCCGGGCAGTCGAGTTCCTCCATCCTGGTCTCCGGGGCCTACACCATCGGGAACAACATCCGGGTCATCACGAACACGAACGGCGCCGTCTACACCCTCGGCGGCTCGACTGCCGACATTTCTACCTACAGCGGGGCGATCAGCCTCGGGACGAGCACCGCGGCGGGGACCGCGGGCATGGGCGTCACCCTCACGGCGGCGAGCGGGGGGCGCGTGAACTTCACCGGCGGCATCAGGCACGAGACGACCTCGACGGCGGGCAACAGCTCCGACGCGGTGACCAAGACCGGGGCGGGGATCGTCGCGATCTCGGGGACGAACAACACCTACCTCGGCATCACGACGGTCTCGGCGGGGACCCTGCTGGTCAACGGCACCCTGAGCGGCACCGGCGCGGTCAGCGTCGCCTCGGCGGCGGTGCTCGGCGGCAACGGGACGGTCTCCGGGGCGGTGACGGTGGCGAGCGGGGGCATCCTTTCGGCGGGCGACATGGACGCGTCGGGAACGAGCCTCACCGGGACGCTGACGCTCGGCGGCGGCCTCGCGCTCAACACGGGATCGACCCTGAAATTCGACCTCGGAAGCGCGAGCGACCTCGTCGCAGTCACCGGCAACCTCATCCTCGGCGGAACGCTGAGCCTCACGGCCGGGAGCGGTTTCGGCGCGGGGACCTACGAGCTCTTCAGCTATTCGGGAACCCTGACGGACAACACCCTGACCGTCGGGACGTCGCCCGCCGGTTACGCCTACACCGTCGATACCTCGACGGCGGGGGTGGTCAATCTCCAGGTGGTTGCGGTGCCGGAGCCCGCCCCGCTAGTCTTGATGGGCGCGGGGATGGCGGCCTTCCTCCTGCTGCGGCGGCGGCCGGCGCGGTGCGCGGCCTGAGGCTCGATCCGGGATTTTTTACGAGATGATTTTTTCTATGACGGCAATGGCTCGGCGGGGATCCTCCCGCATGCGGTGGTCGGCTTTTCTGGGGGCGGTCCTCCCGTTCCTCTTCTCCCTGGGCGGCATGGGCGGCGACGCCCGGGCCGAGGATGCCCAGCCGTTGACGGGCTCGCTCGAGGTCGACGCCTCGCAGGTGCTCGGGCCGGTGAACCGGCTGGTCTTCGGCCACAACATCGAGGCGGCCGATTCGGCGGGGATCTTCGGCCCCACCGTGAAGGACAAGATCTACCGGGGCGACGGCCTATGGCTCCCGAACGAGGGGAAGCCCTCCGAGGTGATCCTCGGGAAGGCGCGCGAGATCGGGATCAGCATGCTCCGCTATCCCGGAGGGTGTCTGGTCCACAACTTCGACTGGCGCAAGGCGGTCGGCCCGCGCGACAAGCGCGGCGACTGGCAGTTCGGCGTCGACGAGTATCTCCAGGTCTGCAACGAGCTGAACATCGAGCCCCTCATGATGGTCAGCGACTATGTCCTCCCCGCCGAGGAGATGCCCCGCTTTGCCGCCGACCTTGTCGAATACCTCAACGCCCCCGCGACGCCCGACCATCCCTGGGCGATGAAGCGGAAGGAATGGGGCCATGCCGAGCCCTACAAGGTGAAGTGGTTCGAGCTGGGGAACGAGTCCGACCACGGCAACCACGACGTCGTCCCCCGGCGGCAATACACGCCCGACGGCTATGCGAAGTATGCCGTCGATTGCATGGCGGCGATGCGGGCCGTCGATCCGACGATCAAGATCGGCATCCTCTCGGCGACCGGCGCGCCGCCCGAGTCGGAGTGGAACAAGATCGTCTACCGGACGGCGGGAAAGAAGGCCGACTTCATCGTCGCCCACATGTACCTCGGCGGCTCCGGCGTGACGATCAACGACGACAATGAGCGGCAGGCCTATCTCACGGGCTTTTCGACCACCCGCGCCTACCAGAACACCCTCGACCGCTACCGGGAGAAAATCCTTCTCGAATGCGGGCGGAACGTCCCCCTGGCGATCACCGAGTTCAACAACTCCCTGGGCGGCGACAAGCCGAAGCCCTACCGCTTCACCCTCGCGGGCGGGCTGATCGCCGCCGACGTCATCCGCCTCCTCCTCCTGCCGGAGAACAACATCGCGATGGCGAATTTCTGGCAGATGTTCAACGGCTACTTCGGCTCGATCCGCATCGATTTCAAGACGACCCCCGATTATCAGACGAAGGATCTCGCCGCCTTCCGGCTCTTCCGGCTGTGGGGCCAGCACTTCGGCGCCGACCTCGTGAAGACGACGGTCGACGGGCCGAAGATGGAGGTCGACGGGATGGGCGGGGTCTCTCCCTCGCGGGGAACCGACTTCCGTCCCCCCCTCCTGATCGCCGACATTCCCGTCGCGTCGGAGATCGATCTCGGCGCCCTCGACGATCCGAAGCTGAAAGGCGAGATGACGCCCGACGGCGTGCTGAAGGTCGACTTCGACCAGATCACCGGGAACCATTACCCCTGCATCGGCCACTACAGGAAGCCGGGCGAAGTCGGCCCCGACGGCGCCGACTACACGCTCTCCTGCGAGGCCCGTTTCGTCCCCGGTCCGGGGAGCGCCGACGCGCCCATCGCGATGGGCCTGGGCGACGACCGGGGTTGGGGGAAATCGCACAGCGCGATCACGATCACCGGGATCAACGGTCCGGAGTGGAAGGAGATCTCGGGCACCCTCCGGGGGCTCAAGGACGCGCCGGGAGTCCAGATCGTCCTCCGGTTCGAGTCGGGGGCGAAGGTCATCTCGGGCCATCTGGAGGTCCGCAACATGAAGCTCCGCGCCATGACGAAGGCGACTTTCCCCGCCTACGACCTCCTCACCAGCTCGGCCAGCCTCTCCAAGGGCGGCGACCGGCTCTATGTGATGGTCTTCAACAAGAGCGAGAACAAGCCGATCGCGACCGAGGTGCGGGTGAAGGGTTTCGCCGCCGCCCGCGTCCTCCGCTGGGAGGTCAACGGACCCTCGCTTGGGGCGATCGACGGTGTCCGCGACACGAAGGTCGGCGAGGCCGCGCCGGTCGACGGCGAGGCCGTCGCGATGACCTTCCCCGCCCATTCGATGACCGCGCTCGAATTCGAGAAAGCCGACGGGGCCAGGAAATAATCGGGAAGCAAAGCCATGAAACGACTCCGTTGCGCCTCGCTTTTCCTCGGCCTCACCCTTGCCCTGGCCCGTGCCGAGACGACGGTGCAGGACGGCTTCAACAAGGAGTCCCGGAACGCCCTCGACGGGGCGGCGACCGAGACCGGCGAGTCGAGCTGGGAGGCGACGCCGAACGTCCGGATCCTGAAACAGGACGACGGAGATGGCGCGGTGGGAGTGCGCGACGAGCAGGCCTTCCTCCTCCGGTTGCCGGTGACTGCCGAAGCGGAGAACGTGGCGATCGAGGCGCGGGTCCATCCCGACGCGAAGGACCCGAACCGGTGGATCGGGGTCGGCATGGGGGCGAAGGGAACCCTCGATGCCATGAACGTGAATATCAACTGGCCGCTGGGCGTCTACCTCGTCCTCGACGGGAAGGGGCACTATCAGTGCCTCTACAATCCGGGCAGGGAAGGGGTCGCCACCACGCAGCAAATCCAGGGCGGCGACGCCACCGGCTTCTCGCCGGGCGGCTGGAACCGGCTGAAGGTCGAGTACCACCGGAAGAACAATACGGTTTCGATGTGGGTCAACGGGGAGAAGGTTGTCAGCAGCGCGAATCTCGAGAAAAAGGGATTCGTCTCCAGCATCGCCGTGGCGGGGCTCTCCGGTTACGGCATGAACCCGGACCAGCGGAACATCGACGATGTCGTCCTCACGACACCCTAGAACTCTTAGAGGCTTTGCCCGACCGGAACCCCTTTTATTCGGCAGTCTAATGTGGTAATTTGTGATCGAATTATGGCTCCCCTTCAATCGACAACCAAATTGGACGAAATCTTCAAGATCCTTGAAGATCGCATTCTTCAGGGTGTGTGGCCGGTCAACGGCAAGATTCCGCCCGAAGTGGAGTTGGCCGAGGAATTGGGCTGCAGCCGGTTCACGGTGAGTCGGGCCATTACCCGACTGGCCCATGAGGGTCTGGTCGAGCGGCGCACCCGGACGGGAACGCGCGTGATCCGTTCCAATTCGCAGCGGGGTGCCGCCCTGCTCGAGCTGAACGCCTTCGCCTTCGTCTTCCCGAGTGACCGGCACGAAGGCATCGCGAAGACGGTGAGCGGATTTTCCGGGGCCGCCCATCAGGCGTCGCGCCGCATGGTGACCCTGACGACGGGGACCGATTTCCGCAAGGAAGCCGAGATGATCACCCGGCTCAAGGAATTCGACGTGAAGGGCGTCGTCCTTTACTCGTTGGCCGGGTGCGGGACGCCGGAGGACCAGATCAACGTCCTGCAGATCCTGGGCCGCTCCCAGGTGCCGATCGTCCTCGCCTGCATCAGCATGCCGGGAATCGACCTGCCCGCGGTGATCTCCGACGATTTCGACGCCGGACGGATGATGACCGATTACCTGATCGGCAAGGGGCTCAAGCGGATCGGCTTCTTCGGGCCGGGCCGGGCCGTCGGCGCGTTGATGGGGTACCAGTTCGCGATGGAAAACGCGGGGCTCCCCGTCGATCCCTCCCTGGTGAACCTCCCGACGACGATGCATCCGAATTTCGAGGACGCCTTCGCCGAGCCGACGCGGCTGGCCGAGGCCTATCTCAAGGGATGCCGCGGGCTGGAGGGCGTGGTCTGCAGCTTCGACCTTCTGGCGCGGGCGCTCCTTCGCGTAGCCAAGAAGAACGGCCTCCGCGTCCCGCACGATCTGAAGGTGGTCGGGGTCGACGACTTCGCCCAGGACCCCGGGGAAATTCCCCTGACCACCTACCATATTCCGTATGAGGCGATCGGCCGCCGCGCCTTCGAGCGGCTCGACGAAGTGGTGCGGGGGATTCCGCAGCCGATTCCGATCGAGCGGATCAAGGGACACGTGGTGGTGCGCGAGAGCGCCTAGTTCGAGATTCGAGATTCCCAAAAAGGATGCATCAAAGGCCGGGGGGATTCTTCGGGCTTTTTTATTCCTAAATTTAAATAATTACAACCACTCCAATATATGAAGCTATCTGCCGGTTTTATGGGTAACATTCGAGCCCATTTTATCTCGAATGGGCGGGTTCTTCTTTTTCTTCCCCTGGTGCTTCTGTGCGGAACCACCTCCCTGCGGGCGACGCAGGGCGGGCCGCTGAACGTCGGTTATCTCGTCGACGAGCAATTCGCCTACTTCGGGAATCCCTCGACGGGAGACGACAAGGTCTCCGATTGGGACATCGACTCGACGGGAGGGACGATCTCCTCGGTCTACTGGAAGTACGCCAGCCTCGGCGGCGCCCTCAAGATGAGGAAGAGCTTCATTCCGCAGGCGACGGGGTCGATCACGCTCGAGTTCTGCTTCAATCTCCAGGCCAAGATCGACGGGAATATCTGGGCGATCCGCTCCGGGGATACCAACGCCGTTGTCTTCAAGACCTCGGGCGGGGCGTTCGGCTACGAGACTTCGACGGGCGGCTTCACCGCCCTCGTCGCGAACTATGCGGCGCAGACGAACTACGCCGTCCGGGCGACGCTCTATCCGGCGACTCACGGCTTCGACGTTACGGTGAACGGCGCGCGGGCGGCGGGGATGCCGGTCGCCATGAGGAACACGGTGAGCCAGGTCGATTCCGTCTACATCGAAACGCCCGCGGGCCTCGGCGAACAGCAGCTCTACTTCGTGACCGTCACGAAGGGGTACATCGTCAACGAACGCTTCACGTGCGCCACCGCCGGGATTACCCCCAGCGGCTGGGGAGCCACGACGGCGGGCGGCCTCTGCAGCCCGCAGCTGCTCTCCACCCGCACGCCGATCCCGAATCCCAAGCAGCCGATGGGCTTCCGCATGGACGACACCTCGACGACGGCGATGGCGACCCTCAATTACAGCTTCACGCCGAACGGCTCGAAACTGGCGTGGGAGTACAAGTTCCTCCTGCCGGCGAAGGTCGACGGGGTGATCATGTATCTCCGCAACGGGAGCTCGGGCGGCGTGACGCTCACCACCTCGGGGGGGAACATCGCCTGTTACTCGACGACGTCCTCGACGACGACGGTATGGAGCAACTACGTGGCGAACGTCTGGTACGTGGTCCGCGTGGTCCTCGATCCCGCGACCGACCTGGCCGATGTCTACATCAACGGGAAATACCGCACCACGATCGGCTATTCCGGCGGCAACCTCAGCAGCATGGCCTTCGGCACCTCGATGTCGGGGATGGGGACGATGTGGATCGACGACGTCCTCCTCTATCCTTTCCAGGAACGGGCCGCCGACTACGTGCCCGACGTCGCGCCGATCTCCCACGGCTCCCTCAAGGTCGGGATGCAGACCTTCTTTGCCGGATGGCGGAACGGGCAGCACCTCGGCTGGGACTGGATCTACCGGTATCCGAATCACGATCCGGCCCTCGGCTTCTACGACGAGGGGAACAGCGAGGTGATGGATTGGGAGCTGAAGTGGATGTCCGAGGCCGGCGTCGATTTCTTCATGGACTGCTGGTACGGGAGCACGAACGGCGATCCGATCAAGCAGCCGACCTTCGAGTCGACCCAGGGCGCGATCCACGAGGGCTATTTCTACGCGAAGAACACCGGCAACGTGCAGTTCGCCATCGCCGATTTCTCCCTTTCCGGCGCGACGACCACGGCGGCGTTCCAGAACGCGATCGTCCCTTACTGGGTCGAGTATTATTTCCGCGATCCCCGCTACATGCGGATCGACAACAAGGCGGTGGTCGCCTTCGGGAACGCCACCGACTGGGTCAACGGCCTGGGGACGGCGACGGCGCTGGCCGAAACCAATTTCCTGCGGACCCAGATTTCGGCCGCCGGGTACAGCGGCGCGATCCTCCTGGCCCGTTGCGGCGACGCGAACACCGCCATCCTGAGCCAGCTGAGCGCGGCCGGATTCGACGCCTGCTACACCTACGCCTGGATCTCCAACAACATCACGACGATCCAAAGCGCGTTGACGAGCCAGAAGACCGCCGGGGCGTCCGCCACGCCCCATGCGATCTACCCGATCGGCGTCTCCTCGCAGGGGCGCAGCGGCGAGGCGTGGGACCAGACCGGCCCCGGTTACATCAGCCCCGCCGATTTCACGACGATGAACGGGTGGATGAAGAACACCTTCGCCCCCAGCATCTCCAGCGCCTCCGCGACGGCGGCGGGAGGGAAGATGGTCCTCTTCGACAATTGGAACGAATTCGGCGAGGGCCACTACATCGCCCCGACGGCCCTGCTCGGCTACGGCGCCACCGACGGCTTCGGCTACCTCAACGGAATCCGCAGCGTCTTCCTCCCCGCCTCGACGGTGACCAACGTGGTGCCGACGGCCACGCAGAAGGCGCGGATGAATATCCTCTACTCCCGTGCCTGGACGGGCCGGACCTGGGCCTTCGACTCGATCTATCCCGACACCGAGGGTTGGATGGCGAACTTCCAGGTCTCCAGCCTCGACCAGCAGGGCGGCTACCTCAAGGGCTACTCCGGGGGGGCCGACCCGTCGATCATCTCGGCCGACGGTTACAACATCCCCACCGCCACCTACCGCCACGTCGAGGTGCGGATGCAGACCGTCTCCTCGGGAACCGCCGCCCGGATCTACTTCACCTCCAATAGCGACGGGACGATGAGCCAGGCGAAGTCCCAGGCGGCCTCGACCGCCCTCGTCAACGACGGGGCCTACCACGTCTACACGTTCGACATGTCGACGGTGCCGGGCTGGACCGGGGCGAGCGCCATCCGGCGGCTCCGTTTCGATCCCATCGACATCGGCGCCTCGGCGAGCGACGTCTTCTCCATCGATTACATCAAGGTCCTGCCTTAGGGGGCAGCCGGGACCGGGTGCCCGTCGCTGGATCAGGCCTTCCTGGCCGGCCGCCGGTCCCGCTTGTCGACGACTTCGATCGCGGCCGCCTTGTCGAGCAGCTCCTGCTGGTGCTTGGCGCCGTAGCGGACGTGGTCGCGCGTCGTCCGTTCGGCCTTGTCGGGATCGCCGCTCATGAGGGCGTCGAGGAGCTTCCGGTGCCAGTGGGCCGGGCTCGGCCACAGCTTGCCGCTGACCCAGGTGAAGAACATGAAGTGGCGGCGCCAGAGACGTTCCACTTCCCGGATAAGAAGGCGTGATTCGCTGAGGCGGGCCACGGCGAGGTGGAATTCCTGGTGGACCTCCATGTCGGCGCGGGAGTAGGTCCCGGCCTTCCGCAGGAGCGCGTCGACCCGGTCGGCCAGCGCCTCCAGCCGGGGAAGGTCGGAGGCCTTGATTTTCCGCGAGACGATGCGGGCCACCTGGCATTCCAGCGCCTCCCGGAGGATCGATTCGTCGGTCAGGCGCTGCGGGGTGACGCGGGTCACCCGCGTGCCGTACATGGGGGCGCTCTCGGCGAGGCCGTCGGTCTCCAGCCGCCACAGGGCTTCGGAAACCGTCGCCTGGCTCAGGTGGAACCGCTGGGTCAACTCGCGGCGGACGAGGCGCGTCCCGGGCGGCAGCTTGCCGCTCAGGATCTCGAATTCGAGGTTCCGGAAGAGGCGGACCGCCTGGGTTTCAAACTCAAATTCGGCACCTTCGGGCTTTAAATTCATGGGGAAGAACGGCTCCAGCCGTTCTAACCGGGAACGTGTTTTGGTGAAATCAAATAAATGAGATCGATCAAAACACCCATCCGCTACCCGCGAAGCCCCGCTTCCTCTCAGGAGCGGGGGGTCGGGTACTCGTGGCAGAGGTAGCAGGTGCGCGGCGCGTCCTCGAGGAGGGTGGGAAACCGGCAGGCCCAGGGATCGGCGAAGACGTTGTCGTTCCAGTCGTCGCAGACCGAGGATACCTCGCTGCTGACGGCATAGCGCCCGCCGGCGATCGGGGTGCCGCTTCCCTCGGCGGCCCAGAATTGGTGGAACGTCCGGGGCGGGATGCTCAGGCTTTCGCCGGGACGGATGCGGATCTCCTCGCCCGCCGGCCTGGCGTGGGAGAAGCCGTCGATCTGGACGGTCAGCGGGCCGTCGCCGGGCCGCTCTCCCGGGCCGACGGGCCGGAGGACGATGATGACGTCGCCCCCGCCCCGATTGATGATGTCTTCCCGCTTCGAGCGGTGGTAATGCATCGGCGATTTTTGTCCCTCCGGCTCGATCAGCAGCTTCTCGGCATACGATTTGGGATAGCGCGGATCGCTCGGCCTGCCGTTGCGGAGAGTGAAGAGGCACCGGCCGATCTCCGAGAAGCGGCCGCTGCCGAAGTCGGTGACATCCCAGCCGAGCATGCAGTCGCGGATCTCGGCCGCCTTGGCCCCGGCGGCCCCGTCCCACTGGTCGACGCTCCAGTCGGCAAAGGGGGGAAGCGGGATGTGCAGTGCGGCGAGGACCGCCCGGGCAACCTCGACCGAGTGGTTCACCAGCGAGCGGGAAAGGGTGCCGGATGGAGTCATTAAAGGATGATATCGATTTGATCGATCAAATTCAAGAGGAGAGTAAGCTGCCTGCGGCAGTCCCATCCCTCCGCGCCCCTCCCCCAGTGTCGATCGCCCTACCCCGCGGCGCTGGCGCGGCGCTGGATCTTGCGGTAGGCGGCGGGGGAGAGGCCCAGGCGGGCCTTGAAGGTGCGGGAGAAGTGGAAGCGGTCGGTGAAGCCGGTTTCCTCGGCGACGGCGTCGATGGTCTTTCCTTCGGAGGTCAGGCGGCGGGCGGCGATCGAGATCCGCCGCTCGATGCCGTATTGGGCGGGAGTCATGCCGACGGCGCCCCGGAAGCGGCGGATGAAGTGGTCGGTGCTCATGTCGCAGAGGCGGGCCAGTACGGGATTGTCCGGAGGGGAGGCGAGCGAGCGGTCGATGGCCTCCAGGGCGGGGCCGATGTCGATCGATCCGGCGAGGGCGCGAAGGGAGGCTTCCCGGTCGTCGGCCGAAAGGGACTCCATCGCCATCGCCGTCGCGGCGTGGGCGAGGGCGCTCGCCCAGGCGAGGCCGGTGAAGCCGAGCTCCTTCTCCCCGTTGCCGCCGAGGCCCGCCTGCCAGCGGCGGCAGAGGGGATCGATCGCGCCGTCGGCGGGGAGGAGGAGGGGCCGGTCGAAGAGGCGGCGAATGAGGGAGGGGGGGAATCCGGTGACGTAGAAGTGGAGGAAATCCTGGAGGACCGGCCGGGTGGTCCCGGTCTGGAAGCGGACCCAGGAGGGGATCAGGTGGATCCGTCCGGGGAGGAGCGGGAAGGCGCGGCCCGCGCAGGTGACTGAAGCCCCGGAGCGTTGATGTGCATAAAGACGCCAGAACGGGCTTTGCAGATCGTAACGCCAGAGCGCGCCGATCTCCATCCGCTTGGATTCCACCACCTCGATCCGGAAGTGGCGGAGAAGGCCGTCGGCGAGGCTGACGGGGAGAGCGCCGGTTTCCATAAGTCGTAAAAATACATAAATCGGGCTCCCCTAGCCATACTCAAATGGGAGTGCGTTCGGCAGGCTTGATCCCATGCGTCAACGCCAGGTCCACCTCGATTTCCACACCTCGCCCTTTATCCCCGACGTCGCTTCGGAGTTCGACGCCCGCGCCTTCGCGAAGACGTTCCGGGAGGCCCACGTCGACAGCGTGACGGTCTTCGCGAAATGCCATCACGGCCAGTCCTATTACCCGACGAAGGTCGGGACGATCCATCCCGCCCTCGGAGGTCGCGACCTCCTCGGCGAGATGATCGAGGCGCTCCACCGCGAGGGGATCCGCGCGCCGGTCTACACGACCGTCGCCTGGGAAGAGGATGTGGCCGACAAGCATCCCGAGTGGCGGCAGATGCGGGCCGACGGGACCTTCGCCCGCTGCGGGAACGCCGACCCGAACCTCCCGCCCCATCCCGGCGGATGGCGGTACAACAACTTCCTTCATCCCGATTACCAGGACTACATCGAGGCCCACGTCCGCGAGTTGCTGGCGGGATACGAGGTCGACGGCCTTTTCTTCGACATCCTCTTCTTCGACGGGCGGTCGTGCTGGAGCGAGGCGAGCCGGACGTTCCGGGCGAAGCACGGCCTCCTTGCCGACGACCGGGAGACCCAGGTCCGCTTCGAGAGCCTCGCCCAGGCCGCCTTCTGCGGGCGCTTCACGAAGCTGATCCGGGGGCTGAACAGGGAGGCGACGCTCTTCTACAACTCGACGAACCCGATCTTCACCGACTCCCGCTTCGGCGTCCGCTCCCGACACGCCCTCCAGAGCCATTGGGAGCTCGAGTCGCTCCCCTCGGGCTTCTGGGGCTACCAGCACTTCCCCCGCCTCGCGCGGGCCTTCGGCAGCTGGGGGAAGCCGTGGCTCGGGATGACGGGCCGGTTCCAGAAGATGTGGGGCGACTTCGGCGGGCTGAAGCCGCTCCCGGCGCTCGAGTACGAATGCTTCCGCTCCCAGGCCCTCGGCGGGGCGAACTCGGTCGGCGACCAGCTCCCGCCGCGCGGCACGCCCGACGCGGGGGCCTACGACCTCATTGGTGCCGTCTACGCCGCGTGCGAGAAGGCGGAGCCGTTCTACGCGGGCTCGGTCCCGCTGCCCCGCGTCGGCATCGTCGCCCCCGGCCATCCCGCTCTCCCGGGCGACGAGACCGACAAGGCGCTCGAGGGGGCGGTCCAGATCTGCGAGGAGGCCCATTACGACGCCGTCGTCCTCGACGACGCGGGGAAGCTCGATTCCAGCGTGGCCCTCGTCCTCCTCCCCGACTCGGTCGTCTTCACCCCCGCGTTGCGGAAGCGCCTCGCGGCCTTCGTCGCCCGGGGCGGGAAAATCGTCTTCTCCGGCCGGAGCGGTTTCGCCGCCGACGGCACGTGCGGGGTTCCCGGCGCGGCGCTGCGGCGGACCGGGACCGTCGAGCTCTACCCGACTTATTGGCGGACGAAGGCGGCCTTCTCCCCGGCCCTGGCCCGGAGCGAGCGGGTCGTCTACCTGCCGGGGGAAAACATCGTCGCCGGAAAGGGGGCGACGATCTGGGTCGAGCGGGTCCTTCCTTATTTCAAGCGGACCGACCTCACCTTCTCCTCCCACTTCCAGACGCCGCCCCGGGCGCAGGCCGACGCCCATCCCGCCGTCGTCGGCGGAAAGCACTTCGCCTACTTCGCCGACCCGGTCTTCCGCGAGTATCGCCAGTCGGGGAACATCGCGGTGCGCGACGGCTGCCTGGAGGCGATCGCCCGCCTCATCGGGCCCGCCCCCTTCGGCGCGGGCCTGCCGTCGACGGTCCTCGCGGTTCCCCGCCGCCGGGGCCGCGACCTCCTCCTCACGCTCCTCCACTACATCCCGACGCGGAAGGCCCTCGACATCGACATGATCGAGGAGCGCTCTTCCTTCGCCGGGGAACGGCTGCGGCTCCCGCCGACGGCGAAGGAAGTCGTCGATTTCGAGACCAGCCTCCCGCTGCCGCGCGGCGACGACGGGGCGTTTCTGCTGCCCGCGAAAAAAGGCCGCCTGCTCCTTTCCGTGCCGCGTTTCTTTTGAGGGCTGCCGCCCAAAGTGCAGACCAGACTCTAAGGCGCCGGTGCGGGGGTCGAGGCGATGTGAAGGGTGAAGGTGCCGCTGCCGGGATGGGGGGCCAGGAGGTAGGAGAAGGTCCAGGAGAAGGCGGCCCAGGAGGCGCTGCGGAAATCGGTGAGGCCCTGCGTCTCCGAGGGGGCGGCGAGGGAGAGACGGGCCCCGGCGGGGGTGACGAGGAGGAAGGGGCCGGGTTGCCGGGTCTCGATGAATTTGCCGCCGGGTTCGCGGGGGAAAGGCTTGAGGACGGTTTCCGAACCCGGGGAGGCGTTGAAGGCGTAGCGCCCGCCGTCGCGGAAGGGGACGACGGGGATCATCATCGGGAACCAGAGGCCGCGCGCCGTGGCGGGCATCCCGGCGTAGGTGCAGACGAGGGTCCCTTCCTTTTCCAGGGCATAGCGGAAGGTCGCCCCGCACGGATAGGGGACGGTGAGGGTGGCGGCGTCGGAGACGAGCCGGGCGCGGATCGGGTTTTCCCACGGGCCGTCGGCCTCCGGGACGATCTGGGGGAGCTCGAGGACGAGTTCGCCGAAGCCGGGGGCCTTGATGTGGATGCCGATGGAGAGGTGGTCGACGCGCGGGTCGGGATTCAGCGCGGAGAGGGAGAGGGCCTCGTCGGCGCGGAGGGTGCCGGTGGCGAGGAGAAGCGGGATGAGGAGCAGAAAGCGCATCGCCCCTAGGATGAGGCGGGGGCGGAGGAGGAGGGAGTTTTTCGTCGCGAGACAGTCAAGGAGGCGGGGCCGGCGGTCCCCGGTTTGACCTGCGTCTTGTTCTTGGCGGTCCGCTTGTTTTTTTGCCCGGGCGGCGGCAGGAGGCGGGGGAGGGTCGGGCCGTCGCGCCAGGCGCCGTCGAGCTGGACGGTCTTGGCCTCGGCGGGGAGGCCGAATTCGTTGTTCTGGAGCTGGGTGACGACGAGGTCGACGGCGGCGGCGGCGACGGAGCGCGGCTGCTGGTCGATCCCGGCGAGCGCCTCGGTGCCGGGCGTGAGGGGAAGGTCGAGGCAGGCGTAGCCGATCCCGGCGGGGAGGCGGAGGGCGGCGTCGCGCAGGAGGGCGAGGGGCTCCACCTGGTTGCCGATGACGGCGTCGGGCCGGTGGCGGCGGACCCACTCGGCGAAGGCCTTCCGGTTCCATTCCTCGGCGGTGAAGGGCGGGATCCGCTCGGCTGCGGGGAGGGTATGGTGGTGGACGTAGTAGGCGGCGAGCCAGGCGTGGCTGACTCGGTTTTCCTGCCCGGCGACGTTGGCGTAGCCGATGCGCCGGTAGCCGAGCTGCTTCAGCCGGTGGAGCGTCATCCCCATCCCGTTGTAGTGGGAATGGGTGGTGCGATGGAGCTGGGGCCGGACGATGGTGTAGCTGATGGCGGCGGCGGCGAAGCGGGACCAGTCGAGGGAGAAATGGCCCTGCGGCCGGAGGAGGGGGGCGAGGACGAGGCCCCGGATGCCCCGCGTGTAGAGGATGTTCCCGAGGCGCTCGGCGGTCAGCCGCGGCTCGCGGGCCCAGAGGTGCTCCAGGTCGTAGCCGAGGTGGGAGGCGCGGGCCGAGGCCCCCTCGAAGAAGGCGACGTCGTTCGGCGAGACGCGCCATCCCTCGCGCTGCGGCCAGAAGGTGAGGTAGACGAGTTTCTCGGCGGTGCGGCGGCTGCGCGAGGTCCGCAGCTGGTTCATGAGGGTGGCGACGAGGGGGTCGGTCCGGTAGCCCTGCCTCTCGGCCAGCTTCTTGATCCGTTCCCGCGTCAGGGCGGGGATGCTGGGATGGTTCCGCAGGCTGAGGGAGACGGTGGTCCGGGAGACGCCCGCCAGCGCGGCCAGTTGACGGATGGTGGGGGTCGCTCTCACGGGCGGGGGGGAGCATGCCCGATTCCGGGCCGCCGGTTCAAGGGGCAAACGGCAGGTCCGCCCCGGGACCGGCGGAGCGCCCCATTGTCATCGTCCCGGAAAGGGACTATGAAGGGAGGGAGTGAGTTCGTCGTTCTATCAACTCCAGCTCGAGGACTGGTCCCGCCTCCGGGTCGAGCTGGCCTGGGTCTACGACGGTCCGGTCGAGGCGGCCTACCTGGAGGAGAGCTCCCCCCACTACGGGCAGTCGATCTTCCTGATCCGCAGCGGCGGGGTCACCGTCCGCGCCGACGGGCGGGCCGAGGCGAAGCCGGGCGATTGGGTCCTGCCCCGGCAGGGGCCGCGCCGCCAGACCTTCGCCCCCGGCACCCACATCCTCTCGATCCACCTCAACCTCCACTGGCCGGGCGGGAAGCCGCTCTTCGACTGGAAGACGGCGCTCGTCTTCCCCTCGGCGCGGTTCCCGCAACTGGAGGTCCACTCCCGCAGGCTCGAACGGCTGGTGGGGAAGGAGTTCCCCGGCGCGCGCCAGGACCTCCGCTACCGGCCCGCCTCGCTCGCCGTCGATTGCCGCCTCCGCCGCCACTTCGCGGCGTGGTTCGAGGTCTATTGCCGCGTCATGGAAGGGCTGGGAGTGAAGCCGTCGCAGATGGGCTCGATCGACCCGCGCGTCCTCGGGATCGTCGAATACCTCGACCACGCCTCCTTCGCCCTGCCGTGCCGGGAGGGCGACCTCGCGGCGAGGGCGGGCCTCAGCATCAGCCAGCTGAACCGGCTTTTCCTCCGCCACTTCGGCCTGACGCCGCGCCGCTACCTCGAGAAGCGCCGCCTCGACAACGCCCTCGTCCAGATCCACCGCAGCCGCCCGGTGAAGGAGATCGCCTACGAGCTCGGCTTCAAGTCCCTCCCCCATTTCTCCGCCTGGTTCCGCCAGCGGACCGGCTCCTCCCCCACGGCGGTGCGGCGGGGCGATGGGTAGGATCCCCCTTGGTAGTCTGGGGGATGCTACTCGGTGGTGACCGGATTTCGACACTCTTTGCTTAAAAGGGGCAACCGTCCCGAATGGAGTACCTACGCCTAAAGGTTAAAGTGGGGTAATGCAAACGTCCCCCGTCTCGGCCTTCGGAAGCCCTCGTTTCCTTCGCTCCCGGGCCTTCCTCCCCCTCTTCCTCGCCGCCTGCTGGGCGGCCTCGGCGCTCCCCGCCCGGGCGGTGCTCCTCGAGTACTGGGATTTCAATAATGTCAGCCGCGCCTACAGCGCTCCCAATATCGGCCTCTTCTCTACCTCGGGCGGCAATGGCGAACTCTACGACGTGAACGCCAAGACCCTGTCGAGCAACAGCGCCAATGGAGCGATCTTCACCACCGGAAGCCTTAATCTCAGCAATGTGTTGGGAACCTATGGCGGATCGACCAGCTCTGCGCCTGCTTGGGGTGCGTATGTCGGCGCCACGCCCACGAATACGTACACGGGCGATACGACGGGCAGCTCCCTTCTCATCGTGAATTCGATCAACAACGATGTCGATAAGCTGACCTTCTCCCTGACCAGCACCGGTTACACCTCGTTGACGTTCACGGCGTCGGAACGGCTCAGCTTCAATTCGACGAGCTTCCTTAGCACTATCGCGTGGTCCTACAGCACCGATGGGACGACGTGGACTTCGATCACGCCCAGCGGATCGATCGGCTTGAATTCGAGTTACGGGACGTTGACCCTCGCCCTGCCCGGCACGCTCGACAATCTTTCGACCTTCTACATTCAAGAAGAGCTCGATTTCAAGACGACTCAGGGCAGCTTCGCCATCGACAACGTCCAGCTCAACGGCACCGCCCTCGCCGTGCCGGAGCCCTCGACCTGGGCCCTTCTCTTCCTCGGCGGCGGGCTGCTGCTGTGGAGGGCGCGCCGCCGCGCCGTCCGCGCCTAGAAAGGCGCGGGCCGACTCTCGTTTGATTGACTGTCCACCCCAGGGTGATTTGCGGGGGCCTCTCCCGTCGATGCTAGCCTTGTGATAACCTCCCCCCACCCGATGCACCTCCGCCGCCTTCTCCCCCTCCTTTCCCTCTTCCTCCTCGCCGTCCCGGCGCGGGCGCAGGAGGCGGCCCCCGCTCCGGCGGCAGGCGGCCTCCTCCCGGTCAACGACAACACGGCGCCGCCCTACTTCGCCGTCTACCGCTGGGGCCAGGGCGGCGTCGGCAAGGGGCTCTACGACGCCTACGGGCCGTGGCTGAACCGGAAGGTGATGTGGGCCGAGGACTTCATGCCGAGCGAATCGTGGGACAAGGTCGAGGGCCAGGAATGGCAGCTCGGCACGTGGAAGGGTTGGGTGCAGAAGCAGGCGGGCCGCCGCCTCGTCCTCAGCGTCCCGCTCCTCGTCGGACCGTGGGACGGCAAGGGGCCGAAGGCGGGTCCCGGCGCGGGCGTCGCCGTCTCCCTCGCCGAGGGGGCGAAGGGAACATACAATGTCTACTTCCAGCACCTCGCCGAGAACCTGGTGAAGCAGCACCTGGGCGACACGATCCTCCGCCTTGGCTGGGAATTCAACGGCGGCTGGTACCAGTGGCGCGCGCAGAAGGAGCCCGAGGCGCTCAACTTCGCCGCCTACTTCAAGCAGATCGTCACGACGATGCGGGCCGTCCCCGGCGCGGAGAACCTGAAGTTCTGCTGGAACCCGGCGATGGAGCCGTGGTGGCCCTACTCCCCGGAGAAGGCGTGGCCCGGCGACGACGTGGTCGACTACGTCGGCGTCGACGTCTACGACCAGTCGTGGCAGAAGGAGACCTATCCCTTCCCCGAAGGGGCCGACGCGGCGACCCTCGCGGCGCGGCAGCAGAAGACGTGGGAGACCACGACGAACAGCCTCGGGAAGATGGGCCTCCCGTACTGGAAGAAATTCGCCGCCGACCACGGCAAGCCCCTCGCCATCCCCGAGTGGGGCGTCTGCCAGCGCCAGGACAAGCACGGCGGCATGGACAACGCCTACTTCATCGAGCAGATGTTCCGCTTCATCCACGACCCGGCGAACAACGTCTTCTTCCACTGCTACTTCGACGTGGGCGCGCCCGACGGGGACCACCAGCTTTGCCCGAATCCGAACAACGACAAGAAGACCCAGTTCCCGCTGGCGGCGGCGAAGTATGTGGAGTTGTTTGCGCTGCCGGGGCAGTAGGGGGGAGCGGGGGGGGAGCGGCCCTTCGGGACTTGCGGGGTCGGCCCTGTACAGGTGGAGGCGATCCGCTTTATAGCCCAAGAGGGGCTTCGCCCCTCCTCGAACCTCCCCTTCGGAGGGCCTTAGCTAGGCGGACGCGCTTTGGCGGCGCCTCGTCTCTTCACTGGATTAAAATTGGATGGTTCCGGTACGTCCGAGGGTACGGATTGCGGGGGGAGACGGAACCCATACGCCCAGACTCCCATTGGGAGAAGGAGGGGGGGCGGTTAAAGGGTGGCTCCGTGGCTGCGGATCACGTCTCGGTACCAGTAGCCGGAGTCTTTCACGGTCCGCTTCTGCGTGGCGTAGTCGACGTGGATCAGTCCGAAGCGGGCCTTGTAGCCTTCGGCCCACTCGAAGTTGTCGAGGATCGACCACTCGAAGTAGCCGCCGAGGGGGATCCCTTCGAAGGCCGCCCGCTTGAGGCCCTGGAGGTAGCGGTGGAGGAAGTCGATCCGCTGGGGGTCGTGGACTTTGCCGTCGAGGGAGGGCCAGTCGAGGTTGCAGATGCCGTTCTCGGTGACGACGAAGGGGATCTGTCCCTGGCCGTACCGCTCCGTCTGGAACCGCGCCGTCCAATAGAGGGCGTCGGGGGTGACCTGGAGCCAGTCGAGTTGGCCGGTGGCGCTGCCGTCGGCGTAGGGGATCTCCTCCGGCTTGCCGTTTTCCCCCGCCTTCACGTAGCTCCCGCCGTAGCAGTTGATCCCGATGAAGTCGATCGGGCGGGCGATCGCCCGGAGGTCGGCGTCGGAGAGGCCGGGCCAGTCGGGGCCGTAGACGGCGGCGACTCCTTCGGGCTCCTTGCCGAGGTAGAGCGGATCGGCCCAGACGCTCTGGCCCCAGAACGCGCCGGGGATGAGGTCGAAGTAGTTCTTCCGCGCCGCCTCGATGTCGGCGGGGTTCGTCTCGTCGAGCGGCATGCGGGCGCTGCCGTGGAGGGCGAGGCCGATCTTCGACGCGGCCCCCCGGGGGCTGTGGGCGCGGATCGCGTCGACCGCCGCGCCGTGGCCGAGAAGGACGTGGCGGTAGGCCTTGCCGAGGCGGGGGAGCGCGTAGCGGTAGCCGGGGGCGTGGTTGGCCGAGCTGTAGCCGAGATTGAGGAAGCACTGGGGCTCGTTTAGGGTCATCCAGTGGGCGACGCGGTCGCCGAGGCGGGCGGCGACGAGGGCGGCGAAGTCGCCCATCCACTTCGGGCTGTCGGGGTTGAGCCAGCCGCCCTGCTCGTGGAGGGCGAGGGGGTAGTCCCAATGGAAGAGGGTGACCCACGGCGTGATCCCGGCGTCGAGGATCGTGTCGACGAGGCGGTCGTAGAAGGCGAGGCCCTTCTCGTTGGCCGCGCCCTTCCCCTGCGGGAGGACGCGGGGCCAGCTCACCGAGAGGCGGTAGGACTGGAGGCCGATCTCCTTCATCAGTGCGACGTCCTCGGGGTAGCGGCGGTAGTGGTCGCAGGCGACCTCGCCGGTGTGGCCGAGGTAGGTCTTGCCCGGCTCGCGGGAGAAGGCGTCCCAGATCGAGGGCCCCTTGCCGTCCTCGTTCCACGCGCCCTCGATCTGATAGGCGGCGGCGGCGGCGCCCCAGGTGAAGTCGGGAGGGAAGGGAGAGGAGGGGGAGGTCATGTCTGGCGGGGTGGGTGGTTTGGGAAAATCGAGGAGGATCAGGGAAGGAGTTTCAGTCGGCCCCAGCGGGTGCGGTCGCCGGAGTTCTTGTCGGTGCCGTTCCACATGAGCTGGGCGCGGCGGTTCCTGCCGTCGGCGCTGTCGTTGACGCCGAGGTCGAAGCGGAATTCGATGCCGGGCCGGGGCGGGGAGGCGAGGCCGAGGGCGGCCCACGGGATCGCCGCCTCGATGGTGCAGCCGCTCCCGCCCGGGACGACGACGGCCTCGACGGGGGTCTGCTGCTCCGCCGTCCGGCCCGCGAAGTGGACGGCGGCCTTCCCCGGCCCCGTCGCGCCGACGAGGAGGTGGCGGTCGGTGAAGCGGAGGGGGCCGCCCGCGCCGACCTCCTCGGTGCCGAGGAAGATCTCGAGGCCGTCGCCGAGCCAGAGCGCGGCCCCTTTCTGGCCGTAGCCGTTCCGCATCGGCGTCGGGTCGGTCACGTCGGCGAGGAGATAGAGGTTCGCGTCGTCCCAGCAGAGCTTGAAGGTGGCGGCGAAGGTCTGGCCGTTCACGACGACGCCCTGGACGAGGCGGCTCGCGGGGACGATCTCGGGCGGGATGCCGGGCCAGTTTTTCGTCGTCCCGTCGACGCGGACGGGACCGGTGGCGCGGGGGGCGGTCGTCGTCTTGGTGTCGCCTCCCGCGGTCGAGAAGCGCGGGTTGTCGAAGGCGAACGGTTTCTTCCCGTCGAGCCAGACGGCGTAGATCGCGTCGTTCGTCTCGATCATGGGGGCGAGGGCCTCCTTGTAGGGGCGGCCGGTGACGCCGAGGAGGCCGCAGTTCGCCCGCTCGCCGCCGGGCCCCTCGAACCAGCGGCCCGAGGCCGCCTCGTCGATCAGCTGGAACCATTCGACCCCGACGACGCAGCCGAGCGCGGCGGCCTGCTCGACGTAGTTCCGGTAGGCGAGGCCGCGCTCCCGCTGGCTTGAGACGGAGCGGCCGCCGGAGAGGCCCGAGTCGGCGTCGGAGGCCCAGTAGAATTCGCTCAGCAGGAGCGGCTTCCCGGCCCACCCGGCGATCCGCTTCAGCAGGTCGCCGTCGACGGCGTCGGTGTAGTAGTTGAACGACATCACGTCGACGTACTTCCCGGCGATCCGGCAGAGTTGCTCGTCGTTGATCGTCCCGGGCTGGAAGCGGCTGCCGAGGAGGAGGTGGCGGCTGTCGTACCGGTGGAACGTCTCGGCGACGAGGCGGTAGTAGGCCTCCTCGAAGCGGCCCGTGAAGGCGTGAAGGTCGTCGAAGGCGGCGCGGGTCGAGGCGGGGAGGGCGGTGTCGCCGAGGGCGTCGAACGAGGGGGCTGCCATCCCCCACGCGGCGTTGAAGGCGGCGAGGGTTCCGTACTTCTCCCGCAGGAAGGCGACGAGTTCCCGCTTGCAGGCGTGGTCGGCCTTCAGCGCGGGGATGACCTTCGGGAGGTCCTCGTAGAGCGGCTCGTTCGCGAGGAACCAGCCGACGAGGAGGGGATCGTCCCTCCGCGCGGCGACCGACTTCGCGAAGGAGCGGTCGATCCGTTCCCGGTTCGCCGCCTCGAAGGGATCCCACGCGCCCGGGATGCCGGGGAGGGCGGGGATGCCCGCCGTGCCGGGATCGAGCGGGAGGTGGGCGACGTAGGGCATCGCCTGCGCCTGGACGGCGGGAGGAAGCGGGGAGAACGCGCCGATCGCGTTGAAGCCCCACTGGCGGAGCCAGTCGATCATCCGCACCTCGAACTCGGCGGGATCGTGGGGGTGGTCGAACTTGCGGATCTCGTTGGCGAGGTAGAAGGAGAAGACGCCGGGGTTGCCCTCGCGCCAGGCCGACGGGTAGCGATCGGCTCCGTCGGCCGGGGGGAGCCACGCGAAGTCGCCCTCGCGGCCCTTCGTCACGGTGTAGGTGTCGCCGATGGCGACGCCGCAGACGCCGAGGTGGAAGTAGGCGTTCCCCAGCGGATCGACGAGGAGCCAGCGGTTCCCCTTTTTCTCCGTGTGGAAGAAGCCGTTGGCGGCGAGGCCGAGCTTCGCGCCGCTCCCGGGCAGGCCGCCGAAGGCGTCGAGGGTCGGGCGGGCGCGGGAGGCGAGGGCGTCGTGATAGGCGCGGTCGGCCCCGATGTCGGCGCGGAGCTCGGCCTCGGTCGCGACCTTCCCCGGCCAGGCGCCCGCAACGGGCTGGCCGAAGGCGTCGAGCGCGGCGCGGGCGGGGAGGAGCGGGAAAAAGGGCGAAGCGAGGAGAAGGGCCGCGCCGAGGCCGCGCCGGAGCGGAGAGAGGGGAGACGCGGGGCGTGCGGACGCTTGCATGGACGGTCCACTCTCGCAGGTTTCGGGTCGAAATCCAAGGCCGGGTGGGTGGACAGTCAAACGGGGGGTTTTCCCTGGTGCTGCCTTGAGTGTTTTTAGGTTGACTGTCAAACGGGTCGGGATTCGCAAAGGCCCCCCGGTTTGGCAATAATTGCAATCATGTCGAATCGCGCGAAAGGTTTTCGTTTTACCGAGCGGGGCTTCAGCCTCATCGAGGTCGCCCTCTCGCTCGGGATCGTGAGCTTCGCGATGGTCAGCCTCCTGGCGCTCATCCCCGTCGGCCTCGGCTCCTTCCAGAAGGCGATGAAGCTGACCGTCGAGGCCCAGATCGTCCAGGGCATCACCGCCGACCTCGGCCTGAAGAAATACAGCGACCTCGCCCCCGTCGACTATTTCTACGACGTCCAGGGCCTCCCCGTCACCTCGGCCTCGGGCCGCGTCTACACGGCCTCCCTTTCCTTTCGCAACGGATTGAGCAATGTGAAGGGGGCCGAAACCCTCGACACGGCGGCGGGCACCCTCGCCACCATCGACATCACCAGCACGGCCAGTCCCGGACAGGTCCGCCATTACACCGTCCTCGTCGCGAACAATGGGCAGTAGCCTTTCCATGACGGGTCCCCGCCGGGACGCGCGTCTGCGGGCGTCGCGTCATCCCGGCCTTCCTCCCCGCCCCCTCCGGTCGGCCTTCACCCTCGTCGAGGTGATGGTCGGGATGGGGGTCCTCCTGATCATCATGGTCCTCATCCTCGGGATCATCAACGCGACGAGCCGCGCCTGGACCTCCTCCGTCGCCCGCATCGAGTCGTTCCAGGACGCCCGCGCCGCCTTCGAGGCGGTGACCCGCGCCCTTTCCGGGGCGACGCTGAACACCTACAGCGAGGTCACCTACGGCGGCTCCGTCCCCACCGGTTACGGCCGCGCCTCCGACCTCCAATTCGTCTCCGGCAGCGCCGCGGCGACGGGGGTGGCCGGGCAGCTCGGCCACGCCGTCTTCTTCCAGGCCCCGCTCGGCTACACCTCGGACAGCGCCGACGCCCCGCTCAACGGCCTCCTCAACGTCTGCGGATTCTACCTCGACTACTCCCGCAACTCCCTCCGCCCGGCCTTCCTCGACACGATCCTCGGCGCCCGCTCGAATCCCTACCGCTTCCGCCTCCACCAGGTCCTCCAGCCCTCGGAGTCCCTCGCGATCTACGCCCATCCCGCCGACAAGAAGTGGATCGCGCTCGCCCTCGCCGATTCCCGCCAGTTCGCCGCCAACGTCGTCGCCCTCGTCATCGTCCCGGAGAATCCGACGGAGGGCGGGATGGGGGCGACCAGCACCTCGGCGGCCACCTCGGTCTCGAGCGGTTACGACTACGATTCCCGCAGTTCCTCGGCCGCCTCCGCCTACCAGAACCAGCTCCCCCCCGTCGTCGAGGTCTTCATGGCGGCGATCGACGAGGTCTCCGCGCAGAAGGTCTGCACCACCGGCCATGCGCCCGAGCTGGGGCAGAACCTCCTCTTCAAGACCCCGGCCACCCTCGAGGCCGACATCGCCGCCCTCGACGCCATCCTCAACGCCGCCGACGGGAACCGCGCCGGGAACCGCATTCCGTTGACCCACCGCTTTTTCCGTTCCAAAGTGGTCATCCAGGGGGCCAAATGGAGCGGCTGAACATGAACGGACCGTTTTCGCAGGGAGGCCGGAAGCCGCCGCGCGGGGTCGCCCTCCTCGTCGTGCTGGGAAGCCTCGTCTTCATCGCGGCGCTGATCCTCGCCTTCCTCTCCGGCGGCGGGTCGGAGATGCGGAGCTCGGCCACCTACGCCGAGGGCGGCCGCGTCGCCCTCCTCTCCCAGACGGCGGTGAACCTCCTCGAGGCCGAGCTCGTCGACGCCACGCGGGGAGTCGACGCGAAGGGGAACGACCTCGCCTGGGCGAGCCAGCCCGGGATGGTCCGCACCTACGACACCGCCGGTTCCCTCGTCAAATATTACAAGCTCTACTCCGCCGCCGCGATGGTCGGCACCGGCGCGGTCGATCCCGCCGCCGATCTCCAGGCGATGAAGAACTGGTACGCCGACACCGCCTACTACACCGACCTCAACGCCCCCGTCCACATCGGCGGGATCGACCGCTACCCGATCCTCGACGGCGCCCTCGTGAAGGATTCGACCGGGGCCTACACCTTCCCCACGGGAGGGTCGAACATCGCCCCCGCCGGGTTCAAGGTCACCGCGCCCCCCGTCGATCCCGCCGCCGCCATCGTCAACCGCGCCCCGTTCCCCGTCCAGTGGCTCCCCACGCCACCGACGACGACAGCCGGACCCCTTTCGACCGCCTCGTCGCCAACGCGGCGACCGTCAACCAGGTCCCCTACTACTTCACCCGTTCCGACTGGAAGAGCCCGAACGAGCTCGACCTCGACCAGAACCGCTCCGTCCTGGGCTACCTCCGCTTCCTCTGCGGCAAGTCGATCCCCGGCTTCGTCGGCAAGCTCTCCGACAAATACAGCGCCTCGAACACCAAGGGGACCGAGATCGACCAGATCCTCACCGAGATCTTCGACTACATCCGCTGCGTCAACCTCTGCGACACCTCGAAGGGGACCACCGGCTCCTTCAAGACCTTCACCCCCAGGCCGCCGGCCGCCGCCTCCGGCCAGGTCGTCCCGACCTACGATTCCAAGACCGACACGAAGGGCTTCGGCCGCTTCCCCACCCTCGCGAAGGCCGGCCTCTTCTTCATCGCCGCCGAGGACCCGAAGCACCTCACCACCGCCGCGACCTGGGCCGCGCCCGCCACGGGCAAGATCCGCGTCCAGGCGGCCCTCGTCTTCCAGCTCTTCGATCCCGGCCAGGGCTATCCCGGCCTCTACACCGACGTCAACCTCGCCGTGACCCCGAACCTGACCTGGGACTACGGGTCGATGTTCGGCTCCGGCACCCTGAACGCGGCGGGCAATTCCGGCACCTCCGCCGTGATGCGCTATTGGGGCGGCACCCTCGGCTTCCGCCTCCTCCGCTTCTATCCCTACGGCGGGAGCGGGAGCCCCCTCGTCACGAAGCTCGACTCGACCCATCTCACCGAATTCCCCGACGCGGCGAACGGCGGCGTGATCCACTTCAAGGGCGGGACGGTGAAGGTCGATCTTTCCTCGAACCTCGCGGGGACCTCGACCATCGTCCAGACGATCAACCTCACCTTCCCGGCGGGCGATTTCCCGGTCCCGAGCCTGGCCGCCGAGATCCCCACCACGATCCCCGTGCAGACGTCGTTCCAGATGTCGGGCGTCAACTACTACCCGAACGAGATGAGCTCCCGCCTCAGCCAGTCGAGCTTCGGCGGCGATCCGCGCGGCGACATCTTCACCTTCACCCAGAACGACGTCCTCCAGACCATCCAAAGCCCTTCGGGCGATTACCGCCTCGTCGCGGGCCTGCAGACCGTCTCCGCCGCCGAGGGCTCGCAGCTCTTCGTCGCCCACCCCGATTGGGGCAAGCAGGCGCAGGCCCACAGCTTCAAGGAGCCCGACGGCACCGACTACAACGGCGCCTCCATCGGCCTCCTCGCCCCCGTCTCCGCCACCGGCTACGCCAACAGCAGCAACGTCGCCAACCCCTCCTCCCTCCCCCCGCGCCGCTACAACAACACGAACAAGCCGACCTACAGCGGGGCGAAGCCGGGCTGGACCGTCTCCATCACCCCGGACGGGACGCCGCCCGGCCTCAACGGCTCCACCGCGGGGAGCACGGCTTCCTTCACGACCGGGAATCCTCCCGGCGACTGGGACAACGGCACGGGCAACGTCCCCGACGGGGCCTACATCAACCGGCCCGACGAGGCGACGAACGACAGCCCCTCCTACTTCCCGAACAACGTCCGGACGAACCTCGTCGACGGGACCCGCTTCTTCTCGGCGAACCGGCTGATGCCCTCGGCGGTCATGTTCGGCTCCCTGCCGACCGGGGTGATCGCGAGCGCCGTCGGCAACGCGCCCCAGCCATGGCAGACCCTCCTGTTCCATCGGGACCCGACGGGAAAGCACAAGGGAGCGCAGGCCCCGATGGACCACCTCCTCCTCGACCTCTTCACGATGCCCGTCATCGAGCCCTACGCCATCACGGAGCCCCTCTCCACCGACGGGCGGGTCAACATGAACTACCAGATCCTCCCCTTCACCTACATCAACCGGGACACCGGCGTCCGGGCCGTGCTGAAGTCGGAGCGGATGCTCGCCGTCGCGAACAAGTACGCGGGCCTCGGGCCGGGCGTCGTCGACCTCGCCGTCTACAAGCAGCTCTACACCGCGGGCGCGGTCCGGAAATACACCGTTTCCGACTTCCGCTTCGACATCAACGCCGACGAGACGCTGAAGGGCTTCCAGGCCCGCTTCGCCGCGAACGACCTCTTCCGTTCCGCGAGCGAGATCTGCGCCCTCGACCTCGTCCCGAACGACACCGGCGCGGCCTACGGCGGCACCACGATGCAGACCTACTGGGAGAACCACGCCCTCACCGGCGACAACAGCCGGGAGAAGCCCTACGCCGACCTCTATCCGCGCCTCACCACGAAATCGAACACCTTCACCGTCCACCTCCGCGTCCAGGCGCTGAAGCAGGCCGCCGGGGCCTCCGCCGACCCGGCGAAGTGGCGCGAGGGGGTCGACACCGTCACCGCCGAGTATCGCGGCTCCCGCGTCGTCGAGCGGTACGTCGATCCGGCCAACAAGCAGATCCCCGACTACACCAACACGGCGGTGAAGACCCCGCTGAGCCAGTTCTACCGCTTCCGCATCGTCGAGGCGAAATCGTTCCCCCAATAGCCTCATGCCCTGCCTCGCCCGCCCTTCCCGCGCCTTGCCTCCCAGGCCACGCCAATCAGGTGCCCCTCGCTTTTTCGGCGGCGCTGCCGCGACGGCCTTTTCCCTCGTCGAGGTGATGGTCGTCGTCGCCCTGGTCAGCCTTCTCGCCTTCTTCTCCCTCCCCGCCTTCCATTCGGCCCAGGCGGCCTCGAGCCTCGCCTCGTCGAAGCAGATTGTCGTCGCCGAGCTCAACCTCGCCCGCCAGACCGCCCTGTCCCGGGGCCTCGGCGTCGAGGTCCGCTTCTACGAGCTCCCCGGCTACGGCGAGCTGGCGCAGGCCGGCCCGTCGACCTTCCGGGCGATGCAGCTCTTCACCATCGACGGCGCGACGACCAACGTCCTCGACAAGGTCGCCTTCTTTCCCCGGCCCGCGAAGGGAAGCCCCGACCCGACGGCGTCGCCCCTCCTCCAGGGGGCCGCGGGCGGGACCTTCCGGCTTCCCGAGGTCGGGCTGAACTACCGCTACACCTCGCTCTTCTTCGCCCCGGACGGCTCGCTCCAGGGGCTGGGCTCGACGAACGTCTTCCTGACCCTCGTCCTCGATCACGCGCCGATCCGGGAGGGGAACCTCCCGGCGAATTTCGTCACGGTGCAGATCGATCCGCTGACGGGGCGGGTGTTCACCTACTCGCCGTAGGGGAATCGAACTTCCGCCGTCTCCATGCGCGGAATTGACAACCTTTTGCGAAAATTCCGACGCTCCTTGATCTCGCTCCGGGGCGGCGGGGGGGCGCACACTGGAACCATGTCTGCCGCCCCGTTCTCCTATTCGCTTCCGGCCCGCCCCATCCCGCTGGAGGGGGCCTGGGATGTCATCGTCGCCGGGGGCGGTCCCGCCGGGTGCGCGGCGGCGGCGGCGGCGGCCCGCGACGGAGCGAAGACGCTCCTCCTCGAGGCGACGGGGAGCCTCGGCGGCATGGGCACCTCGGCCCTCGTCCCCGCGTGGACTCCCTTCGGCGACGGCGAGCGGATCGTCTATCGCGGCATCGCCGGGAAGGTCTTCGAGGCGAGCAAGCGGGGCCTCCCCTATTCCAAGCAGGACGATGTCAACTGGGTCCCCATCGACCCGGAGCGGCTGAAGCGCATCTACGACGAGCTCGTCACCGAGGCGGGGGCCGAGGTCCGCTTCAACACGATGCTCGCCTCGGTGGAGCGGAAGGGGGAGAAGATCGACGCCCTCGTCGTCGCGAACAAGGGGGGCCTCACCGCCCTCCGCGCCAAGGTCTACATCGACGCCACGGGCGACGCCGACCTCTGCGCCTGGGGCGGCGTCCCGTTCCACAAGGGCGACGCGAAGGGGAAGAAGCTGATGCCCGCCACCCACTGCTTCTCCCTCTCCAACGTCGATATCGCGGCCCTGCAGCAAGGCCCCGCCCTCCACGCCTCGAACCCGGAGAGCCCGATCTTCGCGATCCTCAAATCGGGGAAATATCCCCTCATCCCCGACGCCCACATCTGCGTCTCCCTCATCGGGCCCGACACCGTCGGCTTCAACGCGGGCCATCTCTGGGACGTCGACGGCACCCGGCCCGAGACCGTCTCCCGCGCCCTCGTCCAGGGGCGGCGGATGGCCGCGCAATTCCGCGACGCCCTCGCCGAGTTCTTCCCCGCCGCCTTCGGCAACGCCTTCCTGGCGAACACCGGCTCCCTCATGGGGATCCGGGAGACCCGCCGCATCGTCGGCGACTACGAGCTGACGCTCGACGACTACGTCGCCCGCCGCGCCTTCGACGACGAGATCTGCCGCAACGCCTACTTCATCGACGTCCATTGGGCGAAGGACGAGATCGCCCTCAATCCCGAGGAGCACGAGAACTGGGACGCGAACTGCCTCCGCTACGGCAAGGGCGAGTCCCACGGCATCCCCTACCGTTCCCTCGTCCCGCAGGGGCTGGAGAACGTCCTCGTCGCGGGCCGCTCCATCTCGTGCGAGCAGATCGTCCAGGGGAGCGTCCGCGTCATGCCGGTCTGCCTCGCCATGGGCGAGGCGGCGGGGGCCGCCGCCGCCGAGGCGGCCCGGCTCCGCGAGGGGCGCGTCCGGCAGGTCGATGTCGGCGCCCTCCGGGAGCGGCTCCGCCGCGCCGGGGCCTATCTCCCGCCCCTCCCCTCGGAGGTCGAAAGTTTGGCCGGGGCTGAAGTCGGGGCGGCCGTTTAAGCCCGGCCCCGGTTCCGTGTTTCCCTTCGTCCTTCCTTGATGTCTTCCTCCCCCGAGATCCCGCCGGGCGACCGGATTCCGCTGCTGCAGAAAATCATGTTCAGCGCGGGCGGGACGATGGACTTCTTCTCGACCGGGCTCATCACCTCGGTTCTCTGGCTCCCCTACTTCAACATCGGCCTCGGGATCAGCCCGGCCCTCCTCGGCGTGGTCCTCATGGTGCTGCGCGGCTGGGACGCCTTCGTCGATCCGGTGATGGGGAATTTCTCCGACAACGCACGGACCCGCTGGGGCCGCCGCCGCCCCTTCATGGTCGTCGGCTCGGTCGCCACCGCCGCCCTCTCCCTCTTCATCTGGCGGCTCCCCGAGGGCCTCGGCGAGCACGGGAGGATCGCCTTCCTCATCGTCGTCGGCATGGCCTTCTATACCGGCTTCAGCGCGTGGTCGATGCCCTACTACAGCCTCCAGCTGGAGCTGACCCCGAACTACGACGAGCGGACCCGGCTGACCGCCTGGATGTCCCTCTTCAGCAAGTTCTCGGGCCTCCTCGCGGGCTGGGCCCTCGCCCTCGTCACCTCCGCCTGGTTCGCCGATCCGGCCACGGGGAAGCCCGACATCGTGAACGGCGTCCGCTCCTGCAGCGGCTATATCGCGGCGGCGATCCTCCTCGCCGGGATCGTCCCCGCCCTCTTCGTGAAGGAGCGTTATTACCTCGCCGAGACGCGGCACCAGGCGAAGGACCCCTTCCTCCAGAGCGTCCGGGAATCGGCCCGCTGCGGCCCCCTCTGGCTCCTCATCGGCATCTCCTTCTTCCTCGTCCTCGGCAGCGGCGCGGCGGGGACCCTCGGCCAGTACATCAACATCTATTACGTCAACGGCGGGAAGCTGGCCCACGCCTCGGTCGTCGGCGGGTGGATCTCGAGCGTCACCTTCCTCACCGGCATTCTGGCCATCCCCTTCTGGACGTGGGTGAGCGAGCGGCTCGACAAGAAGACCGTCCTGGCGATCCTCCTCTCGGGAAGCATGGCGGGCCACCTCCTCAACCTTCTCTGCCTCCGTCCCGGGCTGCCCTATCTCCAGCTCGTCCCCGGCGTCTTCAGCTCGATGGTCATCTCGGCGGTCTGGCTCTTCCTCCCCTCGATGAAGGGCGACGTCTCCGACTACGACGAGCTGCACAGCGCGCGGCGGCGCGAGGGCTCGCTCAACGCCTTTTACTCGTGGTTCATGAAGGCGGCCCTCACCGGCGCGGCGGGGCTCGGCGGCCTCCTCATCCAGCTCTCCGGCTTCCACGCGGCCTGGGCCGAGCAGCCGGGCGAGGTCCTCCAGCGGATGCGGTGGCTCTATCTCACCCTGCCCGTCCTCCTGTGGGGGGTCTCCCTCCTCTTCATCTGGAAGTATCCCCTGACGCGCCAACGGATGGGCGAAGTCCGCGCCGAGCTGGAACGCCGGCGCGGCACGCTCTGATTCCGACGAGGGGGGCGGCTTACGCCTGCTCTTCGGGCGCGGCCTCTTCGGCGGCGTATTCGCCTTCGGCGTAGCCTTCCTCGCCTTCGGCGGCACCCTCTTCGCCCTCGGCTCCCTCGGCGGTCTCGTCGACGGCGCGGCGGAGGCGGAGGGGGATGTCGTTGATGTCCTTGACGGTGAGGACTTCGGAGAGGTCGGCGATGAGGGTGGTGACGCTGACGAGGCGGGTCTTGAGGGTCTTATTCTGGCCGGAGAGCTCCTTGTGGGCGTCGGTGGCGGCCTGGCTGACGTCGGCGATGTCCCCCTGGAGGGTCGAGACCTTCGCGCGGAGCTGGTCGGCGTCGGTGACGGCGAATTCGAGGCGGCTCTTGAGGGCCTTCTGCTCGCGCGTCCACGCCTTCTGCTCGGCGACGTTCGACTGGACGGCGTCCTCGAGCTTCGTCTCGAGCTCGGTGATCTTCGCCCGGAACTTGGAGGAATCGGTCACCATGTCGGTGAGGCTGTTCTTCAGGAGGCGGTTCTCGTCGCTGAGGGCGGTCTTTTCCTTCGTGGCGGCCTCGGTGGCGGCGGAGAGCTGCCCCTGGAGGGAGGCGATCTTCTCGCGGTGCTGGTCGAGGTCGGCGCCGAGGGAGACGGCCTTTTCCTGGCCGCGCTTGATCTGCTCGTCGAGGAGCGCCGTCGCCCGCTGGTGGGCCTCGACGTTGTCGGAAATGGTCTTCTGGAGGTCGTTGATCTTGGCGCGGGACTTGTCGAGCTCCGCGTTGGCCTCGCCGAGGCGGACGGAAAGCTGGCGGATCTCGTCGCCGAGGGCGGCCTTTTCCTGGACGGTCTTGGCGAGCTGCGCCTCGATGGCGCCGGTCTTCGCCTTGACGCTCTCGATTTCGCTTTCGGCGGCGGCGAGGGTCCCCTTCGCGGTGGCGGCGTCCTTCTCGGACTCCTCGGCGCGGGCCTTCGCCTTGAGGAAGTCGGCCTCCAGGAGCTTGGCCTTCTCGGTCGCCCCGGCGAGGTCGACGCCGATCCGCTCCTTTTCCTTGGCCAGCTCCTCGTGCTTCGCCTCGACCTCGGTCAGGCGGAGGCGGAGCTTGTCGGTCTCGCCCTTCTGGCGCGCGGCTTCCTCTTTCTGGCGTTCGGCCTCGGCCTTGTGCTTGTCGATCTCGGCCTTGATGGTGTCGACCTCGACCTTCAGCTTGCCCGCCTCGGCCTTGACCGTGTCGGTCTCGGCCCGGACGCGGCCCAGTTCGGTCTTCGCGCTTTCGGCCTCGGCCTTGAACTTCGTCGTCTCGGTGTGGAGGGCGGTGAGCTCGCTCTTCAGCTGGATCGTTTCCGCGGGGACGGCGGCCGGCGCGGCGGGAGCGGCGGCGATGGGGGCGGGGGCGGGAGCCGCAATCGGAGCCGGAGCGGAAGCGGGCGCCGGGGCTGCCGCCAGGGGCGGCGGGAGCGGGGCCGCCGGTGCGGGCGCCGGGGCCGGGGTGGGAGGCATGGGTGCCGCCGCTTTCGGGGGGACGGGGATCGCCGCCGTGGGGGCGGGAACCTTCGGGGCCGAGGTGGCGGAGGCGAGGCCGGGAGGAAGCGGTTTCGCCGGGGCCGGGGTCAGGGTGACGCCGGGGGGAAGGGGCTTCGCCGTCGGAATCCCCGCCGTCGGCGGGGCGGGGGGCGCGGGAGGCTTCGGCGCGCCGGGGGCGATGGGAGCGGCAGGGACGCCGGGAATGCCGGGCGGCTTCGGCACGAGGGGGGCCGGGGCGGGCGCGGGAACCGGAGCGGTTGCGGCTGCGGGAGTCGAGACCGGGATGGCGGCGGTACCGGCCTTCGGGGCGGTTACCCCGGCAATCTTCACCACGGGAACCCACTCGGACAGCCCTTCGTGCCAGGCCTTCGCCGTCGGCTTGAGCGTCCCGGAGGCGAGCTGGTCGTTGAGTTGATCAGGGGTAAAGGGTCCGGTGTGCTGGCCTTTTTTGGCGACGTAGATATTCATGAACTTCCGTAGGGTTCGATTCCGGCGATTCCTGCAATTAAAACAGTAAAAACCAGACTCGTAAACAAGAACTGTGGGGGAGTTTTAAGGGGAGAAAGGCGGTTTGAATCGGTTCCGGCCGATCTCCTTCCTCCCCATTGCTTCGATTGACCGATAGGGCTACAGTGGGGGGATGGAGACGACCCGACGCGCTTTCGTCCGCACGCTCTTCGTCGCCACCGCCGCCGGGACCGTCCTGCCCCATCTTCCCGCCTTCGCCGCCGAAGCGCCGGTCTCTTCCCCTGCGGAAACGGCCTTCCGCTTCTTCGCCGTCGGCGATTGGGGCCGGGGAGGGGAGCCGAGCCAGGCCGCCGTCGCCCTCCGGATGGGGGAGCTGGCGGCGCGGGAGCCGGTCCGCTGCGTCTTCGCCCTCGGCGACAACTTCTACGAGGACGGCGTTGCCTCGGCCGACGATCCCCAGTGGCAGACCTCGTTCGAGAAGGTCTACGCCGCCCCCTCCCTCCAGGTGCCGTGGTACGCGATCCTCGGGAACCACGACTACCATACGGAGCCCGAGGCCGAGATCGCCTACGGCCTGCGGAACGGACGCTGGCGGATGCCCCGACGTTACTACGTCCAAGGCTTCCCCCTCGACCCGGCGGGGAAGGCCCGGGCCGATTTCTTCTTCGTCGACACGAGTCCGATGATCCGGGACTACCACGGCTCGACCCACCTCCGCCTCGGGACCAACACGCGCGGGCAGGACGTCGACGCCCAGGTCGCGTGGCTCCGGGAGGCGCTGCGGAAGTCGGACGCGGCGTGGAAGATCGTCGTCGGCCACCATCCGCTCTACTCCGGCGGCCTCCACGACACCGACCAGCTCGACGTCCGCGCGCGGCTCCTCCCCGTCTTCCGGGAGGGGGGCGTCCGCGCCTACTTCTGCGGCCACGACCACGACCTCCAGCACCTTTCCTCCGAGGGGATCGAGCACTTCGTCTCGGGCGGCGGCTCGACGGTGCGCGACGTCGAGAGGACGAAGGAATCGCTCTTCGCCGAGAAAGTCTCCGGCTTCGCCTCGGTCGCGCTCACGGCGGAGACCCTCTGCCTCGCCTACGTCGACCTCCACGGGAAGACGATCTACCGCGCCGTCCTCCCCCGGATCGTCCCGGCCTGACCTCCCTCTCCACCCCTCCTTATGTCCCAACATCCCCCCGATCCCCTGACCATCGTCGGCCTCGTCTTCCCCAAGATCGAGCAGCTCGACTTCACCGGCCCCTTCGGCGTCCTCGCCCGGCTCCCCCAGTCGACCTTCCACATCGTCGGGAAGACCGGCGAGCCGGTGGCCGACAGCCGGGGCTTCATCCTCACGCCGAACTGCTCCTACGCCTCGGCCCCGCCCGCCGACATCCTCCTCCTCCCCGGCGGCCCCGGCCAGAACGCCCTCATGGAGGACGAGGAGACCCTCGACTTCATCCGGCGTCAGGCGGCGGGGGCGAAGTACGTCTTCACCGTCTGCACCGGCGCCCTCCTCCTCGGCGCGGCGGGGCTGCTGAAGGGCGTCCGGGCGACGACCCATTGGGCCTTCCTCGACACCCTGAAATATTACGGCGCGATCCCCGTCGACGAGCGGACCGTCATCGACGGCGCGGTCGTCAGCGCCGCCGGGATCACGGCGGGGATCGACGCCGGGCTCCAGGTCGCCGCCCTCCTGCGCGGGGAGCGGGTGGCGAAGGGGATCCAGCTCGGGATGGCCTACTCCCCGCAGCCCCCCTTCCGCAGCGGCACCCCCTCCGAGGCCCCGCCCGAGATCGTCGAGCACTACCGCACCGCGATGGCCGGAATCATCGCGGAGCGGCGGGAGATCGCGGAGCGAATCGCCAAGCGGCTCGGCGTGGCGGTTTAGGGTGAGGCGGTATTCAAAGGGTTCGCGAAGTGGAGGAGAGTGCCCTTCGGGACTGGGTACAGACCCGGTACAGGTGGGTGTAATCCGCGCGTTTAAAGATGCAAGAGGGGCTGCGCCCCTCCTGCACCTCCCCCTCTGATAGGCCTGAACTGGACAACTGTTTCTCTTAAAGTGGTACCACGTGATGTGACCACTATCCGCTAGTTCCCCGCGGCGCTTGGGAGGAATCACGCGTCCGTGGGCTGGGGGGAGTTCGGGTCCTTATCTCCACAGCAGCTTCAGCGCTGCGAGCACGGAGAGCCATAGCGCCCCCTGCTCGAAGGCCTTCTGCGGGATCTTTGCCGCGATGCGGCGGCCCAGCCAGAGGCCGAGGGCGACGAGGGGGGCGAGGGCGGCGGCGAAGAGGAGGGAGTGGCCGGTGATGAGGCCCATCTTCGCGCTGAACGGGACCTTGCAGAGATTGGTGATGAGGAAGAGCCACGCGATGCTCCCCACCATCTCCCATTTCGGGAGCCGGAGGCTGAGGAAGTAGAGCGTCGAGACCGGCCCGGCGGCGTTCGCCAGCATGGTGGTGACCCCGGTGAGGACGCCCATCCCGCGCCCGTAATGATGGGAGGCGACGACCTGGTCGAGGCGGTTGCCGGTGTTGTCCCGGATCAGCTGGAGGGCGGCGAGGCCGAGGGTGAGCCAGCCGATGAGGGGCCGGTAGAGGGTCTCGGGAATCCGGTCCATCAGGAGGAAGCCGAGGACGACGCCGAGGAGGGTCGGCGGGAGGAGGCGGCGGATGAGGTCCCACCGGGCGTCGTGCCGGAAGAGGAAGAGACAGGCCCCGATGTCGCCGACGATGAGGAGCGGCAGGACGAAGCCGGTCGAGACCTTCGCCGGGAGGAGGAGGGCGAAGAGGATCGCGGTGAAGATCCCGATGCCGGGCAACCCCCCTTTGTTCAAGCCGATGAAGAGCGCCCCCGCGGCGGCGAGGGCCCACGTCCCCGCGCCCCAGGCGAAGTGGTCGGGAACGTCGGAAGAGGCCGCCTGCGCGAGGAAAAGGGAAAAACCGGAAGCGATCATGCAAAAGACGGTGTAGCGTAGGCGATCCTGCCAGCCGCTTCCCGCGAGGCAATCCCTCCGGGAAAAAAGGGGAGGCGCATGGCGTGCCGGGATTCCCCCGGTTGAAGATGGGTAATTCTGATCAGACGGGGGAAAAAGGTGTCCGATCGGGGGGATTTTTGCGAGAATGGAGAATCAATCGATATCGACTCAAGGGAGACATCGGAACGTGACACTGCGAATGAAACCGATCCCCTCTTCCCTTTCCACCTGGCTCCCCTCGGCGCGCATGGCGCGGCTGCGGGAGGAGGCCAAGCGGTGGATCCCCTTCGGCGGCGGTGTGGCAAGCCTCGTCATCGGCCTCTTCTTCCTGGCCGCCTGGCATGCCTCGGGCGAGGGGATCTTCCACCGGTTCCCGCTGGCCCCGATGAAGTACAACACGGCGCTCTGCCTCGGCTTCTGCGGCGCGGCGCTCGCGTTCCTCGGGCTGCGGCGCGACGGCCGCCCCGCCCCGTGGGTCGGCTGGCTCGGCTGGCTCGTCGTCGGGATCGGGGCGCTCTCGGCGCTCGAATACCTCTTGGGCCGGGACTTCGGAATCGACCGCGCGGTCTTCGACGCCCCCGACCTCCCGGGCGAGCTCTTTCCCGACCGGATGTCCCTCCTCACCGCCGTCTGCTTCGTCCTTCTCGGCGCCGCCCTCGGCCTCTGCGGTCGGCCTATCTCCAGCCTGTCGCCCCGGCGCTACGCCACCGTCGGCATCCTGAGCTGCATCGTCGGGGTTGTCGTCAGCATGAGCCTCGTCGGCTATCTCTTCGGGATCAAGCCGACGACCGGCTGGGGCGTCTACGCCCGGATGTCGGGCTACGCCACGCTGGCGCTCTTCCTCTGCAGCGGCGGCCTCCTCGTCTGGGCGGGCCGGGGCGCGCGGCGGATCGGCCACGACTTTATCCGGTGGCTCCCGGCGACGGGCTCGCTGACGCTGATGGCGATGATCGCGCTGATCTGCGCCACCGGCTTCGCGCAGCTGCAGGATTCGTTCAAGATCCGCCGCCACAGCAACGAGGTCCTCACCGTCGCCCAGACCTTCCGGGCCGACATCTTCGACATCCAGCGCGGCATGCGGGGCTACGCCCTCACCGGGCAGCCCGCCCTCCAGGAAATCTACCTGCAGGGGGCGGAACACGCCGAGGAGCACCTGGGGAAGCTCACCCTGCTGGTGGGGGACAACCCCGGCCAATTGCAGCGCCTCGCGCCGATCCCCGGCGAGCTGGCCGAGATGATCGCCTACGCGAAGCGGATGATCGCGGTCCGGGACCGGGAGGGGATCTCCGGGATCGTCCGCCTCGAGTCGGACGGCGTCGGCTTCCACGCGATCAACCGGTTCCTGGCCGACATGAAGCTCTTCACCGACGAGGAAAACCGCCTCCTCGTCGAGCGGCGGACGGAGGGCGAGGGCCACTTCCAGCAGACGGTCCACCTCCTCCTCTTCGGCTGCGCGATGGCGGCGGCGCTGCTGGTGCTGGCCCACGCCCTCACCGACCGCGAGGCGCGCCGCCGCCGCCAGACCGAGGACGCGCTGCGGACCGTCTCGGAGCGGTTCGCCCTCGCCGCCGACGCCTCCCAGACCGGCGTCTGGGACCTCGACCTCCGGACGCGGCGCGTCATGTGGGACAGGCGGATGTTCGCGATCTACGGCTGCCCGGAGCGCGAGGGGATGCCCCTCGACCGGGACGAATGGGCGAGCCGGGTCGTCCCCGAGGACCTCGACGCGACCATGGCCGGGATGCGCCGGGTGATCGAGGAGAAGGGCCGGGGCGACACCGAGTTCCGCATCCGCCTCCCCGACGGCACCGTCCGCCACATCTACATGGCCGAGGCGGTCCGCCTCGACGCCGCGGGCAACGTCACCAACCTCATCGGGGTGAACATCGACGTCACCGAGCGGAAGCGGATGGAACTCGCCCTCCACGAGAAGAACGTCGAGCTGGAGAACGCGGCGGCGGCGAAGAACCGCTTCCTCGCGAACATGTCGCACGAGCTGCGGACGCCGCTCAACTGCATCATCGGCTTCTCGGAACTCCTCGTCGACGGCCTCCCCGGCGAGGTGAACGAGGAGCAGAGGGAGTATCTGGGGGACATCCTCACGAGCAGCAACCACCTCCTCCAGCTGATCAACGACGTCCTCGACCTGGCGAAGGTCGAGTCGGGGAAGATCGACCTCGCGCCCGAGACCTTCTCCCTCCCCGAGGCGATCGAGCGGGTCCGCTCCGTCGTCTATCCGATCGTCCGCAAGAAGCGGATCGAACTCACCTCGTCGATCGCCCCCGGCCTCGATAAGGTGACCCTCGATCCCCGGAAATTCCGGCAGGTCCTCTACAACCTCCTCTCGAACGCGGTGAAGTTCACCCCTGCCGACGGGTGCGTCGACATCGGGATCGCCCTCGCCGGGGACGACCGCTTCACCCTCGTCGTCCGCGACACCGGGATCGGCATCCGCCCCGAGAACGTCCCCCGGCTTTTCCGGGAATTCGAGCAGCTCGACGACAGCTATTCCCGCTCCTACCAGGGGACCGGCCTCGGCCTCGCCCTCACCCGGAAGATCGTCGAGATGCAGGGCGGGACGATTACCGTGGAAAGCGTTTTTGGCCGGGGAAGTTCCTTTATTGTCACCCTGCCCCGGGTTATGAAGGGGGAAAATCCGACCTCATGAGCCTCACCATCCTCATCGTCGAGAACCAGGACGCCGACGCGAAGCTGATCCGTTCGGTCTTCGAGCGCGGCGGCTACACCGTCCTCCGCGCCCGGAGCGCCGAGGAGGCCCTCGCGCTGGCCGTGGAGAAGCAACCCGACGTGATCGTGACCGACCTCGACCTGCCCGGGATGGACGGCGTGACGATGACCCAGATGCTTCACCGGAAACCGGAGACCCGGACGATCCCCGTCATCGCCGTCACCGCCTACCCCGATTACTTCCCCGACACCCGGGCAAGCAAAACGTGCTTCGCCTCCTACGTGGTAAAACCGATTAACACCCGCTCCCTAGCCCAAACCGTCGCCTCAGTCTGCGGAAAGTGAGCCCGCACATAGGAGTCCGGGCGTATTGGCCCTGTCTCCCCCCGCACCCGTACCCTCGGGCGTACCGGAACCATCCGATTTTAATCCAGTTCGGAGACGAGGCGCCGCCCAAGCGCGTCCGCCTAGATCAGGCCCTCCGAAGGGGAGGTTCGAGGAGGGGCAAAGCCCCTCTTGGGCTATAAAGCGGGTCGCCTCCAGCTGTACAGGGTCGACCCCGCAAGCCCCGAAGGGCCGCCCGGCCCCCCGGCTCCAGCCCCGCCCCCACCCTTGCCCAACCCCCCAATCCCCCCTACCCTCCCCCCATGCCCCCGGGCCGGCCCGCCTTCCTCTTCCAACCCATCCCCGGAGCCTACGGCTTCGCCGCGCGGACCGCATTGTCCGCCGTCGGCGCGCTCTACGCGGCCTACGCCCTCCAGTTGGAGAGCCCCTATTGGGCGGCGACGACGGCGTTGATCGTCGCCAATCCGGTCTACGGCCAGATCGTCTCGAAGAGTCTCTACCGCCTCGCCGGGACGGTGGTCGGCGGGGCCGTCTCGGTGGCGTTGGCGGGGCTCTTCGCCCAGACGCCGGAGCTCTTCCTCCTCGCCCTCGCCCTCTGGGTCGGCCTCTGCCTCGGGGTCGCCAGCCTCCTGCGGAACTTCGCCTCCTACGGCGCGATCCTGGCCGGGTACAGCACGGCGATCATCGCCCTCGCCGTCGTCCCGCAGAGCCCCCTCCAGACGTTCGACATCGCGATGGCCCGCGGGGCGGCGATCTTCGTCGGGATCGCCTCGGCGGCGCTCGTCGCGGGCCTCCTCAAGCCGGGCGGGGCCTCGCGGAACATGGAGCTCCGCGTCCGCTGGCTCTTCGGCGAGGCGGCGGCGCTCCTCGGGGAACTCCGCGAGGGCGACGTGATGACGGGGCTCAAGCCCCGCCGCCGGAGCCTCGCCGGGGAGGTGCTGAAGCTCGACTCGCTCGTCACCTTCGCCGCCTCGGAATCGGAGCGGGTGCGGAACCAGAGGGAAGAGCTCTTCGGCGTCGCCGCCGCCCTCCTCCACGCGGTGACCGGCCTCGGCGGCGTCCTCTTTTCCCTCCACCACCTCCGCCAGCTTCCGGCCGGGGAGCAGGCCGCCGCCTCGGCGCGGGCGACGACGGCGCTGGAGGAGGCCGAGGCGGCGGCGCTCGACCTCGCCCACTTCGCCGAGGGCGGGCCGCTCCCCGATTACGGCCCGGCGCGGGAGCGCCTCGTCGCCCTCGCCTTCCGGGCGCGCGAGGAGGGGGCGACGCCCGCCCTTCCGATCTTCATCCACCGGCTGCGGGAGACCCTGGAAGCGCTCCAGACCGCCGCCGAGGCCTGGGCCGACTGGCGCTCCGGCCGGGCCATCGATCCGGCGCTCCGAGCCGGGCTCGACTTCCACCGGGACCTCCCCGGAGCGATCCGCACCGGCGTCTACGGCATGGCGGCGGTCCTCCTCTCCGGCGGTTTCTGGATCGCGACGGCGTGGTCGTCGGGCGCGACGATGGTGACGATGACCATCATCGCCTGCTGCCTCGCCTGGGTCCAGAAGACGCCCGAGGCCTTCGTCCGCGCCTTCTTCATCGGGACGCTGATCGCGGTGCCGATCTGCGGCCTCCTCCTCTTCGGCCTGATGGCGAAGGTCGAGGGCTTCGTCCCCCTCGCCGTGATCCTGGGGCTCCCCGTCGCCGTCGGGGCGCTCGCGATGAGCTCGACCGCGCCGACCGTCGCCGGGATCGGGACGATCTTCCTGACGCTGATCATGACGCTGACCGCGCCGCGCAACCCGATGAGCTACGACTTCGGCGGCTTCCTGGAGAACGCCTTCGCGACGGCGGCGGGCATCCTCTTCGCCTGGGTCTGCGCCCTCCTCCTCCGCAGCCCCGATCCGCGCCGCCGCGCGGGCCGCTGCATCCGCAACGTCTGCGGAGAGGTCGAGGCCCTCGCCTCGGCCCGGAATCGGGACCTCCCCTCGCGGGCCGTCTGGGAAAGCCGGACCTACCACCGCCTCCTCGAGTCGATGCCCCACCTGGAGACCCGGGAGGAGGAGACCCGCGTCCTCGACAGCGCCTTCGCCGCCCTTCAGATCGGGGCCTCGGTGATCGACCTCCGCCATCTTGCGGCAGCGGGAGCGGAGGAAGAGGCGGCGCCGCGCTGGCGGGAGGCGATCGACGGGGCCCTCGACCGTCTCCGCCATCTCGGCACCGATGCCGGGGAGGCGGCGGAGGGGGCGCGCCGCGTCGCCGCGTTCCTGCTGGAGGGGCTCCCCCCGGCGGAGAACGGGAGCCGGGAGAAACTCTTCCGCGTCCGCACCGCGGCCTCCCTGGAGGGGATCTGGCTCCTGCTGGCCGACCAGGAGGAAGTCTTCCATCGGGTGCGGCAAGAGGCTATGACGGGAGTCCGGTCATGATGAAAGAATGGAACATCGGCGGCGTCTTCCTCGCCCCCATCGTCGGCTACCTCGTGGCGGCGATCGCCCTCTACCTCGGGACCCGCTCCCTTTTCCTGCGCGACATCGAGCGCCGGGTCTGGCATCCCTCGCTCTTCAAGCTCTCCGTCTTCATCATCCTCCTCACCGTCATCGTCCTTCTTTTTTAACATCGCATGAAAGCACTCTGGAATACGTGGAAGGCCAAGGCGGAGCTTTTCTGGAGCCGCCTCGACGAGCCGCAACGCCGCCGCTGCCGGACGGGGGCCGTCGTCGCCCTCGCCGCGCTCTCCCTCTGGGTGTTGTGGAACCATTACATGCTCTCCCCGTGGACCCGCGACGGGCGGGTCCGGGCCGAGGTGGTGAAGGTCGCCCCCGAGGTCTCCGGCACCGTCGCCGAGGTCCGGGTCGCCGACAATCAGTTCGTCCACAAGGGCGACGTCCTCTTCGTCGTCGATCCCGCCCGCTTCCAGCTCGCGCTGGCCCAGGCCGAGGCGGCGGTGGCGCTCCGCGAGGCCGACTTCAAGACGAAGGATTCCCAGGCCCGCCGCCGCGTCGAGCTCTCCCAGGCCCAGGCGAAGGCGATCTCCCAGGACGAGATGCAGACCTACCAGGCCCTCGCCGACATGGCCTCCGCCGCCTACGACCAGGCGGTCGCCGACCGGGGCGTCGCTCGGCTCAACATGGAGCGTTCCGTCCTTGTCTCCCCCGTCAACGGCTACGTGACGAACCTCACCCTCCGCCCGGGCGACTTCGCCCCGGCGGGCGCGCCGCAGCTCTCGATCGTCGACAGCGATTCCTTCTACGTCGTCGGCTACTTCGAGGAAACGAAGCTCCGCCGCATCCGGGACCGCGCCCGGGTCGCGATCCATCTCATGCAGGGCGGCCCCGGCCTCGACGGCCACGTGGAAGGCGTCAGCCGGGGCATCACCGACCTCAACGCCGCCCCCGCCTCCGAGGGCCTCGCCAACGTGAACCCGGTCTTCACCTGGGTCCGCCTCGCCCAGCGCATCCCGGTGCGGATCGCGATCGACCGCGTCCCCGAGGGGGTCCGCATCGTCTCGGGCCTCACCTGCACGCTGACGGTCGACGAATGGCGGCGGCCCCTTCCTCCTTCCCCGCCCCCGGCGGACGAAGGCGGGAAGTAGGGGAATCCCCTTCTCCCGACGGCCAGGTCGTCGACGAGGCCGGGCCGGAAAGTCGCCGGGTGTAGCCAACTGGTGCCGCACCCTGCTGCGGACTTGTTATCCTCGGCGGTTTCCCTGATGATGACCCTCCGTGCAGGACCTCTCCCACATCTGCTTCCTTGGTGTCGATGGCGGTGTCGATGGCGCCGCTATCGACACCGCCGCGCCGGGCCGTCGGCGGGCACGGTGGACTTCCGGTGCGGCGCTGGTCTCCCGCCGCCGGGAGCAGGCTGAGGTCGAGGCCGATCCCTTCCTGATCTGGCTCCTCGAACGCTTCGACCTCGAGGCCGCCGCCTACCGCGCCCCGGCGCTCCAGCGGCGGCTCGCCGCCTGCCTGAGGCAGCTCCGGGTTCCCTCGGGGGCCGATGCCCGGGCGCTCCTCGTCCGCCGTCCCGACCTCGCCCCGAAGGCCCTCGGCGCGGTCCTGATCGGGATGAGCGGCTTCTTCCGCGACCGCCCCGTCTTCGACGCCCTGCGGGACCTCGCCCTTCCCGCGCTTTTGGACGATTGTGCCGATCGGGCCGACCGATCCGGGATCGGCGTCTGCAGCGTCGGCGCTTCCGACGGGCAGGAGCTCTATTCGGTCGCCTTCCTCCTTCACGAGCTCGGGGCGCTCTCCGACGCCGGCCGCCTCGTCGGCATCGATCGCCGGAGCGAGGCGGTCGAGCGGGCCCGCCGGGGGATCTACGAGGCGCGGGAAGTCGCCCCGCTCGAGCCCGCCGTCCGGGACCGCTTCTTCGTCGGGAAAGAGAACCGCTTCCGGGTCCGCGACGAGATCGCGCGGCGGCTCGAATGGCGGATCGGGAACGCCCTCCATCCCCGCCGGGACGAGTCATGGGACCTCATCCTCTTCCGCAACGTCTCCATCTACCTCACCGACGCCGCCGCGACCGCCGCGTGGACGGCGCTCCACGCCCAGCTGAATCCCGGCGGCTTCCTCGTCACCGGCAAGGCCGAGATCCCGCCGCCCCATTTGGCGCTCCAGAAAATCGCCCCCTCCCTCTATCGCAAAGGAATCCGTCCATGATCGCTCCCGCTCCCGTTGCCGCTTCCGCCTCCTCCGCCCGGTTCACGCGGGCCGACGCGATCTCGATCGCCCTCTTCGTCGTCACCGTCGGCCTGATGGGGTACATCCGGCTCTACCTCTTCGAGTACCGGTCGGTCTCCCTGACCTACGCCCTGCCGATGCTCCTCTGCCTCTGGCACAAGGACCGCCGCCTGCTCTGGGCGATGGCCGCGGCCTTCGCGGCGATGAGCACCTACAAGACCTGGGTCATCCTCGCCCCCGTCGACACGAACGACTGGATCCAGTGGGCGATGCAGATGGCGAACCTCGTCATCATCGGCGCGGTCCTCCACAAGATGATCGCCCAGACCGCCGTCCTCCGGCGGGCGAACGAGGAGCTCGTCGCCCGCGAGGAGGAGATCAGCAGCCAAAACGAGGAGATGCACACCCAGAGCGAGGAGCTGGCCCAGCAGAACGAGGAGATGCAGCAGCAGGGCGAGGAACTCCAGACCTTCGCGACCCAGCTGGAGCGGCGGGAGGCGATGCTCCACATGCTCCTCCAGTCCCTCACCACGCCCGAGGGGGACCTCGCCGTGCTGAAGCGGATCTGCGACTCGGCCCTCGGCATCCTCGACGGCGCGGCGGCGACGGCGGCGATCATCGAGAAGGTCGGCGACCAGCTGATCGTCCGCGCCCACGCCGGCGACCCGATCCCCGAGGACCCGATCCCCTACGCCCATTCCTTCGCCGCCGTCGTGATGGAAGAGAACCGCGTCGCCTTCGTCGCCGACCTCGCCGACCGCCCCGACCTCCGGCTCCAGAGCGCCGGGGCGCGCTCGATCCTCGCCGCCCCGCTCCACAGCCACGGCAGGCCGATCGGCGCGGTGAAGTTCTTCTCCTCCTCGCCCCGCCCGTGGACCTCCGACCAGTTCCGCGTCATCGAGTGGGTCGCGGCCCAGTCCTCCCTGATCCTCGAGATCGTCCGGCTCCACGAGGAGCTCTCCCGGGCGAACACGGGCCTCGAGACGCTGGTGCGGGTCCGCACGGCGAAGCTCCACGAGCTCGTCGAGGAGCTGGAACACTTCTCCTACACCATCACCCACGACATGCGCGCCCCGCTCCGCGCGATGCAGGGATTCTCCGAGATCCTCTGCGAGGCCGAGGGCCTCACCCAGCAGGACCGGAACGATTACCTGGGCCGGATCATCACCGCCGCCAGCCGGATGGACCGGCTGATCACCGACGCCCTCAGCTACAACAAGGCCGTCCGCGAGGAGCTGATCCTCGAGGCGATCGATCCCGCCCGCCTCCTGCGCGAGATGATCGAATCCTATCCCGAGTTCCACCCCATGCGGCTGAAGGTGACGATCGGGGGGCCGCTCCCCGCCGTCCGGGCGAACGCGGCGGGCCTCACCCAGTGCTTCTCCAACCTCCTGGCGAACGGGGCGAAATTCGTCATCAAGGACCGCTTCCCCGAGATCCGGGTCGACGCCGGGCCGGGCGAGACGGAGGGGACCGTCCGGCTCCGGTTCGCCGACAACGGCATCGGCATCGCGCCCGAGATGATCCCGAAGATCTTCGGCATGTTCCACCGCGGCAGCCGCGAGTACGAGGGGACCGGCGTCGGCCTGGCGCTGGTGCGGAAAGTCGTCGAGCGGATGGGCGGCAAGGTCGGCGTCGAGTCGAAGCCGGGCGAGGGAAGCCTCTTCTGGATCGAGCTGAGCCGGGCGGAAGCGTAGGCGCGATATGGAGAATCCCTTTGTCTTGTACGTCGAGGACGAGCCCGACGACGTCGTCTTCATGCGCCTCGCCTTCAAGAAGGTCGGGGCCGACGAGCGCCTCCACGTCCTCGACGACGGGCAGAAGGCGATCGATTACCTGCGGGAGGCCGCGCGGGCCGGACGGCCCCCCGCGCTGATCCTCCTCGACCTCAACCTGCCGACCGTCTCCGGCTTCGACGTCCTGATCTGGATCCGCAACCAGGAGCGCCTCCGCCATCTCCCCGTCCTCATCTTCTCCTCCTCGGGCCGGATCGAGGACCGGGTCCGCGCGAAGGACCTGGGGGCCGACGATTACGCCCTGAAGCCGATGTCCCTCGCCCACTTCGTCGGCCTGGCGGAGGAGATCGTGCGGCAATGGCTGAAGCCGAAGGCCGACGCGGCGCCCCCGGTCACTCCGCCCAGCCGCTCGTGAAGGTGACCGCCGAGGCGTCGGCCTCGGTGTGCCACTGCTCGTAATGGGTCCGCCGGAGCCGGAGGCCGGGGCCGAAGACTTTCATCATCAGCGTCAGCGCCCCGACGCCGTCGAAGTAACGGGCGTTCCGGTCCTTCCCCAGGTGGGCGAAGAAGGCGGCCAGGTCGCCCTGCTCCACCGTCTGCCACAGCTCCTCCTCCCACGCCGCGCAGGCGCGGAGCCGCCCGGGGCCGACGCGGTAGGCGTGGTCGAAACGGGGGCCGATGTGGCAGCCGTCGATGCTGACGATCACCTGGACCTTCCGCCCCGGCCCGAGAGTTCCGAGGAGGTGGCGGAGCGCGTCGGCCAGCCGGTCGGCGGAGGAGCCGGGAGCCGGGGGGAGCCCCGCCGCGACCTCGGGAAACATCCCCCCGCAGAGGACCGGGATGAACGAGAAGGGACGGTCGATCCCGCGCAGCTTCCGCAGCGCCTGGAGGAGGACGAGGGGGAACTCGATCGAATGCTCGCCGACGTGGGCCGCCGCCTCGCCGAGCGGCAGGGGCGGCCCCGACTGCTGGGTGTGGGCGACGATCCCGAGGAGTTCCGGGACCGCCGTCGGGATCGTGCCGAGGGGCGTCGCGTAGTCGCGCCCGTCGAGGCTCCACGGCAGCCCCGCCCGGTGGCCGACGCCGACGATCACGTAGCAATCGGCCTCGGCGGGCCGCCGCACCCACGGCGCGAAGGCATGGCCGTAGGCCCGCCCGCTGACGCGGAAATCGATATGGGGGGTGACGATCAGCCGGGGCGCGGGGAGGGAGGCCTCCGCGTCGGGCTCCCACGGTGCCAGGCCCTCCTCGCCGCCGGGATGGGCGAAGAAGGAGCGGAAATATTCAAGACACGCGTCGGCCTGGCGCGGATAACAGACCCCGGCACATCGCGCGGAAAGGAGGAGGGGATTGCGCTGGGAAGTGCTCACCAGAAATGATCGTGCCTTCTTCGTCGAGTGAGACAAGCCGCTTCGGTTCCGCCAGCACTGGGACGGGTGGTTCCTCCCAAGCGGACAAGGGAACTAGCGGACATGCTCTACCCGAAGCGGACAGCCTAATGCGGCACCGCTCCGAACAGTTCAGGCCTATCTGACGGGGAGGTCCAGGAGGGGCGAAGCCCCTCTTGCGTCGTCTAACCCGTGCGGAGCGCCTCCAGCTGTACCGGGTCTCTGCCCGATCCCGAAGGAGTGCCCACCGCCCTCTTCGCGACCCCCTGATCAGATCACCGCCCCGTGGGGGATGACAGCGTCCTTCGGGATGACGACGATGCCGTCGCGGATGTAGTAGTTCTCCGCGTCGAAGTTCGTCGGCTTTCCCTCGGGGGAGATCACGACGTTGTCGCCGATGCGGGCGTTCTTGTCGATGATCGCGCGCTCGATCTTCGTGTTGTAGCCGATGCCGACGCGCGGCAGCCCCTTCGACACGCTCTCGGCGGCCTGCGGCTCCTCCTCGTAGAAGTCCTGTCCCATGATGATGCAGTTCTTCACCACCGCGCCGTTGTTGATCCGGCTCCGGATGCCGATGAGGCACCGCTCCACCGTGGCGTCGAGGATGATCGAGCCGTCGCCGATCACGGCGCGGTCGATCTTGCTGTTCGAGATCTTCGTCGCCGGGAGGTAGCGGGCGTGGGTGTAGATCGGGGAGAGGGAATCGTAGAAGTTGAACTTCGGGACCGCCTCGCAGAGGTCGAGGTTCGCGTCGAAGAACGCCTTGATCGTCCCGATGTCCTCCCAGTAGCCCTGGTAGAGGTGGGACTGGACCCGGTGGCTCTTGATCAGCGTCGGGATGATGTCCTTGCCGAAGTCGGTCTCGGTCCCGGCCAGCGCCTCCTTCAGGACGCTCCGGTTGAAGACGTAGATGCCCATCGAGGCGAGGTAGAGGGGATCGTTCGAGGGGGTGTTGTTCTTCCGCAGGAACTCGTCGCTGAGGCGGAGCTGGTCGAGGACGACGGGGTCCTTCGGCTTCTCGACGAAGCGGGTGATCTTGCTCGACTGGTCGATCTCGAGGAT